>NZ_SRZX01000002.1 GCF_004792665.1 Marinobacter orientalis
AGCTGGAAATGCCCAAGGAAACCATTGAGCATCCCTATTTCGTGTCACACGAATTGCATGAGCCGACAGAAGAGACCGTTCCGGATCGGTCAGCCTTCGGCACTCATTGGGGCCTGGTGTTCTTCTTCGGCGACGACCCCATCACGATGCGGGATCTGCTGAAAGCTCAGGAGGATCTGGACTTCTACGTCTAGCGTCCGCCTCGAGCATCGCAACAAGTGTCCACTTATTCTTTAGTGGACACTTATTTTAACCACCTAATTGAATGCCACATCTAACCCCCCATTAATGAGGCGAACTGAGCCTTCTGTTCAGCAGGCGCTGAAAAAATGCCTGCGGATCGGGCTGGGCAACATAGTGCCGGTACGCCTTCACTGCAAAGATTTCCGGGGCCAGCTGCAAAAAGATCCGGCTGATCTGCCTCTCATGCCGGAACGCCGGATTATCGAACGCCTCCAGCAACTGCTCCCTAAGCGCTTCGGGAAGGGTCGCGAGCTGCACCACGTAGGCGATGTATTCATGGGCCTCAAGAGAGGGCTTTGGCACCTGGAAGTTGGCTTGTGCTACCGCGTGAGCTACCTCGTGTGCCACGAAGCTTTGCCACATCGTGTGGCACATGCTCATCCGGAATGGCGGGTGGCGGTGAGCCATCAACTGCGCCTGGCTGAAGTTGGGAACCTCGATATGAAAGCTTCTGGAATCGTAGGTGCCCTTCACTTCCGTGCCATGCAGGCTCAAAGGGCGATCCACCACATCGATGGTAAACACAGTATTGACGAGGAAACCCTGACTGCCCATAAATTCCAGTGTTTTACCAACTGCCTGGCACGCCAACTCGCCGTCCTCCGCCTGGTCGCTGAACACGGTGACGCCCGGAACAGGGCACGCAACTCTGGTGGCAGAGTAGCCGGGAGCATTTACCAGCCACAACAGGGCAACCAGCAGCAACCGCATGCTTATGTCCATACACCTCTTGTTAGCAATTTCGCCGACCTGGCGCATATGATCTCCTTTCCGATTTTTCTACAACTACCACGCTTCCTGGTCTACGTTTATTAAAGAGATGGCAGTATTGGTTAAGACCATTGGCAGTAATCTCGGACGATAAATCGATGATCGAACGAAAGGAAGCCGATATGAAATGGACAATCGTATCAACCGCGCTTGTGAGCTGCCTCTCCATTGGCTCTGCGATGGCACTGGCAGATTCTCACGGTAAGGACATTATGAAACTGGCCGAAGAAAAACAGTGCACGGCCTGTCATTCCGCCAGCGACGATGTGCCCCGCTCGCCCTCTTTCAAGAGCATTGCACAGAAATACACAAAGGACGATGCAGACCGACTGGTTCAGGTCGTTCTCAAAGGTGGCGAAGATCACTGGGGTTCAGCAAAGATGCCTGAAATGGATGATCGCGCTGAAGTCAGCGAGAAAGAGGCAAGAAAGCTGGTGAACTGGATCCTGGACATGCGTTCAGAAAAAATGTGAGTTTCCGGAGAAACTGTAACTGAATCAGGTCAGGCCGGTGGCAAATCAATTGTCCCCGGCCTGAATTTCCACTCAGCAGATTTGATTGAAAATCAGAAATACTCAAACTCCAGGTCCTGATAGACCCGCCCTGCATTCTTTGCAGCAAGCTCTTCGAAGGTATCGAGGTAGGACCACTGGGACTGGTCGATGTTATAGGCATCGTCCAGCCCACCACCCTGCTCCAGAATTTCAATCACAGCGTTGCGCAGGAACACGAGATACCCGCGGGTTTCTTTGGTCACTACATCAATGGTGGTCGGATCCCCATGCCCGGGTATCACAACTTCCGGGTCCAGTTGCGCTGTCATCTTGTCGAAAGACTCCACCCATGAGCCGGTGTCGGTGTCTTCAAACACGGCGAGTAAGCGCTGGTGGAAGCCGAGGTCACCGGTGATCAGCAGTTTTTCCTCGGGAATCCAGAGGGCCAGGTCACCCGGTGCGTGTCCCGGACCGAAATAATGCAGCTCGATCTTTACGTCGCCCATGTCCAGGTCGTACCGGTCTTCGAAACCAATATCGGGTACAGCAACATAGGTGCCTTTGGCTTTATCCTTGTTTCTGCGCTGCATGGAAGCCAGTTTGGCTTCACCCTCGTGTCTGAACTCCTCGATTGCCTCGTTCTGGGCAATGGCCGGAACGCCCTGGTCCCTCCAGTAGCTGTTGCCCAGCATGGAATGGCCCTGGGCATTTTCATTGACCACGTATTTGACGTCTTTGTCGGTGATGCTACGAACTGAGTTGTGGAAGGCTTTCGCCAAAAGGTAATTGTCACCGCCATTGAACACAACCACACCCTCCTGCGTGATGATGAAACTGAGGTTGTTGTTATGGCCGTGGTTTTCGTATGTGCCCGGAGCGGTTGCACCGATAGCCGAATAGACCCGGTCCGTTACTCTGGTAAGCTCCAGCTGCTCAGGAATGCCATTATCTGCGGCAACAAACCCCGGGAGTACCAATAAAGCCAGGAAAAGCCCTCGAAAATTCATAATTGTTCTCCGTTTTGAGCACATTGGAGCGAACGGCGAAGCTATTCAGGATGCCTGAAAACTGCCTCGGACAATGCCGAGTCATCCGGTAGCCCAACGATCTTGCGTAAGTCTCCATCCGGGTCTTTATAAAATACCGACGGTGTTACTGCGACAGCCAGACTTTCCATCAGTTGGTTATTGCTCTGGACCAGTTTCCGAAGCTCCTGCGGTACATTTTCTTCGGATTCCAGCCAGTCTCGCGGGAACTGGCTGTCGTGGAAATCGAGTTTACTGACCGGATCATCCGCGCCGAGCACGCTGGCTGCCTTGGCCAGACTGGAGGGTTGAATGATGCCGACCATGATATGCCGCAACTCGATGCCCCGCTCCAGATAGCGCTGGGCCTTCTCCCGGAAGGTCACACAGTAACCGCAATTGGGATCTGTAAAGGCATAGACAATACGTTCGGCGTCGCTGGGGCCTTCCGATACCCAGGCCGCATCCGCCAGTTTTTGCCAGGCTCCGCTCAAATCCGGCCCGGGCAGCCATTTTCTTATGTGATCAGCGCTGAGGTCCTGGCCAAAACCATCGGCCATCCTGCCGATGACGACGTGCTCGCCGTCCGGCATGAGGTAAAGGGAGACCGGATGTCCGTTCCTGCGGCCGACAAAGCCTTTCACTCCCCCCGGTGCCTCGAAGCTGGCTTCCACTTCCAGACCCTCATCAACCAGTACCTGAACAGCATCCGGATAGGCCGCAAAAGCCATGGAAGGCAACAGTAATAACGCGGAAAAAACTTTAATTATGGAACGTAACATATTGATAACCAATTATTTCCAAAAAGGAAGATCAAAACGACGCCATTTCCAGATCCATTTCCACTGCAGCAACGCCGGCCAGAGCGCAGTTTTCATCAGTCTCGCCGGAAGGTGCGCCACTCACGCCGACACCACCGATGGTTTCACCGCTTGCCTGGATGGGCACTCCTCCGGCGGAGAGCAGAACCTTCTCGACCTTGCCCACGGAAAACGGACCGGTAAAGCGGTCTTCCAGGGCCGAGGTCGGGCTGGTGAACGTCATGGCGGTGTAAGCCTTTCTGTAGCTCACCTCCAGAGACAGATCCATAGCCAGTACATCCCGCAATACGACCTGTGGGTGCCCGCCCCGGTCCACCACCGTAACCGAGACCTGAACGCCCTCCTCCCGGCAGGTGTCGATTGCGGTTTTCGCGATGGTCAGAGCGGTATCCATGGACAGTTTCTTGATCTCAACCATCACCGGCTGTTCGCTCTCCTGCGCAGCGACAATACCAGTGGCAGCAAGGGCTGAGACGAACATCAGGGATTTTGACAGCTTGGTCTTCATGTCACGTTTCCTTTTCAGAGCCAGACGATCATGGGCGAACGAGAACATAGCCTTTCTCAACCTCGTCCAGGATATGGGCCACCCCCACGTCGACCGGGATGCTTTCAGGGTGGAGATCCGGATCGCTTCCGGTTTCTCTCTCGATGGTATTAATGGTGTTCATGCACACGGTGAACCGGACGCCTTGGGCCATAAGGCTGCTGATTCTTTCCCGCCGGCTGTTGTCTGCATACATCAGGCGCACTCCCGGCCCGAAGGTGGTTATCTCGATATCAATCGCGTCCGGGCCGTAGTGTTCCAGAAGGTTGGCAGCAACACTGAGCACCTTGTTCTGCTTCTCCGCTTCTCCATCACTCAGTTGAAGCAGCAGGAATTTCTCGGCAAAAGGCTTGCTCTCGCTCATCGGTTCCGCATAAAGGGTGCCCGCCTCTACCAGAAGCGCCAGGCCCAGCATCACTACCATTGATCCGGTAACGGGGTATCGGTTCATCACTTATCCTGCGTAGTCTTCAATACCCGGATTGCCCGCGACATTCTTGAGGGTCGGTGTATTGAATTTGTCGATCCTGACTGTCTTCTCCGACCTCAGGTAGTCAGCAACCACGTCCCAGATTGGTCGGCCGGGTGCCCGCGAATTCACGGTGGCCCAACCAGCGACCTTGTACATCTTGCTGGCTTCGATCGGCTCGCCGTTATTCAGACGCATGTCCGAAATCCGACTGTTCATGCTGGCCGTTGGATCACAGGTATAATCCATGCCGCCGACACGCACCATGTCACCGCCCTGCTGGTAATACGGATCCTTGTTGAACAGGTTGTCGGCCACATCTTCCATGATCAGCATAAGATCGGCGCCCGACATTTCCCGGACATAGGTTTCCGGATAGGTGATGGCGGTGGCGTTCATGACATCGTCCATGGTGATTGCGTCGCCTGGTAGCACGGTGGTTCCCCAACGGAATCCCGGTGACAGCGATATCTGTGCATCGAGCACCTTTCTCTGGGCGTCGCAGATTACCTGGTCCATGGTGCCATTGAAGTTGCCCCGGCGATAAAGCAGATCGTCGGTGATAGCCAGTTTTTCACCCAGTTTGTCCAGGTACGGTGCCCGGACTTCCTCGATAAAGCTGGTCATGGACGGATCGGGCTTGATCAGATCGGAGAAAACCGGCAAGAGCTTGTATTCGTAGCCCCGGACACCGTTATTGCCAATATCCAGATCCAGTACGGCAACGTATTTGCCGTTGGTACCGGCATTGCCTACCAGGGTTGTACCGCCGGGATTTTTCACTTCGGTGGGTTGCGGGACCGCGTCATGGGTGTGACCGCCCAGGATGGCGTCGATGCCGGTCACACGGCTTGCCATTTTGAGGTCCACGTCCATACCGTTATGGGAAAGCACTACGACCGCATTGACTCTTTCGTTGTCCCGGATTTCGTTGACCAGTGCCTGCATCTCGCCTTCGCGGATTCCCATACGCCAGTCAGGGATGAAATACGATGGATTGGCAATCGGTGTATAGGGGAAGGCCTGGCCGATGATCGCAACGCGCTTGCCACCCAGTTCGCGGATGGTATATGGCTTGAAAACGCGCCCACTGGCCTCGTCGTAGGCTTCCGCACCCATGAACATGGCTTCATCGGACAGGAAAACGTTCTGCGCCAGGAACTCTCCCTTGAAAGCACTCAGATTCTTGCGAATCTGCTCTTCCGGATAGGTGAATTCCCAGTGTGCCGTCAGGATATCAATGCCAAGGCGGTTACTGGCTTCCACCATATCCTCGCCCTGGGTCCAGAACGCGGTGCCGGAGCCCTGCCAGAGATCACCGCCGTCAAGAAGCAGCGAGTTACCCTCACCAGCCTGTTCCCGCAACTGATCAATGAGGGTCTTGAGATGGGCGAAACCGCCCAATCTTCCGTATTCCTGCGCTGCCTCGGTGTAATTGAGATAGGTGAACGCGTGGGACCGCCGGGTATCTGACGGAATACCGAAATGATCCAGGAAGTGGCTTCCGACCAGGTGCGGGACCCTGCCCTTGCTGGGCCCAACCCCCAGGTTCACGTTGGGTTCGCGGAAATGTACCGGTAACAACTGGCCATGAATATCGGTGAGATGAAGCAATCGGACATTGCCGAACTTCGGAGCGTCGTACAGTCCCTCGCCGCCTTTGGCCAACGCAAGTTTCGGAGCAAGCCCTGCTAAGGCTGCCGCTTGCATTGCCATCAGGAAGTCTCTGCGGGAAATTGTCACTGCAGTCTCCTTTCTTTTGTCGTTGTTGGAGTTACCCCGACTGGCCTCCTGCCGTCTCGGGGAAAGCCGGACAGGTCCGGCGTGAGAGGTCAGTTACCAATGGCGACGTTGCGCCAGGCCTCCTGTTGCTTTTTGCGCTGAGCGACCGACTCCTCGGCAAGTTCCAGAGCTTCTTTGGCCATGGCTTTGGCTTTCTCATAGTCGCCGTTGTCGGCAGCGGACTCTGCTGCCGACAACCGGTCCGAAGTGACCGTCCACTGGAAGGTTCCAGCGTCCTTATGGGTGCTTTGTGCCTTCGCGAAGAGATCATTGAAGTCCTCTTCGGGGCCCGCCTGGGCGGCCAGCGGCACAGACAGCCCAAGCGAGATACCGATTGTCAGTAAAGCCTTGTTCATTGCGATTCTCCCTCTCCATTCCCGGCTAAGGCCGGGTTGCCGGTCCGACCACTGGCAGGCCATTGCTCATGTAAGTCAGGAAATACTCAAGATTACGGTATTCCTCGCTTTGCGCCGGCAACGGTTCCGCGCGGACGTTGTTGTTACAGCCGGCGAAACGGCGATGCAGCGTACCCAGCTCACCCCATTTGGAGCGATGTACCGGGAAGTTTGCCGGCTGCCCAAGGGTCGGAGACAGCAGGTCTGCCCGAATCCACTTTCCCGGATTCTGGACATGGCAACTGGCGCAGGAGAAGTTGAGCTGGCCACGCCGGCTGTAATAGAACTCCTTGCCATCCTGGTAGGCAACCTGCGCCTCGGCATCATCCGGGACCTTGATATCAAAGGGTTTGCCCTGGGAGGTGGATGCCATGTAAGCGGAAATTGACGCAATCGGCCCCTTCTTCCACCCCAGAGGCGGCTCGCCGTTGGCTTCGCGGCACCGATTTATAGCAAGTTCAAGCGTGATGACCTCATTCTTCACCGTGTCGAAGTACGGATAGTTCTGACGAATACCAATGCCGTTATTTGCAAAACAGCTGGCGTACGTCTTGCCATTGGCAAAGGGCGTCTCGAACATCACCTTCCCTTCAGCAACCGCAAATTCATAGGGCGGAAAATCCTGCATGGATGCCCACTGTTTGCGGCGATCTTCATCCAGGGCGTACTGGCCGTTGACGAATTCCTCGATCGCAACGTCCGGGAACATCTGCTTGAAGTACTCAACCGTCTCTTTCCGGTCTTCTTCCGGTGTGGAGCCCGCCTGTACCTGAGGCACTGCGAGCGCTACCCCGATAGCCACCAGAATGACTTTCGCTTTAAGCATGTCCAATTCTCCTTTTCGGCGATTCAGGACGTACCCGCCCGCCGACAATCTTCAGGCGATCGTTGCGGTAGTTGAATCGCTTTCGCCTTCGTTATCGATCCAGCTGATGGTCAGCTCGTCACCTTTTTTGGCGCCCTTGAATCGACACTCAAGGAATGGATCTTTGGATACTGCCGGTCCCCAGTTGGCAACAACTACATCCTTGCCTTTGTGGGAAATGGTCAGAACCTTGATAAAATGAGGGGGAATAACATTACCTTCCGAATCCTTTACAAACCCTGAATCCATCGGGTGTCGAACCAGGGCTTTCAGCGACGTCACATCGCCATTCTGTACTGCACGAACTCTGATACTGGAAGCCATTCTTGTTCTCCTGTCCGGTTAGCTGTCAGCCGCCGCAGCCGCCAACGGTCACTTTCACGTTCTGGGTTGCCTTGTAGGCCTTACCATCAGAAATAACGACTGCCACCACATCCGTTGTCTCGGCCATTTTCAGGCGATTCGATATGAAGGGCAGTGCGCCCTCGGATATATCGAAGTAGGCAGCCAGGGCATTCGGATTCTTGGCTACCAGCAACGCGATGCCGGTCACATTGGGGAGCGTAGTTTCGACAGTCACGGGTACTACGGCGCCGTTCTGTGCAATGGTCGGCAGATCCATGGTGATCTGGTCCGATTCACTCGCTTCCATCCCGTACAGTTCAGCAATGGTTTCATCCACCCCCGGGGTATTGAATGCCTTCTCCGGCCAGCCGGACGCATCGGGGGCGGTTGCCGCCTCCACTCTCAGTGGCACGATGCCGGAACCCAGCGCAAAGCCGGCAACTCCTACGCCCAGCATCCCTTTCAAAAAGCCTCTTCGCCTTTGGTCAGTCACGGTAACTCCTCCTCAGCATTTAGAGCGTATACAGGTAATCCATGATCCGGTTGATTTCCTGTTCGCTCAGGATCATGTGTCGTCCGAATGGCGGCATCACCGTCACCGGGTTGAACTGGGTTTCGTCCCAGATGCGTTTGAACAGAATCTCACGGTCGGGAAAGCGTGATTTCATACCCACAAGTTCCGGGCCGATGTTGCCAGTCAGCTTGCCGTCATCCATCTGGTGGCAGGCCAGGCAATTACCATCGGTCCGGCTGAAAGCGAGCTCCTTTCCCCGGTCAATGTCAGCCTGGGTCGGTTCGGCAAACACCGGCCCGGTGGCACTCAGTGCAAGTGTGGTCAAGCACACGAAAATTAATCCTTGGCGCATCACGCAGTCCTCCTCGGCACTCGTTGTGGAGCCTTGCGCTCCTGGTCAGCCTTCACTCTGTTATCCCCTCATCGAGGGGGCCTGTCGTGCTTGGTGTCAGGTTCTTGCCCTCCGCCGAGTCGGATACGGTCACCTCATCTTTGCAATCCTTCATGCAACGCTCGTTGTTCACAACCGGCCGCGGATCGTCCCAGATAAAGCCATCCTGATTGGGCATCTCCACTTTCGGGAGTGTCTCCCTGTTGGCAACAAAGTCCCCGTCCACGATGTAATTGAGATTCAGAACATAGGCGGTCAGGGCATAAACCTGGTCATCCGACAGCGATTGAGGCGCAAAGAAAGGCATGGCTCTGTGGATGTAGTCCCAGAGCGTTGAGGCGTAGGGCCAGTAACTTCCCACCGTTTTTTCCGGGCGGTCTTGGTCGAGGCTGCCCTCGCCGCCCGCAAGCTTGGGGTAGCGCCCCATGCCCTCTCCGAAGGAACCATGGCAGGACGCACAATGAGTCTCGTAAACAGCCATGCCTTCATCGACAGAACCGCTTCCCTCGGGCAGACCCATGCCGTCAGGGCGAATATCAATGTCCCAGGCGGCGATCTGTTCATCCGTCGCGGATTCGCCATACCCATAGTGTCCCGCCTGCTCTGCAGAACCGACAACGGGCACTGAAGCCAACAGGATGCCGCAACAGGTTGCGGCGAACAGGCGTGGTGATTTATGAAAGCTGAACATTGACCACACTCCCGTCTGCGTTGACTTGCCAGGTCTGGATCGAGTTCTTGTGATAAATAGAGTTGGTGCCACGAACCTGCCTGAGCTGAGCCAGAGTCGGTTGCACATACCCGGTTTCATCAATGACCCGGGATTGCAGCAGTGCGGGATTGCCGTCCCACTTCCACTCCAGCGAGAACCGGGTCAGAGATTTGGACATAACCGGCTCCCGCAGTTGCGCCTGCTGCCAGTTCTGGCCGCCATCGACGGAAACGTCGACAGCTTTTACCTTCCCGCTGCCGCTCCATGCGAGCCCTTCAATCTGGTTAATACCCTTGCCACGCAATGGCATTTCCGGGCACGGCGATGTGATAACCGACTTGGCTTCCATAACCCAGGTAAAACCATGGGCTGTGCCGTCTGGCATCAGATCGGTGTACTTGGATGTTTCTTCGCGCTGCATCCACGGCTTGTCGCCCACTTCCAGCCGGCGCAGCCACTTCACGTGGGTATTACCCTCCCAGCCCGGCACTACCAGGCGGATGGGATAGCCCTGCTCGCGACGCAGCGCCTCACCATTCTGGGCATAAGCCACAATGACATCATCAAGGGCTTTCTCGATCGGAATGCTCCGGGTCATGGCGGCACCGTCTGCACCCTCCGCCAACAACCACTTGCCCTCCGTCTTGATGCCGACATCCTGAAGCAGCGTGGAGAGTCGGACACCGGTCCATTCGGCACAGCTCACCATACCGTGCAGGAACTGGAGTGAATTGAGCTGGGCACCCCGCCATTCCATGCCGCCGTTGGCCGGGCACTCGATAAAGTTGACCTGTGAAACACTGGGAAATCGCTGCAGATCTTCCATGGAGAGGATGATCGGGCGCTCCACAAGGCCATGAATCATCAGGCGGTGTTGCTGAGGATCAATTTCCGGTCGGCCAGCATGATGGCGCTCGAAGAAAAGACCGTTCGGCGTGATGATGCCTTTGAGGTGTTGAAGTGGGGTAAAGCTGATTGACGAGACTTTGTCGGCGGTCAGCCAGGGAACATTCCTGCGGATGACCTCTTTTTCAAAGGGCGATGGAACACCGTACGGATCGGCAACCACGCCCGGCCCAAGAGTCCGGGTCCACGCTGGTATCTCGGGCGGATACTGTGTCCCCGCCAGGGCCTTCGGAGCGATGCCTGCGAGGGCACCTCCCACCATGACACCACCGGCGGTGAACAGGCCGCTTCTGAGAAAACGTCTGCGTTCTGCTGAGGGTAAGCGTTCTGACTCTTCCAGGACCACTTTGGACATGTCCCGGTTAAGTCGGCGGAGTTTGCCGAACATATTGGTTTTCTCCTCCTTCGATGCCCTTTCGGAACAGTGGGCCGGCACTCGGTGCGCGGGACTGGCGGGCAATCTTGTTGTTTGTGTTATAAGGATATAACTTATGTATAAACCTCTCAGTGCCAGCTTACAAGTGGTTTTTTATCCGGAGGGGGTACGATCTTCGCTGTAAAACTGTCTTTTTAATGCAGCTAATTTGACATGAAACAAGGCAAATACAGACACTTATATGCTGCGAAAAAACTCCAGGGAGAGGCTGAAATGACGGCAAAAAAAATTAAAACCGCTATCAGATCTACCGGTATGGCTGTCGCAATCCTGATCGGAACAGGAACGCTGGCGGCCGAATCCTCGCCGGGCTACCCCCCGCTCTCGATTACGTTTGAGGCAGAACCAGTGAGCGTGGACAACGTTTACTGGTTTTCCGGCCAATCGGGAGTGCCTGGAAAGCAGAACCAAGGCTTCACAGCCAACGCCGGATTTGTAATCACTGATGAAGGTGTGGTGGTATTCGATGCCCTGGGGACGCCAAGCCTGGGTGCCGCAATGGTTGATAAAATACGCGAACTGACGGAATTACCCATCACTCACGTTGTTATCAGTCATTATCATGCGGACCATGTTTATGGGCTCCAGGCCCTGAAGGATCTGACCGGAGCGCAGGTCATCGCCCACGAAGCATCCTCTGTCTATATCAATAGTCCGGACGCAGGCCAGCGCCTCGAACAACGCAGGCAAGCTCTGTCGCCGTGGGTAGATGACAACACCAGGTTGGTCGCCCCTGATGTCACCTTTGAGGAGGAAACAGTGCTGGAATCCGAACATTACCGATTCCGTATCGTGCATGCAGGGCCCGCCCACGCGCCGGATGACAGCCTGATGATGGTGGAGCCCGCCGGTGTTCTGTTTTCCGGGGATATTATCCAGAATGACCGTGTTCCATACCTTGCCAGCTCCGAGGTGAACACCGGTAACTGGATGAGCGCCATTGATAAAGTCAGGGAGCTGAATCCCCGAATCCTGATACCCGGGCATGGCCAGGCATCGGAAAACGCCATGGAGGCCCTCAACTTCACCTATGACTATCTGGCGTACGTCAGGGATCGCATGGGGGCAGCGGTTGAGGAGTGGACCGAGTTCGAAGATGCCTATGAACAGACGGACTGGTCCCGTTACCAAAATCTGCCGGCGTTCGATGCGTCCAACAAGGCCAACGCCTATCGCGTTTACCTTGAAATGGAAAAGGCTGCACTGGGTGGCGGCTAGGAAATCAGCGCACAGTACGATCAGCCCAAAGTAGTTGCCCGGGTGAACCTGTTCACTGAGCTGATTTCCTTCCCATTCCAGATAAACTCGAAATGGGCACTCTGGACAATACTGCGAACGTGCCTGGGCGTGAACAGCCCCCAACAGGTTGCACCGGGCTTTCTCACCGAGTGATATTGCAGCCCTTCTGAACCTGCCTGGTAAAGCTTGCGCCCGAAAAGCCGTGAAGCTGCATAACTCTCAGCGTGGTAAATCGGGTCTGCAAAGGAAATGGTGGTGGCATCGTGGAGTGCTGTCTGCCCTACTCTGCACTTCAGCCCCCGGAAAACCAGCCTGTCGTAATCCAGGCCATGAACGCCCTGCCAGTAACGTGACTGGTGATAGGCCACTTCGGCAATGGCAGTATCGATGCTGTCGCCCATATACAGAACACCGTACTGGCCATCGCTGAAGCGGCTGCCCTCCGGGTTCACATGGGTGAACGGGCCGGTGGCGTAGGAGCACCCGGGGATTCCGAAGGGGATATCTTCTTTTCGCACCAGGTTGAGGTTGCCCAGCTCGGTCTGCAATCGGGGGTTGGTCATCGCCTGAAGCTCATAAAGAGCCTCGAACTCGTCCTCATCCGCGACATCGTCAAACAGGCTGATGGGCGGGTATTTGGAATTGATCAGGCGATAACCGCTGATGCTGTCGGCTTTGATCAGCGGTGGCAGCTCCTGGCTCACCAAAGCCCCCCGCGCAGTATGTCGATACGCTTGAAGGTTTCATAAAGCGCTGAGAACTGGCCTGTACTGATGATTTCCAGGGGGCTCCTGCCATTAAAGAACGGATTGTCGTTCTTCAGGGCCATAAAACCGTAGACGTTCTTCGGATTCTCGAAGATCGTGCGCAGGCACCCGTGAATATTCACAAGGTAGCTCAGCCGCTCGATCTGGTCGTGGGTCAGGTTGGCCTGCTGCGGATTCTTGCGGTACTTGTAGTACGCCGGGCGTGAAATCTGCAGGATTTTCTGAACCTGTTCCGGCGTACAGCCCCACCGGTCCAGAATTGTGAACACCGTTTTCAGGCCAACGCCAGGCGCTCTGCTTTTCTCAATAGGTTCAAGCTTCTGTGCATGGTTCATGGATATCACCAATATCTGTCTGACCGAATCGATAATCTTTGTATCAGTGTAGACTTTAATTAAAAATTAGTCTACTGGAAGACAGTTCTTGGAAGCCTCAGTCTACATATTTATCGGCCAGTTCGGAGAGGCTTTTGTGTTCGCACTCTTTCTCTGCAAGGAACGAGTCCGATGAGTCGATCAGGATATTGTCGTCACTCATGAAGCGACGACCCAACAGCGCCGGATAGGAAAACTTGCTGCGGTCTGTCAGGGAAAATTCGGTTGTGTGTGAGGTCCCGGCAATACAGAACTCCATATTGACCACGTAACGGTTCTGGGAGGACGCACCCTTGCGTTTGATTTTAACCGTACGTTCAACCGGCAAATTGAATTCCAGGATGACTTCGTCCACCTCTGCCCCGTTGGCATCATCCTGGTCCTTATGGTCAGCCAGCGGTAACTGGAAACTCACCCATTCCTCTTCGCCTTTCCTGAAAGGCTCTACATTAACGGCGTGCAGGGATGACGTTTTGGCACCCGTATCGAGGCGGGCTTTCAGTCGCAGGCCCGTTTCTTCCAGAACAACCCATTCTACAAACCCGAGTGTCTCGGGAACGCTGTTTTGATCAGCCTGTGTTTTGGCCATGACAATTGCAGGGCTTAGCAGAAGCGCTGCAAGAATAAAGGTTATGGGTTTTGACGGCATCACGGGTTCTCTTTGGCAAAGTGTTTGAGTTCGGGAAAGAATCGCAGGAAACGGTGTTCCAGTTCGTCGTTGTGTTCCTCGATTTCTTCAATAATGCCGCTGAAAGCGTTCCTGAAACGGATGCGGCCGGCTACGCGGTCCAGAGCATATCCGATGTTCTCCAACTCCATGTACGAGTGGAACCAGTCGTGACGTACAATCTGTTGGGTCACCCGTTGCATGTGTTCAGGCATCAGTGACGAATGGGCATCCAGTTCCCCGTAGACCTGACTGATAAAGGTATCCGGGTCCAGATGGCTGAATTGCTCCCAGTTTCTTAACAGATAGTGGTCATAAAGGATGTCCAGGGCAACGCCGGCAAAACGCCGCCGCTGGGAGGAAAACAGTTGCTTGCTGGCGATGACCTCAGGGTGGCGATCGGTGAACGCATCCACCGCGCGATGATGGTACAGCCCTGCCCTGACTCTGGCAGGAAGGTCCGCTGGAACGATACCGCGGGCGAAATCCCCGAGCAGGCTTCCGACCCGGGCCTGCGCGGAATCTGGCGAAAGGAAGAGATGGGCAAGGTGGTTCAAACTAACTCCTGCAATAATGGCGGCAGACAGGCGCCTGCCGCCAGAAAACCGGATCCGGAATCGACCGGATCAGAAGCTGAAGGTTATCCCAAGCCCCAGGCCATCAACGGTGGCACCGTTTTTGTCATAGTAACGCATGTATTCAAGGTTGCCAGCCACTTCTGGAGTAAGCTCGACATTGACACCTGCGCCGTATGAGAAGTCGGTTTCATCTTCGGTCGTTGTTCCCAGCACTGATTGTGCCTCCAGTTCGATACGGGTGAAACCGAAAACCAGATAGGGCGTCGCCGGGGATTCATTGGCCAGGTTGAGGGTAGCGTAGCCGCCGAAAAAATTGTCCAGCGAATATTCAACGCCATCAATCCGGTCGTCATCAACGCCAAAGCCTGCCCGGGCTTCCAGTCCGAAATATGGCGATACCAGTCCTCCCACCCTGGCTGAAAGCGCGCCAACATCCACGTCGTCACGGCCGCTTTCAATGTCCATAAAGCTGTAGTTCAGGCCTGCGTACAGGCTGCCACCACCGGATTTGTAGATGTCGGCAGTGGCGGTCTGGGAAACCGCGAGGGTCGAAACAGAGGCAAGGCCTAACATCAGTGCAACTGGCTTCTTCATGATCACTACTCCTTTTGATTTTATAGCCACACTTATAAACGGACAGTGTATCAGCCTGACGATAAACACCCGCCTCAAGATCCCGATTTACGTGGAATTTACAGTGATTTAATTTACCGGTAAGGCCCTGACACAACGGGGGTTCTACCTTGCGAAAGCGCGGGGCCGCCTGTATTCTGTCGCGATCTCTCTGTTCAGCCGGCTTGGGCATCCTTTGAGAAACCTGAACCCCGTCATCTATATCATCAGCGTCATGTTTATACTTCTGAGTATTTTCATGGTGTTGCCAGTGCTTCTTCTGGCAAACTCTCACGCGCCAAACTCCCTTGCGTTTGCCGAGTCTGCAAGTATCTGCTTCGGTGTGGGCCTGCTGGGCATCGTGACCACCTACCGTCAGCCCAGAGACCTCAAGCCCCGGTACATGTTTGTTCTGACGGTATCCAGCTGGTTCATCATTGCCCTTCTATCCTCTATTCCCTTCTATCTCAGTGGCCTGGAGCTGACCGTGGCCGAGGCGGTGTTTGAAGGCACCTCCGGCATCACCACCACTGGTGCAACGGTACTCACGGGCCTGGACACCATGGACAGGGATCTTCTGCTATGGCGCTCGATACTGCAGTGGATCGGGGGCATAGGGATCATCGGTATGTTCGTTGCTGTCATGCCTTTCCTTCGTGTTGGCGGGATGCGGCTGTTCGCGACGGAGTCGTCGGAATGGACGGACAAGGCTTTACCACGGATGAAGACACTCAGCCGCGGCCTGCTTTTCGTCTACGTCGCTTTTACGGCTATTGCAGTGACCACCTATTCGTTCTCCGGAATGAGCCTTTTTGACGCCTTCAACCACGGCCTGACCAGCATCGCCACCGGGGGCTTTTCCACCTCGGATATGTCCATGGGCAAATTCGATTCGAACCTGATTCTGCTACAGGCAACGCTGTTCATGATGATTGGCAGTCTGCCCTTCTTCCTGTTTGTGCGGGAGCTGCACGGCCAGCACGGGGTACTGTTCCGCGACCAGCAGGTGCGTCTGTTCCTGACCATACTGCTGGTCATTCCTGCCTTGCTTACGGTTTATCGCTGGTATGTGGCTCCGGGGGAGTTCGACCCTGTAAACGGTTATGTATCGACTCTGTTCAACGTGACGTCCGTGGTCACCACAACCGGGTATGCCTCCGAGGATTACTCTGCCTGGGGACCTCTGGCTTTTGTGCTTTTCTTCTTCCTGATGTTTGTGGGCGGGTGTTCAGGGTCTACCGCCGGCGGCATGAAAATTTTCCGCTTCCAGCTGTCGCTGATTGTTCTGCGGGAACAGTTAATGCGCCTGCTGCATCCAAGAGCGGTGTTTACCCGCAACTACAACGGCCGCGCTGTGAGTGACGAGATCATCTCGTCAATGATCGCCTACACCTTTATTTTCCTGCTGTGTCTGCTGATCATAACGATTGCGCTGGCAGCGCTGCAGCTCGACTTCATAACCAGTCTGTCCGGAGCCCTGACCGTCCTCACTAACGTGGGCCCCGCGCTCGGTGACACCATTGGTCCGGCCGGCACATTTGCGCCCCTGCCCGAAGCCGCCAAATGGATTCTGTCCGTGGGTATGCTGATGGGACGTCTCGAGATTCTCAGTGTGGTGATTGTTCTTTCGCCGGCGTTCTGGCGCAGTTGATCTCTATTTCAGCCATAGCACGGCAGGGTTCTCCAGGGGCAGATTCAGGCGCTCATCGCACACCCTCAGTCGTGGGGTATAGTGCCCTTCCGGACGTGACGGCACTGAGCATTCGTAAAGGTAGCTGTGGGCGGATCCACTCAGCGGGTGCTGCATTGGCATGGCAGTCACTGTTCTTGGGCCGTATTCAGAGGCCTCGGCCACCAGTTCCACGGCAATTCTCTGTTCATCAATGCCGTCCAGGTAGACCTCTACTGTGTAAGTCTGGTTATCATCTGAACCAGTAACATGAAAAGAGCTGAAGCGCAGGTGTGGCCAGCGCTTTCTCAACTCCCGCTGCTCACCGAGAATTTCTGCCGCCGTCTCCGGGCTTCGCAGCTTCCCCTGTTCCGCCATCGGCAGATAGAACCGCTCCACGTATTCACGAACCATACGGTTAGCTGAATAGGTGGCAGTGAGCCGGTCCATGCTGGCGCGGATCTGCTGTAACCATTTGCGCGGCAGGCCTTGCCTGTCCACATCGTAGAAACCGGGAATCACCTGGTGCTCCAGCAAATCAAACAGTTCCCGTGAGTCCGCAAGATCATGCTCGTTCGAACTGCGCAGTTCCTCGAAAGTGGCGCCAGGGCGAATGGCCCAACCCACGTCAGCATTCCAGGCCTCTGCCCACCAACCATCGTATTGGGACAGGTTGAGTCCGCCATTGACCAGCACTTTCATGCCGCTGGTGCCGCAGGCTTCCCATGGGTGGCGGGGGGAATTCAGCCAGACATCCACACCCTGGATCAGCTGGCTGGCCACGCCCAGATCGTAGTCTTCGATAAAAACCACTTTGCCTTCCACATCCGGGCGCCTTGAAAAGGCCTTCCATCGCCGGATGATCTCCTTACCCCGGTGGTCATAAGGGTGGGCCTTGCCTGCAAGGACGATCTGTAATGGCTGGTCGCGGCTTGCCAACAGCCTGAGCAAACGCTCCTGGTCCTTCAGCAGCAGGTCGGGCCGTTTGTACTCTGTGAAACGCCTGGCAAAACCGAGCGTCAGCGTTTCATGATCCAGCAATAACCCACAGGCGGCCGCGTGATTGTTGGCCGGGTTCTGCTCGCAATGCTGGCCTGAAAGCCGTCGGCGGAGGTAATGGATCAGCCGGTTGCGCTGCAGCCGCCTCATTTCCCACAAGTCGTCATCAGATACTGCCGACATCGGGCAGGAGAGCTGTAACGGATGGCGCCATCGATCTTTGCCACAGGCCCGTGTCCAGACAGCATCCGATTCCGGTGAATCCCAGCTCGGCGTGTGTACCCCATTGGTCACGAAGTCAGTTGGAATATCCTCGGCCGGCCAGCGCGGGAAAAACGGCTGAAAAATTCTTTGCGAAGCTTTTTGATGGATGCGGCTGACGCCGTTGATCCGACCGCTCATATTCAGTGCAAGCAGGGCCATATTCAGGCATTGTCCGTCAGCATCAACTCCGGCTATGGCGCTCTCACTACCCAGGTTGACCAATTGCTCAGTGGTCAGGTCCCAGGCTTCCAGCCAGGGGGCCAGGTAGAGCCGCAGGAGGGACCGCGGAAAATGATCGAACCCGGAGGCCACCGAAGTATGGGTAGTGAACAGGTTGGTCGCACGGGTCGCTGTACGGGCAGTCTCAAAATCTGTCTGGTGTTCCTGCTGCCAGCTGAGTGCCCGCTCAATGAGCGCCAGCGCACAATGTCCTTCGTTGAGGTGGCATACGGTCGGATTAATGCGCAGTTGGCTTAACAAACGCCAGCCACCGATCCCCAGCACCATTTCCTGTTGCAGTCGTTTTTCAGGGTCACCGGTATACAGTTCGCTGGTGATTCCCCGGTCGCCGGGTTCATTGCGTGGGTCATTACTATCAAGCAGTAACAGCTGGCAACGGCCCACCTGGGCTTTCCATGCCCTCAGTCGCACGCTTCGGCCCGGAAACGGGACAACCACCCTCACCCATTGGCCGTCCACGTCCCGTAACGGCGAAACAGGTAACATCGTTGGATCATTGTAGGGGTAGAATTCAAGCTGCTCGCCATCGTTGCTGATGGCCTGGCGGAAATAGCCTTGTTGGTAGAGCAGTCCCACTGCCGTTACCGGCACGCCCAGATCACTGGCGGCCTTGAGGTAATCCCCGGCAAGAACCCCCAGCCCGCCGCTGTACAGGGGTAGAGATTCACTGATGCCGTATTCCATGCAGAAATAGGCGACGCCCTGGCCCAGATCGCCGGTGCAATCGTCTGAATACCAGGTGTTGGCATGAACAAACTGGTGATGGGCTGCGACCTGTTCTCGGTAGCGTTCCTGAAAGGATGGCTCTTCAGCGAGCTCTTCCAGCCTGTCCCAGGACACACTGTTCAGCACCAGCCAGGCATTGCGGGTGGTTTCCCAGGTCTCTTCGTCCAGCGCCCGCCACAGCTCGTCGCTGCCGTGATGCCAGGTCCACCGCAGATCCAGTGCCAGCTGGAACAGCCCGCTCAGGGCCTCAGGCAGGGATCGCGGTGAGTAGGCTGCCAGCGTCACAAATCAACTCCGATCATGCCCGCGAAGGCATCAACGAGCGGTGTAACCGCCATCAATGACCAGTTCGCTGCCGGTCATAAACTTTGACTCATCCGAGGCAAGGTACACTGCGCCCCAGGCAATATCGTCGGGTTCCCCCATATGGCCGACCGGATGAAGAGCGGCTGTGGCTTTCCTTGCTTCCTCAGGATCCTGGCCGGTTGTCTTGAGGTGGCCTTCGACCAGTGGTGTCCAGATAAACCCGGGATGAATGGAGTTGACGCGAATGTTTTCGGTGGCATACATCATGGCATCGGTTTTGGACATCAGCCGCACCGCGCCTTTGGATGCGTGGTAGGGAGGAATGTCCGGGGCGCTGACAATACCGTAGATGGATGACAGGTTGATAATGCTGCCAACACCGGCCTTTTTCATATGGGGGATAGCGTGTTTGGTGCAGAAAAACACGCCCTTCACATTCACGTTCTGCACCTCATCCCACTCTTCTTCGGTAAGTTCGTGGGTGGGTTTGTTCGCCCCCGCGATGCCGGCATTGTTAACCAGCACGGTCAGGCCGCCGAAGGTATCAGCAACCTCGTCCAGTACCTGCTTGACCTGGTGCTCGCTGCTGACATCACAATGCCAGTAGCCGGCCTTGAGACCGCGATCCTTGAGCTCGCTGGCAAGGGCCTCGCCCTTCTGGTCCTGACAGTCAAGAATGGCAACGGCTGCGCCCTCTTCTGCCATGCGGGTTGCGGTGGCGGCTCCGATTCCCACCCCGCCGCCTGTTACGACGGCAACCTTACCTTTGAGTCGTTCCATAAAGACCCTCCCTGAGATTTTCGTTGGCTTGCTGGCGAACGGGGAAATGGCTCGTCAATCTGTGGTGTTGTTTAAGCCATTCGAGCAGTGAAAGTATGGTGAAACTGTCGTTTTCAACTCCATCGAAATCGATGCCAATCCCATTTTCCGACTTGCGGACAACAAGACCTTTAAGCTGGCGAAACTGCTTTTCCTGTTTGTCAGGAAAGTGGAACTCGATATCCAGGGCCTGGTTCAGCTGAACGTCGGTATAGTCCGTGACAATAAAGAGGCCCCGGTTTGATGCATTCCGGATCTGACCGGTTGCCACCGGCATTCCGCGCTTACAAACCAGCACGCCAAGCTTCCCGTTTGTGCGTTTACTCAGTCTGTGTTCCATGTTTCCTCCGTGATTCCGTAAGTCCGTCAATTTCTGACACTGTCTGTACGGTATCGCACATAGAGCAACGGCTTTTTGATGTTGATCAAAAAATCACCTGAGTTCAGGGCATGCGACCATGTCGTTGCACGGATTCCTGAATTTTTTCAGACAGTCCTTGCCAGCAAAGATTCCAGTCCAGTTGCCACACCCAGTTGTTCACCACAGTTCCCGGCGTGTTGAATCTTGCCTCTGATCCAAGCCCCATGAAATCCTGCATGGGGACCATAGCCAGGCAGCAGACCGAACGTAAAGCGGCTTCTATTACCGGCCAGGGCATGTCCTCCTCCCCTGACACGCCCAGGTAAGCATTGACGTAGCGCCGGGTAGTATCGTCAAGGCTCTGGTACCAGCCAAGCGTGGTGTCGTTATCGTGGGTTCCGGTGTACACCAGGTCCCTGCCATGGTGGTTGTGTAACAGGTGGGGGTTATCCGGACTGCCGTCAAAGCCGAATTGCATCACTACCATTCCCGGCAGCCGGAAGCGTTTACGCAGTTCTTCCACTCCGTCGCTGATCATGCCCAGGTTTTCTGCAACCAGTGGCAAGTCCGGAAATCGGTTGAAGCAGGCCTCAAGAAAATCATCCCCCGGGCCCGGCACCCAATAGCCGTTTATGGGCTCCGGTGTTTCTCCGGGAATCTCCCAATAGGCCTCCAGTCCCCGGAAATGATCGATGCGGATCAGATCAAACAGGTGGCGCTGGCTTTCGAGCCGCTCCAGCCACCACTGATAGCCGTCCCGGGCCATCGCCTCCCAGTTGTAAAGCGGGTTTCCCCAGTGCTGGCCATGGGGAGAAAAATAATCCGGTGGAACCCCGGCAACCACCGTGGGCTCGCCCCGTTGATCAAGCTTGAACAGATGCCGGTTGGCCCAGACATCGGCGCTGTCGTGGGCAATAAAGATGGGGATGTCGCCGAACAGTAATACCTCTCTTTGCCGGGCATAATCTCGCAGAGCCTGCCACTGGTGATGGAACATAAACTGCTCAAACCGGATCCGGGCAAGGCGTTCCGGGTTCTGTTCAATAAAGTCCTGAAGTGCGACGGTGTTCCGGTCCCTCAGGGTACCGGGCCACTGAACCCAGCCGGATAACCCCTGAACTTCCCGGATCGCGCAGAACAGGCAGAAGTCATCCAGCCAGTAGTCATTGGCTTCGCCGAAGCGTTGATAGCCGGCCTGGTCGAGGCCTTTCAGGCCCCCGGCACTGTTATCGAAAAATCGTTCCGCAGCGAGGGTCAGCAGGCGCTGGCGCGTCCCGGGTGCGCTTTGTGACAGTTCCCGGGTTGCCAGCAGGCCAGCCTCAACCAGTTCCAGCAGATCGATGAAATCCGGGTTGCCGGCGTGAGCGCTCAGGGACTGATAGGGAGAAAGATCCCGGTGAGTGGGCCCCAGCGGCAGCGTCTGCCAGATACTCAGGCCGCTGTCCGCCATAAAATCGACAAAGGTGCGGGCGCTTGCACCGAGAACACCCCAGTCTGCCGGCAGGCAGGTCGGGTGCAGTAAAACTCCGGCCCGGCGTGTATTGAACAGATCACCGGAGCTGCCGCCAGTCATGCCGGCTTATCCGCTTCGTGGCCGGGCCTCATGGCACCGCCGCGCGCCGGTTCGCCGCTGCCCTGGCTCAACTGCTGGAATACCGAGGCTGGCGCAGGATACCCGATCTTCTCGTACAGGTTCACCAGATGTCGGCGGTAAAGATGTTCAAAATCGCTGACGATCTGGGCCGGGTTGTAGTCTCCGAACCACCAGAACCAGTCGGATCCCTCGCACACCGCCAGTTGTTCCCGCGCAGACTCTTTCCGTTCCGCACTGAGGCTGCCGTTATCCATCACCCGGTCGTAGTGGGTCTTTGCCTCACAGAGCAGATCCCAGGCGCGGTTCTTGTCCGGGTCGCCTATCCAGGTGGAGAAGGTTCCGTAAATCCAGCTGCCGGCCACCAGATGAGGTAGCTGCGTCGGTTCGGCCGGCGGCTGTGCCACCAGATCGCTGTAGGTGGTCAGTTCAAGTCCGGGGTGGTGAGCAAGTACCCGGTAAAGCTCGTCCAGAAAGTGGAAACCATTCTCCGGGTAGTATTCCCAGGCATTCTCGCCGTCCATGATCACGGAAATGACCGGAAAGGACTTGTCTTTGGCCTCGCTGGCGATGTTTTCCATGTGATAGACCAGATCACCCACGGCATCCTCGGCGTGCCAGTCGGCGTAGGTAAAGCCGATGAGATCAGACAGACCATCATCGCGGAAGAAAACGCTTACTGCAGAATCACCAAACGTGTATGGCTGATGAATTCCGCTGTCGGGCAGATCGGGATTCTGTTCCCGGGCCTGGTTGAGGCTGTTATGAATCACTGAATCACCACTGGCGGTCCAGCGGAAGTCCTGGTCATCCAGTAACGCCAGTGTGGCCTGGCTGAGGCCGCCTTCGGAAGCCCAGCACCCGGCAGGCTCAATGCCAAAAAAGCGCTGGAAGACCGTCTTCGCACGCTGGAGCTGCCAGCCAGCACGGGCCTCACCGCCGGGATAATGGCTGTGAGCCGGTAAGGCGATATCCGGCATTGCCTCCCGCGCGGATTCCAGTTCCAGCAGCAGCGGCAGCATGGCGTGGGTATAGGGGCTGACGGAGAGCTCTACCTGGCCTTTCTGGGCCAGGTGCCGGTATCGTGGCCCGATACCGGACAACACCTCGAAAATAACATCCAGCAGGGCACGGCGGTCGTCCATGGTGAAGTTATAGCCTTTCTCCTGAAGGCTCTGAACGCAAAGGTTTTCACGGCGTATGGTTTCACCCATCCAGCCCAGGTGATACCAGACCAGTAGATCCGACAGGAAGCGGCTGGAGATGTATCGCTGCAGTTCCGGTTTCTGTCGGTAGACATCAGCAAGTTCTGCCAGCCGTGCATACGCCGGATAGCGCCTGATAATGCGCTCCGGGTTGGCCCGCAGGCATTTTTCCATCAGGCTCAGAAAAGCCGGTGAGCCGGCCTCCGGCAGCTCATCCGCCACCAGGGCGGCAAGCAGTGGATCACCGATTTGCCCTGCGCCATAGCGCCAGTGCTCGATCTGAACCAGATAGGTTTCAATCTGCTCAAGCAGAATCGGCGCGAAGTTGACCACCGCCCTTGCCCCGGATTCCTTCTCCAGATGGGCCGCCATATCGCTGTAATCCTTGATGGTGTGCAGATACACCCAGGGAAACAGGAAGTGGCCCGTACTCATGTCCTGATAGGAAGGCTGGTGCATGTGCCAGCATAGTACGACCGGTGTTCTGGCGTCAGAGGCCATGAGGGTAATCCTGCCCGAGCATCTCGGGGGTGATCAGCACAATACCTTTGGGAGAAACACGGAACCGCTTGCGGTCTGCCTCCTCATCGAACCCGATCTGTGAACCCTCCGGAATACGGCAGCCACGGTCAATCAGTGCATTGCGGATCCGGCAGTGGCGGCCAATCTCGACATCCGGATAGATGACCGAGTCTGATACCTCACTGAAAGAATGTACCTTGACCTGCGAGAACAGCAGGGAACGTCTCACTATGGAACCCGAGACAATACAGCCTCCAGCGACCATGGAGTCCACCGCCATGCCTCGCCGGTTGCCGTCATCGAACACAAACTTGGCAGGCGGCAGTTGCTCCTGGCAAGTCCATATCGGCCAGTGGTAATCGTAGAGATTGACTTCAGGATTGACCCCGATCAGTTCCAGGTTGGCCAGCCACAAGGCATCGATGGTGCCCACATCCCGCCAGTAGGCAGGCTTGTCCTGAACCGGATCGCGGAATGGAAACGCCACCACCCGCAGGCGGCTGATCACAGACGGAATAATATCCTTGCCGAAATCGTGGGACGATTCGCCATCCAGCCTGCTATCACGTTTCAGTTCATCGAAAAGCACCCGGGTGCTGAATACATAGATGCCCATGGACGCTAACGCCGTGCCGGGCTTGCCCGGCATGTGCTTCGGGTTCTCCGGTTTTTCGAGGAATTCTGTAACGTTGAGCTCATCGTCTACCGACATGACCCCGAATGCCGTTGCCTCCTCGACCGGAACCTCAATGCAGCCGACGGTGATATCGGCTTCACTTTCAACATGGGCGGCCAGCATGGTTCCATAGTCCATCTTGTAGATATGGTCGCCGGCCAGGACCAGCACGTATTCCGGATTGTGGCTGCGGATAATATCGAGATTCTGCAGTACCGCGTCCGCGGTGCCTTCGTACCAGGAGGTCTCGATGCGCTGCTGCGCCGGCCACAACTCGACAAATTCGTTCAGTTCACCGCGCATGAAGCCCCAGCCCCGCTGAATGTGCCGGATCAGCGAGTGGGATTTGTACTGGGTGATCACACCGACCTGACCGATGCCGGAATTGATGCAATTCGACAGTGGAAAATCGATGATACGGAACTTGCCACCAAACGGAACCGCGGGCTTGGCACGCCAATCGGTAAGTTCATGCAGGCGCGAGCCCCGGCCTCCTGCAAGCACCAGGGCAAGAGTCTGGCGAGTAAGACGACTGACATAACGTTTGGCTGTATCCATAACTGTTTCCCTCGAAAAACTTCCCTGAGCCCGGTTATCCAACCGCAGGGAATTCCATGAATTTGACGTCTTTATCCATCTTAGAACACTATCACGGAATTATGACGTAAGATTGCCATGGGTCATTTTTAAAATAGGCCCTGTCGTGTTCAATAGATAAACGTTTCACCGGATCAGGAAAGCAAGGTCTATGGATAGCCCAACGCTCAGCGATTACGACCTTCATCTCTTTGCCGAAGGCCGGCATTGGCACATTTACAATGTTCTTGGCGCCCACGTCTGCAAAAGCCAGGCTACCGAGGGCGTTCGATTTGCGGTCTGGGCTCCGCACGCCCGGGTGGTCAGTGTTGTTGGAGATTTCAATGGCTGGGATCCCGACGCCCATCCCATGAGCCCCCATGACAGCACCGGCGTCTGGTCGTGCTTTATTCCGGGCATCGGCAGTGGAAACCTCTACAAGTTCTCGATCACCACCGAGGCAGGCGAGCAGCTGTTGAAAACCGACCCCTATGGCCAGGCCTTTGAGCTGAGACCCGCTACGGCCGCGATAGTGACCGAGCGCGGTCATTTCTGCTGGGGCGATGGTGACTGGCTGGCCCGGCGTGGCCGTTGGAACTGGCAGCAATCCCCCATTTCGATTTATGAGGTCCATGCCGCTTCCTGGCGCCACCATGGCTCCGGGCGATGGCTGACCTATCGCGAGCTTGCTGACCAGCTGATTCCCTACGTGACCGAGCTGGGCTTCACCCACATTGAGCTGTTGCCGTTGACCGAGCACCCACTGGACGAATCCTGGGGCTATCAGACCACCGGCTACTACGCTCCGACCAGCCGCTTCGGTACACCGGACGACCTGCGCTATCTGGTGGACCAGTGCCACCGGAACAATATTGGCGTTATCCTCGACTGGGTTCCGGGGCACTTCCCCACTGATGAGCACGCCCTCGCCCGCTTCGATGGCAGTGCCCTGTACGAGCACGAAGATCCCCGCCAGGGCCGCCACCAGGACTGGGGCACCCTGATCTATAATTATGGCCGCCATGAAGTCCGCAACTTTCTGATCGGCAGCGCCCTGTTCTGGCTGGAGGCATTCCATATCGATGGTTTGCGCGTGGATGCTGTTGCGTCGATGCTCTACCTGAACTATTCCCGCAAGGAAGGCGAATGGCTGCCCAACATCCATGGTGGCAATGAAAACCTCGAAGCTATCGACTTTCTCAGGGAACTGAACCGCGTCTGCCAGAGTCGTTTCCCGGGAACTCTGGTCTGCGCGGAAGAGTCCACCTCCTGGCCCCAGGTCACCCGCCCGCCGGAAATCGGCGGCCTCGGCTTCAATCTGAAATGGAACATGGGCTGGATGCACGACACCCTGGATTACCTGCAGCAGGATCCGGTATACCGCCAATACCACCACGACAAACTGACCTTTGGCCTGGTCTACGCATTTACCGAGAATTTCCTGCTGCCGTTGTCCCACGATGAGGTTGTGCACGGCAAAGGCAGCCTGATCAACAAGATGACCGGGGACGAGTGGCAGCAGCGCGCTTCCTTACGTACGCTGCTGACCTATATGTATGCTTATCCCGGTGCCAAGCTGCTGTTCATGGGCGGCGAGTTTGGCCAGCGCCGGGAATGGAGTGAAGCCCGCGAGCTGGACTGGTCGCTGTTGGCCTATCCTGAGCACGAGGGCATCAAACGCCTGGTGCAGGACCTCAACGGTCTTTATCGCCGGGAAGTGTCGTTGCACGGCGACTGTTTCCGGCCCCAGGGGTTCGAGTGGATTGACTGCCATGACTCGCCCCAGTCCGTTATCAGCTTCCTGCGCATCGCTAACGGCGAAGCCACGGTAATTGTGGTCAATTTCACTCCGATGCCCCGCCATAACTATCGGATCGGATTACCCGAGGGCGGCACCTGGCGGGAAATTTTCAATTCGGATTCCGAGTACTATGGCGGCAGCAACCTGGGCAATCCCTTGCCCATGCCGGCGGACGAACAACCCTGGATGAACCGGGACTGGTCGCTGGAACTGACTCTGCCACCACTGGGCGCGATTATGCTGAGGCCAGCTCCATGACCCGGGTATTATTCGCCACCAGTGAAGTCTACCCACTGGTGAAAACCGGTGGTCTCGCAGATGTGTCTGCCAGCCTGCCGGAAGCACTTTGCAGGCTGAATTACGATGTCCACATTCTGCTGCCGGGCTATCCCGATGCAATCAAGGCCGCCAGGGCTGCCGGTTCCCGTCGAAAATGCCGGTTCCGGATCGGGCAATACGAGGTCAGCCTCTGGCGGACCCGGCTTCCCGGCACCGCGGTCACTCTCTGGCTGGTGGATTGTCCGCCGCTGTTTGACAGGCCCGGCAATCCCTATCAAAACGAAAAAGGACAGGACTGGTGGGATAACGCCCACCGGTTTGAGTTGTTTGCCAAAGTCGGCGCCATGATGGCCACGGGTGAAGTGGGGCTGAACTGGCGGCCGGACCTGGTGCACTGCAACGACTGGCAGACCGGGCTTATTCCGGTGTTTCTCGAGCACTGCCCCCAGCGGCCAGGCACCGTGTTTACCATCCACAACCTCGCTTACCAGGGCCTGTTCTCCCACGAAACCTTCCGTGCCCTGGGATTGCCGGATTCACTCTGGCACTGGGACCAGCTGGAATTCCATGGTCAGCTGTCCTTTATCAAAGGCGGTCTTGTTTTCAGCGATCGCATTACCACTGTCAGCCCCGGGTATGCGCGGGAGATCCAGACGCCGGAATTCGGTAACGGTCTTGATGGTTTGCTCAGGCACCGGCAATCCCGGTTGACAGGCATACTCAACGGCATTGATACCCGGGTCTGGAACCCGGAAGATGACCCCGAACTTGCATTTCATTACGGGCCCGGTCACCTGAAGAACAAGGCCCAGTGCCAGGCTCATTTGCAGCGGGAACTTGGCCTTGAAGTCAACGGTGGCCCGTTATTGGGCTTTATTGGCCGCCTGGTTGGGCAAAAAGGTGTCGACTGGCTGATTGAAGTGATGCCCGAGTTGCTGGAACGGGGATGCCAGTTTGTCCTCCTCGGTTCCGGTGAGGCAGGCTACCACGAAACTTTAATGGAACTGGCGCGGCAATGGCCTGGACAGATGTCCCTGACAATTGGGTACGACGAGGGGCTTTCCCACCGGATTACCGCCGGATGTGATATGTTCCTGATGCCCTCCCGGTTCGAGCCTTGCGGGCTCAACCAGATGTACAGCCTGCGCTATGGCACGGTGCCCGTGGTTCATGCAGTTGGCGGACTTTCCGACACAGTGCAGGATCCGGAAGAGGCAGGTCTCATCAAGGCCAACGGCTTCCGCTTCAGCGAAGCCAGTGCCCAGGCACTGCTTGCGGCCGTAACCCGCGCTCTGGGCTATTTCAGGAGTCGCAAGCAATGGCGCCGGCTGCAGGAAAACGGAATGGCAGCGGATTATTCCTGGAAACAGCGGGCCCACGACTACAGCGATCTTTACCAGAGCATTCTCAAAGAGCGCGAAACCTAACAGCTGGATCAGTACGAGCGCCCTGCGCCCGGAGACAACCGATATGCACAAAGCAACCGAATTCCGACTTGAAGCCCACCCCCTTATCCCCGAGGCTCTCGAGCGTCTCGAAGAGCTGGCCAATGATCTGTTCTACAGCTGGGATCACGGGGTTCGCAGGCTGTTTGCCCGGATTGACCTTCGGCTGTGGCAGAAAGTCGAGCACAACCCGAAACTGTTTCTCCGGCGTGTTGCCCAGGACAGGCTTGATGAAGCGTCGGAAGACCGGGCATTCCTGTCCGAATACCGGCAGGTTCTGAGTAGTTATGATGCCTACCTGGAAGCAGGTCCCGGGCCGGAAGTGACCGAAAAACTGGATCCGGAAACCGCACTGGTGGCCTACTTCTGTGCCGAATTCGGCTTTCACGAAAGCTTTCCGATCTATTCCGGGGGGCTTGGCATTCTGGCAGGGGATCACTGCAAGGCAGCAAGCGATCTGGCGCTACCGTTCGTGGCTGTGGGCCTGCTTTACCAGCAGGGCTATTTCATCCAGAGCATTGATCCCCTTGGTCAGCAAGTCGCCCGCTACCAGTCTCATTCCAGTGACGAACTACCGATCACGCCTGTAGAGAAGGATGGAGAGGTACTCAAGGTTTCCGTGCCCTTCCCGGGTCGCGACATAGTCGCTCGGGTATGGGAAGCGAGAATTGGTCATATCCGTCTGTACCTTCTGGACAGCCACACGGAGGAAAACAACGCGGAAGACCAGGAGTTGACGCTGCAACTGTACGGCGGCGACGAGTCCACCCGCATCGGCCAGGAGATGCTTCTTGGTATAGGAGGCACCCGAGTGCTTGAAGCGCTGGGGCTCAAACCGACGGTGTGGCACATTAACGAAGGCCATGCGGCATTCCAGATTCTCGAACGTTGCCGGCAGACCATGGCGGCAGGATTGACCTTCGATGCCGCACTGGAGGCCGTTGCCGGGGCGACCCTGTTCACTACCCACACACCGGTAGCGGCAGGCCATGATATTTTCCCGAGGGATCTGGTTCAGCATGCCATGGGCCGCTATCTGGAGGAGTCCGGGCTGGACTTCGGGAAAATATTTTCCCTGGGTGACAAAGATGACGGCGTAACTTTTAACATGACAAGCCTCGGCCTGCGTGGTTCCCGCTTCCACAACGGCGTCAGCCGGATTCATGGCGGTGTGGCCTCACTTATGGAAGGCGACATATGGCCACAGGTGCCTCCGGAAGAAAATCCGATCGGTTATATAACCAACGGCGTGCATGTGCCGACTTTTCTGGCCCCTGAGTGGTCAAGCCTTTTTGACATCCAGGCCTCGACCTGGAAGAGCGAACTGCGTAACCCAGACTTCTGGGAATTTATTGACGAGATTCCGGATTATCACTACTGGAGCGTGCACAAGGCCCTCAAACAGCAGATGGGCGAATACATTGTTCGCCGCCTGAAGCGCCAGCACAAACGCAACGGTACCGGCCATTCCGTCACACAACGGATGACCCGCCCGCTGGTCTCCACAGAAAAAGACACCCTGGTGATCGGTTTTGCACGGCGGTTTGCCACCTACAAACGCGCCACACTGATCTTTTCCGATCTTGACCGCCTTCAGCGCATCCTCACCGACCCGGATCGCCCGGTGGTGCTGGTGTTCGCCGGCAAGGCACACCCCCGGGATACGCCCGGCCAACAGCTGATCAAGGTCATCCACGATCTTTCCATGCATCCGTCCCTGATGGGACACCTGATACTTCTCGAAGACTACGACCAGGCCATGGCGAGGCGCCTGCTCAGTGGCGTGGACGTCTGGCTGAATACGCCGGAATATCCCAAGGAAGCAAGCGGAACCTCCGGCGAGAAAGCGGCGGTCAATGGCGCCCTGAACCTGAGCGTGCTGGACGGCTGGTGGGGTGAAGGTTACAACGGCAAGAACGGCTGGGCTATTACGCCACGGGATACCGGCCTTGATCCGGAATTCCGTAACCAGGAGGAAGCCCGGGATCTGATTGATCTGCTGGAATTCGAGGTAGTGCCGCTTTACTACGAACGGGACTCCCAGGGCTATTCCAGGGGCTGGGTGAAACGCTCCAAAGCTTCGATGAAAACGATTACGCCACAGTTTAACAGCCAGCGGATGGTGATGGACTACGTAACCAACTATTACCAGACCGCATCCATCCAGGGAGCCAGGCTGATGGCCGGGGGTGGCCGGCTGGCGACCGAACTGGCGGACTGGAAAGCAAAAGTCCGGGAAGCCTGGTCGGGCGTTGAGCTGAATGTTGCCGGATGTATCGAGTGTCGCTGTCCCCACGATGGTGCTGTGGAGCTTCGCGTGGAGGCGTTGCTCAATGGTCTGAGCGCTGACGATGTGCGCGTGGAGTGCCTGGTCAGCCCGGAATGCACCGGCACCCACAAGACGCCTGGTCCTGCAAGCTTCTTCCTGGAGCGGGAAAGCGAGGCGGACGGCAGAACGGTATTCGCGACACAGGTCCAGCCTTCCTATCCCGGGCTCCAGACTCTCAGGCTGAGAATGTACCCATACCATGAGGCGCTGACACATCCTCTGGAGATGGGCGCCATGCTCTGGGTCTGAGCCCGGGCATGGCCCGATCCTACAGTACGTGTTTGCGGATAAAGCGGCCAATATCCTGCACTTCCTCAAGGCACACACTGTGTTCCATGGGAAAGGTCTGATAGGACGGCTCGAACCCCATCTCCTTCAGCTTCTCGACACTCAGCCGACCGAGTGACTCCGGCACCATGGGATCGCGGGTGCCGTGGTAAATGCTGATGGGGATGTCGCGGTTGGCGTCGGAAACTTCGACGGTCTTTGCAGTAGCGAAGTAGGTCGACAGCGCAACAATGCCGCCGAGCCGTTTGGGATAGCTCAGGCCCAACTCGTAAGCCACTGCTCCACCCTGGGAAAAACCTGCGATTATAATGTTTTCGCTGCGGACACCGCGCTCGATTTCCCGGTCCACCAGCCTCGCAACCGCGTCGGACGAGGCCAGCAACTGATCGGTATCCACCACGCGGTCGATGTCCATCGCCTTGATGTCGTACCAGGCTGGCATGGTCATACCACCATTGATGGTCACTGGCATGTCTGGCGCATGGGGAAAAATGAAACGCACCGCCGCATCTTCCGGCAATCCAAGTTCGGGCACAACCGGCTCAAAGTCGTGGCCACTGGCACCAAGGCCATGAAGCCAGATTACCGCTGCGGTCGGGTTGGGTCCGGTTTCAACCTTAATATATTCGAGTTCTTGCACAAAATACCTCGGGTATCAGGAATGTTCCGTTGTTGAATGGGGTCTGCGATTGTTGGCCTCTAAAGCGGTCACAACGGGGTTTGCGTACATGTCCAGAAGGTACGGACGAACAGCCGGGTCGCAGGCATCGAGTCTCCGCTCCATTTCTGCTTCGGCCGCCGCTATTTCTGCCTCTGACCAGGCCTCTGCTGTCACCACTGCGTCACTCACGGTTTCCCGGCTGGCATGGGAATCCGGGTGGATGCCCCTTTGCTGGTAGGCCACCAGGTTTGAGGTGTGCAGGTGGTAGTTGGCGTGCATCTCACGGTCGATCCGTGCGGCCAGATCTTTCGGGTTGTCTTCCGCATCGGCTATGGGGGCACCAAAATGCACGTGTACATGCCCTTTAAAGCCGGTCAGACCCTTCATGATCTGGTTGGTATCCTCCCCTTCACTCTTGATGTACTCACCTGTGCGGGCCCGGGTTTCCAGTTCGCGGGCCTTATCCAGGTCACAGGGGTCGTATTCATAGGCGATGGATACCGGGACAATATGCAGCCTGTTCATGGCCTCACCGAACGCCAGCCCACTCTTCTTACGGCTCATGTAGAACATCTTGATGATGGCGGGGTCGGTAAAATCAAGGCCGTTCTTGGCGCGGCCCTCCCGCTGGGCAATCCAGATACTGTCGTTAGTGTCGATGCTGTGGTTTATGAACGAGGACAGCATGATATAGGCATCCCGCATTTCCCTCGGGCTGGTCATGCTGCGGCGAACCACAAAACTTTTATTCAGCCTCATCATTTCAGCGAATACCCGGTTTGCCAGCAGATTGTCGCCGATCGCAATGCGGGTGGTTCTGAAACCGTTCATGAACAGCAGGTAGTTCACCACCATGGGGTCAAAGACAATGTCCCGGTGATTGGAAATGAACAGGTGAGCACTGTGTTTATCGAGATTTTCCAGGCCACTGTGGGTTACCCGGGTGGTGGTGTTGTCCACCAGTTCACCCACGTAGCCTGATAACCTTGCCTGGAGATCGTCGATGCGGGTAATGCCCGCAAAATGGCTGATCAGCCATCGCTTTACCCACAGCCGCAGCATGGCAGGTGCCCATTTCGCCAGCACTGGCGACTTGAAGCGGCCAACCATATCCAGAAATTCCCGGTCCCGGACCAGATTGTTGATGGCGGTTGGGGTTTCCTCGTCCGAATACGGACGGATCGCATCAAATTCCTGCATGGTCTTCCTGTTTGTTGGGTGCAGAAAAAAGTCGCATTGTAGCCGTTAAAAGGTTTGTTTGTCTCCGCCGATTCCGTGACGGGATTCTGGTATCATGGCTCGCCTGCCAGAACGACTGGTTTTTAACATTAACCAACACCAGCGGCCAAGTCATGGATTTTGCACAGCTAAGCACAGAGCGCCCCCGTGTTTCAGACCAGGACCCGGAAGAAGTCCTGCACCGTATTTTCGGCTATGAGACCTTCAGGCCCCTGCAGGGTGACATTATCCGTGAAGTGGTAAACGGTGGCGATGCGCTGGTGTTGATGCCCACCGGCGGTGGTAAGTCACTGTGTTATCAGGTGCCGGCTCTGGTGCGCACCGGGACGGCGATTGTGATCTCTCCCCTGATTGCGCTGATGCAGGACCAGGTGGCTGCCCTGAAGGAGCTTGGTGTCCGCGCCTCTTTTCTGAACTCCACCATGGATTTCGAGCAGGCCCGGGATACCGAAAATGCCCTGATGACCGGCGAGCTGGACCTGTTGTACTGCGCACCGGAACGGTTAATCCAGCCCCGTACCCTGGACCTGCTGCACGACGCTTCGATTTCCCTGTTTGCCATTGACGAGGCGCACTGTGTCTCCCAGTGGGGCCATGATTTCCGTTCCGACTACCTGGAACTGAGCCGGCTGGCGCACGAGTTTCCCGACGTGCCCCGTATCGCACTGACAGCCACCGCCGATGAGCGCACCCGCAAGGAAATTGCCGACAGGCTCTCGCTGACCGAGGCCCGCCACTTCATCAGTGGCTTTGATCGCCCCAATATCCAGTATCGGATTGCTCCGAAAACCAATGCTAACAAGCAATTACTGGACTTTATTAAAGCAGAGCATGAGGGCGACTGTGGCATCGTTTATTGCCTGTCCCGCAACAAGGTAGACGCCACAGCCAAAATGCTACGTGATAAAGGCTACACCGCACTGGCCTATCATGCCGGCCTCAATTCGGGAGACCGGGCAAGGCATCAGGAGCGGTTTCTGCGCGAAGATGGCGTGATCATTGTGGCAACGATTGCGTTCGGGATGGGTATCGACAAACCGGATGTGCGCTTTGTTGCACACCTGGACCTTCCCAAAAGCCTGGAGGCCTACTATCAGGAAACCGGCCGTGCCGGGCGCGACGGAAAACCCTCAACCGCGTGGATGGTCTACGGTCTGCAGGACGTGATCAAACTGCGCCAGATGCTGGAAGGCTCCATGGGCAACGACCATTTCAAGCGTGTCGAGCGCCAGAAGCTGGATGCCATGCTGGGCCTGTGTGAAGTAACGAGCTGCCGCCGCCAGGTGCTGCTACGCTATTTTGGCGACACCCTCGAACAACCCTGTGGCAACTGCGATACCTGTCTGTACCCGCCGGAAACCTGGGATGGCAGGGTTGCCGTCCAGAAAGCCCTTTCCTGCGTGTTCAGAACCGGCCAGCGGTTCGGGGTTACCTATCTGATTGATGTTCTGCGGGGTTCGGAGAACGAACGCATTCTCCAGTTCGGGCACCAGGCGGTATCCACCTACGGCATTGGCACCGAACTGTCCGCCAACGACTGGAAATCCGTGTTCCGGCAGCTCGTCGCCAACGGCTACCTGAGGGCAGATCCGGAAGGTTACGGCGCGCTGCAGCTCACGGAGCAGTGCCGGCCGCTGCTGAAGGGCGAAGTGCCCATCCAGTTGCGCAAGGACCCGGTGATCACATCAGCCGGCGGGCGCGGTTCTTCCGGCTCATCGGGACGTCGCAGGATTGCCGATCAGATCACCGACACTGCCGGATGGGAAGCGTTGCGGGCCTGTCGCAAGGCCCTGGCTGAGGAAAAAGGCGTACCGCCCTATGTGATTTTCCACGATGCCACGCTGTTCGAAATCCTGGAAAAGCGTCCGAACAGTCTGGCGGAAATGGCTGAAATCAATGGTGTGGGTGCCGCAAAACTCGAGAAATACGGAGATACCTTCCTGGCCGCCCTGGAGGAGCTGGACGGCCTGTGAGCGGCTGCATTACGAAGTCCTGAATCCCTTCTTGCGAACGCGGTACTGGGCAATGGACGTGGCCACGTGGTTGCCCTCCTGATCGTACAGCATGCCTTCCAGAGCAAACGCTGCCCTGCCCGTCTCGTCAGCTTCCGCCTTGATAGCGGCCACGGCAGCGTCATCCAGAGAAAACTCCACAGACACATCCGAGTTGGCCGGCTGCAGGAATTGCAGCGTCATCTCCTTGAGAACAGGCGTATAGGCCGGCCCCAGATCAAACAGGGCCAGTACCCCTCCGGGAATCTCAGCAACCAGGAAATAGGCGCCGGCATAAAGACTGCCAAAATGGTTCTTGTTGCCCTTCAGGCGAATCCTTGCCTTCACGAAGCCGGGCCGGACCTCTTCCACACTGAAGTTGTTGCGGGGCGCAAACGGGATCGACAGCCCGATAATGCGGTTGACAGCGGCATAACCGCTGGTTTTCCGCAGCCAGGCCAGCGGCTGTGTGATTCGCGCTTCCGGATCGGATGAGGACACCCATTGCCCCGTCGCCCCGATCAGACTATCAATTAACGCCATGTATTTGCTCTCTTGTGAGTTCAATCTTTTCCGGCGATCCGGACCAACAGTCGTAGATATTTACAGCCCCGGGAAAGCCTTCGCAAGTGCTGTGCGGATTTGTTTTTGGCTTTCGTTGCGAAGTCTTCCGTATGATCTGGTAAAATGCCGCCTTTGAATCTCGGATTTTGCGGAATGTTCCTGCACCCACACTTAACCGGAGCCGCCGTATATGGCCCACGAAGACCTGCATCTCAACCTTCGTAACCTCACCGTTGATGACTACCCGCAGCTGGAACGGCTGATGAACAGGGTTTACGATGACATTGGCGGCGCCTGGCCCGAAGATACCATCAAGGCGCTGGTTGAGCAGTTCCCGGATGGCCAGATCTGTATCGAGGAATCCGGAGAACTGGTCGCAGTGGCACTGACGGTAAGCGTCCAGTATGAGCGTTTCAGCAACCCTCATACCTACGATGACCTGATCCTGCGCAATGAGAAAATCTGGCATAACCCCAAGGGTGACTCCCTGTACGGGCTGGATGTATTCATTCATCCTGACTACCGTGGTTACCGCCTTGGCCGTCGCCTCTATGAAGCCCGCAAGGAACTCTGCCGCTCGATGAACCTGCGCGCCATTCTGGCGGGTGGCCGGATTCCGGGGTACCACAAGTATTCCGACCAGTACTCCCCCGAGGAATACATCCAGCGGGTGGACCGTAAGGACATTTACGATCCGATCCTCAGCTTCCAGTTGTCCAACGATTTCCAGGTCACACGGCTGATGCACAAGTATCTGCCGGAGGATGAAAAGTCCCAGGGCTACGCCACCCTGCTGGAGTGGCGGAACATTCTTTATACCCCGCCCTCACCGGTACTGAGCGTGAAGAAGACCCAGGTGCGGCTGGGTGCTGTTCAGTGGCAGATGCGCGAATTCACATCCGTGGATGAGGTGCTCGAACAGGTTGAGTATTTCGTGGACGCCCTGTCTGATTACAAAAGCGACTTTGCACTGTTTCCGGAATTTTTTAACGCCCCGTTGATGGGACTTACGGATCAGATGGATCAGACCAGAGCCATCCGCTTCCTGGCCGGGTTTACCGAGCAGTTCCGCAACCAGATGTCGGAAATGGCAGTCAGCTACAACATCAACATCATTACCGGCTCCATGCCATTGCTGGAAAATGACCGTGTCTACAACGTGTCCTACCTTTGCCATCGGGACGGCCGCGTGGACGAGCAGCGTAAGATTCACATCACGCCCCACGAGCGGCGCGACTGGGTTATTGAAGGTGGTGAGAAGTTCCAGGTGTTCGAGACAGACGCCGGCCGCGTTGCCATCATGATCTGCTACGACATCGAATTTCCGGAACTCGGGCGGCTGGCTGCCAGTGACGAAGTGGATATTATCCTGGTGCCGTTCTGGACGGACACAAAGAACGGGTATTTGCGGGTCCGGCACTGCGCCCAGGCACGGGCCATCGAGAACGAATGCTACGTGGTCATCACCGGCAGCGTGGGCAACCTGCCCAAGGTTGAAAACCTGGATGTACAATATGCCCAGTCGTCGGTCTTCTCGCCCTCGGACTTTGCATTCCCCCATGATGCGGTGATGGCGGAAACAACGCCGAACACCGAGATGATCATGTTCTCGGATATGGACCTGGAAAAGCTGAAGCTGGTCCGTAACGAAGGCTCGGTCACCAACCTGAAAGACCGGCGCACGGACATATACGCGCTCAATACGCTCAAAAAGGACGAAAAAGATTCAGGCAGTTGATGAACTGTCTGAGAGCTTTATCGTATGACACTGAACACATTGCCAAACCGCGGGAGTGTGGCTATTGTTTAACCATACACTTTCAAGGTCATTCCCCGGGGTGTCTCCCGGCCATGCCCGGAGCACAACAGAGACTGCGTTTAGATGAACGAAGCACTGCCGGATCTTGTTGCACACTTCCACGTCAAGCGTGGCCTGTTCCGTCGTGAACGGGTGGAGGCGGCGCTGTTCGAGCTTGATAATTTCGGGTGTGTGATCAAGACGGACAAGGTGTTCAACCCTGGCGATACAATCGTTCTGAGTCTCGTGATGGAAATGCCGTTCGATAATATCAGGGCCGATGGTATTACCGGCCTCATCACGGAACGTAGAAAACACTGTAGCAACTTCTTCTATTCGGTTGATTTTGCAGAACTTAATAACGAATCTTCTTCTGCCCTGGCAGATAAGTTGCGCCGCATACGGGAAGTCGTTATTAAAAAACAGACGTTGAAATCAAGACGTTCCCAGGGGCCCTCTTCCAGTATCCGGCAAATGGCCTGACGCCGCACTTAACACCGTTAAACCGCACCGTAAGGAGACAGTCCCCATGGCCAAGAAAGCCAACAAGCAAAATGTTGATAAAGTCGTCAAGAAAGTGAACAAGGAATTCGACAAGACGTCCTCACGCATTGAAAAGCTGATCGATGAAGCGCTCAAACAGTTCGACGGCGTTCAAAACCAGATCCAGGAGCCGGTTCGCAAGCTGCTGAAAGAACTGGACGAACTCCGTGACCGTGAAATGAAACGCTTCAGTGAAGAGTATGAGCGCCGCCTGGGAGAGTTCCAGGAGCTGCAGAACACCGTGATGGACCGTCTCGGCGTCTCCAGCAAGGAAGTGAAAAAGGCAGCGAAAAAGCCTGCCAAATCGACTAAGAAAAAGTCCGCCTCCACCAAGACAGCGGCGAAGAAAACGGCCAAGCCCAAAACGGATTCCGGCAAGAGTGGGGCTTCTACCGCGAAAGCAGCCTCCGGGAAGACGACGACCGCTGCCAGGAAAACCGCTGAGCAAAAGCCGAAAGACAAGAGTGACCTGACCCGGGTAAAAGGTATCGGGCCAGCCACGGCCAAAAAAATGAAAGAGGCAGGCATCACGTCGATTGAGCAGATCGCCCATCCATCTGCAGAAGATCAGGAAAAACTGCAGGCCTTTTCAGGCGTGAAGGGCTTCAGCACCTTCAGCGATGAAGCCAAGAAAATTATTTGATGCAACAGTCTGAGCAGCCTGTACTACGGGACATTGTCCTGGTTGGCGGCGGGCACAGCCACGTCGGGGTTCTGAAGCAATTCGCCATGAACCCCGTTCCCGGTGTCCGCCTTACCCTCATCTGCAGAGACACCCACACCCCTTACTCCGGCATGCTGCCTGGCTATGTGGCCGGGCACTATTCCTACGACGACGTTCATATCGACCTGAGCCGGCTGGCCGAATTCGCCGGTGCCCGCTTCTACCGGGATGAAGCCATTGGCATTGACCGTTCCCGCAAGCGGGTAAACTGCCGGTCCCGGCCGGATGTGCCTTACGACATTCTCTCTGTGAACATTGGCTCTTCACCCCGCGTCAATGACGTGGATGGTGCCAGGGACCACGCGGTGCCGGTCAAACCGATCAATGGCTTCAATAATCGCTGGTTGTCCCTGCTCTCGCGGCTGGAAAACCACGAAGGCCCGATGTCGGTGGCCGTGGTCGGCGCCGGCGCCGGCGGAGTGGAGCTTACGCTTGCCATGCAGTTCCGGCTCCGCAACGAACTGAAAATGCGTGGCCACGACCCGGACCAGCTGCATTTTCACCTGTTTGATGCGGAAAACCAGATACTGCCTACCCACAACGAAAAGGTGCGGGCGGTTTTTGCCGACAAACTTGCAAGCCGTGGCGTAAAGGTTCACCTGGGAGCGGCTGTTACCAAGGTTGAAGCGGGGCACCTGACCACCGAATCCGCTGACGTACACAGCGTGGACGAGGTGCTCTGGGTTACCAGGGCCGGCGGCCCGCAGTGGCTTGAGGAAACCGGCCTGGCACTGGACCCGGGTGGCTTTATCCGGGTCCGGGATACGCTGCAAACGGAAACGGATGACGACATTTTTGCCGTTGGCGACATTGCCAACGTGGTCAATCATCCCCGCGAGAAGGCCGGCGTATTTGCCGTGCGCCAGGGCCGCCCGCTGGCAGACAACCTCAAGCGTTACGCACTGGGCAAAGCGGTCAGGGCCTTCAGCCCCCAGAAAAAGTGGCTGGCGCTGATCAGCACCGGGGACAAGTTTGCGGTGGCGTCCCGCGGAGATATGTCCTTTGCCGGCAAGTGGGTGTGGCACTGGAAAAATCACATTGATAAGCGCTTCATGGCAAAGTTCAACGACCTTCCGGCGATGGAAGAGAACTCTGCCCTGCCCGACACCGGCGCGGCACAGAATGCCGAGGAAGCGTCCCAGGCCATATCCGCCGTCGCCATGCGCTGTGGCGGGTGCGGCGCGAAAGTGGGCAGCACAGTGTTGTCCCGGGCGCTTGGCGAATTACGCCCGATTGAGCGGGACGACATTCTGATCGGCCTGCATGCGCCGGATGACGCCGCGGTACTGACAGTGCCTGCGGGCAAGGCCGTGGTGCATACCGTCGACTTCTTCCGGGCATTTATCGACGACCCCTACGTGTTCGGCAAGGTTGCGGCCAACCATGCGCTGGGAGATGTGTTCGCCATGGGTGCCGAAGCCCAGAGTGCCACGGCGGTCGCAACCGTCCCTTATGGTATCGAATCCAAGGTGGAAGACGTTGTTTACCAGATGATGTCAGGGGCCGTGGAAGTGCTCAACGAAGCGGGTTGCGCGCTGGTGGGCGGCCACACCGGTGAGGGCCGTGAGCTGGCACTGGGGTTTGCCGTAAATGGCTTCATCGACCCCGAAGAAGTGATGAGCAAAGGCGGCCTGCGGGCCGGTGATGTGCTGCTTCTGACCAAGCCCATCGGTACCGGCACCCTGTTTGCGGCCCATGCAAAACTGGAAGCGAAGGGGCGCTGGATTGATGCCGCACTGGCGTCAATGGTGCAATCGAATAAAGCGGCCGCGCAATGCCTGCGCCGGCACGGTTCGAAAGCCTGTACCGACGTAACCGGTTTCGGACTGCTGGGGCACCTGGTAGAAATGACCAGGCCCTCGGGTGTGGACGCGGAGCTGGATCTGGGAGCGATTCCGATTCTGCCCGGCGCCGAAGAAACGGCAGCTGCGGGCATTCTCAGTTCTTTGCAGCCCGCCAACATCCGTCTGCGGCGCGGTATCCGCGATCAGGAGAAGTGGGTCAAGCACCCCCGCTATCCGTTGATCTTTGATCCCCAGACCGCGGGTGGTTTGCTGGCCAGCGTGCCGGCCAATCAGGCCGAGGCCTGTGTTGACGAGCTCAGGGCGCTGGGTTATCCGCACACAGCCGTCATCGGCCGCGTGCTACCCCAGGATGAGAGCGGCCCTATCGAGCCGATCACCCTCAGGGATTGAACCGGGCATGGCCGGCCGCTGCCCGTTCAATGGCGGCCAGCAACGAAGCCTGCTCCGCTTGCGGGGTGAAACGGCCGGCCAGCTCCTTTACGCGAACTTCCAGTTCCCCCAGAAAATCGGGGGATTGCTCTATCCGCTGTAACATCCTGGCCAGTTCCGTGTCATCACCCACAGGGAAATAGCCCGGGTAATCGTCGCCCAGAAGCCCGATATTGCCGGAGATATCCGAGGCAATGACCGGAAGGCCCGCACGGCAGGCTTCAGACACAACATTGGCGCCGCCTTCCATGAACGAACTGATCACCATGGCACGGCAGCGGTTCATCAGCTGGTGGACGGCGTACTTGTCCACTTCCCCGAGCCACCGAAATCGGGAATTGGTGTTCTGTTCAGCCAGAGCTTTGTCTTCCCACTCCGGGTTGTGGGCCTTACCGGCGTTGATCACCCGGATGGCGGAGGTTTCCGGCAGCTGTCGGGCGGCCAATGCGGCACGCAGAGGGTCTTTCTCGTCGCGGAGGTGGCCGATAACGCAGATATCAAAGCCTGCTTTGGGCCCTGATGGAGGCGCAGGCCTGTCCGCAGACTGCAGTACCGTTGTCAGTTTGCCGGTAAAGCGTGCGGGGATGTCCCGGCCGACCCGGTGATGAAGCCCGATCAGGCAGTCAGCGAGTATCATGGACTCATGGGTAATATCTGGAAACCGGTGCTGATGGTCATAGATATCGGTGCCGGTGAGCACAACAATCAACGGGGTGTCCGGATGCGTCGCCCGGAAACGCACAACCGCCGCGGAACTTCGCCAGGCGTGAAGTGCGATAAACAGATCGCAGGGTTCACCGTTGTATTCCGTGACAATGTTAACGCGGTGCCCGGCCTGTTCCAGCAGCTGGCTCCAGCGCTCGGCCGTGGCCCGATTACCGGCCCTCGAGCCCGGCGGCGCTGGCGTGATCAGGGTAATATTCATGGATGACCGGCTCCGGAAAAAATCTTCATTTTTGATGGATATCCATAACCTGTTTATCCGGTTGAATCGTATAGATGTTCAGAGTTGGGGTAAATCACGTTATCCTGAGCCGCTTTAAGCAGCAGTCCACTCTGTTCATTCATCGAAACACATTTTTTCAGACACAAGGAAAATTCAAATGACCCTGAATTTTATACGGAAATTGGCGCTTGTCAGCTTTATGGCACTGACAGTGTCTGCAGCAGCTTCAGCACAAACCCTCGTGTTCACTGCAATACCGGATGAAGACGAAACCAAACTGGTAGAGCGTTTCAGGGGAATTGCCGATTATCTGTCCGGCGAACTGGATGTAGACGTTCGCTATATCCCGGTAAAGTCCTATGCTGCAGCTATTTCGGCATTTCGAAACAATCAGGTCCAACTGGCCTGGTTTGGGGGGCTTTCAGGCGTTCAGGCGCGGGAACTGGTCCCGGGCTCGGAAGCCATTGCCCAGGGCGTAGAGGACAAGGCGTTCTACTCACACTTCATCGCCCATAAAAGCACCGGCCTTGATGAAATGGAGAAGCTGTCGGACGAGCTCCGCGGCAAAACCTTCACATTCGGTTCCAAGGGTTCCACCTCCGGACGCCTGATCCCGGAATATTATATCCGCGAAGCCTTTGACGAGAGCCCGGAAGAGGTCTTCAGCCGAGTTGGGTTCAGTGGCAACCATACCCGCACCCTTCGACTGGTTGAGGCTGGCACCTATGATGTTGGCGCAATCAACTTCTCCGTTTGGGACAAGGAAATGGAGAACAACAACATTGACACAGATGCCGTTAAAGTGATCTGGACAACGCCTTCCTACCCTAACTATCAGTGGACCATTCGGGGCGACGTCAATGAACGGTTCGGCGAGGGCTTTTCACAGCGCGTTCAGGAAGCACTGCTGGCAATGGATGATCCGGAGCTTCTGGAAAGCTTCCCACGCAGTGGCTTCATTCCGGTTTCCAATGACGCCTATGAGCCAATCCGGGTTGTCGGCAAGCAGATTGGAATCATCGATTAATGTCGGGATTTGATCTAACCGGCCTGACAGCATCGTTTGGCGGAGAGCGGGTCATCGGCCCGCTCTCGCTCAGCGTCAGGGAGGGCGATCGGGTCGCCCTCGTTGGCCGCAGCGGTGCCGGCAAGTCAACGCTGATCAGCCTGATACACCAGCAGGTACAGGGTCACTCATCCCTTGTTCCCCAGAATCTGGGCCTGGTGAATGCTTTGCAGGTTTTCCATAACGTGTATATGGGGCGCCTTGACGCCAATGCCACCTGGTACAACACGCTCACACTGATACGTCCGTTTGCAAAGGACGCCCGTGAAGTGAAGGCGCTGCTATCGGAACTGGGCATGCCCGAAAAGGTCTGGATTCCGGCCGCCTCGCTCTCGGGTGGCCAGCGGCAGCGGGTTGCCATTGCCCGGGCACTGTACCGGAATTCCGACCTGTTACTGGCCGACGAGCCGGTCTCGGCACTGGATGGGCCTAGTGCCCACATGGTCATGAAACTGCTCAAGCAGCGTTTCCGCACCAGCGTTATTGCCCTTCACGATGTGGAGCTGGCGCTGGCCTATTGCACGCGGATTGTCGGGATCCAGAATGGACAGATCGCTCTGGATGAGCCCAGCGAAAAGCTGACCCCGGCCGATATCATGCCGCTTTACTGAACCAGAACCCCTATTTATGTTGTCTTCGCCAACCGTAAGAGCCAGCCTGATTTTTACCGCCGTTGCCCTGGTCGGTCTGGTGTTTGCGGATATTGCCATCACCGCGGCAAATCCCTGGAAAGATCTGGGACGGTTCTTCCTGGGCGTGGTGACGCCCGATTTCTTCAGCACCGAAGGGCTGGCCACCGCCCTGCTCCGCACCGTCGCGTTTGCGTTCGTGGGTGTGGCCCTGGGCAGTGTGTGTGGATTTCTGTTGGCGCTGGTTTACCGCGCCTATCCGGTACGGATTTTCTGTGCCTTTATTCGTGCCATCCACGAGCTCTTCTGGGCACTGATCTTTCTGCAGTTCTTTGGTTTTCACCCGCTGACCGGCGTACTGGCGATTGCCATTCCCTACTCGGGTATTTTTGCCAAGGTCTATTCCGAAATCCTGGAAGAGGCGGACCCCGAGCCGGGGCGCCTGTTGCCACCGGGCACCGGCGTGGTCTCTGCGTTCCTGTATGCCCGTATCCCCGACTGCTGGGTGCAGATGCGCACCTACACCGCCTATCGTCTTGAGTGCGGTCTTCGGTCCAGTGCCATTCTCGGGTTTGTGGGATTGCCGACGCTCGGCTTCTACCTGGAATCTGCGTTTTCCCAGGGGCACTATTCCGATGCCGGCGCCATGCTGATCCTGTTCTATGTGCTGATCGCTACGCTCCCGCTGTGGGTCAGACCCAAACTGTTACCGGTATATGTTCTTGGTGCCCCCTTCTTCCTGGGTGACGGCATGCCCATTGTCTGGGGCAACGTGGCGCGGTTTTTTACCCAGGACATTGTTCCGGCGCCCCTTAAAGGCGAGGAAGGCTGGTCCGGCATGGGCACCTGGCTTGGCGACCTGTTTATCACCCAGGCACTGCCCGGCATCTGGAATACCGTGATACTCACCCAGATTGCCCTGGTTGCCACGGGGATCATTGCGCTGTTGGCGTTCCCGCTGATTTCCACGCACTTCGGCGGGCCGGTGCGCCGCACCAGCGGCCACGTGTTCCTGGTCATCCTGAGATCAACGCCGGAGTACATCCTCGCCTACATTCTGCTGCAGTTATGGGGCCCTTCAATGCTGCCCGCCGTGGTAGCGCTGGCATTGCATAACGGCGGCATCATCGGCCATCTGATCGGCCGCCAGTCCAGCTCCATTGTGCTGCGTCCCGACGCACCAACCGGTCTGGATCGATACACCTATGAGCTGGTGCCCCGTGTTTACCGGTCGTTTCTGGCATTTCTGTTCTATCGGTGGGAAATCATCATGCGGGAAACCGCCATCCTGGGCATTCTGGGTATCTATACGCTCGGTTTCTATGTCGACAGCGCCATCCAGAACATCCAGTTTGACAAGGCCATGGTGCTCATCCTGATCACCGCTTCCCTGAATATTGGTGTCGATATTCTCGGCCGGTTTATCCGCAAAAAACTCGCACTGCAGACCATGCCGACCTGCTAGCGCTTTCAGCCGCGGCCCTCGGCCTCAAATGTCAGTTTCACCGGCATCTGAGGTTTCATATCGACAGCCTGTTGCAGGTCGATTCTCCAGGTCATTTCCGGATCAGTAGTGCAGAAGGGCGCAGTAAACCGGGCCTTCCAGAGCTGGCTGCTGCCATCCGGCGCTACCCCTGCCCTGGTCATCGGCACCGGATATTCACCCAGGTACATGGATTCGCCGCGCAGCACCGCCAGTAATCTCGGCAGGTTCCGGTCAGTGCTTACCGTCAGCCGATACTCGGTGCCTTCCGCCTGGACACCATTTTTTACCAGGCGGGCATCCCAATCATTGCCCTGTTGCGTCCATTGGCACGTATCATTGAGCAGGTCGCATACAGCCCCGCTGTTATCAGGCTGGTTATCGGCTTGCGTCATAAGCCATCGCGGCCCGAAAAACCCGAGGATGCCCACGCCCGCGATGGCAATGACAGTTACAACGGCTTTCAACACATCCATTCCTCCAGGGTAAGCACTCATTATGGGGATCATTGCTACCGAGGCAAAGCTTTCTAATGCAGCACCGGTCGTGAGAAAATGCTGCGCTCTGATTCACCACCAACAGGATAAGCCCGTGCAACCGGATATCTCCGTAAAGCACCTCAACAAAGTCTATGCTGATGGTTTCAGGGCCCTCAACGATATCAACCTCGACATTGAACGTGGAGAGATTTTTGCCCTCCTCGGCCCCAACGGCGCCGGCAAGACGACGCTGATCAGCATCATCTGCGGCATCGCGAACATCTCCAGCGGCGAAGTAAAAGCTGCGGGGTACGATATCGTCAAGGATTACCGCAAGGCCCGGGAAAGCATTGGCCTGGTGCCCCAGGAGCTTCACACCGACTCCTTTGAAACCGTCTGGGGCGCAGTTTCCTTCAGCCGCGGCCTTTTTGGCAAGCCGCCGGCACCCGATCACATCGAAAAAATCCTGAAGGAACTGTCGCTGTGGGACAAGCGCAACAACCGTATCATGTCCCTGTCCGGCGGGATGAAACGCCGCCTGATGATCGCCAAGGCCCTGTCCCATGAGCCCCAGATCCTGTTTCTGGACGAGCCCACCGCAGGCGTGGATGTGGAGCTGCGGCGGGACATGTGGGACATGGTCCGCAAGCTCAGGGAAAAGGGCGTTACCATCATTCTCACCACCCACTATATCGAGGAAGCCGAGGAGATGGCCGACCGCATCGGCGTTATCCGCCAGGGTGAAATCATTCTTGTGGAGGACAAGGCACAGTTGATGAGCAAGCTCGGCAAAAAGGAACTTCGCCTGCATCTGCAGCACCCACTGGAGACAATTCCGCGCCAGCTTGCGCTGGAGCCGGTGGAACTGTCGAAAGACGGCTATGAGCTGATCTACACCTTCGATTCGCAACAGGAACAGGCCGGGGTAGCCAGACTGCTGCGAACCCTTGGCGATCTGGATATCGAGTACCGGGACATTCAGACCAGGGAGAGTTCCCTGGAAGAGATCTTTGTAGGCCTGGTCAATGAATAATGCGGGAGTGATGCAATGAACCTGTACGGTGTCCGTGCAATCTACAATTTTGAAATGGCCCGCATGCGGCGCACACTGATGCAGAGCGTGGCATCGCCGGTCATCTCCACTTCCCTGTATTTCGTGGTGTTCGGTTCCGCCATCGGCAGCCGCATGGGCGAGATCAACGACATCAGTTACGGTGCATTCATCATCCCCGGGCTGGTGATGCTGTCCCTGTTGATGCAGAGCATTTCCAACGCGTCTTTCGGCATCTACATGCCCAAGTTCTCCGGCACTATCTATGAGGTGCTGTCTGCGCCGGTTTCCTATGTGGAGGTGGTGCTGGGCTATGTCGGGGCGGCCGCCACCAAGTCGGTGATACTCGGGGTCATCATATTAATGACCGCCCGGCTTTTTGTGGATTACGAGGTGCTGCATCCGTTCTGGATGTTCGCCTTCCTGGTACTGACCGCGATCACCTTCAGCCTGTTTGGCTTCATTATCGGTATCTGGGCAGACGGTTTTGAAAAACTCCAGATCATCCCGCTGATGATTGTTACCCCGCTGGTGTTTCTCGGGGGCACCTTCTACTCCATCGACATGCTGCCGGAAATCTGGCAGACCATCAGCCTGTTCAACCCGGTGGTGTACCTGATCAGCGGCTTCCGCTGGGCGTTCTACGGGGTGTCGGACGTGCATGTGGGTATCAGCGTGGGAATGACACTGCTGTTCCTCACCGCCTGCATGGTGGGCGTGTGGTGGATCTTCAAAACCGGTTACCGGTTGCGTTCCTGATGAACAGGCGGTCGCTGGCGCTCAGCTTGCGGGTCATCGCCTCGCTGACGGCGCTGCTGTTCTCCGGTTGCCTGGCCGCCTTTCCGGACAATGACCCGTTGCCCGTGCAACAGGCCTGCCTGATAACCACGGAAGGGGCAATTCCCGTCACGCTGGAAATGGCCAAAAGCCCTCAGCAACGCAGCCGCGGGCTGATGGAAAGAGAATATCTGGCGCCAGACGCCGGTATGCTGTTTGTGTACCGCGACCAGCGCCGGGCGGACCATGGCTTCTGGATGTATCGTACACTGATCCCGCTGGACATTGCCTACCTGGACCATGACGGCATCATTCGCGCCATACGCCAGATGCCACCCTGCCCGCAAGCTCAGGGCAGGGACTGCCCAACCTATCCGGCAGGAGTGCCGTTTTATCGGGCACTGGAAATGAACCACGGCTTTTTTGAAAGCCGGGGAATTGAAGAGGGAGACCGGCTTTCACTGGAACCTTCGGACTGCCGCTAGCGAGTCTTACTTGTCTTTCCAGTCCGGCTGGCGCTTCTCGAGAAAGGCGCAGATACCTTCCTGGGCGTCAGCAGCCTGCATGTTATTGGCCATGACTTCCGACGTGTAATCGTAGGCATCGGCCAGCCCCATTTCCAGTTGCCTGTAAAATGCCTGCTTTCCGATCTTGAGGGTAAAGCCTGATTTGCCCGCAATGGTCTGGGCCAGGCCGTAGACGGTTTCATCCAGTGCCTGTTCATCGACCACCTGGTTGACCAGCCCGATCCGCTCCGCTTTGATAGCACCCACCATCTCGCCGGTCAGCAGCATTTCCATGGCATGCTTGCGGGATACATTGCGGGACAGCGCCACCATCGGTGTGGAGCAGAACAGGCCGATATTCACACCGGGTGTGGCAAATCGCGCTGTATCTGCCGCAACCGCCAGATCGCAACTGGCCACCAGCTGGCACCCGGCAGCGGTAGCAACCCCGGCGACACGGGCAATCACCGGCTTTGGCAGGTTCACTATCTGCTGCATCACCTTGCTGCAAAGATTGAACAGCTTGAGCTGGAACTCATGGCTGTCGAACTGTTCGCGAACTTCCCGCAGGTCATGCCCTGCGCAGAACACGTGCCCTGCGGCTGCCAGCACCACCACCCGGGTTTCGTCGTCGTCCGCGACGGACTCAAGCTCCGCGGACAAAGCCTCCAGCATGGCTACGGACAGGCTGTTTTTGCGCTCCGGCTGGTTCAGTGTGAGCGTGGTGATTCCGTTTACTGTATATTTTTTTACCAATACGTCGGTCTGTTCGCTCATTATATTCCCCCTCTGTCCTGCTCTAACGGCGGACGATGATCAGATTCTGCACTATCGGTCAGCTTAACAGAAGTGTCGAAGCGACTTTGGTCGGAGTATTAGCCCTTGTGATGTATCCTGTCAGCATGAAAGATATAAAGAAACAGCGACGGGAACTGGAAAAACAACTCACCGAGGCCACATCCTATGAGCAGTGGCTGGCCATGGCCGGGCAACTGGATGAGCTGGAGGGGGCGCTGACGTGGCGGGGGGAAGGCGGCTGCGAGCTTCTGCACGAGAAGCTGATCCGCGAACACATCGACGCCATGGTGAACTGCCGTAAAAAGGGCGACACCCGTGGCCTTACCCGTGTGCTGCAGGAAAGCCTGTACCGCCACCTGGGCGAAATCGCCAATCCGGACCTCTACGCCATCGCCTGGACAGGTACCAAGTACCTGGTCACCGAATTCCTGGATGAAGTGGAACGCTCCATGAACTTCATCTGTGACCACGACATGCCGGGGGTGACGGACCAGCAGAAACTGCGGCTGTTCCGCGATGCCGAGCGGGTTTACGGTCGCCCTGCGCTGATGCTCAGCGGCGGCGCTGCATTCGGGGTTTATCACATCGGTGTGACACGCGCACTCTGGCAACAGGGCCTGCTGCCAGATGTAATTGCCGGCTCCAGCATGGGCGCGATTGTGGCCGGCGCTATCTGCACGCGGAACAATCAGGAGCTTGAACGTTTTTTCAATGAGCCCGGCGAGATCCATCTCGACGCATTCCGCTGGCTGGAACCCGGCCGTATCTGGCGGAAACGCCACGCCATGGACCAGTCGCATCTGCTCCATCACATCCACACCAACATTGGCAGCATCAGTTTCCGGGAAGCGACAGAACATAGCGGGCGCACCCTCAACATTTCGGTATCGCCTACCCGAACCCGCCAGAAACCCAGATTGCTGAACAGCCTTGCATCGCCGGAAGTACTGGTGGACTCCGCAATCCTGGCTTCCTGTGCGGTTCCCGGCATTTACCCGCCGGTAACACTTCAGGCAAGGGACAATGAGCGGGGCAAAAACGGTAAAAAACCCTATATGCCGACGGAGCGCTGGATTGACGGCAGCGTACACGGCGACCTGCCGCTGATGCGCATGGCCCGGCTCCATAATGTGAACCGCACCATCGTCAGCCAGGCCAATCCCCATGTATTGCCGTTTATCAGCCATCATCATGAGCGCGGGGCAGGCGCGTCCGCCAAACAGGCGGCAGCCTCAATACTGCACGCCCAGGTAGCGACCGCGCTGGAACTGACCCACAACCGATGGTCATCAGGCATACTGCGGCCACTGCTGGAGCAGGCGCACGCCATGGCAACGCAGACCTACCTCGGGGACATCAACGTGCAGTTCCCGTTCCGGCCGTTGCTGTACCGCAAGGTGCTCGCCAATCCCAGCCGCAAGGACCTGGAAATGTTTATCCGGCTGGGTGAGCAGGCCACCTGGCCACGATTACCGATGATCCGGGACCAGACCCGTATCAGCCGCACCTTCAGCAACTGCATTGCACGGCTCGAGAAGGCCTGCGCCGCGAACGACAAACCCCCGGGGTAGCCGCTTGCAGACCACACGGATAAAAGGCCTGACCATTGCCGCCCTGGGCGTACTGTTTATCGTGCCCGATGCGCTGCTGGTCAAGATCACCTCGGTGGAACCGGTGGTCTTCCTGTTCTGGCGTGGCCTGCTGCTGGCAATCAGTTTCCTGGTGATCAGCTGGCTGAGATACCGCTCCCGGCTGACCACCGAGATCCGGCGTTGCGGCTGGAAAGGCCTGTTCTGCGCCGGTGCGTTCGGCATAAGCACCCTGGGCTTCGTGGTGGGCATGAAAAACACCGCGGCGGGCAACGTACTGGTTATTCTCAACACCGCGCCGGTGATCGCCGCGCTTATTGCCTGGCTGGTGTGGAAGGAAACCCTGCCCTGGAGAACCTGGGTGGTAATCCTGGTGTGCGTGACCGGCGCCACCTTCATGGCCATTGGCGAATGGGGCAAAGGCGATCCACTGGGGCTGATGATGGCCGGCGTTGCCGCAACCGCCCTTGCCGCCAACCTCAACGTGGCGCGCTCCCGGCCCGACTGCGATATGAGCGTGATGCTGATGTTTGGCGCCCTGTTGCTGGCCATCGTCGCGGCATTCATGGGGGGTGCCGAAGCGCTCTCGGCACGGGACGGCTTTTTCATTGGCCTGCTCTGCCTGGTCTTCCTGCCTACAGCGTGCATCCTCATCCAGATCGGCCCCCGCTACATACCGGCGGCGGAAGTCAGCCTGATGCTGTTGCTGGAAACCGTGCTGGGGTCTTTTCTGGTGTGGCTGTTTCTGGGAGAGGTGCCGCCAGACCTCAGCCTGATTGGCGGCGTGATTGTATTCTCGGCGCTGGCAACCCATGGCTGGATAGAAGTAAGACGCTACCGCAGAGCCCGGGTAGCAGTTGATTAACCGTGCCCCGGGACGCGAAGATACGCGCTGACTGAAAACAAGGAACCCTGACCATGGCCACCGTACCGACCCTGACCGATGCCCTGCTCACCCTGGAAAACCGGGTAGCCACCCTCACCCTGAACCGTCATGATCTGCGCAACGCTCTGACAGGTTCCCACCTGATCGAAGACATCGTCACCACCGCAGAATGGGTGAACCGGTGCCAGGACGTATCGGTACTGGTGATCACCGGCGCCGGTTCTGCCTTCAGCGCGGGCGGCAACATCCGCGACATGGCCAACCGCAGCGGCGACTTCGCCGGCGATGTGGCCGAGTGTGCAGAACGCTACCGCAAGGGGATCCAGCGAATACCCCTGGCCCTGCAGGCGGTGGAAGTCGCCATCATTGCCGCGGTAAACGGCCCCGCCATCGGCGCAGGCTTCGATCTGGCCAACATGGCCGATATCCGCATTGCTTCGGAAAACGCAAAGTTCGGCGAGACCTTCCTCAACCTCGGCATCATCCCCGGTGACGGCGGCGCCTGGTTCATGCAACGCCTGATCGGCTACCAGCGCGCCTTTGAACTGACCCTCACCGGCAGAATCATTGATGCGAAGGAAGCACGGGAGCTGGGCATTGTGCTGGAAGTGGTACCCGCCGACGAATTGCTCAACACCGCAAACACCATGGCCAACCGCATCGCCAGCCAGCCTCCGAAAGCCACACGGCTGACCAAAAGGCTGATGACAATGGCACCGCGGATGGAACTGAAAGATTTTCTGGACGTGTGCGCGAATTTCCAGGGCATGTGCCACAACGAGCCGGAGCATCTGGAGGCAGTCAATCGGATGTTGGAGGCTATGGCTAAGAAGTGATGATTAAAAAAGCCCGGGTGGTCTGAGCCATCACCGGGCTTCTTTTTCTTATTGACCAATGGCGGAGTTACCTGCCTCTTCGGTCATACTTATTCCGATCATATTGACCAGGGATTTACCCGGTCGAATTTTCGTTATCTGGTGCCAATAAACACCGACCTGACGTCATCATTAGTACCGGCGAATACAAGCTCCTTACCGCGCTCCTCGGAGCTTTGTATATAACCGACGATCTGATAATCGCCATTCCGCTGATCGCTCGTCACCCCGTTTAAAGGGGGGCATTCGGTGAACGAAAGGGTGCCTTCGAATATGTTATAGGCCGGATCAGGTATGCTGATGGCGCCGCTGGGCCCACTAATGACGCAGCCCGTAGTGTCAGATCCCGTGACGGACCCGTCAAGACTTATATTGACCTCCGTGGTAATCTCACCGGCTAACATGGAATAAGTTGCGTTGAGATCTTCCTCCATTGTCAACTGTTGATCACTTAGCGCATTAAAGCGCTTCCCTGTTATGCTCAAATCGACGTCAGAGTCCGCAGCGTCTCCAGTGAATGCGGCGGTGAATTCCTCCAAACTGGCAGCGCTACCTTTAAGAGATCCATCAATAGACCTCCAGATGCGGGATTCATCCAAGAAAACGTAGGTTCCCTTTTCTTCTTCCTCAACATCTTCAGAAAATGTATCGTCGCTTTGAAACGTCAGTCTTCCGAATGTTCCAGCTTGAGTCTCGGTGGAGAAAACTGCATATTCCCCAGTCGAGCTAAGCAGCGCCAACGCTGATTGGTCGGGCTCTCCAGACTCGGTAATGGTTGATGTGAAAATACCCGGTTTAACGACGGTTTCCACAGCCACTGGATCACTGCCATCATCCGGCGTTGAACCACTTCCGCCATCGGTTCCCCCACCGGTTCCATCGTCCGATGACGATGACCCGCCGCCACCACCGCAGGCAGCCAACGAAAGTGCAATGAAGAGCACTGAAAATCCTGGTAATACGTTTCCGGTGAGCTTAGACATCCTTTTTTCCTTATTCTCGACTTCGGCCAAAGTCCCTTTTCCGTCAGGTAATGCCGGAGCCCGGCGGTGAGCCAGGCAGGCAAAGTGGGACTGCTGTTTTTTACAAACCACTCTTGGTCTACTGCTAACTTTAGATTGTAACGGTTGTTAATGCAAAGGTAACAGTTTGTTACGTATGTAGCATTATTTTACTCAAAAAGGCCGATTAAGCTTGCGCGTTGATTACCCGAAATCTGAGTTGATTGAAACAAAATGCAGATACGGGTGGTTCCTCTGCCCTGCGACAGGTCCCTGGCAGGGCAGAGGAATTTGCGGTAATTCCGGCACGCTAATCCTGCGCTCTGTATTAGCGCCGCCTGGTAACCACCAGTCCCAGGAGCCCGAGAATCATCAGGCCAAAACTGGCCGGTGTCGGCACCGCTACGGGGGTTTCACCATTCCCGGTTCCGGGATCCGGAGCTTCCTCTTCGGTTATGCCGGCGTAAAGTACCTGAGGCTGTGAAAAGTTATAGAAACCAAAAGACCCGTTCTGGAATGCCCCACTGATATCGAACTGAAGAACATCATCCACCAATACCTTGATGTTGCTCTCGGTGAAGATAATGTCGAAGAGGTACGATGTATTATCGTCCCAGCCCGTATTACCGAGAGTCCGGGCCCGTTCAAGGAACGTCACATTGCCAGTATGGGTCCAGGCGTCGGCTGACGTGTCTGTGCCACCGGCATCAATCGATCCTGTCACTCTCGAGACAGACATACCGGCATCCCAGCCGCTCTGGGTACCCTGCTTCCAGTCAACCAGGATGTAGTCCGCCGTGTCGGCGAACAGGTCACCGTCGTTATAGCCCAGTACAAACCCGACAAAATCATCATCACCCGGGGTTTGTACTTCAATAGACCCTCCCAGTGCGGTGCCCTGACTGTCCCTGTTGTTAAAAAACACGGTTGGCCGGCTGTTCAGGCTCTGCTTTACGGCATCATTCGATGCCTGCAGCGTCCAGTTTCCGCTGCCATCAATCTCCCAGTCAGACAGATCCGCAGGCACTGCGTGCGCCAGCCCGACAAAGCCGGAAAGCATTGGCAAAGCCAGTAAACAAAGCAGTTTGTTACCAAAGTACATAACATGAACTCCTTTCCCTTTTGTTATAAGAAATCATTTGCACAAAACCGCCGTTAGGTCATCTACATCTCTTTCCTGATCACACCATCGGCAAAAATTTAATCAAGCACACTCTGTACCGTTGAAATTAAGTGCGGGGTTATCAATCAGTTGGAGTTCGATGGAGTGGTAGAGCGTAAAAAACGCTGACGCACCGTTGGTGCTGCGGAACGCTGTCAAGAAGCCGCTTTCTGGCGGTCCCTTGTCAGCAATGCCCCGAAGTCATCCGGGTGAAGTGGCCGGGAGAACAGGAAACCCTGGGCATAGTCGCAGCCGGCACGGGTGAGGAACTGCAACTGCTCGTCGTTTTCCACGCCCACGGCGACCACCTGGACGTCTATCGCGTGAGCCATAGCGATGATGCCTTCCAGTATGCGGTCGGCATCGCCACCCTGCCCGGCGTCCCTGATCAGCTCCCTGTCAATCTTGACGCTGTCCATCCTGAACTCCTGAAGTGCCAGCAGGGAGAAGGGTTCGATACCGAAATCGTCGATTGCCAGGTGTAGCCGCAACCCTGCCAGGCCCAGGCTCCTGACCGGATTGAAACCGGAGGCATGGATGTTGTTCAGGGAGTCCGGAGTCAGCTCCAGGGTGATCCTGCTCTCATTGAGGCCAATTTCTGTCAGCCGCGCTCGCCATTGGTCCACAAGGCTTCGGGTCACAAACGACGCCGGCGATTCATTGATGTTGATGGGAAAGGCCTCGTTACTCAGGTCGCGCCACTGCAGCGAGCAGGTCACCGCCTGCTCCAGTACATACGCGGTAATGCTGTCGGTCAGGCCACTTTGCTCGGTGATGCCGAGAAAGGCGTCCGGAGCCAGCAGTCCTCTTTGCGGATGATTCCATCGCAGCAACGCTTCTGCCCTGGATATGGCTCCGGAGCGGATGTCGATTATGGGCTGGAAGTAAACCTCCAGCTGGTTTTCCCTGAGGGCATCATCCAGCTCCCTCCTCAACTGCAGATCCTCTGACTCGCTCTGCTCCATGGACGACTCGTAGACCTGAATCCGGTGACCTCCCGCCTCTTTGGCGGCGAACATGGCCTGATCGGCATTGTGCATCAGTCTGTCGGCATCCGCGCCGTCACCGGGGAAAACTGCCAGGCCAATGCTGGCCGAAATGTGTACCCGGTGAGAGTCAACGTCAAACATCTGTTCGAGGCTGCCAAGAAGTACCTTTGCCGCTTCCATCGCGCCATTCCGGTCGGTCTCTTTCAGGATCAGTGTGAATTCGTCTCCGCCCAGGCGGGCGACAGTGTCCATGGCCCGGACCTTGGTGTTTATGCGTTCGGCGACTTTCACCAGAAGCCGGTCACCGCCCCGGTGACCAAGCTGGTCGTTGGCCTGCTTGAAGCGGTCCAGATCGATGAACAGCACAGCAAAGGAGCTGCCTTTTCGTTGGGCCTCCAGCAGGGTCTGCTCAAGCCGATCGATGAACAGCCGCCGATTGGGGAGGCTGGTGAGCGCGTCAAAATTGGCACTTCGCCAGACCTGATAATCAGTCCGTTTACTTTCGGTGATATCCCGCGACGTCTTGATAACAGCCTCAATTTCTTCCCTGTCATTAAAAACCGGAACAAATTTGCAGTCCAGATACAACTCGGGACCTGACGGAGAGCAGTGGTGATACTCTCTGTGGAGGGTCTTGCCGGTGGTAACGGCAGTAGCGATCGCGTCGTGCAAGTCTGTGGCCAGGCGCAGACCCAGCTCGTGTGGCGTTTGACCAATAACGTCCCGGGCCGTGGCATTGACCAGATTGGCCATCGCCGCATTGAGAAACAGGTATTTGCCATCGGGGTCGAAGATGGCGGCGGGGTCGGAAGACGTTTTGAGCATGGCTTCGATCAGGTATGTTACCCGATCCTTGAGTGCTGAGAAGCTGGATATTGAGGTGGCAATCAGTTGGTCGATAGCCTCGTTGAAGCGCACCAGTTCATCAATGTCTTTTTCGGTAAGACCCCGCTGTTCAACGCCCCAGGCCTTGGTAACCCGGGCACGGAGGGCCCTGAGTTCCTGCACCATCTGGAGCATGGACATACCCTGCCCCAGACGGTGTTTGCCATGCTTTCCTCCGAAGTCGGAACCGGAGACTTTGCCTTTGCCAAGGGCCTTGCGCGCAGACTCGTCCCCGGTCTGGAAGGTACTGAGGTCGTCGGCGACGAAGCCCAGCATCGAACGGGCGTGATCCCTCAGGGCACGGCTGTCTTTGCCCCTGAATTCCGGCGCGATTTCCAGCGCGGCTTCTTCCCAGTCTTCAAGCAGTCGCTCCATGTTGGTCTGGATAAATCGGGCCAGCTTCATAGCGTGGGCCTCCTCCGTGGTATGTGGGCAGGGGCTAATCCGGGTAGCCATATCATTCTTTTCCGGAAAAAACGACGCTTCCGGGAGCGAAAAGCCGGAGTATGCGCGCAGAGATCCTATTCGAAGTTCTTGTAAAGTGTGCGTTAATTACACGTTATCAGTCACAGCTGACGTTCGTTTGTGCGGTAACAGACCGGCGTCCGCTTTCGTCTTTTTTGCGCTCTGTGCGACAGCGAACAGACCGGCCAGGGCCGAAAGCCTATTGTGGATCCAGATGAGGCAAAGGAGATGCCTGAACAGGACGTTACATCATGCGCCGCAAGGATGGGGGCGTTACCAGAATTCAGGATTTTGAAGAAAAGGATCTACACATGAACAATATAGTCTATATCGTCGGTGCCGTGGTTATCGTTCTGGCGGTTCTTTCCTTTTTCGGCTTTCGTTGAGCCGGGGCTGTCAGTCGCCCCTCTCTGGCAGTCAGGTTATGGCCTCCAGAGCCTCCCAGAGCCGTATTTTATGCTGTTATTCCGGCGCAGCCGTTAGGCCAGGCATTTGTGCCAGTGGCTTGCGTGGAGGAAGCACGATTGTTGCTGGAGAACCGGTGAACTCCGCCGTTAGCGGAGACGATACTGTTGGCCACTGCCCCTTGAGTATGTTGTCCGGCGCCTCGCCGTCAAAGCCAAGATAGCTGTACTTGCCGTAGTGGGGAAGCTTGCGCGCCAACCCTGGAAGTGCCGCTGTGTTTCCACTTGCCAGCCACGCCAGCGCATGTTCCGAGTCTCCCGACTGCCTTGCCACCGCAACGACAGCATGTTCGGACTGATCAAGCGCTTGTCCATCGATCGTTACACCCCCGTCTGCAAGCGCATAATCGTAGCCTTCCAGGGCCTTATCCATCGCCTTCCGGAACCGGTTATTCCAGCCGAACAGCCATATTGTCCTGTCGTCGGGCAGCGTTACCAGTTCATCGTCGCGTATCAACTCCACATCGCTATCCCGACCTCCCTGCCAGGACTTTCCCAGTTGCCTGTACGCGGTAAGCACGCGCTCAGGCGCTGAAGAAGGCAAAACCACCAATACCTTTTTATCCCCCATCGCCTGGCTTATAGCGGGCGGCACTTCCTGGCGATGGAGCCTGCGAAACAGATCGAACGCCGGATCAACAGCCAGGCGTAGAGGTCGGGCATGTAGGGCAAGGGAAAATTCAGATGTTTCCTGTGTCAGCTTCACTTCGCGCCAGACGGCCTGTTCATGGCCTTCTGACTGCAAGGCTATGGGAACACTGAGGGCGTAGGGCCTGCCGCTCTGGGTTTGATGAAGAAGGCCCGTAACCCGGTAGCCGGAGGCTGTCTTGTCGACAGACACCTCGGTGATCTGAAGCCGGGGGCCACCGGTACGGGTCGTCCATTGACTGAAAAAGGTATCCAGGGGCTGACCCGCCACCCGGGCAAAGGTTCTGGCAATTTCAGCCCAGCCGGCGTTCCTGAACCGGTAGTCGGCGTAGAGAAGGCGAAGCCCCTCTGTGAACTGCTCATCACCGAGCATTCGACGCAGCATATGGAATACCATCATTGTTTTACCGTACCCGACGGCCTCGGTCGCTGAATTATGACGGCCCCGGAATTCGGTCAGCGGAAAATCGTTATTCCCATCGACAAAATCTGCGTATTTTTGCAGCGCTGCGCGCCGATAATCAGCACCTTCACCCCGATTCTCTTTCAGCAGGTGGTCGGCAAGGTAGCTGGTCAACCCTTCAGACCAGTTGCCATTCGCGTAATCGACGTAAACACCATTACCCCACCAGTTATGCACTATTTCGTGTGGATAGGATGTATAGGGAATAAACGGCAGGCGTATGACACGGGGGCCCAGCAGTGTGAATGACGGCATGCCGTACCCGGTTTCCCAGAAATTTTCCACAAGCGCAAATTTGCTATAGGGGTATTCGCCAATCAGGCCTTCGTACATCTGCAGATAATGCTCTGTGACGCCGAGATATCGGTCGGCAAGCGCCTGATCAGGTTGGCGCAGGAAAACCAGCGTATCGACCGTGCCGGCAGTGCCCTTGTATTCCGTAAAGGGCGCCGCGATGAGATAGATCTGATTCTGAGGATGCTGCTCGGTCCATCGCTGCGCCGCCGTGTTATGGGTGTCTGCGCGCCGTCCCTGGCTAACGGAGTGCCATTTCTCCGGCAGGCTGATACTCATATCAAAACTGACTGGGCGTTCCTGCTGTATAACCGGGTACCAATAGCTGGAGCCGGCGAGGAAAACGCCATCCGTGTCGATCAGGCCGGGCGACACATCGAATCTTCGCGCGTAGTTATCAGCCAGGTTTTTTATCGGGTGGTATATCGTCCCCGAATACGAGATTTCTGCCTCACGCTGACCATTCCCGAGTTTCAGACGGTAGGATCGTGTCGGTACATGAGAGTCGCCCGTCTCCCCGGCATCAATGTGCTCGAGTATCGCCTGCCCGCCAGTTATAACAGGCTCAAGTTCAGCGTGGAGCCTGAACACCAGGGAGGCGGGCATGGTCGGTGGCAGTTTAAGCCGGACTCGTGCCTCCAACCGGTGATCCGCAGGCTGAATATCGATATCCATGGTGTAGTGAACTGTATCCCCGATGGCCTGGGGTACAAAAAACAGCACATATAAAAACCGGATCAGATGTCGCACAAGGGCTGTTCCATCCTGCTGTTCAAAGTGAGGCAAAGGGATTATGAGGCATTACTAACGCGGGATCGAGAGGCCAAGAGAGATTCTGTGGCTTATTGGTCTTTCTGATTACGCGCCACCACCTGGCAGATGTCACCCCATACCTGCCCGAACCGTTCCTCATTAAAGCCTGAGCCGCTCATCATCCACGTTGGGTATACGCCGGTGTCTTTGGCATGGTCAAACTGGCCCACAACATCCATATGGTCAGCGGAGTAGACACCGCCAACTTTGCCCCAGAACTGGCTCAAGCTCGGCACAATGCCGTCATTGGAGGTGGGCTCCAGAGAGCTTCCGAGGGTGTTCTGGACAGTGTCCCTGGTAGTCGCGTCGAGACGCGGGTACAGGTAATGAGGATGTTCTTTCTGCGTGATCTGATAGCAGATGGTATATATCAGGTGTGTGAAAGTCCCGTAGACGCTGCTGCGCTTCGGCATGAGCAGTCTGGCAGTGGGCGGCGGGGAGGCGGTGATGAAGCCAACGTAGTCGACGTCCCGACAGTCGAGAACCGCGGCGTTGAAGAGATCCATACCCTCAGGGGTCAGCTGTACCATGGCGCCCTGGTCTTCGGCGATGCGACGCAGATAAGCCCACACAGCGTCGCCTTGATCAGGGCGAAGTTGGTTCAGCAGGTTTTCCGCCAGGGAGTCAAGGATGTCGTCCCGTTGCCCTAGCAGGTGGTCCAGCCGCGCGTATTTATTGAGCAGGCGGGCCATGCTGTAGATGCTATAACGCCCGGGCCTGCTGGTAGCCAGCAAACTCAGAATCAACAACAGATTGCGGCCATTCATGCTGGTGAAGAAGCTGGCCATCGGGGTGCCGTGATGGGGCGTGGACAGGCTGATCGCGGAGCGAGTGCGCTGGGCAATTTGGGTTTCCAGCTGACCAGAATGTAGTTTAACACTGGGAGTCAGCATCAGGCGGATATCCAGTCCGCCGGTAGAATGACCAATAAAATGCAGGTTGTCCGCATGTTGACCACCATTTTTCCGCACGGCCTCAATCAGCACCTCCGCCCGGCGCCGGATAGAGCCTGTCGGTATGGTTTCCACCTCAATAACCTGAGGATCGATGCCCTGATCGAGCAACTTGCTTTTGATGACTGTCGCTACTTCGTGGAAATAATTGAATGCCCCCAGCTTGGTAAAACCAAAAAATCCGGGCACTAGGTAAATCTGGGTTGTCGTCATTCGTTGCATACCCCTTAACGCCGAGCATAGCAGCCGCTTCAAAGTTCGACGACTGATGAGCGAGCCGGGACTGATCTGCAGTAACTTTGCAGTAGGACAGCCTAATCAGGTCTGGTGTGGTGACATCAGAGACACTGTTCGAAGCCTGAAGTCTGAGGGAATACCGGCCTTAGGCTACCGGACCCTTCCTGAGGCCAGGAAAGATGTCGCTGGGTATCTCGTGGACTACTACAACAGGTAGTTGCCTCACGCATTCAGTGACGGCATTTCGTCCGTTGCTGCTGAGGAAAACCTTAAAATACCGTGCAGGATCAGTGGAACACTACACAAGAATTTTGTCTACATTAGCTCAAAATAGAAGACAAATAATACTTCGGAATACAGAGAAATGAACTTAAGCCGCTTTGATTAATGGTGCCCGGAGCCGGAATCGAACCGGCACGACCATAAGGTCGAGAGATTTTAAGTTATTTGCGCCCTTCTTTGCAGAAATTTGACAATGTTTTAATAAGCATTATAAAACAGCTTCTTACATAGCCTTTCTAGAAATCGTTGCTTGCTGTTGTTTGAAGAAATCCGCTAGAATTTGACCGATTCTGTCTACATAGTGTCTACATGAGGACACAAGGGACTTTCTGACGAATTCGAGTGGAGCCCTACCCTTGAGGATCACCAAAAGCTTTGTTGATAAAGTAACCATCCCCAAAACCGGCCCGGATGGGAAATCCAGCCAGGCCTTTTATCGGGATTCGGTCATTGCTGGTTTCGGTCTGCGGGTGACCAGCGGCGGCGCAAAATCGTTCATTGTGGAAAAGCGCGTTGATGGACGGGTTAAGCGAAAGACCCTGGGCCGGTATGGCAACTTGACCGTTGAGCAGGCGCGAAAGGAAGCCCAAAAATTCCTAGGAAAAGTAGCCTCCGGGCTAGACCCAATCCGGGAGGTTCAAGAAAAGCGGGTAAAGCGTATTACCCTGAATGATGCCTTTCAGGATTATCTGGCCACCCGGAAGAACCTGAAACCCAACACCCTCAATGACTACAACCGGTCCATGAAAGAAATGTTCAAGGACTGGCAATCCAGAGCCCTCAGTGACATTTCCCGCGACATGGTCATTACGCGCCATGCCGAATACGGAGCGCGTAGCCCTGCCCGTGCTGATAACGGAATGCGGATACTTAGGGCCATATTCAACCACGCTCTGCAACGCTATCAGGACGCTTCTGGCAAGCCATTCCTGGTAGCCAACCCGGTGGAGGTTCTGAGTCACCAACGCGCCTGGTATAAAGTTGAGCGGCGGCAAACGCTGATCAAGGATCACCAGTTGAAGGCCTGGTACGAAGCGACCATGCAGCTCAATAACCAGACTACGCGGGATTACCTGCACCTGGTTCTGCTAACCGGCCTTCGTCGAACCGAGGCGGCCACCCTCACCTGGGAGCAGGTCGACTTCAAAGAAAAGACATTGACGATTACCGAGACCAAGAACAGCCGCATTCACCGGTTGCCATTCAGTCATGCCATCGAAGAACTGTTACAGCGACGGTTCGATGATAAGTCTAGCCCCTTCGTGTTTCCCAGCGATTCTGAACGAGGCCACCTGTCTGAGCCTCGAACTGCCATCGCCCGTGTAACCAAGCTATCCGGCGTGTCTTTCACACTGCATGATTTGCGGCGCACCTTCGTTACAGCCGCAGAAAGGCTCGATATTCCAGCCTATGCGCTGAAACGGCTAATGAATCACAAAGACCCGAACGACGTGACCGACGGTTACATCATATTTGATGTCGAGCGTCTGCGCGTTCCTATGCAAAAGATCACTGACTTTTTCCAGGAGCAGACAGGCGCTGACCAAGCCTTTGCCTCCCTTTATCCCACTGTACGGAGCTTGCCGTGTTAATAGAACAGATGGACCATCTGAGCGTTTGGGAAGTCGCCCACCGCTGGCATGGTTATGACCCGAATCTGACTGACCCATTAACATTACCGCTACCTATCCAGGACACTCTGCGAAACATCACGCGGCAGCAATTCCGTCACGAGCTTTCCGTTTGTTCAACCAATGGCGTCGTTCGCAAAAGCCGTCAAACGTTACCGAGCTTTGAAGACTTCGTCATTCCGGAGTTTACAGAGTCCGAAATAGAGGAGGGTTCGACCGACGAGGGCCATCCCATGAAAACGGTGTGGTTAAGTGAGGCGGTCAACACTCTCAGCGAGGAGGATCGCCAGGACCGTTACGAGGAATTCTCGGACAACTGGACACGCCGGCACGACGAGGCGGTCAAAGATTTTCCTCGATGTTTCGATCAAAGGGTATTCCGAAAAGCGGATCTGGAAAAGGTCCACGTCTTGCGCTCTGATGTACTTAGGCTCTGTGAGCTGGGCAATATGGCTCTACCCGCCTTTTGGTTTTCGGACTCAGAACGAGAGGACCATCAACGGTATTTGGAAACGGGCAACGCCTCGGACTCAGTTCATCAGCGTGCCGCGCGTATGAAACGGGAAGAGATCGATGCTTTCTGGTCCCGCCTTAGTACTCAACAGAAGCATCGTCTACTTTGCCGTGAGATTGCTGCCGCTATTTGGCTAAAAGCACCCGACCGCAACATTGCGAATATCATACGTGACCCAGCTATCCATGAACTGGGAGGTGGGAAGTACTACGGCGATGACAAAACCGTCAGAGAATGGATCAAGGATCTGGACCCTCGACCACCGGAGATGAAAAAAGGCGGCCGCCCTGCTGGCCAATAAACCCCCCGTCTGAGAACAATAACCTCCCGTCTGAGCCAGACGGGAATATTTTGCTCGCCTCGAAACCCGCAAAGTCTCTCCAACGCCAAATAACGCGATTGGAGATACACAATGCAAACAGCCCTTCTCAATACCAAAGAAGCCGCCGAGTTCCTGGGTGTAAGTTGCGCCTTTCTGGAGCGGGACCGCTGCTATACCGGTCGAATTCGCTTCATCAAGGTTGGAAGCCGAGCGGTCCGGTATCGGCTAGAGGATCTTAACCAATTCATCGAAAATCAGGTCCGCCGTTCAACAGCCCACGTGGCGGTGTCGCTATGAAATGTTTAGCCATGCTCTATACGCTAATGCTAAGCCTTTTACTTGGCGTCCATTTTTTTGTGATTGAGAAGCGCGATCATGTCATGGAAGCGCATTTCAGTGCTGGTTGGCCTATTAGGTCAGGCGAACCTACAGCAGAAGGTCAAACCCCAGTGATACCGCGGGGTTTCGCGCCCGGTACTGTACCTGATGAACCCCGACCCCGAGACCTAACAGGTTCAGGCGCCCTTGAACGTGATCCGCCAGTAAATCGGAGCGCCAACATAATAAGTTTCTACAGGGTCAAAATTTCCGCGCCCAATTTCATTGGACCAAAGGCATCCGGAAAGGTGTGACATGAAACCCAGCTACACCAGCAAAGAAACCCTGGACCGGGCGCAGTTATCTGCGGCCCGGTTTTTTGATGAGCCGTATGGTTCTTTCATTAGTCGGGTACACCCAAACCTTGCAACTAAGCTTAGCAAGGATCGGGCTGCCCGACTGACCGAAGTGAGCCAAAGGCGAGAAGAGGCCTATAGGCTAGTCAAGGCGGCGAAAAGTCCGACAGACCGTTTTCCGGGCCTGACTGGGCTGTATTTCAACAGGCCAGGGGATCGGAAGTTCCCAAAACAGAATCCAGCCACCACAACTCCCAGCGGCAAGCCGGAAGCGGATCACACAGCGGCTGACCTGACCGGGCCGGGCACCTGGGCGGTAGTGGAAAAGCGCGATTGGTGCCAGGAACACCGGATCAGATTAGAAACCCGGCCGGGCGCGGGCGTGCAAACCCCGGATAGCAGCGGGGACCGCTGGACGGATATGTTAACCGAGCGCGGAGCTAGGAAAATCTCGGAATCCTGTTACTACATGGCATGCCAGCGCGGAGGATTTACTACCTTTGCAACCTTGACCCTCAATGACCAGGCGCGGGAGCGTATGACCCGCCAGGGAATGGTTCCCAAATTCCGGTTGGATGCAGCCGGGCACCCGCTGCCCCCAGAAGCCGCCAGGGCAAAACCGGGCAGTTTTTCGTTGAAGTACCACCCCTCGAAAGAAGAAACCCCAGCCTACAACGTGGCGGAGGTAAACAAAGATTGGAAACCGGTAACCATTCAAGACCCTGACTTCGGACCCCTTCGGTACAATCCGCTGAAAGAGGGTTATGTGTGGAGCCTGCAAAAAGAAGTCAGCCGGTTTTTTGAGGCGGCAAACAAGGTCTATCAGCGGGGGTGGCAGTACAAAAGACTGGCGAACCGACCAACCGAGCGTGGAGGGATTGCTTGCGACCTTGAAACCCGCCAGGAGTACCAACCGCTGACCATGAAAACGATAAAGGTAGCCGGATCGCGGGCGCTGTATTGTGCGGAAGCCGAAGCCGAGAGAGAGGAAAAGGGCGAACCCTACACCCCCATACGCTACTACAAGAAGCGGCCACCCTGCCCCCGTAGGGCGTACCGGGTATTGAGCGAACAACACGCGGGAAAGCTCCCGTACACCCCCCTGAAGTGGTGGCGTGAACCCCTGGCGTACCTTTGGGTGGCGGAGAATCCGAACCGCAAAGACGACAACGGCGAACCCCTCCCAATTTGCGATGAGGACGGAGTTTATAACGAACGTGCCACCAACCCGCATATCCATATCATGATGGCCTGGAGAGTGGAGCGTAAGCACTTCCGGCACTGGGCAGCGCGGTTAGAGAAGCTATGGGGGCATGGCACAAACCACTTGGAAAAGATTAAAGATCCGCAGAAAGCAGGGAGTTACGTGGCAAAGGCGGCGGGCTATCTGTGCAAGGCACAAGGCAAAAGTGATCAGGGTGAAATCCGGGGCAACCGCTACGGCATCGCAGCACGAGCCAGGGCACCAGGTTGGATCGAATGCGAACGGCATCAAGTAGGCATGATGGGATGGTTATTAGCCGAAGCACATGAACTGTGGAGCGAAAAACACGGAGACAAAATCCAACGGCGTGAACAACTCAAGTCCCAACTAGCGGCGGCAAATGATCCCACGTACCGACAAAAAATTGGGCGAATCCTGGATGCGACCCGCAAAGAAATTGAACCTTTACCACGAATGAGCAAGTACGCGGCGCTATTCAAAAGCGAGAAACAAAAAGATCAGTTCATAGATTGGGCCAGGCGCAAGGGCTGGACAAAAAAACCACAATGTAGTTTGTGGCTGACTGAATGGCGCAAAGCACAATGGGAGCGACGACAACACCGAATCATCACCAGGATAGACGCTGGAACGATGGAACGATTAGAACCGAACAGAAACGATGTTGTCGACTGGATAGAAATGGCCGATTCAGGAGCGGTTGCGTGCAGCGATGATCAACACTCGCCAGTCGCCATCGAAACTACTGACTATTTTGAAGGCCGACCCATTTTTGAACAGGAATCTTACTTAGCTCTTTATTGAGAGCGGAGATACCGGCCGCCGAATAGGACGGCGGCCTAGGAGTTACTTTCTTGAGTTATCTCAGTCCAATAAACAGCCCTGCAACTACGCCATTCCGACCTGCGAAGCTTATTTCGCCCAAGCTTGGATCATAAGCGCCAACGCCCGCAAAACTTCCATCGCGTTCAGACCCAGTGGCGATAGTTGTATCACCGCAATTCGAGGCAGTGTAGGTAACTTCAAAAATGTTTATTGCTGTATCAGGAATAGTGAGTGTTCCATTGAATACACAGCCGGTCTCATCGCTACCAGTTACTGAGCCATCCGAACTGATAGTCACGGATGAGGTATAAAAACCTGCCTCGTCCATAGTATATGTTCCAGATACCGCTTCAAGGGTCACTCCTCGATCACTAAACGTATTCTCGCGCTGTAGTGTGATATCAGAATTGAAGCCCTCTGCGCTGGCCGTAAGCGATGCAGACTCACTGGAGGTAACGGTGCCCGTCAAAGAACCAGTGGTGAGCTCCCACGAGTCGAAAAGAATATAATCCGTCCCGGAACCACTTATTGACGAACCGTCAAAGCTGATCGATCCAAAAGTTATATCATCCACGTCAAAAGCGGACGCGTATTTACCGGTTGGACTGAGATATGTGATTCCTTCTGCTGAACCACCGTCATCAAAGACGGACTTGGTCACAAAAGCACCTGCCTGAAGTTCTACAGTATTTTCGCTCGTGTCGGAACTACTGGAGCCCCCTCCACCACATGCACTTAGGGTAACCAATGCGCACAGAGCTGTGGCCGCACGTCCTGAGCTTTTGATTCTATAAAACATTCGAGCATTCCTTACTGCGGGGTTAGAAACCGCCCTCATCTAAACGTCTGAGGAAAAGGGCGTGATTGTCGCGGCAAAAAACCTGTTGTTGCAGAGATTTACCAGCCACAGAAACTTAGTTTGCGCTCTATCTCACCGCAAGTATGGCGCCAGTATTTTTCGTGAAGTTGTGTAACCAATCAGAAAAAATAAATCTGTTCCGGATTTTGTCCGAGCCGGACTGAAAAACAGCCCATTATTTAAACTACCTCAAAGGTGTAACACGCCTCTTCGCGTCGCAGAAGAAATCTTTTTCTTTGAGCATTGTTTGGCGAACAGAGCCAGTTTGATGTTTGATGTCGTAGCCTAAATTCCAGCACTTTACTGCAAAGTGCCACTGTGCGTATCGGCGGCAGCCTTTCCAATCTAGTCCGCCATACTCTTTGCAGACACTATTTGCTACAACTCTTCCGTTATTCGCAATTTGGTAGCTGAAGCGGTAGTGCTCGGGAGGATCGTCCGACAATTTTGTTCCAGCCCATGTAGACTCAAGCCCTAAAAGTAGCGCTACAACAAACGGCATTATTTTGGTTTTATTCAACTCTGTTTCCTTAAGCGCTGAGTCCCTGATCTCCGCAGATCGTTGGGCTCGATCGCAATCATTTAAATTGTTGGCTGCTAAAACACTCGCAGGCTGTCCAGGCCATCACCACCACTTTCACCTGAAAGAAACTGAACAAGAAAACCATCGCCACCTTGGAGTTCTGTCAATAACTGTACTCAGTGGTAAAAGCGTCAAGTATATGTAGCGACAGCTTTTCGTTATTTACTAATCACTGATTCAAATTCAGCAATTTTCTGAATCAAGTGCTCGTTGTATGTAGAACCATCGATACCAAAATGAGCTCGTCGGTGACAGTTTGGGCAAAGGGCGGCAACATTCAAGGGCTCATCTGGGCCTCCGTCACCCAAACGGTGCAAGTGATGGACCTCTAGGTACGGACCTTGTTTACCTTCAAATGGAGCCGGTTTTCCGCATCCTTCACAAACGCATTGGGAGCGCTTAAGCGCGTATAGTTTTACGGCTTCAGACCGGACGTAAACAGTTTGTTCGACTTGCTTCTTTGTAGCTTTTGCCGGCGCTTTCGCTCGCGCGAGCAAACCAAGTTCTGCCAAGGACATCTTTTTAGAAGGCTTTGGAATACCCTTAACTTCATGCTCAAATGGAATGCCCCCGCCCACAGGGAGTATCTCGAGATGAAAAATAAACGCTTCCCGGAGTGCCGACTCTTGGTCAGGTCGAGTGGCAGAGTGATGGTCGAGATACCTAGCTTCACCTACATAGCGAACCATGCCTTTTTGCACATACTCGAAAAGATGAAGCCTTTTCCCATTCTTGGCGTGATCTCGAATAGCTAAGTTGCCACGGACCATTTCCATGTCGCCGATCTGGCCCTCTCCTGTGTACCAAAAAGTACCATCATCCTGGAACCGGTCTTCGTAGCCATACTCAGCCCCGGCATCGCCGGTGAAGAGAAGTATTATTGGATGGCGGGAGGGAGTGCTGATACCACCCTGTCTCTGTCCTCCAAGTGGAATTTGGATATCTTCTTTACGCTTATAAAGCTTTCCTATTTCAAACATTCCTCTTCCACTTAGCCAGTTACAATACGATTTTTCAGCGACCTTTTAGTGTCTGCCTACGGATAAAAGAGCTTTGATTAAAGATCCCAGCTCTGAAAGTCTGGAGCTACTTTCCGTAGGTAAGATGGATCTACATCACTGAGATAGCACAAGTAGCCTTTAAGACGCTCCTTATCTTTCGCGGACAAATTCCCTTTATGGAAATTATGAACCATTGCTCTTACCTTCCTCTTAAGTTTCCTCCCAACAGTAATCTCTTCATTTTGAGTAATAAAAAGCCCCGTAACCTTTTTAACAGTATTTTCATTGATAAACTGGGTTTTATTAGGGTTCAGCAAAAGGTTCGGACTTTCTATTTCGAATACTTGTTTTTTAATGAAACGATCGACATGTTCAAATATAGAGTTATCATAACCGGATATACATATATCATCTGCATACCTGGTATATATCAGCGACTCAGAAGAACAAAATTCAGAAACCGCATTGTCAAAATCAAACATGACAGCATTCGATATAACAGGAGAGCTAGGCGCACCTATACATAGCTCCAAACCCGGTCTATTTCCCGGACTCCAAAAAATTAATCTACTGAATATCTCTGCCTCGTATGCTGATATTCCCACATCGTTTTTACTGATTAACTTCAGAAAATCAGAAGGTTTTATCGATGGAAAAAAATCCTTAAAGTCGTATTTTACAAGAACCTTGTTACCAGCGTGTTTTTTCGCGTTGTCTAGGATACTCTTTTCAGAAACGTAAGCAGCGGCTGCTTCGTGGATTGGTAGTTTTGACAGGTATTCAGATACTAGCCAGCGTTGAACTTTCTTTAATGGCCTTGCAGGTTGAGCAACAAGCCGCAAGCCGGCACCATTTTTCTTGGGAATAAAGAACTTTTTATAGCGATGGGGAGCTAAAGAACAAAATTCTATGAATTTTTCCTCAGTGAAACCGAGATCTTTACAAACTTTTTCTATAGCTGTGCTCATTTTCTCAGTCCGAGGGCATTATATCGAAAGTTGTCATTTTCCCTATAATATTCTAATACAGCATGTCGCAGAACGACGTGATTCTTCGTAGGTATAATTGATTCTGAATCCTCCTCATACCGAAACTTAAAGCGTTCAACATACTCTGGTCCGGGTATATAGAAAGTATCAGACATATACTCTAAGGTATCTATAATGTTAAGCTTTCGTAAAAGGTAAATAATTTCCTTTACCTTTTTCCTCTCTAACTTTATCCCCAGATATTCTAGATAAAGTATTATTTCAGTCAATTTCAGAGCATGAAAAAAATATGTTAGCTCTGATAGCAGCAACGCAATATGCCCATTATTATATTTATCAAACCTTGTAAGTTTAGGGCCATTTTTCTTAAACTCAATGTCTATCGCTTCAATGCAGTCCTTGGCAAGATTTCGATATACCTGCTTAGCGTCTTCAGAATCATCTAACTTGCTGGAAACAGAGCGTCCCCCATTTTCGACATGAAAATGCGTATTCCAATTCAGTTTTAGTAAGTGGCCTGGATATCTTTTCTGAATCAATCGGAGGGGGCCCAGCTCCACAAAGCTGTTATGGGGAAGAGCTTGTTGGTTGACAATTACAATTAACTTCGGAGAGATTCGCTGTAGTGCAGTGAAACTTCCTAGTTCAGCGTAGGCTCCTGGGCCCTCCAGTACTAATACGATCAGCGACGACAGATCCGCAAAATCGAGCTCAAAGTCGATTAGATTTTCGACATTCGAATGGTGCAGCCAATCGTAGAACTCTTCGGCATTCCATAAATCTCGAGCAAAGTCCGGGGATAACTCTAAGCAACGCCTATTGATTGCATCTCGAAAAGAGAGGAATGGCACTTCGCGTTCATTGCCATCTTCATCTTTTTCGACTGTCACCAACGAAAACTGTCCACCACAAAGAAAAACGTACCCCAAAGGGTACGTTAACCTTGTCTCGTTGACCTTAATACAAAGAAGTATATCGTCCCTAATGTCAGCCACAGCATTGCTCTTATCGGAACCTCAAATTGTGCTTACCTAGAAAGGCACGTGAGCGCGAAAGCCCGTTTTAGGGGTTTCGTGATCACGTGACTTCATGACCGTCAATCGTGAAATCTAGCGGAGCGCCAGACCTAAGCTGTCATTGCTTAACGCGTAAGACACAGCATGAAACTAACAGCCTTTTGAAAGATTTTAAAGATTACAGATTACACGCCCTTATTAATCTGTCTACATTGCGTCTACATGATTGATCGGTTTGTTAAGTAGCGAATGAGGATGGCGCGTAACATACTGAAATATATGGTGCCCGGAGCCGGAATCGAACCGGCACGACCTAACGGTCGAGAGATTTTAAGTCTCTTGTGTCTACCTATTCCACCATCCGGGCATTCGGAGGGGCTTGTGAGGAGCTTTTGACGGCAGGATTGTATAAGGCCGCGTGCACTAACGCAATTCAGATTCTGCCACTGAGGGATTGGCACTGTCAGGCATCCACAGGTTTCACTGCCCTGCCCTTATAGATGTATCCGGCAATTTTTGGCGCCTTGGGGATATAAAGGTTTTCCAGTTCCCTGATCTCGAAACCTGCATGCCGGATAAGATCCGCGATGTGACGGTTCAGATGACAGCCGCCGGCAATCTTCTTCCAGCCGGGGGTAATCCGGTGTTGCCATTTGCGGGTGGTGTCGTGGGGAGATTCGCCGTGCTCCAGGAACAGCAGCTCACCGCCCGGTTTCAGTACCCGCCACATTTGCTGGAGCGCTGTATTCCAGTCCGGGATGGTGCACAGGGTAAACGTCAGCAGAACAGTGTCCACCGAATGATCTTCGAGGGGAATCTGCTCTCCCGGCAAGTTCAGCCATTCCACCCGGATCGGGGATCGGGCGAGATTGGGCCGGGCTTTGCGGCGCATGCCTTCTGAGGGTTCAAGGCCATAGACCATGTCGACATTTTGCGGGTTGTAAAACTCCATGTTGATGGCCGAGCCCATACCCACTTCCAGTACCCGGCCTTTGGCGTGGGGTACTACCTGGCTGCGCAGTTTCATGACCTGGCCCATTGAGCAGGCGCGGTCTATGATGTGTGGCAGTATCCTGTCTTCGTAAAAGCTCATTGGCTCCACCATACTTGTGCTATGTAAAGAAGTGCGACAATCTGCCCCTGTGGGCGTTGCCGTCAGGTTTAGTAACATGGCTATCATCTGCCGGTAATAACGACATAACAATATGAGCTAAGGCAGCAGCTGAACGGGTTCGCTGGCCCGTTTGTTATGATGCAGACGTTACCGGAGGATTTCCATGGAACTAGATCCACTCATCCTATCGCGAATCCAGTTTGCATTCGTGGTGTCATTTCACGCCATCTTTCCTGTGTTCACCATCGGGCTGGCATCCTATATTGCCGTGCTCGAAGGTCTGGCGTTTAAAACCGGAAATCCTTCCTGGATAAAGCTCTCCGCTTTCTGGACCAAGGTATTCGCGGTGGTTTTCGGGATGGGCGTGGTATCAGGCATTGTAATGTCTTTCCAGTTCGGTACCAATTGGAGTAATTTTGCGCAGGCCACGGCCAACTTCATGGGGCCGATGCTGAGCTACGAGGTAGTCACAGCCTTCTTTCTGGAGGCGGCATTCCTGGGCGTGCTTTTGTTCGGACGGGACAAGGTACCCGCCTGGGTACACCTGTTCGCAGCCATTATGGTGGCAACGGGCACCCTTATTTCCTCATTCTGGATTCTGGCTGCCAACAGCTGGATGCACACCCCCGCCGGCACTGAATTCCGGGATGGCGTTTTTTTTGTAACCTCCTGGAGCGAGGCAATTTTCAATCCCTCCTTCCCCTACCGCTTCACCCACATGGTTCTGGCGTCATTCCTCACCGGGTCCTTCGTGGTGGCCGGCGTCAGTGCCTGGTATCTGCTTCGTAAACGCGAGGTCGAGACCAACCGCCGTGCCCTGTCCATGTGTCTGTGGCTGATTCTGATTATTGCCCCGGCTCAGGCGGTTGTGGGTGACTTCCATGGCCTGAACACCATAGAGCACCAGCCCATAAAGGTGGCGGCGATGGAGGGTAACTGGGAAACCTCCCGCAATGTGCCGCTGCTGCTGTTTGCGATTCCGGACCAGGAAAACCAGACCAACCATTTCGAGGTAGGCATTCCCAGCCTGGCCAGCCTTATTCTGACCCACGAATGGGATGGCGAGGTGCCCGGCCTGAATGAAGCGGCGGTGGAGCAGCAGCCGCCGGTGGCTATTGTGTTCTGGTCATTCCGGGTGATGGTTGGCCTGGGCATGCTGATGATTCTGTTCGCTTTTGCGGGGCTGACACTCCGCTCTGGCGGGCGCTACTGGCAGACGCCATGGTTCCTGCAGGGTTTGAGATTAATGAGTCTGACGCCCTTTGTGGCGGTATTGGCGGGATGGTTTGTGACGGAAATCGGTCGCGCACCCTGGCTGGTATACGGACTGATGACCCATAGTGAAGGGGTCACCCCCTCGTTAACAGGGGGTATGGCCCTGTTTTCACTGATTGGCTACATCGTGGTCTATGCACTGGTGTTCAGTGCCGGTGTCTATTATCTGCTGCGGGTTCTGTATGTTGGCATGGAAGACAGTGAGCTGGATAAGGAGCACGATTCCGATATTCCTACGCGTCCTCTCTCCGGTATCCATGTGCCGTTTGATATTGAAGACAAGCATAGCGGCAAGCCACTGAATCAGGGAGGTCACTGACCATGGAACTGTTTGATCTGGTCCTGATCTGGGCGTTTATTATCGGTTTTGGCATCATCATGTACGTGGTGATGGATGGTTTTGACCTTGGCATGGGTATTCTCTTTCCTTTCGCGCCGACGGAAGAGGACAGGGACACCATGATGAATAGCGTAGCGCCGGTCTGGGATGGCAACGAGACCTGGCTGGTGCTGGGCGGGGCGGGGCTTCTGGCGGCGTTCCCCCTGGTATATACCACCGTTTTGCCTGCGCTATACATCGGCGTGTTCCTGATGCTGGCAGGCCTGATCTTCCGGGGTATAGCGTTCGAGTTCCGTTTCAAGGCCAGTAGCTCCCGCTATCTCTGGAACTGGGCCTTTGCCGGAGGCTCCACTCTGGCGGCATTCGCCCAGGGTGCAGTGGTGGGCTCCTATATCGAGGGATACCAGATAACGGACGGCGTCTATACCGGCGGCGCGCTGGATTGGCTGACGCCATTCACGGTACTGACCGGTTTCGGGCTGCTTGCCGGCTATGCCCTGCTGGGCTCCACCTGGCTGATCATGAAGACCGAGGGACGGTTGCAGGAGTGGGCGTACAGAATCACCATCCCGCTGTTGCTGGCTGTGCTGGGCGTGTTCGCCATTATCAGTATCTGGACACCATTCGTGGACGAGATGGTAAAAGACCGCTGGTTCTCCAACATCACCATTATCTGGATACTGCCGGCACTGACTCTGCTCTGCGCCTTCCAGATCTTCCGGTCAGTGCGCAACCGCTTTGAGGCTATGCCCTTTGTGGCCACGCTGGGGCTGTTCATATTTACCTACCTGGGGTTGATTGTCAGCCGCTGGCCTTACGTGGTGCCGCCGGACATTACCATTTGGGATGCGGCTTCCGCCTACGAATCCCAGTTGTTCCTGTTGATTGGCCTGATATTTGTCATTCCCGTAGTACTTGGTTACACCGCCTGGACCTACTGGGTATTCAGGGGCAAGGTTCGTGCCGGCGAAGGTTATCACTAGATGCCAGAACAGGCCGCTACGCGCCGGTGGTTGAGCTCGCTTGCAGTTCACAGCCGGCTGCTGATACTGGCCACGATATCGGCGGGTGTGGTGGTGGGGCTCGCCACTATAGTGCAAATGGTTTTCCTGGCCCGGATTGTCCATCAGGGAATCGTTACGGAAGTGCCGGTTGAAGAGCTTTCCCTGCTGTTCACCGGCGTTGTTGCAGCAATAGTGATCCGGGGCGTCGCCCAGGGGCTTCAGGCCCGGTTTGCAGCCCGTTGCAGCCGCAAGGTTCGCAGCGAGGTGCGCCATCAGATAAATCGTTGCTGGCAGGCTACCGGGCCGGTTGCCATGGGGCAGATTTCGGCGGGGACCCTGGCCCGGGAGTGGCTCGATCATACCGATGCCCTGCACGGTTATTTCGCCCGCTTCCTGCCGCAGATGATTCTGGCTGTGATAGTGCCGTTGCTGGTTCTGGTGGTGGTGTTCTCGCTGGACTGGCTCGCCGGCATATTCCTGTTGCTGTCTGCTCCGCTGATTCCACTTTTCATGGCGCTGGTGGGCATGGGTGCCGAAAAACTGAACCAGCAGCACTTCCGCACCATCGGCCGGCTATCTGGCCAGTTCCTGGACAAGGTCCGGGGGCTGACAACCCTGCAGCTTTTCGGCCAGACAGAGCCAGCAGCGGAAACCCTGCGCCAACGCTCGGACGAGTATCGCCGCGTTACCATGAAAACCCTCAGGGTTGCCTTCCTGTCGTCGGCCGTACTCGAGTTCTTCTCTTCGGTGGCGATTGCCGTGGTGGCGATCTACATCGGCTTTGGCCTGCTGGGCTATATCAGTTACGGGCCGGCGGAAGACCTTACGCTGTTCTCGGGTCTGCTGGTGCTGTTGCTGGCACCGGAGTTTTTCCAGCCATTGCGCCTGTTATCCCAGCATTACCACGATCGCGCCGCCGCCATCGGCGCCGGCTCGGAGATCGCGGCAAGACTGCAGGACGCTGATCGGGCTGGCCCGGCGGCACACAGGATCTCCCAGCAGCGACAATCCCCGGACAGGATTGCCGTGCAGCACCTGACCCTGGCCTACGACGCCGATCGCCCGGTACTGGACCAGGTGTCGCTGGAGATCGACAGGGGCGACGTGATTGCCCTGACCGGCCCTTCCGGGGGTGGCAAGTCCTCCCTGCTGTACCTGCTGGCAGGCTTCATGCAGCCGGACCAGGGCAGCATCTCGATATTCGGCACCGCACCCGGAGAGGTTGCTTTCGGTTGGTTGGGACAGTCACCGTTTCTGGTGCACGGCACCTGGGCCGACAACCTGCGCCTTACCACCCCGGATGCCACCGACATCGCCATTGAAACGGCACTGCACCAGGTGGGCCTCGGGAGTCTGCTCAGGAGCCGGAAACGGGGGATTTACAGTAAGATCTCCGAGGATGGCCAGGGCCTCTCGGGCGGTCAGGCCCGCAGGCTGAGCCTGGCGCGGGTGTTTGTCGCCGATTACGACCTGATTCTGCTTGACGAGCCCACGGCAGGGCTGGATAGCGACAGTGAAATCTATATTATTGAAGCGCTTCGCAAACTGGCCCTGGCTGGCAAGACGCTGATTTTTGCCACCCACCACCAGGCACTGCTGACCCTGGCGAATCGCACCCTGCTGGTGACCGCCGGAGGCGTGCACGATGCGTGAGCTGTGGCCCTGGCTTACCCTGATATTCCGTCGCCCTGGCCGGCTGGTCGTTGGCGGCTTGCTGATACTGGCGACCCTGATCGCCGGTATGGGATTGCTGGCGCTTTCGGGCTGGTTTATTACCGCCACCGCGCTTACCGGGCTTTTGCTGGCCGCCGGCGTGCAGGCGTCACTCAATCTGTATGTTCCCGGTGGAGGAATACGTTTCTTTGCAGTCGCCCGCACGGTTGCCCGTTATGCAGAGCGGGTTTATAACCACGATACCGTACTGCGTCTGCTGACGGATATCCGGGTTGCCCTGTTCGAACGGCTATGCCTTTCCGCCCGCTACCGCAGGAGCGCCTTGCGGGGCCCCCAGTGGCTGTCGCGGCTGACCAATGATGTCGATGCCCTCGACACACTGTACCTTCGCCTGATCGCGCCTGCGGCTCTTGCAGTGCTGGTGACGGTCGCACTGGTGGTGGCTGCCGCTGTGTTTTATGGCGGGGACCTCGCCACCGGTCTTCTGATCACGCTGTTACCCGCGTTTCTGATTGCCACGGTTGTGGTTTACCTGCGTACCCGGCATCTGGTTTACCGCCAGACAGATGCCCGTGAACACTTACGAACAGACGTGATCGAGCACATCGAAGGCTTCGCGGAACTGACCGCGGCAGGTCGCACCGGCAAACATGCCGCGCTCTGCCTGCGCCGGGCCGACCAGATTGCCGGCAACGACTCACGGGCGGACACCCGCACCGGCTGGAGCCTGGGGCTGGCCCAGGTGATGGTTAACCTGGCTGTGGTTATTGCTCTGTGGATGGGGCTTCGGCTGTTCCAGCAAGGTGTCATTACCGGGCCTGTGGTGGTGTTGCTGCCAGTGGCCCTTCTGGGGCTGCTGGAGATCTATTCGATGCTTCCGGATGCGTTTGCCAGGCTTGGGGGAACCATCGCGTCAGCCGCAAGGCTCAATCGCGATTGCTCGGCAGAGTCCCCAACCGGATCCGCGGCCGCTCAGTTACCGCAAAACCCCCAAAATGCCCTGGAGCTGGAACGGGTTACCATCCGTTATGGAGACCATTCCCCGGTACTGAGCCGTTTTGACCTTGAGGTACCGGCCGGGGAATGGGTAGGCATTGTTGGCAGTTCCGGCGCCGGCAAATCATCACTGGCCGAGGTCATCTCCGGCCTGGAACAGCCCGCCTCCGGAAGTGTGCGCCGTCAGATGCCGGCGTATCTTACACAACGGACGGTGCTGTTCGAGGACACCCTGAAAGCCAATCTGCAAATTGGCAAACCGGCCGCCTCCGATGCAGAACTCTGGCGAGTTCTGGAGTTGGTGGCGATGGCAGATCGTTTCACTCACGAGCCGGCACAACTGAACACCTGGCTGGGCTCTATGGGGAGTCAGCTTTCCGGTGGCGAAGCCCGGCGTATTGCGCTGGCACGGGTGCTCCTCAACGAGGCGCCACTGTTAATTCTGGACGAGCCGTTTACCGGTGTGGATGCAGAAACCAGGGACACAGTTGCCGCAGCAATGAAACAGTGGCTGGCAGGAAAAACAGTGGTAGCGCTGGGGCACGCGCCGGAGGCTTTACCCGCCTCCGACCGTACCATCCGGCTTGACTGAAACCGGTTCAGCTGGTTTCCAGCACTTCAAAAGTAAGGCCAGCCTTGCTGGTCAGGCGCTCGTGAAGCCTGCCATCAAGGAGTGATGCTGGCGTCCAGAACCCGCCCTGCTTGTCACTGTCAACATCAAACGCAAGGCTCATTCCGGCTTCGCCCAGCATTTTGCTGGTGGAGCCATAACCCGGGTCCCGATCGCCGGTCACCCTGGTCTTGATGGTTTTACCGTCGGCGGTTTTGCCTATGAAGCGCAGGTCGTAAAAGCCGTTTTGCTGGGCTTCGGGGCTTGGACCTTCACCCGGCTTGGGCACGAATTTTTCAACCAGCCAGCGAGATGGCTTGAACGCGGAAGCGGTGAAAAAACCGCCCAGTGCACCGGTAATGCCATAGGCTGCCAACCGGCCTTTCATGCCCCGGCCTGTCATCATCGCTTCGTCGTAGGTGAACTCCTTGCCATAGCGGGCATTCTGCAAGGCGTTGGAGCGGTGAACAATCCGGGTATTGATGGCGCCCATTACGAAGGGGGCCAGCCAGACACCGAAATCCCTGTCGAATTCCGCGCCTTTCAGGCTTGGCTGACGGGTTTTGGAGCGATGTTCCGGCGGGCATATGGAGAACGGGTTCGCCAGTTCCTTGCGAAGCTTCGGATCCGCGGCAGCCTCTTTGGCCACGTTCATCATGCTGGCTACGGTACCACCGGAAAACTCGCCCTTGGCGACTTTTACCCGCATGCGAACATCCTGGCAGGGCGCACCAAAGATTTCCTCGGCGTGTTGCTGCAGGAACCAGACGCCCATATCCGAAGGGATGGAGTCGAAACCACAACAATGAACAATGCGGGCGCCAGAGGCCTTGGCTGTGTCCTCGTAGGTTTCCACCATCTTGCGGATCCATTGGACTTCGCCGGTCAGGTCGCAGTAATCGGTTCCGCTTTCGGCGCAGACTTTGACCAGTGGCTCGCCATACAAGGCGTAAGGGCCTACCGTTGAGATCACCACGCGGGTCTGATCACACATTGTCCTGAGCGCACTCTCGTCGCTGGCATCCGCGACAATCATGGGCAATTGTACTGCCTCTTTGCCCAGGCTCTGTTTCAGGGTACCCAGCTTGCTTTCAGAGCGCCCGGCAATGGCCCAGCGGACGTCCCTGCCAACGCCATAGGTTTCAAACAGATAGGTGGTAAGGATTTGCCCCACGAAACTGGTGGCACCGAATACCACGATGTCGTAGGTGGTGTCAGTCTTTGTGCTCATTGATTGTCCTTAAAGTATTCAGATCCGTTATGGATTGCCGGCACCGGACCGGGCTGCCTTCGCACCCATCAGTACCAGGAAAAGCGCCACTCCGAGGCCCCAGAAACCGTTGAGCATCAGTCCTCCGATCCAGGTCTGCGCGGATACCGCGAGCCCCTTGAGGGGAAAGACCACCAGCATGGCCACGGCGGTCGGGCCGATGGCCCCTACTATTACATTACCCAGCCAGAACCTGACACCGTTGAAGCGCCGGAGAATGGCCCAAAGCACCAGTCCCCAGAGCCCGCCAAAGAATGCCAGCGAGAATACGGCAGGAACGCCCAGAGGTGGTACCGGATTCAGATTGAACGGTGCTGATGGCACTATGCCCACCAGATAGAACAGGGCAAACAGCCCCTGATGGAAAATCAGTGTCGCAAGGAAGCCGCTAACAAACGCTTTTAACCAGATCATGTCGTTATCCTTACTCGGATTTGGGCAACATTGCACACTTTATCAGGATAGGTCACGTCAACCAAAAAAGGCACCCGTAGGTGCCTTTTTCATTAAAAATCAGAAAGTTAAAGCACCTTCTTCAATTCTTCTTCAAGTTGCGGAACCGCTTCAAACAGATCCGCGACCAGGCCATAATCGGCAACCTGGAAGATCGGAGCTTCTTCATCCTTGTTGATCGCCGCGATCACTTTGGAATCAGACATGCCCGCCAGGTGCTGGATGGCACCGGAAATACCAACGGCGATGTACAGTTGTGGCGCAACGATCTTGCCGGTCTGGCCGACCTGCATGTCGTTGGGAACAAAGCCTGCGTCTACTGCAGCACGGGACGCACCAACGGCAGCGCCCAACAGGTCTGCTACCTGCTCCAGCATCTTGAAGTTTTCGCCGTTCTGCATGCCACGGCCACCGGAAACCACGATACCGGCACTTGCCAGATCGGGACGGTCGGACTTGGCCAGCTCTTCACTGACGAACTGGGACAGGCCCGCATCTTTGACAATGTCCAGGGCTTCCACCGTGGCAGAACCACCTTCCTCGGCAACCGGATCAAAGGCGGTCGGGCGAACGGTGATCACCTTGATGCTGTCGGTGGATTTGACAGTGGCAATGGCGTTGCCGGCGTAGATCGGGCGAACGAAGGTGTCTTCGGACTCCACACGCATGATGTCGGACACCTGGGCAACGTCCAGCAGTGCGGCAACCCGCGGCATGAAGTCCTTGCCAACAGTGCCAGCGGCGGCCAGGATATGGCTGTAGCTGTTACCGACCTCGGCAACCAGCTCTCCCAGGTTCTCACCCAGAAAGTGACCATACACGGCGTTGTCGGCAACCAGTACCTTGCTAACGCCGTCGGCTTTCGCTGCCGCTTCTCCTACAGCACCGCAGTTCTCGCCGGCAACCAGTACGTCGATATCGCCACCGATGGCCTTGGCAGCAGCCACAACGTTCAGGGTCGCCTGCTTCAGCTCGCTGTTGTCATGTTCAGCAATTACAAGGATGCTCATTCAGATCACCTTCGCTTCGTTCTTCAGTTTGTCGACCAGCTCAGCTACGTCAGCAACCTTCACACCTGCCTGGCGAGAGGCCGGAGCCTCTACCTTCAGGGTAGAAAGACGCGGAGCAAGCTCAACACCCAGGTCAGCCGGGCTCATGTTGTCCAGCGGCTTCTTCTTGGCCTTCATGATGTTTGGCAGAGAAGCGTAACGCGGCTCATTCAGGCGCAGATCGGTGGTAATCACCGCAGGCAACTTGAGAGCGACGGTCATCAAACCGCCGTCAACCTCACGGGTAACGTTTACGTTCTCGCCGTCAACAACCACTTCGGAGGCAAACGTACCCTGCCCCATACCAGTCAGTGCAGCCAGCATCTGGCCAGTCTGGTTGTTGTCGGAATCGATGGACTGTTTGCCGAGAATGACCAGCTTGGGCTCTTCTTTCTCAACCACGCTCTTGAGCAGCTTGGCCGCTTCGAGAGACTGAACCTCTTCGTCTGTTTCGATGTGGATACCACGGTCAGCACCCAGAGCCAGAGCGGTGCGGATCTGCTCCTGGCAGGCCTTCGGGCCGATGGATACCACCACGATTTCGCTGGCAACACCCTTCTCTTTCAGGCGAACTGCTTCTTCAACAGCGATTTCGCAGAACGGGTTCATTGCCATTTTGACGTTGGCGAGATCAACGCCGGTGTTGTCCGGCTTGACGCGCACCTTCACGTTGTAGTCGATAACTCGTTTTACAGCGACCAGAACCTTCATAGATTCCTCGTTCTTCTACGATGAGTTTACATTTGAGGACAGCACATGCTTGCGGGGCCTGCTGTCTGTAAGGGCGTCATAATACTGCAGGCAAAGGGCACCGGGGTCAATAGTCCCTCGGGACGTTGAAAAGCCGCGTTCGCGGCTGATACACACCGGTTGACTCCACCTGAGCGTGAGACGATACTAGAAAACGACTCAAAAAAAATGCGTTTTAGCCCAGCACCTTTCAACAATGCCAAAGGTAGGCCCAAATTTCAAACAAACGTTTGTTTGATTATTCAATTGGGGTATCCTTTCAGTTAACAGAAGAGGGGCTTTCGCTTTGTGGGAGTCGTCTGCAGACCGTTTTAACGGTATGATGGCGCCCCTGAGAAATTGCCTGGTGGCATCACTAAAAAAGATGAGGAGACCAACGTGGAACGCGAATCGATGGAATTTGATGTTCTTATCGTCGGCGGTGGCCCAGCTGGCCTTTCAGCAGCCTGTCGTGTCATGCAGATGGCCCAGGAAGCTGAACAGGAACTGACCGTCTGTGTCGTTGAGAAAGGTTCCGAGATCGGGGCTCACATTCTGGCAGGCACCGTGTTTGAGCCCACTGCCCTCAATGAACTGTTCCCGGACTGGAAAGAGAAAGGTGCGCCGCTTAATACCCCGGTCACTCGTGACGACATTTTTCTGCTGAAGAACCAGGAAAATGCCACCAGGATACCCAACGCGTTTGTGCCCAAAAATATGCACAACCATGGCAACTACATCATTAGCCTGGGTAACCTGTGCCGCTGGCTGGCTGAACAGGCTGAAGGCCTGGGTGTCGAGGTCTATCCCGGCTTCGCCGCGGCTGAAACCATCGTTGAAGACGGCCAGGTAAAAGGCATCATTACCGGCGACATGGGCGTGGCCCGTGACGGCTCTGAAAAAGACGGCTACATGCCGGGCATGGAACTGCGCGCCAAGTACACCCTCTTTACCGAAGGTTGCCGTGGTCATCTGGGCAAGCGCCTGATCAATGACTTCAAGCTGGACGAAGGCAAGGATCCGCAGCATTACGGCATCGGCATCAAGGAACTGTGGGACATTGACCCGGCCAAACACGAGCCCGGTCTGGTTATCCACACCACCGGCTGGCCGCTGAACGAATCCGGTTCTACCGGCGGCACTTTCCTCTATCACCTGGAGGGTGGTCAGGTGTACGTGGGCCTGATTGCCGATCTGTCCTACAGCAATCCGCATCTGAGTCCGTTTGACGAGTTCCAGCGCCTGAAGCTGCATCCGGAGATCAGGAAACATCTGGAAGGTGGCAAGCGCGTGGCCTATGGGGCCCGGGCCATTACCAAGGGCGGTTTCAATTGCCTGCCGAAGATGAGCTTCCCCGGCGGCCTGCTGCTCGGCTGCGACGCAGGCACTCTGAACGGCTCCAAGATCAAGGGCTCACATACAGCGATGAAGTCCGGTCTGCTGGGCGCGGAAGCCGTATTTGAAGCGTTGAAGGACGGCAGGAGCGGTGAGGAAATTACCAGCTTCGAGGATCGCTTCAAGGACAGCTGGCTGTACAAGGAGCTTTACGACGAGCGCAACTTCGGCCCGGCCATGCACAAGTTCGGCAACTTCGTGGGTGGCGCCATCGCCTACTTCGAGCAGAACATCCTGCATCGCAGTCTGCCGTTCACCTTCCACGACACTACGCCGGACTACGCTACCCTGAAGCCGGCGGATCAGGCGAAGAAGATTGATTATCCCAGGCCGGATAACAAGCTGACCTTCGACAAGCTGTCTTCGGTGTTCATTTCCAACACCAATCACGAGGAAGACCAGCCGATTCACCTGAAGCTGGCGGACCCGGATATCCCCATCAAGGAGAATCTGCCCAAGTACAACGAGCCTGCACAGCGTTACTGCCCGGCCGGTGTGTACGAAGTGGTTGATGCGGAAGACGGCAGCGGCAAGAAGTTCCAGATAAACGCGCAGAACTGCGTGCACTGCAAAACCTGCGACATCAAGGATCCGGCCCAGAACATTACCTGGGTGACGCCGGAAGGTGGCGGTGGTCCGAATTATCCGAATATGTAATTCGGAGTGTTGCATAAAAAAACGGCCCTTTTCGGGCCGTTTTTTTATGGGTTTTTGTGGGGAGTTTGATGGGATATTCCAGGAAGTCGGATTTCGCTGCGCTCTATCCGACCTACCCCATGCCGTCAATCCCTGCCCCCCGTAGGTCGGATTAGGCCTGAAAGGCCGTAATCCGACAAAGCCGACCACCACCAGCCAACCCCTGCAGGCACCCACACCCCGTAGGTCGGATCAGGCCTGAAAGGCCGTAATCCGACAATTCTTCCACCCATAAAAAAACGGCCCACAAGGGGGCCGTTTTCGAGCAACCCGAAAGAATCTTAGTGAGCGTGACCGTGCTCTTGCTCTTCGTCGGTTGCCTCGCGCGCTTCAACCACTTCCACGTCAAAGTGCAGGGTCTGGCCTGCCAGCGGGTGGTTTGCGTCGATGGTGACAGTTTCGTCGCCTACTTCCACAACACGAACTACCTGGGGGCCGCCCGGAGTCTGTGCCTGGAACTGCATGCCTGGCTCAATGGTTTCCACACCTTCAAACGCAGAACGCGGAACTGGCTGAACCAGCTCTTCGTTGACTTCGCCGTACCCTTCAGCCGGCTCAACAGATACCTTGACCTGATCGCCTGGGTTCTTTTCATTCAGCGCATTTTCAAGTCCGCCGATAATGTTCTGAGCACCTTCCACATAAGACAGCGGCTCGCGACCTTCTACACGGGAGGAATCCAGTTCTTCTCCCTGATCGTTGGTGAGCGTGTAGTGGATGGTGACAACACGAGGTTGGGCCATGTGATCTCCTTGCGTGTCGCAATGACTGTTTGATTTAAATTTGGGCAATCGAAAGTGATCTTGAACAGCCAGACTGCACAGAGGGACTTACGACCACCGGGCCTCGTTAGAGAGCCAGGCTCGGTAACAAGTTCGAAATTACAGTTTAACAAGTGTCGAACTGCGTTTTCTACCGTGAGTTATTTGGGACGGCGCCCGGTAATTCAACCGTTGGTGGCAATTTTATAGAAATTTCCGTTGCTCCAGACACCTGGAATGGTTTTGCCATCAATGGTTTCTTCGGTTACCAGCTCCGCCAGGTCGTAATACGCAGCAGTGACAAGCCGCGCTTCGACGCCATGGCGCACTTTTACCACTGGCCGGGGCTCGTCGGAACCTGCGTAGGTTCCGACCTCAAGTGGATGGGCACCTCCGACCTCAATAGTTTCACCGGTATTGGTGGTGACCGTCAGTACCTGCTCCCTGCCGTCACCGCTGGCGTGAAGTGAATGCGCCAGAAGGGGGGCATCTTCAACGGTGATCCGCCACTTCTCCACCGGCGTGACCAGATAATAGTGCCCGTCCTCTTCACGCCGCAGGATGGTGGAAAACAGACGGACTATCGCCTCCCGTCCGATGGGTTTGCCCTCATAGAGCCACTGGCCGTCGCGAGCTATGACAATATCAATGTCTCCCGACAGCTCCGGATTCCATTTGTCCAGGGGTGGCAGCCCCTTGTCATGGGACTGTGCGCTTTCAACCTGTTCGGCAATTGTTTCTGGCTTCTGGGTCATAGAGACGGTTCCTGATTGAATCCTGAAACAACTATGGGTTTTGAAGCGTCGGATTTAAAGGGTGAAAAGCCGGATGGCTGTTCAGTTACGGCAGAAACTGGGCCCTGAGGTCCGCGCACCCCGGCCCCGCAACCGGCATCTCCAGTACCACCGCCTGGGCAGTCATGAAGGGAATGCCGTTACGGTGGCCATCCACCAGCAGGGTCGAGAGGCTGCCAACAAAAGGCATGTGCGAGATAATCAGCAGTTGTGACGGGGCCAGGTCAATCAGTTCGTCCAGACACCGCGCGGGGTTATCATCCGGTGTAATAAAGTCTTTTTCGGTGACCGCGCAGTTGAGGATCTCAGAAGCGATTGCAGCAGTCTGGCGAGCACGCACCAACGGGCTACACCAGATAAAGTCGGGACGCCAGGGTGACTCTGCAATCTGCACAGCAACGTCTGCCACGCCGTGCCGACCGAATTCCGTCAGCTCACGCTCCCTGTCGAGGGTATGCCAACCGGCTTCACCGTGACGCATGATAATCAAGTGCACTGGTTACCTCCGGAAATGCCGAAGTGCTATTGACTGACTATTGGCTGAGAGTACGGGGCAGAATGAATTCCACGTCGGAGTTCTGCACCGACATCATCAGGCTGTTAATCACCGCGCCGATGGATGCTCCCTCATAGAGAATTTCGTACAGGCCCCTTACCAGCGGCATGTAGATACCGATAGACTCCGACTTTTCCTTGACCAGTTTGAGAGTGTAAATACCCTCGGCCACCTGTCCCAGCTCCGCAACAGCCTCGTCAAGCCCCTGCCCCTTGCCGACCGCATAGCCCACTCGGTAGTTGCGGCTCTTCGGGGAGGTACAGGTCACGATCAGGTCACCGACACCCGCCAGGCCCATAAAAGTCATCGGGTTGGCGCCGAGACTTACCGCAAAGCGGCTCATTTCTGCCAGGCCGCGCGTGATCAGCATGGCCTTGGCATTTTCACCCAGATTCCGCGCCGAACCGAGCCCGGCCACAATGGCATAGATGTTCTTGAGTGCTCCGGCCAGCTCCACCCCATAAACATCCACATTGGCGTATACCCTCAGGTATTCGCAGCCCAGCAGCTCCTGGACGGTACGGCGAACGTCCGGATCCTTGGCAGCAATAACAGTCGCTGTGAGGTCCTGATTGACGATCTCCCCGGCCAGGTTCGGTCCGCTGAGAACGCCGATCCGGCAGCGGGGAATCTCCTCCAGCAGGATCTCGCTCATCAGCTTGAAACCATGCTCCTCAATACCCTTTGTGAGGCTGACGACAATCTGCCCGTCACGGAAGTCGGCGCTGTTATCCCGGATGACCGACCTGAACGCCTTGCTGGGAATGGCGACAAATACACTCTCTGCCCTGCCGACAGCTTCCGGAAGACTGGTTGTTGGCCGGATATCACCGGTCAAGGTGACATCCGGCATATAGCGAGTGTTGATACCGGTATCGCGGATCTCGTCCGCCTGGGCGGCATCACGCATCCAGAAATGCACGGTGTGGCCGTTTTCACCAAGTACCTTGGCCATGGCGGTGCCGAAACTTCCGCCGCCGAGGACTGCCACATCATGGCCTGTAGGAGAGGACTCCGGAGGCCGGGGCGCTTTATTATCAGGCATAGTTGTTCCGTTATCGCTTCTTGTTGGCCCGGTTACGGCCGGCAGGAATGTACAATCTGGTGACAATCGCCGGCGTCAGCCTGGCTCCTCGCATTCCAGGGCGCGCACCAGGTTCTTGAATTCCTCTCTGTTGCGGCTGTTCAGGCCCATCAGCACCCGGTGTGCATCCAGAACCTTGTCGCGGACGTCCTGCTCACTGGCACGCAATACAGGGATTTCTTCCAGTTCTTCGATACGCGAGGCCGGTTCTCGAACAATAATGAATATCTTGTCGAACCCCATGGAAGTAATGATTCGGGTAATGTCCGGGTTGGTGGAAATCATCGTGGGCAGGAAATTACTGCGTTTCTGGGCCGCCATGGCTATCTTTGCGAGCAGCCCCAGGGTGGTGCTGTCGATAATCTCGGTTTCTGTGAGATCAATGACCACCGTTTTGAATTCGGGGTCCTGGGTGATGGACTCAACCAGATTGTCCAGCGTCGAACACAGGTTCAGCCGGATTTCTCCAATAAACTTGAGGACATAAATGCCCTGTTTTACAGCTTGCAGGATCTTGTAACCAGCCATTGAATCCACTGCCACTATTTCGACGTTGGGCTATCAGTACCTGAAACTGCATCCGTGACGGATACGATAGCAATATCGTCCGGTAACTCTGTGATCTCGTCGAGATGCAGAGCCTCGCTTAGCGAACCAATAGTGTGACTACCTCCCGAGACGAGTTCAAGTAATGTCTTTTCCTTTTCATCAAGGCTTTTGGCCTTTATTACTTCGAGTATACCGTCTGAAAACAGAATAAGGTGGAAAGGCTGCTCCAGCGGTACTTCATAGACTTCCCACTCAGGCTCCTCAAACAACCCCACCGGTAACCCGCTGCCTTCCAGGAATTCCGTTCTGCCACCCTCAACCGACAGGATGGGCATGGGGAAATGTCCGCCCACAGAGTAACGCAGACGCCGGTCGCTGGTGGAAATAATCCCAACAAACAGGGTCACATGCTTGCCCAGGCCGGTATCCAGCAATTCTGAGTTGACCCGCTCCAGGAACCGCTCCGGGTAGAGGATATCGTCGCTGGAACCGCGCCTGAGGTTGCGCTGGAGACGGTTGGTCAGGTTTTTCAGCAGTACCGTTACAAACGCCGAACTGGCGCCGTGGCCGGATACGTCGGCAATGTAAACCAGCACCTTGTCTTCGGATATACGGAAATAATCGAGAAAGTCGCCGCTGAGAAACAGCGATGGCTTGATCAGGTGCTCAATGGAAAGGCCGGACAAAAGCTGGTCGTTGTCGGGCAGCATGCGCAGCTGAACCTTGCGCCCTGCCCGCTGGTCGGCCCGCAATTCGGCAATGCCATCCCGCAGGTCGCGATTGGCCTCTTCCAGTTCCTGACGGTAAAGCTGGTTGAGGCGATTAACCCGCACCCGGTCAAACAGTTTGCCAATCACATCGTCCAGGGCACCACGGTCGTCAGAACAGGGTTTGAGCACGATGTCCGCCGCTCCCGCCCGAAGCGCATTGACCACCTCCGGAGCGTCTTCGGTGGAGTAGCTGGCAACAATCGGAGTAAAGGTTTCAGCGTCTTCCAGCCTGGCCGCCAACTCACCAATGGCTTCAGGCGACATGTCGGTGAAAATGATGTCCGGCATATTATCGGTGAACTGGGACTGGGCCGAATCCAGATCGGGGTAGCCGGTCACATAGAAGCCCCTGGCCTCAAGGTATCGACCCAGTTCTGAACGGGCATGCTCATCCGAATCAATTATAAGAATGCGCTCGGTGCGCGATGTCATGATTATTGCCCTAAACTACCATCGGTAAACGGGAAATTGGCTGTCAGATATCTATTCTGGCACGCCCCTGTGATATAACAAGACATGTTTGATGTTTTTGGGAGGCTGTAATCAATGAGAAGTGCCGTAAATGATCTGCTCGGGGCCTATGACAAGCTGATCATGGACCCGGTTCATGGCGGCATTCCGCTCTACCGGCATGAAATCAAAGTTATCGACCATCCCCTGTTCCAGCGTCTGCGCAATATCTGCCAGAACGACATTCTGAGCCTGGTATTCCCCGGGGCCACGCACTCCCGCTTTCTGCACAGCATCGGTGTAATGCATGTGGGTACCCGCATGTTCCGCTCCATGATCGACGCCTATCTGCGGGAACGTCAACTGAGTGACCAGACCGACCTGAGTCTGAGCCAGCTGGACGCTATTGATTACCTGGCCAAAACCATACGCCTGGGCTGTCTGTTACACGATAGCGGCCACTCCAGCTTTTCCCATCAGTTCACCCAGGCCCGCCGGATTCATGATCTGATGTCGCGCCCGGACCGTTTCGATGATCTCTGGGAAGGCGTTGATTACTCGATCTATCATTCCGCGCGGCCCGAAGAGCTTGAGCACGAGCATTATTCCGTGCGCGTCGCCCACGATGTACTGTCTTCCATCGATCTGGATTCCGCAGGGCTGGATGTCAGAGACGTCATCGGCATCATGGAAACCACGGAGGTACGCCCGAGCGAGGCGTTTTGCCGCCATGCCCGGACCTTCTGGAACTTCATTGCCGGTGAGGATGCCGAGTCCGGTGTGCTCAGCGAGGCCGATACACCCCGGCTGGTGATGGACCTGCTGTCATCCATCGTGTCCGGCGAAATTGATGCGGACAGGGCGGACTACATGCTGCGGGACGGGTTCCATTCTTCGGTGACGATTGGCGGCTTCAACCTCGACCACCTGCTCAGCAACCTGCGCTTTGGCTGGGATGTGCGTGAGCCGTGGCTGGGGCTGGCCATTACCCAGAAGGGGCTCGGTGCCCTGGAAGACTTTGTCTACAGCCGTCACCAGATGTACCGCAAGGTCTACGCCCACAAAACCGCCCTTGGCTTCGACTGGCTGTTGCGGGAAGCCATCAACGAGGTGCTGGAAGACCCGGAGATTTTTGACTGGGTGGACACCTGCCTCAGCGACATGCGGTATTTCGCGGAACTGACAGACAGTTACTTCTGGGAGGCGTTTCGCAAGGTGGCGCGCAGGCAGCCCTCCAGCTACTCCCGGTGTATCGTGGATCGTATCAAGCTGGATCATCTTGATACCCGGGAAGACCTCTCTGCCCGGGGCATCAGGGATCACAGAAGCTGGCTGGCGCGGGAGCTGAACCTGGACCCGGAGCAGGTGGTAACCTGCTCGATGCGGGCCCGGTTTTCCAATATCCAGGACAATTTCAACGGTATCAAGGTGTTGGTGCGCGACCCCATCAATCGCGCCCGCTCGCTGAAAAAGATTACCGACATCAGTGCGTTCTTCAGCAAGTTCAGCGATGGCACTATCAGCCACTTCTACGTGCGCCCCGATGTGCTTGATGCCCGCAGGGCTGAACGGGTTGAACAGGTTGAATGATAACCGGGCTGAATCAGTCAGGCAGTATCCTGTTCACCAGCCCGCGGGCGCTTTCAAAAGCACCTTCTACCCGGCCACCGCTGAGCCAGTCGCCGGCAAGACCGATGCGGTGGTCACCAAACCAGCGAAAACCGGGACTGTCGCTGGAGGATGATTTCGCATAGAGCCAGCGATGGGAAACCACCTCGCCGGGTTGTTGATGGCAGCCCGTCACCCGCTGGAACGCAGTGACCATTTCTTCGGTCACCTGCTCCGGCGTGGTGTCCTGATGGCGGCGTGACCATTCCGGATTGGCATGCAGAACCCACCACTGGCCCTTGTCTTCCCGGCCCGGCTTGCTGGAATTGTTGGCAATCCAGTAAAGCACGTCATCCTGGCACCGCATCCCCTCGTAGGGCTGCTCCAGCGGGTCCGGAAAGTACGCCGCAGCTGCCCAGCACGGCTGTATGTGACGTACCGGTTCATCGAGTTCCTCCGCCAGTACCGGCAGATCACTGTTACTGAGGAGCTCCTGCGCCTGAGCCGGCGGCGCGGTTATGATAACCGCATCAAAGGGCCCGTAAGATTCACCGTCAGCGTCCCGGAGTGTCCACTGTTCGCCATTGCGGATCAGCCGCTCGACCCGCGTCTGCGCCTTTACATTTACGGCTGAGGACAGCCCCCGTGTGACAGCGGTCATTCGCGGGATACCGACGTATCGCCGCTCGTCCGGAAAGGACTCCCATTTACCGTCACGGTTCTGGTAGCCAAACCGCCCCGGCCAGATTCCGAAAGCTGTGTCACCGGCATGGTGGGCCAAAAAACGCACGAATGCCGGGTTTCTCGCTGTGAAGTACTGGGCACCTATATCGGCGGAGCCCCCGGAAACACGCTTCGCAGCCATGCGGCCGCCCGGACCGCGGCTTTTCTCGAAGACCGTGACGGCAAGATTTCTCTCCCCCAGCAAAAGTGCAGCAGTAAGGCCGGCCAGTCCTGAACCAACAACGGCAATGCGGCGTATAACAGGCATCTCATCGGTTTGGTTAAACATCGTTTATCGTGCATCCAAAGTCGGTTGAAGAAACGTATCAGAGTAAACCACGAACTAAAGGGCAATCAGGGTATGACCCGAGTGCAGAACTGGCTGACTAACATTCTGAGATGGTTCGACTCCACTGCGGGTTCAGATCACCTCGACACGGGCTCGCGGGCTTTCAATTTTCTCAGGGTGGTGCCCTTTATAGCACTTCATCTTGCCTGCCTGCTGGTTATCTTCACCGGTACGAGCACCTTCGCAGTGGCCTTTGCGGCAGCTTTTTTCGCTGTACGCATGTTTGCCATTACCGGCTTCTATCATCGCTACTTTGCCCACAAGACCTTCAAGACCAGCCGTGTGGCGCAGTTCGTGTTTGGTCTGCTGGGTGCCAGCGCAGCACAGCGGGGACCGTTATGGTGGGCGGCTCACCATCGACACCATCACCAGCATTCCGACGACGAGAAGGACCTGCATTCGCCCCATCACGGTGGTTTCTGGTGGTCCCATGTAGGCTGGTTTACCTGCGATGCCGGGTTTGCAATGGATGAACGCCGGGTAAAAGACTGGATGAAGTTCCCGGAGCTGCGTTTTCTCAATCGGTTCGATTCGCTGGTGCCGGCTGCGGCAGCTGGGGGAATATATGCCCTGGGCGAGGGTCTTGCCGCCTGGGCGCCCGGCCTTGGCACCAACGGCCTGCAATTACTGGTCTGGGGCTTCTTCATATCGACCGTGGTGCTGTTCCACGCGACCGTATCCATTAACTCCCTGTCCCATGTCTGGGGCAAACGTCGCTTTGAAACCGACGACGACAGCAGGAATAACGTCTGGCTCGCGCTGATCACCCTGGGCGAAGGCTGGCACAACAATCATCATCGCTGGCCACAGTCCGTGCGTCAGGGGTTCCGTTGGTATGAGGTGGATATGACGTGGTATGGGCTGTGGCTGCTGTCGCGCCTTGGCATCATCTGGGATATGAAACCGATCCCGGAGCACATTCGGGAAGAAACCCGCCAACTCGACGCCATGAGGAGTAAGAGGTCATGAGTACCGCCTCAATTATTGATATGGGAAACAGGAGTTCTTCGGTGCAGGAGACCCTTGGCCGCTTTACGCAACTCTTCAACAGCCTCTGCGCCGGTGATATGGCCGGGCTGAGCAGCGTCTACAGCGACAATGTACGCTTTACCGACCCTTTTTCTTCAGTTGAGGGTATCGATGAACTCACAGAGTATTTCGCCGGCGCCTACGCCAACGTCATTTCCTGCGGCTTCGATTTCGGCGAGCCGGTGATCAGTGGTGAAAACGTCTGTATTCCGTGGGTCATGCATCTGCAACACAGGCGTATCCGCAAGGGCAAGCCCGTCAAAGTGGACGGTATCAGCCAACTGGCTATCCGCAACGGGCATGTTGCCTTCCATCGGGACTACTTTGACGCCGGCCAGTTACTTTACGAGAACCTCCCGGTCATGGGTGGAGTCATTCGCTGGATAAGGAATCAGGCAGGATGAGCAAGCGGCTTGAATCAACATCCAATATCTGGATCACCGGCGCCAGTTCCGGTATCGGAGAGGCGGTCACCCGGGAGCTGATGCAGCAGGGTCACCGGCTTGTTATTACCGGTCGCAGGCAGGCAGCGCTCGATGAGCTGTGCTCCCTGGCACCGGAAAGAATGAAACCCGCCACAGCCGACACCACCGATCGTGAAGCACTGCAGGCGATCAGTGGTGACCTTGAAGCGTTTGGCAGTCTGGACATGGCGATCCTGAACGCAGGCACCTGCGAGTACCTGGAAATTGCGGAGTACGACAGCAGCATCATCGACCACAACATAACCACCAACGTGGTTGGCACGGCCCGCTGTCTGGACATTGCCCTGCCTGCGCTCCGGCGAACCGCACAACAGGGGCGGCCGGCCACTCTGGTTTTTGTCAGCTCTTCGGCGTGGTGGTTTCCGTTCGGTCGCGCGGAGGGCTATGGCGCGTCCAAGGCGGCGCTGACGTATTTTGCCCATGCCCTGAGAGCAGACCTGGCATCGGAGGGCATCGATGTTGTGGTGGTGTCACCGGGGTTTGTCAAAACGCCCCTGACAGACCGCAATGATTTTCCCATGCCCTTCCTGGTTTCGGCAGAAGATGCTGCGTCACGGATTGTGAATGGCCTTCGCAAGGGCAAAACCGAAATCGCATTTCCCAAACGCTTTACATGGACACTCAAACTGCTCGGCGCCCTGCCCCAGGGTGTTATTGACCGAATGTCAGCCAGCATGAGCCGGCAGCGCAAAAAAGAACAGGAATCCAATGGATGAGTAACAACCGTCAACGTATCGCAGTCATTGGCGCTGGAGTATCCGGCCTGACCACGGCCTGGCTTTTATCGGAAAAGTACGACGTCGAGCTGTTCGAGGCCGGGAGTTACGCCGGCGGGCATACCAATACAGAGACGGTGACGGCGGGCGGCCGCGAATGGCCGGTAAATACCGGTTTCATCGTATTCAATGACTGGACCTACCCCAATTTCATCAAGCTGATGGATCGCCTCGGGGTTGAATCCGAAGTGAGCGATATGAGCTTCAGTGTTGACTGCCACTCATCCGGCCTGCAGTACAACGGCACCAGTGTGAACACGCTGTTTGCGCAACGGAGCAATCTGCTGAACCTGCCTTTCCTGCGAATGGTCAGGGAGATTCTGAGATTCAACAGGGAGAGTCGTGCAGACCTGGCAGAAGGCACTATCGGGGACGAGGAAAGCCTTGGGGAGTACCTCAACCGGAACGGCTATTCACGGTATTTTCGCAAGTACTACATTGTGCCCATGGGGGCCGCTATCTGGTCTGCACCGGAAATCGTGCTGGAACAGTTCCCGATCCGCTTCTTCCTCCAGTTTTTCAACAATCACGGCATGTTGTCAGTGGACGACAGGCCCACCTGGCGGGTTATATCCGGCGGCTCTGCCCGTTACGTGGATGCCATGATGGGTCGGCTGGAAAACCACACCCACCTGAACAGCCCCGTCACTTCCGTGGTGCGCCAGCAGGATAAGGTGCTGGTAACGGTAAACGGCGAACAGCAGGCGTTCGACCAGGTGGTGTTTGCCTGTCATAGCGACCAGGCCCTGGGAATGATCGGGGACCCCACCGACAGCGAGCTGGAGATTCTCGGAGCCATTACCTATCAGAACAACGATGTCGTGCTTCATACCGACAGCTCTGCACTGCCTTCGAACCGGCGGGCCTGGGCGGCGTGGAACTATTTTATTCCGCAACACAGTACTGAACCCGTATCCGTCACCTACAACATGAATATTCTGCAGAACTTTCACGATGCCCCGGAAACCTTCTGTGTCACCCTCAACCGCAGCGCGGATATTGATCCCGAGCGTATCATCAAGCGCTTCGAATACGCCCATCCGGTATTCACACTGCAGGCGGTTGCCGCGCAGAAGCGCTATGCCGAAATAGGCGGTCAGAACCGCAGCCATTTCTGTGGCGCATACTGGTTCAACGGGTTCCATGAAGACGGCGTACGCAGTGCGCTGCGAGTCACCCGGGCCCTGGGTGTGGAGTTGTAACCATGAACGCTGCCCTGCAGGACAGGCCTGTTGGCGATCGCCTTGACAGCCAGTGGCTGGAGGGCACTATCCGCCATCGTCGGATGACACCGGTACGCCATGAGTTCAGTTACAGCACCGGCATGCTGGCACTGGATCTGCGCGAGTGGCATTCGGTAACGCGCATAAGCCGCCTGTTTTCACTCGAGAAATTCAACTGGTTATCGCTCCGGCGCCGGGACTACTTCCATCCGGAAACAGACGACCTGTTGCAGGCTGTGACCGACCAGGTGCAGAAAGCGACAGGGTGGACGCCGGACGGGCCGGTGGAGTTGATTACCCATCCCCGCTATTTCGGGTATGTGTTCAATCCGGTCAGCTTCTACTTCTGCTACAACGCCGGTGACAGGCCAGGCAGTGGCGCCGTACCTCGGGTCATTCTGGCGCAGATTACCAATACACCGTGGCAGGACCGCCATGTGTACTGCCTGGAAAGCACGGGAGCGAAGCCAACCAGTGCCGGCTGGCGCACCGAGCGTTTCGGGTTTGACAAGCGTTTTCATGTGTCACCGTTCAACCCGATGGACCAGCACTATCAATGGACCTTCAGCTTCCGGGGGCCTGAGGTGCGCATACATATGAACGTGTTTCAGGATGGCAACAGACATTTTGATGCCACTCTGGTGGTCCGACGTACCCCTCTGGATCGTAAAGAACTTCACAGAAGCCTCAGGCAGTTTCCCCTCGAAGCCCTGAAGGTGGTGGGTGGAATTTACTGGCACGCACTGAAGCTGAAACTCAAGGGCGTGCCCTTTTTCACCCACCCGGACAAGCTTCCGGAGAGCGACCCCGCCCACAGGCTGGGAAGCGACGATTCAGGCCTTGACGTGACCGGGGCCGACGACCGAACAAAGACAAGCGGAAAGGTAAGCTCATGGAGAACCTGAACACCTCATTCGACTCTGCAGACGCCGGCAGGCAGGCCCCGCTCAGCGCCCGTGTGGCAAAACACCTGGTGTGCCAGCAATTGGCATTACTGAAGGATGGCGCCCTGACAATCCGTGAGGCAGGCCAGCAGCCCCTCAGTTTCGGTGATGGCGACATCCGTTTTGCCCCGGCAGAGTTGATTATCCATGACTGCAGCACCTGGAAGGATCTGCTGACCGGCGGCAGTATTGGTGCCGCCGAGTCCTACGTAGCCGGAGACTGGTCAACGCCGGACCTGGTGGCCCTGTTGCGTTTCTTTACCCGCAACGTGGAGCGGATGAACGAATTCGAAGACAGATTCAGCTGGGTCACCAAACCCGCGCTCAAGGGCCTGCACTGGCTTAACCGGAATACCAGAGAAGGTTCCCGCAAGAACATCAGCGCCCATTACGATCTGGGCAATGACCTGTTCGAGACCTTCCTCGACCCCACCATGATGTACTCCTCAGCCATCTATCCGCGCCCTGAGGCAACACTGGAGGAGGCAGCGGTACACAAGCTGGACACCATCTGCCGCAAGCTTGATCTGCAGCCCGGCGACCGGGTAATTGAAATCGGTACCGGTTGGGGTGGCTTTGCGGTACATGCCGCGCGGTATTTCGGATGTCATGTGACTACCACCACGATTTCCTCTGAGCAGCTCGAGCTGGCGAGGGCAAGGGTGAAAGCCGAAGGCCTCGAGGACAGCATCACCCTGCTGTTTGACGACTACAGGGACCTGGAAGGCCAGTTCGACAAGCTGGTGTCCATCGAGATGATCGAAGCCGTCGGTCCCCAGTTTCTGGACAGCTATTTCTCCCAGATCAGCCGGTTACTGAAGCCCGACGGGCTGGCGCTGGTGCAGGCCATCAATATGCCGGAGCAGCGTTACAGCCGGGCACTGAAAAACGTCGACTTCATCCAGCGTTTCATTTTTCCCGGCAGTTTTATTCCTTCATTCGGCGCCATCCTTGGCTCCGTTCGCAAGGGATCCGACCTGGTGATGACTCATGCGGAGGACATTGGTTTCCACTACGCCCGTACCCTGCACGACTGGTGCGAGCGTTTCATGGCCAACCGCGAGAAGCTTGAGAGCCAGGGATACGACGACGCTTTCCGCAGGCTCTGGCATTTCTATTTCGCCTACTGCGAAGCCGGTTTCAGCGAGCGCGCCATTGGCGTGTCCCAGATAGTGTTTGCCAGGCCCGGCAACAAGCGCGCGAACATCCTCAGCCTATGATCCAGTCAGATACGCTTCGCAAAACCATCAATTTCATCCTGTTTCAGGCCGGATGGTTCGCCTGTGTTCTTTTCCCTGGCCTTGCTGCCGTTGGCTTCGTGTTACTCCTGCTGGGGTTTCACCTCGCCTTCATCAGCCAGCACCGTCTTGCCGAACTGCAGTTTATCGGTGCCGGGGTGGTCCTTGGCGGGGTGCTCGATGGCATCTGGTTCCAGACCGGTATCCTTGATGACGGTACCGGCGGTGTCGAACTGACACCCGTATGGCTGGTGGGTATCTGGGCGATATTCATGACCACCCTGTCCCACTCACTGTCCTGGATCAGCAGCAGGGCGTGGCTGCCATTCGTATGCGCACCTGTGGCCGGTCCCTTCGCCTATTGGTCTGCCAGCCAACTGGGAGCCGTTGAGTTACCGGACCCGACAATGTCACTCCTCGCCCTGGCAGTGGGCTGGCTGATCGTTTTTCCGGCCCTTCTCTACCTGCGACAATACCTGTATCCGGAGCTGACCCGATGAAACGAACCGCTGTTTTTATTGCTTTCTCTTTGCCCGCCTTTACGGTAATGGCCGCGGAAGTTCGTTTTACCGGTGAAGCCACTGCTGTAAATGATGACAGGGCAATCTACCAGGAGCACCACGTGGTGGAAGGCGAGTGTTCCGAGGGTGTTTTCCGGCCCGCATCCCAGACTGTTACCTATGCTGGTGACGGAAATGACCGGTTCGCCGAAAAGAAGCTCACATACGACGAGTCTCTGTTGCGCCCGACCGTGAACTTTCGACAACCGGATTTCAACGAAGTCATGAAGATTACCAATCGTGACGACAACAATCTGGGGATCGAATGGCAGACTCCGGAAGGCGATACGGAAACCTTCTCGATAGACGTCACCGATTCTCTGGTTGCCGATGCGGGGTTTGACCATCTGGTACGGCAGAACTGGTCGGCTGTCACCTCTGGAGAGCGTGTGAAATTTGATTTTCTGGCCCCTACCCGCGGCAAGGCGTACGAATTTGTTCTCGAGCCGGCGGGTGACGATCGAATTGACGCCGCCTACACCCTGCGAATCAAACCCTCCGGGACCATTCTGGGTTTTCTGGTGGACCCGATTCTGCTGGGGTACAACGACGAAGGATTCCTGACGGACTACCTGGGGCTTGGCAATATCCGCAAGGACGGCGACTCCAACTACACCGTCCATATTCGCTATACCATGAAAACGGACGCCGATTGTGAACTGACCCGCTGAATCCGTCCTTACGGCCAACGCGGACACCCCGTTCTGTTGTGATAGACTTTCTGCTTCGCGATCCAGCCACAACAGAGAGTTTCCGCCGATGATGTTTGTCTCCTTCAACGTCAACAGTATCCGTACCAGGCTGCACCAGCTTGAGGCCGTTATCAAAGATCTCAATCCGGAGTTCATTGGCCTGCAGGAAACCAAGGTGAACGACGAATATTTTCCGGAAGAGGCCATCCGGGAAATGGGCTACCACGTTCACTTCCACGGCCAGAAAACCCATTACGGTGTTGCCCTGCTCTCCCGCCAGAAGCCGGACAGCGTTCAGAAAGGCTATCCGTGGGACGGGGAAGAGTCCCAGCGCCGGCTGATCACTGGCCACTTCACGGTGGGCGACCACAAGCTGACCGTGATTAACGGCTATTTTCCCCAGGGCGAAAACCGGGATCACCCCGTGAAGTTCCCTGCCAAGGAAAAGTTCTACGCGGACCTGATGCGCTACCTGGATGAACTCAAGGCGACTGGCAACGAGATCGTATTGATGGGCGACATGAACATTTCCCCCACCGACCTGGATATCGGCATCGGTGCGGACAACGCCAGGCGCTGGTTACGCACCGGCAAGTGCAGCTTCCTTCCGGAAGAAAGGGAATGGCTGGAGCACGTCCAGAGCCGCGGGTTTACCGACGTGTTCCGCCATTTGTACCCGGAGGAGTCGGACACTTTCAGCTGGTTCGATTATCGCAGCAGAGGGTTCGAGCGGGACCCTCGTCGGGGCCTGAGGATTGACCTGATCATGGCCAGTGACAACCTTCTGCCCAAGGCAAGGGAGGCTGGAGTCAGCTACGATATCCGTGCCATGGAGCGGCCGTCGGACCACTGTCCGGTATGGGCCAGCTTCGATATCTGAAACCCATTCGGGCCGCGTCATGAAAAAAATCAAAACTCGCGACCGCATTCTGGAAGCCAGCCTGATGCTGTTCAACAGCATTGGTGAACCCAATGTCACTACTTTGCTGATCTCTGACGAGCTGGACATCTCCCCCGGTAATCTCTATTACCATTTCAGGAGCAAGGGCAGCATCGTCGGGGAATTATTCGCCAGTTATGAGCTCGAGATGCACGACCTGCTGGCGGTGCCGGCAGATGCGGACATCAGCCTGGACCAGCAGAGCTTCTTTCTTCATCTGCTGTTTGAAACAGTCGCCCGTTACCGCTTCCTGTACCAGGATCTGGTCAATGTGCTGTCACGGTACGAACAGCTGCAGACGCGCTTCCGTCGCATTCTCAAGAAGAAAACCAGCGGATTCAGGACGATCTGTGAGAGTTTTCGCCGCCAGGGCATTATGGACATCAAGGAGGGAGAGCTGGATGCCCTTTGCGACCAACTGACCCTGACAGCCTGTTACTGGACCAGCTTCGACAGCCTGTCGCATCTGGAAGACCGGGAAGCCATGGATCCCGGACGCGGGGTTTACCAGATGATGTATCTGATGCTGCCCTATCTGGCACCGAAGGAGAAAGAGCAGATCTATCTGATGAGCCGGGATTATCTCTGACCTTCAGTGAAACCCCCGGCGGATCATTCCTCCTCGGAGCGGCCTTCGGTTTCTTCCCGTAACCGCTCCAGTTCGGTTTCAAGCGCCTGGATCCGACGTTCCATGGCTTCAATTTCCTCACGCCGGTGAATGCCCAGTCTGCGCAATGCCCCGGACACCCGCTCGTCAAACAGGTGCTCAAGCCTGTCCCAGGTGCCTGTTGCCCTGTCCCGCACTCCACCCACGCGATCCTCGACCGAGCGGACGTGCTTCTCCACAACGCCACGGGTCTTGCCCTCCAGTTGCTCGCCTTCCTGCACCAGGCGCTCGAAGAAGCGACCGGCATCCTCTTCCGCCTTGGTAAATGCTCCCAGCCCGGCAAGCCAGATCTGCCTTGCAGATCCTTTGATCCTGCCCGCCATCTGTTCGTCATTTTCCGGCCTGTTCTCGTTTTCGTCAGACATGCAAACCTCGGTGCCATGGACTTTCATTTGCCCCGATTGTATTACAGCAGCCCCCGAATTTCAGTCTGCAACCACAAATCTTCGCCCGAGGGTATTTATACAGCGGCCCTGAGAGCCCCGTCATGAGCGGCTTTAGTATAAGCACGCATTCAATATGACAAAATGTGATCAAACGAATCGTTCGCTGACTTGCAGCGTTCAAAATATGGTCAATACTTCACTGTACCGGTGTCCCTGCTGATGCCGGTTTGTCTGGAAGTCTTTCATGGATACTACTCGCACGCCTCTGCCCGGCCATCAGCGCCGGGCTTTTTTATGGTGCGCCGGTTTCTGTCTCCGGGCCGGGGACACCAGCGGCTTACTATGGCATTATGCGTTGGTTTTTCATGACTGGCTAAAGGATCTTCTATGGATATCAGGCGTATCGACGAGACGATTTCCGTGGCCCCCCAGTTGTCGGTAAACGACATCGCCGAGGCAGCAGAACTGGGCTTTAAAACGCTGGTCGCCAACAGGCCAGACCGCGAAGAAGCAGGCCAGCCCCCCATGGCGGACATTGAAGCAGCGGCTCGTGAACACGGCATGGAATGGGTTTATCTACCCGTGGAGTCCGGCAATATTCTGGATAACGACGTGGATCGGTTTGATGCAATGATCCGCACGGCCGAAAAGCCCGTATTGGCTTTCTGTCGCTCGGGAACACGCTGCACCGTTCTCTGGGCACTGAGCTCGGCCCGTTACGAGCCTGTACAGGACATCGTGACCAAGGCCCGCAGCGCCGGCTACGACCTTAACGGCCTTGCGCCGAGAATGGTCCAACAGGCTGGCAAGCAGTCCTGAGCCGCCTTTCCACCTGATACAAACCGCAAGCAGGATCCAGCACCATGCAGTACAAGGGTACCGCCAACTTTCGCCATGACCATCCGGAAAAAATCGGAGTACTGGTTACCAACCTGGGAACCCCCGATGCGCCAACCTCAGCCGCTCTGCGCCGTTATCTGGGAGAGTTTCTCTGGGACCCGCGAGTGGTGGAAGTGCCCCGCCCGATCTGGTGGCTGATCCTGCACGGAATCATTCTGCGGATACGGCCAAGCCGTTCTGCCAAAGCCTATGCCAGTGTCTGGCAACCCGGGGGCTCTCCCCTGCTGACCCACACCGCCAGCCAGGCGGAAGGCATTCGCAGGGAACTGCAGGCAAAATACGGCAACAATATCGTGGTTGGTTTTGCCATGCGTTATGGCAACCCGAGTGTTTCAAAGGTCCTGGATGAAATGCAGGCCCAGGGCGTCCGCCGGTTACTGGTACTGCCGCTTTACCCCCAGTACTCGGCTTCCACCTCCGCATCCACTTTTGATGCGATAGCCCACGATTTTACCCGGCGGCGCTGGATACCCGATCTCCGCTTTGTCTCCCATTACCCCGACTATCCGCCTTATATCGAGGCCATGGCCAATCACATCCGGGCGCACTGGAACGAGCACGGGCGCAGTGAGAAGCTGATACTCTCCTACCACGGCGTGCCGCTGAAATACCTGGAAAAGGGCGACCCCTATCACTGCGAGTGCCACAAGACCTCGCGGCTGCTGGCGGAACGGCTTGGCCTGTCGAAAGAGGACTATATGACCACCTTCCAGTCCCGTTTCGGCCGGGAGGAATGGTTGCAGCCCTACACCGATGAGACCCTGAAATCCCTGCCCGGAAAAGGTGTGAAGTCCATTGATGTATTCTGCCCCGGTTTCTCCTCCGATTGCCTGGAAACCGTGGAGGAAATCGACGAAGAAAACCGGGAATACTTTATGGAAGCGGGCGGCGAAAGATTCAGCTATATTCCGGCGCTCAACGCAACCCCGGGCCATATCAGTGCCCTGGCGCAGCTCATTGAAGACAATATTCAGGGCTGGACAGTGCCAACCAACCAGCCGGAGGAGCTGGCCACCAGGCTCGGGCTCGCAGAAGACCAGAAGCAGGCCCAGTATCCGGGCCGGGGTCTATAAGCCGAAACCGGGTTTTACGTCAGGGAGTCCTGTTCTTTGCAGGGCTCTCGTCGCCTTCGTGATTCTCATGATTCCCGGAAAGATCCGGTACTGCCTGGCAGAACGTACACTCCTCTGTATCCACAGCAGCTCCCCCCGCCTCTACATATCGAACCTTGTGGCTTGCACCACCGCGATTGGCAGACACTGAGAACTTGCGGTCGTGGCGAACGTCCTGGGTCTCTTGACTGGTCTTCGGTTTTTGCATGATCGGGCTCCCGGAAATCTGTACCTGGTCTCTATATGGGGGCGAATCATACAGGATCCAACTCCTGTTCAGAGCGGGACTGGAGACATCGATCAAAAGTATCGGGAAATCAAGGGAAAAGAAGAGAAAGTGGCGGTGGGCCAGGGATTCGAACCCCGGGAAGGCTACTAACCTTCGGCGGTTTTCAAGACCGCTGCATTAAGCCACTCTGCCAGCCCACCGTTTTCTCCACAGCTGTCATTGCGACAGCGGTGAGCATGATACCGGAATCTCCTGTGCTGTCAACGTCCTGCAAAAATCCGGGACAGGATCGAGCGTCCCGGGGAATCCTAAATTGAAGTTAATGGTATTCAGGGGAATCTTTACCCACCATTAGAGTCGGAAACGATTGAAAGTTGGGAATTCGCCATTATGATGGTGTAAGAATCCGGATGCAGGGCAAGACGTGCTTCTGCGCCACAGGTGCTGTTTAAAATAGCTGTTATATAGCGGGGAAAATTCAGAATGGAAAACAGACAGTATAACGTTCAGAAAAGTCAGGGCATCACGATAAAACGTGGCTCTGGCACGGCTGCAATCAGTCCTGAAGCGTCAAAAGTTCTGCGCAACACCTATAGCCTGCTCGCTATGACCCTGTTGTTCAGTGCCGTAATGGCTGGAATATCCATGTCTATCGGGCTGGGACGGGGCGTGAGCCTGATCTGCATGTTGGGCGCCCTGGCGCTGGTATGGCTGGTTCTGCCAAGAACCGCCAACAGTTCTGCCGGAATTGGTGTTGTGTTTGCGTTCACAGGTCTTCTCGGTCTCTCGCTTGGCCCTACCCTGACCTATTACCTGTCCATGTCTAATGGCGGGCAGATTGTGATGCAGGCCCTGGGCGGAACCGCAGTCGTATTCTTTGCCCTGTCAGGCTATGTGCTGACCACCAAAAAAGACTTCAGCTTCATGCGTGGGATGCTGGTAGCCGGTCTGGTTGTCGTGCTTGTAGCGCTCGTTGGTTCGGTAATAGCCGGTATGTTCGGCGTTGACATCAGCACCTTCAGCCTTGCTCTGAGCGCGGCCATCGTGTTCCTGATGTCCGGCTTCATCCTGTATGACACAAGCCGGATTGTGAACGGCGGTGAAACCAACTACATCATGGCAACAACAGGCCTTTACCTGAATATCTACAACCTGTTCTTGAGCCTGCTTCACCTCATTGGCGCGTTTTCCAACGAATGAGCAGCAGCCTGCCAGAGCAGACACAAACCCCGGCACCTGCCGGGGTTTTTACGTTGGTGATTACCGGTGCACCCTACTCATCCCAGGCGCCACAGACAGCCCTGGGCTTTGCCCGCGCTGCGCTGGCTGCCAATAAGCGTATTGACCGGATATTCCTCTACGGTGACGGCGTTCATCTGGCGTCCGCCCTCAGCGTGCCCCCGTCTGATGAACTGAATCTCTCTGAGGCCTGGGCAGCTTTTCTTGCCGAGAACAGCATTGCCGGGGTTGCCTGTATTGCTTCCGCTCTCCGGCGCGGCCTTGTCAACGATTCGGAAATGCAACGCTACGGGCTGCCGGGTTCCAATCTGCGAGCGCCCTTTGAGATAGCGGGCCTGGGCGAATGGGTCGACAGTGCAGCCTCTGGATCCCGTGTCATCTACTTTCACAAGGGAGGCTGACAATGCGCGCACTGATCATTATCGACCAGCCACCCTATGGCTCCTGGGAAGGCCGGGAGGCACTGGACATGGCCCTCTCCCTGGCTGCGTTTGATCAACCTGTGGCGCTGCTTTTCTGTGGTGCCGGGGTAAACTGGTTGCGTAAAGGACAGGACGCCGGAAAGGTCCAGCAGAAGTCCATTGAGCGAAACCTGGCTGCGGCGCCCATCTTCGGTGTGGAAGCTCTGCTCGCGGACGCTGGCGCCTGTGATCAGTATGGTCTGGCCGAAGCTGACCTGCTCGACGATGTCTGCATCACTGACTTCGGCACCGAGCTGACCGGCGGTTTTGATCACGTAGCGTTTGCGGGCTAGGAGTTTAACCAATGACCCCACTTAAAACTTTACACATCCTCAATAAGCCGCCCGATCACAGTCGCTACAGGCTCTGCCTCTGTGCAATCGGGCCGGAAGACGGCTTGCTGTTGACGGAAAACGGCGTCCTGGCCGTAACCTGGCTGGCAGACATAAACAGTGAGCGATGTTTTGCCCTGGCGCCGGATCTTGAAGCGCGGGGACTATCGCCGCAAATCAGCAGTGAGCAGATCGTGTCATTCGAGGACATGGTCGATATGGCCGCAACTGCAGAACACGTCATCAGTTGGTGAACCATGACCGATATCCCGATGCCCGAACGGAACAATGAAGGTTTTCTGCAGATCGCAGAGCAATGGCACCCGAAGGTTGCCGAAGTTATTGCGGCTGAGGACGGCATTGAGCTTACCGATAATCACTGGGAAATCATTGGCTTCCTTCGTGAATTTTACAAACAGTATGAACTTTCACCCCCCTCCAACCGCCTGTTCGTCAAGGCGGTAAAAGAAGCTTTTGGCGAAGAAAAGGGCAACAGCATCTATCTGATGCAGCTGTTTCCCGGCACTCCTGCCAAAACCGCCTGTCGCATCGCCGGCCTGCCGCGGCCGACAAACTGCCTGTAGGTAGTTGCTGAGGTCTGGTGCTTTTCCGTGTCACGCAAAGACATTGCCTAACACCAGGAACTGAAGCCCGCCGGCCACGGCGCCGAGAACCCCGCCCACCAGCATCAGCTGGAACTCTTCTTCACGGAACGCCGGCCGGAGTATGTCCTGGAACTCTGCCGGGCCCAGGGATTTCATCTGGTCAGCCAGTACTGCGGCCACGACCGGCGCCCTTTCCCGGTTGAACGCCGGGTCCCCGAACACATCACGGGTTGCCTGCACAGCTTTATGATTCATGGCTTTCTTCAATTCAGTGTAACCGGTCATGCCCACCGCCACCTGGGCAGAAAGCTTCATTACCATGGAATTGTCCAGAAGGGGCCGCAAGTGCTTCTGGATGATCGCCCGGGTGCGGTCGCCGTGTCTGCCGTTAATCATGGCGTCGGCCACCTTTTCGACCGTGATCAGCTCCTCGGCCACCAGTCTGGCCCAGACATCGCTGATTTCCGGCTGGCGCTTCAGAAACAGCCCCTGGACCTTCCAGAACAGAAAGCGCCGGGGGCGCAGAGGACGGAATATCAGGTTGATGGCAATCCAGTTGGTGAGAAATCCCACCGCAAACCCTCCCAGCGGCAACAACCAGGGCTCGGGATACCGTACCCAGAGGGGAGCCAGAACTGCCCCGAGAATCCCTCCGATCACCGCGCCCCGGCGGATAACGGACCGGAGCTCTACGGCGCCTGCCTGCTGGAATACCCGGTTCATCAGGTCCGGATGGGATTCGAGTTCACGGCTCAGCAGCGCTTTCAGGTCCACCAGCTCATTCAGGTCGTCACCGAAATCCTCGACCAGCGGCTCGATCCGGCCCGGCAGCTGCTCGCGCCCCCATTGATAGATGCGGTTACGGGCGAACAGTGGCAGGTTGTCCCATAGCACCGGCTGGATGTCGTACATCACCTCGTCGATGTACTCATCCATCCGCGGACCAACCCGGGATATGACCTGCTCCACAATTCTCCGGGGTTCCAGCTTCCGGTAGACCTCGTTCAGGTCGCCAAACTGCCGGAGAGTCCGGTCGATGCAGATATGCGCCATTTTCTCCGCCTTGCGGGGAATGACGCCCTGCCAGCCAAACACTCCGGCACCCACAAACTGCACCGGATAGAACGACATCCGGATGGCCAGCCAATTGGTCAGCCAGCCAACCACGGCGGCCACCAGTGGCACAGAAAGAAGTGCTACATCAACCAAGACAAACCCCAGTAAATATCAGCGCCGACAAAAAAGAAGCCGGCAATTGCCGGCTTCTGAATATACTTCAAGTCAGACTTTAACCCTACTGATAGTAGGCATTTTCCTTCACCGTATGATCGGTCACATCGCGCACGGCGGAGATTTCCGGGACCCGCTCTTTCAGTGTCGACTCAACCCCCTGTTTAAGGGTCAGGCTCACCGCACTGCAGCCCTGGCAACCACCGCCGAACCGGAGCACCGCTACAGATTCGTCAACAATCTCAACCAGCGACACCTCGCCACCGTGGGAAGCCAGGTTCGGATTGATCTCTGAGGCCAGTACATACTGGACCCTCTCCGGTAGCGGAGCATCGTCATCCACCATCGGCACCTTGGCGTTGGGTGCCTTGATGGTCAGTTGTCCCCCCATCTGATCCTTGGAGTAGTCCACATAGGCTTCTTCAAGGAACGGAACCGAATTGTGATCCAGAAACAGGGTGAATTTACCAAGATCAACCTGCTCGTCCGTCGGCACAATCTCGTTGGGCGGACAGTAAGCCAGACAGGTTTCGGCATTCTTTGTCCCGGGCTGGGTCACGAAGATACGGACGCCCATGCCCTCAACATCCTGTTTTTCGATAAGCTGTGCAAGGTAATCCCGTGCGGGATCTGTCACCGTAACCAATGCCATAATTGCAACCCGTTAGTAAGTTTGACTGTATTTTAAGTGAGTTCGCTTAAATATGAAAGACCCAGTAAAATAGTCAGGCTTTACACGGCTCATTGACACACATCATCAACCGTGGGACGACTTCCGCCAATTTTGCTATGATCCCGCGCCACTGTGATAAATACGACCAATACGACACCCGGAAGTAATTTTTATGACCGATCGCAATACTCGCCTGGAACAGCTCCGTAACGCCCTGAAAGAACGCATCGTCATTCTTGATGGCGGTATGGGCACCATGATCCAGAACCTGAAACTGGACGAGGAAGCGTTCCGTGGAAAGCGATTTGCTGATTATGACCGGGAAGTCCAGGGCAATAACGACCTGCTGAACCTGACCCAGCCCGCCCTGCTCCGCAATATTCATGCGGATTATCTGGACGCCGGCGCAGATATTATAGAAACCAACACGTTCAACTCAACACAGCTGTCCCAGGCAGACTACGGTCTGGAGTCCATTGCCAAAGAACTGAACGTGGCGGCGGCAGAACTGGCACGCCGGGTCGCCGATGAATTTACCGCCCGCAACCCCGACAAACCGCGTTTTGTGGCAGGCGCTGTAGGGCCCACCTCGCGAACGGCCTCCATCTCCCCGGATGTGAACAACCCGGGTTATCGCAATGTCGATTTCCAGACTCTGGTGGACAATTACTACGAAGCGGTTGAAGGCCTGGTTGAAGGCGGCTGTGACCTGATTCTGATCGAAACCATCTTCGATACGCTCAACGCCAAGGCTGCCATTTATGCCACCCAGCAATATTTCATCGACAGTGGCATTGAACTGCCGATCATGATTTCCGGCACCATCACGGATGCTTCTGGCCGAACCCTGTCCGGCCAGACCACCGAAGCCTTCTGGAATTCGGTGGCCCATGCCAATCCCATTTCCGTGGGCCTGAACTGCGCCCTGGGTGCCGACGCTCTTCGCCCCTACGTGGAGGAACTCTCCAACAAGGCAGACACTTACGTCAGCGCCCATCCCAACGCCGGCCTGCCCAACGAATTCGGTGAATACGACCAGACACCGGAAGAGATGGCCGACATCATCGAGGGCTTTGCCCGGGATGGCTTCCTGAACATCATCGGTGGGTGCTGCGGCTCCCGTCCGGACCACATTGAGGCCGTCGCCAACGCGGTTGCCAAATACCCGCCGCGCAGAATCCCCGAGGTAAAGAAAGCGCTGCGCCTTTCCGGCCTTGAGCCTTTTACCGGCGATGAAAACACTCTGTTCATTAACGTGGGTGAACGCACCAATGTCACCGGTTCCAAGCGTTTCCTGAGACTGATCAAGGAAGAACAATACGAAGAAGCGCTCAGCGTTGCCCGTGATCAGGTGGAGAACGGCGCCCAGATTATCGACATCAACATGGATGAGGGCATGCTGGATTCCAGGGAAGTCATGGTGACTTTCCTGAAGCTGATCGCCTCCGAGCCGGACATTTCCCGGGTTCCGCTGATGATCGACTCTTCCAAGTGGGATGTTATCGAAGCGGGCCTGCGCTGTATCCAGGGCAAGCCGGTGGTGAACTCCATCAGCCTCAAGGAAGGCGAAGAGGAGTTCCTCAAGCGCGCCAGGGACTGCATGCGATATGGCGCTGCCGTGGTGGTGATGGCATTCGACGAGGACGGCCAGGCCGACACCTATGAACGCAAGACAGAGATCTGCAAGCGCTCCTACGATCTGCTTATCAGCATCGGATTCAATGCCGCAGACATCATTTTTGATCCCAACGTTTTCGCCATCGCCACCGGCATTGAAGAGCACAACAACTACGCGGTGGATTACATCAACGCCAGTCGCTGGATTCGCGATCATCTGCCGCACGCTTCCATTTCCGGCGGCGTAAGCAATGTATCCTTCTCGTTCCGCGGTAACGACGCAGTGCGGGAGGCGATCCACTCGGTGTTCCTGTATCACGCCATCAAGGCCGGCATGAACATGGGCATCGTCAATCCCGGTCAGCTGGTGATCTACGACGAGATCGATCCGGAACTGAAAGAGCTGGTCGAGGATGTGGTTCTCAACCGCCGCGATGACGCAACCGACCGGCTGCTGGAGATTGCAGAGCGCTATCGCAGCAAGGGTGGAAAAACCCAGGAGGAAGACCTGGCCTGGCGTGAATGGCCGGTTGAGAAGCGGGTTGAGCACGCTCTGGTCAAGGGCATTACCAGCTACATCATCGACGACACCGAAGCCTGCCGTCAGCGCGCCGAGCACCCTATTGAGGTTATCGAAGGCCCGTTAATGGACGGTATGAACGTGGTCGGCGATCTGTTCGGCGATGGCAAGATGTTCCTGCCCCAGGTGGTCAAGAGTGCGCGCGTGATGAAGCAGGCCGTTGCCCACCTGATCCCGTATATCGAGGCCGAGAAAACCGAGGAGCAGAAAGCCAAAGGCAAGATCCTGATGGCGACCGTCAAGGGGGATGTACACGATATCGGCAAGAACATCGTGGGCGTGGTGTTGCAGTGCAATAACTACGAGGTCATCGACATGGGCGTGATGGTGCCCTGCGACAAGATCCTGGCGACCGCGAAGAAAGAGAACGTGGATATCATCGGCCTCAGTGGCCTGATCACCCCGTCGCTGGACGAAATGGTGCATGTGGCGAAAGAAATGCAGCGGCTGGATTTCCATGTCCCGCTGATGATTGGCGGCGCCACCACCTCCAAGGCCCACACGGCAGTCAAGATTGAGCAGCATTACAGGAATGATATCGCCCTGTACGTGTCGGACGCCTCCCGCTGTGTCAACGTAGCGTCACAGCTGCTCAGCAGCACGGCAAAACCTGCCCTGGTGGACGCCGCGCGAACCGAATACCACAACATCCGTGAACGCCGCAAGAACCGCGGTGAGCGCACCAAGCTGGTGTCACTGCAGGAAGCCCGCAAGCGGGCGCCCCAGCTCGATTTCGACAGCTATGAACCGCCCCGGCCGAGCTTTATCGGCGTCCGTTCGTTTGAAACCTACGATCTGGAGAAACTGCTCGACTACGTTGACTGGACACCCTTCTTCATTTCCTGGGACATGTCCGGCAAGTATCCGGCAATTTTTGATGATCCCAAACGGGGCGAAACTGCGAAGACCCTCTTCGAAGACGCCCAGAAAATTCTGCGGCGAATGATCGACGAGAAGCGCGTGTCTGCAAAAGCTGTTATCGGATTCTGGCCGGCCAACCGGCGGGGAGACGATATTGTCCTCTACACCGACGAAAGCCGTCAGACGGAGCTCACCACCCTGCACCACCTGCGCCAGCAGGATGACAAGGCGCCGGGCAAGCCGATGATGGCGTTGTCTGACTTTGTTGCCCCCGAGGGTGACGGTCCCTGCGATTACATCGGTGGCTTTGCAGTCACGACCGGTATCGGGGCGGAAGAATTCTCCCTGGAGTTCAAGCATAACAACGACGACTACAATGCCATCATGGTGAAGGCGCTTGCCGACCGGCTGGCCGAAGCCTTCGCGGAACATCTGCACGAGCGTGTCAGGAAGGAGTTCTGGGGATACGCCAGCGATGAGACCCTGAAGAATGAGGACCTGATTCGCGAGCGTTATCAAGGCATTCGCCCGGCACCCGGCTATCCGGCCTGCCCGGATCATACCGAGAAGGCCGCCCTGTTTGAGCTGCTGAATGCTCCGGAGAACGCCGGCCTGGAACTGACCGAAAGTTTCGCCATGTTTCCCACCGCTGCGGTATCCGGGTGGTACTTTTCACATCCGGAATCAAAGTACTTCGCGGTGGGCAAGATTGGCGCGGACCAGGTTGAAGACTATGCTGAGCGCAAAGGAATGTCGAAGGCAGAGGCAGAACGCTGGCTGGCTCCCAGCCTCGCTTACGACCCGGCGGAATAACAACCGCCGGGACATTCACATCTGATTAGCCGGAAGACAGCATGGCAGAGAAGCAGGACAACGAAAAAACACCCGACGAATCGGACAAGCCCTCCAGGCCCACCAAAAAAGGACCGGGCATTCTGAAAGTAATGCAGAGCATTCTGGCGGGCGCACTGGGAGTGCAATCCGACAAGCGCCGGGAGGAAGATTTCTCGGGCCACAGCCCCTGGCCCTATATTATCGCCGGCATCCTGTTTACCGTGGGCTTTGTCGTCACCCTTATTGTCGTGGTCAAAGTGGTGCTTTCCGGCCAGTAGCTGCTATTGGCCGGACACCCAGATCACGGCGAACGCAACCACAAGGACTACCAGTAATACAGCTGCCACGGCATCGGCCTGGCTATCTGATCGCACTATCTTCTTCATAGTCTTTCCTCGCTATTTTGTTATCCATTTTTTGAGCACGCCTTTTTAAATCTAGGCTGTAAATTGACATCCGTCCAGCAATATCTCGACTTCTATATCACTCAAATCGATAAACATATTTGGAAATAATCATTTTAAGAATAATGGCACGGTGATATTCTCCTCCGCAAGAACAGGCTTCACAGCCGTATTTCCAGCGTTTCAGCAGGACGTTCCACTATGTATGTTTATGACGAACACGATCGGCAGATGGCCGCCGAGCGCGTTGCACAATTCCGTGACCAGACCGAGAGGGCTCTGGCCGGCGAGCTGCGTGAAGATGAGTTTCTTCCCCTGCGGCTTCAGAACGGGTTGTATGTACAGCGCCTTGCGCCGATGCTGCGTATCGCCGTTCCCTACGGAATGCTCCACTCCGCCCAGCTTCGCCGGTTGGCTCGCATAACGCGGGACTATGACAAAGGTTATGCCCACTTTACAACACGCCAGAACGTTCAGCTCAACTGGCCTGCCATCGAAGATGTGCCAGACATACTGGCAGAACTGGCGGAAGTGGAAATGCACGCCAACCAGACCAGTGGCAACTGCATTCGCAACACCACAACCGATCAGTTTTCCGGCGTGCAGGCAGACGAAATAACCGATCCCCGGCCCTACTGCGAGATCATCCGGCAGTGGTCAACCTTCCATCCGGAGTTCGCGTTTCTGCCCCGCAAATTCAAAGTGGCAGTCAATGCCTCCGAACACAGTGACCGCGCCGCCATCCAGGTTCACGATATCGGCCTGCAGATGGTTCGTAATGATAAGGGCGAGCTGGGTTTCCGGGTTCACGTAGGTGGAGGTCTCGGCCGTACTCCGATGGTGGGGCCGGTGATCCGTGAATTCCTGCCAGAGCTTGATCTGCTCACTTACCTGGAAGCCGTATTGCGTGTCTACAACCGCTATGGCCGCCGTGACAACAAATTCAAGGCCCGCATCAAGATTCTGGTGAAGGCACTGACCCCGGACGGATTCGCGGCGAAAGTGGAAGAGGAATGGTCCCATATCAAGGACTCTCCTACCCGGCTGACGGAAGAAGCCGTCAGCCAGTTCAAGGGGTACTTTACAGAGCCGGACTACCAGCAGGTTCCGGACGTGGCAGATACCCTGGCAAGCCAGCGCTTTGAGAAGCGCGAGTTTGACCAGTGGATCACCCACAACGTCGATACCCACAAGAAACCGGGCTATGCCATTGTCTCGCTGACAATGAAGAAAACCGGCACGCCGCCGGGTGATGTCAGTGATCGTCAGCTGGAACAGATCGCGGATCTCGCGGACCGGTACAGTTTTGGAGAAGTGCGCGTTACCCACCAGCAGAATGTGGTTCTGGCGGATGTCAGAAAGGACGAATTGTTCGAGCTTTGGCAGGCTATCACCCCGATGGGTTTCGGTACCGCAAACCTGAACACACTGACGGATGTTATTTGCTGCCCCGGCGGGGACTACTGCGCCCTCGCCAACGCCAAGTCCATACCCGTTGCCGAGTCCATCCAGCGTCAGTTCGACGACATGGATTACCTTTACGACATCGGCAACATTGACCTGAATATCTCGGGCTGCATGAACGCCTGCGGCCATCACCATGTGGGCAACATAGGCGTGCTGGGTGTCGACAAGAAGGGCCAGGAGTTCTACCAGATCAGTCTGGGCGGCTCATCCCATCACGATGCTGCCATCGGCAAGATTCTGGGGCCATCTTTTGCCCGTGATGACATGCCGGCGGTGATTCAGAAAATTATCAATGTGTACGTCGATAACCGGACAGAGGAAGAGCCTTTCCTGGACACTTATCGCCGTATCGGCATCGAGCCATTCAAGGAGCGGGTTTATGCCTGATCTGATTACCAGCGGCGGAGCTATCCGTCACGACAACTGGGTTGTTGTTCCCAGGCCGGCTGACGGAGAGTCCCTGGATGTCCCGGACCAGCCTGCCCTGATTCCTGCAGATCTCTGGTTGGCGGGCAAAGAGCACTTCGATGACCGCGATGACATCGGAGTGTGGCTGGATAGCCATGAGGAGCCGGAGATGCTCGCCGGGGTGGTGAATGAACTGCCGGTTATTGCCGTGAACTTTCCCAAGTTCAGTGATGGTCGCGGTTACAGTATTGCGCGGATTCTGCGTGAGCGGCTGCACTATCGCCACGAGCTTCGTGCGGTCGGGGATGTTCTGCTGGACCAGCTTCAGTTCATGAAGCGCTGCGGCTTTGACACGTTTGTGTTGAGGGCGGACAAGGACATCAACAAGGCAGCGCGCTGCCTGAACTTCTTCACTCAGGGTTATCAGGCAGCTACAGACACAGACGTGCCCCTGTTCCGCCGCCGGGCTTCCTGATCCCTACCCCCCAGAGTCAACCGTAGGTCGGATTAGGCGAAGCCGTAATCCGACAGGTTTTCGCGGCAAAACCATAATGTCGGATTTCGCTTCGCTCTATCCGACCTACGGTTGAATCATTCTTGTGTAGTCGGACAACCCCCGGCCCGACCACAAATTGCCCTTCGTTATCTGGAATGATCCAGAACAATCTTCCCGGATGACTCGCCTTTCAGGAAAGCGTTCAGGGCATCATCCAGTTCACCACGTCCAATATCACGGGCGGACGCTTCCGTTTTCTTGCAGGCCCACTCACCGGCAAACTTGTCCCACACTGCCTGCTTCTCGGCCAGCGGGATTTCCACGGAATCCACGCCCAGCAGGTTGTTTCCCCGCAGGATAAACGGCAGCACAGTGGTTTCCAGTTGTGAGCCGGCTACCAGTCCGCAGCAGGAAACAGAGCCGCCGGGGTGAATCTGCTTCAGCAGTTCCGCCAACGGGCCCCCGCCTACGGTATCCACGGCGTTGGCAAAGGCCGGTTTCAGCATTGGCTTCTTTTCCGCTGCCAACGCATCGCGCCCGAGGATTTCAGCAGCGCCCAGATTCCTGAGTGCGTCAGCCTGATCCTGTTTGCCGCTTATGGCCACCACTTCAAAGCCGAGGTTGGCCAGCAGCTCGACGGCTACGCTGCCCACTGCGCCGCTGGCGCCACTTACCGCGACTTTGCCCTGCTCCGGCTCAGCACCCATGGTCAGCAGCTTTTTCACGCACAGGCCAGCTGTAAGGCCGGCGGTGCCGTAGATCATGGCGGTGCGTGCGTCCCAGCCGCGGGGCATGGCCACACACCAGTCTGCCGGCACACGAATGTATTCGCCAAAGCCACCGTCGGTGTTCATGCCGAGGTCATAGCCGGTGACCAGCACTTTGTCGCCTGCAGAAAACGGACCGGCGGACGCTTCCACGACTTCCCCGGCGGCATCGATACCAGGGGTGTGGGGAAATTTACGGGTGACGCCTTTGTTGCCGGAGGCGGAGAGGGCGTCCTTGTAGTTGAGGGAAGAATGGCTGACCCGGATCAGCACATCATTTTCGGGAAGGTCCGATACGTGTAGTGTCTGCTCCGAACCGGTGTATTCGCCGTCCTGTTCCTGCACACGCCATGCCTTGAACTCGGTGTCATTTGTCATGATTCTTTCCCCGTCATTGGCTCTACTGGATTTTCTGGTTGCGGAACGCGCTCAGTACCCGCCATACGGTGTGTTCAAGTGCCGCACTGGTGGCCAGGCCGAGCTTTTCCGGTAGTGTGCGCTTGCGTTGATAACTTACAGAGATTACGTCGGCACGGTCACAGGCTTCAATGAGAAATTCGTCGGAGGTTTTGATGTCATCGATCAGGTTGACCTCAAGAGCTCGCCGGCCGAACCAGATATCCCCGTTGGCGACCGCTGTCATGTCCAGGCCGGGTCGACGCTCACCGACGTATTCCTTGAACAGTACATGGGTATCTTCCAGATCCTCCAGGAACTTGGCCCTGCCCTTTTCGGTATTTTCACCAAAAATGGTCATGGTCCGCTTGTGCTCGCCGGCAGTGAGAACCTCAAAGTCCACATCGTTCTTCTTCAGAAAACGATGGAAGTTGGGCAACTGGGCGACCACGCCAATGGAACCCAGAATTGCAAACGGCGACGCCACAATGCGATCCGCCACACAGGCCATCATGTAACCGCCGCTGGCCGCCACCTTGTCAACACAGGCGGTCAGTTTGATACCCCTCGCCCGAATACGGTCCAGCTGCGCCGCGGCCAGGCCGTAGGAATGTACCAGGCCGCCGCCACTTTCCAGGCGGATAACCACTTCATCGGTTTCCGGTTCCGCTACACTGAGCACGGCTGTAATGGACCGGCGCAAAGAGTCGGTGTCGCTGGCCTTGATATCGCCGTCAAAATCCAGCACATAGACTCTGGGTTTTACCTCTTCCCCGGTGTCACCGGATTTGCGCTTTGCCTTGGCAGCTTTCTCTTTTGCCTTCTCCGCTTTCTTGCGGGCCTTTTCAAAGATTTTGCGCTCCGACTCGCTACGCAGTCTGGCCTGAAGCGAATCCTTCAGCTTGCGGTATTTTTCATTGAGCTTGCGAACACGCAGCTCTCCTTCGTCACCATGATCATCCTTTTCCTTGTGCGCGGCGGACAGGATCACCGAAATGATCACGATGACCGCCACCACGAGGGTGGCCGTTTTCGCAATAAACAAACCGAACTCTGTCAGAAATTCCAAGTTGCTTCTCCAGGATTATTCTTGAGCGCTCGATTGTAACCGAGGCGCCCTGAGGTACAACCCATCCCCATAATAAAGAAAATTAAAACAAGCGTTCGATCGAGCTTGACACCGTTATTGTCTCACCCTAAAGTCGAAAGCTACGTCGGCTTGCCCGCCGTCAATACGCCAAGACAAACACCAATAAGGGTAAAATAATGTCTGTAGCTCAGGTATTTGAAAAGCTCGAACAGAATTTCAACGCAGACGCCGCTGAAGGGCTGGACCTGGTATTCCAGTTCGATATCGAAGACGACAAGACCTATCACGTGATTATCAAGGATGGCACCTGCAAAGCGGTCGAAGGCGCCCATGATGACCCCTCTGTCACCCTGATCATGGACTCCGAAACCCTTAAGGGCATCGTGTCAGGCGAAACCGACGGCATGCAGGCATTCATGGCCGGTCAGCTACGGGCCGAAGGCGATATGATGCTGGCAACCAAACTGGGTGAACTGTTCAACATGGGTTGATCCGCTCTTCTGGATTCAGGCATAAAAAACCCTGCCAGTGCAGGGTTTTTGTGTGTCAGGTGCCAGGCAGTCTGTCTCAGAGGCCTACATCATCCAGGGACGATTCTGCCAGCCGCAACAGATCGGAGTTACGCTCCTCCCGTTTACCGATGCTCTCGATATAATACTCCAGGGACGTCAGGGCGTCCGCCAGAGCTTCCAGCACTTGGCGCGGCGGTGCCTCCCTGGCGTCCAGCAGACGTTCCTGGATAGAGCCGGCTACCCGCTCGAGTACAGACGCGGCGCCTGAATCATCAAGCATATGTAAGCCGCCCCAGATACTGTGCAGAGTGCCCGGCAGATTGGCCAGGTGGAGCTTGTCATAGTCGGATTCAATAAACGCTGTAATCGCCCGTTTTGCCAGGGTCAGCGCGCTTCTGGCCTCATCGGCCACCACGAACATGGCTTCCCTCAGATAGGGGGACTCTTCCCGGTTTCCCTGCCCGCCCGCCAGCGCGTCGGTTTCGGCGGTGATGCCGCGGGTAACAATCTGCATCACGGCATCTTCGATTCCGAGCACAGAGTCGGCCAGCTTGTAGAGCTCGTCGCCTGCCGGCAACCGCTCCTCTTCCTCCCAGGTCCGCAGTTTCGCTGCTTCTGCGCGGGCCATGGTTGCAAGCTGGTTCAGGTCCAGCATTACCAGGGTATTCGCCATGCGTTCGAGGGCCTCAGCAATGGCGGACAGTTCAGCCAGATCCGGCTCTATGCCGCGCTCTACAATATCCAGCCTGTCCTTGAGCTGATTCAGCTCGTCCTGCAATGCATTGGACAGGGATTCCAGTACATCGGAACCGGGGCCATATAACCGGCGGGCATGGGCTTCAAGCATGGAGTCCGGAAATTCCGCCGGCGCAAGACCGAATGCCGACAGAACAGAGGTAACCTCCGGATTTGCCGAGCCACTGCGGTACAACAGGTAAACCAGATCTCTGATCAGGGAATCGGGCGCCTCTTTAGCTGTAGCCACCTTTCCTATATACACAACGTCCCGGGAATACTTTTCTATTCGCATGAACATGCGCTTGCGGGCTTTTCCAAACCCCATGGCGCGGTCAAGCATGGTGTCAGCCACGATGCCCACCAGGCACCACATCTGCGCCATTGGCTGCCCCTGGCAAAGACGCGCGAAACCGCGCGCAGCGCGGCCGAACAGCTTTTTACTGACCACTTCGTTCTTTTCGCGAAGTATACCCAGCAGCGCGACCTGGAAGGTCAGGCGCATGCGCCTGGCCAGGATTTCGTAGTCGGCTTCGTTGCCCTCAAACGATGGCACGGAAAGCCCGGCGCAGAAATCCGGCTGCTCTTTCACTTCCACATCAAAGAAACAGGATTCCGGATAGGGCGTTTCCTTCCTGGCCTCACGCAGGTCATTAATGACCGGCAGCAGGAGCTCGGGGTGATCCGCCCGCTGCTGATGGTAATACTCTACATAGCGGCGGAGTATGAACAGAGCACTGTTGAGCGTAGTAAGGAGTATGTTCTTGTCGTCATTGGCGCCAACGGGGACGTCGTTCGCCAGGCTGACTGCTTCCTGACAGAGCAGTGTACCTGCACGCAACTCAACAAGAATGAAAATGCCACGGAGCTGGTTCAGAAAATCCACACAGTTCTGCAGATCCTCACCGCTCTCGCGATTTTCCTGGAAGCGTTCCAGACTGGATTCTGCCTGCCTTATGGTCTGTTCAATCTCACTCTTGACCAGATCAAATGACTGTGACTTCGTCGCCAGAGACGATTGAACCATAAACGCTTCCTGTAAATTATGCGGAAACTACCGCGCCCAGTTCTTGGAGTGTGACCCTGTCGGTTTTTTCGGGGCCCTTTTTATGAGCCGGATTTACCCTTCCCGGCTAAAATAAAAGTCCACGAAAACTCGCGGACTTACCATTACTTATAACACAAAACTCAAGTAGCTCAAGAAAGCGGGAATGTAACAAAAAGTACAACCCGGCACAGTTCTCATTGCCGGGCAGTCATTTTGTGGGGGAGTTGATCACTCTTCTGTTGCCAGCCTGTCCCAGACAGTTTTACCCGCCTTTTTGGCAAGCAGTGCCATGAACTCTTCATGGGCGGTGGCTTCCTCATTACTGGCACGGACGACGGCAAGAGGCTTGCGGTCCGCTGCCAGGCGCCGGATACCAGCCTGACCTCCGGCTTCGTCGCTGCCGGCATCCAGCGATAACGCTGTCTGCCCGCCCGTCAGCAGCAGATAGACTTCGGCCAGAATCTCGGCATCCAGCAAGGCACCGTGGAGATCCCGGCTGCTATTGTCGACGCCATAACGTTTGCACAGTGCATCCAGGCTGTTTTTCTGCCCCGGATGTTTTTTGCGCGCAATGGCAAGGGAATCCACTACGCCGCAATGATCAGCCGTCTTGCGAACCGGCTTCAGGCGACCAAACTCCGAATCCATAAAGCCGATATCGAACGCGGCGTTGTGAATGACAAGTTCAGCACCTTGGATAAAGTCGAAGAACTCGTCGGCGATGTCTGCAAACCGGGGTTTATCGGCGAGAAACTCGTTGGTTATTCCGTGGACGGTTATTGCTTCGGCTTCCACTTCCCTGCCCGGATTGACATATACGTGATAGTGGCGCCCGGTGGTCTGGCGCTCCATCAGTTCAACGCACCCTATTTCAATAATCCGGTGCCCCTCTGCCGGGTCAATACCGGTTGTTTCTGTATCCAGTACAATCTGTCTCATCTCAGCCCCGTTTGTTACGCGTTCGACAGTTCTTCCACACCAAGGTTGGCAAGCTGGTCCGCCAGTTCATTGCCCGGATTTCCGGAGTGTCCCTTCACCCAGTGCCAGTTTACCTTGTGTCGTGCCACTTCATTATCCAGTTCCCGCCAGAGATCTTCATTCTTGACCGGTTTTTTTGCTGATGTTTTCCAGCCGTTCCGTTTCCAGCCATGCATCCATTCAGTGATGCCTTTCCGGACATACTGTGAGTCGGTGTACAGTTCCACTTCACATGGCCGCTTTAATGCTTCCAGGCCTCGTATCGCTGCCATCAACTCCATTCTGTTGTTGGTGGTATTACCTTCACCCCCGTGCATCTTTTTGCTGGCATTGCCATAGTTCAGCACTACACCCCAGCCTCCCGGCCCCGGGTTTCCCTTGCAGGCGCCATCGGTGTAGAGAACAACCTTACCGGTCATCAGCATTCCTCGACATGTTTATGATTGAGCACGGCACGGTTGCCGCTCCGGCCTTTGCCGGGATGAATACGCGATGCTCCAACGGTGCCCCTGCCCGGCAGCGAAATCACCTTGCTGTTTTGCCAGACCGGCTTGCGGCGAATCCCGGAGTAAACCCGCTTTTTGGCAAGGATACAGTAATAGGCACCAACCGGTAGGAGCCGGTTGCCACAAAGGCGCTCCATCATGCCTGCCCGGTCATTCAGCACCGCCCCCTGAAGCGGCACCTGGAAAAAGGAAGAGCCCGTTGACTCCACCGTAAAATCGAGCAATCGAAGCCAGTCTTCCATTCGGCGTTTGAACATGAAGCGTCCTCCCCAGGGGCCGCCATTATGCCTGGAAATCAACTTCCTCAAGCCCCAGAGGCTGAACGGATTGAACCCGAGCAGCAGCACTACCCCTTCCCCCCGAAGCACCCGGGATGCTTCCCGCAGGGCCTGGTGCGGGTGGGGAGAAAAATCAGCGGTATGATGCAGAATCACCAGGTCGATCGAGTCGCCGGGGAAAGGCAATTCGTCGGCGTCGCACACCGCCACACCATCCGGGATCTCAGGATTCCAGGTGGGTGTGGTCAGGATGCGCTGGGCAAAATCGGTTGCGGTTGCCAGAGGAAAGCGGTGACTGAGGCCCACCTGCAACTGCCTGGCGCCGGAGAGCTTGCTGGCATGATGCTCAACACAGGCTCTCTGATCCGCAAACAGGGCCTGACCGAGGGGGGTGCGGAACCAGCTCTCGAAGCTGTCATGTCGGGCAGAGTAGTCCACTTCACCGGTCGGGCTCATTGCTGCGTTCCCTTTTCATTGCGCGTCATTGCGCGTTCATTGCGGCCTCGATGTTGGGACGCCGGGATTAATGCTCTATGATAACAGTCACATTCGTCATGCACATGTGGGGAGCCTATGCTGACCATCAATGCTATTCCAGCGTTCAATGATAACTACATCTGGTGCCTGTCCAACAGTGAAGATCACAAGGCGCTGATAGTGGATCCCGGCCAGGCGGAGCCTGTCATTGAATTTCTGGCGGACCACGGGCTGGAGCTGGACACAATTCTGGTAACACACCACCACCCGGACCATGTCGGTGGTGTCGATAAACTGGCAGCAACGGTTTCCGACTGCCGGATTATCGGCCCGGCCAATTCCCCCTTCAAGGGTGCCAAAAGCGAGGTACACCCCGGGGACGAAGTCGTCTGGCAGAATCTCGAGTTTGCGGTGCTTGGTGTTCCTGGCCATACCCTGGATCATATCGCCTATTACACAGATGACCATGTCAACAATCGCCCCGTCCTGTTCTGTGGCGACACTCTGTTCGTCTGTGGTTGCGGACGGCTGTTTGAAGGTTCACCGGCACAGATGAAACAGTCCCTGGAAAACCTGCGCAGCCTGCCGGACGACACCGCTGTCTACTGCGCGCACGAGTACACTCTGGCCAACCTGAAGTTTGCCCGCCACTGGCTGCCGGATGACGGACCACTAAAGGAGTTTGAAGCCCACTGCCAGAAGCGTCGCGAAGATGGCAAACCGACAGTTCCGTCAATCCTTGGTGACGAAAAGCGCTTGAATCCTTTTCTGCGCTGGGACGACAACGCGGTGATCGAAGCCGCAAAACGGCACTCGCAGAAAGCGGTCAAATCAGATGACGACGTTTTTGCAGCAACCAGGCATGCAAAGGACACATTCTAGGGGCGGGTAACAATTTCTATCAATGCCGTAACGTGAGTCTTGTTGACCCTTTGAAAAGCGTTCCAATAGAATCCGTGTAACATTTGTGCCATAACCCATTAAATATGCCGGGTTTTAAGACAGTTCAGCCCGGCTCGGTCCAGCCACCTGGAAGCAGTTCTATGACGGTCTCGCGATTTTCCACTCTTGTTCTTATCGGCGCACTTGCCAGTGGCTGCAGTGTTCTTGACCGGTTCGGAAACGATACCTCCGGCGATGTACTGGCCTCCGAGAAACTGACCGTGGCCGCCGGCGACGATGATCTGAAAGAGGCCATCGAATCCTCACCGGATGGTGAACCTGCCGGTCGGGCCTCCCGCACCAGACTGGATGATGCCATTGAGCCTTCCCTGAAAAAGACCGCGGAAGATGCCAGAAACAAGCTGGACGCGCCGGAGCAACAGGCCGCAGAAGCGGAAGCTTCCACGCCCGATCTGTGGCATCGCCTGAGAAGTGGCTTTACGCTGGATCACGATGCCAGCGATCCCAGGGTCCAGGCGCAACTGAACTGGTACAGGAAGCACCCACAGTACATTGACCGCGTGGTCGACCGCGGCGGCCGTTACCTGCACTACATTGTTACAGAAACCGAGAAACGCGGCCTGCCTACAGAGCTGGCCCTGCTTCCTGTTGTGGAAAGTGCATTCGACCCCTTTGCCTACTCCCATGGTCGTGCAGCCGGGCTCTGGCAATTCATTCCTTCAACCGGCAAGTATTTCGGGCTGACCCAAAGCTGGTGGCACGACGACCGCCGTGATGTCATTGCAGCCACGGATGCGGCGCTCACTTATCTCGACAGACTGGCGACCCGTTTTAACGGTGACTACATGCTGGCGCTGGCCGCCTACAACAGTGGTGGTGGCACGGTGTCCAGCGCAATGCGGCGCAATCGGAACAAGAATGCACCGACGGACTTCTGGTCCCTGGATCTGCCCAGGGAAACCCGCCATTACGTGCCCAAACTGATCGCGCTGGCAAAGATCTTTGACCAGCCGGAAAAGTATGGCATCGAGTTGCCGGCACTGGAGGATGAGCCGTATTTTGAGATCGTGAACACCGGTTCCCAGCTGGATCTTGCCCAGGCCGCTGAACTGGCAGACGTGGACATAGATGAAATTTACCTGCTGAACCCCTCTTTCAATCGCTGGGCGACGTCACCCGATGGCCCCCATCGACTGCTGGTGCCGCGGGAAAAAGCTGAAACCTTTATCACAGCCCTGCAAAGCATTGACCCCGGCGAACGGGTGTCCTGGCGTAATTACAAGGTGGCCTCCGGCGACACGATCAGCACCATTGCACAACGGCATGGCACGACATCAGCGGTCATCCGCCAGGTCAACAATCTGGACAGCCACATTATCCGCATTGGCCAACGCCTGATGATCCCCTCAGCGGCCAAACAGTCAGGCACCTATGCCCTCAGCGCCAGCGAGCGGCTGGCCAGAAAGCAGCAGAACAGCGGCAAGAACAGCAACGGCACCCGTGTAGACTACACCGTCCGCTCAGGCGATACCTTCTGGGATATTGCCCGCGAACACCGGGTGTCTGTCCGGCAAGTGGCAGCCTGGAACGGGATGGCACCGGGTGACCCGCTGATCCCCGGGAAAAAACTTGTTATCTGGTCAGAATCCAGGCAACCCACGATGCTGGCCAGTAACGACCGGGCCAAGGGCATGGTGCGCAAGGTGGGTTATCAGGTCCGCAAGGGAGATTCCCTGTCCGTCATTGCCAACCGCTTTGCAGTGAATGTAGGGGATATCGCAAGCTGGAATGACCTCAATACCTCCCGTTATCTTCAGCCCGGTCAAAGTCTGGTACTCTATGTCGACATAAGAAACAGCCCCTGAGCCTGAACCGGAAACGTGCGAGATCTATGACAAGAACACGGAAAGCCTCACCCCTGATCAGTGCTTTTACTTTTGTCGCCATGGCTCTCCTGCCATGGCATGCCATCTCCGCGGAGACGCCAGCGAAGCACGGCATTGCGATGCACGGGGAGCCCCAATACCCCGAAGGCTTTGCCCACTTTGACTATGTCAATCCGGGGGCACCCAAGGGTGGCGCCCTGGGAATGGCGGTAGTGGCCAACGGCTTCGATTCCTTCAACCCTTTTGTGATTCGTGGCGTGGCTGCGGCTGGCATCAACACCTATCTCTACGACACCTTGATGGAAGCGTCCGCAGACGAGCCCTTCTCTACCTATGGTCTGATCGCCGAATCCATCGAGACCCCCGATGACCGGAGTTACGTAGTATTCAATCTGCGCGAGGAGGCGCGGTTCCAGGACGGTGAGCCGATTACCGCCGAAGACGTCAAATTCTCTTTCGACGTTCTGACCACCCAGGGCCATCCTTTCTACCGCAACTATTATGCGGATGTGGCAGGGGTGACCATCGAGGGTGAACGACGGATCCGTTTCGATTTCGGCGAGACCAACAATCGGGAACTGCCCCTTATCCTTGGTCAGCTTCCCGTCCTTCCTGGCCACTACTGGGAGGATCGTGAGTTCGGAGACAATGGCCTGACCCCACCAGTAGGCAGTGGCCCCTATCGAATCGAAGATTTTGAGGCAGGCCGCTCTATCACGTTCGAGCGCGTAAAGGATTATTGGGCACAGGATCTTGGCGTTCGCAAAGGCAGGTTCAATTTCGATGAAATCCGATACGACTATTACTCGGATGACACCGTCGCGCTGGAGTCGTTCCGTGCCGGCAACTTTGACTTCCGGATCGAATCCTCCGCCAAAAACTGGGCAACCGCTTACACCGGCGACCAGTTCGAGTCGGGCAAGGCAAAAACCGAGGCGGTTGAGCATAGCCGCCCCGCCGGCATGCAGGCGTTCGCCATGAACACCCGCCGCGAGGTATTCAGCAATCCGAAGGTGCGCGAAGCACTTGCTTACGCCTTTGATTTCGAGTGGGCCAACAAAAACCTGTTCTATGGCCAGTACACGCGCACCGGCAGTTATTTCGAAAACAGTGAACTGGCTTCCTCCGGCCTTCCCGAAGGGCGGGAACTGGAGATTCTGGAGCCCTACCGCGACCAGCTATCCGGGGATGTTTTCTCGGAAGAATATCAGCCGCCGTCGACAGCGGGTGAAGGTGGCTTGCGTGAGAATCTACGCACCGCCCTGACCATGTTAAGGGAAGCAGGGTACAAGGTAGTGGACGGCGCCATGGTGCACAGCGAAAGCGGTGACCCGCTGGCGTTCGAGATCCTGATCTACCAGAAGACATTCGAGCGGGTGGTACTGCCGTTCAAGAACAACCTGGCGCGGCTGGGCATTGATGTTTCGGTCCGTCTGGTGGATACCAACCAGTATATTCAGCGGATTCGCGAATTCGATTACGATATGACGGTCCAGAGCATCGGGCAGTCGGACTCTCCGGGCAATGAACAACGGGAATACTGGCATTCGTCCACTGTTGATGTAAAAGGTTCACGAAACTACATGGGCGTGGATAGCCCGGTGGTGGATGAACTCGTCAACATGGTGATACAGGCCCCGAGCCGTGAGGAGCTGGTACATCGGGTGCGCGCCCTGGACCGGGTTCTGCTCCACGGGCATTACGTGGTCCCGAACTGGTACCTGCCCAAGGATCGCATCGCCTACTGGTCCTTTCTGCAGCGCCCGGACGCTGTACCCAAAAACGGCGTTGATATTGACAACTGGTGGGTAAAAAGCACTGACCAATGACGCAGATCTCTGAAATATCTCTGACGGAGCTCCGCTGAATGGGCAGTTATATCCTCAGGCGCCTGGCGCTAATCATCCCCACCCTGCTGGGGATCATGCTGCTTAATTTCGTTATTGTTCAGGCCGCCCCGGGTGGCCCGGTCGAACAGCTGATTGCCGAGACCGAAGGGCATGGTGGCGGCGCCCTCGCCAGGGCCAGTGGCGGTGGTTCCGGCGGCGAAGTCAGTTCTTCCAGCGGCGACAGCCGCGGCTCCCGTGGCCTGCCGGAAGAACTACTCCGTGAAATTGAAGTCATGTACGGCTTCGATAAGCCACCCCACGAGCGTTTCCTGAAAATGCTGGGCGATTACGCCACCTTTGATTTCGGAGACTCGTTCTTCCGCGACCGCTCGGTGATCGAGTTGATACTGGACAAGATGCCGGTGTCGATATCACTGGGCCTGTGGTCCACCCTGATTATCTATCTGATTTCCATTCCACTCGGTGTCCGCAAGGCGGTTACCGATGGCTCCCGCTTCGACGTCTGGAGCAGTTCCGTCATTGTCGTGGGCTACGCGATTCCCGGCTTCCTGTTTGCAATACTGCTGATCGTCCTGTTTGCCGGTGGCAGTTACCTGGACTGGTTTCCGCTGCGGGGGCTAACGTCGTCCAACTTCGACGAACTGAACTGGTATCAGAAAATCGGTGATTATTTCTGGCACCTGGCGCTGCCGGTGACCGCCAACGTGATCGGCGGTTTCGCTACCCTCACCCTGCTGACCAAGAACTCTTTTCTTGATGAAATCAGCAAGCAATACGTGGTGACGGCAAGAGCCAAGGGCCTGGAAGAGAAACAGGTACTTTACGGACATGTATTCCGCAACGCCATGCTGATTGTTATCGCCAGCCTTCCGGGCGTGCTGGTTTCGCTGTTCTTTACCGGTTCGCTGCTGATTGAAGTGATCTTTTCTCTGGACGGGCTCGGGCTGCTCGGCTTTGAGGCCGCCCTTAACCGGGATTACCCGGTGATCTTCGGCACGCTCTTTATCTTCACGCTCATGGGGCTGGTGCTGAAGCTGATCAGCGATATCACTTACGTTCTGGTTGATCCCCGCATTGATTTTGAAAGCCGGGAGGGGTCATGAGCGTGGTAAAGCTGACCCCGATCCAACAGCGCCGGCTCGCCAACTTCCGCAAAAACCGTCGTGGCTTCTGGTCGCTGTGGATATTCCTGATCCTTTTCGGGCTTTCCCTGATTGCCGAGGTCATCGCCAACGACGCGCCGCTGGTCGCTTACTACAAGGGGGATCTCTATTTTCCGGTGGTGGAAAGCGTGCCCGAGGAAACCTTCGGCGGTTTTCTGCCCACAGAAGCAGACTACCGGGATTCTTTTATTGCCGATGAGATCGAAGCCAACGGATGGATGATCTGGCCGCCGATACGCTTCAGCTACAACACAACCAACTACAACCTCGAGGTTCCCTCTCCGGCACCTCCAAGTGCCGAGAACTGGTTAGGCACCGACGACCAGGGCCGTGACGTTGCCGCCAGGGTCATCTACGGATTCCGGATTTCGGTCCTGTTCGGGCTTATTCTCACCATACTCAGTTGCATTGTCGGCGTCATCGTGGGTGCTATCCAGGGCTTCTACGGCGGCAAGATTGACCTGATCGGGCAGCGATTCATCGAAGTATGGTCCGGGCTTCCGGTGCTGTATCTGCTCATCATCCTCTCCAGTATCGTGCAGCCGAACTTCTGGTGGCTGCTGGGTATCATGCTGCTGTTCAGCTGGATGGGGCTGGTGGATGTGGTGCGGGCGGAATTTCTCCGCGCCCGCAATTTTGAATACGTCAAAGCCGCCAGGGCCCTGGGGCTGGGCAATCGCAAGATCATGTTCCGGCATATTCTGCCCAACGCCATGGTGGCGACCCTGACCTTTCTGCCGTTCATACTGACCGGTGCCATCACCGGCCTGACCTCCCTGGACTTCCTGGGTTTCGGCCTGCCCTCGGGCTCTCCCTCCCTCGGTGAGCTGATTGCCCAGGGCAAGTCCAACCTCCATGCGCCCTGGCTTGGCATCTCGGCATTCGTTTCCCTGTCGGTCATGCTGACGCTGCTGGTTTTTGTCGGCGAAGCGGTGCGTGATGCCTTCGACCCGAGAAAGAACTGATATGTCGCAGCTGCTGGAAATCAAAGATCTGTCCATCTCGTTTGACGCCACTATTCAGGCTGTCCAGCAGCTGTCCCTCAGGATTGGCCGCGGAGAAACGGTGGCGCTGGTTGGCGAAAGCGGATCCGGAAAATCGGTATCGGCCCTGTCCATTCTGCGCCTGCTTGACGAGCGTCACGCCAGCTACCCGACCGGCGAAATCCTGTTCCAGGGCGAAGATATGCTGAAAGCTAACCAGAAGCGGCTGCGGCAGATTCGCGGCAGCCAGATCAGCATGATCTTCCAGGAGCCGATGACATCCCTCAATCCGCTGCATACGGTTGAGAAACAGATCAGCGAAACCCTGGCCCTGCACAAGGGTATGCGCGGCTCTCAGGCACGGGCCCGCTGCATCGAACTGCTGGAGCTGGTCGGCATTCCGGCACCGGAAGAGCGCCTGAAAAGCTACCCTCACCAGCTATCCGGAGGCCAGAAGCAACGGGTGATGATCGCCATGGCCCTGGCCAATGAACCTGACCTGCTGATTGCCGATGAGCCGACAACCGCTCTGGATGTCACCGTGCAGAAACAGGTACTGGAGTTGCTCAAGGAGCTTCAGCACAAGCTGGGCATGGCCATCCTGTTGATTACCCATGACCTGTCCATCGTTCGTCGCTACGCGGACCATGTGGTGGTCATGGAGCGGGGCCTGTTGGTGGAGGAGGCGGCAACTACCACCCTGTTTGAGGAGCCTCAGCATCCCTACACCCGTCGCCTGCTTGATGCGGAACCGCCGGCCTCGCCTTCCGGTGCCATGGTCAACAACAAGCCGCTGCTGGATGTCGATGATCTGGATGTCCGCTTTATTATCCGCAAGAGCCTGCTGGGCAAACCCAAAGTCTGGTTTCAGGCCGTTGACAAGGTCAGTTTTTCCCTCAACCAGGGCGAGACACTTGGCATCGTTGGGGAAAGCGGCAGCGGCAAAACCACCATCGGCCACGCGCTGCTGAAACTGACCGGCAGCACCGGTAGCATACGGCTGACCGGAAACGAATTATCGCAACTGGACCAGAAAGCGTTCCGCCCCTGGCGCAAACGCATCCAGATCGTCTTCCAGGACCCCTTTGGCAGTCTCAGCCCGCGGATGTCGGTTGCCGAAATTGTGCGGGAGGGTCTGGAGATACACACACCGGCAAGTGCCGAGGAACAGGACAGCAAAGTCATCCGGGCACTGAACGACGTCGGTCTGGATCCCGAGGCCCGGCACCGTTATCCCCATGAGTTTTCCGGCGGTCAACGGCAGCGGATTGCCATTGCCCGGGCCCTGGTCCTGCAGCCGGAACTGATCATTCTGGATGAGCCCACCTCGGCCCTTGATCGCACGGTTCAGAAGCAGGTGATTACCCTGCTGCGGGAACTGCAGGACAAATATGGTCTAAGCTATGTGTTTATCAGCCACGATCTGGCCGTTGTCAGGGCGCTCAGCCACAAACTGCTGGTGCTCAAAAACGGCCGCGTGGTGGAATATGGAGAAGCATCCGGAATTTTCAGCACACCACAACACGAGTACACCCGTGAACTGCTTGGAGCGGCGCTCTTTTACGCCCGCTAACATGACCCGATAACCCGGGCCGGGCACTACGACCAATTGAGCGTTACCCGCACCGCTGCGGTTCATGGATAATGCCTTAAACTGAAACACAGGGGAGAATCGTTATGGGATTACTCAGTGGCAAGAAAGCACTGATTGTCGGCGTTGCAAGCAAGCATTCCATTGCCTATGGCATTGCAGAAGCCTTTGCCAGAGAGGGCGCCGAACTGGCTTTCACCTACCAGAATGAGAAGCTCAAGTCCCGGGTGGAAACATTTGCCGGGGGCTGGGGCAGCTCTCTGATCTTTCCCTGCGATGTCGCCAGCGATGACGAAATCGAGGCCGTATTCACCGAGCTGGGAAAGCACTGGGATGATATCGATGTCATCGTCCATTCTGTTGGTTACGCACCCGCGAACGAGCTGGACGGCAATTATGTTGACGTTACCACCCGCGAAGGCTTCCGCATCGCCCACGACATCAGCTCGTACAGCTTCGTTGCCCTGGCGAAGGCCGGCCGCAAGATGCTGCACGAAAACAGCTCTCTGTTGACCCTTAGCTATCTCGGCGCGGAAAAAGTATTGCAGAACTACAACGTGATGGGGCTTGCCAAGGCTTCCCTGGAAGCCAACGTGCGCTACATGGCCGGCAGTCTGGGGCGTGATGGCATTCGGGTTAACGCCATTTCCGCGGGGCCCATCAGGACTCTGGCAGCCTCCGGCATCAAAAGCTTCCGCAAAATGCTTGCGGAGAACGCCCGCAGGGCACCTCTGCGCCGCAACGTGACTACTGATGAAGTCGGTAATGCCGCCGCCTTCATGTGTTCCGATATGGCCAGTGGTATTACCGGTGAGATCATGTACGTAGACGCCGGCTTCAACATTACCGGCATGGGCGAACTGGAAGACTGACAGCGCTCGCAGATTCCCGGTGGGGCCTCCCCCACCGGAAATCGTCGTTAACCCTCCGACATTGCCCTGGCAATCGCTTCCACCCATTCCAGGTACGCGGTATCGTCCGACGCCAGGATCTGAAGGCCCACCAGCCAGCCCCCGGCATCGTCCGGGCGACACCACACCACTTCCACGATTAAGCGGAACGGTTCGGAGACCTCTTCCAGGCTCACCAGGGCGGACAATATTGCCTGCCTTGTTAATGGTTCAGAGCTGACAAGCCGGATTCCCGTTGCAGACAGATCGCTGGTTTGCGAGACGAGCAGGCGTTCGATGCTCTCACCGGCGTCGTCCGGAACTGACGACTCCAGCTCCAGCGTTACCTTTGCCCTTGCTGTCAGCCGGTATTCGGAGCGGTTATCCCCGGACGCTGGAGAATCGTCACGGTCACCAAAGCTGTAATCAATATCGCTCATGAGCTTCCACCTCAAGCGCCGGTCCGGGGTCAGTTCCGGCCTACCCGGATGCGTCCTACAACCCTGGACAGGGTATCGTCGAATTGTGCGGATATGCCCAGCACGCGAATACGGCCGGCAACGATCTCATCCACCAGTTTGTCCACCAGGAATTCACGGCGGTTAAGCCCCAGGCGGTCGACAAATACCAGTTTCTTTGAGGCGTTGATTCTCACCGCCAGTTTCAGGCGAAGCGGGGCCTGATCCTCGCTGCGGCTTTCTTCCACAATCCAGCCACCAGGTTTGATACCGTCGACAAGCTCCCGCGCCGCGGCTTCTTTTTCGCGCAACAACCGGTCCTGTTCCGCTTCTTCATCCGCCAGACGCCGGACAGCCGCTGCTTCCTCGCGGCGCGCAAGTTCTTCCCGTCTTGCGGTCTCCTCTTCCTGCCGGCGCCGTTCCACTTCTGCCTTTTCCCGTCGCAATGTCTCAGCCCTGGCTTTTGCTTCTTTGGCCGCCTGGCTGCGCTGAAGCTTCTGACGGTCCAGCACTACCGAGAGGGAGGTAATAGTCTCCGTCAACACCTCTCCGAAGGGTTTAAGCGGTGGCAAAGGGCGCAATGCGCCACCTTCTAGCGCGCTGACAAATCGCGGCCAGGGCAGCAGCCCGAGTTTGACACCCGCGCCGTTGGTCCAGAGCACTTCACGTGTCTCCGGTAACAGCGCAAAAAAGAACCGCCGCTGCTCACTGGTGCCCTCACCTTCCACGAACCATTTGCCCTTCAGGGGCGAAACCTCTTCTTCAGGGGGCGCAGTAAAGGTGAGCCATGAAGCATCCCAGGAGAAGCGATCATCCCCGGGCAATGCCGGCACCAGGTCGGGCGTCTCTCCCCGAAGGCGGGCTATCATTACCGACTGAACGCCCTCCAGGGCTTTTTCTTCCAACGGTTTCCTGTACACACGGTTCCAGACATCGGTTATGCGGTCACCAATCTGCTCACCGACGGTGTAGAGCCGGTTGCGATCCTGATCCGAAAGGCCCGGATCGCCAACCCACACCAGCCATTCCAGAAGTTTGCCGGCATGGCGCCAGTTTTCACCCCCGGTTCCTTCTTCCCGGATAATCTGTTTCAGCAGCCTGAACCAGTGATCAAAAATGAAACCGACCACTGCCTGTGGCAGTTCACGATTCTGCAGGGCCCGTCCTACCAGGGCACGGGCTGTGTGTTCCGCACGCCGTTGTCTGGCAGCACCCTGCTCGGTTTCAAGCAGGCGGTCACGCAAACGGTCGTTCTGCTGTTCGCGCCTGGCAGCGTCGTCCTGCCAATGGCGGCAGAATTCCAGTACCTGTTCAATGTCACCTGAATTGAAACTGCCGGAAACCGCGATAACCAGCGCGTCCAGCTGGTCCAGAGTAACCCTGGCCGAGCGGCCACCAGAGGCGCTCCAGCCACGACAGTCCTGCAGACCATCCAGCCATTCAATCAGCGTTTCAGGAAGTGCCCCGGCACCATCAAGGTTCATGCGCCAGGCAAAAAAGAACCGCAGGCGTGCGATGCGACGGGCCAGTTCAGGGTGCAGGCCACTGGTTTTGAGGAAAACACCCATAATGCGGTCGGCAACATAGGCGGCGTTGATCTGCCTTACGGACCAGGTCAGGGAAACAGAGCGGATCACACGGGTGACGGGCTCATCTCTCTGCTCGGTCCAGCAAGATAGCAGCAGCGGTCGCCAGTCGCTGACAGCGTCCGGTGACAGCTGCCTGGCGGGGTAAGGAAGATCGGGTACGCGAATGCCTGAGAGCACGTCGGCCATCTTTTCTGCAACTCGCTTTCGGGCCCGGACCTCCCCCTTGTTCTGCGTGCTCTGCTGCATCCGTTCCCCGCGTCAGAAGCGTTGAAAAGGTTCATCAAATGACGCAGTATAACCAACTCGCCGGGGTTTACTGCAACTAAACACCGGCCAGTCATGTTTATGCGACGGGGATAACAACAGCATGTCGGGCACCAAACTAGAGAATCTGAATGTGGCGAGTCAGGAACCATTGATAACCCCTGAAGCGCTTAAGCAGGAGATGCCGCTTTCCGGCAAGGCAGCGGAAACCGTGGAAAAAGGCCGCCAGGCCATTTATGACATCATGGATGGCAAGGATCACCGTCTGTTTGTGGTGGTAGGCCCCTGCTCCATTCACGATGTAGAGGCAGCCCGTGAATACGCCGCCAAGCTCCGGAAACTGGCCGACGAAGTCAGCGATACCCTGCTGATTGTGATGCGGGTGTATTTCGAGAAGCCCCGTACCACCGTGGGCTGGAAAGGCCTGATCAATGATCCACACCTGAACGATACCTTCGATATCGAGCAGGGCCTTCATATTGGCCGCCGCCTGCTGCTGGATATTTCCGAACTCGGCCTGCCGACAGCCACTGAAGCCCTTGACCCCATTTCCCCGCAGTATCTCCAGGACACAATTTCCTGGTCCGCCATCGGTGCCCGTACCACCGAGTCCCAGACGCACCGGGAGATGAGCAGCGGCCTGTCCATGGCCATCGGCTTCAAGAACGGGACCGACGGTAGCCTGGATGTGGCGATCAACGCCATGAAATCGGTTTCCCATCCCCACAGTTTTCTGGGCATCGACCAGCAGGGCAAGGTGGCGATTATCCGCACCCGTGGCAACAATTACGGCCACGTGGTTCTCCGTGGCGGCGGTGGCAAGCCCAACTACGATTCGGTGAGTGTTGCCCTCTGCGAACAGGCATTGGAAAAAGCCAGCCTGCGCCCGTCCATCATGGTGGACTGCAGTCACGCCAACTCCAGCAAGGACCCGGGCATTCAGCCACTGGTCATCCAGGACATTGCCCACCAGATTCTGGAGGGCAACCAGTCTATCCAGGGTCTGATGGTGGAAAGCAATCTGAACTGGGGCAATCAGTCAATCCCGGAAAACCTGGCTGATCTCAAGTATGGCGTATCGGTGACTGACGCCTGCATTGACTGGGAAACCACCGAAAAAGCGCTGCGCGATATGCGCGACAAGCTCAAGGACGTGTTGCCGAAACGGCGCGGCTGACAGTCAGCCGCCCAGCCAGTCCAGCCTGCTCCTGAGGGTCACTACTCTGCCAATTATGACCAGAGTGGGAGCAGGTACCGCATTTTCCTCTACCCGCTCGACAATACTGGACAGATCACCGGTCACAACCTGCTGTTCAGGTGTGGTGCCCCGTGACACCAGCGCCACCGGCATATCCGGCGACATTCCGTTGGCAGTCAGTTGCCGGCAGATGACGGGCAGCCCCACCAACCCCATGTAGAACACCAGAGTCTGGTTATTCTGCACGAAGTCTTTCCACGGCAGGTCGCAGGTATCATTTTTGAGATGGCCGGTTATGAATCGCACCGACTGGGCATGATTCCGGTGAGTTAGCGGGATACCCGCATAGGCCGCACAGCCGGAGGCGGCCGTAATGCCGGGCACCACCTGAAAGCGCACACCGGCAGCAGCCAGGGTTTCAAGCTCTTCCCCGCCGCGACCAAAAATAAAAGGGTCACCACCCTTCAGGCGCACTACCCTGAGCCCCTGGCGGGCGAGTTCCACTAGCCGGTTATTGATCTGGTCCTGGGGCAGTGTATGGTTCGAGCGCTGCTTACCAACATGGATCTGTTCCGCGGATTCCGGGATGAGCGACAGGATTTCCGGTGATACCAGGCGGTCATACAACACCACTTCCGCAGACTGGATCAGGCGCCAGGCCTTCAGGGTCAGAAGCTCCGGGTCTCCGGGGCCGGCGCCAACAAGCGCGACTTCGCCTTCGGAACTGTTGGGGTTCCCGGTGACCGGATTCTTGCGGTATCGAACCGGTGCGGCCGTCGCACCGACAGCCTCCCATGGTGCATCGTCGGACCTGTCACTCATTGGATTCTTTCTACGCCTCCCATGTACGGCTTCAGAACCTCGGGGACCAGAATGCTGCCGTCTTCCTGCTGGTAATTCTCCATCACTGCAATCAGTGCACGGCCGACCGCAAGGCCGGACCCGTTAAGGGTATGAACCGGCTCCGGTTTGCCGGTTTCCGGGTTACGCCATCGGGCATGCATGCGCCGAGCCTGGAAATCACGGGTATTGGAGCAGGAGGAGATCTCCCGGTACCTGTCCTGGCCCGGCAGCCACACCTCGATATCGTAAGTACGGGCCGCGGCGAAACCCATATCACCACCACACAGATCAACCAGACGATAAGGCAGCTCCAGCAGCTGCAGCACCTTTTCCGCATGGCCTGTCAGGGCCTCCAGCGCTGCCTCGGATTGCTCCGGGCGAACCACCTGAATCAGCTCTACCTTGTCGAACTGGTGCTGACGGATCATGCCTCGGGTGTCACGGCCGTAGGAGCCGGCTTCACTGCGGAAACAGGGAGTGTGGCAGACCATCTTCAGGGGCAGTTCCCTGGCGTCCAGAATGGTATCGCTGACCAGGTTGGTGGCCGGCACTTCCGCCGTGGGAATAAGGTATAACGGCTTCTCGCCGTCCATACGGAACAGATCTTCCTCGAACTTCGGCAGTTGGCCGGTACCGTAGAGAGTTTCGGCATTCACCAGGTAGGGTACATAGGCTTCCATGTAACCATGCTCTTCGGTGTGAAGATTCAGCATGAACTGGGCCAACGCCCGGTGCAGCCGCGCAACCGGGCCGCGCATCACCGCAAAGCGGGAGTGGGCAAGCCGGGTAGCGGTTTCAAAATCCAGCCCTCCGAGAGCCTCGCCGAGGGCAACGTGGTCCTTCGGCTCGAAGTCAAAATGCCTGGGGGTTCCCCACCGACGAACCTCCACGTTGTCATCTTCGCTGTCACCGGCGGGCACGCCTTCATCGGGCAGATTCGGAATGGTTGCCAGGAATCCGTTCAGTTCTTCCTGCAGTGCGCGCAGTTCATCTTCCGCTTCGGACTTCTGCTTCTTGAGATCTTCCACCTCATCCAGCAATGGCTGGATGTCTTCACCGGCTGCCTTGGCTTTGCCAATGGATTTGGACCGACGGTTCTGCTCGCCCTGCAAGGTTTCCGTTTTCACCTGGATTGCACGGCGGCGTTCCTCGAGCTGATCGAAGGCGGCTTTATCAAAGGTAAAACCCTTGATGGCCAGGCGACGGGCGATCTCTTCAGTCTGGGTGCGGACACGTTTGGGATCGAGCATGATTATCCTGAGTTTTCCGTTTCAAAGGTAAGTGGATAAAGATCTGTAACTATCGATTGACTGGGCATTATACCTGCGAGGATGTCTGTGGCTACAGCAGGCACGGTCAGGCGGACAATTTCAGTTTTGCGGGTAGCGCTTGCGGGGACTGTTGCGGTTCCATTGATCAAGCCGCTCCAGCTTTTCAGCAAGCCTGATTTCCAGGCCACGGTTTACCGGTACATAGTACCGCCGTGGATGGATGGCTTCCGGCAGGTAGGATTCGCCGGCAGCAAACGCTTCAGGCTCATCGTGGGCGTAACGGTATTCATCGCCATGACCCATGGATTTAAGCAGCTTGGTGGGCGCATTGCGCAGGTGGACAGGCACTTCGTAGTCCGGATCATTGCGGATATCAGCCATGCACTGGTTGAACGCCTTGTAAACGGCATTGCTCTTTGGTGCCAGCGCCAGGTATGTGACCGCCTGGGCAAGGGCCAGTTCACCTTCCGGTGAGCCCAGTCGCTCCTGTGCCTCCCAGGCATCCATGGCAATCTGCAGCGCCCTGGGATCGGCATTGCCAATGTCCTCGCTGGCAATCCTTGCCAGACGGCGCGCCACGTAAAGGGGATCACAGCCACCGTCCAGCATACGGCACAACCAGTACAGGGAACCGTCGGGGTCCGAGCCCCGCACCGACTTGTGCAACGCCGATATCTGGTCGTAGAAAACATCGCCGCCCTTGTCGAAGCGTCTGAGACTGGTCTGGAGGACCTGTTCCAGGTGATCACGGGTTATTTTCGCGCTGTTTTCGCCATCAGGCTCGGCAAGATCCGTTGCCACTTCAAGGATATTCAGCGCCCGCCTGGCGTCTCCCCCCGACGCCGATGCAATGAGGTCGAGCACGGGTTGTTCAACCGTGAAACGTCCGCCCAGACCTTCCGGGGAAGACAGCGCCCGCTTCAGCAGTTCCAGAATATCGTCATCCGACAGGTTCTTCAGTACATAGACCCGGGTGCGGGACAACAGTGCGCTGTTGAGCTCAAACGAAGGGTTTTCTGTGGTGGCCCCCACGAAAATGAAGGTGCCGTCCTCGATGTGGGGAAGAAAGGCGTCCTGCTGGCTTTTATTGAAACGGTGAACCTCGTCAACGAACAGCAGGGTATCCCGCCCTTCGCCGCGCTTGCGATTTTTCGCCCGCTCCACAATTGCGCGGATGTCCTTTACGCCGCTCAGAACAGCGGATACGGTCTCGAAGCTCAGATCGCTGAGGTTGGCAAGCAGGCGGGCAAAGGTCGTCTTGCCAACGCCCGGAGGCCCCCAGAGGATCATGGAATGGAGCTGCCCCTGCTCCACCGCCCGGCGCAGCGGTTTACCCTCGCCGACGAGATGTGCCTGACCGACGTATTCGTCAAGGCTTGCCGGACGCATTCGTGCAGCCAGGGGCCGGAACCCCTGCTGTTCCCCGAACAGGCTCTCCTGCATCAGGCCCCGTCCCGGATCACATCCACGCCCTCGGGATAGTCGAGAACAAAGGCGCTGTCTTTCACTTCAGCGTTGACCCGGATCTCGTCAAAACTCAGTACACTCAGCTGGGACAGGGAATCCTGCATTCGCATTTCCTGCAACTCACCCTTGAAAAAGGTCAGCCGCAGCGAGATGAAAAGCGAATCCTCGCTCCTGGGCTCGAGAGTGAACTCCCGGGTGTCGTCACCGACAGACCTCATGGATACCTTGTAGGTTTCATCAAGGTTGTCCACTTCCCCGCTCAGCAGCAACGCAGGGGTTGTCGAGACTTTTTCATCCAGGCTGTGAACGGTAACCTGCTCAAGATCCGGGTCGTAAACCTCTACCTTGTCGCCATCGCTGACCACGAACTGGGAATGGGGCTGGCTGGTTTCCCAATAGAAGAGTCCCGGGCGCTTGGCCTTGAGGGAGCCGCGGCTTTCCTGGACCCGGTTGCCATTTTCATTCACCACAATCTGGATGAATCTGGCCTGGAAGGACTGGTAACTTTCCAGCATCGAAGCCAGTTTGGCTGCGGCGTCAGAACCACTCTGCCCGTCACCCGTGTTTTCCGCCTGGGCCGGCATAACAGACACGAGCAGTGCCGCGAACATCGATAACAGCCACAAACTCCTTGGTGATCTCTTCATTGATCTGTACTCCTAATCTCTTGGTGGCGGTGGTGCCAGTACTTCACGGGCACCGTTGTGCCCGGCGGAGCTGACCACACCGGATGCTTCCATGGCCTCTACCAGGTTTGCTGCCCGGTTGTAGCCGATCTTGAATTTCCGCTGGACGGATGAAATCGAAACACGCCGGCCTTCGGTCACGAACGCCACGGCTTCATCGAACAGGGCGTCCCCCTCACTGTCGCCGCCTCCTTCGCTCAGGCTCGGCACACCGGGCAGGTTTTCACCTTCGGCGCCGTTGAGAACATCGTCGACATAAACCGGCTCACCACGGGCTTTCCAGGCACTGACCACCCGGTGCACTTCATCATCGTCCACAAAGGCGCCGTGAACACGCACCGGCAAGCCCGACCCCGGGGGCAGGTAAAGCATGTCACCGTGGCCCAGCAACTGCTCCGCACCGCCCTGATCCAGAACTGTGCGGGAGTCAATCTTGGACGACACCTGGAACGACATACGGGTGGGAATATTGGCCTTGATCAGGCCGGTAATCACATCAACCGAGGGTCGCTGAGTGGCGAGAATAAGATGGATACCGGCGGCGCGGGCTTTCTGGGCGATCCGCGCAATCAGTTCTTCCACTTTTTTGCCAACAATCATCATCATGTCGGCAAATTCGTCAATCACCACCACGATAAACGGCAGGGTCTCAAGTTCGGGCCGTTCCTGCTCATCATCTGCCAGGTACTGATCCGGCTTCCAGGTAGGATCCAGCAGCGGCTCTCCTGCCGCCACCGCATCCTTCACCTTGCGGTTGTAGCCGGCCAGATTACGGACGCCCAGGCTTGCCAGCAGCCGGTAACGCCGCTCCATTTCCGCCACACACCAGCGCAGGGCATTGGCGGCGTCCTTCATGTCCGTGACCACTGGCGCCAGCAGGTGCGGAATACCGTCATAGATGCTCAGCTCCAGCATCTTCGGGTCCACCATGATAAAGCGGACTTCTTCCGGAGTGGCTTTGAACAGCATACTCAGCAGCATCGCGTTCACGCCCACCGACTTACCGGAACCGGTGGTACCGGCGACCAGCAAGTGGGGCATCTTGGCAAGATTGGCTACCATCGGGTTGCCGCCGATATCGTTCCCCAGCGCCAGGGTCAGCGCAGAGGAGGATTCCGTGAACACCCGGGCACTCAGTACCTCGCTGAGGCGGACCATTTCCCGTTCTTCGTTGGGTATTTCGATACCGACAACGGATTTTCCGGGGATCACCTCGACCACGCGAACACTGAGAACCGCCAGTGCGCGAGCCAGGTCTTTCGCCAGGTTGGAGATCTTGCTCACTTTCACGCCGGGCGCCGGTTTGATTTCAAAGCGGGTAATAACCGGCCCGGGGTTAACCTCGACCACTTCCACAGAAACGCCGAAGTCCGCCAGTTTTTCTTCCAGAAGCCGCGACATATGTTCAAGTGACTCTTCGGAATACCCTTTTTCCTTGCGCTCCTCCGGCGGATCCAGCAGCGAGATGGGAGGAATGGGGCTTTCAATATCCTCCAGTAGCGATGCCTGTTTGCTGCTGCCACTCCCGCTTGTTGCAGACTGGTCTTCGCGCTTGAACGGAGAGATCTTCAGGGACTTGCCAGGCGGTGGTTTCTTGCCACTCTTGCGACCGGCTTCCGGGATATCCCGACCGTTTTCGGGAACTTCTGAATCCGGCGCGCTGTCATCCCGCGAGCTGAAGCTCTCAAGCCGCGCCGGCTCGACATCATCCACAGGGTGCACACCCTCGAGACCCGGCTCACGCCGCTCTTTCGGGGGCACTGCTGCTTTTGCCTTCGCTTTGCGCGGCCCGAGACGCAGCAGGCGCCGCCACCAGGACGCACCGTCAGTGTGCTTGTCTTTGCCCGCTGCCGGAACCCTGTCGCGTACGACCGGCGGCTCTGCACGCTTGCTGGCGGGCCCTGTCGCTGCCGTGTCTGGAGTACCCGAAGGCTGCCGCGCACTGCCGGCGGATGAAAACAGGTTCCTGGTGCGGTCAGCGACCCGCAGAGTGAAGTTGCCCAGCTGATCCATCAACCAGAACCAGGAAAGCCCGGTACTGACCGTCAAGGCAAACAGGAAGATGGCAATCAGCAAAAGCGTTGTTGCCGGCAGATTGAAGAAACGCACCATGGCATCGGAAACCGCCGCTCCCAGCACGCCACCGGAACTGATCCCCAGCCCGAACACCGAGTACAGCGACAACAGGCTGGTTGCCGACAACAGGATCAGCAGAAATCCGCCAAATCTCACCAGAAACAATGGCATGTGCATGTCGATGGGATCATTTCGCCGCTGGATAAGCATCAGCGCGTAAGCCGCGATCATTACCGGGAACAGGAAGGCCACATGGCCAAAGAAGTCACGGAGCAGGCTGGCAAGCCAGGCACCGGTGCGACCGGCATAATTCTGCACGCTGGTTTCATGCCCGATACTGGCCCAGCCGGGGTCAGAAGGGCTGAAAGTCACCAGTGCCATACCCAGATAGATACACAGTGCAATCAGCGCGATCACTGCCCCTTCCCGGGCCCCCTGGGCCAGAAAACGGCGGAATCGCAACTGCTTGTCTGTCAGCTCTCCTGATTTTTTTGCTTTTGCGCTCTCAGCCATGAATGCTCAGACAGTTCCCTGACGGTAATTTTCAAGAGCCTCAAATCCGCGCTGCAAGTCGGTTTTGAGATCCTCAACAGCTTCAATACCTACCGAGATCCGTACCAGGTTTTCGGTAATGCCCGCCTGCTCCTTGTCTTCCGGAGACAGTCGGCCATGGGTGGTTGTGGCCGGATGCGTAATGGTTGTTTTGACATCGCCGAGATTGGCGGTAATGGAGATCATCCGGGTGGAGTCGATAAACCTCCAGGCCTGTTCCCTTCCGCCCTTTACGGTAAACGAGAGCACGCCGCCGAAGCCGCTCTGCTGTCGCTTTGCCAGCTCGTGCTGGGGATGGTCGGGCAAGCCGGCATAGAATACGCGGTCAACGGTGCCCTGCCCCTCCAGCCATCTGGCCAACTCTAACGCATTGTCACAGTGGGCGCGCATACGGATTGGTAAGGTTTCCAGACCCTTAAGAAAAACCCAGGCGTTGAACGGGCTCATGGTGGGGCCGGCCGAGCGCAGAAAACCGTAGACTTCTTCCATCAGGTTGTGGGGGCCAACCACCACACCGCCAACGCAGCGGCCCTGTCCATCCAGGAACTTGGTGGCGGAATGAATAATGATGTCTGCGCCATGCTCTAACGGGCGCTGAAGCACTGGCGTACAGAAGCAGTTGTCCACCACAAACAACGCGTCATTGTCATGGGAGAGTTGCGCCAGAGCCGCCATATCCGCCACTTCACACAGCGGATTGGACGGCGTTTCAATGAAGATCATCCGGGTTTCGGGCCGTATCGCAGCCTGCCAGCCAGCCATATCCGTCAGCCCCACAAAGGTGGTCTCCAGGCCGAATTTGGCCAGGTATTTCTGGAACAGGACATTGGTGGTGCCAAACACACCCCGGGAGCAGATCACGTGATCACCGGACTTCAGCAAGGCCATACAGGTAGCCAGGATGGCTGCCATGCCTGAGGACGTGGCCACCGCCCGCTCGCCGCCTTCCATTGCTGCAATTCTGGCCTCAAACGCCTGCACAGTGGGATTGGTAAAGCGGGAATAGATATTACCCGGCTCCTCGCCTCCAAAGCGAGCTGCCGCCTGGGCCGCGCTGCCGTAGACGAAGCTCGACGTGGGGAAAATCGCGTCGCTGTGTTCAAGCTGGCCGGTACGGATCTGCCCGGCACGGACCGCGAGAGTGTCCACAGACATGCCCTCAAGATCCGATTCGGGGATCAGAACATGCTCCTCGCGGCGATAAGTCATGACAAACTCCTGTTTACAACCATGGCCCGTTCAATCTTCGTCGTTATACAGATCAATAATACCGTTATCGGAGGAATCCGAAGAATCTCCGCCACCGGCCTGAAAGCGATTTTCATCGTTCCTGGCGGCTTCCAGCTTGTTCAGATACGCAGCGTTCACATCACCGGTAATGTAGTTGCCGGTGAACACCGAGCATTCCCAGCCTTCAATATCCGGGTTAACGTCGCTGACACAGGTAATCAGGTCTTCCAGATCCTGATACAGCAACCAGTCGGCCCCGATCAACTGGCCGATCTCATCAACGCTGCGATCGTGGGCAATCAGTTCATTCACCGACGGCATGTCGATGCCGTACACGTTGGGATACCGCACCGGAGGTGCCGCGGAAGCAAAATACACCTTGCGGGCACCGGCATCGCGGGCCATCTGGACGATCTCCTTACAGGTCGTGCCCCGCACAATTGAGTCGTCCACCAGCATCACGTTCTTACCGCGGAACTCGAGATCAATGGGGTTGAGCTTCTGGCGCACGGATTTCTTGCGCATCTTCTGGCCCGGCATGATGAAGGTACGGCCGATGTAGCGGTTCTTGATGAAGCCCTCACGGAATTTCACGCCAAGCCGATGGGCCATCTGCATCGCGGACGTACGGCTGGTGTCCGGGATGGGCATCACGACGTCAATATCATGATCCGGCCGTTCGCGCAGAACCTTTTCCGCCAGGGTTTCACCCATTCGCAGACGCGCCTTGTAAACCGACACCTGGTCAATAATAGAGTCGGGCCGCGCGAAATACACATGCTCGAACACGCACGGATAGAGGTGGGGATCTTCTGCGCATTGCTGGGCATACAGCGTACCATCGGTTTCGATGTATACCGCCTCCCCCGGTGCGATATCCCGCACCAGCTTGAATCCGGCTGCGCTCAGGGCGACGCTTTCGGAAGCAATCATGTACTCCTCCCCGTCTTCAGTCTTGCGCACGCCATAACAGGCAGGACGAATACCATTGGGGTCGCGGAAGCCGACGATGCCATAGCCGGTGATCATCGCAATGACTGCATAAGCGCCCCGGCAACGCTTGTGCACAGCGCGAACGGCGGAAAAAATCTCTTCCTTGGTCGGGTCGAGCTTGCCCAGTTTCTGAAGCTCATGGGCGAACACGTTCAGCAATACCTCGGAATCCGAGTTGGTGTTGATATGGCGCAGATCGGTACGAAACAGGTCGTTGCTGAGGTCTTCGGCGTTGGTCAGGTTGCCGTTGTGGGCCAGAGTAATGCCGTAGGGGCTGTTGACATAAAACGGCTGAGCCTCGGAAGAGCTGGAACTGCCGGCGGTAGGATAACGGACATGGCCGATCCCCACATTGCCTACCAGCCGACGCATATGGCGGGTACGGAACACATCCCGTACCAGCCCGTTGTCCTTGCGAAGGAAGAAACGCTCATCCTGGAAGGTAACAATACCCGCTGCATCCTGGCCCCGGTGTTGTAATACGGTCAGCGCGTCGTAAAGCGACTGATTCACATTGGAAGTACTGACTATGCCGACAATGCCACACATGGATACGGTAATCTCCGAAGCGTTAAAACTGAATGTTAGCGGTACGCGGAAGCGGGTTCCACGATATCTTCCTGTTGAGAATCGGGCGGCTCGTCCATGCTTCCACCTGCAGGCCCGAGAAAGCGGGCGAATTCGTCTCCAAGCGTCCTTCGTGACCAGTCTTCTACCACAGCCAGGCGGTCAATCATCACAGACGTGCGCCACCAGGTATCCTCTGCAAGGGGTGTGTAGCGGGTCAAGGCAATTGCAACAATCACCACCACCACCCCCCGCAGCAGACCGAAGCCCATACCCAGCACCCGATCGGTCGCGGACAGGCCGGTAGCCCTTACCAGATGACCAATCAGGTTATTGATGATGGCACCAACGATCAGGGTGGAAAAAAACAGGATGGCAAACGCGGCTACCAGGCGTACCAATGGGGTCTCAACGGTGCCCTCAAGGAGAGACTGCATCTGGGGGTGGAACGTTCTGGCAATGATGAACGCACCCACCCAGGTTATCAGCGACAACGCTTCCTTGATGAAGCCACGCTTGAGACTGATAAGGGTAGAAACAGTAATCAGGGCAATGATGACCCAGTCGATCCAGATCAGCGCATCCATGGAAAACCCGGTGGAGAAACGGAAGCGCGAATTCTATCAGGAAACGTCACCCGACCAAACCGCCCATTACGCAATACTGACCGCCACCCGCTATCCTATTTGCCCCCGGAGGTTACCAGGCTGTTGAGGCCGAAGGTTTTGTCCAGGACCTGCTTGGCCTTTTCGGCTTCTGCTTTCTCGGCAAAGGGGCCACTGAAGACCCGGGTCAGCTCGGCGTCGCCGCGGGTTACTCGCTGGAGGTGGGAATTGTAGCCCTTGTCGCGGACCTTGTCCCGCAGTGCGCTGGCGTTATCACTGCTGCCGAAACTGCCCAACTGGACCACCCATGCGCCTTCCAGGGACCGGGTAAACTCGGCAGAGCTCTCTTCGCTGGCCGGCTCTTCCGGCTCAGGCTCGCTGGCTTGCTGCCGGGATACCTCAGGCGCTTCAGCCGTGGGAGCCGGCTCGGGCGCCTCCACCCCGGATACTTCCTGCGGCGGCTCTTCAAAAGAAGGTTCGGGTACTGCAGGCTGCGACTCTCCGTTACCGGATTCTTCGAGACGGTAGGCAGGTGTACTGGTCACCTCGGGTTCCGGCGCTTCAACTTCGGGAAAGGGGGGCTCCTCGGGAATCTTGATGGAGGTGGACTCACGTTCGGAGTGTGGCTCATCAAACATCATCGGCACAAAGATAACGGCAAGAGACACCAGTACGAGCGCCCCGATAATTCTTTGCTTCAGTCCGTCCACGTTACGCTATCCCCTGTTCATCCAAGACTTGCCATGATTGACCAATACTGTGCCCGATAGTAACCGCCGCCTGACGAGAACTCAAAGCCTCACGACGGGAATGACCGATATTTAAGACGGGTCATATTCCCAGAGCATCACGGGCTTGAGCAACGGTATGGAATGACCCGAACACAATCACCAGGTCATCCTTCGCCGCTTCCGCCAGTGCCTGCTCCAGGCCCTCCCCGACCGATGACGAAAGCTCTGGCGAGGCCTCCCCGACAATATCGGCGAGGCGTGCAGCGAGTTCCCGGCAGCCCAGGCCCCGGGGAACCGCCAGACCGGCAAGGTGCCACTGATCCACAACCCGGCTCATTGCCCGGGCTACGCCTTCCACATCCTTATCGGCGAGTGCGGCGTAGACCGCGATGACACGGCCGGCGGGCTTGCGCTGCCGGGCGATCCGGTCAGCCAGCCAGGCTGCCGCATGGGGGTTGTGACCAACGTCCGCAATCACCCGGGGCGAAAGCTTCAGAACCTCGTAACGCCCGGGCAGCGTAAGCTCCGCCAGTATCCGTTCGATAGACGACAATGCCAGGCCGGGTTCAAGCTGACGGATGGCAACAACCGCAGCGGCAAGACTGTGGACAGGAAGGCCGGTGTCGGGAATTCTGACCTCATCACCGTAACGGTCCTGCCTGAGGGTAAATCCCCCTGCAGCCCTGCCGTCATCCCCGGACAGTACAAGCTGATAGGTTTCACCGGGGCGCTCCAGCAGTACTTTCTGGGCGGAAACCTGCTGGAGCACGGACGCCGGAGGATTGATGTCCGCATAAATGGCATTGATACCGGGGCGCAGTATTCCCGCCTTCTCGAAGCCGATAACCTCACGGTTGTCGCCGAGAAAGGACACATGATCTATGTCCACCGAGGTAATGATCGCCAGATCCGGATCCAGCACATTCACCGCATCCAGCCGACCGCCAAGCCCCACCTCAAGAACCCAGTCTTCAACCCCGGCTTGCTCAAACAACACAAACGCGGCCAGAGTGCCAAACTCGAAATAGGTCAGCGTGGTGTTGCCCCGTGCCGCTTCAACCCGTTCAAAGGCGCCAACCAGCATTTCGTCAGTAACGTTCGTGCCATTGATGCGGACACGTTCGTTGTAGTGCTGAAGGTGCGGCGAAGTGTAAGCGCCGGTCGACCGCCCTGCCCTGATCAGCAGTTGCTCGAGAGCTGCAACGGCACTGCCTTTGCCGTTGGTACCGCCAACAGTAATGATCCGCGCTGACGGATTGCGGCGGAACAGTCGCCGTAGCACCAGAAGAACGCGATCGAGGCCGAGGTCGATTTCGGAAGGATGGATGGATTCAAGATAAGCAAGCCACTGCTCAAGCGTGGCTCCGGCGCCCGGCATCTGAAGGTGCCGGGCGCTGGAATCATTCGACGGGGACATCGCTTTCCGGTCGCTCCGATACTTCGAACTCGATCGGTGCTTCCGTAGCCGGCTTTTCCAGACCGGCAAATTTGGCCAGCAATGCTGCAATGCGTTGGCGCATCTGGTGGCGGTGCAGAATCATGTCGATGGCGCCATGCTCCAGCAGGAACTCGCTGCGCTGGAAGCCCTCGGGCAGCTTTTCGCGAACTGTCTGCTCGATAACGCGGGGCCCGGCAAAGCCGATCAGCGCATAGGGCTCTGCGATGTTCAGGTCACCCAGCATGGCCAGGCTGGCGGAAACGCCACCAAACACCGGATCCGTCATCACCGAAATGTAGGGAATGCCTTCCTGCTTCATGCGCTCAAGCACCGCTGCAGTCTTGGACATCTGCATCAGCGACAGAATGGCTTCCTGCATTCGCGCGCCGCCACTGGCAGAGAAACAGACCAGGGGAATCCGCTCTTCCAGGCACACGTTGGCAGCCTGGACAAATTTCTCACCCACCACCTGGCCCATGGAGCCGCCAAGGAAGTTGAATTCGAACGCCACCGCAACCAGGGGCGTCTCCAGGCAGTTGCCACGCATGGCCACAAGCGCGTCTTTCTCGCCGGTCGCCTTCTGGTTCTGGGCCAGTCTGTCCTTGTAGCGCTTGCTGTCCTTGAACTTCAGGCGATCCCAGGGCTCCAGATCTGCCGCAATTTCCTGGCGGCCTTCCTTGTCCAGAAAGATATCCAGGCGGCGGCGGGCCGTCACTCGCAAGTGATGCTGACATTTGGGACAGACATCCAGGTTCTTGTCGAGCTCCGGCTTGTAGAGAAAGGCCCCACACTTCGGGCACTTCTTCCAGAGCCCCTCAGGGACCCCGGTCCGTTGCTTGGATTCCGAGCGGATCTTGCTCGGCATGATCTTGTCCAGCCAGTTACTCATGATCTCATCCTGTCCTTATATGCCTGCCGGATACCTGTGTGTCAGGAGGGCAGGCTGTCCAGTGCTTCGCGCATCGGGTGAAGCAGATCTGACAGCGCCCGCTTGAGCTGATCAGGATCTGCCTGATTCCGGGCTATTGTATCTACCAGCACACTGCCGACAATTACACCATCGGATACCTGACCGACAGCTGCAGCGGTGGCTGCGTCACGGATACCGAAGCCGACAGCTACCGGTAGTGCCGTGAGTTCGTGAATGTGGGCGACATTCGCGGCAACCTCATCCACATCAATTTTGCCAGCGCCGGTCACACCCTTGAATGAAACATAGTACACATAGCCGGAACTGTGCTCACTGATTGCACGAATCCGGTCATCGGTGGTGGTCGGTGCCAGCAGAAATATCGCATCCAGGTTACGCGCGGTGAACAACGGCGCCACTTCATCCGCCTCTTCCGGCGGCAGGTCCACGGTCAGGATGCCATCCACGCCCGCATCGACAGCACCATCGGCAAACTTTTCCTGGCCCATGGCTTCCATGGGATTAAGATAGCCCATCAGCACGATGGGCGTTGCATCATCTTTTTCACGGAAGGTTTTCACCATCGCCAACACCTGGCGCAATGAGGTTCCGTGCCTGAGCGCCCGCTCACAGGCCTGCTGGATCACCGGGCCATCTGCCATGGGGTCCGAAAACGGAACACCCAGTTCGATGATGTCTGCGCCAGCGTCAACCAGGGTGTGCATCAAGCCAACGGTCTGATCCGGGTGCGGATCCCCTGCGGTAATATACGGGATCAACGCCTTGCGACCCTGTTCCCTGAGGGTCCTGAGCACCCCTTCGATTCGACTCATGCCTGCTCCTTTGCTGTTGCTTAAACTTCTATGCCATCAATTTCAGCGACGGTCTGCATATCCTTGTCACCGCGTCCGGAGATGTTAATAACCACCACCTTGTCTTTATCCATGGATGCAGCAAGCTTGATTGCATACGCAACCGCATGGGCAGTTTCCAGCGCCGGCATGATGCCTTCGACGCGGGTCAGCTTACGGAAGCCGTCCAGCGCCTCGTCGTCAGTCACCGAGACGTAGTGTGCCCGGCCAATGTCCTTGAGCCAGCTATGCTCCGGACCAACGCCCGGATAATCCAGGCCGGCGCTCACCGAATGCGTACCGGCGATCTGGCCGTTTTCGTCTTCCATCAGATAGGTCCGGTTGCCGTGAAGTACACCCGGCCGGCCGGCGCTCAGGGGTGCGGCGTGCTGGCCGGTATCGATACCAAGGCCACCTGCTTCCACACCATACAGTTCGACGCTTTCATCAGTCAGGAACGGATAGAACATGCCGATGGCGTTGGATCCGCCACCTACGCAGGCCACCAGTGCGTCCGGCAGCTTGCCGGTCCGGTCCAGACACTGTGCGCGAGTTTCCCGGCCAATCACCGACTGGAAGTCACGAACCAGCAACGGATAGGGGTGGGGGCCCGCCACCGTGCCGATGATATAAAAAGTATCATCAACATTGGCGACCCAGTCCCGCATGGCATCGTTCATGGCATCCTTCAGCGTGCGGGTGCCACTTGTGACCGAGTGGACCTCGGCGCCCAACAGCTTCATCCGGTATACATTCGGCGACTGTCGTCTGATGTCCTCTTCGCCCATGAACACGTGGCACTCGAGACCAAGGCGGGCACAGACGGTTGCCGTGGCCACGCCGTGCTGCCCGGCGCCGGTTTCGGCTATCACCCGTTTCTTGCCAAGAAAACGGGCCAGAAGCGCCTGGCCGATGGTGTTGTTCACCTTGTGCGCACCCGTGTGGTTCAGGTCTTCGCGCTTGAGCCAGATCTGCGCACCACCGGTTTCACGGGTCAGCCTTTCGGCAAAATACAACGGACTGGGCCGGCCCACGTAATGCGCCAGGTCCCTGTCGAATTCGGCCTGAAACTCAGGGTCATCCCTGAGCCTCTTGTACTCGCGCTCAAGGGTCATCAGTGAATCAAACAGCGTTTCTGAAACAAATCTTCCGCCGTAGGCGCCAAAGTGACCCCGCGCATCCGGAAGCGCCTTGAGCATTTCTTCAGTCAGTTTCATCGACACGGTGAACCTCGTTTATAAAATCAGTGATTTTTTCGATGTCTTTGATGCCTTTGCTGCTTTCAACACCACCACTGACATCAACAGCCCAGGGCCGAACCTGCGCGATAGCGCGGGATACGTTATCAGAAGCCAGCCCGCCGGCCAATATGAGTGGCAGAGGGCGGGTTCCCGGAATCAGCGACCAGTTGAAAGCCTGCCCGGTTCCGCCGTACCTGTGCGGATCCCAGGCATCCACCAACAAGCCACTGGCGTTGCCGTAAGCGCGGAACGCGTTGTCAATGTCCAGAGCTTCCCGTACCCGCACCGCCTTGATCCAGCGCACACCGAAACTGTTGCAGAATTCAGGGGATTCGTCGCCGTGAAACTGCAGCAGGTCCAGAGGCACCTGTGACAGTACCTCTCTCACGAACCCTGCTTCCGGGTTCACAAACAGCCCTGTTGCTGTCACGAACGGGGGCACTGCCCTGACAAGCTCCCTGGTTTCCCTGGCCGTCACGCACCTGGGGCTCGGTTCATAGAATACAAACCCGAGGGCGTCCGCTCCAGCGGCAATCGAATCCACCACGTCCTGGTGCCGGGTAATCCCGCAAATCTTGACTCGGGTTCTCATAAGGCAATCATCGCTGCTTTCGATGTATGTGAGTCGGACTGCGTGGCCGGTTGTCAGCGGGACTGAACCACGGCGTCACAAAACCCGGCCCGCATTGTGCCGCCGGAATCGAAAACTCAGCCGGGTATCCCACATCCACAAGGTACAACCCGTGAGGTGGCGCAGTCACTCCCGCGGCCGTTCTGTCTCTGCTGCCCAGTATCTCACGAATCCATTCCGGGTGCTGCTTCCCGCTGCCAACAGCCATCAGTGCGCCGGCAATGTTGCGCACCATATGGTGAAGAAAGGCGTTGGCCTGGATATCAATTACGACGAATTCGCCCTTTCGGGTTACGTTAATCGCCTCAACAAAGCGTATGGGCGATCTTGACTGGCAACCTGCGGCCCGGAATGACGAAAAGTCATGCTCTCCATGCAGGAACTGGGCCGCCTGGTTCATCAACTGCGCGTCCAGTGGTCGAAAGGTCCAGCTGACCTGGCCACTGAGGATGCCGGGCCGTACCGGGTGATTGTAAATCACGTATCGATAACGACGATAGGTTGCCGAAAAACGTGCGTGGAAATCACCGCTACCATTACCTGCCCAATGCACGGCAATGTCTGCCGGCAGGGACGTATTGATACCCATTACCCATGAACGTCGGTTGCGTACTGAAGGCGTTTCGAAATGGGCAATCTGGTAACTGGCGTGGACACCTGCGTCCGTTCGACCAGCGCAGACCAGATCGACCGGATGGTCCGCCACCAGTGAAACGGCGCGGGTCAGCTCTCCCTGCACAGAACGGACACCGGACTTCTGGTACTGCCAGCCGTGGAATCCCCGGCCATCATACTCGAAGGCCAGTGCGACACGCCCAGCCCCGATGGAATGGTCGGTGGTCAGTGGTTGCGGTGTAAGAAACAATGAAGTATCCGAATAGCGGTGCTGATAACAAAACAAAACGCCGGCTTTTGTCCAGGAGTTACCCGGTAGCCGGCGTTTCGCGCTTCTGAACCTGATTATATCGAATCAGGACAGATTTTTAAGGAGACCCTGCGCTTCCGCTTTCTGCTCCTCATCTCCTTCCAGTGCAACTTCCTCCAGGATGTCCCGGGCTCCATCCACATCGCCCATCTCCACATAGGCCCTCGCCAGATCCAGCTTGGTTGATGCCTCATCGGTTCCCGACAGGAAGTCGAAATCGTCATCGTCCCCGAGCTCGGACTCATCAATGTCAGCCGCCCCGGAAGAAGTCCCGGCAAGTGTGGAGTCCGACGCCAACGGTGGCTCTTCAGCGTCCCCGGCGGACTGCCCGGCCTCAAAAGCCCTCTCGAGATCTTCGTCGCTCAGTTCCGGAAACTCATCCTCTACGGCTTCGACAGCGGCAACCGTTGCTTCGGGATCGTCGGGCTCTTCGCTGCCCAGGCTGTTTTCCAGACCAGGCTCCCTGTCAAATAACGCTGCACCTTCCTCTGCCTCTGCCTCTGCCTCGGCGCTTACCCCTCCTGTATCCAGTCCTTCCGTACCAGCGGAATCGCCGGTGTCGGCAAATTCATCCATCAGGGCGAGATCATCGTCGGATACATCCAGCTCCAGGTCGTCCAGCTCGTTCCCGTCACTGTCAACGGACGTGTTGTCGTCGCCGGCAACCTTGTCCAGCTCCGCATCCAGATCATCAAGGAAAGACTCATCCAGTGAATCGAGCTCCTCTGCTGGCGACCCGGCAGTCCCGGCATCGGGTACGGATGTCGCCAGGTCTTCCTCATCAATCTCCAGTGAGCCGAACTCGTCGGAATCGTCTGTCTCCAGGTTATCGACTTCGCCGGTTTCCGTCCCGGACTCAAAGTCATCCTCCAGCGTGAAATCGAACGACTCGTCAGTCAGATCTTCGGCCTCGTCCCCCGAAACATCAATCTCGGACAGGTCGTATTCGATCAGATCGTCCGGATCGGACTTTGCTTCAGTGCCGGCCGTTTCAGTGCCGGCAGCTTCAGGTTCGTCCGGGTCCAGCTCTGCAAAGTCTGTTTCCAGACTGCCAAACTCGTTCTCCTCGATTTCGCCTGAATGGGATTCATAACGGTCTGAAACAAGCTCATCGGAGAGATTATCCGCGGACGACACACCGCCCGTCTCAAAAGAATCGGACCTCAGCTGCGACTCAAGGTCGTCGATGCTGGGCATCGACTCGGCTTCTTCAAGACGCGACTGGAGCGCGTGGGCTTGGGCAACGGCCTGCTCGTCTTGCAGGGCCTCTACTTCGCGCATCTGCTTCTCGAACGACGCCCGGTCCTGTGTGTCTGCATAGACCGCCAGAAGTTTCAGCCGCAGATCCGTGCGGCTCGGCTCCCGGGAGATGGCCGTTTCCAGTGACTGCGCCGCCTGATCCATCCGGCCATAGGCAATGTAGGCATCCGCTTCGGCCAACGGATCGCTATCAGCGCCCTGGGCACTTTCTTCTTCGTCCAGCGTCAGGTTGAAGGTATCGCTGTCATTCTCATTTTCGCCACCGAGCTGATCGTAGAACGCTTTTTCACGATTGGCGTTACGACGCGCCAGCAGCAGCAACAGCAATAGCAGAACGATCAGCCCCCCGCCGAGGGCAATCTGGTACATGGGGTTGTTGGTGATGGCGCCGATCACATTACCGGGGAAACCGCTGTCAGGTTGTGCCGGCGGAGCAGCCGGCTCCTGCTCTGCCTGCTGCGCCGGTGCTGCAACTTCTGCTTCTTCCCCGGATTCGTCAGCAGCCGTTGACATTTCAGCAACCGATTCGTCCACAGCAGGATCTTCCTCTGCCGGGGCCGCGTCCTGATCCGTGGCGGTGCCATCCGCAACACCGGTTTCGGTTCCGGTTTCAGCGGCATCGGATTCGTCCGTGTCCGCGCCGGCAACATCCGTTCCGGAAGCGGCCTCAATATCGTCTTCCGCTACCTGCTCTGCCAGGGTTTCTTCGTCAGGAGCGTCGACCGGTTGCTCACCGCCTGCCTCGGCTTCTGCCTGTTGAATCTCCGCAATCTGGGTATTCTTCAGTTCCAATAAACGCTGAAGTGTCTCTACCTGCTCCTGCAGGTCGTCAACACGGCCGGTGAGCTCTTCGTTTTCCCGGCGGGCGCTCTCCAGCTCTTCCATGGCAACGGCAGAACCCGCATCAACGCCACCGGCGGTGGAACCGTCGCCGCCTGCGGAACCACCTTCCGCAGAATCGCGGCTGCCAGTGTCGTCGCTGGCCAACAATCTCAGCTCGTCGCCGCCGGTTTCGCCCTGGCCACTCTGACCGGAGGCAACCCGGGAATCCGCAGCCTCGTCGGTAGCGTCAACCGTGCGTTCAGGACTGGAGAGTGCCTCATTCTGCACGGCCACCTGCCGGTTGGCCTCGGCACGGGAACGGCTGCGAATGTCCTCGATATCGGGCACCCGCAGAACTTCACCGCGCTTGAGGCGGTTGATGTTGCCGCCCATAAAGGCGTCCGGATTGAGGTCCTGGAGTGCCAGCATCACCTGTTGCATGGAAACACTGTTGTCCGGGCGAACGCTGGCAGCGATATTCCAGAGGGTATCAGACGGCCCGGTGGGGCCGTAACTGCGGGCTCGCTCGCTCGCGGTGCGCTGAGGCGCCTGAGACCGTGCCTGAGCGCGGGGCTGCGTCTGCTGGCGCGACGGCTGCGCCGCCTCGCGAGTTGCAGGCGCCGCGATCTGTTCCTGTACACCGGATTCCTCGGCATAGACCGGTGGGTCAACCAGAACGGCGTATTCCCGCATCAGACGGCCATTGGGCCATGTCACTTCCAGCAGGAAATTAAGATAGGGTTCCCGTAATGGTTCACGGGACGAAACGTTGACCACCAGGCTGCCATCTGGTGTGGTGGTCACCCGGAAATCCAGTTTGGTAAGGAAATGGTTCCGATCGATACCGACCCTTTCATAGGCCGAATCGGGAGCGATATTTACAAATACATCGCCGGGGTCAACTCCCTCGCTTTTACGCAGATTGATTTCTGCATCCAAAGGCTCATTCAGATAGGACTGTAATTCTATTTCTCCCAGACCCAGGGCCTGTGCGACGCCGGAACCGAGCCCTCCCGCCAGAGCCAGAGCAACCGCAAGCTTGCGTACCTTCATGCTTTTTCCTTACCAGTCTCCGTTATTCGTTACTGTTCATGGGAACAGATATCGGACGAGGTTGGATGACTTCCGTCTTGATTACTATCGTTATTATGTAATGTTTTTAATATTCAGCCCGGCAAGTATTGTTGATAATACGCCTTTAATCAATCAATCAGCCGCAGTACCTGGACCATTTTTTTACGAATATTCAGTAACATATTGTTACCGAAAGATGATCCGGCCATTCCCTCGCCCGAAATGTCGCTATCCCGGGCCAACAGAGGCGCAATATTTACAAAGTGCATCCGAAAATAACAGGGGCGGAGGCGCATTGCAGCCTCCGCCCCTGACCGGTTCTCTGAAACCGGACACAGTTGGCATAATCTTGCCCACTGCGGGTCTTTATTATTTCTCCTGCAGGATGCGAAGCATTCGCCGCAGTGGTTCTGCCGCGCCCCATAACAACTGGTCACCAACGGTAAACGCCGAGATATACTCGGGGCCCATGGCAAGCTTGCGGATGCGGCCGATGGGAACGCTCAGGGTTCCGGTTACCTTCGCGGGCGTCAGCTCCTGAATGGTGGCATCCCGCTCGTTGGGGACCACCTTCACCCAGTCATTGGCCTTCGCCAGAATCGACTCTATCTCCGATATCGGCAGGTCCTTCTTCAGCTTGATAGTCAGCGCCTGGCTGTGAGACCGCATGGCGCCGATGCGAACACAGATACCATCGATGGGGATCGGGTTGTCGCTGCGGCCAAGAATCTTGTTGGTCTCAACACCCGCTTTCCATTCTTCCTTGCTCATCCCGTTATCCAGCTGCTTGTCGATAAACGGAATCAGGCTACCGGCCAGCGGCACTTCAAAGTGCTCGGTGGGGAACCCGTCAGAGCGCATGGTATCGGTAACCTTGCGATCAATCTCGAGAATGGCGGACGAAGGGTCTGCCAGCTCGTCACTCACCGAATCCTTCAGCTCGCCCATCTGGTTCAGCAGTTCGCGCATGTTCTGCGCCCCTGAGCCGGAGGCGGCCTGGTAAGTCATGGGCGACACCCACTCGATCAGGTCCTGCTCCAGCAGGCCACCAAGGGCCAGCATCATCAGGCTGACAGTACAGTTGCCACCGACATAATCCTTCACACCTTTTGCCAGTGCGTCATCGATCACCCTGCGATTGACCGGGTCGAGCACAATCACGGAGTGATCGACCATCCTCAACGTGGACGCGGCGTCAATCCAGTAACCCTGCCATCCGGCATCACGCAGCTTCTGATACACTGCTCCGGTGTAATCCCCGCCCTGGCAGGTAACCACTACATCCAGGGTTTTCAGGGTGTTGATATCGAAAGCGTCCTGTAAAGCGGGCACGCCTTCCTTCCCTACATCCGGGGCCGGTTTTCCAGCCTGGGAAGTGGTAAAGAAGATGGGTTCGATATCTGCAAAATCGTTTTCTTCACGCATGCGCTGCATGAGGACAGAGCCCACCATACCGCGCCAGCCAATAAGTCCAACTCGCTTCATGCGACCTTTGAACCTCGTTTTATGCCCGCCCGCTGCCTTTATCGCTGGCAGGGACAGGATGGATGATCCCGCAACAACAGCGTCGCGTTGTCGTCGGGTCTTGAAAACTGTCGGCCTCAGAGCGCGGCAAGAACCGCGTCACCCATTTCCCGGGTAGACACTTTCCGCCCTTCGGGGGACATGATATCCGCCGTTCTCAGGCCCTGATCCAGCACCTTGCTGACCGCCGCCTCAATCGCCTCGGCCGCTTTTTCTTCACCAAGACTGTAGCGCAGCATCATCGCTCCACTGAGGATGGTGGCCAACGGGTTGGCGATGCCCTGGCCCGCGATATCCGGCGCGGACCCGTGACAGGGTTCGTACATGCCCTGCTTCTCGGAGTTCAGGGAAGCAGACGGCAACATTCCGATGGAACCCGTCAGCATGGCCGCTTCGTCCGAAAGAATATCACCAAACATGTTGCCAGTCACAATCACATCGAACTGTTTGGGCGCCCGTACCAGTTGCATCGCCGCGTTATCGACGTACATGTGGGACAGTGCCACATCCGGATACTCCCGGCGCAGGTCTTCCATGATTTCACGCCACAGAACAGTCACTTCCAGTACGTTTGCCTTGTCGACGGAGCACAGTTTCTTACCGCGCTGCTGGGCGGTTTCAAAGGCTACCCGGCCGATACGACGGATTTCCGATTCGGTGTAGGCGTAAGTGTTATAACCCTGGCGTTCACCATTCTCAAGTTCACGCACGCCCCGCGGCTGGCCAAAGTAGATGCCGCCGGTCAGTTCGCGGACAATCATGATGTCCAGGCCCGATACCACTTCCGGCTTCAGCGAAGACGCCGAGGCCAGCTGCGGGTACAGAATTGCCGGGCGCAGATTGGCAAACAGCTCCAGGTTGGAGCGCAGCCCCAGCAAGCCCTTCTCCGGCCGGCTTGCCATGGGCCGGCTATCCCACTGGGGTCCGCCCACAGCGCCCAGCAGAATGGCGTCCGCCTTGCGGGCCTTGTCCAGGGTATCGTCAGGCAGCGGCGTATCGGTTTCGTCGATCGCAGCACCACCGACCAGGCCGGACTGAAAGTGCAGCCCAAGATCGAATTTTTCGTTGATTCTGTGCAGCACCTTTTCGGCTTCAGCAACAATTTCCGGGCCGATGCCGTCGCCGGGGAGCATCAGGATAGATCGGGACATTTTGTTTCCTTTGGATTCGTTGAATTGTCGGATTACACTCCGCTAATCCGACCTACGGAATTACGGTTAATCAGTGCGCCCATCAATGTAGGTCGGATTAGCGGAGCGTAATCCGACAAACTCTCTCACAGCTGCCAAAACGCCGGTCAACCACCGGCCCCAAACAACCAGGGCGCAGTCTCCCGCCGGGACGCTTCATAGGCCTTGATCACCTCCGCATCCTCCAGCGTCACGCCAATGTCGTCGAGGCCGTTGAGCAGACAGTGGCGGCGGAAATCATCCACCTCGAAAGCGAACGTTTCACCGGAAGGCGTGGTTACGGTTTTTGCTTCAAGGTCAATGGCCAGTTGATAGCCTTCTTCCTTTTCCGCCTCCTGAAAAAGCTGATCAACAGTTTCCTCTTCCAGAACAATGGGTAACAGCCCGTTCTTGAAGCAGTTATTATAGAAAATATCTGCGAAACTGGGCGCTATGATAACGCGGAAACCGAAATCTTCCAGCGCCCACGGAGCGTGTTCGCGGCTGGAGCCGCAGCCAAAGTTGCGTCGGGCCAGCAGCACGCTGGCGTTCTTGTAGCGGTCCTGGTTAAGCACGAAGTCCGGGTTGATCGGCCGCTGCGAAGAATCCTGGTCGGGCTTGCCCTCGTCAAGATACCGCAGTTCGTCAAACAGGTTCGGCCCGAAACCGGTGCGCTTGATAGACTTCAGAAACTGCTTGGGAATGATCATGTCCGTATCCACGTTGGACCGGTCCATGGGGGCAACAATGCCCCTGTGTTGCTTTAATGCTCGCATGGTGTCTCTCCTGTGGATCAGTTCATCATCTCGCGGACATCAACGAAGTGCCCGTTAATCGCCGCCGCTGCTGCCATTGCCGGGCTCACCAGATGGGTGCGCCCGCCAAAGCCCTGGCGACCCTCAAAGTTGCGGTTCGAGGTGGAGGCACAGTGCTCACCCTGCCCCAGCTTGTCGGCGTTCATGGCCAGGCACATGGAACATCCCGGATCCCGCCACTCCAGGCCCGCCTCGAGAAAGATCCGGTCCAGCCCTTCCTGCTCCGCCTGAACTTTCACCAGTCCGGAACCGGGAACCACCATGGCCTGCTTGAGCAATGGCGACACCTTGCGGCCTTTCACAACTGCCGCGGCTTCGCGGAGATCTTCAATGCGGCTGTTGGTGCAGGACCCGATAAACACACGGTCCAGTCTGATCTCGGTTATCGGCATATTCGGCTTCAGGCCCATGTATCTGAGGGCCCGGACAATGCCTTCCCGCTTGATGGGATCGGTTTCCGCCTCCGGGTCCGGCACATGGCCCCCAACACCGGCCACCATCTCCGGAGATGTACCCCAGCTCACCTGTGGCATGATCTCTGAGCCTTCCAGCTCAACGACCTTGTCGAAACTGGCGTCATCGTCGCTGTGCAGGGTCTTCCAGTATTCGATAGCCCGCTCCCGCATCTCGCCTTTCGGTGCAAACGGGCGGTCCTTGACGTAATCAATGGTGGTCTGGTCGACCGCCACCATACCCACCCGGGCACCCGCCTCTATGGACATGTTGCAGATGGTCATGCGGGCTTCCATGGAGAGGTCACGAATTGCCTCACCACCAAATTCAATCGCGTAACCGGTACCCCCCGCAGTGCCGATCCTGCCGATGATGGCCAGTACCACATCTTTCCCGGTGACACCCGGCCCGAGTTTGCCGTTCACCTTAACCAGCATGTTTTTCATCTTCTGCTGGACCAGGCACTGGGTCGCCAGCACGTGTTCCACTTCCGAGGTACCAATGCCGTGGGCGAGGCAACCGAAGGCGCCATGGGTCGAGGTGTGGGAATCGCCACACACAATACTCATACCGGGCAAGGTCGCGCCCTGCTCGGGCCCGATCACATGCACAATGCCCTGGCGCTGGTCCATGATCTTGAATTCAAGAATCCCGAACTCGTCACAGTTGCTGTCCAGGGTTTCCACCTGAATCCGCGACACCGGGTCGACAATGCCTTCCACGCCGCGGGCGCGGTCGGTAGTGGGTACGTTATGATCCGGAGTGGCAAGATTGGCATCCAGTCGCCAGGGCTTGCGCCCTGCCAGACGAAGTCCTTCAAAGGCCTGTGGTGAAGTCACTTCGTGAAGTAAATGCCGGTCGATGTAGATCAGCGCAGAACCGTCATCCCGCTGCTTGACGAGATGGTCGTCCCACAATTTGTCATATAAGGTCTTGCCCGCCATGTTCTCTCTCACTTTCCGGGGGTTGCTGTTTTTACCGTTATGGAGCCATCTTACCGCTTACCCCCGAATAACCTCAATTCATGTTTTTTATGTTGTGCATTCCTTTCTGGCATATCAGAATTGATGCCGCTTGCCGGAATTAATCGTAGGTCGGATAGAGCGAAGCGAAATCCGACAGTTGGAGGTAACGCCACAACAGCGTCGGATTACGCCTACGGCTAATCCGACCTACCTCCTTGTTCGGGCAAACACCAACCGTAGGTCGGATAGAGCACAGCGAAATCCGACAAAACTTCATATCGAGGTCATCACAAATGGACGCAAATTCGCTCAAGGCGTTCCTGACCATTGTAGACCAGGAGTCGTTTTCCGAAGCCGCGGAGCTGCTCCACCTGACGCAGCCTGCAATCAGCAAACGCCTGGCCGCACTCGAGAACCAGCTGGGAGTAAAGCTGATTGACCGGGGTAACCGACAGGTCAGGTTGACCGATGCCGGTGCCCGTTTGCTGCCCCACGCTCGTCAGATACTTGATGCGATTCATAATGCGCGCATGGCATTGTTCCCGGAATCGGCAACGGTAGAAGGTGAATTGCGGATCATCGCCAGCCACCACATCGGCCTTCATCACCTGCCAAACTGGCTGCGGCGTTTTAACCGGGCCTATCCGGGGGTGTCACTGAGCCTGCAATTCATGGAATCTGATGCCGCCTATGAACAGATGCGTAAGCGCAATGCGGAACTGGCCTTTGTCACACTTAGTGACAGTATGGACAGCCACTTCATGGTATACGATCAGTGGGCGGACCCGATAGCGTTCGTGGTCGGTCCGGAACATCCGCTGGCCGCGATTGATTCGCCAGCACTGAGCGATCTGGCCAGCCATCCGGCCCTGCTGCCGGACACCACCACAGCAACCTACCGCGTGGTAAGCCGGTTATTTATGGAGGCCACTCTGCCCCTGCACCCGCAGATGCCAACGAACTATCTTGAGACCATCAAGATGATGACCAGCGTCGGATTGGGTTGGAGCGTTTTACCTCTGAACATGGTGGATGACAGTGTTCGGCCTCTCGACCTTGGCTTCCCTGTCACCCGCGTACTGGGGGCAGTCGGGCTATCCGGACGACAGCTTTCCGGCGCTGCCAGGGCATTGATTGAAATCGTTAAATCAGAAGAAGGGAGTTTACATGAGTTTTGATGAATACCTCAGAGTTCTGGCCAGGAACGATGGCTCGGATCTTTACCTGAGTACCGGCGCGCCACCATGTGCGAAGTTTCATGGTGCGTTGAAGCCAATCGATCGCACCCCGATGGCACCCGGCATGATCAAGGACATTGCCTACCAGATCATGGACAAGGAACAGGTTGCGGAGTTTGAGCAGGAACTCGAAATGAACCTGGCGTACAGCGTTCGCAATGTAGGCCGGTTTCGGGTCAATATCTTTCGCCAGCGAAATGAGATCTCCATTGTCGCCCGCAACATCGTGGCTGAAATCCCGAATGCGGACGATCTCGGTCTGCCGCCGATTCTCAAAGAAGTCATGATGACCAAGCGAGGGCTGGTTCTGTTCGTGGGTGCCACGGGCTCCGGCAAATCGACGTCTCTGGCGGCTCTGATCGATTACCGCAACGCCCATTCCTCGGGCCACATCATTACCATTGAAGACCCGGTGGAATACATTCACCGCCACAAGAAATGCATTGTGAACCAGCGTGAAGTCGGCGTGGATACACGCAGCTTTCATAAGGCGCTGAAGAACACGCTGCGTCAGGCTCCTGACGTTATCCTGATCGGCGAAATCCGGGATCGCGAGACCATGGAGCATGCACTGGCCTTTGCGGAAACCGGGCACCTGTGCATTTCAACCCTTCATGCCAACAACGCAAACCAGGCCCTGGACCGGATCATCAATTTCTTTCCGGAAGAGCGCCGGCCACAGTTGCTGATGGATCTTTCAATGAACCTGCGAGCGTTTGTTTCGCAGCGCCTGATCCCGACCGTCGATAAAAAGCGTTGCGCCGCGATCGAGATCCTTCTGGGCACACCGACAATTTCTGAACTGATTCTGCGCGGACAGATGGAAGGCATCAAGGAAATCATGGAGAAATCCGCTAATATCGGCATGCAGACGTTCGACCTTGCCCTGTTCAACCTGTGGAAGGACGGCAAGATCAGCGAAGAAGAAGCACTGAAAAATGCCGACTCTCCCAACAACCTGCGCCTCAAGATCAAGCTTCACGGCCAGGGCGGCAGCTCGCCATCCACCACCGGGCCGACGGGCAGCGGTCTGTCATTGCAGGTTGAAGAAGACGAGGAAGACGAGCCGGGTTGAACCTGCGTCAGCAATTGTCTGCCAGCGGCGGGGGACGAAGCCCCCGCCAGGTGATGACAATTGCCACCAGCATGGCCACCGCACCCCCCCAGAAAGCGGCCGAGGTATTGAAACCCTCCACCAGAAAGCCCGACATCCAGGCACCGATAGCACCACCGGCACCAAAGGTCAGCCCGCTATATAACGCCTGGCCCTGGCCATGATGATGCTGGCCGAAGAAACCCTGGATGTATTGCACGGAAATGGCATGGAGCGCTCCGTAGGAGGCCGCATGGAGCAGTTGGGCAAAGATGAGCACAGCCAGTACATCCGTCACTTCCGCGATCAGCACCCAGCGAATCATGGTCAGGGTCAGAGCCGCGATGGCGATCTGCCGCACCGTGAAGCTCCGGGTCAGCCGGTGCATCACCAGGAATAACCCGATTTCAGCCACCACCCCCAGCGACCACAGCAGCCCGATCGCCAGCTTGCCATAATCATGCTGCGCGAGGTGTATGCTGAAGAACGTATAATACGCCCCGTGAGACACCTGCAGCAGGAAATTCATCAGGAAAAACGTCACCACCGCCGGGTGCGTCACAATCGCCTTCAGACTGCCCTTGGGCGCCGGCGGCTTGCGCTCCCCACGCTCCGATGGCACCAGAAATGCCGACACCGCGATACCTGCAAATACCGGCAATAACAGCCACGGCAAAAGACGGATCGGCACCAGCTCCAGAATCCCGCCCACCAGTGCAACAGCGCCGATAAACCCGACAGACCCCCAGAGCCGGACCTTGCCATACTTGTCCCGCTGGTCTCCCAGGGTCCGCAGGGTAATCACCTCATACAGCGGAAGAATCGCATTCCAGAAAAACGTAAACGCCAGCATCACCAGCAGAAGCCCGTAAAATCCCGGCTCCAGGAACACCCCGGCAAAAAACAGCGAACCGGTAATCGCGCCGAACCGGACCAGACGAACCCGCTGCCCGGACCGATCCCCCAGCCAGCCCCACACGCTGGGCGCAACAATCTTGGTCAGTTGGATCGTCGCCATGAGTGTGGCGATCTCGAGATAGGAAAAGCCCCGGCCTTCCAGATACAGGGACCAGTACGGGAGCAGACCGCCCAGTAGGGCGAAAAACCAGAAGTAGAGGTTGGAAAGGCGCCAGTAGATAACGGATTCTCCAGAGAGTTATCACAGAGGTTCAATCGCCACGGAGGACGGGGCCATTCAAAACCGTGGAGCGCCAGGGATGGCGCGACCGAGCCCTACATGGAAGTATTTACGTGGCGTGTTTTGAATGGCCCTGTTCTTCGTGGCAGGCACCGGTTTTGGCCGTCTGATTGTCGGATTACGCCTTTGGCTAATCCGACCTACGGGTGTTGATAAATCAGGCCTGGCCTATGTCCGGGGTTGAGACAGAAACATCTCCGTTCTGGCCGCGATGGCGCAGATAATGGTCCATCAGCACAATAGCCATCATCGCCTCGGCAATCGGGGTAGCCCGGATACCCACGCAGGGGTCATGCCGCCCGGTGGTGATCACCTCCACCGGATTGCCATCCACATCGATACTGCGCCCCGGCAACCGCAGGCTCGATGTCGGCTTCAGCGCAATACTGGCCAGAATCGGCTGCCCGGAAGAAATACCGCCCAGCACACCGCCGGCATGGTTGGACAGGAAACCCTCAGGCGTCAGTTCATCCCGGTGCACCGTGCCCTTCTGGTCAATACAGCCAAAACCGGCACCAATCTCCACGCCCTTCACGGCATTGATACTCATCAGGGCATGCGCCAGGTCGGCATCCAGCCGATCAAAAACGGGCTCCCCCAAACCGGGGGGCACACCCTCTGCCACGACATTGATACGGGCACCGATGGAATTGCCTTCTTTGCGCAGCGCATCCATGTAGGCCTCCATCTCAGGAACCCTGTCCGCGTCCGGGCAGAAAAACGGATTTTCATGGACCTGTTCCCAGTCCAGCTTCTCGATCTTTATCGGACCAAGCTGCGAAAGGTAGCCGCGGATCCTGATACCCAGCCGCTGTTCAAGAAACTTCCGCGCTACCGCACCGGCGGCCACTCGCATGGCCGTTTCCCGTGCCGAGGAGCGACCACCACCGCGATAATCCCGCACACCGTACTTGTGCATGTAGGTGTAATCAGCATGAGCAGGACGGAACTGCCCGGAAATCTTTGAATAGTCCTTCGACCGCTGATCAGTGTTTTCAATAATCAGGCCAATGGGCGTACCAGTGGTTTTACCTTCGAAAACACCGGACAGAATCCTGACCTCGTCCGCTTCCCGGCGCTGGGTCGTATGCCGCGATGTGCCCGGCTTGCGACGATCCAGGTCCCGCTGCATATCTTCTGCCGACAGCTCCAGTCCCGGAGGGCAGCCGTCGATAATGCATCCAAGTGCTGCACCATGGCTCTCACCAAAGCTGGTGACCGTAAACAGTTTTCCGAAGCTATTTCCCGACATGATTTCAGTATCTTATCCAGGGGTTTTAATGTAGGTCTTCAGCAGTTAACAGGAACACGCCGTCACCACCATTCTCGAATTCCAGCCAGGTAAAGGGCAGCTCCGGATACGCCTCCTGAAGCGCTGGCCAGCTGTTTCCCACCTCCACAATCAGCAAGCCACCTGGATTGAGATGATTCGCCGCACCGGCAAGGATCCTGTGGGCAATATCCAGCCCATCACCACCTGCTGCCAGACCCAGTTCCGGCTCGTGGCTGTATTCCGCCGGCATATCCGCAATATCTTCAGCATCTACGTACGGAGGGTTGCTGAGGATGACATCGTAACGGCCTTCGATGCCGTCAAAAACATCCGAACGAACGGTTCTTACCCGGTCACCTACCTCATGATACTCGATGTTGGCGTCTGCCACCTCGAGGGCGTCGACTGAGATATCCGACAGATCCACCTCTGCTTCATCAAACACGGTGGCCGCAGCAATACCGATACAGCCACTGCCGGTGCACAGATCCAGCACCCTGCCTACCGGATGTTCTCCCAGCCAGGGTTGCAGACCGCTCTCAATCAGCTCCCCCAAAGGAGACCGCGGCACCAGCACGCGCTCGTCCACATGGAAGGGCAGCCCCATAAACCAGGCTTCTCCCAACAGATAGGCCAGTGGCACCCGCTCGCTGATCCGGCGCTCCATGCGATCGACGATCAGTTGCCGCTCATCCCGGGTCAGGCGCGCGTCCAGAAACAGGGTGTTGTTTTCCAGCGGCAAATGGAGGCTGCGCATGACCAGCTGGACCGACTCGTCCCAGACATTGTCGGTGCCGTGGCCAAAGAACAGGGGGGAATCGGCAAAACGGGAGCAAGCGTAGCGCAGGTAATCCCTGACGGTATGCAGGTCATCAATCGGGCTGGTCACAAACTCTCTTCCTGTCCGGAAATGGTCAAGGGGCGGAATTATACGCATCCGCCGCCATGTTTACAGCGCCATCGGGCCGGAGCTGTTGAGGTTGTCCTCGTACCGGTCCAGGGCCGCCGCCATGCGTTCGCGGCCCAACTGGATCAGCTCCGGCGCTCTGTGATAGTCATAACTGCGGCCGGCGTTCTTGGGAATATTCACCAGCAGATCCGGCGGATAGCCGGCAATCTTGTATTGCACCAGGGCGCTCTGCATGGTTTCAACGGTCAGGTTCATCACATCGAACTTGCCGATACCCAGTTTGTCCCAGTCAATGGTTTCGTGGTCATCCTTGCTCTTTGCGGGCTCCGCCCTGATCGCCTCCGATGTTTTGCCGGTTTCATTCCCGGCAACCGCCTTGCTGATCTTTTCTTCCGGAGAATCAGTCGTGCCGGGTTCCTTCCTTGCGGCAAAGGTCTTGATCGCATCCCAGTCAAACCAGCGGGAGGCCTTGTCACGGAGCTTGTCCATCCACTCATCCAGCTCAGCACCGTCATCTCCGGTGTCTGCAAACGCGGCATCCGGCACCCGACGGCTCTGGTCATCCTCACCACTGAGGTTCACCGCCACAACCATGTCCGCATGGGAGGAAATGGTCGGAATAATGGGCAAAGGATTCAACAGCGCACCGTCCACCAGCACCCGACCATTCAGCACCAGGGGCGTCACCACGCTGGGGATGGCGACAGAGGCTCTGATCGCCTGGTCCAGCGGGCCTTCCTGGAACCAGATTTCCTTATGGGCCAGAAGATCGGTGGCGACTGCGGTGTAGGCCAATGGCAGGTCTTCGATCCGGGTCTCGCCAATCATCTCCCGGACCACGGAAAAGATTTTCTCACCGCGAATGGCACCGACGGAATTGAAGGTCACATCCAGCAGTTTGAGTACGTCAAACTGGCCCAGGCCGGTTACCCAGTCCTTGTAGTCCTTCATCTTGCCGGCTGCGAACACACCGCCAATCAGTGCCCCCATGGAGCAACCGGAAATGGCAACAATCTCATAGCCCCTTTCCACCAGTATCTCGATGGCGCCAATATGGGCGTAGCCCCTGGCGCCGCCACTACCCAGCGCCAGCGCAACGGTTTTGCCCTTGCCGGTTTTGCCTGAAGCAGGCTTTTCTTCCGCCCTGGTGGACTGTGCTGCAGAGATTCCGGTGCTGGTGACCAGCTGCGAAACAGCGTCTTTGGGCTTCTGCTCTTCATCCCGGGATGTGGAATCTGTCGGCTTGTTCATCCCTTTCACCTCGTAATCACCATCAGTTCAACGCGGTCGCCCTGGCGGTCGGGATTGGGTATGACCACCGCAGGCCCGACCGTAATAATCGTCTGCAGGCTTTCGGAAACGCCACTTTTGACAAGCACCCGGGCGAGGGAATTTGCCGCTTGTTCTGCGCGCTCCAGAGATTCCTCAAAGCTTTCGTCTTCCTGTAGTTCCGAATAGGCAGCCAGTATCACGCGAGCGCCTTCTTCCCCTGCCCAGTCATTGATGATTCGACGGTCAGCGCCGGTCCAGTCGAACTGGTAGGTAATACCGCCCTGCCAGGGCACAATAACCGGCCCCTTGATGCGGGCGCTCTCGTTGCCCAGGCCCGGGATCTCGGTGCCGCGGGGGGCCACCAGATGCTCAACCCACACGTACTCCCGATTGTTGCCCCGGGTAACGGTATAAACCAGGGTCAGCCAGGGCTGTCCGTTCTCATCGATCGAGCCTCCCACCAGATAATCCTGGTTGCTGTCCCGACCATAAAGCTCGGATTGATCAAATATCTGGTTTGCCCAGACATTACTGCGCCCGCAACCGCGGCCCGAGCACTCAAACAGCACCTGTGCACCCCGCGCCTGCAGCTCCCGCAGGTAATGATCCCGCGCTTCTTCACGGTTAGCGCCCCGTTGTACCTCATACAACTGTCCGACGCCCTTGACCGGAAGCCTGGCCATACTGGCCGACCGTATTTCATTGTTTACTTCCCTGACCGGGCTGAAAAGCACCAGGTGGCCGGGAGAATCGATGGTAATTTCCTCTTCCAGCTCCGCCTCGGAAAAAGCTTCCGGCGGGGGCATCTGGGCGGACACAAAGCCGGCCCAGCCCATAAACAACATTGCCAGACAGGTCGCAGATTGCGATAAGCGTTTATTTTGCATCGTCTAGATAGCCTTTGACTGCATCAACAACCGGCCCGATATCCCCGTCGAGGTGGCAATGGTGGCCCCCGGCAACAGAAACCAGGTCAAGGCTGGTAATGGCATTGGTTCGTGAAGCCAGCTCCGGCCGGCTCGCCAGCAGGCCTTTTTCGGCCTTTATGAAGCGGGTTGGCGTAACAACGTTACCCAGACATGCCTCCACTTGTGATTCGTCCATCATGATCATCGAGGGATGTCGCAAACGCGGATCCGTGCGCCATACGAAACCATCTCCCCTCGGCTCCATGCTGCGTGCAACCAGCATTTCGGCAGCCTCCTGCGAGAGCGGGATCATTCCCCCCTGCCTGGCTTTGGCCGCTGCCCGCAAGTCAGGGTATACGACGTGTTTAGCGGAACCTGTCATCCGTTTTTCGATCGCTTTGCGCATCTGGCCAACCACTTCCTCCGGCTGCCGGCTGATCGGGCCCAGACTGTCGATCATCACCAGCCTGCGCACCCGCTCAGGAAAAGCCGCGGCGTACAGAACCCCGACAATCCCGCCCAGCGAGTGACCAACAAGATCGACCTGTGGATGCCGCTCGCTACGAAAACAGGCTTCGACAAGTTCGGCCAGATCAGCAACGTAGTCCATCAACAGGTAGCCCTGACCCGGTGGCCGGTGGCCGGAATGCCCGTGACCGGCGAGGTCCACTGCATAGACATCCCTTTGCCCGGCCAGTTCCGGTGCCAGCCGGGCAAATGACAGAGCGTTGTCCAGCCAGCCATGAATCATCAGTACCGGGCAGTGGTTCGTGGAGCTGGCAGCGGGCCAGTGCAGGCCCGCAAGGGTGATGTGGTTCAGTGACCATTCCATTTCCCGATGCAGAACAGTGGCATCGGAGAGAGCATCCAGAGCGGTATCATTCATTGAAAAGCTTACATGGTGTGAGTGGGTCGATCCGAGCTCAGTGAACCGGCAAGATAGGATTCGATCTTGGTGCGGGCGGTTTCGTCATCGCCGTTGAACTGAACGCCAATACCGGCGGCGCGATTGCCCTGGGCACCTTTTGGAGTAATCCAGATAACCTTGCCGGCTACAGGAATCTTTTCCGGTTCGTCCATCAGGTTCAGCAGCAGAAAAACTTCATCCCCCAGCTGATACTGTTTCTGTGTGGGTATAAACAGGCCACCCTGCCGGATGTAAGGCATATAGGCCGCATACAGTACGGCCTTGTCCTTGATGGTCAGGGTAAGAATGCCACTGCGCGCGCCAAAACCGGGCCCCATAGTAAACACCTATCTCTTTTTTTGATGATCGGAGTCCTGAAACTCGTGATATTCCGCAATCATAACAGTAGTTGTTCAAAACTGCCCTATCCCGCCAGCAACCTGCGGGGCAATCACCCCGCTGCCGGACGGCGAACCGGCATCAGTTTCTGCCAGGCCATCAGCAGCCGCCCCGCCTCAAACTCGGGATTCACATTGTAGACGCCAGCGGACCGGGCTTCATGGATCGCATCCAGAATTTCATGCGCCCGCCACGGCGGATTATGAGTGGCGAGGAACGTCAGCATTTCCGCTGCGTCTTCATCCCGGGGATGGCTGCCAGCACCAATACGTGCCAGATCTCCGGCCCAACCTTCAAAAAGCCACAGCGCACTTTCAAGCCCCATAGCCTTGAAGGGCTTTGCCGCTTCGGCAACAGAAAGCTGGCCTTTCATGAAGCGCCGGAAGTTCTCCAGTGCTTCATCGCGAACCGTGATGAAGTCACCGGTGGCATACTCAAGCGCCAGACGCGGGGCATTGGCAGATAGCCCCAGGGCCTTCTGGCATTGTTCCGGCGTTGGCCGGCTGTCGCTGTCCAGCTTTTCCACGGTCGCGGCCAGCCAGTGCGCGGCCTGATCTTTGCCAGGAGTCGCAATCAGCAGACTCTGGCAACGGGACCGGATAGTGGGCAGCACCGGGCGCCCGCTCTCCTGGAGCAACACCAGCGTGACATCATCTGCCGGCTCCTCCAGTGTCTTCAACAGAGCATTGGCGGAGTTGATGTTGAGCTGGTCAGCCCGGTCGATAATCGCAACCTTGCGCGTTGCTACCTGGGGAGAGCCCACGGCAAACGACGACAGGGCGCGAATCTGGTCGATCTTTATCATCCTGGATTTTTCCGGTGCATACACACGGATATCGGGATGGGTGCCGGCAGACACCAGTTCACACTGCTTGCAGCGGCCACAGGGGGCGCCCCCGGCCCGGTCAGGCCGGTCACAGACAAGCAGCCCTGCCAGGGCGTTGGCAAACAGGCGCTTGCCGACACCGTGCTCACCAGTCACCAGCAGGGCGTGGGGCAGCCGCCCGCCCGTCATGCGCTGCATCAGCCTGTCCCAGCTATCCTGCAGCCAGGCCATTGTTGCTATGGAGGTATTCACTCGTTCACCTTCAGTGGTTGCCCCCGGGGCGCCCCGGGGACTGGCGGTCAGCCTGTCTTTTCATCGCTGTCAGCAGCCGCTTCATTCTGGCCAGTTCGCCACGGCTGTCGGTTCCGGATTCACCGCCATAGTAATGTCTGTTGACCGCGCGGGCAAAAGCAGTTGCCGTTCCCGCCGCCTCAGGCATTACCCGGGACAGCCTTGAGGCCAGTTGCGACGGCGTTTCACCATGTCGGACAGGCACACCTGCACGGTCACACAGGCGATGCCAGCGGGCAACGACACGGCTGAACGGATCCCGGCTTTCAGCACGCCGATACTGCCATGCCGTCATCAGACCGGCCAGCAGCAAACCCGCGCCTACGAGACCGGCGGTGATATAACCCAGCTCACGCAGGCCGATACCGCCGGGCAATCGGGACATCAGGTTCATCTGTGACTGACCCTGGTAGCCCACCACCCAGCGCTGCCAGTGATAGTTCATCAGGTCGAGCTGCAACGACGCCCACTGAAGCGCTGCCATATCACCGTAGCGTTGGGGAGAGGTCCATTCGTTTTCCAGAAAAGAGCCCTCATCCGCCATGGCATCCCTGAGGCCGGATTCGATCCTCTGGGGAGCAATCGCAGCGGTGGGGTCCACACGCACCCAGCCCTGACCGGGCAGCCAGGCTTCCACCCAGGCGTGGGCGTCATACTGGCGGATGATCAGATAGTCGTCATCGGCGCCGGCATCGCCACCCTGATAGCCCACCACCACGCGCGCAGGAATGCCGGCGGCACGAAGCACAAAGGTAGCGGCACCGGCATAATGGGCACAGAACCCCCGTTTTTCATCGAACAGCAGGGCGTCGATGCCGTCATCGGGCATGGCAGGCGGGCGCAGGGTGTAGAAATACTCCTGCTGGCGGAACCGGTCCAGCAAGTGTTGAACAACAGCTCCGGGCCTGCGGAACTCCGCGGCAAGCTCTTCGGCAAACGCCCTGGCTCTGGGATTACCGGAACGGGGCAACTGGAGATACCGCTGTACATTATCGGGTACCCCACCAACTTGATCAGACTGCGCTTCGTTGGCAAGCGCCATGCGGTATCTGACCGGGCTGTCCGCCGGCCGGTTAAAACGGAAAAGCCCCTGGTCGTCGGGTTGCACATTATCCGAAACGGCTTCGGAACCTTCAAGAGCAAAAGCCCAGGTCTGATCCGTGGGCTCCATTAACACGTCATACTGACCGGATTCCAGCTCACCCCTGCCGCCGTCAACGGAGACACGCCCGGGCCTGCGGAACTGGCGCCCGGAACCCTGCTGCCAGGTGTCGCCCTCCAGCCGGTCGAGAATCAGGCCGCGCCAATAACGGTCCCGGTAGGGAGGCGCTTCGCCACCGAAGGTAACCCGGAATGCCCGCTCACTGCTCTGGGCCAGGCTGGAAATATCACCGGGGGTCATGGAATCGCTGATGCCGGTCCGCGCCTCACCCGATACCAGGGGCACACTCCATAAGGGGGCCATTCTGGGGAAAAACACGAACAGCAGCACCACAATCGGCAGGGTTTTCAACAGCATCATGCCCAGACGACGCCAGCCGGACTTCATGGCGCCGGGGATATCCGGCGCATTGACGATCTGCAGTCCAACAAACAGCATGGCAACCCCGGCCAGGTTAAGAACGCTCCAATGAATTTCCTGGTGAAACAGGAAATTGACCGTGGCCAGATAGACCAGAATAAAAAACAGCACGTAAAAATCCCGCACCGAGCGGGTCTCCAGCCATTTCAGGCCCACCGCCAGCACAAAAAAGGACGACGCGGTTTCCACCGTGAAACGCCCCTGAACCGTGGCAATATAAATGGCCACCAGCACCAGCATAAGGCCGCTTCGCGACCACTTGCCGGGCAGTCTCAGGCGCCCGGTCTGGGCCAGCCAGCGCCAGCCGGCAAGAACGATGCAACTGGCGATCAGCCATACCGGTAACCGGTCCCACTGGGGCACCAGTAACAGGGCAAAGCTGGCGATCAACCAGATCATCGCCCGACCCGACACCAGCTCGGTGGTTTCCGGAGCATTGGCGGAGCGGTTCCGGTTTGTTAACCGCTTTATCATAAAGCGCCCTCGCCGCTGGCGTGGCGCGAATGCCCTGCGCCGCCAACGGCACGGGTGCCAGTGGGCAATGGCCCACCTCCCTCTGGTTGTTCAAGACCGAAAACAGCCAGCGCCTTAATGCAGCGACTGGCATGGCCCGCGCCGGTGTCCGGCTCTATCACCTGACCCGGCAGATTCAGTCCGAAACGGCTGTTGCTCCTGGAGCGTTCCAGCACCTGATGCGCCAGATAGCCCAGCCGCAGTTCCCGCTCCACTCCTGCAAAGGCGTCATAATCCAGCCACTGGGGGCTGCCCTGCTCTCCCTCCCAGTCCGTGATAACCATTTCCCCGGTGCGCGCGTAGCGTTTCCATTGCACCCGCTGGCTCATGTCCCCCTCGCGCCAGGGACGGATATCCGCATGATCATTGCCATCGATCGAGCGGGATTTGGCCTGTTCCTCACCATCCTGGACGGTACTGGCCACCTCCGGCGCCGCCAGTGGACCGGGATAGACAATGCCGGCGCTGAGCGGCCGCAACCAGGACCACGCGCGGAAAAGCCCGAACGGAAAGCGGGTTTCCACCAGGATGCGATCCGGCTGCAGGTAACCACGCTGGTAGGCGGGAACCAACAGATTCAGGTCCGCCTGCTGGCCGGACGGGATATGCTGTTGGTGGAGAACCACCTCATCGCAGGCCAGCGACAGGGCCAGAGTATCGTGGCGGGGAGAAGCCGCACGCAGGCGAAACGGAACCACCTCCCCGGCAAAGCCCTCACCGGCCTGAATCAGGGTAAGCTCCAGCCCGGAAAGATTGCGGTGAGTCTGGTGCATGGCCGCCACCACGACTGCACCCAGGAGGAAGGTCAGCAGGTAGATCAGACTGTTCTGGTAGTTGATACCGGTGATCAGCATGATCAGCAACAGGAAGCCAAATACAACACCGGCGCCGGTAGGCATAATAAAGATATTGCGCTGCCCGAAAGAGCGGTGGTCAGAACGTGGAACGCGCCGGTTCACCCAGTGCCGCCAGCGGTCGCCAATTACCTTCAACATAAATACCCTGCTGCTGAACCGGTTTTCATCAGTGCCCAACTATAAACATGTTGACAGCCTTTGACAGGACAATACTGCAAATACCCGGATTCTGATCACAAATACCTCACCAATAGATTGAAATGCGGTAACTTATCCCCACAGTCTACGGTTAACCCATGCAAGATTCTGGTAAGTATGTAGCATCGTGAAAGCATTAAGAGCGGAAGACGCGGCGTGCCTCGTTTCACAGATCAGCGGCCACCATGGGTTTATCGATTATACCGATACCAGAACACAGCATCGGATTGTTACCGCATTTCCCCTGAAAAGCTGGCAGGTACCCCGGGATCAGCCTGCGTTCTCGGAACTGGCCACCGAGATTGAAAAAGCCTGGAAAAAATATGCTCTCCCGGAAGACCAGCCGACAGCCGGTGGCATCGCGGGCACCCTCTTTTATGAATCAGGCAATCTCACGGTGCCGGGTTTTAGCGGGCGGTACAGAACCGACAGCGGGAACTACGGTTACATCGGCCTTTACCTCTGGCAACTGACCCTCGATACGTCAGGCACGGAACCTCCCCGACTGGATTTCCACCCCGATTGCGACAGCAATACCAGGGCGCGGGTACTCGCCCTCGTCGGTCAGGGTCGGCGTCATTCTGCGCCTTTCAAAATCAGCGAGAGTTTCACCGCGGAACAATCCGCTGAGCATTACCGGAACGGTGTCTCCGCGGTACTGCGCTACATCCACGCCGGTGACTGCTACCAGGTCAACCTGTCCAATAAATACGTCGGCAGCTACCAGGGCCCGCCCTACTCCGCGTTCCAGGCTTTGTGCCAGGCAATACCCGTTCCCCATGCGGCCTATGTCGATGCGGGTCCGTACCAGGTGCTCAGTATTTCGCCGGAATTATTTCTCAGTATCCAACAGGGTCGAAAGGTCGTCAGCAAGCCGATAAAAGGCACCAGGCCCCGGGATTTAATGTCCCCGGAAAACGATCAAAGAATTGCCGAGTCCCTGGCCGCTGCAGAAAAAGACCGCGCCGAAAATCTGATGATCGTGGACCTGATCCGCAACGACCTGTCGAAGTTCTGCGAGCCTTTTTCTGTCTCAGTGCCACAACTGTTCAGCATCGAAAGCTACGAGAATGTTCATCAACTGGTCAGTACGGTAGAAGGCAGGCTTCGGCCGGATTCCACTCCGTTTCGGGCGTTGCTCTCCGCCTTTCCCGGCGGTTCGATTACCGGTGCACCCAAACGCCGAGCGATGGAAATCATCGACAGTCTGGAACAGCACAGCCGGGGACCCTATTGTGGATCAGTATTCCGCTGGGATTTCGCAAACAATCTGGAAAGCAATATCGCTATCCGTACCCTGATGACGGATTCTGCCGGACTGATTCACTGCTGGGCGGGGTGTGGCATTGTAGCGGATTCCGACCCGGACGATGAGTATCGGGAATCCGTGGACAAGGTCCGGAAACTGATGGATGTGCTGGAGAACCTCTGAGCGCGGGAAGCCAGGGCCTACCGGAGCAGCACCGCTGCCCCGGCAGGTTCAGAGCGGTCAGTTATGGATGGCGCTGGCCTTCAGGAACTCTTCGCGAAGTTCTTCAAACGTATGCACGGCAGGAAACTGGGGAAACTCCTCAATCACATTCTGCGGCGCATGAAACAGAATACCCGCTTCCGCCTGGCCCAGCATCGTGGTGTCGTTATAGGAATCACCCGCCGCAATCACCCGGTAGTTCAGCAGCTGGAAGGCACGGACTGACTGGCGCTTGGGATCCCTCTGGCGCAGCAGGTAATCGGTAATGCGCCCCTCGTCATTCACCTCCAGCTTGTGGCAGAGCAATGCCGGATAGCCGAGCTTTTTCATCAGCGGCATGGCGAATTCGTAGAAAGTATCAGACAGAATCACCACCTGGAACCGCTCGCGCAGCCAGTCCAGGAACTCACTGGCACCGGGCAGCGGGTCCAGCTCGCCAATCACTTCCTGGATCTGTGGCAGGCCGTAGCCATGCTGGTCCAGCAGCCTCAGACGCTGCTGCATCAGTACGTCGTAATCGGGAATGTCGCGGGTGGTCGCCTTGAGTTCCTCAATGCCGGTTTTTTCCGCAAACGCGATCCAGATTTCCGGGATCAGTACTCCTTCAAGGTCAAGGCACGCGAGTTCCACAATGGTCTCCTGATAGTTGAACGCTGGTCAGCCCGGCGGGTCGGTAACCGCCGGGTATTGAAATCAGGCGGTATGATATGAAAAACGCGGACTGAATGCATCGTGGATCTGTGCGGCTATAACGATATATTCCGGCATTCCTTCAGACCAGAGCCTGTTAATGATAGATTTATCACACATTTAGACCCCAGGTGATGCTTTCAATGACGGATATTTCACAGCTACAGACGGAGCTTGAGGGCCAGAGCCCCAGAGCCATCCTCAAGGCCGCCCTGGCGAAGTACGATAATATCGCCATTTCCTTCAGCGGTGCGGAAGACGTCGCCCTGATCGAGCTCGCCCACAAAATGACCGACCGACTGCAGGTATTCACCCTGGACACCGCCCGCCTGCACCCGGAAACCTACGAATTCATCGAAAGAGTTCGCAAGCACTACGGGATAGACATCGAGGTGATGTTCCCGGACGCCGCGGAAGTGCAGGATCTGGTCAACCGCAAGGGCATGTTCAGCTTTTACCAGGACGGCCATGCCGAATGCTGCGGTATCCGCAAGGTGAACCCGTTGCGCAGAAAGCTGTCCACCATGGATGCCTGGATTACAGGCCAGCGCAAGGACCAGAGCCCGGGTACCCGTAACGATGTGCCTGTAGTGCAGATCGACGATGCTTTCGCAACAGACGACAAACAGCTGGTGAAATTCAACCCGCTGGCAAACTGGAGCTCAAAGGAGGTCTGGGACTATATCCGCATGACCGAGGCACCCTACAACAAGCTGCACGAAAAAGGCTTTGTCAGCATCGGGTGCGAGCCCTGCACAAGGGCCATCCTGCCGGGGCAGCATGAGCGCGAGGGCCGGTGGTGGTGGGAAGAAGCCACCCAGAAAGAGTGTGGTCTTCATGCCGGGAACCTGATCGCCCGGGACTGACCGGGCCGGTATCAGTAGGTAGGCAGTTCGATGTCGCTGAACAGATCCTCGATCTCGGCCCGGCTACCCTGATGGGCTACCGCTTCATCAACCCGCTCGCGGGTGAGGTGTGGCGCAAACCGCTGGATAAAGTCATACATATAGCCCCGAAGGAAGGTGCCCTTGCGGAAGCCGATGCGGGTCACACTGGGACGGAACAGTTTGCTGGCATCCAGTGCCACCAGGTCGGTGTCATTCTTTTCATCGAAAGCCATGCTGGCAATAATGCCAACCCCCAGCCCCAGGCGCACATAGGTCTTGATCACGTCGGCATCGGCTGCAGTGAATACCACTTTCGGGGTCAGCCCGTAGGCCTGGAAAGCTTCATCCAGTTTTGAACGGCCGGTAAAACCGAATACGTAGGTCACCAGAGGAAACTCCGCCAGATCCGGCAGGGTGAGTTCAGAGTTGTTCGCAAGAGGATGGTCTTTCGGCACGATGATGCTGCGGTTCCACCGGTAGCACGGCATCATGATCAGGTCATTGAACAGTTCCATGGCCTCGGTGGCAATGGCAAAATCGACAGCACCGTTAGCAGCCATTTCCGATATCTGCATCGGCGTGCCCTGGTGCATGTGCAGGGACACATCCGGATAGGATTCGATAAATCCGCTGATTATTGGCGGCAAGGCATACCGGGCCTGGGTGTGCGTGGTCGCGATACTCAGGTCACCCCTGCGCTGATTGCTGAATTCCTGGGCGATTTTCTTGATGCCTTCCACCCGGCGCAGAATCTCCCCCGCTTCCCGGATAATGATCTCGCCACCCGGTGTTATGCGTGTCAGATGTTTGCCACTGCGGGCGAAGACTTCCAGCCCCAGTTCATCCTCCAGAAGGCGGATCTGCTTTGATATTCCCGGCTGCGAAGTAAAAAGGCTCTGGGCGGTGGCGGATACGTTGAGATCATGGTGCGCAACTTCCCATATATAGCGCAACTGTTGTAATTTCATCTACCCTGTCGCTCCCCATAAGGCCCGGCCATAACCGGGCTATGCATATGCTGGTGTTATTTTTGAAGAATACGCATAAAAACGTGATCTTTCATTCTTTTTGAGTATACAGAATCCGTTCCACCAAAGTTTAGACCAAAAACAGGAGAACGCTGCCTTTATGGCTCGATGATACGCCGGAAAGGCGGCAAGGCATCCAGCAGTAACTGCCCATAGCGGCGTGCAATAATGCGCCGGTCCAGAATGGTAACGCGGCCGGTATCGGACTCTGTCCGTAACAGGCGCCCCACCGCCTGGACCAGTTTGATGGAGGCATCGGGTACCGTGATTTCCATGAACGGATTCCCGCCCCGGTGCGTTACCCACTCCGCCAGGCTGGCCTCGATGGGATCGTCCGGCACCGAGAATGGCAGCCTTGTGATCACCACATGGCTGAGATATTTACCGGGCAGGTCGATACCCTCGGCAAAACTGGCAACACCGAACAGCACGCTGGGAAGGCCCTCGTCGACACGGCTGCAATGACGGCGCAGCACCTCCCCTTTTGCCATGTCGTCCTGGGTGGTGATCAGGTCCGGATATTCCGGGGCCAGGGCGTCGCGCACCAGTTTCATCTGGCGCCGGGACGTAAACAGCACCAGGGTCGCCTTCTCGCCCGCCCACAGATCGGGCAGCCGCGATACCACCTGATCGGTAAAGCTGTCGTCTGTGGGCATGGCGGTCATGGCTGGCACTTCCACAGTCGCCATTTCGCCGTAGCGGAAAGAACTGGGAACCACCACAAAGCGGCTGGTTTCGGGCAGGCCCGCACGGGCTTTCAGGCGGTCGAACCGGCCCAGGGCGGTCAGGGTTGCACTGGTCAGAACCGCCCCATAGGCGCGGGACCAGAGCCTTGAATACAGCAGGTTGTCCGCCAGTACCGGGCTGCTGAACAGAGTGATGTCTTCAGCGTGGTCCCACCGTTGGCGGACGGCCCAGCGAGCGGCCGGTGGCCCGGCGCGCTGCTTTGTCTTTGCCGCATCCTGCTGGCTCTGTTCCGGGTCCGCTGCCGGTTGACCGGGATTGTCACTCCAGGCCGCCCACAATCGCAGCTGGTCCTCTGCCCGGCTGTGGAAGGAACCGATCACCGGGTACCAGGATTCCGCCGTATCGCGGTCCACATCGCTGGCTTTACGTTCGTCGAATGCGGTCTGTAACTCCTCCACCATCACACCGAGCTGGCGCGCCAGCGTTGCCGTGGCTATCCGGGCTTCCACCGCCAGCCCTGCCAGCGCCTCCGGCAAGGCCCCTTCGGGATAGCGCCACTGGGCAGAACGGCGTTCTTCGTTGAATTCCCAGCCGGTGTTCTGTTCTGCTTCCTCGTAGACCTTCGCCAGGGTCAGATCCACTTCCCGGGAGGCAGAACTGATACGGTCGATGGTTTTTGCCGCCTGGGTGCCCGGGCTCAGGAACGGCTGCATCTTGCCCAGAGCCTGTGACAGCTGTTTCAGCCATTGGCGCGTGGAATTCAGTGGCACCGACGCCGCAAAATGGTTCAGCGCCTTGTCCGGCAGGTGATGGGCCTCGTCGAAAATAAACAGGGCATTCTCCGGCTCCGGCAGAATCGCGCCGCCGCCCAGGGCCAGGTCCGCCAGCACCAGATCATGGTTGGCCACCACAATGTCAGCGTCGTCCAGGTCCTTGCGGGCATCGAAGAAGGCACAACTGTCGAAATAGCTGCAGTGCCGGTTGGTGCACTGGCGGTGGTCGGTGGTGACCTGCCGCCAGACATCGTCGGGAATCTGGTCGGGCCAGTGGTCCCGGTCACCATCCCACTTGCGGGAACCGTAGCTGGCCAGCATGTCCTCGAAGAAGGCACGGGTGCCGGGTTCTTCCTTGCCCGGGCCATCGAGCAGGAACAGCGGCATGGTGTCGCTGTCGCCGTTGCCCTCGTCATGCAGGCGTGCTTCCAGCCGTGACATGCACAGATAACGCCCGCGGCCCTTGGCCAGGGTCCAGGTGAAATCCTGCTTGCTGTGTTTTTTCAGGTCCGGCAGGTCCTTGTGCACGATCTGGTCCTGCAGCGCCACGGTGGCGGTAGAAATTACCAGGGTTTTGCCCAGTGCCCGTGCCACGGGAATGGCGGCAATCAGGTAGGCCAGCGTCTTGCCGGTACCGGTGCCTGCTTCGACCACACAGGTGCCCGCCGGTGACGTGCGCTGGCCGTCATTCTCGGTAATATCCCCCATATAGCGGGCGATCTCGGCAATCATCAGGCGCTGGCCGTAACGTGCGCGAATATCCTTGCCGGCCAGTACGTCGCGGTAGGTCTGCTGTATCTGCTGTTTGACGTCCTCGGAAAGTGCCATTACCGGGGACTCACCCAATTGCGGACAACCCCTACGCGGAATCGACGACCATCCATGCTCAGCTCTACGCCCTCCTCGGTAATCCGCTCCACGGTAATGCCGGAAAACGATTCCCCGTGCCGCAGGTAGTTGTCATTGATCGTCACCCGTCTGGACGATGGCTTGGACGCATAAATATGACTGTTGAAAATCAGGTCAGGTACCCTTTTCTGGAATGACAATGGGAGCTCTACAAGATGTGGTGTGCGTTCGGCAGCCGCATCGTTCTCGGCCGCCTCGGAGGGATTCACAGCGCTGGATTGCCTTGTCGTCGGGACGATGACTGTAGGCCGCTCGGGGCTGATTTCATCCAGTGAAGGCCGGGCTACGCCGGGCACCGGTATTTCGACGGCATTGGCGAGCGAATCGCCGCGCCCTGCCGATGTCTCTGCAGGTGAAGGCGCCGGCCCGGGCCCGGTTATACCCGGCTCCGGCTCGGCTGCAACTGGCTCAACCCCGGCAACTGGCGCGGCAGGCTCCTGAATTGCAGTGATGGAGTCCCGGGGCCACAATGCCCAGGCCAGAACGCCAGCATTCAGCACAAGACCGAGGCCGACCCACACCAGTACCGGTACGGATTTTTTTTTCGGTTTGTGGATCAGCTGCACCTGTTGGCCAAGATCCGGCACCCGGCCCTGACGGCGCTCTGTTTCCGATTTTCTCAGGGCATCAAGAATATAGGACATGCCGGTTAACCGCTCCCCGCTGATCGCAGCCGGGGACCGTCGGATTCCAGGTCATTATTCATCTGGATAATCGTCATAGCGCCGGCAATACCGTCCACCTTCAGCCCTTTGCGTTTCTGGTACCAGCGAATCTGATCCCCGGTCGTCATGCGGTTTATACGATTCTCCTCTTCACGGGAGCCGGAGTAGCGGCTGGCCAGCTCCATCATTCGTGACCCCATCCATATCTGCGCTGACACACTGCTGTCGCTATCTTCTTCACTGTTCTGGCGAATGTGGGGAGGCACCTCCCACAACACCGTGAACTCACCAAACCAGTAAGGCTCCAGGCTGGAAAAGCTCAGGTCACGCTGGCCTTCCGGACGCTCTATGGTTGCGCGGTCACCCTCGAGCCCGCTCAGAACCGTGTAGCGGCTGTCACCCGCACCGTTGCGCAGTTGCAGAATGGCAGGCCGGTTCAGGTGTTCCAGGCTCCTTCGCGACCCCCGGTTATCGAGGCAGCCCAGGCCCTGCTCCTCGGCATAATCGCAGGCAATGGGATGGTTGGATGCCCTGTAGTCCCGGCCCCACACAGCGAACAGTTCGCCGAAGGCCGCACGGAGAGAAAGGGTGTCATCAGGAAATTCGAAGTCTGGCAATGAGCCTTCGATGATGGTTACCGGCTCCGGCAAAAGCTCCGGGGTGGGCTCGAACGACGGCTCTACCCGTTCGATGGTTCCGGACAGGGCAACGCCGTCAGGTTCAGCGGATACCCCGGTAGTTATCCTGCCGGATGCCGGCAGGCGGTCCAGTGCCCAGGCGGTCATGACAACAGCCACCACAACACTGGCCGCTACCGGTACAAGGTACGATTTGCCGGAACGCCCTCCGGATTGCTTCCCGCGGCGGTTTCCGTTCACTTCCCGGGCCGCAGTGCGGATATGGGAAGCGCTGATCTGATGCTCGCCCTCCGCATAGGCACCCAGCAAAGCGCGATCACTGATCAGGTTGATCAGTCTGGGTATGCCCTTGCTTGAACGGTACAGGGCGCGCACCGCACCGTCGGTGAAAATCTCGCCCCGAAGTCCGGCAACACTGAGCCGGTAGCGCAGATAGGCTTCTATTTCCTCACGGCCAAGGGCATCCAGATGGTAGCGCGCGGTCACCCGCTGGTTCAGTTGCCGTAATTGCGGAAGCTCGAGAATCTCCTGCAACTCCGGCTGGCCCAGCAGCACAATCTGCAAAAGCTTTTTTTCGGCGGTTTCCAGATTGGTCAGCAGGCGCAGTTGTTCAAGTACCTCGGCAGACAGGTTCTGCGCCTCATCAATCATCAATACCTTGTGGCGGCCGGCGGCATGAGCCTTGAGCAGATCATCGTTGATCAGCCCCACCAGTTCCTTGATGGACGCCCCCACCGGGTGGGGAATCTCAAGCTCGTCGCAGATGGACGACAATAATTCCCGCGCCGATAATCTGGGGTTCAGGATCAGGGCAATATCGACATGATCGGGAACGTTCTCGATGAAACAGCGGCTGACTGTGGTCTTGCCGGTGCCGACCTCGCCCGTAATCACGATGAACCCGCCCTGCCCCTGTACTCCATACATCAGGTGCGCCAGCGCTTCCTTGTGACGCTCGCTGAGATACAGGTAGCGGGGATCGGGAGCGATCGAAAACGGGGGCTCCCGAAAACCGAAGAAATCGTAGTACATAAGTATCCAGTCGTCAGAAATCCTCGAGCATCAGATCCTCGTCGTCATCGCTGGCAAAAGGATCATTCACGGTGCGGCCATCGCTAATCAGATAGGCCCTGCGTTGAAGGTAGGCGTTCCGGATAAAGGTATAGTCGTCTCCGGACATGAAGGCCTCGGCAGGAATCAGGTCAGCCCGCCGGTCTACAATCTGCAGTGCCCTGGCGTAATAGACATCCGGGCTTTCCGCCAGGTCCCAGGCGGAGGGCAACACCACCGTATCCGACAAAAAACCGCCAAAATCCCGCGGAGTCGATGGCCCCAGGAAAGGCAGCATCAGATAGGGTCCGGATTCCGTGCCCCAATAACCCAGGGTCTGACCAAAATCTTCCGGCCGTTCCGGCAGGTCGAACATGGTGGCCACATCAATGAACCCGCCCAGGCCGAACACGGTGTTATAGGTAAACCGCCCTGCAGCTACCACGGCGGACTCGCCCTTGAGCTGGAAGATGCTGTTGGCAAAATTACGGATTTCCGTCAGGTTACTGAAAAAGTTGGTTACCCCACGGTCCGCAAAACCCGGCATAATAGCCCGGTAGCCTTTAGCAACCGGCCTCAGGAACCAGTTGTCAATGGTTTCATTGAAACGGTATACCTTGCGGTTCCAGTCCTCGTAAGGGTCAATTTCGCTTGCCGGGGCGTCAAGCTTTTGCTGGGCCATGTCGGGGTCGGCCGGCTGAACAGTCTGCGCAGCCGCGCCACCTGCAAACAGGAACAGTGCAATCAGGGCGCCAGAAAGCGGGTGCCGGAAAAAAATGTCTCTCATCATCAGACCTGAGGTTGTTTAATCTGTTTCGGTTCGTCGAAAATACCGGCGTTTTGTCTTCTAATATTAACCCCCTACCAGGAGGAATCCGATGTCAGTACCCGGGAATCTTGTCAGCACCCTTTCCGTGCCACTGCGCTGGGGTGACATGGATGCTTACGGTCACGCCAACAACACAGTTTATTTCCGTTTTTTTGAAGAAGCCCGGATTGTCTGGCTGGCATCCCTTGAGCTTGGTGCGAAAAATGACCCCGACGGCCCGATCATTATAAAGACCAGTGCCACCTTTCTGAAGGAGCTTTCCCACCCGGCGACAGTCGAAGTAAGAACTTACGCTGACAAGGCAGGCAACTCCAGCCTTGACAGCTATCATACCGTGACCGATGTCGAGACCGGAGAACTTTACGCCGAAGGCTATGCAAAGATCGTCTGGTTTGACCGCGTCAACCGCTCGTCCATGGCGCTGCCGGACAAACTCCGGGCGCTGGCGGCCAGCTAACCGCCCGACACCCTCACTAACACCCTTCTATCGGCGGCGAACCACAACGCTGCCGATGGAATACCCGGCACCGAAAGAACAGATCACGCCCAGATCGCCGGTCGTAAAGTCATCCTTGTGCTTGTGGAACGCGATGATGGAGCCCGCCGAGCTGGTGTTGGCATACTCGTCCAGAATGACCGGTGCCTCTTCGGTATCGGCGTCACGGCCAAGTACCTTACGGGCAATCAGCTGGTTCATGTTCAGATTGGCCTGGTGCAGCCACATGCGCTTGAGATCATCCGGCGACAGCGACAGGCTGGAAAGCTGTTTCAGAATGGTTTCAGCCACCATCGGCGATACTTCCTTGAACACCTTCCGACCCTGCTGGACAAACAGCTTGTCGGGCTTGTTGATGCCAGACTTATCGCCGCGGTTGAGGAAACCGAAGTTATTGCGGATGTTATTGGAGAACTGGGTCTTGAGGCTGGTTCCCAGAATTTCGAAGCCCTGGCTTGCAGCCACGTCAGAGTCCCGCTCAACCAGGATGGCCGTGCAGGCATCGCCAAAAATGAAGTGGCTGTCGCGGTCGCGGAAATTCAGGTGGCCGGAACAGATTTCCGGGCTGACCACCAACACTGCCCTGGCGGTGCCATTCTCGACGGCATTGACCGCCGCCTGCAGGCCGAACGTCGCGGAGCTGCAGGCCACGTTCATGTCGTAGGCGAAGCCCTCTATGCCCAGTGCATCCTGAACCTCGACAGAAATGGCCGGGTACGGGCGCTGAAGGTTGGAACAGGCGACGATAACGGCATCCACATCCGCTGCAGACTTCCCCGCCTGCTCCAGCGCCTGGTTGCAGGCTGCAACCGACATTTCACACTGTACCGAGGGCTCGTCATTGCTGCGGTCCGGTATGTTCGGACACATGCGCTCCGGGTCCAGAATGCCTTCCTTGTCGATGACGTGCCGGCGCTTGATTCCCGATGCCTTTTCGATAAAGGCTGTTGAGGACGGCTGGAGTGGCTCTTCATTACCACTGGCGATCTCGTCGGCATGACGGGCATTGTGGAGTTCCACGAAGGCATTGAATGCTTCCACCAGCTCGTCGTTGGTAATGGTTGCTGGCGGTGTGTACAACCCGGTCCCGCTGATTACGGCTTTAATCACGCTAACCCCACATCGTAGTTGAAAAAAGGTTGTGAAACGAAACGATCAAACTGCACCAATGTTGGCTAAATTTTAACACAGTCTCACAGTTTTGGCCGCGACGACAATCGTCTTAGACCCGGCTTCTTTTCAGACCCGGGTCTTCTCCCACTGCCTGTCCAGACGTTTCACCGACACCGGCACTGCGGTACCGAGTTGCTGGGCAAAGAAGGATACGCGGAATTCTTCCAGCATCCAGCGGTACAGCACCAGCTCAGGGTCCCGTATAGCCTGGCGCTGCTGCTCATCCCGCTTGCTGGCATAGCGTGACCACAGCGGCTCCATCAGGTGCAGGAACTCCCGCTCCCGGCCAAGCTCCCTGGGCATTTTTTCATAACGGATACTGGCCGCTTCGAAATAACGCCCGAAATGGGCCAGCCACTCGGGCGGCGTCGATACCAGAAATCCCGGATAAACAAGGTGTTGAAGCTGAAATTTCAGGTCAGCCATACTATTGGCCAGCGCCAGGCTGATCTTGCCTTTCAGCTGCTTCGCTACTTCATGGTAACCGGTCATGGCCTGATGCAGTCGTTCGTCTGCCTCTTCCAGCGCCGGAATAAAACCGGCGCGGCCGGCCTCGAAGGCCTGCTCAAAAGACGTGCTGTCCCGCGGCACTTCGTCGTTGACAAAATGCTGCATGGCCGTCGCCAGCAGCAAATCGTCCAGCAAAACACGGGCCTTGCCCACCGGCGCGAACATCAGTGCAGACGCCTTGAAATAAGGCAGTTTCCGGTCAATGTCATCCAGGGTATTGCCCAGGCGTATCAGAATCAGCCTTGCTACGGCCTTGCGGGTGGCATCGTCAGCGGTGAGCCGGTCAAGGAAGCGGGTCTGGCGGACCGAATCGCCCTGGTCCTCCAGTGCCGGATACACAGTGACCTCCATGCCGCCCTTCTCGGTTCTGACAGCCTGCGGAAGCTCGCCGAAGTCCCAGTCGCGGGAGGTTCTGGCAGGATCATCACCCGGTTGCTTGCGGCTGGCCGATGACAGCGCAGCCTGCGCCCGACCTTCGAGCTCGTTCTGCAGTCTTTCCGTTTCCCGGCCCTCGGCGATGGGTTGGCCGGCATCATCCACAACCCGCAGGTTCATCCGCAGGTGTTTCGGCAGATCTTCCTGCGGCCAGGCCTCGGGATCGATCCGCACCCCGGTCATTCGCCGGAGCTGCTCACCCAGCTGCAATGCAAGCGGCTCATTGGATGGCTGCAGGTTTTCCAGGGCCGCCTCCACAAAGTCCGGCACTGGCACGAAATTGCGCCGCAAGGCCTTGGGAAGCCCCTTGACCAGCGCAATACACTTCTCCCGCAACAGGCCGGGCACCAGCCACTCAAGACGTCTGGTCGGCAATTGCCTGAGAGCCATCACCGGCGCCTGCAGGGTTACGCCATCCCGCTCGCTGGTGGGCTCAAACTCGTAGCTGAGAGGGTAACGTACACCCTCCCATTCCAGAAAATCCGGGTACAGGGATCCGGCCCGTTCATCCACCGGACGCTGGAGAATGTCAGACTCTGTCAGCTCCATATTGCGCAGTTCGTCGGCGCTGAGCTGCTTCCACCAGCTTTCGAAGTGGCGGCCGCTGACAATATCGGCCGGCAGGCGCTGATCGTAAAAATCCACCAGCACTTCGTCTTCCACCAGCAGATCCCGGCGCCGGGTCTTGCGCTCGAGGTTCTCGACGGTATCGAGCAATTCCCGGTTGCGGGCAATGAATGGCGCTCTGGACTGGTAATCCCCCTCCACCAGCGCGCGGCGGATAAACAGCCTCCGGCATTCAGCCGGGTCTACCTTGCTGTAGGGAATCCGCCGTTTGGAGATGATGTCCAGTCCGTACAGGCTGACCTTCTCATAGCCCATCACCTGGGCACGCTTCTGCTCCCAGTGGGGCTCGAAATAATGATGTTTGACCACGTGGCCGGCGAGGGGCTCGATCCATTCCGGCTCGATCTTCGCCACCACCCGGGCAAACACACGGCTGGTTTCCACGATTTCAGCGGCCACAATCCACTTGGGGCCGGTCTTAGACACCCTGGAACCGGGGAAGATCATCACCTTGCGGTTACGGGTCGCCAGGTATTCCTTTTTCTCCAGCTTTACCGCCACCTGCCCCAGCAGGCCTGCCAGTATGGCCTTGTGGAGCGATTCATAACTGGCCGTTTCGCTGTTGAGTCTGAGCTTCTGCTCGCGGCAGATCAGCGTAAGCTGGCGATGGATGTCCCGCCATTCCCGCATCCGCATCCACGACAGGAAGCTTTTCTGGCACAGCTTTTTGAGCTGGTTCTGGGACAGCTCCTGGCGCTGCTCCTCATAGAAATTCCAGATGTTCAGTAACGTCAGGAAGTCGGATTCCTTGTCATTGAACGGAGCGTGAGCCTGGTCGGCGGCCTGCTGTTTGTCCTGGGGCCGCTCCCGCGGATCCTGGACACTGAGACCGGCGATGATCACCAGTGTTTCCGCCAGGCTGCCCTGCTCCGAAGACGTGACCAGCATGCGCGCCAGTCGCGGGTCCAGCGGCAGCCGCGCCATGGTTCTGCCAAGGCCGGTCAGCTGGCGCCTGTCATCGACCGCCCCGAGTTCTTCCAGAAGCTTGTAGCCGTCATTGATCAGGCGGCGATCCGGCGGTTCCAGGAACGGGAAGTGGCGGATGTCCCCCAGCCCGGAGGTGGTCATCTGCAGGATAACGGACGCCAGGTTGGTGCGCAGAATCTCGGGGTCGGTATATTCCGGCCGGTTTATAAAGTCGGTTTCATCGTAAAGCCGGAAACAGATACCCGGCGCCACCCGGCCACATCGCCCTGCCCGCTGGTTGGCACTGGCCTGGGACACCGGCTCGATGGGCAGACGCTGGATCTTCGAACGCACGCTGTAACGACTGATCCGCGCCACACCGGTGTCGATCACGTAGCGTATGCCCGGAACGGTCAGCGAGGTTTCCGCCACGTTGGTGGACAGTACAATCCGGCGACCGCGGTGGCTCTGGAAAATCCGGTTCTGTTCCTGGTTGCTGAGGCGCGAATACAGCGGCAATACTTCGGTATGGCGCAGGTCCGCATGGCGCAGAACCTTGCTCAGGCCGCGGATTTCCCGTTCACCCGGCAGGAACACCAGCACGTCGCCCGGAGGCTGTTTTTCTGCCCGCTCGTGCTGTTCGATTTCCTCCATGGCGCGGAGCACACCATCGGTCCAGCCCTGATCGCGGTCGTCCTCGTCGCCGGCCAGGGGGCGGTAGCGGATGTCCACAGGGAAGGTCCGGCCACTGACCTCGATCACCGGGGCGTCGTTAAAGAACCGGCTGAAACGCTCCACCTCGATGGTGGCGGAGGTAATGATCACCTTCAGGTCCGGGCGCCTGGGCAGCAGCTGCCGCAGGTAACCCATCAGAAAATCGATATTGAGGCTGCGCTCGTGGGCTTCATCGATAATCAGGGTGTCGTAACGATCCAGGAAGCGGTCATGCTGGACTTCCGACAGCAGAATCCCGTCGGTCATCACTTTCAGGCGGGACTGCTCGGAGGTGGTATCGGTAAAGCGGACCTGGTAACCCACCTGGCCGCCGGTCTGTTCCCCCAGTTCCTCGGCAATACGGCCAGCCACCGTGCGGGCAGCAATCCGCCGCGGCTGGGTGTGGCCAATGAGGCCGCGAATACCGCGGCCGCTGTTCATACAGATCTTGGGAATCTGGGTGGTTTTGCCGGAACCGGTTTCCCCGGCGATGATCACCACCTGGTTCTGTTCGATCGCCTCACGGATATCATCGACGCGGTCAGACACCGGAAGTGAAGAAGGAAAGGTGGCGGGCTTATGCTGCGCCTGGCGCTCCCTGACACGGCCCAGGCCGCGGTCGAGCCACTGCGCGATCTTCTCGAGGTCTTTCTGCCCGGGACGGCCCTTCCTGCGGGCAATCAGCTTTTGGATACGCGCTGCTTCCAGCTGGTTACAGGCATCCAGCTGTTCCAGGACGGCCTTGACGGCCGCCCTGCTGTCCGGCGTATGCGTGGTCTGTTGTGGTGAAACTTGCGTCATCGGGTCCTTTACTTGTTGCTGGCTTCGTCCCGGAGCTCACGGCGCAGGATCTTGCCAACGTTGGTTTTCGGCAGCTCGTCGCGGAATTCAAACGACTTGGGCACCTTATACGCTGTCAGGCGCTCACGGCAGAATTCTTTCAGTTCGTTCTCCGTGACACCTTCCGCGGTTGGCACCAGGTAGACCTTTACGGCCTCGCCGCTTCTGGGGTCTTCCACGCCGACGGCGGCGCATTCGACCACCTTGGGATGGCCGCTTACCACATCTTCGATTTCGTTGGGGAACACATTGAAGCCGGACACAATAATCATGTCCTTCTTGCGGTCCACAATACGAATGTAGCCATCTTCCTGAATGAGGGCGATGTCGCCGGTTTGCAAGAAGCCATCATCGGTAAAGGACTTCTGGGTATCCTCCGGGCGCTGCCAGTAGCCGCGCATCACCTGGGGACCTTTCACGCACAACTCGCCCGGCGTGCCAATCGGTGTTTCATTGCCGTCATCATCAATGGTTTTGACTTCGGTACCCGGAATAGGAAGGCCGATGGTGCCAAGCTGAATCGCGCTATTGGGGTTGAACGTGACCACCGGTGACGTTTCGGTCATGCCGTAACCTTCGGCAATTTCACAGCCGGTAACGCGCTGCCACATCTTGGCCGTGTCGCTGGTCAGCGCCATACCGCCGGACGAGGTCAGCTTGAGACCACTGAAATCCAGGTCCTGGAACTCTTCGTTGTTACACAGTGCCACGAACAGGGTGTTGAGGCCGAGGAACGCGGTGAATCTGTGGTTCCTGAGTTCCTTGACGAAACCCGGAATATCGCGGGGATTGGGAATAAGCACGTTATGGGCGCCGGCTTCCAGCATGATGCCGCAGTTCAGGGTGAACGAGTAGATGTGATACAGAGGCAGGGGTGCAATAATCACTTCCTTGCCCTCTTCCACCGTGTCTTCCATCATCGGGCGAACCTGGAGCAGGTTGGCCACCAGGTTGCCGTGGGTCAGCATGGCGCCCTTGGCAACACCGGTGGTACCACCGGTGTACTGGAGCACGGCAATATCGTCCTTCTTGCACTCAACCGGGGTAAACTTTTCCTTGCTGCCCGCACTGAGAACCGCGGGTAATTTATGGGCCTGCGGCAGACTGTAGGCCGGCACCATTTTCTTCAGGTGTTTTACCGCCGCGTTCATCACCGTGCGCTTCAGCGGTGAATGCATATCGGCTATCTCGGTGACAATAACGTGCTCGATGCCGGTGTGGGGAAGCACTTTCTCGACATTGTGGGCCATGTTCGCCAGCACAACGATGGCCTTGGCGCCGGAATCGTTAAACTGGTGTTCCATCTCGCGGGTGGTATACAGCGGGTTGGTATTCACCACGATCAGGCCGGCGCGCATGGCACCGAAGACAACCACAGGATACTGGGAAACGTTGGGCATCTGAACCGCAATCCGGTCGCCCGGTTTGAGATCGGTCCTGTTTTGCAGCCAGGCGGCAAAATTGCGGCTCTGGGTATCCAGGTCGCGATAGGTAAGCGTAGCGCCAACAGCGCTGAAGGCGGGTCGATCGGCGTATTTCTGTACCGCCTGATCGAATACATCCACCATGCTGGTGTACCTGTCCAGGTCTATTTCGCGGGACACACCGGCGGGGTATTTGTCCTGATAGAACTGCTCAAAATCCATCACCATCTCCTGTTGGGCGTTTATGCTTATTTTGTACTTGCAATGTATGCCAAGGCCAGATTGATCAAAAAATCAACCAGACAAAAGTATCAGACTCGAAAAGTCGGGAGAGAATAGCAGTTTTGCGAACGATGAGGTAGTTTTCGAGGCTGATCTGTCGCGTTCATAACCTGCAACCCGAGCCGGCATCAAAGCCACCAGGATCTCCAGCGGAGCCCATATGAGTGATACGTTAGATACGCTTGAAAACATTACCTACGACGAGCTTCAGGAAGGCGATTCTGCAACCTATGTCAAGACACTGACGGAAGCCGAACTGGTACTTTTTGCCGCCGTGTCCGGCGACGTCAATCCGGTGCACCTGGATGCCGCCTTTGCCGCTGACTCCTCCTATCAGGTGCGTATTGCCCATGGCATGTGGAGCGGCTCGCTGATTTCCGCAGCGCTGGCCACCGTGATGCCCGGCCCCGGCACTGTCTATCTGGAACAGAGCCTGACCTTCAGGCAGCCAGTGCGACTGGACGATACCCTTACAGTGAATCTTAAAGTACTGGCCAAGGGGCGGCGCAACCGCGTCACACTGGCCTGCGATGTCCGTAACCAGAATAATGAGAAAGTGGTCACCGGCGAAGCGAAGGTAATTGCCCCCACCCAGAAAATCTCCCTGAGCAAACCCCTGCTTCCAAAAATCACCATCGAACGCTAGCACGACAAAACCGACAGGCAGTCTCGCGGCGCGGCGTCGGTTTTCTTGACAGTTACGCTGCTTCACACGCCCTGACACCATGGGCTGGCAAAGCCGCAATGAGCCAAGCCACTGATCTTAAGGTCCTATTAATAACTGGCCGCAGACTTGCATGGAGTGGGGCGCGGAGTGCTGAGACAGTCACCCCGTTCAATATGCCGAGCTTGGCCGATGCGCAACCGCATCGGCCTTTTTTTATTTGCTCAACTGCTTCATGGCCGATTCCAGGCCTTCAATGGTCAGCGGATACATGTGGTCATTGACCAGTTGCCGCGTCATTCCCAGGGACCCGCCCTGCCCCCAGTAGCTCTCCGGCAGCGGGTTGATCCAGACCACCTTGTGGAAATGCTCGGTGATGCGCTGGAACCAGGTAGCCCCCGCCTCCTCGTTCCAGTGCTCGATGGAGCCGCCGGGGTGCGAGATTTCATAGGGCGCCATGGTGGCATCACCCACGAAGATCACTTTGTAGTCGGGGGTGTACTTGTGAAGGATGTCCCAGGTATTGGTCGTCTCGCTCATGCGGCGAATGTTGCTCTTCCAGACGCTCTCATAGATGAAGTTATGGAAGTAGAAATACTCCATGTGCTTGAACTCCATCCGCGCCGCCGAGAACAGCTCTTCACACACCCGCACGTGGGGATCCATGGAACCACCCACATCGAAGAAAATCAGCACCTTGACGGCGTTATGGCGCTCGGGAACCATTTTCAGGTCGAGATAACCGGCATTGCGGGCCGTGGAACGGATGGTATCGTCCATGTCGAGCTGGTCTGCGGCACCCTGGCGAGCGAATTTGCGCAAGCGGCGCATCGCAACCTTGATATTGCGGATGCCCAGAGTCACGCTGTCGTCCAGGTCCCTGAACTCGCGTTTTTCCCAGACTTTCACAGCACGGCCGTGGCGGCCCTTTTTCTGGCCGATACGGAAACCTTCCGGGTTGTAGCCGTTGGCGCCGAACGGAGAGGTACCGCCGGTACCGATCCATTTGTTGCCGCCCTGGTGACGTTCCTTCTGCTCTTCCATGCGCTTCTTGAAGGTTTCAATCAGCTCTTCCAGGCCACCCAGCGAATCGATCTTGGCCTTGTCTTCCTCGGACAGCTGCTTTTCGAATTCCGCGCGCAGCCAGTCGTCGGGGATCAGCGCTTCCATCAGGTCGTCGAGGTTTTCAATGCCCTCGAAATAGGCCTGAAACGCCCTGTCGAATTTGTCGAAATGGCGCTCGTCCTTGACCAGGCACACCCGGGCCAGATAATAGAACTCCTCCATATCGGCAAATGCCAGACGGTTCTGGAGAGCCTCCAGCAGATCGAGGAATTCACGCAGGCTGGCGGGTACCTTTGCGCGCCGGACTTCGATAAAAAAATCAATCAACATACAGTGCTGCTCTTGCCGGATTTCAGCTGCGACGACGGGCCATGAAGGCCAGCTTCTGCAGCAGGTGGACATCCTGCTCGTTCTTCACCAGCGCCCCGTACAGTGGCGGCAATGCCGTACCTGTGTCCTTTTCCTGCAACATTTTGGCAGACAGTTCGTCGGCCATCAGCAGTTTCAGCCAGTCGATCAACTCAGAGGTGGACGGCTTTTTCTTCAGGCCCGGCACCTTGCGGACATCGAAGAATACTTCCAGTGAGTCGCGCACCACCTGCTGTTGCAGGCCCGGGAAATGCACATCCACAATGCTCTGCATGGTGGCGTGGTCCGGGAAGCTGATGTAGTGGAAGAAGCAGCGGCGCAGGAAGGCATCCGGAAGCTCTTTCTCGTTGTTGCTGGTGATCACAATGATGGGGCGGTGCCTGGCCCGCACCAGCTTCTGTGTCTCGTACACGAAGAATTCCATGCGATCGAGTTCCAGCAAAAGGTCATTGGGAAATTCGATATCCGCCTTGTCGATCTCGTCAATCAGCAGAACAACCTGTTCCTCGGACTCGAAAGCCTCCCACAGCTTGCCCTTGACGATGTAGTTGCTGATATCCTTGACCTTTTCGTCACCGAGCTGGGAATCCCGCAGGCGCGAAACCGCGTCGTATTCGTACAGGCCCTGCTGGGCCTTGGTGGTGGACTTGATGTGCCACGGGATCAGGCGCTTGCCCAGAGCCGCAGCCATCTCTTCCGCCAGCAGGGTCTTACCGGTGCCGGGCTCACCCTTGATCAGTAACGGCCGTTGCAGCGTGATGGCCGCATTCACCGCCATTTGCAGGTCGTCAGTGGCTACGTATTTTTCGGTACCGGTAAACTTCATGCTGTCAGTATCCTGTTCAATTAACGGTTAAACGGCTGTTTGAAAGTAGCGGTAAAGTATAGAGAACCAGAGCGCTCGTGATAAGGGTCGCTTACCCGCAGGCTGTTACTTTTCCCTGTCTTCAGGGCCACTGTCGTCATCGAGCAGCCCTTTTTCATCGTCGGCGTCCGGCAAATCGTCAAATTCGGACAGGTCGAAATCCTCGAGACCGAACTCGTCGTCTTCCTCCGCAATGGCGTCTTCAGTTTCCGGTTCGGGCTCTTCCACCGTGACTTCTGCGACGGGGATATCGTCTTCGGCGATTTCCTCTTCGGGTTCCGGCTCCGGTTCCGCCACAGGAATCTCTTCTTCAGGCTCCGGTTCGTCTGCTTCCTGCTCTTCCGGTGCTATCACCGGAGGTTCCTCCTCCGCGCCGGGCTTTCTCCGGCGTACAGCCAGGAACACGGCCCCGGCAATACCCAGCGCCCCGGTGCCGCCGGCTGCTGCCATTACCCACAGCGGCAGCCCGCCGGATTCGTCATTGTCGGTGACCGGGTCACTGTCAGGCTGCTCTTCGACCTGGCTGATATCAATCGGCCCGGTGTCGGCGCCCGCCTGCTCCGACAACGCCGGTTCTGGCTCGGGCTCGGGCTTGGGCTTGGGCTCTGGTTCCGGTGCTGGTTCCGGTTCAGGCCGTGGCTGGCCAGATTCAGCCGCAACAGCGGTCTCCCCGCCCCCGGGCACCACAAAACGGGTGACAGCACTTAACCGCCTTGAAAAGGTCTGGCCGTCAGCCACGATATCAAGCTGGTACTCGCCGGCATCCGGCAACCTGCCGATGTCGTCGCTGTACACACCGTCTTGCGGCGGCTCGTCGCCGGAAAGCGCCTTGGTACCACTGCGGCCATCATCCGACGTCAGCGTAAGCCGGACGTCAATCACCCCGAGGAAATCGGGATTATCGATTTTCTGGTCGCCCTCGAAAAATGCCACGCGGACCGCGACCGGTTCATCTGCAGTGAACGTTGGCGGCACCGGGCTGACCACCATTCGCAGGTCACTGACAACCGTCACACGGCTGCCCTCGCCCAGTTCACCGTCGATTTGCCACTTTCCGACCGCCGGATCGGTAACGGTAATCAGGTCATACTCGGTTTCCCGCACCCAGCGCATACCATCCGTTGCCGATCCGGCTGTGGCTTCCTGCCCGTCGGGACTGATAAGACCAAGCTCGCGGGTTGCAGCAGGTTCCTCATCCGCCCGAAAAATCAGTGCGGTGAATTCCTCAACACCGCTGTCCACGGTAAAACCGTCGCCTTCGATGGCAATCTGCTGCTGGGGAACGGCGGTGTTCAGGGCTTTGAGGAAGGCGCGCGTCAACGCCGCCGCGGAAGGCGCCAGGGAGTAACTGCCGCCGGTTTCTGCCGTGAGGGTTTCCAGCAGCGCGAGGTCCGCCTCATCGGACAATGCCACGGTATGGATGGTGGCACCACGGCTGCTCAGTTCCTCCAGCATGGGGCCAAGGATGTCTTCCCGCTCCGCTTCATTCGCATTGGCATCGTCGGAGATATCCACCTTGCCGTCGGTCAGCAGGATAAAGTCGGTACTGTCGAGATCCTCACTGCCTGCCAGATAAGGTTCACTGGCCACCCGCAGGGCTTCACCGAGATTGGTGCGTAAGGCCACAGAATTGATCTGCTGTGAGCGATCGACGGCCTGCTGCCGCCAGTTATCGGTCACCTCGGCATGGGGTACCAGCATGTTCACGTACTGCCCGAAGGTCCACACACCGGCGCTGGCGCCCTCCGGCAACATCCGCGCCAGCAGCCGGACAGCAGGCTGGCGCAGGTTGTCGGGGTCGTTGGCCTTCATCGAGCCGGAAATATCCACAATAATGCGGATATCGGCATTGTCCGGCAGCGCCAGCGGGGGCGCGTTCCGGCTGGATGCCTGCTGGGCGGAAACCGCGAAAGGCAGGCTTAAAAAAACGGCAAACAGACAGCTCAGAAACCTTCGCATCAGCGCCTGACCAGCCGGTATCTCACCAGATCCAGCATCCACACCAGCAGCATGACCGCAGAAGCGATGCCAAAGTTCAGAAACGCCCGGGCGGCGTCGTTTTTGTCACCCAGAATGGTTTCATAGCCGCCATGCAACCACGCCGGCATGTACCAGTTAGCAACCTCGGCAGACTCGACCGGAGTCAGGAAGATAACCACCAGGGCTGCCTGAAGCAGCGTCCGGATTGCATAAACCGGAATGATGCGTAACAGCCGCGCCATCATGTAGAAGAAAACCACAAAGGCAACTGCGTACAGAGCCCAGAAAATTCCGTAAGCGAGATTGGTTTCTGCGTCCATCATTAAAGGATCCAGTGAATAATGTGTTCTTCCCAGTCTTGTTCTGCCACGTCGGCTTCCGAGATCACCCGGTGACGAACCGACACCCCGGCGTTATGTACTGTTTGCGGGTCGCCCGAGCGCAGCGGGTGCCAGTCCGCCAGCGGCCGGCCTTCCGCCAGTGTACGATACGCACAGGTAAATGGCAGCCAGTGGTAGTCACCGAGGGTCTGCGGCGTCAGGACCGTGCATGCCGGCACTTTCTGCAGGCGTTCGCTGTAGACCGTACACTGGCAGGTGCCCTGATCCATGTAACGACAGGCCAGCTCGGTGTAGTAAACCTCGCCGGTGTCCTCGTCTTCCAGCTTGGCCAGGCAGCACTTACCGCAGCCATCGCAGAGGGATTCCCATTCCGCAGGCGTCATTTCGTCCAGATGCTTGCGTTGCCAGAACGGAATCTCCGCAATCATTCCCGGTTCTGCTCCGGTTTGCGCCGGAAATCCACCACATAGCCGCTGCTCTCTTCCGGCATCTGCAGGAAAAAGTCCTTGTCGACAATGGCATCCAGTACTTCCCTGCCAGTGGTTCGCGCCAGTTTTCGCTCCGGTGTCATGATCAGGTCCATGGCATGGACCGGGTTGCCAAAAATCGCCCGCAGGCTGTCAGGCAAGTCATCCCATATCTGGCCACGGCGGACATAGAGATAGGTGTCCACTTTTTTGCTGCTGCGAAACACCGATACAAAAGTTTTTCCGTTCATGATGTCAATAATTCCTCAATCCGTGCCCGCACCGGCGCCAGGGTCTCCCGGCGCCAGCCTTCGTCAAACAGCCCGGCGGACAGATCCCGCTGTTGCACCACCGTCTCCAGGCGTTTTCGCGGCGCCAGCAGCTCCACCGGAATATCCCGGGCTTCGGCGGCCTCCACCATCTGGCGCTTGAGCTGTTTGTAAAACATCTGCTGCTCCCGGCTCAGTGGCGCAGCGATGGTTTCAATACCGGAGTTATCGGCAGAAGCGGCGTTCGCAACCATCTCGATAATTTTATCACCGTATCGGCGCACCACCGCCTGGGGGACGCCCTGAATTGAAGAAAGCCTGCGTACGGAGTCGGGCAGTGTCTGGGCAATGGCGATCAGTAACGGGTCCGCCACAACACGCCCCCGCGGGCGGTCACGGTGTTTTGATTCATGCTCGCGCCAGCGGACCAGATCCCTGAGCACGCCCTGCTGCTGACGGCTCAATGCCCATCCGCCACGCAGTTTGAGGTAATGATTGTCCGGGTCATCCTGAGCGGCAAGCTCTCTTGAGAACCGTGTCGATTCCTCCGCAAGGGCCTCCTCGAGGCCACGTTCCCGCAGCCGCGCCATCACCCAGTGGTACATCGGCACCAGAAAACGCACATCGTCCAGCGCATAACGCTCCTGGGCTGCGGAAAGCGGACGCGAGACCCAGTCAGAGCGGGTGGCTGATTTATCGAGAGACTCCCCGAACAGGGTTTCCACCAGGCGGGCATAGCCCACGGAGAATCCTGCTCCGGCCAGGGCGGCGCCGATCTGCAGATCCACAAGTCCTTGCGGTTCCAGCTGCAACCAATGGCGGAAAAGTTCAAGGTCCTCGCTCATGGCGTAGAGCAGCTTGGGCACGTCCGGGTCGGTCAGAATCTGGCGGAAGCCCGCGGAGGCTTCGGCAACCCGGGGGTCTAGCAGGCAGAACCGGTCTCCCAGGCCCAGCTGAACGAGACCCGGAATCGGGTAAAAGGTATTCACCCGCTCGAATTCGGTATCCAGCGCCAGCGGCTGACCCTTGCCCTCGGCAATCCAGCGATCCAGCTCTTCAGGCTCCCGAATCCAGGAAACAGTCTCGGGAGCCGCAGGAACCGTAGCGGCCGGATTGATAGCGTTCATAATAAAAAGCCCGGTCAGAATTATTCAGTCAGAGGTTTGCGGCCACGGAAGGCGTGAGTCAGGGTGAAGCCATCCACATAGCCCAACTCCCCACCCACGGGAATACCATGGGCAAGGCGGGTAATGAGGATATTGCTGCCATCCAGCCTGTCGGCAATATAATGGGCGGTGGCCTCGCCCTCGACCGTCGGATTGGTGGCCAGGATCAGTTCCGTTACGCCTTCATCGTGGATGCGCCTGAGCAGCCGCTCAATGCCGATCTCTTCAGGGCCAACGCCATCAATCGGCGACAGATGTCCCATCAACACAAAATAACTGCCCCGGTAATCACCCGCCTGTTCGATGGCCAGCAGGTCCGACGGACTTTCCACCACGCAAAGGGTGCCTGTCCGGCGTTCCGGGTTGTCGCAGATATTGCAGGTGGGCGTGTCGGCAAAGTTCTGGCAGCTTTCGCAACGGCGGACGCCGGTCATGGCCCGCTCCAGTGCATCGGAAAGCCGCGAGCCGCCAGAGCGCCCCCGTTCCAGCAGGTGAAATGCCATGCGCTGGGCCGTTTTCTGACCGACACCAGGCAGACAGCGGAGTGACTCCACCAGCTCGTCCACCAACGGACTAAAAGCCATCAGCAATCCTCATCAGAACGGCATTTTGAAGCCCGGAGGCATGCCCATACCGGACATCATGCCGGACATTTTCTCTTTCTGGTTTTCCTCGACACGGCGAACGGCGTCATTGATTGCCGCCGCCAGCAGATCTTCGAGGATTTCCTTGTCTTCGCTCAGCAGGGACGGATCAATGTCCACTTTGCGCACATCATGGCGACCGTTCATGGTCACCTTGACCAGACCCGCACCGGACTCGCCGATGATCTCGGCCTTGGCGGCCTCTTCCTGGGCCTTTTTCATCTCTTCCTGCATCTGCTGGGCCTTTTTCATCAGGTCGCCCATATTTTCCATCACGTTCACCTTCTTCAGAATTGGCTTGTCCGGAATTGTCTTGAGAGTGATCTTGAGAGTGCCTCACACGGGGCGGATGCTGTCTTCGACTACCCGCGCCCCGAATCGTTCAACAATAGACTTCACTGCCGGGTCACTGCGAATGGCCTCTTCCGCTTCCTTCTGGCGGGCCCGGCGCCGGCGCTCTTCCCAGGCCGCCGGCGTTTTGCCGCCGGCATCGCCCTGCTCTATATGCAGGGTTATGGTGTCGCCGAAGTGATTCCTCAATGCCTCACGGATCTTTTCCTGATGGCGGGCATTCAGTAAGCGGGCATGGCCTTCATCAATGGTCAGTACGATTTCATTGCCATTACGGCTCATGGCGGCGTTGCTGGCCAGGTTTCCAGGCATTCCCACGATGCCCAGGCTGCGAAAATCCCGCTCCCAGACAAACCCGCCGCTGTCTGGCAGAGTTTCAGTCCTGGCAATGGGGGGCTGATCCACTACCGGCTCAGAAACAGACTCTTCGGCCCCGTCGTGCTCAACAGCTGCGGACTCCGCGGCGGCATCAAGACTTGCCAGCCAGGCGGCATCGGCTTCCACCGGCGCCGGGCCGGCTTCCGGTTCGGCTTCCGCTGCCGGAGTTACAACTGCCCGGCGCGCAACGTCTTCGGGAGCAGCTTGCTCTGGCAAAGGCTCAGGCTGTTGGGCTTGGGGCTCTGGCGCTACCGGGCCAGGCTCGGGGTCTTCCCGTGATTCCTGTTCTGAAGACGTACCACCGGAGGCAATTGCCGGCGGCTCCCGACGATCCGCACCCGGCCGGAATGCCAGCATACGCAGCAGTGTCATTTCGAACCCCATACGGGCATCCGGTGTGACCGCCAGATCTTTACGGCCCATCAACGCGGCCTGGTAGAACAGCTGTGCATCTTCGGCACTCAGCCGGCGCGCCAGTGATTCCACCTGGGCCGCATCCCCAAGAGCGTTATCGACACTGCCAGGCACTACCTGCTCCATGGTGACGCGATGGAACAGCGACAGCAGGTCCGCGAGGATCACACTGTAGTCCGGCGCGAAATCGGAGACGCGGCTGATTTCAGAGAGCAGCGCCGGCCCGTCGTTCTCGACCAGCGCGTTGACCAGCTTTTCAATATCCCGCTGGTCAATGGTGCCCAGCATGTTGCTGACATCACTGGCTGAAAGCTTCTGGTTACCGAAGGCAATGGCCTGGTCAGTCAGGCTCAGGGCATCCCGCATGCTGCCATCGGCGGCACGGGCCAGCAGCCACAGGGCCGGTTCCTCGAACGGGATGCCTTCCTCTGTCAGTACATACCTCAGGTGCCCGGCAATGTGCTCCGGCGTCATCCGTTTGAGGTTGAACTGCAGACAGCGGGACAGAACCGTGACCGGCAGCTTCTGGGGGTCTGTGGTCGCCAGCAGGAACTTGACGTGTTCCGGGGGCTCTTCCAGTGTTTTCAGAAACGCATTGAAAGACTGAGTGGTCAGCATGTGTACCTCGTCGATGAGGTACACCTTGAAGCGGCCACGGGATGGCGAGTACTGAACGTTGTCTGTCAGCTCCCGCATATCATCCACACCGGTACGGGAGGCAGCGTCGATTTCAATCAGGTCGACAAACCGCCCTTCCTGGATCTCACGACAGCTGGAGCAGGTACCGCAAGGGGTGGCGGTAACGCCGGTTTCACAATTCAGGCAACGGGCCAGCAGGCGGCCGATGGTGGTCTTGCCCACCCCCCGGGTGCCGGTAAACAGATAGGCGTGGTGCAGCCGCTGGTTGTCCAGGGCGTGGATCAGCGCCTGGAGCACATGCTCCTGGCCGACCATATCTTCGAATGTCCGGGGGCGCCACTTACGGGCAAGTACCTGGTAGCTCATGTTCTGCCAACTGCCGTCAAAAAATGGGTTCAACGATAGCACGGTCAGGGTGTCAGAAGAAGTCGCCAGGGGACGATCAGAAAAGGATAGAGCGGGGTATTAAAAGGAGGAAAAGAAAAATCTGGGGGTGACCCCATCAGCGACACTCCGGCACACAAGTCCACCGCTTCGGCTGCTCCCTTCCGGGCCTGACCGGGTTCACGGTTTATCGTTGCGGAGGCACCAATGGAGCCACCATAACGGCTTCAGGGCGAAATCCCCCGAAGCGGCGCGCATATTAGCAAAAGGGTCCGGCCTCTACAATGGCGAAATCACTACAATGCCATAGCTGTTATAAAGGCAACGGCACTTCATCACACCGAAACCAGCAGGCAATGCTGTAACGGGTACGATTGGCCGGCAGCACCTCATGGGGAATTTCCTCACTCATGAACAGTGCCATGCGCCCTTCCAGCGGGTGCACCGTGCCACAGACTTCGTTCTCGTTCTCACGGTTATAAACCTGCAACGCTCCGCCGTCGGCGTCATCCCAGCCCTGGTTCAGGTACAGCACCAGACTCAGCACCCGGGATGCCCTGCCCTGAAAACTGTCCACATGACGGCGGTAAAAATCCCCCTCATGGTAAGTCGCGTAATGGGCTTCAAACCGCTTGAGCCCCAGGAACAGGCGCTGGTTAAGCCCGAGCCGGACAGACTCGAAAAAACCAAACAGTTCCGCCTGTACCGGCGTCACACCCTGTAGCCAGGCAATCCTGTCGCGGCGAATCGAGCGGTCCTGAAGCAGGTCCGCACCCCGGCCCACACCGGCCTTGCGGAGCGCTTCTGTGCGATCCAGTATCCGGACTTCATTGCGCAGGCCAGCCAACAGATCGCTCCCCAGACGAGCCGATACGTCCTGGCTCAACCAGCCGTGTTCTGTCAGACCATCGGCAAGTTCATCAAGCCACAGATCACTGACAACAGGCTCTGGCTGGCGGTCAGGGAAAACGGGCAAAACAATCTGGTTATTCATTGCACAGACTCCGGCGGCATCGGGCGATTTTAGGCCGGTTTCTCGCTGTAAAGACAGTTTTAATTTACCCTGACCGTAAGCAAATGCCGTAACTCGCGTTTGCAATCGTTCAGCCACAATAATCACCAGTAACGAGGCAGCAAGTGACACTGAAACCCGGGCACTGGTCGTTTACCCGCTGGGCAACCGTCGGGCAGCTGGAGGCCATAGAGGTACACCACCCCCGATTCCGCGCCCGCCTGTTTCTGCAGGGCGCCCAGCTTACCCACTTCGCCCCCTACGATGAGGTGGACTGGCTATGGCTCAGCGACACCGCCCGCTTTCAACCGGGCCGGGCCATTCGTGGCGGCATCCCGGTGTGCTGGCCATGGTTCGGTGTTCCCGACAGGAATCCGCCGGAAGTACGGCGCCGAATACTGTCCGATGCCTCCCATGGCTTTGCCCGCACCGCCGTCTGGAAGCTGGAAGACGTGCGCGAGACCGCCGGAGAAGTGGAAATCAGCCTGTCGCTGGATGCCAACACCGATTTTGCCGACACCTGGGAAGGCCATGCGCTGTTGCTGATGACCTTCAACTTCTCGGCCGATGGCTGCCAGTTGGCCCTGAGCACAACCAACCCGGGGTCAGACCCCCTCGCCTTCAGCCAGGCGCTCCATACCTATCTGCCCGTGGCGGATATCCGGCAGACCCGGATTGAAGGGCTGGAGAACTGCGGCTACGTTGACGCCCTGCAGGGCTGGAGCTATCACACCCAGCAGGGCGCGGTGCGGTTTGACGGCGAAACCGACCGCATCTACGAAAGCGGAGCCCCGTTAATCATCCAGACCCCGGGAGGAATCCGGAAACTGACTGCCATTGGCAGCGACTCCACGGTGGTGTGGAATCCGGGCCCGGAGAAGGCGGCACGGCTGTCGGACTTTCCGGATGAGGCCTGGCAGTCCATGGTGTGTGTGGAAACGGCCAACGCGCTCAGCGATTACCGGGTGCTGAATGAAGGCCAGAGCCACACCCTTGGCGTTATGATCGGAAGGGTTTAAACACTCAGGGAGCCTACATGGGTCTAGCATCGTTTCTGAAATCCAGGCTGATACCGGCAGAGCTCGACAGCCATGTTAACCGCATACGCAAACCGATCGGCACGCTGGGGTATGATCCCTGGGGCTACAACAACGAGGTGATGAAATACGGCCTTGCCCTCACCCGCCAGCTCTATAACCGGTATTTCCGGGTCGAGGCCACCGGCGTGGAGAAGATTCCGGCGGAAGGCCCGGTGCTGATTGTCGCCAACCACAGCGGGCAACTGCCCATGGACGGTTTGCTGATCGGCTATGCGCTGGCCACCCGGGAGAAGCACCCTCGTATTCCCAGAGCGATGATCGAGCGTTTCTTTCCCACTGTGCCCTATCTCGGCAACCTGCTGAACGAGTGCGGTGCGGTGCTTGGCGACCCCACCAACTGCGCCAAGATGCTGGCCAATGGCGAGGCGGTCATTGTGTTTCCGGAGGGAATCCGCGGCTCCGGCAAGCTGTATCAGGACCGCTATCAACTCAAGCGGTTCGGTAACGGCTTCATGCACCTGGCGATGAAATACAACGCGCCCATTGTGCCGGTAGGTGTGGTGGGCTGTGAGGAAACCATTCCCGCCATCGCCAACATCAGGCCACTGGCAAAATTGCTGGGCATCCCCTACGCACCGGTGGCCATGCCCGTGGTATTGCCGGCGAAGGTACACCTGAATTTCGGCGACCCGATGATCTTCGATGACCGGGAAATCCCGGAAGAACAGGTCACCGAGCGGGTGGAACAGGTAAAAGCGGCAATCAGTGAACTGATCGACACCGGGCTGAGCGAAAGGAAAAGGCTGTTCTGATGAATGAACAACGCAGACCTCACATTCTTGTCACCGGCGCTGCCGGTGCCCTGGCACAACAGGTGATCGACCGCCTGAGGGACACCTGCGCCCTGGTCGCGGTGGATTTCCGCGAGCAGATTTACCTGGGAGACGATATCCCCAGCTACTGCATCGACTTCAACAAGCGCTCATTCGAGGACCTGTTCCGGCGCTACAAATTTGATGGCGTTATCCACCTGGGCCGCATCATGTCGAGCCAGCTCACCCGCATGCGTCGCTACAACGCCAACGTACTGGGTACCCAGAAACTGCTGGATCTCAGCTACAAATACAACATCAGGCGGATTGTGGTTCTGTCGACGTTTCACGTCTACGGCGCCGTCGCCTACAATCCGGCACTGATCGACGAAGAAGCGCCCCTGAAAAGCGCGGGCCTGAGTGCAGACCTGATCGATTCGGTGGAACTGGAAAACCTCGCCAACATCTACCTGTGGCGGTATCCGGACCTGAACATTTCCATTCTGCGGCCCTGCAACATTGTGGGCCCCGGCGTGCGCAATTCCATCAGCACCCTGCTTGGCATGGAACGGGCGCCGGTACTGGCGGGCTTTTCGCCAATCATGCAGTTTATTCATATCGACGATATGGCCGATGCCATTGTACTGGCCTACAACAAACCCAGGCGCGGCGTTTTCAATGTCGCGCCCGAAGACTGGGTGGCCTATCAGCACGCCCTGAAACTCTGCGGCTGCAAGCCGATACCGATACCGTCCATTCCGCCAATACTGCCCAAAATAATCCTGAGCACCCTCAAGCTGCGAAGTTTTCCTTCGTACCTGATGGCGTTTTTCAAGTATCCTGTCGTGATTGACGGCAGAGCGTTCGCCCGGGAGTTCGGGTTTACCCCCAAGCGGCCGCTGAAAGAAATATTCCGGTTTTACCGCGAGAACAAAAAACCGGTGTAAACATTGGCGCATGACGCAGGACGCGAGCCATGTTGAACGATTTCAGCCTGATCAGTCATTCCGCAGCAGCCATAGCCTATGGCTTGCTTGCGCTGCTTATTGCCACCCGATACCTTCGCCGGGATACCGACCGGACGCTGCTTCTGGCTTCTGTCGTCACCGTCATCTGGACCGGATCGCTGGTCGCCCAGAGCCTGTGGGGACAGCCCGGTTTCTTCGTCCGCTACCTGCTTGAGCTGTTGCGGGATGCCGCCTGGATCACCGTACTGTTCGCACTGTTACAGGATTCTTTCCGCACCGCCAAGCTGGGTGGCAGCCTGCGCCGGATCCTGGCAATCGCTACCGTTACCCTGGTTGTTCTGCTATCAGGCTCCGCCGTTCTGGAATACGCCTTCGGGCTCACCATTCTCGACGGTAAAACCAGAGTCGTGGGCCAGATCGCCGTCTCCCTGCTGGGTTTATCGCTGGTTGAGCAGATCTGGCGGAACTCGTTGTCGTTCGGGCGTTCCAGCATGAAATACATCTGTATCGCGGTAGCCACCCTGTTCGCCTTCGACTTTTTCATGTATGCCGACGCCCTTCTGTTCGGCCGGGTGGCGGAGTCTTTCTGGAGTGCCCGCGGCCTGGTCAACGCTGCGCTGGTACCCCTGCTCGCCGTCAATGTCATCAACACCCGCAAGCAGCCGGTGGACTTCCAGCTTTCCCGATCCGCCGTGTTTCATGCCGGTACCCTGATACTGGCCGGCGGCTACCTGCTGTTCCTGGCACTGGGTGGGTATTACGTAAAAACCCTCGGCGGCGACTGGGGCGAGGCCTTGCAGGTACTCTTTTTCACCGTAGCCCTGGTATTTCTGGCCACATTGCTGGCGTCCCAGCGGGTGAGAGCCAGGCTGATGGTCTTCATCGGCCAGAACTTCTTCGATTACAAATACGATTACCGGGAAGAATGGCTGAAGATGACCCGGGAAATGGCGGACCTCAGCGACAACCCGCCGTTGCCAGAGCGGGTGATCCGCATCCTGACCGGCCTGGTGGAAAGTAACGCCGGCGCCCTGTGGATCCGGGAGGATGAGGGGGACTTCATGCTCAAAACCGCCGTCAACATGGTGACCCCCAAATACACAACCATCGACGGCAACTCGGAACTGGTCCGGTTTTTCGGTGAGCGTGAGTGGATTATCGACCTTCACGAGTACGAGAGCGACCCGGTGAGCTATCACCTTCTGGAAATCCCCGATGCCATCAGCAAAATCCCCGACGGCTGGCTGGTGATTCCCCTGTACCTCGGTAACAACCTTTACGGCATCGCCATGATCGGCAACCCCTACGCCCGGGTGGAGCTGAACTGGGAAAACTTCGATCTGATCAAGGTGGTGGCCCGGCAAACCTGTAACCTGCTGGCCCAGGCCGACGCGCAGAACCGGCTCTCACGCGCCATGCAGTTCGAAGCCGTCAGCAAGGCCTCCGCCTTTATGGTCCATGACCTGAAAACAGTGATTGCGCAACTATCGCTGCTGGTCAAAAACGCCCCCAGGCACCGGGAAAATCCGGCCTTTATCGACGATATGATCAACACCACAGATCACGCGGTTCGCAAGATGTCCAACCTGGTGGAACATATCCGCCGGCCGGCAGATGAAACCCTGGTCACCGAAGTGATCGAACTGACCGGCGTTGTCGAGCACCTGGCCGAGCATTATTCGCGCCAACGGCCAGTCCCACAGGTGATCGGTAACCCGGGAAAAATCTACATCAATGCCGACCGTGACCAGCTCAGCAGCGTCCTTGGCCACCTGATACAGAACGCACAGGACGCCACGCCCCCCGAGGGAGAGATCACCCTTACCCTGAAAACCGCCAGAGGCAACGTGGTGCTGTTTATCCAGGATACCGGCTACGGCATGACCGAGGAGTTTATCCAGACCCAGCTGTTCAAACCCTTCGAGAGTACCAAGGGTTTGACCGGCATGGGTATCGGTGCCTATCAGGCAAGGGAATATGTGCGTAATGTAGGGGGTAACATCGACGTGACCAGCGAGCCGGGCGTGGGTTCCTGTTTTTCGATCCGCTTCCCGCTCGCCAGGTTTGAGCCGCAACCGACAGCGGCCGGACCCGGGCCGGAAGAGCTCATCACCGGCAGTACCGAGGCTCAGCAAAATGTCAAATAACTGACGCAAATGAAATCCATCGAACACTGCCATTGCAAAGTGTCAATGTTCGGTTAAGAATCAGGGGTGAGAGGATTCATCGCCAGACCATCACACTACGGAAAAGGATTTATAGCCGTTGTGAGTAAACGACTTTTAATCGTAGAGGACGATCCTGGCCTGCAGAGCCAAATGCGCTGGTGTTTCAGCGAGGATCTCGAAGTAACCGTTGCCGCGGACCGGGAGTCTGCTCTGGCGGCCCTGCGACGAAACGAGCCAGACGTAATCACCCTGGACCTGGGCCTTCCTCCCGACGCTGGTGGAGCCTCAGAAGGCTTCATATTATTGGAAGAAATCCTGCGGTTATCCCCCTTGAGCAAGATCATCGTGGTGACCGGTCGGGAAGACAAAGAAAACGCCGTCAAGGCCATCGGCATGGGGGCCAGCGATTTCTACCAGAAGCCCCTGGATGCCGACATCCTCACTTTCGTGGTCAACCGTGCATTCCGCTTGGCGGAGCTGGAACGCGACAACCGCGAACTGACGCGCCAGCGCAACGGCACCAGCATCAAAGGCATTGTAGCGGCCAGCCCCCAGATGCTGGCCATCTGCCGGACACTGGAAAAGGTCGCCCCCACGGATGTGACCACCCTTATCACCGGTGAGACCGGTACCGGCAAGGAATTGCTGGCACGCGCCCTCCACGACCTGGGCCACCGCGCGAAGCAGCCCTTCGTGGCCATTAACTGCGCCGCCATTCCCGAGAATCTCCTGGAAAGCGAACTGTTCGGCTTTGAGAAAGGCTCCTTCACCGGCGCTACCCAGAGCAAGAAAGGCAAGATTGAAAACGCCAACGGCGGCACCCTGTTCCTGGATGAAATCGGCGACATGCCCATGGCCCTGCAGGCCAAGCTGCTGCGGTTTCTGCAGGAACGGGTGGTCGACCGGGTTGGTTCGGTCAAACCGATACCGGTCGACGTGCGGGTGGTGTGTGCTACTCACCGGGACGTTCAGGAGCTCATCACCCAGGGTACTTTCCGCGAAGACCTCTATTACCGCATCAGCGAAATCACCCTGGATGTGCCAGCCCTGCGGGATCGGGACGGAGATGGCCTGGTGATTGCCCAGTCATTGCTCAAATCCCTGGGCAAAGATATGGATCGCCCCAACCTCGCGTTTACCGAAGACGCCATCAGGGCGATCAAGAACCACCCCTGGCCCGGCAACGTGCGGGAAATGATCAACAAGGTAAAGCGCGCAACCATCATGGCGGACGGCAAACGGGTAACCGCCGCGGACCTGGAGCTCAACTGCGACGAGGAAAGTACCGAGAGCCAGCTCAACCTGCGGCAAGTGCGTGAAAATGCCGAACGGGCAGCCATCATGCAGGCGCTTCAATCCTGCGGCTTCAACATGGCACAAGCCTCGCGGCTGCTCGGCATTACCCGGCCGACACTTTACAACCTGACCGACAAATACCGGATAGAAACGTCATCTGAATCATCAAGTGCCTGAATAGCGGGCAGGGAATCCATAAAAAGACCTAAAAAGGGAAAGGAACAGGGCCATGAAACCAGTGTCAGCAGTACGTGCCACCCTTCTTTCAGTTGCCATCTCGCTGGCCGTCGCCGGCTGTAGCGGAGGCAATAATGAAGAAATGAGCCAGGATGAGATCCGGTACATCAGCCATCTGGACCAGTCGCGCTTTTTCCAGCGCCAGGGCGAGCTCAAGGCCAGTACACTGGAGGCGCGCAGTGCTATTGAAATGCAGCCAGATCGCGTTGAGCCATATCTCGTCATTATCAATAACCTGCTCACCGCCGGTGACGCCCGCAATGCCGAACGGCAGCTGGATCAACTTCTTTCAAACATTGACGAACAGTCTGTAAACCAGCAAAACCTGAACGATGCGGCACTGATCCGCGCCGAAGCCAGCCTGATGCAACGCGAGCTTGATGAAGCACTGGCCGCCCTCGAAGAGGTAAAAGAGGCGGACCGTGTCCAACAGCTGGAAGCCGCCCTGATCAGGGGGGATATACATCTGGAGGCAGGCCGCCCTGACGAAGCCAGAGAAGCCTATTCCAATGCCCGGGATATTGATTCCGGTGAGGCGGAACCGCTGATCGGGCTGTCGAAAGTGGCTTACAGTCAGAACGAACCAGAGCAAGGTGACGAATACATTGCCCAGGCAGAAGAGCTCGACCCGGACAATGTGGAACTCTGGCTCTGGAAAGCCAGGTTGGCCCACGCCGAGGAAGATTGGGCCGAAGCCGAACTGGCTTACGTCAACGCACTGGAAACCATCGGTCAGTACGACATAATGACGTACCAGAAGTTTGAGACCATGTCGGCTCTGATTGACGTGCTGCGGGAACAGGGCAAATCCTCCGAAGCCTTTGTCTACGAAGAAATCCTGGCCAGATCAGCGCCTGGCACCATCAAGAGCAACCTGACGGCGGCCCAGGAAGCATACAACAACGGCGAACTTGATATCGCAGCGCGTTACCTTGAGGAAGTACTGGCCCAGGCACCTGGCCAGGAACAGGCCGCACTGATGCTGGGCATCATCCGCTATCGCCAGGGCCGTCCGGAGGAAGCCGAAGCCCTGCTGGCACCGGTTGCCACTATGGAGGACTCCGAACAGGCAAGAAAACTGCTTGCGGCCACCCGCCTCCAGATGCGCAACCCTGAGGGCGCAAGGGAAATCCTTGCCAATCTCGAAGACCAGGATTCAGACCCGGAAACCCTGGCACTCGTGGGCATCGCCTCACTGGTTAGCGGCGACGCCGAGAGCGGAGAGCAGTTCATTGAAAAATCCCTGGACCTGGCCCCCGGTAACAATAATCTGCGATTGCGTTATGCGACCTATCTGGTGCGCACCGATCAAACCGACAGGGCCATAGAACAGGCCAAGCAGGTGCTGGAGAATGATCCGGAAACGGAGGAGGCAAGACTGCTGGTCGTTCAGGCCCATGTATCATCCAACGACAACGAGGCGGCGATTGCCGCTGCTTCCGACTGGGTAAATGAGCAACCAGAAAGTGTTGCCGCACTGGTTACTCGCGGCAATGTCGCTGCCAACGCCGGGAATATTGAAGAGGCAAGACAGTATTATCACAGAGCCGAAGAAGCAGATAGCGAGAACCCAGCCCCACTGAACGCCCTGGGCAATCTCTCACGATTACGCGGCGAAATTGATCAGGCAAAAGACTACTACCACCGAGCCATCGAACTGGACCCGGACAATCGCCAGGCTTTGCAGGGCCTCTCGTCAGTGATGGCGCGCGAAGAACTGACGGCGCTGATGGAACAAGTCCGGCAAAATCACCCGGATGCCTACAGCCCCAGGCTTGTGCTTCTGGAATCCGCATTGCTTAACAATGACACTCAACTGGCCGATGACTTGACCGCAAGCCTGCTTCAACGGGAAGACGAATCCCGTCCTGCCCCGGCGGAATCAGTGGTTGCTGCCGTTTATCACGGCATTGCCAGCCAGCTGGTACAGCAGGAACGCCTCGACCAGGCCACCGATGTGCTCCGCCGGGGGCGCATACTGTTCCCGGACAACGAAGAGATCGGCATTCAGGCGGCAGCCGTCCAGTTTACCCAAGGAGATACCAAAGAGGCACGGGACATCCTGAGAGACGTCAAACAGCAACATCCTGAGTCCGCAGCGCCCTTCCGTATCGAAGCCCGCTATTTTGAAAGGCAGGAAAAGTACCAGGAAGCCGCTGAGCTCTATCAGCTTGCTGTTGAACTGGAACAGAGCCCCCAGCTGGAAATCGCCCATGCCCGCGCCCTGGCCCGCTCCGGGCAACGCACCAAGGCTGTTGAATCCCTCGAAAACGCGCGACAGGCGTTTCCCCGTAACCCTCAGATTCTGATGAGCCTGGCCATGCTGCATCAGCAAAACGAGGCACCGGAAAAGGCGATATCGTCCTACGAAGAACTCCTTGAATTAACGCCGCAGAACGTGGTGGCTCTCAACAACCTTGCCTGGATCTACCACCAGCAAGGCGACCACCGGGCGATGGAACTGGCCAGGCAAGCCTTTGAACTGAACTCCGACAACGCCGCCATCGCCGACACCTACGGCTGGATCCTGTTCAAAGCGGGGCAAACGGAAGAGAGCCTCCCGGTACTGGAAAAGGCCCACAAACTGCAACCGGATTCCCAGGAAATCGCCATGCACCTGGCAGAGGCTTATCGCGCCAATGGCCGCGACGTGGATGCAAAACGGATACTGCAAAAGTTTGATGGCGGAGGCTGACGCCAAAAATAATAGAGAGTAGAACTATCGCGGCAACGTACCTAAAAGTCTCTAGTATTCAGGGGCGATCTCCTATCCTCGTAACAATATTTGATACATCATAATATTTCTCGAGTAAGGTCTGGCATAACTATGATAGGACTTCAGGAACTTTGGGGTCACCCTAAGACCAAAGCATTTCGCTCTACTTTTGAAAGTGCTGATCAACCTGGTTCACAATCGGCGGCATCACATCGCTCACCAACTCACCAACTGCAGCCTCGCCATCGCAGTCTTCACACGCTGTGCCGAAAATAATCAGAGAGGCGTCCGTCCGAGGGCTGAAAAAGCCCATTACCTGAGCAAGCTTTGCGCGCCACTGATCTATCTCCCAAAGGCCCGCGACATAATAGCCATAAGCCAGATGCACATATTTTCCGGAAGACAAGCTTCGCAGAGTCACGCCCTGGAGGGGGACGCCAGAAGGCGACATTACTCTGAAGAACTTCTCTGGCAACCACTCATCGCGATCATAGATACGATTATAATACTGAACGAGCTCCGCCCGGTGGCGTTGGTACTCGTAACTGTAAACACCCACAAACAACTGCTGCTCAGGCCCCGACTCACCAGTAACAGCCCCCCGATCAAACACTGTCTGAACAAAGACAAGATCAGGGTTTCGCACCTGTGGTTTCCAGCCACTCAACCGTTTTCCGAACAAAGGCCCATAACGCTCGGTGTTCAAACCAAGATCAAATGAATCCGGTGAGGGCTTTATTTCTCCGGCAGAGGAAGGTAGAAGCGCCAGAAGCAGAACTGGCAGCGCGGAGGTAGCTGCAACACCAGACCATAATCGACGGTAACCACCTTTGTCAGTTGCAGGCAGACCGCGGTCGGCTCGAGGTGCCTGTTCCGCATTGGTCATTTCCAGTTTTCGGCCAATTAAGAATAGTGGCACCAGAGTCCCCGCAAACACCCACCAGCCGAAGTTATCGTGGTCCCGGATCAGACTCGATTCCATATTGGTTTCGTAACCCATATAAATGATTACGAAAACCCGAATCCAGTTCGCCAATAACGCGAAGCCCACCGCTGTCAGGAAAAAGACAATTCTTGAGCGAAGGCACCTGAAATTAAGCTCTCCATACAACGCCGCGAGGGCCTGACCAACCAACAGATATCGTAAGCCAGAGCATCCGTGAGCCACCTCAAAGGCACCAACACCAATCAGGTATACGAAGACTCCTTCTACTTCAAAATCAATATCAAAAAATCCCAGCAACAGCCGGTTTATCTCAACCGTAATGACTTGAAGGGTCCAGGAGAGGTAATCCCATACCGGCACAGTAAAGAAGAGAATACCGACTGGAATGATAAAAGCTTTGACCTGCTGCCAACCCAGAAAAATGGCAAGCGTACCCAATAACAGGGGAACTATGGTTAACTCTTGCAGCGCTTGCACTCGCAGGACATCGCCAAGGCCGTACGCAATTAATGCCAGGGCAAAGGGCAACAGCCACAACGGGTAAAAACCGGGAACAGGTGAATCTCTTTTTACCGTTCGTACAATAAGAACAGCGGAAACCAATAGAAGCAACAAGCCATGGGAGTAGGATTCGTCAAACTTGAACCAGCGGCTGACAATCCCTTCGACGGTGGGCCATATAAGTAGGAAAAGGGCGCCAAATATTACAAGGAACGGAAGTACCTTCTGAACCAAACTGCGATCTTGAATCCTTTCAATCGTCATACATCCACTTCCCATATATGTAAATCAGTCCTGGCGGTATTGTGCCTGCATGCACAAGTTTTTGCCACGACAGGGCTACAACCCTACCCTGCGACTGAATGCTCTCGCGATTAACGGGGGACTGGCCGCCTGGATACGATACAGAGCCTTGAGTAGAGGGCTGCGAACTACTTGGAACGTGGAGAAATGCACAGGTTCCCCATGAAAGTGTGATTTATAGAACTGCTTCTTACCGGTGCCTGCCAGCAGATCATACGCGCTCGTTATTCTGTGGTTGAAAGCAGACTCAATCGCGTACCCCAGGTGGAGATAACCCAGTGACACTTTCGCATCGAAGTCTTCCTCATACCCGGCCTGGAGATTGTACCGGCAACCTCTGACCACCAGATCGTATAACACAGAAACACAACGCTGATTGTAAAGGATCAAGCTCATAGCCGGTTTACCACCACATAGGTGCAGCCTTTCAAGGAGCAGGCGGTGAAACCTGAGCGCCTCCCTATCGAACGCCGGTTTCCCCCATCGGGTCATATGGAATGCGTTGAGGCGCTCAAAAAAGTCCCCATCACGACATTGATCGTGGTCCAGAAAAGCAAGCTCACCCTCCTTTTGCAGGTATGCTCTGCGGTTATAGGCTTTCAGCCGGGTATTCTTTCCAAGCCCCGCCAGCCAGTCATCAAAATAGCCAGAGGTATCGATGCGAATTCCAGTATCGTTGGCACGGCGAATAATCCGGTAGCCTTGTTGCTCCCTAAAGCCCCCGGATTGGAGATTCGCCAACTGATCCGTGGGCACATCGGTGAAGATCAGCTCATCCCATTCCAGATATTCCAGCGCCGAAACAAGCGCTTCCCTGACCAGGTGCACGCAACCACGGCGGGCAATGATTCCGCAATACTCCGTCCGCACCGTCGGCGCAAGCCGCCAGGCATTGCCAATCATGTAAAGGCGGGCAACCCGAATTCCTGCAGGCGTCACCAGCACCCGGCGGCAGAAAGGGCCGATACCAACAAGCTCATCCTGCGGATCAAAAACACCCAACAGCACCAGCTCCATGCCCAGAACCTGAGACCAGGTTTCCCACCAGCTATAGAGCCAGGGCCAGCTCATGAACAGAGAGTTGGCGTCAGATGCTTCAAGGCACCTTTGCCATTCGTCCGCCATGCCGGCAAATTGCGCCTCGGAAACTGGTTTGACCCTCAGCATTGTTTACGCTCCTCTGCGGGCACACCCAGCAGGGGTTCCGTGGTGTAAAAATCACTGGCTGCCTGAAGGAACTCACCATCAGAGTCACCGGCCATAATAAACCAGGTCGACAAACCTGCAGAGTCCTCCACGCCCGGTTCATAGATATAGAAACGTGGCCGCCCCCTGAGTTGAACAAACCCCTCAGCGAGAAACGCTTCACCAAACGCCGGATCCGAAGTAACAGACATTACTTGCGCTGCATGGGGCCAGTGCCGCACAGCTGCATTCACAAGGGAACGTTTAATCGGCTGATTACGTGCCGGACCGCAATAGTCGACGATACGCAGAGTGCCACGGCTGAAGCGGGTAACCAGTATTGCCGCCAATTGATCATCCTTCCAGGCACAAACGAACCCATAACGGCCCAATGGGTGCTGCTGGTATCGCCAGTTCAGGTAGGTGAAATCTCTTTGAACAGCCCTTTCGTAACCTGGAGCGGATCGCTCCCAAAGTGAATCAACACGTTCGTGCTCGGGGAGAGTTGAGCGCACATTAATATGCATTCCGGAGATGTCCGGCACCGCGGAGAAAAAACTCTGCAACCGATTAAGCCATTGAAGACAGCTCAGCAACCAGCTGCGAATCCCCTTGCGCCGACGCAGCATTCTGTAGCTTCTTACCGATTCATAGGGCACCCAGCCAAGGTGACGGAGCACTTGGCTGGCCTGGTTACTTATGCCGAAGGACATAATCAAAGGGGAATTCCTGTGCAGTTCATGCTTGATCACACTACCCAGTCCCTGACCCCGCCACTGCTCAGCGAGATAGAAATCACAGCTCCATAAAACTGAAATATCTTTACCCCGGTCGGTGGCACGAACCGCCATAACGCCGTTGAACCCAACTACCCTATCTTCGTCGTCAGCCAGCACGACGGGCGCGAACGGCAAACCAAAGGGATTGGACTCAAACTGCCACTGCCACAATTCAGCCTTGTAAGGAACATCCCTGAACAGCCTGAGTACACCTTCCCGGTACTTTGGCTGCCAGGGAACACACCGTGGCAAGCCGCTTTCTGCGGCCGCGGCACTTACCTTCACATCCTTCGTCATTTTCGCGGCACCATAACGCGATACAGCGCCTTCCAGACTACTGTATCAAGCGGCGAATTACGCAGCGCCTTTGCAATAGCACCCACCGCTTCACCAAGGTCACCAGCGCTGGCGAAGTACCTAGCTTTGCGACAATAAAAACGAGCCAGTCCCCAGCGGCGTTCCGCCGGAGAAAGAGTCTCCCCATACCGTGCCAAAAATTCCGCGATAATCCGCTCGTTTGCATCGAATCGCCGACGCTTATCGGAGGAAATCTGATCCGTCATCACCCGGTAGGAAGCGACGATGCCCGGCTCATAATGAAAACAATACCTAGCAGAAAACCTTAGCCAAAGCTCGTAGTCATCAGCAACACCTAAAGACGTATCAAAACCACCCATCGCCTCAAAGCACCGCCGCCTCACCAGTGCCGTCGTAATACTCACGCTATTATCAGCCAACAGTTTCCGCGTGATCCTGCCGGAATAACGCTTCATATTCTCCAGGCTGACAACGGAACCCTGCTCATCAATGATCGCCTCGTCACCATGAACAATATCAACCTCCTGGTGCGCGCGAAAGACCGCCAACTGCTTCTTCAGCTTGTCAGGAGCCCATAAATCATCAGAATCGAGAAACGCGATAAAATTGCCGGTTGCCTGTTCAAGCGCCAGGTTACGAGCATAGCTCTGGCCCTGATTTTCCTGGTAGAAATAACGAATCCGCCGGTCACCAAGAAAGGGTTCCAGCACTTTCCGGGTATCGTCTGTTGAACCATCGTCCACAATGATCAGTTCGAGATCAGTGTAGGTCTGAGCCAGCACACTGGCGACCGCATCCGGTAGAAACTTGGCCCGGTTATAGGTTGGCATTATTACGCTAATCGTCGCCATTTTAAATTCCTAAAGCCATACATGACGATTATCGCTTGATAAGTAATTTACCCAATGCTCGCCAAGGCCCGGGCCACCACGGATAATAATTAATTCCCTTTATAATGTCACAAATAGAATCCCTAAACGATTTAACGGATATTTCATATCGGGCTTTTCTAATATAAAAGTGGCTGAGGCCTCTCTGGCGCTGCTTACGAGTAACAGCGTCAGGATACTGTTCAAGAAATTTCAGGAGTAGTTTCTCATTACCAGAGAACCGCTGTTTCTTGTCAGACGAAATTTGATCATCCATAACCCGATAGTAGCTTAAAAATTCGGGAATATAACGAAACTCGAATTTTGTAGAAAACCTTAGCCATAATTCATAATCTTCTGCTACGCGATCTGTTTCATTAAAACCACCCAGTTCCTTAAAACATTTTTTACGAGTCATGGTGGTATTCATGCTCACGAAATTGTCCTTTAAAAGATGATGAGTGATACGGCCAGAATAGCGTTTCATCGTATTTTTACCGATCTCTTCACTTTTTGCATCAATCAATACGCCATCTCCATATACAATATCAGCCTCTGGGAACCGATCAAATTCTGAAATGGAGATACTAAGTTTTTTCGGAAACCACACATTATCAGAATCTAGGAAGCAGATGAACGCACCATTGGATTCAGATATACCTTTGTTTCTTGCGACGCTTTGTCCCTGATTAAACTGGTAAAAATACTTGATTCTCTGATCAGTAAGGTAAGGCTCAATTACCTTTTTTGTGTCATCGGTTGACCCATCATCTACAATGATGAGTTCGAAATTTTCGTAAGTTTGAGCAAGAACACTGTCTATCGCTTCGCGTAAAAATTCAGACCGATTGAACGTGGGAGTAATAACAGAAACTAACGGTTCTTCATTTTCCACAGTTATTTCCTCCATCCTGGTACAACATATTGGAATTATCGTCGAAATCACAATCGCCGTTTAGTTTAGCCACGCTTGAAACATCAAAATACCCCACAACTCAAAACTATAGTCTTCCCGACCTGAAAGGTGCTCATTCCAAACCTGCCGGACCATATCTGCTTTCCAGTAACCCTGCTCCCTGAGCTTCACCGGGTCCAGGAGCTCCTCTGCCCATTCTCGTAAAGACCCTCTCAACCAAGCTGCTACCGGAACGGCAAAACCCTGCTTCGGCCGATCAATCAGCTCCCGCGGAACATGGCGGTATAGTACAGACCGAAGTACCTGCTTACCGACACTGCCCTGAATATTAAGAGATGCAGGCAGCCCCATGGCGAACGACACCACCCGATGGTCCAGCATGGGGATACGTGTTTCCAGGCTGCAGGCCATGGCGGCACGGTCCACCTTGGTCAGTATATCGTCTGGCAGGTACCAGTTCTGATCCCGCCACATAAGGGTTTTCAAATCATCGTCCGGTACATCGTCCGGAAGTGCGCCGGTCAGCCCGTACGATCCCTCATTCGGTTCTAGCAAAACCATAGCCGGGTCTGGCCAGTAAGAAACCGACCGTCGATAAAAATCCGACAGGCTCTGGGCAGAGGCGATGGCTCTGGCTCGCGCCAAGCGTAAACGAATCGCCTCCACACTACGCCCTTTCTGGGAAGGGATCAGGGCGCGAATGGCCCTGGCAGTTAATTCAGGCGGGAGCTGACCAGAGAGCGCCTTCAGGCGGGAACCAAGCGAACCGCGTCGCTGCCAACCGCGCAACATGCTCGGATAGCGGGTGTACCCGCAGAACAACTCGTCGCCACCATCTCCGGAAAGTGCCACCGTAACGTGCTTGCGCGTCATTTCACTGACCAGATACGTGGGCAACTGAGAAGAATCTGCAAACGGCTCATCGTATATTGTTGGTAATTGCGGAACGAGGTCCCGTGCATTTTTTTCGGTTACATAGAGTTCAGTATGATCCGTGCCCAGATGGTTCGCCACTGCTGCTGCATGCACCGCTTCGTTAAAGCCCTCCTCATTGAATCCAATACTGAAGGTCTTCACAGGTTGATTAGCCTGCTTCTGCATCAGAGCGACGATAGTCGAAGAATCAATGCCACCCGACAGAAATGCACCCAGAGGAACGTCCGATATCATCTGGTCACCGATTACTTCCTCAAGAAGTCCTTCCAAATGGAAGGATGCGCCACTAAAAGTCCAGTCTTGCCCCTTGTTAAACTGATCTTCCAGGCGCCAGTAGCGAGAGGGTTCCGGTAGTTCACCGACCACAAGCTGATCAAGGTCTACGCAAATAAATGAAGAAGGAAGCAGTTTCCGAATGCCGCAATAGATAGAATGAGGTGCTGGAATCAGGTTGTGGCGGACTAACAGTGGTAACGCACCACGATTAATCTGACCTTCCCAGCATGGGTGACAGGTAAGCGCCTTGAGTTCCGAGCCGAACAATAAGGTGCTACCCTGCCAGCCATAATAGAGCGGCTTCTCACCCATGCGATCTCTGGCAAGTGTCAACGTTCTTTGCTTTCGATCCACCAGGGCAAAAGCAAACATGCCATTGAAGCGCTGCAGAGCATCCTCCAGACCCCAGGCTTCAAATGCTGCCAACATGACCTCAGTATCTGAATGCCCAATAAAGCTAAACCCACTCTCCTCAAGTTCTCTCCGCAGTGCTCTGAAATTATAAATTTCGCCATTGAACGAAATTACGAATCGACCGCTGGCAGACTCCATCGGCTGTGCACCAGTAGGAGAAAGATCCTGAATAGCCAAACGGCGGTGAACCAAACCAACGGTGTTTTCTCTCCAGATTCCCTCTCCATCCGGCCCCCTATGCTCAAGAGCATCTCCCATAGCTCTGAGGCTCTGCTCCGAAACCTGGCGATCGAGGCGATTACTGCTGGCAACCAGACCCGCAAATCCACACATGAACGTACCTGTTCTATAGAAAAATTAGCATACCTGACTATCGCCGGAACCGACTGACGACAAACTGACGCTCGTCCGACGTCAGCGACAAAAACCAAAACACTATGAAATAAATAGTGCCGCCGGCAACCACTGTTGCTATCAGGGCGGCATAACTCTCGATACCCAATGTCCAGCGAACCCATGCAACGAATAGCCCCATAGAAATAATCGGAACCATAAGGGGCAAAAGACTCGTTTTCAGATACTGACTGACCGGCAACTTAAGATGGCGGCAGCTATGTGTCAGGAGCACTGGCTGCAAAACCAACGCGGGTAACACTGAGCCAACTGCTACGCCAACAATGCCATAATATTGGACCAACACAACGCTCAGGCCCACGTTTATTACAGCTGAAATAGGCATTAGTTTCGCGAAAATTCCATGTTCGTTTATAGCAGTCAGATAACGACTGCAGAAGGGGTTCAACATAGGAAGGCTAACGAAGATCACAAGTAATAATATAATTATGTCTGACTTCTCTGTGTATTCGGGTCCTATCCATAAGGCCAGAAATGGCGTACCAACCAGTGCCACACCCACACCGATTGCCACAACCAGGCCTGCAACAACCTTACTTGAGACAAGATAGATGCTTTGAATTTCAGCCTGCCGGGACCTCGCGGCCATATCACTGAACAGGGGCATGAAGGCATGAGTAAGCGTCCACCCGAGTCCCTGAATATTTTTAACAAGATTCATTGGTATGGCATAAAAAGGCACAGAGGCAGGCCCCAGGACCGCACCAATAACGATAGTATCTGTCGCGCTTTCCATGCGGGTAGCAAGCCCCTGAACAAAGGATTTAAGACTGAAATGGAGCATTTCCGACAACTTGCTACGGGTGAAATTGCTCGCTTTAAAAGATATTCCCCCCAGGGAGGGACGAGATAATAAAACGAAAAAAAGCAGATACTTGATTGATAATCCCAGCGCATTAACCCCTGCTAACACCAGAAGCGCATTTTCCGGATTCGCAAACGTCAGGAAAAGAGCCGCACCGATTATACTATTGAGGATAGTTATGTTGTTTTTAAGGTAATACTTCTGGAAACCTTCAAGAAAACTCTCCGCGACGTAACCCGGAAAAACAATCAGCATTTGGCCCGCAATAATCAGCAGAAATAAAGCGTATTTCAGGCTTTCCTCTCCTTCAGGCGCCATCCATCCACTGAACCATAACGCCCACCCGCAAAGGATCAGAGCGACAACAAAACCAATACAAACATTAAAAACGAAGGTGGAGGCAAAAACTTGTTGTAGCCCCAGCCTGTCGTCCTCTGCGCGATATTTTGCCGCAAAACGGCTGATTGCCGGTTTTATGCCGAGATCGAGCATCCCCATATAGCCGACAATCGCACCAACCATCTCCCAAAGGCCGTAATCATAGTTGCCCATATAATGAATGAAAAAAGGCGTCATAATAAAAGTCAGCGTGAGCTTGACCAGCATTACCAAGACATTGGAACCTGTATTGACGAGAATGATTCGAAACAAAAGACTATCCTTGATCGTTAAGCTTGCTATAAAGCAACGCCAGTTCCCTTGCAGGCCGTTCAATACTGAATCTGGATACCGCCACTTCCTGATACCTCTTGAATTCCCCCCGGCGACTGTCAATATCCTGGAACTCACGTATTATCGCGGCCGCAAGAGCCTCCGTGTCACCAACGGATACCTGCTGAGCTGGGCTTCCATCCAATACCTCCCTTAAACCAATGCAGTCGCTACCGATAATTGGAACCCCGGCTGTTAGCGCCTCCATTGCCAATAAGCCGCAAGCTTCCCAACGCGAAGGCATGACAACCAGATCTACCCCTTTTATGGAACCAGCCATGTTGTCCGTTTGTGGCATTTGGTGGAAATATTTACACAAGCCTAGTCCGCCAAGATAGGCATAGTCCTCGCGGATAAACCCCCCCCACCCAAAGGTTGCTACATGAGGCACTTCGGCCATTAGTCTTCGGGTACGAATCAGATCAATGGCGTCGACAATCTGTCGAAAACCTTTTTGCCCCATAAAGCGGCCGAAAAAACCAATGAGGGGTGTATCGGGGCTCAATCCTATGGTCTTGCGAAGAGGGAGTGCGCATCCCTCCCGAAAATACGCAGTATCAATACCATGCAGTATACCGTGAATGCGCTCGGGCCCAATCGCTGGAAAGAAATCCAGGAAGTTGTTGCGTGCATCATCGGTAACAGTATGGATTGCATCCATTCGTTTGAACGCAGCAGACATTAAAATGTGCTTGAAGCGGCCTTTAAATCTCTGGAACTGTGCCTGATTGAACACATCATGGGCTGTCATCAAGTGGCACTGATTCAAGCCCATTATCGCAAACTCCGTCAGCGCTCCAGCCGAAAATCCATGAGAATGGACAAGCTGGAAGTCCCCTTTCCGAACCAAACTGCGAACTTGCCTAATAAAGGCAAATGACCCGGTTTCTGCGGTTTCCAGCCGTATTCGGCCGCTCGGCAAAAAATCCCTTAAATATTCACCTAGCCCATGGTCTGGGGCAACGAGCGTAAATTCGTAATTTTTGAAATTTTCTTGACCATAAACATACCTGAAGAAGGTTTTTATTCCACCACCAGGTTGCAGGGCCGTCATAAGAACGTTTTTCATGCGCTAAGAGCTGCCCAGCTTGCGGATAGGATACAGTCCGTACTTTTGGCCAAATCGTCTTGCTTGCTCGGACGATTCACTTTGATTTGACCGTGTCATTTTTATATCCAGCCGCTGGTAAAAGACAATCACAAGCCCTGCAAATAGATACCAGTAGTATTGGGATAGCCCCCAGTAATTAGTGCTATAAACCAGGTACATCCAAAAGACAGCCGTCAGAGTCTTGTTCAGTCGTTTGTAGAAACCTAATTCGCCTTCGTCACTCAATTCGACCAACTTCCGGCCATTATCTTTGAGTTTTTTATAAACTCGTACAAGAAATCTGAGAAACAATGCAAACCCTAAAATACCTGTTTCTATCAGTATCTCCGCGTAAAAGTTATGGGCTGCCTGGCGAACGCCGAGAGTATGCGTTTTCGCTTCTTCTGTTGTACCTAGCCCATGGCCCACGATTGGACGGTTCATTGCCAATTGGAACTCATTCATCATCCCTGTAAAGCGGCCTTCAACCGAATCCATAGAGGACGTATTGCCGGTTTCAGATTTACCAATCAAGGATAAGTATCGATCCTGCTGCTGCGGTGACATTACGTTCCAGCCCGCAACTGCAATAGCTACTGCGAAGACGACAAGCATCCATTTTCGACCGGAGTCCCTGAATATCATCCAGGCAACGACCAGAAGAGCTATGAAGGAGCCACGAGACTGAGTAAGGATCAGCGCGTATAATAACGCGGGCATTGTTGCCAGATAAAACAGCTTTGCCCAAAACCGCCCCGGCCAGAGAAGGTAGTGCAGGAAGGGAATAATAGTCGCAATAACAAATCCCAATTCATTTGGATTGATTACATCTGATGGAGCGCCTGACAGGCGAACGGAAAACTCGCCGCCTCCAAGGTAAGTTCTGCTACCCCAGTAACCCGATGTGATATTCAGATAAAGAGGCTCTAATACACGTATGATCTGGCAACCAACGAAAACGAATAGAAAGATTCTCAGGCGCCTGTCGCTGTCAACTATGAGAACTGTAAAAAACAGAAAAACTATGGCTCTTACGAAGTCAGAAAGATTGTTGCGAATAATACTTCCCGGCCATTCCACAAAAGGCAGCGAAATCAATAGATAAACCAAAAAAACAAGCATCGCTTGCATGATCGGCTCTCGAGTCCAACCTTTAAACTTTTCCTTTTGCATAAACAGAAGCAGCGTCAGCAACAGGACCAGGAGTAATGTTGGACGGATACTGCCATAAACAGGTATTCGAGCAGAAAAGTGCAGAAAAAAACTAATAAGAAAGTAAATGTAAAGACCAAAGGTAAACGTATTCACCTGCCCAGTAGCTTTCAAACCTGAAGTGCTTCCGAACTTTTCTTGTTTCGCCAGAGGCATACGCTTATCTCTCCCCTGATACAGGTGCAGCGGCAGACGCGCCCACCAGGGAATAATATAAATTTACATGGGCGCCAATCATTCTCTGCAGGTCATGACGCTGATCAGCCAATTCCTTGCCCGCGGCACCCAGTTGCTTTGCAAGTTCCGGGTCCCTCAACAAGCCAAGGATATGGTCTGCAAGTGCACCAACATCCCCTATCGGATATCGATAGCCTGTTTCACCCTGCAAAACAGCTTCTCTGTTACCGCCTACATCAGTAACGATAATCGGCAGTGACGCCTGCATGTACTCAACAACTGAATTGGAATAGCCTTCCGACTCAGAACAAAGTAAACCAATGAAACCATGCTTAAGACATTCTTTTACATCATCACGCCCACCAAGAAAATGGACCCTCTGAGCTAGCCCCAGCTCTTTTGCCAGTTGCCTCAACGGTTCCCAGTTGCCGCTACCGATAATAACAAGCTGCGCACTGCCGCCATTTTTCACAACCAGATTCACAGCGCGAACAGCGTCTTCTATTCTCTTAAGAGGGCGGTAATTCGCTACCAGAAACATGATCGGACCAAGGCCATTTTCTTTTATGGCTAGGATGTCCCCGGTGGCCGTCATGGTGGGCTTTTCTGAACTCTCATACCCATTATAAATAACTTTGATCTTATCGGCCGGAATCCGCTCTTTTCTGGAAGTCACCTCGCCAACCGCCTGACTGTTGACAACGACTTTGTCCGTAAACTTTCCGGTAACCTGAAGGATCCGAAGGTAGGTACGGTTGTACCAGTACCCCATGTCTCTCCGGGAGATTATGGAACGAATACCAACCGTACGGAGCAAGGGCGGCCCAAATATGGACGCATCATGAAAATAGATGTGGGCGAGACTATACCCCTCAGCAGCGGCATTTCTGGCATATCGCCAGAACGAAACCCAGGTTCGGGGATCCAGAAGACTCGAATGACCCAAGACATCCACCTGGCAGGATATGGCGCCTGAGTCCGAAAACTCTGAACGCTGCAAAACGAGCAAACGGGGCTCAAACTGACCACGAGGCAAGTGTTTGATCAACTGCAACAGCTGGCTTTCAGTGCCAGCATAGGGATTAACCAGTCTATTACTAATAAAAAGAATCCGCTCCCTGGCAGGCATTTTCATTCCTTTGTTAATTGCCAATTAGACCACACGCTCACGCCCCAAAAGAACCTTCAGGGCCCTCAGTGGATCTAACATTGCAGACTTTACCAGCAACGGGACCGCGATAATACGACGACTCTCTCGCCAGTAGGTTTGCCCTAAACGGAAATTCAATACGGCAGCACGCTTTCTGATTATACGAGAAGGGTAAGGATAGCGCTTTTGAGCGCGACGAAGCACTTCAAAGCCAGTACTCCAGCGCCGCTCCAACCCTTTCTGGCTGATAGAATCTTCATGTTTTCTGTAATGAAAAGCCACCGTGGGTAAATAACCGACTTTGCCTGCCTCAAACAGCCGGATCGCCATATCATGATCCTGTGCTGCACGAAACGATTCCTCGAAAAAGCCAACTTTTTCAATAAGCGTTCTTCGAATAAGAGCCCCCCCAGGTATCGCAACGTAACAATCGACTAAAACTCTCGCGGGATCGCCGGTCTCCGTATGGTTTTCGGGTAAGGTATAGAAAAGAGGATTGCCATACCGATCAACCGCTAAACCGTTGCCATAGACCATATCAAATGAGGGATCTGCCTCAAGAAACTCGACCTGCTCAGCAATTTTCGTTGGTGCGAACAGATCATCGCTGTCAAGGATCGCTAAAAGTTCACCTGAAGCGGCCCTCAGACCCACGTTGAGGGCCGCTGATTGACCTTTGTTTTCCCTATTGTCATGGGAAAGAAGTGTTATCGTTTTTTCGTCAGAAAATCGCTTTAGAACATCATAAGTTCCGTCACTTGATCCGTCATCAACCGCGATAATCTCAATGTTCGGGTAATTCTGATCAAGAACGGATTGGATGGTTTCTTTGATATATTCTACGCGGTTAAAGGCGGGAATAATCACAGACACCATTGGCATTTGTCCTTCCAAAGCTGGATGCCTCAATGAGTCAGAGAAGTTTAAAGAAAAGAGCTAACAACCTCGTTGATTCGACCCGTAACTTTATCCCAGGTATATTCAGATTTCACAGCAACATGCCCCGCCTCGCCCTTCTCACGAAGCGCCTGGGGATCACTTAACGAACCGAGAATGTTTTCAGCAAGCGCCTCCACATCCCCGGGTTCAATCACCTCCCCAGCATTGTTGCCGCAGATGATTTCCGGCATAACACCGGTGTTTGTTCCGATGCAGGGCAGCCCATGGGACATGGCCTCTACAAACACCTCACCGAATGCCTCGTTAAAAGAGGGCATCACGAACATCGATGCATTCCGGAATAGCTGCTGGTACTTTTCGTTATCAACCGGATCCCGCTTATCCAGAAATCCGTGAACCTCAACCCCTGGCTCGTCAATGTTCCAGTCTCTACCAACTAAAACAAGCTGAGCTTCAGGCAAGGACTCTCTTACCTTCCGAAAGGCATTAAGCAGGGTAACGCCACCTTTTCTCTCAAAGGAATGGGACGCAACAAAAAGAATTCGTTGCTGGTCATACGCTTTTTCCTCCAGGGATTCAGCGACAAAAGGGCTACCAAAACCCGCGTAATGAACTTTGTCTTCCGGTAAGCCAAAATCTGTGACGAAAGAGCGGGCAAGCGTCTTGCTCATGGTGAAGACCCCCGAAAGGCCATCGTACACCCTCTTTTCATAATCAATGGCCTCTTGAATACGTCTGTCCGGTAATAACTCTGGCGGAAGAGATCTGGTGTAGGCGAACACATTGTTATCATGAAACGAGAACGCGGGGATGTTCATGCTCTGGCAGTAACGGTTCAAATTCATATTTGAACCTATTTGAAGCACTGCGTTGTATTCACCTTTAAAGTCACCCAGACCTTTTATGCCTTTACGGCTGAGCAGGTCATAGCGCATGACATCCAGCTGGTCTTTCGCGTTCCATTTAACGCGATCCAGTGCAGCATTTTTTAACTTAAGCCCCCTACGAAGCCAGCGAGGAATATTGATGTCAACCACGCCAGAAAGCTCTCCGCCCCCATCAAGCTGGCGAAACAGATGGTAAAAGGCTGAACCTTTTCGTTCCTGAAATGCAAATCCCTGCATTACGCCAACAATCCTTGGATCAGGCATTACGCGCCCCCCGATTCAAACAGCATTCTAGAACCTCAGGCAAGACGAAATCATTCAGTCAACTCCGAGAATCTTTTGGAAATTTTCCAGTTACGCTATGTTACACGCCGGGAGTGTCCGAGCGCTACCTGAAGATACCCACAAGTTTAGCGGAAACCTATGTTTGGATTAAAATTTGCTAAAGCCCTGCAGTAGCGACAAGCGCTGCAAGCGAGATCCAACCTGCACGCTGATACTATCCAACGAGCCCTTTATTGCCTTTTGTAAGTGCGCTGAGATATAGTCAGAAAATAGCTGAAAAGGTAGTCAGGTGCGTCATGTGTAGGCACTGCGGTAATTCATTTCGTGACTTCAATCCATCAGGCCACATTATTGCAAAAACTGACTTTTGGAGCCTTCTGTGAGAAATCTCTTTACGTGGATTGTCATGCGCACCTGGCCGTTCCCATTTGCTCATGTTCGATTGTTGTATTCGCTAAAGCCAAAAAAACTGAAACAGGAGGTTGTTACAACACGGTTAAGGGGATTCCCGGTCAGGTTGACCTATGATCCTAACAGCGAAATCGGAAGATACCTTTTCTTCCGGGGGACCTTCGAGGAACAAATCCTTAACAAGATCAGAAAGGTCGTCAAGTCAAGTGTGGTGATCGTATTCTGGATGTGGGTGCAAACATAGGTGTCCATTCACTCGTATTCAGCACTCTGGTGGGAAGCAGCGGACAAATCGTTGCAATCGAGCCCCAATCCAAGGTCCGGAAAAGACTAGAGGCAAACCTGAAAAACAACCAGATTACTAATGTCGTCGTTTTAGGCTGCGCCATTGGTGCTGAAGAATGTTGCGCCAGAATTTATGACATCGCTAATAACAACGATGGGGCAGCAACTTTGAGGCCCAGTGAACCCGAAAAACATGAAAAATTCGAAAATATTGAAGTAAAGACACTGGATTTTGTGCAGTCGAGCACCCACCTGGATCGTTTTGACATTGTCAAAATTGACGTCGAGGGTGCCGAGTTGGAGGTTTTACAGGGGCTTTCAAAATTGTTCAAGTCCAGCCCGCCTCGCTGTCTTTTTGTGGAGTGCGTTAACTCTAACCTCAAGCGATTTAACACGTCTTCAGAAGAATTAATCGCTAAACTGGAAGATTTAGGATATCAGTTAGAGGCCAAACACAAAGGAAGATGGGTATCAATCAGCGACGCTGACCGAAACAACTGCGACATTTTCGCAAAACTTAAAGTGTAAAAAAAAGATTTATTTGCCAAGTCAATCTACGAGAATCAGGTATCGCCCCAATCAAAAACATTGTGACGCCCCAAAAGCACGGCCCCCACGCGATCTACTCCATAAATGGTTTTCTGAAAGCCGTACCAGCCATCACCGATGCCATGCCGACGTAACGCATATCTATCCGTCATGCCTTCTCTATCATAATAGGCAACTACACTGGATTCAAAACCCGCCTCTCGAAGAATATCTGAGTAATCAGCTGGAACATCAGCAGGCTGGCCGTTAGGATAACAGAAGGCCGTCGGTGCTTTACCAAGCTCTTCGGTTAGTCGCTTGCAACAAATTCCCACCTCGTCAATTACATCCTGTTTTAGCAGACGCCCAAGACTGTAGTGATTCACCGTATGCCCGCCAATCTCGATACCGGCTCTCTGCATTTCCCTTAACTGCTTCCAGGTTACGGCTTCATAGGGTGGCGGTGCTTTCTCTGGCACATTTACACCAACCTGTTTCTCGAGCTCGGCCAGATTCTCCTCTATGGTTAAACCATCCTTTTCCAAAAAATCGCTGACCAGCCTGGACCATATGCTGACTTTTTGCTGGTTCCAGTCATCGGGTTGAAAAACATGGGGACCAATAGCGACAGCAGTGGTTACGTCATTATCAACGATCCATTTCAGTCGGTCATACCATAACCAACAAGCCTTATCGACAAAGCCTGTAGTCACATAAAAAGTGGCCGGCACACGGTACTTTTCGAGTATTGGAAAGGCCACTTCGTAAAAGTCGGAATATCCGTCATCAACGGTAATACAAACGACAGGTTTGCCACGGGAAACTCCCCACCCCTCTTTTATTCTTTCAATCAGGTCACTGGTTGTCAGGCACTCGCATGATTCACTGAGGAAGGCTACCTGCCGTTCGAATGAGACCGCAGATACCCCCCCATTATCAGTATCCCGATAGAACCGGTGATACATCAGTATCCGCGGGTACTCCGACGTGATCTTCCTCGAAAACCACCCTCCGCCAAAATTGAATGCCAATTTCACAAGGGAGGAAAAACGAATCACGAAAACATCCTTTTATTTGATTGAAACTGACACGGGTGAATTGGGAGAGCTACCAAACAGCCCTGATATCGGGTACCCGTTACTGTTGGGAACACCTCTCTCGTCAAAGACGTAGAGAAAAAGGTCTGTTGTCGTCCCATTCAACGCTCCCCCGTATAATTCGAACTCGATGACCGACGGGTCCCACTTGGTAATGTGCTGAAGTTCACAGGCTCCCTCTCCAGAACGCACCGCATCAATGGTCGGAGCGGAACAGACCTTGACACGCTGCAACGTATCATCCAGATAGATGTCGTCAAGATCGAAGCTGAAGGGAATTGTTCTGAAGTCACCGATGCCTAAAAGAGCAATCGTTACAGCACTTTCGTCGTACAGGCCCTTCTCTTCCGTTGCAGTGAGCATATTTTCAACCCATTCTTCAGTGCCCTCAACGAATGTTTTTCCATTAATGCTTACACGCAATGAAGGTTTCAGGCCGCGGGTCGAATCGCCAACATTAAGAGCCACCTCGAAAAAGTTCCATTCCCCCGGTGTCGGGGAAAGATTCCCAAAGTTATTCGCCCAAAGCGCCCCCCCGGTCCCCGGAACTCCTGCAGTCCCCATCGAAAAACGATAACCGGAACCTCGCTCATCTGACCAAAACCTCGCATATTTACCGCCAGGCGTTATGTACCCATTTTCATCAAATTTTGCCAACGATGGAGTCTCTGGGAACACAATTACCGATTTAGATGTCAGACCCGTAATTTTCTTACCTTTCAAACTGGTTTCTAGCCCTCGCGGCGGCTCAAAGAAAATCCAACCGTGAGCTAGAGAACCGAGGTCCGGTTCATAGGAAATGATTCTTCCATATCCGGCCTCGCCCTCAACCTCAATTCTTTCACCGTACTGCCCCTCATTTCCCTCAATGAACCCGGAGGAATCCGCATCTGCAGGTATCGCATAAAAATAGTTGGGATCAAACGGAATTTTCATCCAAAACCCCGCATACATCGCTTTGGAGTTCGAGTCTACCTCAATACCCCCATGAGCCGTCGGCCAACCCAGAAAGTTATTATTACCGCTCGCATAATAATGTGAACCTTCCGTTCCAAACCTACTATCCCTGCTCTTTGCAAGTAAAACACCCGTGTTTCTCTCGTCAGGCAGGCTGGGTTTGGCCCAAAGTGTTTGAGGATCAGCGTCAATACGCTGGATCAGCTGCATATCCTCAAAATCTGCCTGATGACTGTTTAAGTTTCCACCTTCCCAGGCGATATCGCCATGATCATAGAGAACCGCTGGGCCAGATTTCTTGTCATGGAACCCGCTGCCTTGAACGCGCATTATTTGGCCCTTTTCGGCAGTTGGTTCATCTATTTTATTGACACTGCCGATTGTGGGAGCAGCACTAACTTGAAAAGCTGAGAAAATAAGACTCAGCGATAGAGACGATAACTCGAGTTTTCTTTTGAGATGAGCCGGCGACATTAAAATTACCTCTTTTCAAATGGGCTATTCAGTTGCCATTCTCGAGCAAAACGGAGTTTAACAATGGGTGTTGAGTTCAAAAATTGCAAAAGGAAACAATACTCAATGTGCTGTTAACACTTTACATGCGGGAGCAGGCCCACTGCCAGTTAAAGACCCGTAAGCGTAGCTCTCCCGGAAAACTGCCGGTAGCTACGGCAATCCTCTTATCCTCCTGCATGAAATTCACAAACCAGCCCCTTCCCTTTCAGGTTTTTCCGCCTTCCAACAGCGACGAGATGGCTTTACCACTTCCCTCAAAGGCTTCCTCCCTGTGTGCCGCTTCCGGAAAATTCCACTTTTGAGCACCGCTGTCAACCGCAATTTTTCGGGGGTTATAATTATAGGCATGCTATCCTTTTATTAGGGAAGGTCTGAATAACTGCTGATTTTTGCCTGTCTTGGTTTTAGCCGGCAAAAAATCGAAGATTCAGACATTGTTTTCCCGTTATTTGTGCGTTTCTTGCCCGTTTCCCGCCATTTTGGTGGAAAACAGGCGCACTGGCCCTACGCCAGCATGTATTTTTCACCGATCAGCAGGTTGCTGAAGGCGGCCAGCAAATGCAGCCGGTTGTTGTTCTTGGCAAGACCGCGATAGCGGACCTTGCCATAACCAAAGACCTGCTTTATGTACCGGAAGGGATGCTCGACCTTGGCACGAACACTGACTTTGATTTTCTCAGCTTTCAGCTTGTCTGCATCCAGCTTCTTGCGGGTGCCAGGCCGTTTGGCAATGAACCAAGAGACGTGTTCGCGATGCTTATGCTCATCCCGCTTTTGAATGCCAAGGTACCCGGCATCGCCGAAAACTCGTTGCTCTTCACCGTGCAGCAGCTTGTCGGTGGTTACGATGTCATGCACGTTGGCAGCGGTGGTATCAATGCTATGAATCAGACCCAGAGCGTCGTCGACACCAATGTGCATCTTCATGCCGAAGTGCCATTCGTTGCCTTTCTTGGTCTGATGCATTTCCGGATCGCGCATGCCAGTGCTGTTCTTGGTGGAGCTGGGAGCAGAGATAATGGTGGCATCTACGATGCTGCCTTCACGCAGCATCAGGCCGTTTTTCTCCAAGTGTTTATTCACCTCTTTAAACAGCGCCTTGCCAAGACCGTGCTGCTCCAGGAAATGCCGGAAGTTAAGAATGGTGGTTTCGTCCGGCAAGCGGTCCAGCTTCAGACCGGCAAAGTGCCGCATAGATTCGATCTCGTAAAGAGCATCTTCCATCGCCGGGTCGCTCAGGTTATAGAACAACTGCATGCAGTGAACTCGCAGCATGGCAGACAGTGGATAGGGAGGCCGACCGTTCTGGCCCTTGGGGTAATAACGGGCTACCTTCTTTTCCAATTGCTTCCAGGGAATCAGCTTGTCCATCCGTTCCAGAAAGATCTCGCGGCGGGTCTTACGCTTCTTGTTCTGGTACTCAGCTTCGGAGAAGGTTATCTGATCCATGGCGGCAACGAATCCTATGCAGTTGGCGATGGCCGTATTATTGCTGATTTTGAGACTTATTCAGAGTCTCCTTAGCATTTCTGGCCCGTATTTTACTGGAGTGAAAGACAATGATCCGTCGTGTGCGAGATAAGGCGTGGAACTATCTCTACAAGAGCTTACGATATTGTGTGCACCTCCTGCGATTTTGGTTGGCGTTCATTTACAGTAAAAGATTAAAGAACGTATCCTTCATAGGCATAACTGGGAGTGCAGGCAAAACGACAGCCAAAGATCTCTCCGCAAACATTCTTCGCACGGCAGGTGAATGTCACAGCACTCCGAGGTCTCTGAATTACCCTGACGGCATTTCACAAATTTTGCTAAAGGTCCGTCCGCGCCACAGATTCTGCGTTCTCGAGGTGTCAGGCGGCAATCCTGGAGACATGGATAGGCCGCTTCGCTTGTTTACCCCCAGCATCGCCGTACTTACCCTGATCGCTCGTGACCATTTCAAGGCTCACAAAAGTTTGGAGGCCATTGCAAGAGAAAAAAGCAAACTTATTAAGGCGTTGCCTGCCCAGGGCGTGGCGGTCTTGAACATCGATGATCCGTTGGTCAGGGCCATAGGTGAAAGCTGCGACCAGAAAGTTATTTGGGTTGGTGAGACAAAAGGCGCAAATTTAAGACTGCTTTCTGCACGATCAAGTTGGCCAGAACCACTAACCCTTGAGGTCGAATACGAAGGGCGAGTATACCAGGCAAAAACAGGCTTACACGGAAAACATCTCGCTTTATCGGCACTTTCAGCGTTGGGAGTCGGGTTGGCTGCAGACATTTCGCTTATGACTGCGATGACTGCCATCGCTGAAGTTAAACCGGCAGAAGGAAGGATGGAAGTTGTTTCTACTGACGGTGACATCACGTTTCTGCGGGATGATTGGAAAGCACCCCATTGGTCTTTCTCGGCCCCTCTCGAATTTATGGCAGAGGCTGAAGCAAAAAGAAAAATTCTTGTTATCGGGACCCTTTCTGATTACTCCTTATCTGCATCTAAGCTCTATCCCAAAGTAGCTAAGCAAGCTCTTGAAGTCGGAGATATTGTTATTTTCGTCGGTCCTCACGCGCCGAGGGCGGCGAAAGCAAAGGGAGATACAGGCATTCAGAACCTTCACGCATTTAGCGAGATACGAGAGGCAGCCGCATTTCTGAACGCTCTCCTTGAGCCTGGAGATTTGGTACTTCTAAAGGGCTCTAACAAGGCAGATCATTTGGTACGGCTAATGTATAACACGCAAAAACCTGTTAGTTGCTGGGTCAGTCGTTGTGGCATTCAGAGCTTTTGTGGGGACTGTTCAAAGCTGTACAAGCCGATACCTTCCAACCCAGCTACCGTACTAACTAAAGACAACAGTGATAGCACAAATAATATGCCATTAGCTGGGCATGACTCAGGGAGGAAAGTAATCATAGGGCTAGGCAATCCTGGGTCTAAATATCAAAACACGCCGCACAATGCCGGATATCGCTTACTGGATCGGATGGCAAAAAAAAGTCACGGATCTTGGATTAGCTGTTCAGAGGGGTTGGTGTGCGAGATTAATATCGCAGGAGAAACTCTGAGCTTGTTCAAACCCGCAGCAAAAATAAATAACAGTGGCCCTCCAACGCGGTTATTCCTTGAGCGTATAGGCGCAAACATAAACAGCTGCTGGGTTGTCCATGATGAAATGGATTTAACTCTGGGCCAAGCGAAACTGAAACAGGGAGGAGGCGACGCAGGCCACAGAGGTTTGAAATCCGTGATTGCTTCGCTTGGTTCCAGTAACATTAAGCGTCTGAGAATTGGAGCAAGACGCGCGGACGATGCTGGAACCGCTAAAACATCTGTCCTACGTCCACTTTCCCGCTCTGACGAAACTGCTCTGGAGAAAGGCATTGATCGAGCGATAGATATCTTACTGAGAGAGACAGCAGCACCGGTACGCGCAAACGAAACGTAAGCGTCTGGCCATCACACCTTGTCAGGTATAGTCGGCTTCCAGTTGTGGGGCAATAGCTCGTCGATGGCGTTGTTCTTTTGCGCCGGCAGCCGGGTCAGCACATCTTTCAGGTAGGCATAGGGATCATGACCGTTCAGCTTTGCTGACTGGATCAGTGTCATAACCGCCGCAGCACGCTGACCACTGCGTAGTGATCCCGCGAACAGCCAGTTGGAACGGCCCAGCGCCCAGGGCCGGATCTGGTTTTCCACCCAGTTATTGTCGATGGGCACAGCGCCATCGTCCAGGTAGCGCGTCAGCGCTTTCCAGCGTTTGAGGCTGTAGTCCAACGCTTTGGCCGTGCCGGAGCCATCCGGCACTTTCTGGCGATGCGCCAGCATCCACTGATGCAGTGCATCGGCAATCGGTCGGGCTTTTGTTTCCCGGATTTCCTGCCGTTTGTCCGGCGGTAGATCTTTGGTGTCCCGCTCTATTTCGTAGAGTCCGCCGATGTATTCCAGGGCTTTAGCTGCTAGTTCGCTCTTGTTGGCTTCGTGCAGGTCGTAGAACTTACGTCGGGCATGAGCCATGCAACCGATCTCGGTAATGCCGTTGCCGAACCCAGCCTTGTAGCCTGCGTAATCATCACAGACCAGTTTGCCCTGCCAGTCACCCAGGAAGGTGCGGGCGTGTTCGCCTGCACGGCTGGGAGCGAAGTCATAAACGGTGGCTTTCAGGTCCGAGAACGGTGTGGTGCAGTAAGCCCAGACGTAAGCCTTATGAGTCTTTTTCTTACCCGGGGCCAGCATGCTGACCGGTGTTTCATCGGCATGCAGAACGCCGTGCTCCAGCAGAGTGCTTCTCAGCGCATCCACCAGGGGCTGCAACTGCACGCCGCAGGCACCCACCCATTCGGCCAGAGTGGAGCGCGGTATTTCGAGGCCAGCTCGGCCGAAGATGCGTTCCTGGCGGTACAGTGGCAGGTGGTCGGCGTACTTGGCCACCAGCACCTGAGCCAACAGACCGGAGGTAGGTATTCCCTTGTCGATCACCTGCGGTGGTACTGGTGCCTGGATCAAGGTCTCGCATTCGTTGCAGGCCCACTTACACCGGATGTGACGCTCCACGGTGAACTCGCCGGGCACGTAATCCAGCTTCTCGCTGACGTCCTCGCCGATGCGCTTGAGCTGACAACCGCAGCGGCACTGGGTGTTTTCAGGCTCGTGGTGGATCAGGGTCCGGGGCAGTTCTGGCGGAAGCGGTGTTCGCTTGGGTTGCTGCTTGGGCCGAGCGGCTTTCTGTTCCTCGGTCATCGCCTGATCTAGCTCGACCTCGATAGCAGCAAGGTCGCTGTCGATCAGCTCGTCCAGCAGTTTTCCCTGGACGGCGTCCAGTTGCTCACTCCGGCGAGCGTACTTGTGGCGCTTAAGGATGGCCACTTCGTGGGTCAGCTTCTCAATGATGACATTGCTGCGCACCAGCGCCCGGTCCTTGGTCTCGACACGATCGAACAGTTCCGTCGCGAGAGCACGGAGCTGATCGGCAGAGAGTTGGTCGAGATCGGGGCGCTGAGTCATGCCCGTTAGTATGCCAAGCCCTTGTGCTGCAAGCGATTCGCAGTTTTGGCTATAGCGATAACACGGTACTTGTGGTTACAGGATGGAGATAACGCCGTCAGCCCCAAGGCGTTGCCAGGGCAGGCCCTGAACCAGCGCTGAGAGCTGTTCCTCAGTCAGTCGCAGTTGGTCACCGCGCCAGGTTTCGCCCCAGTGGAACTTGCCCCGGTTCAGCCGACGGGCGCAGAGCCAGATGCCGAGGCCATCGTGGATCAGTACCTTCATCCGGTTGCCCCGTTTGTTGGCGAACAGATAAGCACAATGAGGCCTGGCCGAACCAAAGACCTGAATAACCCGTGCCAGCGCTTTGTCTGGTCCGGCCCGCATATCCAGTGGCTCGGTGGCCAACCAGATCTCATCAATGCGAATCATCCCAGCAGGTCCCGTAGCAAAGCAGCACACTGGTGAGCCTGCTCCGCCGGCCACTCCACCACGACCGAGCCACCGGCGCGGGGAATCTCGATGCGGATGGTGCTAGGCTTGTTCGAGACCGATTGGTGGCTCGGTGCAGAGGTTGCCGCTGGCAGATTAACCGGAACAAATCCCGGTGTTGCTGGTGTTTTATCCGCTCGCTGCGCTTCACTCATCCAGCGCCGGACCATGTTGGCGTTGAGACCGTTATCCAGCGAGATCCGGGAAACGGAAGCACCGGGTTCCAGACATTGGGCAACAATCTCGGCTTTGAATTCCCGGGAAAACCGGCGACGGCGTCGGTAGGGCTTGGTTACGCTTAAGTCGTTCATGTTAAGTGTCCACTAGAAAATAAGTGGACACTATCCTGACGGCGGCAGCGCCAGGCTCAAGATCGGATCACCGGACGCTTACAACGAAACCGAAAATCTATTACGTTCTCAAGAGGGTTAACCCAAATTTCGTGCTGCTCTTCTTTCCAAACAGAATGAATTGAGAGGTGGTTAAAGATTCGGGGTTAACGCCCTGCTGGTAGCAGCATAAAATAATAACTGAGTCATTTAAACTTAAGTAGAGCACTATTAATTTTAGGAAACTTCACTAAAATATTCTTTAGTCGTGGGTATATGCGAATATAGAACCTGATCTTGGCATGCCAGGGCAAACGCTCAATCAACCCCTCCTTTGCTGTATATATGCAAGGATTACAATGCCCGCAGGGATAACGCCCGAACGCTGGAGTGTGGCAAAACCAAGTGAGAGCCATTACTCTCTTGGAAATTTCACTGGGTAATTCATTTTTCATATCGGATTTACTTTTATCAATAATCGGATATGAAAATTTTTCGAAAATCTTTCTTACTGCCAAAGGCGCATTTTTACCTAAAACAAACCTCCCACACGAATCCTCAAGGACGAATTCGGAAATAACTTCACATGCGTGATCTTGCTTATGTATAGAAAGTTCCAGAAATTCAAAATCATTTTTTAACGCATATGCTGCAAGCCATTTATATTGGCTACCGATAAAATGCTGTTTTCTAATCTGATCAAAAGCATCTGAAATTTCATTCGAAATGGGAATTGACTCTACATGCACCGTCTTTAAATCTAAGATTCTATTCCCATATTCACTATTTAATATATCTTTGATCTCAGAAATAGTTTTTATTTCAACCTCTCCTGAAGGGCGCCCCGGATCCACTAAGTAATGTGGATTAACTGTGTAACCCGACTCCAATAGGCCAATCACTCGGAAAGTGGAGTCCCATCCACCGGTCCATAAAATATCGACTGTATTATTCATCTACCCTCCTTTAAAATATCTCCCTGCGATTAAATTTTATAATAATTCGATAAATCAGTTTCCGGTAAGTCGTCTATAGCAGGTCCTCATCAAAGACTGAAAGATAATTGAAAATGGGTACCGATAGATGTTCTTTATGAAATATCTATACTTCCTCGGCCTAAGCATTGCCAGGTTATTCTTATACCTATCCCGGTATTCACCAGGAGATAGTTTAAATATAGAGTCAATGCTTTGAGCATCAAAGGATATTAAACGTTTTACTACTTCACATTGCTCGGGGTTAGCCTTTCTAGGAAAAAACCGCGAGTCGATATATACGGGCTTAAATTCTACTTTTGGAATGCAACCATGGCTAATAGTTATTAGTGCAATCACCGTAGGCTTTGTTTCTGGATGCCAAAGATCGAATAAGAAGTTTCCTAAACTATACATTATCAACCCACCATTATAATATTCATAGGGTTGCAAAACATGTGGGTGGTGGCCGATTATTACGTCAGCACCGGCATCTACAAGTTTTCTGCCAAGCTCTAATTGTTCAGGTCCAGGGTAGCCCAAATACTCCAATCCCCAATGGATCGAGACTACTACAGCCCCATTGACTTCCTTCCTGAAATCCCTCACCTCTGTAAGCAAAGCATCTTCATGACGTCTATAGCTATATGGAATCGTATCTTTAATCCATTCTTCTGGACGTATTGAATAGCCTAGGAACACATTCCGAATTCCTGATTTTTCATATACAAAAGGAATCGTTTTCCCAACTTTTTTGTCATCAACACCAATCGATTCAACACCAATATTTTTTAGCCTAGTAACTGTATCACTGAAAGCATCTTTACCATGCTGCATAGAGTGATTATTTGCAACGTTCAAAACATTAAAGCCTACCTCTTTGAGAATGGATAGCGCTGCTGGATCTCCACGCATCTCAAAAGAAGATAACTTTTCTGATTGTAATCCAGCATCAGAAGCCACAGTCTCGAGATTACCCAACACAACATCGCAATTTGACCAATATTCCCTGACATCAGAAAATAGTTTAACACCATGGAGCCCAATAGTTTTTCTCATTCCATGGCCAACACATACTGGATGATCACCCAATGATATATCACCCATTGCTGCGATTGTAAGTGCTGCTTCATCCTTCATAATTTAGTTCCATTGCTTCTATAAATTGACTTTTCGTTGAAGATAATTGGACCTGCCTTCAGAGCCGCTTCGCACTCGCCTATCCGATGAACTCAATAGTAGCGCGAATTCTTGTTAACCGCACTAGACAGGCCGAAGTCTTAATTGTCGATTTTTTCTCCCAGCAACCAACTGTTACTGGTAAACTGTTAGCTCTATTTGCTTATCGAGCATTGTTAAAGGGAGCTAATCAGGTTTGGAGATTTTTATCTTATACAAGGAAGACTACCCTTGGGACGTCCGCGTAGAAAAGCTTGCGAAGTCACTCAACGAAACCAACAACACTGTCACGATCATTGCCAGAAATCTTGATCAGAAGCCAACGAATGAATCTACCCCGGAGTTTCAGATCCGCCGCGTTCCACGCACCCAAAGATTACCAGGAACGCTCCAAAAAATGGCAAACATGCCCCTTTGGTTTAATCCACTCTGGATCTTTACCATCCTCAAGGCCATCCAGGGAGTATCCAAACCAGTGATTATAGTGCGGGACCTTCCGCTAGTTCGCGCTGCCACCTTCATTGCCCGCTTCAGGTCGGCAAAGGTAGTGTTCGACATGGCCGAGGTCTACCCGGAAATGTACAGGTCTTCCGCACAATTTTCCAAACGGTCTTGGCTAGACAATATTGTCAAAAATCCCAGCATCGCCGAGCGTTACGAAAAAACTGTTTTGCCAAAAGTAGACCACATCATCGTGATGATCGAGGAATCTCGTGATCGGCTCGTTGCCTTAGGTGTGCCAGAAGAAAAAGTAACCATAGTCAGTAATACGCCACCTATCGACAAATACAGCGGCCACCGACATAAACACACCGATGAAGTACTCAGAATCGTGTACGTTGGCTTCCTGACTGAACTCAGAGGCCTGGACTTACTCGTCGAGGCTGTTGGCCGCTACATCGAGAAAGGCAACCCCAAAAACACTATTCAGGTGGACATTGTCGGCAAGGGTGCAAGTAAGGAAAAATTGATAAATTTGGTCAGAAGGCTGAACATTGAAGAGTCTGTGCGAATACATGGCTGGCTCTCACAGGAGGAAGTGGACCAGCTCATGGCCAACGCTAACATTGGTGCTTTGACCTATCGTGTATGTGGCCATTGGAACCACACCATTCCCAATAAGATATTTGACTACATGTTGGCGGGACTTCCTGTCTTAGCGACAAAAGTGTTACCAATTGAACGCGTCATCGAAGAAGCACATTGTGGCGTCATCTGTCGCGACTTGGATCCAGCGGATATTGCTGAAAAGCTCGAATACCTGAAAAGCCCGGACGTTCGTCAGGAGCTGGGCGAAAACGGCTATCGGGCTGTTCTAGAAAAATATAATTGGGACAATGATAGAGATCGACTCAATGAAGTCATTGATATTCTTAATTAAAGCTTCCTTTGACCATTACAAATTGAAACCGGTTTTCCTAATGTTACACAGGCACGATAGGTTTTTTGCTATAAATACTATGCATATAAAATTATACTAACTCACTTTATTTACAATGTCATCAATAACATCACTCACTGCGCCGAACTTCACCGTCCACGAATCTTCTAATTCCAACTTCCGCATAGTTGTATTTTCGATCATAATATTGGTATTATTAACTGACTCCATGATTTTATACTGAATTTCACTGACTCTGCATTTTGTATATTTAGCCGCCGACCCAAAATAACTACGCAATGTTGGAGTATCACTTAGGATAAGGGGTTTATTCATAGCTATAGCTTCGTAGCCACCACAATTCAATATGAAATCCTTTTTGGTTAATACAACAACTAGGTCGCTATTTTCCATAAGGGACAGATAGTCCTCGTCAGAAACATAGCCAGTCAGAACAATGTTAGAATCAAGAAGCTTTTCCGCTTCTAGACTAGAGTAGTATTTTTTATAATTACCCGAAAGATAACAAACACAATCAGAAAGATTTTTGCCTGCTTTGATAATTTCATCAACAGGTTCATCAGGATCAAACATCGTGACGAACATCACCTGGGGCTTTTTCATTTCTCTCATAAACGAAGGAGGGGAGCGTTTTAATTTTCTACTTAAATTGGGTATTTTATCCTGAAGTATGATTGCGTTTCCACCATATCCATTACAGATATTTTGCAAATACTTATTTGTAACTATTGTAAGATCTGCCTTTTTGATCGTCCATTTGCTGAGAAGCTGGAAAATCCTCCACTTTATCGAAGATGAATTTTTATGCTCAAACTTGAAGTTTGAATGCCTATCAACGACCAATCTATAGTTAAATATTGTTTTCAAAAATACCAATAACGCCGTTAAAAAAATCGACGGATTCTGGCAAAATACGACGTTAGGCTTTTCATTTAGTAAAACCATAATAGTTCTCATCGTAAGCAATATGTATCTGAGTGGACGCTTTGCTTCGTAAACTAAAGGGTAGTAGTCTGCGCTAAATTCAGAAGCGAGCTCTTTAGATCGGCGATGATTTTCCCAAGTAATCCATAATCTCTTAGACATGCAGATAGCCTTGTTTATTTAAACCATTGAGATACTTCTTTTATTTCAGGAAAGTACAGAAATTCGCTGTTTAAAATAACCTCGTTTTCCCTCTATTTTTTCACCCCCTTGCAAAATAACTGACACATTAATATCTACGTTTAAAATATTCTTTAGTTCTTTTTCAATAAAATATTTTAGATATTTTCTTCTAGACTGATTCAAGTCGTCAACTAAAACGTTTACTTCAGAGAGACCAACTTGGACCACGGTAAACCCAAAGATCTCATTGTTCTCAAAAAAATATTTTTCGAATAGCGGTGGAAATATTGTCGCGTGAACTTTCTCATGCTCAGTAATATAAAAAAAACGATCCAGGGAGCGCCCCTCAAGGCAGTCAATAATCTGGTAGTTGCCCAACCGCTGACACGACGAAGTGGAAATAGAAAGAGAATCCCCAAGTTGATATTTTATAAGACTTTGTGTTTGGCGAGAAACGTCGGTGACTAAGCATTCGTGTTCACTATTTTCAACGATCAACCAAGGATTTACGAGATGACGGTGGCCTTCGGTACACTCGAAAGCAATGACATCAAACTCTGTTGAACCATATTCTTCTGCAACCGGTGCTTTAAACACGCGCGATATATAAGCCTTTTGAGCCGGGAGAATCGATTCCGCCGTACACACCACACATTTCGGTGGATGAAACTCAATGTCCATAGTCGCGAGAATCCTCGCGGCTTCGAGCAACAGGGAGGCATAACCGTATAGATAATCGGGTTGCCACTTTAACAGGGCTTCTACCTCATCCTCCGCTTTGGGTCCAACCGGATGGAAAACCCGCCTGTTCATGACAAAGTTTCTGAGCCACGATTTAACGCCGGCTTCAGCCCTACCCCATAACCTGGCCTCTCTGTAACCAAGCTTTACACCATAATGCCGAAAGCAGTAGTCACGAACACCTAGCATGCGGGCCAGCTCATTCCGGTCAAGTAAGATTTGGGTAGGTTCTCCTGTTGTACCTGCTGTATGGCGGCCAAACCCGGATCCTCCCTTCTTTCCCTGTCCCTTCATAGATTGGTTACGAAGTTGTTTTTTGGACAACGACGGAGATGACCTCAAAGCTTCCAGTCCGCTTACCTCTATACCTGCAGCGTTAATTGGTCGATTACACGCCAACAGTCGGCCTACATTTTCAGCCCTTTCTCCTTCGCTTAACCTCCATAAGTTTTCCACTTCCTTCCTGTACCGGGTGATAGGCAAGCCCGTTACCAGAAACAATAATCGTGTTAGGAGAAACCTGGCTGAACGGAGAATCATGGTGTACCAAGAACCCTTTTATAGAACGCCAGGTACTCATCCGCCATTGCCTCAGACGAATAGTCTTTGCTTACCGCACCGTAAGCCCAGTCCACTCTCCGGCCGGAATGTTCTCTATCAGTTACAGACTTTTCAATAGCGCTGAAAATAGTGGCTGTCTCAACATCACTCAGGAGTTCGCCGCCTTCACCGTTTCCCAGAACTTTCGGTATTTCGCCGACAGCAGAGGCGATCACTGGAGTTTTCAACGAGATTGCCTCAAGAAGGGTAATTGGCAGCCCTTCCGTTAGAGAAGGCATAACCAGTACCTTTGAGCGACTCAACAGCGCCGGTACGGTGCAGCAGTATCCCGGCATTAGCACATCGTCTTTAACACCCAACTCGTCAATCAACGCTTCCAGTTGTTGTCGGAGCCTACCCTCACCAACGATAACCAGCCCTGACTTCGGAAAGGCGTTTCTGAACTCCGAAAAAGCTGAGATTAATCTGTCGAACCCTTTTTCTCGGGAGAGCCTGCCGACTCCGAGAATTACAGAGTCATGGTTCTCGAAAAATGATTTGAACGGCTCATCCAGTGAAGCCAGGGAGGATTCCTGAAGCTCTGAAATATCCAGACCATTGGGAATAACCACCGTGTGGCCGCTTGAAAGCTTTCCTGGTAATTGCTTCTTCATCGCCTCCCCCACGAGAACGACACCTCTTATGCGGCGGATAGCAAACCGGTCCAGCGACTCGTATAGCCACATTTTCGAGAAGCGTGGGGCATGGACGTATCCATGCAAAGTGGCAACCATCGGAATGCGTCTGACGTTTTCTGGATACATCCCCAGAAGGACATTAAACTTGAATCCATGTGAGTGAAAAAGGTTGTAGTCATTCCCCTGCGCCCATTTCAGGATACTCCAAGACCCTTTAAGGTTAAGGCCAGACTTCATCCGCCATAGGGTGATGGGCAGGCCTTTGCTCCTCGCCTCTGCTTCAATAGCTTTTTCGCTGACACCCCGCTCTCCCGCACTGAGTATCATCGGCTCAAGCCCCTGTTTGACCTGCTCTTGAACTAGGCTAAGCAGCATCTTCTCGGCGCCGTAGAGGCCACCACTATCAATCAGGTGTAGCACCTTGATTCCCATCGGTGGCCTATCCCTTCCTTGGATTCCAGATTACCTTCTTCTCACCCTTGAGAAACGCGGCCGTTGCCTTGTAGGAGGCGATGTTCAGCAGCATAAAGTAGTAGGGTATTGAATAGATCACAGACAGCGGCTGTCCTTTCCCTTCCCGCTTGTGGCCTCTCCAGGCGAGGGCCACAAAGACAACAAGGCCCAGGAAGGCCAAGGTGTAGATACCGCGAGCCGGAGCCAGCAATATGGTGCTTATAGTCAGGGTGATCAACGGCGCGAAAGCGGTATAGCGCAGTAGTTTGTGGGAGATGAGCTGCCAGGCAAACGTCGGGGCTCGAAAGGGGCTCATCAGGTGGCGCATGTCTTTCAGCGCCCACAGGGCGCGAAGGCTGACGCGCACACGCATGCTGAATTCACTGTCGCTGTCATTCAGGGCTTCTTCTTTCAGCAGGGCCCGGGGCTCATAGACTACCCGGTAGCCCTGCGCTACCACTTTCAACGGTTGCACGAAGTCTGGCAACTGGTCGGCGTTGAGCGGCTGGTAGAGCGTTTTGCGCATAGCGTCTATGCCACCATCCACGCCAACCACGGAACCTAACCGGGTTTCCTGCTCCCGCAGCCAGTTCTCGTACTTCATGTAGGCGCTGCAGCCATCACCCACAAGTGAGCCATCTTTGTTCACATAGACCATCTTGCCGGTGACATAACCCACATCCGGGTCAGCAAAGTTGCTGCATAATTGGCTGACGGCCCGGGCATCCCACTGGGAGTTAGCATCTGAGAACAGGATGATGTCGCCGGTAGTTTCCGGTACCAGGGTGTTCAGGCCGGCGGTCTTGCCCTGCCTTGGTACTTGGCGGAACAGACGGACCGGGAAGCGCGAATCGCTTGCCACGCGTTCGATGATGTCGTCAGTGCCATCATCGGATTCGTCGGAAATAACAAGCACTTCTAATTTATCCGAAGGATAGTCCAGCTCCATTTTGTTCTGCAGGGTGCCTTCGATGTCCTCTGCCTCGTTGTAGGCTGCAATCAAGATGGACACCTTTGGCCGGTACTCGTCGCTGGCTTTTACGGGTTTTGGCCACAAGGCGGAAATTGCCCTTGCCATTAGCGGGTAACCAAAATAGATGTAGAAAAGCAGTAACAGGGACAGCCAGAACAGTGGGACTAGCATGGTAATGTGGATTCCATTCGCTCTTGTCCGGCGGTTGCCGGTGTTTCTTTTTCAAGTAGTTTCAGGTTTGTTAGCACGTCGCCCATGGCAGTAAACCGGAAGTGGCCCAGCAATTTGTCCAGCCTGTGTTCGCACACATCCAGGTTGTTGTAGTGCCGGAAGCGGGAGAACCACTTTACGTCCAGCCGTGGCTGGTCGGGGTCTACTTCCCAGGGGTGGAGGTAGAACACGAACGGCTGGCCCTGGCGGTTGATGCTGCCCAGGCCCCAGCGACTGAACCAGTAAGGGAATAGCCGAAAATAGCCGCCACCAGCGATCGGCAGGGTGTAACCCGGAAACTTCAGGGTGCTCAGGGGAAACTCGGCCAGTTCATGGCCTTTGTCGGTTGTCAATCGGTGTGGCCAACGTGGTGTGCCCGGCATGCCGTAGCGGTCGTGGTGCACGGGGAATATGGATGAGTCCCAGACAAAGCCTTCCTCGGCGAGTATATCGAGGGCCCAGCGGGACTGGCTGGTGATGGAATAACTGGCGGCACGGTACCCGGTAATGGGCTCGCCGGTGATATCTTCCAGGATCTGTTTTGAGCGCCGGGTTTCTTCGCGGAAGACTTCGGGGGTCTGGTTATAGATCAACTGGTGGCTGTAGCCATGGCTGGCCACCTCATGTCCGGCTTTCTGTATGTCGCGAACCAACTGGGGAGATTTTTCCGCCACCCAGCCCAAAGTAAAGAACGTCGCTCGTGTGTTGTGACTATCGAGCAGTTCCAGCAACCGGTGGGTGTTGGCCTCCACGCGGTATTCCATGGAATGCCAGTCTTCACGGCGCACGGCTTCTGCCAGGGCGGCCACCTGGAAGTAATCTTCCACGTCGATGGTCAGGGCGTTATCAATTTGTTCTGTCATGGTTAAAGCCTCACAGCTATCCTTGGCCAATTAGCGGAACTGATACTCTAATCCGAGCCGCGCCCAAAGCTCATCATATTCCCGGCTAGGAACATCACTGTTTTCCTGTTCGTAGCCAAGTCCCCCGAAAACACTGAGGTCACGGCTTGCCTCGTAGTCGAGACCAAGTTCGACGCTGAAGATCTCGTTATGTGAGCTATCCTCATCAAACGCTGAGTACCGATAACCGAACCCTGAATTGCCTGTAAGGCGTTCAGCGAGGGGTCTGGAATAACGCAGATTAAGTCCGACACGTTCTTCCAGCTCATCGGTTTCAAGATAATCCGACTGGCTGGCAAACACGTCGACATTCAGGCTGCTTTGATCGGAAAAGCCTTTATTGATACCTGTGGACGCGATGGTTGTTTCTACACTGATGCTCTCGTTGAGATTGAACTCAAAATCTTCAAATCGGATATCAAAACTTGATGTTCGATCAGTCAGCTCACGGGCAGCGCTGAAGTACCAGTTAGTAGTGGGGTTCAACTCCCGGGTCAGGTCTACCTCCCCCACTAACCCGTCACTCGTCCGGGAGTTACTGCCAAACTCGGTTTCGATCTCACTGACACCAATTGCCCCGGATAACGATGTGGTTGCCCACCTCTTGCTAAAGGTGGCCCGAACGGTTTCTACATCAACTTCCGCTCCAGTGTCGTACTCAGTGGCAGAATACGAGGCGCTGACACCTCCACTTAAAGTGTCGCTGAGCAGGTGAGTCCAGGCCACTGACCCAACATAGCGTTCGCTGTCGGTTTCTTCCGGTTCTTCGAACTCTGTATTCTCGTATCGGGTACTGAACGACAGTGAGTCGACGGGGCCAATTCGCCAGATATAGCGTGGGCCGGTACTGAATACGTTTTTCCGCGTTCGGTTATCGGGGGTGTCGCTCTGCGTGGTATCCTGGCTGACTTCGCGGAGATTGTTATCAAGATCCCAGAATAAACGGGGTGCGAGTTCGCACTGGCTGTCCAGATCCATATTGGCATCGGTTTCGTTATCAAACGAGTCGTCCTGCCAGATAGTGTAGCCGAGGGTACCCGCAAAACTGGCCTGACACTGCCCTGGATCCGTTTCATACCTGGCAGTCACGTAAGTCCGGCTCTCCAGATCACTATTTTCATTGTTGGCTGCCTTTCTCGCGTTATCTGTGACCCGTGCCTGTTGCCCACCGATGATCTCCAATTGAGCAAGCCCGGATACGGGAGCCACGGCAAGGGCGCCTACAAAAAGTAATAAGCTTCCGCTGTAAAATTTCCTTGCTCCAATTGTCCTATCCATTGATGACGGCTCCCACAAACTTTTCAGGGTCAAACGCCTGGGCTGCATTTTCCGCAGCGGTGGCGGTTATTTTTCCGTGTGGCAGCACCAACATCGAATAATCGCACAGCTCACCAAGAATACGGGCATCGGGCGAATCAGCTATGGGCGCTGTATCCAGCACGATGAAGCGGTCCGGATAGCGGCGCCGGACGGCCTGTAGAAACTGCTTCATACGAAATGAGGTGAAGAACTCTGCCGGTGTTTCACGCTGGCTGCCGGCGGGAATAAGCCGTAGTCGCGGAATACCCGTAGGATAGATGATTCGCCCAATGTCGTAGTCGGAGTCTTCCAGGAAATCAGTCAGGCCAGTTTCCGTAGCCAGGTCAAGCTGCGAGTGTAATGTGGGATTGCGAAGGTTGCAGTCGATAATCAGTGCAGTTTTGGACTGATCGAAGGCAAATGCAGCGGCTAGATTAAGCGCCATGAACGACGTTCCCGCGCCCTCACAGGCTCCACTAACCACCATGGTAAAATTGTTGCCGCCGGACAGCTCCAGCAGTTTGGTCCGCAGATGGCGGAAACGATTGACCAATTCCCTGTTTTTGGATTCCGGATAGATGATGCGACGTTCATCCATATCGTCGCGGGTGAGCCGTCGTGGCTCCTGCATCTTTACAATCTGTTTGCTGATTACGTACCTGTCGACAGCACCCGGGCCCAGCTCCAGGGAGCTTGGTACCAGCATGCGGGAGTCCTCCCCATGGGAAAACTCGCTGTTTCTTTCCTTATCGGAAGCGCTGCCGTGTTTCTGCAAATCGCTCGATCGTTCTCTTGCCTTAAAATCGACTGCACCGTTGTTTTTATCTAGGGGATGGGTATCGGCTTCCATCTCTTCCCTTTCCCTGTCCTGTTTTTGCTCTGTCATTAAATAACTCCCATCAGAGCAGCACCGGCAACACCGCCATAGGCAGCTACAACCAGCACAGCGCATACGGACACTGAAACCGTAAAAAAGCGGTCTTTACGTTTTTCGTAGGGCGTTCTTACATGGGGAATCTCTGCGAGTACAGGCAGGCCAATACCGTCTTCAAGCTGTTTGCGCGCCCTCACACGTGGATCTATCTGAAGCATTCCGGCTACGAGACCAAACGGGAACAACGCACCCAAAATCAGGCCTGCGGAAGCAAACAGCTCGAATTGAGGGCCCTCTGGGCCCAGGGGGTACTGGGCTGTTTCAGCCATACGAAAATTGAGGCCCTGGCCTTCGATGTCCAGATGCATGGATACACGGGCTTTTTCACGGCGTTTGAGCAGATCGTTATAGATTTGTTCGTTAACTTCCATATCTCGAGTGAGCTCGGAATATTGCGCCTTGTTTTCCTGGATGCGCTCCATCCGCATTTCCTGCTCAGCGATCAGGTTCTGGAGCGAATTAATCCGGGATTCCTGGGTACGGATATCGGCACGGGTTTTGGCCACCTCTGCACTGATGTCCTGATAAAGAGGATTGACTAGCTGCTCGCCTCCACTCGTGGCCTGATCCAGTTCTCCGCGCTGGGCTGCCCTGTCTCGCTGCCTTCTGAGTTCTGCAATCTGTTCCTTCAGTACAACAATATCGGGGTAGGTGTCGTGGTATCGCAACCGCAGTTCATCCAGCATGGTTTCTTTCTCGCGAATTCTGCGGGTGTAGGCATCTGCGGTTCTGCCCTGACTGAACATGGGCTGCACGTTCTGTAAATCAGAGTCCAGTGATGCAGCCCGTGCCATCAGTTCGGTGCGTTCCATCTCGGCAAGTTCCAGTTCCCGGCGCAGGTTTGCCATGCGGGCATTGGCCTCGCTCTCCGTTCCGTCTACATTTTCTGACAGGAACCTCTTCAGTTTTTGCTCAACATCGGCGAGGATCGACTCATAGTTTTTAACCTGTTTGTCGATAAAACCGTAAGCATTACGGCTTTCCTTGCGCTTTCTTTCCGAGTTCTCGGATATAAACAACTGCCCCAGGCGTTGGGCGACGCGGAATGCCTGCATCGACGACTCGGAGGAGTAGCCTATGCTGAAGTAGCTGTCGCCACGAGGACGCACATTCATATTGGCACGAAGCATCTCAACGCGCCGCTCTAAAGCCTCACCATCAGTCTGGTCGGCATCCGGGCCAAATATCTCTGTATCCCGGGCCACCTGTGACATTACATCTCTGGACCAGAGCATTTCCCTGGCTACCGAGGTACGTTCGCTGATTTCGGTGGTTACGGCGCTGCCTTCCATCAGTGGCCGAATGATATTCTGGTCATCCACAAATATCACAACCTGGGATTCGTACTTGTAAGGCCAAAAGAAACCGGCCGTCAGCACAGCAAAACTGACAACGGCAAATAGGACCAGGACCAGCCACTTGTGTGACCGGACCTCCCTGAACATTTCTGAAGGGATCTGACTTAGTGGAAGTGCCATGATTCTTACCTGTTAACCGATTCTGCCATTTGCGCCAAGCAGCAGCTTTGGCTGATTTTAAAAGTTCCGTTCGGGCACGGTCAGGATGTCGCCCGGCCGCATGCGGTAGTTGGTGGTTACATCGCCCTTGTTGAGAATGTCATCCAAACGAACCGGTATAGCTACCATCTTGTCGTCTACAGAGCGGTAAAGCATGGAGTTGTTGAGCTGCGCGAAGGGATTTGCCCCCCCGGCGCTCAACACCATATCCAGAACGGTCATTCCGGACCTGTGAGGTACTGAGATCGACTCATTGACGGCACCGGTGACACGAACTCGATCGCTGAATTCATGGCTGCCCATTGATGTAACGACAACGGTTACCTGGGGCTCGCGGATATAACCCGTCAGTCCCTCTTCAATTTCGGTGGCAAGTTGCTCCGGGGTTTTACCGGTAGCCATCACATCACCTATGAGAGGCATGGAAACCCGGCCGTCCGGCCGTACCGGAACACTGATACTGAGATCCTCGTTCCGCCAGACCGAGATCTGGACTGAATCTGTCGGGCCGAGCAGGTATTCATCAACACTTGTTGATGTCTGCAGGTTGAGGGCTTCGTCTATGGCTTCCTGCGAAGATGACTGGGGGCCTGCACAACCCGCAACAAACGCTACCGCAGTCAGGGACATCAGCAGCCCCTTCAGTGAATACTTCGATGACATCATTATTCCTCTCTTGTTCCGTTTTTAATTCCATGTCTCGGGGGAGAGCTGGTCCCGAAACTACCTTGATCCTTTTTTGAACAATACCACTTCCACTGTCTGAATTATAATCAATATGTCCAGTAACAGACTCTGATTTTTGATGTAGTAAAGATCGTAACGGAGCTTTTCTCGGGTATCCTCTTCATTATCTGCGTAAGCAAAGCAGAGCTGGGCCCAGCCCGTCAAACCCGGCTTGACCCGGTGACGCTCGCTGTAGAACGGAATCTTCTCGGACAGTTGCTCCACAAATACAGGCCGCTCCGGCCGCGGGCCAACAAAGGCCATCGTGCCGTTCAGTACATTGAAAATCTGTGGCAGCTCGTCGATCCGCACCTTGCGGATAAACTCCCCTACTCTGGTGACCCGGGCGTCGTTCCTGCTGGCCCAGACCGCACCGTTTTTCTCGGCGTCGGTAGTCATGGAACGAAATTTGTAGACCTTGAACACGCTGCCGTTGAGCCCTACCCGTTCCTGGCTGTAGAAAACCGGTGCCTTCAGGCCGTCCTCGATCTTGATAGCGATGGCGGTCAGCACCATCAGAGGAAGCCCCACCAATAGCAGAGTGATGGCAGCCAGTATGTCCATGGAGCGCTTGCCGAAACCGAATACAGAAGAAACGGTAAATCCGTCGGAAAACACCAGCCAGCCAGGGGTAACCATTTCCAGGGCCACTTTCCTGGATTCCCGCTCGTAAAAGCTTGCCCCGTCGACAATCTTTACGCCTTCCATCTTGCACTCCAGAAGGTCTTCCATCGGCAGGCCGTTACGGCGATCGTCAACCGCCACCACGATTTCATCAACCGGATGCTTGATGATGTGCTGATGCAATGTGCCCCGAATGTTGAGCAGGTACTCTTCGCTGATTTCCACGGGGGCACTTGGCAGAGGCACGAAGCCGGTCAGGATAAAGCCTTTGCGATTAAACGGAGTTCTGAGGTCTTCATGAATCTGCCTGGCACGAAAGCCTGCTCCCAGCACCAGTACTTTCCGTTTGAAGCTTTCCTTGCCCACGATGGCAAAAAACAGTGCGCGGGCGATGCCCAGCAGGAAAACCCCGAACACGGATGCGGTCGTCAGCACACCGCTGGCACCGATGTACCAGAACAGATCTTGTGCCAGCAGGTACGCAAAACCGCACAACGGAATGCTGATGATCAGCGCCATGATCGTACGTAGCATCATTCCCGACATGCCTTCTTCCAGGCGGGACTGATGAACACCAAGCGCTACCATCACCAGCAGGTTGATTGCCGAAAACACAATCGCTGAGGGCAGCATGAAATTCAGGTTATCGAGAAAGAAGGAAAGATCGCCGAAATAGCGAAAAAACACCGCCAACGCCAGGGCAAACGCCAGCACCAGAAAATCAATCAGGCCGAGGATAACGTATGGAAGATGGATGTAGTGCCTGAACAATCTGACGTGAGCCACGCCGACTCCTTTTGCTGCTTACAACAATAAAACAACGCATCCAGTGCGTTTACATACAGCGTTGTATGAACACCAGTGTACTGTAATTTTTTGTAACTACAATCGCCATCACCACAATCAGATCACAAACAGGCCCACAAACTCGTGTACAGGCGTGCTTTCCAGCGTTTTCTGATCCTTGCAGAGCTGATAAATCCGATCGCAGCGCTGGCCCGGAAATCGCGTCGCAAGATTGTTGCTGAATTTGTCTTCCAACAAGGGAATCCCTTCTTTTCTGCGGCGCCGATGGCCTATGGGGTATTCAACGGCAACCTTGTCCGTGCTGCTGCCATCCTTGAAGAACACCTGGATGGCATTGGCGATAGAGCGCTTATCCTCTTCCAGGTACTCGCGGGTGTAGTTTTCGTCTTCCACCACTTCCATTTTTTCGCGGATCCGGTCGATGACCGGGTTGGCTTCGTGAAAGCTGTCTTCGTAATGTTCAGCCGTCAGGTTGCCGAAGATCAGTGGCACGGCGGTCATATACTGAAGGCAGTGGTCCCTGTCCGCGGCGTTCGCGAGCTTGCCCTGCTTGGAGATAATGCGAATGGCGGACTCGTGGGTGGTGATCACAATACGATCGATCTCGTCGAGGCGGTCCCTGACCTGGGGGTGCAGGGTGACTGCCGCTTCAGCCGCTGTCTGGGCATGAAACTCGGCAGGAAAGGAAATCTTGAACAGGATGTTCTCCATCACGTAGGAGCCGAAGTCCTGGGGTAAAGAAAGCTGACGCCTGTTTTCGGGTTTGAGTTTCTGGTCCTTGTTGGTCTTGCTGAACAGAACATCGTGGAAACCCCATTGTGGCGCTGTCAGTGCGCTCGGAATACCCATCTCGCCCCTCATGGCGATGTCGGCCAGCCGCACGGCTCGGGACGTGGCATCACCCGCGGCCCAGGATTTGCGGGAACCTGCGTTGGGCGCGTGGCGATAGGTTCGCAATGACTGGCCATCAACCCAGGCGTGAGACAGCGCCGACATCAATTGCTCCCGGTTAGCACCCATCAGTTTTGCGGTGACGGCGGTGGAGGCCACTTTCACCAATACCACATGGTCCAGCCCGACCCGGTTGAAGGAGTTTTCCAGTGCCAGCACGCCCTGAATTTCGTGGGCCATGATCATGGCCTCGAGCACCTCTTTCATGGTCAGCGGCTGTTTACCTTCTGCCACTCTTTGCTGGGAAAGGTGGTCGGCTACGGCAAGAATGCCTCCCAGGTTGTCGGACGGATGGCCCCACTCCGCGGCCAGCCAGGTGTCGTTGTAGTCAAGCCAGCGGATGATGCAGCCAATATCCCAGGCGGCTTTCACCGGATCCAGCCGGAAAGACGTTCCGGGAACGCGGGCCCCGTGAGGCACTATCGTGCCTTCAACAATCGGGCCCAGATGTTTTGTGCACTCGGGAAACCGCAGCGCCAGCAATCCGCAGCCCAGTGTGTCCATCAGGCAGTGACGGGCGGTGTTCCAGGCTTCTTTGCTTTTTATCCGGTAGCCCAGGGTGTAGTCGGTAATGGTCTGAATGAGATCGTCGTAGTCGGGGCGTTCATTGAGATCAAATGTTGCTGACATGGCAAGAACTCCAGGGCATATCCGTTTGTAATACTTCAAGCCTAGCTGAAGGTTTGATACAGGCAATCACTTCAATCACTCTATTGTTATACATGTAGCTGAAAATGGTTAATTTACCCACTGTTAACAAGATAAAACTGACGGTGTTAATTTGATTTAATAAACAGACTTTCCCGTATTTCTCTGACGTCGCTCCAACTTATTGTTTGCGAGTATTTTATTTAACGTAACCCGTTTTCAGAGCCGTAATGCTACACGGTGGCCTTGCCCACCTTATCTCGCCTATAATCAGTCCGCCTTTAGTAAACAAGCCGTCAGTCAACATTAACGACATATTCATCAAATCTTCGATTAATTTTGGGAACACCAGTGAACAGCACCTCAACCGAGTCTGCAATTGCCGAATGGACCGTTATTCTGGGTGATTCCGGAGTTATCGCGGCTGACGCAGCAGATTTTGGTGCTTCCACAACAGGAACCAGTCGCTCTATTCCGGCGGTGCTCTGCCCGGAGAACCAGGAACAGGTTGCTGCCATTTTAAAAGTCGCGCAACGTTGGCAGGTCGCCGTTTACCCCGTCAGCACGGGCAATAACTGGGGCTACGGCAGTGCCAACCCGGTTGAAAACGACTGCGTTATTCTCGATCTTAGCCGGCTTGACCGTATTTCGGATTTTGATCCCGAACTGGGTGTTGTTACTGTCGGGCCCGGTGTGACCCAGGGCGCCCTGAGGGAATTCCTTGATCGCCACGAGGGCAATTACCTGGTTCCTGTGACCGGCGCCGGGCCCACCTGCAGCATTCTTGGTAATGCGCTTGAACGTGGTTACGGTATCACGCCGATTACTGACCATTTTGCGGCAGTGACAAAGATAGAAGCGATCCTCCCCGACGGTACCCTTTACCGGACGCCGCTCAGCGAACTTGGCGGTGCCGAAGTAGACGGGCTTTTTAAGTGGGGCCTCGGCCCCTATCTCGACGGGCTTTTCAGTCAGGGGAATTTTGGTGTGGTGGTCAATATGACCATCGCCCTTGCGCCAGCTCCGGACACAGTAACCGCATTTTTCTTTTCCACAAAAGACGACGCCAGGCTGGAAGCGCTGGTGCCCACCGTCAGAGCCGTGTTGCGAACGCTCGGCGGTTCGGTTGTGGCAATCAACCTGCTCAATAGCCAACGCATGCTCTCGATGATGACGCCCTTCCCGGAAGGCAAAGCCATTGACGGTGTTCTGCCTGCTCACGAAGTTGAAAGTCTGGCAAACACTCATGGCGTTCCGGCGTGGAGCGGGGTCGGCGCAATTTACGCGTCAAAGGAAGTGGCCGGGGCGGCCCGACGCACGCTACGGCGGCTTCTTGGCCCGGTAACCGACCGTCTTGTTTTTATCAACCGGCGAAAAGTTGCCGTGGCCCGCAATATTTCCCGTGTACTGCCTGGCAGACTGGCTGCACGGGTGAAAGGCATGGCGGATACGCTCTCTGGCGCCCTTGAAATCATGCATGGTACGCCCAACGATGTTGCCCTGGCGCTGGCCTATTGGCGCTCGGGTGACCTGCCAGGTGCAGGGCAACCAAAAAATCCCGCCCGTGATGGTTGTGGGCTTATATGGTTTGCGCCACTGGTCCCCATACGGGGGCAAGACGTTCGCCGCTATATCGATATGATTGAGAGAATTTGCCCGCGGTACGGCGTCAATCCGCTCATCACATTGACGACAGTAAACGATCGGTGCTTCGACTCCACGGTTCCTCTGCTTTTTGATCGCAGGGATGCGGATTCTACAGCAAGGGCCAACGACTGTTATCGCGCACTTCTGGACGCGGGGCAAAAAGAAGGTTTTCTGCCCTACCGTCTCAACATCGATGCAATGGGCATCCTGAACACCGGTGGCTCTGCTTTCTCCAGGCTTGCCAGCCAGCTGAAAGCTGCAGTCGACCCGAATTACATCCTGGCGCCCGGACGTTACGTGCCCAGGATAAAGCGTTCCGAGGTCTTATGAGCTGTAGCCTCGATACACCCGTAGTACGCCGTCAGCTGTGGTTAAAGACGGCGCTTTTTCTCACTGCGACTATCGCCATAACAGCTCCCTGAACGGGGAAGAATAAGGGCCTAAAAAATGAACACAGGGTTTGCACGTCCGGATCACACTGAAAACATAAAAAACCAACAAATTGAAGAAGACGTCAGTACCATTTTCAACTCGGCATTCAGTGTCCAGCTGGCAACCTCTCCGGAGGTAATCAACGAGGTATTCGAAGTTCGGTATCAGGTTTACTGTATCGACCGGCCTTTCGAGGATCCCGATTGCTTCGCGGATAAACGCGAGCACGATGCCTACGACTCGCGATCAGCGCATGCGCTGATCCGACACCGGATGACAGGAGAGAGCGTCGCCGCCGTTCGTCTCGTTATGGCAGGCGACACCCCGGTGCAGGCCGATTTTCCCATGGAAGCCCCGTGCCTCCATCTGATGGACCGGTATGCACAGGAAGCATTTGCAGCTGCACGCCGCGAGCAGGTCGCTGAAATATCCCGGATGGCGGTAAGCCGTGAGTTCAGGCGGCGTCTGAATGAGGATAAAACAACTTCTGGCATCAGCGATTTCGCCGGCTATAGCGATTCGGAGAATGGCAAACGTGCCCTGCCTTATATCAGCTTGGGAATTTTTGCCGCTATTCTCCAGATGTCTGTCAAACATGGCATAACCCACTGGATGGCGGTTATGGAGCCGGCACTGCTGCGCGTGCTGAAGCGGTTCGGTGTGGAATTTGATCATGTGGGACCCGTGACGGAGTATCACGGCCGCCGCCGCCCTGCCTTCACGGAGGCAGCGTCACTGATTGAGGGCATAAGGAAGCGTCGCCCGGATGTCTGGTCGCTGATTACTGATGACGGGCGATACCTGCCGGCGAAACCGGCTACCGCTTATAAGGCAATTGAAAAGGAAGTTGCCTGACCCCTCGCCTGACGATACTGAATTGTCCTGCTGAAAAAAGAAGCCCCCGCTTATTGGCGGGGGCTTCTTTTATATCAGCATGTTATCTGAACATTATCTCTGTTCAAATGTTACGCTGTTGCTGCTTTTTTCCTGCGCGACAGACCAAGTCCGGCAAGGCCCAGGCCGAGCAGTGCGAGAGTGCCTGGCTCAGGTACGCTAACTGGTGAAGACGCGATTTTGAACCGGGTCCGGAAACTGTTTGTTGTCTCCTCTTCAGTCAGAAGGCCGACACAATCGGCAGGAGCGCCCGCTACGCCACAGGTTGTTTCTCCCAGTTCTGCCAGGTTCTCCAACTCAAGGAACACGGTGTAGGTGTAATCGTCAATGGTGAAAGCTGGTGCAGCAATTTGGAACCAGCCATTCTCATTAACCTCAGCACCCTCCAGGTTGTCGATGGTAAAAATGTCATCACAGGGGATTCCATTTGAAGTCCCCTCGCATGGCGAACTGTTCGGAGTTTCCCTGAAGGAAGTCGCGAATGTGAGAGTAGGCAGGTTCGCGACATCGCCAGTATCCGGACTTGCTGCGGTCAGCATTAGGGAGGTACTCAGGTCGAAGCCGGTCAACGCAGCATAGGTGTCACTTATAACATTGTTGTCGTGAGTGAATGTACCGCCCTCTACGAATTCACCATTGGTAATAAGGCCGCTTGTCTCCGATACATCAGTGATCGCGACAGACGACCGATCATCAGCGTCAGTACCACCCCACGACAAACTTTGGTCATTTATATCCTGGGTGCCGCCTCCATCACTAAAGGTAGAATCGGAGAACACGTTGGTAGTGCTATATCCCCAGTCGGTGATCTCAACCGCACTGGCAGATGCCGCGCCCAGCGCAAAGGGCAGAACGAGTGTTGATAGAAGCGTTCTTTTAAGTGCAATGTTCATAGTTATCTCTCCATGATTTTATCGTGAACGCTGCAGTTTGCATTGAAGCAAGAAACTCAGCGGTACGTGTTTAAGAGCACCATCCATGCCATGTATTGAAAATCAAAACCTTTCAGCGACTTAGAATTAAAATCGAATTGATTTTGCGTCCCATGTGTAAGTATCTTCGACATCCAGGGAGAGCGGGTTGGTCAGTTCAGGCGTCATGTTCATAAAAGCGGTACATTTAAATAGCCTAGATCAATTAAAAGGATATTTAAATAGATCGTTTTATACAAATCCGGGGTTGTTTACCCCATTCAGATAGCAGACTCATCTCAGTGGGCGTAAATTATACTGACACCTGGAAAGTTCAAGTATTCAGAAACCTGACACCCGAACGTAAAAAGCCCGGAGAATGGAATTCTCCGGGCTTTTGTTCGAAATTTGAAACCTTACGGAATCAGAAGCTCCCGCCGGGCACCCTCACCCAACCTTCCATGAGCACACGGGCACTACGGCTCATAATGGCCTTGGTGGCGGTCCAATGGCCGTTCACCTGGCTGGCCTTGGCCCCCACCTGCAAGGTGCCGGAGGGATGGCCGGAGGTGGGAAGAGTTACCGATCCAACAAATCGTCTATTTCAACCCGCAAAGCTTTCGCAAGTGCGCTGAGAACCTTTGTTGAACCAGTCTTGGCGCCAGCCTCGATCTGCGAGACATAGGACTTCCCAATGCCGGCTTCTGTTCCTAAAGATTCCTGAGTGTAACCGCGATATTCCCTCCAAACCTTCAGAGGGTGTTCCTCTCCCAATACGAGCCGCCTGGCAATGGCAGAAGGAATGCTCTCGTCCTCTTCAGCCAAAAGCTCTGCGCTGGCTGCATCAGCATCCTGGATATCGCGTGCCTCCTGTGCCATCTCCAGCAATTCCTGGTACTCGGCATAGGGAATGACTGCGTATTCAGGTTTTCCTGACTTTTCTATGATCTGTACGCTCATTTATAAACATCTCCTCTGGCACCGACCTTCAGCACCAGCAAAATCAGCTCGCCATTATCAAAACTGCAAATCGCTCTGTATCCACCCTGACGAAGACGCCAGTAAGGCTTTCCTTTCATAGGCTTCCAGTCGCCCTGATAGTTCTCCGGGTCCAGAGCAATAACTTCAAGTCCGGACATTAACCGTTCTGCAATTGGCCTGGGAGCCTTCCTCAACGCTTTAAGTGCGGATTTTTTGTATTTCAGGGAGTACATGAGAAAAGTTTACGGTTGAGTTTACCAACAGTCAACATGAAAGATATGGATTCAGCTGGATTGTCGGATTACGCCTTCGGCTAATCCGACAAAACCAAACCAACCAATTCCCCAAACCTGCCCCTACAGCGCAAACGAATCCCCGGGCACCCTAACCCAGCCCTCCATGAGCACCCGCGCACTACGGCTCATAATGGCCTTGGTGGCGGTCCACTGGCCGTTCACCTGGCTGGCTTCCGCGCCTACCTGGAGGGTACCGGATGGGTGTCCGAAGGTAACGGAGGTACGGTCTCCACCTCCGGCGGCAAGGTTCACCAGGGTTCCGGGAACGGCAGCTGCGGTGGCGATGGCCACGGAGGCGGTGCCCATCATGGCATGGTGAAGTTTGCCCATGGACAGGGCCCGCACCAGCACGTCTACCTCCCCTGCCCCGATATTCCTGCCGCTGGACGAAACGTAATCCGCCGGTTCCGCCACAAATGCCACTTTCGGTGTGTGCTGCCGGCTGGCTGCTTCGTCTACATGCCTGATCAGCCCCATCTTCAGTGCGCCGTGGGCACGTATCCTCTCGAATGTGGCCAGGGCGTTTTCATCACCGTTAATGGCATCCTGAAGCTCTGTGCCTTTGTAGCCGATGTCTTCGGCATTAACGAAGATGGTGGGAATGCCTGCGTTGATCATTGTCGCCTTCAGAGTGCCTATACCGGGCACTTCCAGGTCGTCTACCAGGTTGCCGGTGGGGAACATGGAGCCTTCGGCATCGGCCGGGTCCATGAATTCGACCTGGATTTCCGCCGCCGGGAAGGTCACGCCATCGAGTTCGAAATCACCGGTTTCCTGTACTTCGCCGTTGGTGATGGGGATGTGGGCGATGATCGTTTTTTTGATGTTGGCCTGCCAGATGCGAATGGTGGCAGTACCGTTTTCGGGGATACGCTCTTTGGCGACGAAGCCACCGTTAATGGCAAAGGCACCTACTGCGGCGGTGAGATTGCCGCAGTTGCCGCTCCAGTCGACAAAGGGTTTGTCGATGGACACCTGGCCGAACAGGTAGTCCACATCGTGGTCAGGCTGCGTAGGGGCTGCCAGGATAACGGTTTTGCTGGTGCTGGAGGTGGCACCGCCCATACCGTCGATCTGCTTCTGGTAGGGGTCCGGGCTGCCTATGACGCGGAGCAGGAGTTTGTCGCGGGCTTCGCCCGGGGTTTGTGCCGGCTCCGGGAGGTCCTGCAGGCGGAAGAAGACGCCTTTGGAGGTGCCACCTCGCATGTAGGTGGCGGGGATTCTGATTTGGGGTTGGTGGGGCATGGGGGGTACCTTTTAAATTGGTTTCGGGTTGGGAGAGGTTGTCGGATTACGCCTTCGGCTAATCCGACCTACGGGGTAAGGAGTTGTCGGATTACGCTTTGCTAATCCGACCTACGGGCTACGCCAGAGTTGGCGACGAGCCCTCGTAGGTTGGATTAGGCCCGAAGGGCCGTAATCCGACACATCAATGGGATTGGGGCCTGACCCCTCGGGGTCAGACCCCTTTACGCCGCACCCTCCGATTGGAGGAAATCCTCCGCGAATCGCTGCAATACGCCGCCAGCCTTATAGATTGACACCTCTTCCGCGGTATCCAGCCTGCAGATCACCGGCACACGTTCGGTATCGCCGTTCTTGCGATGGATAACCAGGGTGAGTTCGGCGCGGGGCGAGGGTTTACCCTCCACATCGAAGGTTTCGGTGCCGTCAATTCCCAGTGTTTTGCGGGTGGTGCCCTCTTCGAACTGCAGTGGCATCACGCCCATGCCCACCAGGTTGGTGCGGTGGATGCGTTCAAAGCCTTCCGCCACAATCGCTTCCACGCCGGCCAGTGCTACGCCCTTGGCGGCCCAGTCGCGGGAGGAGCCCTGGCCGTAATCGGCGCCGGCGATGATGATCAGTGGCTGTTTGCGTTCCATGTAGGTTTCGATGGCTTCCCACATGCGGGTGACCTTGCCTTCCGGTTCGATCCGCGCCAGCGAGCCCTGCTTCACATTGCCGTTTTCGTCCCGCACCATTTCGTTGAACAGTTTCGGGTTGGCGAAAGTGGCGCGTTGGGCGGTGAGGTGATCACCACGGTGGGTGGCGTAGGAGTTGAAGTCTTCCTCCGGCACGCCCATTTTGTGCAGGTATTCACCGGAGGCACTGTCCATCAGGATGGCATTGGACGGCGACAGGTGATCGGTGGTGATGTTGTCCGGCAGCACTGCCAGAGGGCGCATGCCCTTGAGGGTTTTCTCACCCACCATGCCACCTTCCCAGTACGGCGGGCGACGGATGTAGGTGCTCTGGGGGCGCCAGTCGTAGTTCGGGTTGGTGTTGGCCTGTGCGTCCCGGGTGATGTCGAACATCGGAATGTAGGTGCTGCGGAACTGCTCCGGCTTGACGCTGGATTTGACGATGGCGTCGATTTCCGCGTCGTCCGGCCAGATGTCTTTCAGGGTGACGGGGTTGCCGTCATTGTCGTAGCCCAGGGCATCTTTTTCGATGTCGAAGCGGATGGTGCCGGCGATGGCGTAGGCGACAACAAGCGGTGGCGAAGCCAGGAACGCCTGCTTGGCGTAGGGGTGGATCCGGCCGTCGAAGTTCCGGTTACCGGACAGCACGGCGGTGGAATAGAGGTCGCGATCCATGATTTCCTTCGCGATCTCCGGATCCAGGGCGCCGCTCATGCCGTTGCAGGTAGTGCAGGCAAAGGCCACCACACCGAAGCCGAGTTGTTCCAGTTCCGGCAGCAGCTTGGCCTCTTCCAGGTACATTTTCACAGTCTTGGAACCTGGCGCCAGGGAGGTTTTCACCCAGGGCTTGCGGGTCAGGCCCAGCCTGTTGGCGTTGCGGGCGATCAGGCCGGCAGCCACCATGTTGCGGGGGTTACTGGTGTTGGTGCAGCTGGTAATGGCCGCGATGATGCAGGCGCCGTCCGGCATCTTGCCTTCTTCCTTCTCCCACTTGCCGGCAATGCCACGCTCGGTCAGTTCGGAAGTGGGCAGATGCGCATGAGGGTTGGAAGGGCCAGCCAGGGTGCGGGTGACCTTCGACAGGTCAAACTTCAGCACGCGCTCGTATTCGGCGTTTTTCATGCTGTCGGCCCACAGGCCGGTTTCCCTGGCGTAGGTCTCAACCAGGGCAATCTGATCATCTTCACGGCCGGTCAGCTTGAGATAATCAATGGTCTGGCCGTCGATATAGAACATGGCCGCGGTGGCGCCGTATTCCGGGGTCATGTTGGAGATGGTCGCGCGGTCGCCCACGGTGAGGCTGTCGGCGCCTTCGCCGTAGAATTCCAGATAGGCACCGACCACCCTTTCCTTGCGCAGGAATTCGGTGATGGCCAGGACCATATCGGTACTGGTGATACCCGGCTGCAGCTTACCGCTCAGCTCCACACCAACGATGTCCGGCAGGCGCATCATCGAGGCACGGCCCAGCATCACGCTTTCGGCTTCCAGGCCGCCGACCCCGACGGAAATAACGCCAAGTGCGTCCACCATCGGGGTGTGGCTGTCGGTACCGACGCAGGTGTCCGGAAAGGCAACGCCGTCACGGGCCTGAACCACCGGCGACATCTTCTCCAGGTTGATCTGGTGCATGATGCCGTTGCCCGGAGGAATCACGTCCACGTTCTTGAACGCGGTCTTGGTCCAGTTGATGAAGTGGAAGCGGTCGTCGTTGCGGCGGTCTTCGATCTCGCGGTTCTTTTCAAAGGCGTCCTTCTCGAAACCGGCGTGCTCAACTGCCAGGGAGTGATCGACGATCAGCTGGGTGGGAACAACCGGGTTTACCTTCGCCGGGTCGCCGCCCTTCTCCTTGATGGCGTCACGCAGGCCGGCCAGGTCTACCAGGGCCGTCTGGCCGAGGATGTCGTGGCAGACAACCCGCGCCGGATACCAGGGAAAGTCGAGGTCACGCCTGCGTTCGATCAGCTGCTTGAGGGAGTCCGTCAGCATCTCCGGATCGCAGCGGCGAACGAGTTGCTCGCCGAGGATTTTGGAGGTGTACGGGAGTTTGTCATAGGCGCCGGGCTGGATGTCTTCCACGGCCTGGCGGGTGTCGAAATAGTCCAGGTCGGTGCCTGGGAGGGGTTTGCGGTAGTTTGTGTTCATGGGCGTTTGCTCGTGATCCTTTGGTGTCGGATTACGGCTTCGCCTAATCCGACCTACGTTTGGCCAGGGGTCAGACCCCGGAGACCCTACATTTGTTTCGACGTTCCGCAGCCGTAGGTGGATTAGCCGAAGGCGTAATCCGACAAACAGGCACGTACCAGTCTTCTCAATCGCGCTGCTCAATCGGCACCCACTCCGAATGCTCAGGGCCGTTGTAGTCGGCGCTGGGGCGGATGATGCGGTTGTTTTCGCGCTGTTCTTTTACGTGGGCAGTCCAGCCGGATACCCGGGACATCACGAAGATGGGGGTAAACAGTTCGGTGGGGATGCCCATGAAGTGATAAGCAGAGGCGTGGAAGAAGTCGGCGTTGCAGAAGAGTTTCTTCTCGCGCCACATGACTTCTTCGCAGCGTACCGATACCGGGTACAGCACGGTGTCGCCAACCTCTTCGGCGAGTTTCTCGGACCACTTCTTGATAATGGCGTTGCGCGGGTCGGACTCGGTGTAGACGGCGTGGCCGAAGCCCATGATTTTCTCTTTGCGCTCCAGCATGCCCATGAGGCCTTCTTCGGCTTCATCCGGGGTCTTGAACTTCTGGATCAGCGCCATGGCGGCTTCGTTGGCGCCGCCGTGCAGCGGGCCGCGCAGGGTGCCGATGGCACCGGTCACGCAGCTGTGGATATCAGACAGCGTGGAGGCGCATACGCGGGCGGCGAAGGTGGAGGCGTTGAACTCGTGCTCGGCATAGAGAATCAGCGACACGTTCATCACCCGCTCGTGCAGCTCGTTGGGCTTTTTGCCGTGAAGCAGTTCGAGGAAATGGCCACCGATGGAGTCAACGTCGCTGGCGGTATCGATTCGTATGCCTTCGTGGGCGAAGCGGTACCAGTAAGTGATGATGGTCGGGAACAGGGCCAGCATGCGGTCGATCTTGTCGTCCTGCTGGCTGAAGTCGGTTTCGGTTTCCAGATTGCCCAGCACGGAGCAGCCGGTGCGCATGACGTCCATTGGATGGGCGTCTTTGGGGATGTGTTCGAGCACGGATTTCAGGGCGTCCGGCAGTTCCCGCAGGCCTACCAGTTTTTTCTTGTAGTCATCCAGTTCCTGCCGGTTGGGCAGCTTGCCGCGCAGCAGCAGGTAGGCCACCTCTTCAAACTGGGCGTATTCGGCCAGGTCGCTGATGTCATAGCCGCGATAGGTCAGCCCGGTGCCGGACTGGCCAACGGTACACAGTGCTGTTACGCCGGCAACCTGTCCGCGAAGGCCAGCGCCGCCGGTTTTTTTTGATTCAGCCATGGTGTTTCTCCCCCTTTGTTTTGATTTGGGTTGTCGGATTACGCTTCGCTAATCCGTACCTACATTGTTTGGTGCTTTGGGCTTTGTTGTCGGATTACGCTTTGCTAATCCGACCTACGGTTTGGGCCTTGGGTTTTGGTGTCGGATTACGCTTCGCTAATCCGACCTACGGTTTGGGTCCCGGGTTTTGGTGTCGGATTACGCTGCGCTAATCCGACCTACGGTGCGGGTTCCGCCTGGGCATTTGTAGGTCGGATTAGCGCAGCGTAATCCGACACGGTAACCCAAACATTCTGCCCTCTCATGCGTAGGTCGGATCAGGCCCCTCTGGGCCGTAATCCGACAAACCGGCTTATCCCTTCTTCTGCTGAAACAGCTGGTCCAGCTTCTGCTCAAAGTCGTGGTAGTTCAGGAAATCGTACAATTCCATCCGCGTTTGCATCAGGTCAACTACGTCTTTCTGATCACCCTTCTCGAGGATGTTTTCGTACACCTGCAGCGCCGCTTTGTTCATGGCGCGGAAGGCGCTGAGTGGATACAGCACCATGTCGGCGCCGGCGTCGGCCAGCTCCTTGCGATTGTACAGGGGCGTGGCGCCGAATTCGGTGATGTTGGCCAGTATCGGGGCGTCCAGAGCTTCGGAGAAGGCTTTGTAGTGTTCCAGTTCAGTGACCGCTTCGGCGAAGATGCCATCGGCGCCGGCTTCAATGCAGGCTTTGGCGCGTTCGATGGCAGGTTCAAGGCCTTCTTTCTGGAAGGCGTCGGTGCGGGCCATGATGAAGAAGTCGTCGTCTTCGCGGGCGTCCACGGCGGCCTTGATACGGTCGACCATTTCTTCCTGGGATACGATTTCCTTGTTGGGGCGGTGGCCGCAGCGTTTCTGGGCGACCTGGTCTTCAATGTGAACCGCCGCAGCGCCGGCGCGCTCCATTTCCTGGATGGTGCGGGCGATGTTGAAGGCGCCGCCCCAGCCGGTGTCGATGTCGACCAGCAATGGTACGTCGGTGGCTGCGGTGATGCGGCGGACGTCCTCAACCACGTCGTTCATGGTGGTAATGCCCAGGTCCGGCAGGCCGTAGGAGGCGTTCGCGACGCCGCCGCCCGACAGGTAGATGGCCTGATGGCCGACCTTTTCCGCCATCATCGCGGTGTAAGCGTTAATGGTGCCTACAATCTGCAGCGGGTGGTTGTCTTTCAGGGCCTTGCGGAAGCGGGCGCCTGGGGATGGTTTTTTGGACATGGTGTTGGCCTCGTTGATTGTCGGGTTTGTTTGTCGGATTACGCCTTCGGCTAATCCGACCTACGTTATCGGGTTTCTGCCTTTTGTTTGTTTGTCGGATTACGCCTCCGGCTAATCCGACCTACGTTACAACGTTTCTGCCCTGGCATTTGTAGGTCGGATTAGGCAGAGCCGTAATCCGACATGAGTCGTTGCGCTGCGCGCAATTGTCAGATCGTCAGCACTCCTTCCCGGATCTTTTTTTCGATGTTCCGGCGTGCGGCGTTGATGTGGCGTTTCATCAGGAACTCCGCCAGTTCGCCGTCGCGCTGGGCGATGGCTTCTGCGATTCTTCGGTGCTCCCCCAGGGCCATATGGGGCCGGCCGGAGGAGGTGCTCAGGCGATAGCGGTACATCCTGACCATATAGTAAAGATCACCCAGCAGCATTTGTGCGAGTTTTGTGTTGCGGCTGCCGGTGGCGATGCGGTGATGGAAGTCGTAATCGCCTTCTGCCTGGTAGTAAGCCTGGCCCTGGGCCTGTTCGATCATCTGCTCGTGGCTGTCCAGGGTAGCCTGAAGGTCAGCGATTTCTTCATCGGTCATGCGCTCGGCGGCCTGTCGCGCGGCCAGGCCTTCCATGGTTTCGCGGATGCGGTACAGCTCCAGGAGTTCCTCGGCGCTTACGGAGACCACTTTTACCCCGGCATGGGGCCGGCGAACCAGTAAGCCGCGGGATTCGAGGCGACCAAGGGCCTCCCTTAACGGGCCACGGGTCAGGTTGAAGCGGGAGCAGAGTTCCACTTCACCGATTTTCTCACCGGGAACCAGGTCACCTTTTACGATGGCCGTTTGCAGACAATCGAAGGCTTCGTCGGCGCGGGTGTAGGTCTGGATGGCAGCTTCGGACATGTTTTGTCAACAATAGTGACTGTATTGATCCGAAATTTACGCCCAAGGAGAGGGATTGTCAACAATCTATAGACCAAAGAATAACCAATTGTTGACATGGCACCATTATTTGCCCAATAACTCCCCCACTGCCCGTAAATTGCTGACGTGGTCACACAGGGTTTTGATGATCATCAGTACCGGTGTTGCGATGATGAGTCCCACCGGACCCCAGAGCCAGCCCCAGAACAACAGACCGATAAAGATCGCTACTTCGTTGAGGCTGGAGACGCGACTGGTGAGCATGGGCAGCAGCAGGTTTCCCTGGATGCTGGTGATTACCAGCGAAACAGCGGCGATGAGCAGGGCCATATCGATGGCACTGAACTGAATGAACGCAGCCACACCGGCACCTACCATCACCAGAAATGGCCCCAGATAAGGCGCGACACTGGCTATTCCTGCAACCACGCCCCAGAAAATTGGCTGCTCCATCCCCAGTAATAAAAACGCCAGCCAGGTGAAAAACCCTACAAACACAGCGCTCAGCAGCATCACAAACAGGAAGCGCCGCACCTGGCCATGAAACTCGTTCATGATCCGCGCCGCCTTGCGCATGTGATGGAATGAAGGCCCGGACAGCCGGACCACTTTGCGTTTATAGAGCCTTCCCGCCGCAAGCATGAAATACACCAGTAACAATGCAGAAAAAACCTGCGAAACGATCACCAGTATCGTCGATGATCCCTCCATCAGGAATTTACGTAAACTGAAAGGCTTGTCCACAACCCTGACTCGCATCACGTCAGGCTCGTCGGACTCCTTTTCGTCGTCCTCCGCACTGTCCTCGATTTTCTTGGCCACATTCTGAGCCTTTTCCACGACGCCTTCCTCGTCCGGGGTTGAGCGCGCTTCAGCGCGCCGGAACTGCTCGATTGCCCACGGCGCCTTGTCCAGTATGGCTATGGTTTCGCGCTTCAGCGGGATACTCGCGACGGCGATGGTAGCCACCAGTATGGTCAACACGAATGCCGCGCCAAGGGGGCGGGGAATGCGGAATTTTTCCAGCCAGGACACTGGTGGATCCAGGGCGTAACTGATGAGTATTGCGCCGACCAGGGGCACCAGAACCGCCTGGGCCCAGGAGATGAAATACAGCACCGCAACAGAGGTGAGCAGGATCATGGCGGTATTGCGAACATCCACCCTCTGTATGAGGCTGTGTTCAGGCACACCTTCCGGCTGCAATTCCCGCTTTTCCATGGCTATACCCTCTCTTGCTGAGGTGGTGGTGTGTACTGGTAAAGCCAGGTTTCCGTCAGTACCTGGTCGCCCAACTTCAACTGCAGACGCAGGTCGATGGGTTCGTGGGAGTCATCGGGCACCAGATCAAACATGGCCCGGTAACCGCCAATGGCGGCCAGGGGGCGGGCCGAGGTGATCTCCACGCGGCCGCGGCTGGCGGTTATCACCGGCTCTACCACCGCATCGTCAGCCAGCAGCGGCAAAGGCCCGCCGGCGAAATCCACCGCAAAGCGCCAGGAAAAGTAGGTTCGTTCCTGGCCAATCACGCCACCAATCCCGGTGCGTGTTGCCTGTACAGTTGCCAATTCTTCCGGCTTCTGTGGCGGCTCTGAACCCCAGGTAAGACGGTAGGCGAACAGGTACTCATTTCCCGGTAGCAGTGGCTCTTCCGGGTTCCAGAAGGCGACGATGTTGTCGAAGGTTTCGTCCCTGGTGGGAATTTCCACCAGCATCACGCTGCCGGCGCCCCATTCTCCCTGCGGCTCTACCCAGGCACTGGGACGCTTGTCATAAAACACCCCATCGTCCTGGTAGTTGGCAAAGTCACGGTCGCGCTGCAGAAGACCAAAGCCTCTCGGATTTTGGTCGACAAAACTGCTTACCCGCACCGAGCGGGGATTCACCAGCGGCCGCCACAGCCACTCGCCCTGCCCGTTGTGGACCGCCAGCCCGTCAGAATCATGGATCTCAGGCCGCCAGTCGTTGGCCATTCGACGGTGGTTCTCACCGGTCTGGTACATGCTTGTCAGCGGCGCTATCCCTACCCGCTCCATGGGCTTGCGGGGATATAGCGCGGCATCCACCTTCATCACCATGTTCGCCCCGGGGGTCATGGTGAACGCGTAGGCTCCGGTGGTACTGGGGGAATCCAGCAATGCGTACACCACCAGTTGATGACTGTCGGGAGCCGGTTTTTCCAGCCAGAAAGCGGTGAACTGCGGAAACTCCTCCTCCCGGTTGAGGCCGGTGTCGATCGCCAGCCCCCTGGCGGACAGGCCATATTGCATATCGGCGCCCACCGCGCGGAAATAGCTTGCTCCCAGGAAGGCCGCCAGATCCCTTTTGTAATCGGTGTGGAAGTGCACGCGGAACCCGGCGTAGCCAAGGTCCCCTGGCAGGGTGCCCAGCGGCTGCTCACCCTGGTAACGAAAGTAGTCCGGTTCATAGGCCAGTTCCCGGGCCTGCCCGTTCTCCACCTCATGGATGCGCACCGGAGACCGGAAGTACAGTCCCAGGTGGAACAGCTGTACCTGGAAGGGATTGTCGCTGTTGCGCCAGAGGGCTTCTTGCGGGCGAAAACGGATGCCCTGGTAATCGTCCCAGGACAGGTTTTTCAGGGAATCCGGTAAACTCCCTTCCCCCGATGTCCAGGGTTCCCCTGCCAGGGATCTGGCGTGCTCCTTGAGCCAGCCATAGCTGAAGGGACGGGCCTCGCCCGGTGACCCGGCCTGTGCCTGCCGGCTGGACATCAGTGCGGAAAGCGGCAATGCCGGGGCACCCGCAAGGGCGATAAACGTTTTGATCAGTGTGCGTCTGTCCATGATGCGCTTTCCGTTCAGCGGTTTCTGCCCAGCGAAGTGATGCGTTGGCCCCAGAAGCTGTCCGGCGGTGCCCGCCAGGCCAGCTGGTGCAGTTCTGCCAGTGACTGTCTGTCACGGAATAACTGGCTGAGCTCGCTCCGTGACAGTGAGGCGGGCCCTTCGCTTCCGCAACACGCCACCAGCGGTGCCAGCAGCTCCGCCCTCCTGGAACGGCGGACATTGCGGGCCAGTGCCTGGTGGAGCCGGTTAAGCCTGGGCCTTACCACAGCCGCTTCCACCGCGCTCAACACAGAGTCCTCGCTCCCATTACGCCGGGCCTCTCGGGCATCTTCCAGTACTTGTGGGGGTACCCGCTCTTCGGGAATCACCAGCATGCCCCATCGACGCAGGGCCTGACCCGGGCCAACCCGGCTCAGCAATACGGAGGTGGGAGCGGCCAATATCAGGGGAACGGCTACCGGCAGTGACCAGAGGAAGAACATGGGGTCCAGGCTCCAGGCGAAGGCGGACCAGCCTGCCGCGACGATCATACCGGGGAACTGGGTCAGGAAGGCGTCCCGCCAGGTGGTTTCCCGGGTGCGGTTCTGCCCGGCCCAGGTCAACGACAGGTTCAACAGGGCGCCAACAACATAGCGACTGTGCGCCATCATGCGTACAGGTGCGAGCAGTACCGAAATCACAATTTCGGTCAGCACGCTGACCAGCAGCCTCAAAACTCCGCCAAACTGCCTGGCAGTACCATGAATAACAGCATCCAGAATGGCCAGGAATTTCGGAATAAACAGCAGCGAAAGGGTGGTTAATGCAAGACCCAGCGCCCATTCCGGCCGCCATTCCGGCCAGAGAGGAAACAGACCCTGTCCCTCCGGGAAATAGTCGATGCTGGCAACGGTCATCTGTACCGCTTCCACGGTGGTCAGTATCAGGAACGCCAACCAGAGCGGCGAGGCCATGTAGGCCATGACACCGTTCAACAGAGCCATCCGGTGGGCCAGACGGAGCCGGCGACCGAACAGCAGGATCCACAGATGCTGGAGATTCCCCCGGGACCAGCGGTTGTCGCGGGACAGTTCGTCCGACAGCGTGGGCGGGGACTCCTCAAAGCTGCTGCCAAGGCCGGGCTCCAGCCAGACCTCGTAACCGGCCCTGCCCATATAGGCTGCCTCCACGAAATCGTGGCTCATGATGGGGCCGCGGAACAGGCCGAACCCACGCAGCTTGCGCAGGCCGCAATGTTCCATAAAGGGTTTGACCCGGATGATGGCGTTGTGGCCCCAGAACGCGGCATCGCCCATCTGGATGGCGGCAAGCCCGGTGGCAAACAGGGTGGAATAAAGCCGGTTGGAAAACTGCTGCACCCTGGCAAACAGTGATTCGCCGTTAATGATGGAAGGGGCAGTCTGCAGTATGCCGACATTGGGCTCATGTTCCATCAGTTGCACCATGCGCACGATGGTGTCGGCACCGAGCAGGCTGTCGGCATCAAGAACAACGGTGTAGCGATAGCGGCGGCCCCAGCGGCGCAGGAAGTCCGCCACATTGCCGCTCTTGAAGTTGAGGTTCACACGACGGCGGCGATAGAACATCCGCCCTTCTGCCCCGAGCTCGCGGCACAGCCGGTACCAGGTGGCCTGCTCCTCAAGCCAGACATCCGGGTCACGGCTGTCCGAGAGAATATGGAATTCGAACTGGTCCAGGTGGCCGGATCGTTCAAGGTCCTGATACACCGCTTTGAGTCCGCTCAGAGTCCAGCGTACCGGCTCGTGGTAGACCGGCATGATGATCGCGGTTCTGGCCAGCGGCGTCGCTTCCAGTCCGGCCCCGGCATGACGCTTGAGAAGGCTGTGGCGATCGCCACCCACTAGCCTCAGCACAAAGCCGAACAGGGCCGTCCAGAAGCCAACGGCAATCCACATATACAGCAGCGCAAACAGCACCAGCAGCCCCAGCTCCACCAGGGTGCCGCCGTGATAGGGCAGAACCCAGAGCAGAAAATAGCAGGCGACCAGGGTTTGCCCTACCACGAAGAGCGTCAGCAGCAGGCGCCTGAACGTCGCGACTCTGCGCCAGTTGCCGGAACGTTTCCGGGCCAGCATGGCTGCCCTGCCGGTGGCGTCATTCATACCCGATGTGCCCGCGCTTCAGTGGTGGGCTGCAATCCGGAATGCTGTCACAGGATCGCTCGAAGTAATCGGGAAGACTGTCGATACAGCGGGCAGGCAGGTCCTGTCCCGCGCCCTGGGCCATCGAGGTTTCCACAAGGCGAAGGGCCTGCCTGCAGGTGTCGGTTGTCAATGCAACGCCATCGTCACCCAGGTAAATCAGTACCCGTTCCAGCGCCTGCTGGCACAGGATCTCGGGCATGATGATGGCACCTGTCATGATCCACCCTGAGCAGCCCTGGCGGCCTCGGACAACGAATAGGTCCAGACTTCCGTCAGTGGTTTGTCATCCAGCAGTAACTGGCCGCGAAGAACCGGATCCGCAGCCTTGCCCGGTCGTACCAGCATGGACAGGCGCCAGTTGTTGTCTGCCTCGATGAATTCGACATAATGCTCGATAATTTCCGCGCCGCCGCTATCACCTCCCCCGCTGACGTTACTGACCACGGCAGCACCGGGCTTGAGTTCGTCCAGTGGGCCACCGGCAAAATCCACAATGATCCGGTAAGCATTTTCTGCATCGCCGCCGCCGGTACGGTCACCATCCCCCACGAAGGTCTTGACCGCCCACCCGGTTTCCTGACCGGCCACATCAGGACCACCAAAGCTGAGACTATAGGCAAACGGGTGGTGAGCCCCGGCACTCGCGTCTTCGCCCGGTTTCCAGAAAGCGACAATATTGTCGTTGGTTTCAGAGTCCGTGGGGATTTCCACCAGCACCACTTCACCGTCCGACCACCCCTGCCGGGGTGACACCCAGGCGCTGGGGCGCAGATCATAACGGGCTTCAGCGTCCTCGAACTGGTGGAAGGCCGTGTCTCTCTGGATCAGGCCAAAGCCACCCAGGCGATTCACCTGCAGATAGCTCAGGCGGAGACGGGAAGGATTCACCAGCGGTCGCCAGAGCCATTCGTCACTGCCCGCGTCATGGATCAGCAAGCCGTCGGAGTCGTGGACCTGTGGCCGCCATTCCCCGACCGGGCGCTTCGTGTTCTCGCCGTAATAGAACATGGACGTGAGCGGCGCCAGGCCCGGCTGCTCCACCGCATTGCGGAAAAACAGCTCGGCGGTGACGTCAATCCGGGTCGTGGGGCCGGGGTGTACGTCAAAGCGGTAGGCACCGGACACGCTGGGGCCGTTCAGCAAGCCGTATACCCGCATGCGATCACTGCCTGCGGCTGGCCGTTCAAGCCAGAACTCAACGAATGAGGGGAACTCTTCGCCCGACGGCAGGCCCGTGTTCACCGCGATGCCTCTTGCAGAGAGCCCGAACCGGTTGTCGGCTCCTACGCCCCGGAAGTAGCTTGCTCCGGCAAAAACCAGGAACTGGTTCTGCTCCGTTCCCTCGCCCAGCGGGAAAGTGAGTTTGAAGCCGGCATGGCCGAGATCGGCGGGTACCCGTTTGGCAAGTTCACTGTCGGGAAAACTGTACGCAGATTTGTCAAAAGGGATGGGTTCTACACCATCAGCGTCAATCTCGTTCAGCTTCACTGTGTGGGTGTAGAAATTGCCGGGCGGCACCGTCATCACCTGAAAGCGGGAGCGCCCCTCCCGCCAGAGACTCATCTCCGGATTGAACCGGATGGCCTGATAATTCTGGTAGTCCAGGTCCCTCAGGAATCCCGGCACCTCTGGTGGCGACTCATATTTACCCTCGGCCAGCGTTCGGGCCCTGTCGACCACATCCCCGAACTCAAAAGCCTGGGCCGGTATAGCGTAGAGAAAATACTGCAACGTAAGCAGCGTGAGCAATCCTGTCCCTGAGCGCATGGTTCTCCAACCTCGATCACATCCCTCGAAGTACTAATGTAGCACCTGCGATCGCAACTTACTCAAAGTAACATCTTTGTAAGAATCCGGATCAGATTCCCATGGACAGCGAGAATCGCAGGTCCGGATGGTCTGGCACGGTCATGCCGGCGATGGAAGCGCGGATCATCCGGCCCACGCTGACATTGGCGGTAAAGGCCCGGCCCTGCATTCTCAACGAAATCTGGCCGGCGCTGGCATTTCCGTAGTGGTCAGCCTGAAACTGCGAATAGGGAACCCAGCCCTGCAACAGGGAAAAATTCACACTGGACAGGACATCGTCCATAAATGGCATGTCCCACTCAGGGCTGCCGGTATCGAGCCGAAGCCAGCCTCCCCTGACCGCGGAAAGCGATTGGCCGTTGAAGCCGCTGAGCATGGACGGGCCGGCAACCTTCAGGTATTCGGACGTGGGAAGGTCTTCATCCGCGAACTGGTAGCGGCCTTTGAAACTCCAGCTCCACTGGAACAGTTCCCTCTCAAGAGAGGCGGACATGGCCACCTTGTAGAACTCTCTTTCTTGCTCCGAGTCGTCCTGCATCGTGTAATCCGTGGCACGGAATTCCCGCCCGCTGAGCGCCAGTATTCGGGTGTGAGCGAACAGCCCACCCACCAGCTCGCGACCTCCGCTCGCTTCCAGGCCAAGGGTTGAAAGCTGGTAACTCGATTCGGAAACCAGACTGTCTTCCCTGAACGACTCGCTGCGGCGGCCCCGATGCCTGGCAATACCATCAAAGGCCAAGCCAAACCGGGAGAACAGCGGCCGGCTTGCCCCAAAGCCCAGCACACGGGATTCACCGCTGGCGTTGTAGCGGCGGTTCTCATTGCTGACTGCCCGCTGGTAGCGGGACCTTCCGACCTCAATACTCAGCCGGCTGACACCGGCGGGTACCTGATAACGTAACGACGCCGCGCTGGAATCGGTGAGATTCTTGTAGGATCGGGCATCGCGGTAGTTGAAACCGATCGCATCACTCTTGCCGATCAGTCTCTCTGCTGCCAGGCCCAGTGCTCCGTCAAGGCCGTCACTGTTGCGTTCTGTTTTGCCGGAAAACTTCAGGCGGGACTGCAGCCAGTGTTCTCGCTCTTCGCGGAAAGCATCCACGCTGCCGGCCAGATTGCCGGTATGGGGCTGCCAGCCGCTACGAAGCCAGGCTCCGTTTCCTTCAGCGTAGAGCGGTTGGCTGGTAATGCACCACACGAGTGCAATCAACAGGGGTAATTTCAATGCTGAGAATCCTGCCAGTTAGCGCGGCTGCATTGCGATGGAAAGCCGGTTATTCTAAAGAATTGTTCATTTACCGGAATGTATTGCAACAGAGAGCATAAATCCACCCCTGGTTGCCAAAATTTACAAACGAAATGTGTATACAATACAGTCATTTACAGATCGTTTTGAAGGTTTTTTCTATTTAAATCAACAGATAATACCAACGGTGACCAGGCTCCCGTTTTTACCAATCTCTACATTTCGGTACCGGGACCTCCATTTGGGCCAACAACTTGGTTACACTTGGCACACTTCATGAGTCAGCCTTCACGGATGACTGACTTGCAAAAGGCCGTGACCAAAACGAATATAAGGACGAACGTTATGATCAAGAAGTGTCTCTTCCCCGTTGCCGGCTACGGCACCCGCTTCCTCCCCGCCACCAAGGCCATGCCCAAGGAAATTCTGCCAATTGTGAACAAGCCTCTTGTGCAGTACGGGGTGGAGGAAGCCTCGGAGGCCGGTGTTCACGAGTTCGGTTTCGTCACCGGCCGCGGCAAGCGTGCCATAGAAGATCACTTCGACATCAGTTACGAGCTGGAGCACCAGATTGCCGGCTCCGGCAAGGAAGACCTGCTGGAATCCATCCGCGAGCTGATCGATCACAACTCCTTTGCCTTCACCCGCCAGAACCAGATGAAGGGCCTTGGCCACGCCATCCTGACCGGTCGCAACCTGGTTGGCGACAGTCCCTTCGCGGTTATACTGGCCGATGACTTCTGTGTGGCGGACAGCGATGGAGAAGGCGTGCTGGCACAGATGGTCAAGCTCTACAACCAGTTCCGCTGCTCCATAGTGGCGATTGAGGAAGTGCCGGAAGACGAGACCCACAAGTACGGCGTTATTGCCGGTGAATCCATGAAGGACGGCCTGTATCGCATTACCGACATGGTGGAAAAGCCTGCTCCGGAGAATGCCCCCAGCAATCTGGCGATTATTGGCCGCTATATTCTCACTCCGGATATTTTCGACATTATCGAGCGCACGCCACCTGGCAAGAACGGTGAGGTGCAGATCACCGACGCCTTGCTGGAACAGGCAAAGAACGGCTGCGTGCTGGCCTACAAATTCAAGGGGCGCCGTTTTGATTGCGGCAGCATTGATGGCTTTGTGGAAGCCACCAATTACGTCTACGAGAATATCTACAAGAAAGGCAAGTAAGCGGGTAGCGGTCTATCGACCCAGAATATGCATAATCATGCGCCGGTTCTGGTCAGAGGTTTTCCGGAACCGGCGCAGCAGCTCCACTTCTTCCTCCGACAGCTGGACCCGGCTGATTTCCTGCTCAAGCACGTCCAGCGTGGCAAACAGGTTGTCACCGTCACTGAAAGCCAGGCCCGGCAGTTCCAGCTGGCCGTTGTCTGTTCTGTGGTCCAGTTCCAGCAGGCCTGGGCCTTCCAGGGGTTTTCGGGTTTTGAGGTACCGCATAAGGATTGTCCCCGGGCCGGGTTTCTGAAGGCTTGATTGTGCTCACGGTGAATCAAACCGGAAATGTAACGTACATATAGCTTTACACACAATCTGCCTATAATGAATCCACCAGCAACGGAACTACTCGGTATGGCGGCACAGATACTGGACAAAAACACGGCCTGGACGTTGATACTGGAGGCAGTGAACCGCAGTAACGTGACACTTCGCCTGCCAGGCAGCGATACACCGGCACTGGAGCTTGGCAGCGACGGTGACTGGCGACTGGTCATCCCTGCCGAAGCCGAGGCCAGAAGCCTGCTGTCGGTTTTCCTGCCCCTGTGCTGTCCACTGTCGAAAGAAGCGCCCTCCCGTGTGGTCGGCCAGATGGGGCAAAGCCTGGATGGCCGCATCGCAACGGTGACCGGCGCCTCGAAGTTCATTAATGGTGACGACGGCATCACCCACCTGCACCGCCTGAGAGCCGTGTCGGAAGCGGTGGTCGTGGGTGCAGGCACCGCTGCCACCGATAATCCCCGGCTGACGGTTCGCAAAGCCCCAGGGGCCAACCCGGTGCGGGTGGTGATTGACCGCAACCGTCGGGTACCGCAAGGCCACCACCTGTTCAGCGATGAGGCCTCTCCCACCCTGCGGCTGGTTGCCGGTGACTATCAGGCCGGAAGCAGGCTGACACCACGGTACGGGGTAACCGAGGTACCCTGTCTCGGGGGTGAGACAACCACAGAGCCTGCAGACATACTGGCTGTTCTGGCGGACTTCGGATTGCGCAAGATTTTTGTGGAAGGAGGCGGGCTGACAGTTTCCGAATTCCTCAGCGCGGGTCTTCTGGACCGGCTCCATGTCATGGTTGCACCGATGATTATTGGCAGCGGGCGTCCGGCCTTTTCGCTACCTGAAATCAGCCACCTTGGCAGCGCCCTGCGACCCCGGGCACAGATGGTGGATCTGGGCAGCGACATGCTGTTTGATCTGGATTTCAGCCATCATGCCGACGACCACTGACGATAAACAGCACACCGGGCAGGCTTGATATCAGTACCGCCAGGCCGTAACCCACGCTCAACGCCACCCCCTGCTCCGGCGGTAATCCCGCCAGTGGCCAGAGCAGCGCGGCCGCGCCTTCGCGCACCCCCCAACCCGCGACAGTCACGGGAACGGCCATCGCCAGCAGCAACAGGCTGCAGAGCGCCATCAGAGTCATCAACTCCACCACCCCGGCCCAGTACCCCCCACCCAGAGCCAGTAACGCGAACACTCCCAGATAGGTCGCGACCACCACCACGGAAGAAGACATCTGCACCAGCAGTGCCGGCCAGCTCAGCAGAGCTTTGCGGATATCCCGGCGCAATGCATGGATATAACCACTGCCCCGGGCCCAGAATCGCGCAGCAAGGCCCAATAGACCCATAACAACGGCAACCGACAGGATGGCAAACCCACCAAGATCAGAAACGACCCCGGCGACCCGTACCTGATGCAGTGCAAGCCAGATTCCCAGCCCCAGGGCAACGGCAATCATCACCAGCTGGCCTGACAGCCTTTCAATCATGACCGCATGAACGGCGCCAAGCCGTGCTCCGGAGTCCAGGCTGTGGCGCCAGGCACGATTGACATCGCCAAGTACGCCGCCCGGCAGGACCTGGTTGAGAAATGTGGCGAGGTAGTATTCCCGCACCGCTACAACAAACGGCAAGGTAATGACCAGCCGGCCCGCGGTATATCGCCAGCGCCAGGCCGAAACCAGCACCTGTAGCACCGAAACCATCATGGCTGCCAGTAACATCGGCAGGGAGAAACCGACAAGCTCCTGCCAGACCGCGGAAATATCGAGGTAAATCGCTGTCGTCAGCAACAACAGCAGAGTCAGCGCCCATCGCAACCAGGGAGGTACACCAGCTCGAGACACGTCAGCCGGCACCTTCGGAAGCAGGCCAGGCGAACAGGTCCTGGTGGTCGACGCGAATGGACAGCCGCTGCTCCCGTGCCTGGGCCAGTCGTTTTTCGAACCAGCGGCCTGCACGCTCACGCTCGCCCGGAGCCTGCTGCAACACAGCCTGCTGCCAGCCTTCCAGCAAAGCGATCTGTAACGCTGACTGCTCCGGTGTCAACTGCCAGGGGCTGGGCGCTACAGATACCTGATAGCCACAGGTTTGCAGCTGCGTCTGCAAATAGACGGTTGCATCCGGCCCCATGGCGGCACCCGCTCCTTTTTCCCGATGCTGATGGGCATTGACCGTGTCCATTATCCAGAGGTCGTCTGGCTCTGCCGGCGACAATTCAAAACAGCCGTCATAGGTCAACACGACAAGCACACCGGCGCGACGTGTTGATGCAGCACTGGCAAGCGCTTTCAGCCATTTCGAAGACACCAGATCAATCAGCGCCGAGGCGGTAACCAGCGTGGTGTCCCCGGGAATCTGGCTGGCCAGTGTATGAGCGGTCAAATGGCAGACTTTCGCTTCTACAGGCACATCCAGTTGCTTTACGCGCTCTGCCGCCAGGGACAGCAACTGCTCATCCTGGTCCAGCAGAACCCAGCGTTGTGGCACCGTCAACGCGGGCACAAGGTATCGCGCGTTGGAGCCGGTGCCGGTGCCCAGGTCGGCAATAGCCAGCGGGGCTGCGTGCTGGCCGCTCACTGTGTCCGGGGTACGGTACTGCTGATCTGTCCAGGCCACGACATCCGCCATCAGTGACCGGTTCCGGGCCTGGTGGTCCGCCGGTTCCCGCAGGGCCAGCCAGTCACTGTCAAAAGTGGTCAGGTCGTCTGATGGCAGCAGGCTATTGAGAGCATCGCGGAATTCCCGGGCAGCCAGGCTCCAGCGGCGCAGGAAGTGTGCTTCCTTCTTCGCCTGCCGTGTCATGCGGGACAATTGCCGGGGATCACTCAACCATTCCTCGAGGCAGGTCCGCAGCTGCGCCACATTGCCGGCCTGGTATTGGCGGATACCGGGGCGCTTGCCGGTGCTCACCAGAGCCCCGCCATCGGTGGTAATAACAGGCAGACCCGCGGCCAGGGCTTCGTCGATGACCATGCCATAACCCTCAAAAATGGATGGCAACACAAAGATGTCCGCACGCTGATAAGCCTGAGCCAGAGCATCATTATCCAGTTCTCCCGCCAGCGTAATACGCTTCTCCAGCCCGAGGTTTTTCACAAGATCCCGGATTTTGCGGCCGTAGGCCGGGTCCCGTTCGGCCGAGCCTGCCAGTGTGCATTGCCATCGCAGGTGCCGGAGATCACTCAGGGCTTCAATCAGCTGATGTTGTGCCTTGCGGGGCGAGAGGTGAGCGACACACAGAATGCTGACGGCCTCAGAAATGGGGTCAGACCCCATGGCGGAGTCTGACCCCATTTCTGAGGCCGCGTCTGCTCCCGGTTCAACAACGCGGATGCACCGCGCATGCACGCCATAATCCTGCAGCCGCTGCGCGGTGTGCCGGCTGGTGGTGATCACTCCGGCCACAGCGGCCAGCGCCCTGCGCTCGGACCTGAATAGCCAGTCGCGGGTTTGAGGTGGCAAACCGGTCTCATCCGCCAGGGCATGATGCACCAGTGCCACAATCCGCAGCCGCCCGGCATGGGCTGCAACGATATCGGGCATTGCCCCCATGGCAAGCCCGTCAAGCACCACCACTGAACCGCATGCCAGGCTGGCCAACAGCCTGTCCATCGAGACCTCAGCCTGGCGATCCGGAATCGGGAAGCTGCCGCTCAGGCCTTCCCGGGGTGCCTTGAACCCGATAGCTTCAAGCTCTTCGGCTATACGGCGGACATACCGGTAACCACCGGTGTTCTGATCGGGACTGCCGGGCACGACGAAGACGGCGGATTGCAGCGCCTCAGAGCTTGCCATGATAGCTGGCCCAGGCAACGTGAGACTCACCCAGAGTCACCTTCATGGCACACAGGCCTTTGCCCGTCTCGCCCAGCCTGCCCTGATGTATAGCCGCAGCCATGCGATCAAATACCGTGGCGGCCATGAACTCGGTGGTGGTGTTGCGGCCGGCGAATGCCTCCAGGTCATCCAGATTTTTCATGTTGAACTCGGCAATGACTTCCGACAGCACCCGGGAGGCCAGCCCGATATCAACGATCAGATCATCCTCATCCAGCGCTTCCCGCTCGAAGGTCACATCGACAACGTAGGTGGCGCCGTGAAGGCCCTGTGCCGGACCAAAGATTTCTCCGTTGAAACTGTGGGCGATCATCATGTGATCCCTGACGGTGAGACTGAACATAGGGTCTGTTTCCTTTATGCAGATGAATGATTTCAGCACCGGTTGTAGACAATACGATGGCAGAGGCTATCAGAGGCAATCGGCCCGGCATGGCTGCTGCCGGGAACGCCGGCAAGCGCGGCCATCACACCGGGCAGCGACTCGAAGGGACTTTCCCCGCTGATGAGGTTATCCAGTACCTCATCCTTCAGCAGATCGAGTGCCAGCGCCATGCGGTCACGATACTGCCAGCGAGGCAACTGCAAGGGATTGAGATGGCCAACCTGACTGGAGCGGATGGAAAGGCGACGGGAATGAAACCCATGGCCAAGGGGCAAGGGAACTGTCTGCGCACCGTACCAGCTCATCTCGACAATGCGTGCTTCCATGCCGGCCAACCCGAGAGCCGTTTCAAGGCCTGCCGGATGACCGCTGGCGTGGATAACCAGGTCATGGTCGTCCTGCTGGCAGTGGGTCCGGAAATCGAGGCCGAGGCATTCGGCTACCGCCCGGCGGCCGGGATTGGTATCCAGTGCGGTGACCCGGGTACCCGGTATCCGGCTGGCAAGCCATGCTACCAGAAGCCCAACCACACCGAGGCCGACCACCGCAATGCGGTCGCCGATCCTGGGGGCCGCGTCCCAAAGGCCGTTCACTGCCGTTTCCATATTCGCGGCCAGCACTGCCCTGCCCTCCGGCAACCCCTCCGGCAAGGGTACAACCGCCGATGCAGGAACCCGATAGTGGGTCTGGTGGGGAAACAGGCAGAACACGGATCGGCCGGCCAGCTCTTCGGGGCCGGAAGTCACCCGCCCGACACTGGAATATCCATACTTGACCGGAAATGGAAAGTCACCTTCCTGAAACGGCGCCCGCATGGTTTGAAACTCGGACTCCGGCACGCGATTGGCGAACACCAGCGCTTCGGTTCCGCGGCTTATGCCGGAATACAGCGCCTGCACGTCTACCGCCGGATTTTCCTCCGTTGCAATAGCCGGAGGGTAATGGTCAAAGGTGGCCTCGCGGATGACCCCTTCCAGGGGACCGGTGACCCAGAATGCGTTTGTCATATCGTCTGTTTCCTTACAGCGCACGTAAGCAACTATAGTGCATAGTGAGGCACATACGCAGAGGTTTGCTGATGGATTCCCGAACCAGGACATTTCACCTGCCGCTGGCTGCAGATCTTACCTGGGGAGCCGGCCTGACCGCCGTGCTGGTTGCGGGCGCCGGTATCGGGTTCGAATTGCCCACAGGGTTCTATGGTATAGCGGCGTTGCTGTATCTGGCCATCGCCGTTCCGGTTATCTGTTACTGGCAATCAGGGCGGGATTTCGGCTGGGCCAACCGCGCCACCCTGTTGCGGGCCACCATGGTTGTCCTGCTGGTCAGCCTGGCGCCCTTCATTTCCGGCCTGGGGAACTGGCTGTGGCTCTACGGGTCACTGTGTTTACTGGCGCTGATACTGGACGGTGTGGATGGCGCCATTGCCAGAGCAACCCGTTCCTCAACCGATTTCGGTGCCCGCTTCGACATGGAGCTGGATGCACTGTTTATCCTCGGGCTCTGTGTTGCTGTTCTGGCACTGGACAAAGCGGGGGCCTGGGTTCTGGCCCTGGGGCTGATGCGTTACGCCTTTCTGGGTGCCGGCCGGTGGCTGGATTTCATCAACCGGCCTCTGCCGGAAAGCTTTCGACGCAAAACCGTATGTGTCTGGCAGGTGGTGACCCTGATGATTGCCATATTGCCGATTACCTCAACGGCCTTTGCAACCTGGACCCTCGCAACCGCGCTGGTGCTGCTGTGTTATTCCTTTTTCACCGACATACACTGGCTTTATCAAACAGGGAGACAGCCATGAACGTCTATTTTCCACCCGCAATGATCGCAGCCACCACGGCCGCGAGCCTGGCCCTGGCCAGTCCTTCTGCTATCGCCGAACCGGCAACCTACGTGCTCGATGAGGAGCACTTCTCCATGGTTTTCGAGATCATGCACATCGGTTACGCCCCGGTCATGGGCATGTTCCGGGATGTGGAGGGACAGTTCCAGTACGATGAAGAAGCAAAGGAGCTGACCTCCGGCAAGCTGACGTTCAAAAGCAAAAGCGTATTCACCAACCACGACAAGCGGGACGACCATCTTCGTAACGAAGATTTCCTCGACAGCGGAAAATTCCCCGATATCACCTTTGAAGTGACGGGATTCGAGACCACCGGAGACAATTCCGGCATTGTTACAGGCGACCTGACCCTGTTAGGCCAGACCCGCCCCGTGGATGTGGATGTCACCCTCAACAAGTCCGCCGAGTATCCCATTGGCCACGAGGAATACACCCTGGGCGTGACAGCGGAAACCACACTCAAACGCAGCGACTGGGGCATGACCTACGGCATCGAAAATAACCTGGTGGGCGATGAGGTGCGAATGCGATTCGGCCTGGAAGCCATCCGCGAATCCGGCTGGTTCTGATTGTCCCTCTCGAACACCCATAAATCCGACCTGTTACTGGTTGTTGTCACCCTGATGGCCGCCATCAGCTGGATGTTTTCCAAGGAAGCGGTACTGCTGATGCCGCCGCTGATGTTCATGGCCATGCGGTTTCTGCTGGCGGGTTCCGTACTGGCGCTGGTTGCCTGGCCTTCCATGAGAAGACTGAGCGTCGACCAGGTCAGGCGCAGTGCCAGTGTAGGGCTGGTGTTCGGGGTCGCCATGAGCTGCTGGGTGATGGGCCTGTTCCATGCCACCCACGTTGGAGAAAGTGCCTTCCTCACCAGCCTGGGTGTAGTTATCGTGCCGGTGATTGCGCGGGTGATCTTCCGGGAGGAGCAGCCCCTGAGCACCTGGTTCGCGATTCCGGTGGCTGTCAGCGGGCTGGCCCTGCTTTCATTGCGGAACGGATTCAGGCCGGAAATCGGACAACTTTTCTTTGTCGGCGCCGCGTTTATTTTCGCACTCTACTTCACCCTGAATACCCGCGCAGCCAATCAGCGCACCGTAGTCAGTCGCAGTGGTCAGACAGTGGAAAAACACCGGGTGCCCGCCCTGCCCCTGACATCCATCACCCTGCTTACCGTGGGCATTGTCACAATGGTGGAGTCTGCCGTCCTCGAGCCCTGGACACCCACCCTGGAGAACTTCTCCGGCATGCTCGCCCTGTGGATAACCGCCAGTGCCATTATCGGCACCGCCGGCCGGTTTCTGCTGCAGACCTACGCTCAGAGCCTTTCAGTCCACAGCCACGGCGTGGTTATCCTGGTGCTGGAACCGGTATGGGTCGCTTTGTTTGCAGCGGGCTGGTTCAGCGAAAGCATGTCCGCCATTCAGCTGGCTGGCTGTGGGCTGATTTTCCTGGCACTGCTGATCAATCGCTGGGGTGTGATCAGTAAAGCGGTAAAAGGCTGGATCCGAAAGCCAAAAACCGCCTGAAAGAGGTTGACCACGCCGATCGGAATCAGTATATTTCCTCCCCGTTGCAGGACACAGGACCATAGCTCAGTTGGTTAGAGCGCTGCCTTGACATGGCAGAGGTCGGCAGTTCAAATCTGCCTGGTCCTACCATTTTTCAATAATTTACGTACCACCTGCAACATCTCCAGAAAAACCGCAGTTGCCAAAAAAATCCTTTATCCGACGCTGACACCCATCTTCTGTCTTCCCTTAGAGTTTGCATAAATCAGCGTAAGCTGCTCCAACGCTCAAAAATATTTGGGAAACGCGCCGTCAACGGAACATTGTTGATCCGCCACTGAGGGGGAATAGGGCTGTCCATAGTGACTTCCACCAATAAGCCGAGTTCCGCGACACCGAAAGGAGAACGCAAATCCGGCGGCAGGCGCTCGACGTCTTTTGGTGGCCCGGAGATACGGCCGTCGTACCATTGATCATCCGGGAACTTCAACTGCAGAGACTGCCCCTCCGATGCCAACTCAATTCGTGAGGGGGCAAGATAGACGTAGATCCTCGGTTCCTGTTGACGGGCAAGCTTCAACAGCAATGTACCCGGACCCACATTTTCGCCCTCCGCCACGGCTACTTCCTTTATCCTGCCGGCCTCAGGGGCGCGCACACTGAGCTGAGCCAGGCGCTGTTCAACAACCTTCAACTGACCCAAATCCTTTGCCCTCGCTGACCGCCACGCAATCGGCTCCAGAAAACTGCGCTGCAACTGGGCCAGTTCCTGTTCACGCTCATCCCTGGTGTCCCGGGCAGCATTCAGTTCACCCGTGGTGGCTGCTCCATCCCTGACCAGTGCCTCCAGGTCCCTTACTCTTGCACGGGCGCGCGCCAGGCGCTGACGCAGGTTGTTTATCTGCCGCATGACCAGTTGCTCCCCTGAAGTCTCCGGCACGGTTACGCTGGCTTCCAATTGCGCTTTTTGCTCCTGCAACGAAGCATTAACGAGTCGAACCAGAAGGTGCCCGTCGTTGACGGGATCTTCTGGCTCTACCAATATATCGCCGACCTTGCCCGCTTCCAGGGCGCGTACTTCCAGCATTGGCTGAACGACGCGCCCAGGCGCTTCGATCAGCAAAATACTCATGGCCATCTTACCGACGAACCAGAGAAACGGGCTTGCCACCAGTAAGAGAATCAGATACCAACGCAGACGGAAAGCAACACGCTTACTTGGCGCATAAAGTACCTTCAAGCCGCCCTCACGGCTTGGATCCTGCTCCTTCCGACTGGAAAATCGCACTTTCATATCAGCGTCCCCCTGCCTCATATTCCGGATAGGAAGACCAATCCTGCCACTCCAGACCAGCGATGCCTAACGGTGACAACCGACCCCTCCAGGTCTCACTTTTATCGTTCAGTGAACTTGCGGAATGTCCGTACCAACTGTTTGCCGAAGGCAGGTCTGGTTCCACACTCTGTGCCACAGCAAATGTCAGCTCAGGCCAGCCCTGTGAAATCCCCCCTGACAGGGACTTCATTCGCGCTTCATTGGTCGTATAAATCATCAATGACACCTGCTCAATTCCTAGGTTGGGGAGAACACAGGGCACACAGCGGGCGCCTGATTGGCCCGGAGCAAACCACCGGTGATGGCTGACCAGACTTACCGGCCAGGGGCTGACCTTAACCGCAGCACGGAGGGTCCTTATCCAGTCCTGTATTAGCTCGTCGGGCACCGGCCATTGCAACTGCTCAACCTCAAGATCAAGGAGCAGGCGCTCAAAGGGTAGGCTTCGCAACTGCTCAATCAGTTCAACCAGATCGTTTCTGTACTCACTCTTTATCCAGGCGGGATCGCCCAGCAGAATGTCCACAGCCATACCCATGGCCTCTGCGTCTCTGACCAGTTCAGCGACCTGGGACTCCAGCGACGCCAGATGCTTAAGTTGCTCCGCGCTCAAACCGAGATAAATTCGGTTAAAACGCGAGGCCTTCAATTCATTCAGCTCGCCAATTCTGGTTTGCGCGGATAGCAATGCCCCGCTATCCCAAACGTAAGCCGCCTTGATCCAAACTGGATCTGCGCCAGCCGGCTCGCTACCATTGCGGCTGCGCGAATCCATGCTGGAAAATGATGTGGTTCCGGGCCAGATTACTTTTCTCGCTCCAGGCAGCGAATCGGGCAGATCCCCATAATCGGCAATCAGCATCAGCTCCGCCTGTTCCTGCCATGCATTGCGCCAGGCGCGAATCAGATCAACCGCACCATTTGCCTGCTCAATACGAGCAGTCCGCAAAGCCATAAATCCCGCTTCGCCATCTACTTGGGCCCTTCCATAACGCTCTGATTCCAACTGTGCGGCCAGAGCAGCCTGCTGCTGAGCACTTATCGCCTCATCGACGGCTGACTCGTAACGGTAAAGAGTGTCCTCAAGGACTTTCCTGAGTTGATTCCGGGTACCTCGCAACTCCTCCATGGCTACCCGGTAACCAGCATCCGACGATCCATCCTGGTGGTCTCCCGTCAGTGCAGCCAACGGTACTTCGAAAGACAATCCCACCACCAACCCTGTGCCGGTGCCCGAAAGATCGCTACGTCGATCAATACGTTGAGCGATGGTGAAATTCGAATTAACCCGGTCCAGCCAGTGATCGCCTTGTTGCTTCCTGGCAACATTCAATTGACGACGCAGGGTTGCTACGGCCGGATGTCCGCCAATCACGTCTGACCAGCGCGATGTCAGCGTTGGTCCCTCCGTCAGCGGCGTAGCCTCAGCCACACTGGCGACGGGCAGTGGCATGCCGGACAACCGGGCCAGCCGGGCACGGAGGATGGCTTCACGACGAGGCAGATTTTGGCAGGATTTAAGACGAACTTGCCAGCGCTGCTCCAGCCACATCAGCTCGGAGCGGCGAAGATTGTTGCCTGCCGCACGCTGCCGCGCCGCGGCCAGTTCCTTTTCGGCCAGGGGTTCAAGACGCTCACAGAGCTTAAGGAGCTGCTGGGTTTCCCACCAGTCAATGTAGGCATTACGAAGAAAAAGCCGCTGCTCGGCCCGCTGAATTAGCTGGGCACTGCGTTGCCGTTCAACAGCCAACTGACTCTCGATCAATGCCTCATTACGTTGTCGCAGGGTGCCCAACAAAGGATAACGCAGGCCCACTTCCATACCGTAGCCGGTATAATCAACAGTCCCCCTATCGGCTTCAAGTTCTTGCAGGTAACCGGCGTCAACGCTCCCGAAAACCGACCAGCCTCGCTCATCGGCCCGCTGCCTTCGTTCGCCTCGTAACTGATCCACCTTTGCGCCAGCCGCCATCACATCGGCGCTATCCGGCATGTCAGCCAATAGCGACTTCAGGGTGACCGCCCTCGCTGGAGTAAAACAGATTAAAAGAAGGCTGATAGAAACCAGAACAATTGCGCGGTGATGTTCCAACATCTCAGAACTTTTTCCCCCGCTTCAATACCCACCAGGGCGCCATGGCCGTTTCCTCATGGCCGCGACGTAATATTTCGTTGAGCGTACAAACCACACTCCAACAGCGCAGCAAGAACATAAACAGCGGAAAGACTGGCAGTAGCAGTGCGAACTTCAGATCCTCTTTCGGCCGATCCGAGACCATTAGAAGTCCGGCCACATAAAAAATAACGGTGACCAACAGATAAACGATATAAATGAGGGTGAAGAGAAAAAAGATTGCCTCGGTTGACAATAAAATAAGACCCGCCACGGTGTAGCCGACAATCAAAAACGGCAACACCAACTGGAAAAAGAGGCCGCCCGCGAGGATCATCAGAAAATTCGGGAAGCCCATCATTCGCGGATTCATGCTATGGGCATGCTTGCGGATGTAAAGAAAAAACAGGTCGCCATCCCAGCGCAGACGCTGCATGAAAAAGGATTTAAGGGTTGTGGGCACATCCGTATGGGCTACTGCCCTCGGTTCGAAAGGGATTCGCAGCGGCCGCCGACCAAAATAGCTCTTGATCCGCAGAGTGGTGTCCAGATCCTCTGCCGTGTGCGTGTCCCAGCCTCCGATATGAACAAGAAAACTGCGCCGGAAAGCACCGAACGCCCCCGACACATTATTTACCGTGTTCCACTCGGAAAGCCCCACCTTTGAGACATGAATCGACAGAAAATATTCCAGCGCCTGCATCGCCGTCGTAAAAGACGTCCAGGTGTTCCGCACTCTCAGGCAACCTGACACTGCTGGCACGTTGGGGTCTTCAAAGTGCCGCACCATGGCACTGACCACATTATTATCGAAGGAGGTATCACCATCCAGAGCGAAAACGATCTCGCCAGTGGCTGCCTGCAGACCCGCGTTCAGTGAAGAAACCCGGCCACCCCGTTGCCACTTGGCAATAGGCCGGAGGAAGCGCCGGGAATGTATTCTCGGGTCAACCTGAAAGTCTCGAACCACCTGCATGGTGTCCTGATTGATGCTGGCGCCGTCAACCACAGGTATCAGTTCTATTTCCCCGGGGTACAGCTGTTCACAGAGCGTCCGCAGGGTTTTTTCGACATCCCGACCTTCGTTGTAACAAGTAATAATGCAGGAAACCCGCGGACGGTAAGTGGCACTGACAGGCGTTGCAGACAACTGCCTGAGGTACCAGCGTATAACCCCCGTCAGTATAAAAAGGTTCAGGGGCAGTTCCGCCAGCAAAAAGAATGGAAACAGCATTAGAAAAAGATCAGTCAGCCCTTCCGAACTGCCAATGCCGGCAATCAAGCTCACAAATTGCGCCTGCAGCAATTCCAGCATCAGCCTACCTCACCGGTCAGGCGCGCCATCAGAAGCTGAGCATCTTCCTGTGGCAATAGATCGTCCGGCAACGTGTAACCGGCAAGCTCAATCTCGATACGGAACTCGTCATTTTCCTGGAACAGGTGCGTCAGTCCGGACAGCCTCTGCCACAGTGTGATCATCCCGTCCCGGTCCGTGTTGGGCAGCAAAAACCAGAGCAGGTCTTCACGAGACCTGGAGCAACGATCGGTATCCCGTACGGTTTCCTGAATACGGTCTATAAGGTTATCGAGAAGCGCGAGCCGGTGCGTGTTGTCCAGGGTTTCGCCGAGATTGGAAAATTTCAGCAAAAGCAGAGATGCTTTCGGCATTTCCCCGTAGCGACGGCTCTGCTGGATCTGCCAGTCGAGCAGTCCGTTAAATGCCTGCATAGCAATGAGATTGAGGCGCCCAAAGTGCGCCTCCTGGAGACCGGCCGCGAAACCCTGCCGGCAGCGTAAGCGACCGTTTTCAGTCAGCCGGAAGGCGCGGACTTCCCGAATCTTGAGTTCATCAGGACTGTGCCGGGTATCGCAATCAAAGCAGCGAGCCTCTACATCAGCATCAACAAAAAAACATTGGCATGACAGGCAGCGGTAATTTTCCAGAGGGCGGTCATAGTCACTACCAATATGACGAAGCCGGGTCAGGCAGTTCGGACACATCAACAGGCCTTCCCGCAGAAAACTTTCCTGAGACGCAACGTGACCACAAGTGAAACAGTGAAGAGACGGCTGTCTTACCAAATCCAGTGCGTTGCATTCCGGACAGACGTCGACATAGTTGAGGCGCCCGGAGCTGCAACGGCTACACAGGCGTATACGGTCAATCAGTTCATCCGGCTGCAACCAGCCCTGCTCGTTTATCAATTTTAACCAGACCAGCTGATTAACCGATTCATCAACCACCATGGCAGAAAGCAGGGGATAACGGTAAAACTGGTAAAATTTACTGTCGCGCTGCGGCTCAAGCAGGGCATTGGGACGCGCCCATAGCCATGCCAGGACCCTTTCCTCAAACTGTTCCGGCGGATTGCCACGGTTAAAGGCTTTCATTCGCTCAGACCACTGGCGCCAGGCGGACCAGATGTGCTCAGGGTCGTCCGGCGGAGGTCCATCGCTCAGGGGAACGACAGGGGCGTCCCCGGACCTACGGCAATAAATCAGCGTGTATCGGTAGTGTGAACTGCAGCGCAGCCTGAACACAGACTCCGTGGCCACTTCGTAAGGCTGGTCGATGACCACAACGTCCCATACAGACACCGACACAATGTCCGACAAATCTGAGAAACGCGTCCATCCATCTGGTAACTTTGCGGGCTTTTGCTCCGAGAGCAACGCTATTCGAGGTGTATTCATGCTGGCTATTCAGTCCGACTCTTAATGATTGAACTACAACGTGACCGACATAACACTTTTGGAAACAGAATCTTGCAACCTGACTTTTCACTGGCGAGCGATTGTACACGTGTTGCATTGATATGCACAAAAACGGAGAGACACGACGCGGTATTTGGTTCGACTGATCAGCGACAGACAAACAGAAAAAGGTGGTTTATGCGAAAACCGGTTTTTGACATGGCATGATTGGCAGTTCAGATCTGCCTGGTCACCCGGAGGAGGCCTCCGGGCAACACTGTTATCTGGTCGGCGGCGCCATGAACTCGGGTCCGACGGGATCATCAATGCATCTGTCCAGGATCTCGTCGATCGCCTCAAACGCTTCCTTGTCCAGCGACCAGCCTTCGATGTCCTCCACCGGATCAAGTTGCTCAGGCCTTCTTGCACCCCACAGCGCTGTTGTCACATCCGGCTGATCAACCAGCCAGCGAAGCGCCAGCGCCAGTACACTCTTCTGGTAGCGCTCTTTGGCAAATGCGTCCAGTTCAGCCACAGCATTCAGGTATTGGCGATAGCGTTCACCCTGGAATTTGGGGTCGTTCTTTCGCAGATCGTCACCGGTAAACTCGGTATCTTCACGCATTTTGCCGGTCAGCAGACCACGGCACAGACCACCGTAGGTAATGGTTGCGATGCCATGTTCCCGGCAGTATGGAAGGATGTCCTTTTCGATATCACGCTCAAAAAGGTTATACGGCGGCTGCAAACTGTGCAGGGGTACAATCTTGCGGAACTCATCCATCTGGTCGGGAGAGAAGTTGCTGACGCCAATGGCACGGATCTTCCCCGCCTGATAGAGCTTTTCCAGTGCCCTTGCGGTCTCTTCCATGGGGGTCTTCGGGTCTGGCCAGTGGACCTGGTAGATATCGATACGGTCTGTCTGCAGGCGTTTCAGAGAATCCTCAACCTCCTGCTCTATGCGAGCGGCGGTGGAATCACGCCAGATCTTGTCGTGATCATCATTCCAGTTGAGGGCCACTTTTGTAGCCAGGGCCACTTTATCGCGCCGACCGCCTGCCAGGGCTTTGCCCACAATTTCTTCCGAACGCCCGAAACCGTAGACCGGCGCGGTATCGACCAGACCGATGCCCTTGTCGACGGCTCTGTGAATGGTGTCGATGGACTGGGCTTCGTCTGTGCCGCCCCACATCCAGCCACCAATCGCCCAGGTTCCAAGGCCGACCGGTGTCACCTGAATATCAGTATTTCCGAAAGATCGGGTATCCATATTCCCTCCATTTCATCAAAAAAGCTTCTGTGAGTGTTACAGGGCTTATTTTCCTTAACTGCGAACGCAAAACCGTATCACCAGCCGGCAGTCCCGGCAACAGCTATCAAAAAAGGCAGCCAGGTCAGCGGCCACCAGACCGTAAGCCTTCTTCCGGACCACTGTGCCGGCCGGACAGCAACACGCCCGCGCGGAGCAGTTCCCGCAATGTTGTGTCACCATTCTGTGCCTTTACCAAACCGTCATCCAGCATCAGAGACTGCCCTCTGTCCACCAGAGCCTGTCTAAGACTGTGCTCATCCTCATGGCGCAGGATACGGCTGTAGTCAGCCTCGCTCAGTTGCCATACTTCGAAAATTCCGATTCGCCCGCGAAATCCGAGGTTGTTGCAGGCCGCACAGCCTGCTGGCAACCAGACCTCCTCAGGAACTTCCTTTCCGCATTCCTGCAGCCACTGCCGGGCTACGTCATCCGGCTTTCCTTTGATGCGGCATTCGGGGCACAACTTACGAACCAGCCTCTGTGAAGCGACGAGTCCGAGATTGGCAGCGATTTCATAGTCACTCAGCCCCAAATTGCGCAGGGAGGTTATAGTTCCCACCGAATCGCGGCTGTGCAATGTCGCCATCATCGAACGACCGCTGGTAGCAACACTGATGGCAGCCTCTGCAGAAGCCGTGTCCCGTATTTCACCGATAAGCACGTAATCCGGATCCAGCCGCAGCATCGCCTGTGTCCCCGATGCAAAGGTCAGTTCGTGAAGCGGGTCTACCTGGATCTGGTTGATGCCGGGTATTTCATACTCAACCGGCTCCTCCAGAGTGATGACATGGTTGTCGCTCAGCTTCAACTCATGCAGAAGCGCATAGAGCGTGGTTGTCTTGCCGCTGCCTGTAGGTCCGGACACCAGGAACATTCCGCCGGTAGCGTCCATCCAGCGCTGAATCCATTGTGCACCCTCAACAGGAATTCCCAGAGCTCCGATATTCTGGACACTTTCCGGCGGCGAAAGCACCCGAATCGCCATTTTGTCGCCTGATACACAAGGGATTGAGGTTACCCGAAGATCCAGGTCGGTATCATCGAGACTGAACACGAAGCTGCCTTCGTCACAGTTTACAGAAGGGATTGGATGCAGGTCAGCCATGGCTTTGAACTGGTTCACCAGTCGCCGGCCCTGGTCATAAGTGACCTCGATGACATCCACAATAATGCCGTCGATCCTGAGCCGGATCCGATAATGATCCGGGAAAGGATCCAGATGCAGGTCCGTTGCCCTCGCGGCAACGGCATCACTCAATAAAGCATGTGCCTCAAGCGTCTCAAGAGCTTCCTGGTCATCGGCCATTAACCGCGTATATTCAACCAGCAGGTGATCTCTCAAACTGCGCTCCGCCTGGCTTTTTTCACTCATAACTGCGACTCCTTAAGGCCACAAAATCAATGATTGTAGCAAACAGGGACAAGGCCACTTATTTGGCGCCGACACTACCAGGGACATATTCAAATGAATGGTTCAGTCAGGCAGCTTCATACCCGATATTGCCACATGGCTGGGTGATCAATAGCAAAAGGGCCAGCAATTGCTGGCCCTGTTCACACTTGGTAGAAATCCCGATACCAATCCACGAACCGGGCGATGCCCTCCTCCACCGGAGTTGACGGCTTGTAGCCGACATCGGTGATCAGGTCGTCCACATTGGCATAGGTAGCCGGCACATCGCCCGGCTGCAGGGGCAACAGGTTTTTCTCCGCCTTCCTGCCGACGCGCTCTTCGATGATTTCGATGAAGCGGGACAGTTCCACCGGGTTGTTACTGCCAATGTTATACAGGCGGTACGGCGCCTTGCTGGTGCCGGGATCGGGCTTTTCTCCGCTCCACCGGGGGTTGGCTGTGGCAACGTTGTCGAGGGTTCGGATAACCCCTTCTACGATGTCGTCGATATAGGTGAAGTCGCGCCGGTGATTGCCGTGATTGAACACGTCAATGGGCTCACCGGCCAGGATCTTTCTGGTAAAGATAAACAGCGCCATGTCAGGCCGCCCCCAGGGGCCGTACACGGTGAAGAACCGCAGGCCGGTGGTGGGCATGTTGTACAGATGACTGTAGGTGTGAGCCATCAGCTCATTGGCCTTCTTGGAGGCTGCATACAGGCTCAGGGGGTGGTCCACGTTGTCGTGCACCGAGAATGGCATGGTTTCATTGGCGCCATAGACCGAGCTGCTGGAGGCATATACCAGGTGCTTTACGTCATTGTGGCGACAGCCCTCGAGGATGTTGGTGAAGCCCACCAGGTTGGCGTCGATATAGGCGTGGGGATTTTCCAGCGAATACCGGACGCCCGCCTGCGCTGCCAGGTGAACCACCCGTTCCGGCCTGTGCTCCCGGAACAGGGCTTCCATGGCGTCCCTGTCGGCCACATCCTTGCGTACTTCGGTAAACCCCGGTTTACAGGTCAGGCGCTCAAGACGTGCTTCTTTCAGGGTCGGATCGTAGTAATCATTGACGTTATCCACGCCGATCACTTCATCCCCGCGATCAAGCAGCCGATGCGCCAGATGGGACCCGATAAAGCCCGCCGTACCCGTAACCAGAATTTTCAAAGTCTCTTCTCCCTGTTCCTTCAGAAGGTCAGCCCGGCACTCACGAATGGGCCACCCAGCTCGATATCCAGACGGTCGTCGCCGTCTTCGTAATCAACGCCCATCTGGCGATAGCCGGCGCGAAGCTGTAACAATGACAGCTGGTACTGGCCATAGGCGTTATAATCATAGACCGAGTCACCGTCAAAGCTGATCACGTTGGCCTCGCCACCAACTGAGACGCCCGAGAACGGCAGGTCAAAACGGGCTGCCAGGTAGCCCATGGGGATGACGCCGTCTACGTCTGTCTGAGAGACACTTCCCGCGCCCCCTGCTTCCTGAATAATCAACTCTCCATCCAGATTCCGCGCCGTCAGGCCAAGATCCAGATTAACCCAGTTATCGAGTACTTCGTAGTAAAGTGTGACATCAAACTGATCGAGGTCGAGATCGGAATTCACATCCACGCCGCCCGGAACCACATCAAATCCGGTAGACAATTGCCCCCGCCCACTCTGCTCGATACGGGTGTAATTCAGGCGCACATTGGGCAGTAACGGCACCGGATGCTCAAAATAGGCACTCAGGTTGGCGTTGCTGTCGCTGTCCAGATCCAGATCGTTTTCAACGTCGACAAAGTCATTGTTCTTGCCGGCTTCCCCGGACAGGTCGGAATTCCAGTAGCTGATGTTGGCACCGACACCGAGAATATCGGCAGAGGCAAGCGGGGCAGCAATAACCAGTGAGCCGCCGAGGGCAAAAATCAGTTTACGCATAAAACACCTTTTTTCTGTTTGTTTGTCTTTCACTTTGTTTGTCTTTCGCTGATCAGTCGAACCGGATACCCAGACGACGGCCAACCTCTTCGTAGGTTTCGATAACATCGCCCAGGCCCTGACGAAAACGGTCCTTGTCCATCTTTTTGCGGGTTTCCCGGTCCCAGATACGGCAGCCATCGGGGCTGAACTCGTCACCCAGGACTATCTCACCGCCAGCGCGGCCGAATTCCAGTTTATAGTCCACCAGCAGCATGCCGGCTTCATCAAACAATGCCTTGAGAACATCGTTCACCCGATAGGTGAGTTCCTTCATTCTGGCGAGTTCGTCAGCCCTGGCCCAGCCAAAACTGACTGCCAGTGATTCGTTGACCATGGGGTCGTGCATGGCGTCATTTTTCAGGAACAGCTCAAAGGTAGGCGGATTCAGTTCCAGCCCCTCTTCCACACCCAGGCGGCGGCACAGGCTTCCGGCAGAGATATTACGGACCACGCATTCCACCGGGATCATGTCCAGCTTCCTGACCAGGGATTCGGTATCCGACAGCAGGCTTTCGAAGTGGGTCGGGATGCCGGCAGCTTCCAGCTTCTCCATAATAAAGGCATTAAAGCGGTTGTTGACCATGCCCTTGCGGTTGAGCTGTTCTTTTTTCTCGCCGTCAAACGCGGAGGTGTCGTCGCGAAATACCATCACAAAACGATCAGGATCATCAGTTCGGTAAACAGACTTGGCCTTGCCTGCGTAAAGTTCTTCACGCTTTTCCATCTGGGGTCTCCGGCAGTGCCCGCACCGGGCGGGCACTGATCACATTAGTAAAGGTATTCGAACAGTTCGGAAAGCAGCTCGGCAGAGCGATCCTCGCCGGAATAATCACTGGCACGGGCAACTGTTACCACAATTTCTCCGTCGCTCTGGTCAAGCCGCACATCAAAGGTGTGTTCAGGCTCGGGGTCGTCAGAGAACCAGCTGAACCAGCCGGATTCGCGCTCTGATTCAGGGCGGAAATCCACGAAGAAATAGCCCTCTTCACGGTTCAGATCCACCACCGGGATGCCGGCTTCATCCAGTGAACGGCGCACTTCTGACCAGGCGCGGCCGTAATCGAGGTCCATGACAATCCGCTGCGGCGTCTGGTTATCTGAAACCAAACGGACCAGAGGTTCACTGACCATGCCCAAAGCGGCACGGGAGTATGATTTGCTGTCTTCACGATTACGCAGATAGTCGGCCAGATCGTTCAGTAACAGTCTGCTGGTCTCCAGCTGCTCGGTAGTGCGCTCGTCCTGCCCGTTCCAGGGAAGCAACTGGTCAGGGTCATCTTCCACCTCAAAGGTACGGAACCGGATTTCGCTGGTCTTTCGCCGCACACCCGGTGCAATCCGGGCCTGCACAACAATCCTGGCCTCTTCGCCGGCGGGAGTGTCGGGCAGGTCCAGCAGTTCCCTCGCCTGTTTACTGAAGTTCACCAGTTCGCTCTGGATCAGGCCGAGCTGGGGACTGTCATAGGCAACCCCAAGCCCGTTTTCATTCATGTAGGCGGTCACTGCAGGCCACAGCCGGCCGGGAACGTCATTCACCAGCAGCCACACCTGGCCGCCGAGTTCCTCAATGACGTAATTTTCGTCAAGGATATCCGAGGTCATATCGGGAGGATTGGGGATGCTGTCAGGGTACATGCGGCCGGAATCCGCCGCACTGATTTCACGGATCGGCATCACCGGTGCGAACTTGCCTTCATCCGCGGTTTGCGGCAGCTCCAGCGGCTCGCCCTCGGGCTCGTCAACATAGCGCTCGGAACGGTCTTCGATAAAGCTGCAGCCGGCGATGGCCAAAACAAGCATCAGGCCCGCAAGGGGCCTGATGAGATGTGCGGTTGTTATGTTTTCTGTCCTCAACGTAAACGCCATCAGGCGACTCCAGTTACGATAGATAATACAGCCCGACTCAGAGTACGCCAGAGGCTCTCAGTGCTTCTTCCACTTCATCGTGGAACTTGTCGCTCAGCGGGGTAAGCGGCAGGCGAATGCCCTCTCCGATCATGCCCATGCGATGCAGAGCCCACTTGACAGGAATAGGATTCGCTTCGAGAAAGAGCTTGCGATTCAATGGCATCAGCAATTCATTGAGCCTGTCTGTCTGCTCCTGATCACCTTCGATAGCGGCTTTACACAGTGCCGCCATGGCGCCGGGTGCGACGTTCGCAGTGACCGAGACATTACCCTTGCCACCGGCCAGCATCAGGCCTGCTGCAGTCGCGTCGTCGCCGGAGTAGACCACCAGCCGACCCTTGACCGCTTCTACCAGCTCGGCACCACGGGGAATATTGCCGGTGGCGTCCTTGATGCCGATGATGTTGGGTATGTCTGCCAGGCGCTCGACGGTTTCATTCAGCATGTCGCATGCAGTCCGGCCGGGCACGTTGTACAGGATCTGGTTCACCGGGACAGCTTCGGCGATCGTCCTGAAGTGACGGTACAGGCCTTCCTGTGTCGGCTTGTTGTAATACGGCACCACCAGCAGGCAGGCGTCCGCACCCAGCTTGTGGGCTTCCTGGGTCAGCTCTATGGCTTCGCGGGTACTGTTGCCGCCGGTGCCGGCGATAACCGGGATACGGCCGTCGACTCGCTTTATGATGTGGCCGATAACCCGCATGTGCTCGTCCGGGTCCAGCGTTGCGGATTCACCCGTCGTACCCACGGCCACGATGCCATCTGTTCCGTTGTCCAGATGGAAGTCCACCAGCTTATCGAGATCCTCCCAATGGATGCTGCCATCGGTGTGCATGGGCGTGACCAGTGCGACAAGGCTACCCGTAATCATAAAAGCTCCGTACGAATAAAAAACAATATGGTAATGTTGGGCACCCACTGACACAAGGGAATTAAAGGAGATGTCATGTCGATGTCTGCTTATCCTTCACCGGCCAGGCCGAGAATATTGCCTTGAGCATTGTAGCCAGGGGAATGGCGAAGAAAACACCCCACAGACCCCAGATACCACCGAAGAAGAGAACCGCGATGATAATGGCCACCGGGTGAAGGTTGTTCACTTCCGAGAACAATAACGGTACCAGAACATTACCGTCCAGCGCCTGGATAACGCCGTAGACCACCATGACCCAGATGAACTCGCTGCCCCAGCCAAACGCAAACAGCGCGATCATGCCCACCGGTATGGTGACAACGGCAGCGCCAATGTAGGGAATAACCACACTCAGGCCGACCATGAGAGACAGCAGGGCCGCATAGGGCATGCCCAGCAGCTTGAACGACACATAGGTGACTCCGCCGACAATGAGAATCTCCACCGCCTTGCCCCGGACATAGTTGGCACACTGCAGGTTTACCTCATGCCAGATCCTGAGCATCATCGGGCGCTGTGACGGCAGCATACGGGAGATCGCGCCCAGCAGGATACGGCGGTCCTTGAGGAAAAAGAAAACCAGGATGGGTAACAGCACCATGTAGATCAGCAGTGCCACCAGGTCCGGAATACTCTCCAGTGAAAACGACACCAGCCACTGGGTCATGCGGCCGGCTTCAGTGGTCACCTGGTTATAGATGGCATTGACGCCCTCCATGGAGATCAGTGTCGGATACTGCTCGGGCAGGACTTCCAGGTAGGACTGCATTTCCCGGAAAATCCGGGGCGCTTCACCGGCAAGAGAGGTCACCTGGGACCAGATCAGGGGCAGAAGGCCGAACAGGAAGCCAATCAGCACGCCAAGGAAAATCAGGAATACACCAATGATGGAGACAATCTCAGGCACCCCCAGCCGGTTAAGCTTGGTGACAAGCCCCTGCAGGATGAACGCAACAATGACCGCGGCAATGGCAGGAGCCAGCATCGAGCCAAAAAGAATCACGAAGACGACGCCTGCCAGGATCAGCAGGAAAAGAATGACGGCTTCTTCATCCGAGAAGTATTTGTGGGCCAGGCCACGTAAAATTCTGATCATCAACGACTCCGAACAGTCACCACAGCAGGCTTAGCCGCCGCACTTTATCACAAAGGTGAAGCAGCCACCCTGTTCGGATGAACTGACCAGCTCATGGCAGGACAACCTGAGAAACGCAGGGATATCCCGGGCCGACCCCGCATCGGTTGCTATCACTTCCAGCTCCTGGCCGGGGGCCATGCTGTTCAGTTCAAGCTTGGTCTTCAGTAACGGCATGGGGCAGCGGAGCCCCGATGCATCCAGTGTTCGCTCAGCCATGACAACCAGGTACCCGTCAGGTCAAAAGAAGAGCCGGCATTATGCCGACAGTGTTACTTTAATGCATCACAATCGTATCAGGCCACGCAGGAACGAACTTTCAGTGGCACAATACTGTCTGATGAAATCATATGAAGAGGGACACCGCCCATCCATGACCCTAACAGATAGAAGCTCTGCGACCTGGCAGGGAGTACTGGCACTCATCCTGGTGCTACTGGTAACGGCATTGCCGGGTAAAACGCTGGCGCAAGGGCCGGACAGCACCCTGCCCTCGATTGGCGGTGCCGGCGGCGGGCTGATTTCCGGCCAGCAGGAAGCCGATATCGGCCGCCAGGTCATGATGTCGATCCGCCGGTCGGCGCCGCAGATCACCGACCCGCTGGTCTACGATTACCTGAGCTCGGTTATTTACCGGCTGGTTCCGTCGGCACCCCTTGCCAGCAGCGACCTGACCCTGGCCATTATCGACAGCCCGGACATCAACGCCTTTGCGGTCCCCGGTAACATTGTCGGCGTCAACGGGGGGCTGTTCCTGAATGCCAGCAGCGAGCAACAGTTCGCTTCCGTGCTGGCCCACGAACTAGCACACCTCAGCCAGCGCCATTTCGCCCGCCGCCTTGAACAGCAGGAAACCAGCGCGCCTCTGACGATTGCCGGCATGATCGCAGGCATTGTGCTGTCGGCAGTGACCCAGTCGGACATCGGAATTGCCGCCATTGCCGGCACCCAGGCACTGGCGATACAGAATATGCTTGCCTACAGCCGCGCCAACGAGCAGGAAGCCGACCGTGTGGGCATGGAGATACTGGCTGATTCGGGCATGGATCCAAGGGGGATGCCGGAAATGTTCGAAATCATGATGCGCCAGAACCGGCTTCAGGGAAACCGGGTTCCGGAATACCTGTCTACGCACCCGCTCACCCAGAGCCGCGTTTCCGATACCCGTAACCGTGCCGAACAATACCCCCGACGGGATGTCGCTGACGCCCAGGAATATCACCTGATCCGCTCCCGGCTGCAGGTGCGGTACGCAAAGTCGCCACAGGTCGCTGTGGCAACTTTCCGGGACTACCTTGAACGTCCGGATACCGAGAAACCCGATGCCGTCCGCTACGGGCTCGCAGTGGCCCTGCTGCGCAGCGGAAACTACAACGACGCAATCAGCGAGCTGGAAAGACTGCTTGAGAGCTCACCGGGGCGAATCACCTACCTGGTCACTCTTGCCGAGACCATGGTTGAACAGGGCCGGCTCGACGAGGCCCGCGACCTGATGCGCGAGGCACTGGACCGTAACCCGGGTAACTACCCGATTACCGATATGCTGGCACGGGTGGAAATCGAGGCCGGCAATGGCGAGCGGGCGGCAGAATACCTGAACCGGCTGACAAGGGAGTTACCGCAAAAGGAACATCTGTGGCTGCGGCTGGCAGAAGCCGAAGGGATGGCCCGGAACATTGTCGGTGTGCACCGGGCCCGTGCCGAGCACGACATTCTGATGGGAGACCTGGAGTCTGCCCAGCGCCAGCTGCGCCAGGCTCAGGAGCGGCTTCCCGCCGGCGCTCCGCTGAGACAGGCAGTCACCGAGCGGCTTTCCCAGGTTTCGGCCAGGCTCAACCAGCAGCGCAGCTAGGCCCGGGCGTTGCGCAGCGAAGCCAGGCTCAGGCGTTGCCGGCGGCCTTCAGGTTCATGTTGGCGGTGAAATCCAGCATCCGCTGAAGGGGCCTGAGAGCCTGTTCCCGCAGTTCGGGGTCGACATGGACTTCCTGGTCGCCGTTTTCGATCACTGACAACAGGTTCTCCAGGCCGTTCATGGCCATCCACGGACAATGGGCACAGCTTCGGCAGGTAGCGCCGTTTCCTGCCGTAGGGGCCTCGATAAGGGTCTTGTTGGGCGCCAGCTGCTGCATCTTGTAGAAGATGCCGTTGTCAGTGGCCACGATAAACTGCTCGTTGGGCAACGTCTGTACCGCGTGGATCAGTTGTGAAGTGGAACCCACCACATCGGCCATTTCCACCACTGCATCCGGGGACTCCGGATGAACCAGCACTGCGGCATCCGGATACAGCGCCTGAAGATCTTCCAGGCCGCGGTACTTGAACTCTTCGTGCACGATGCAGGAACCATCCCACAGCAGCACATCCGCTCCCGTCGTCTTCTGGACATAATGTCCGAGATGCTTGTCGGGCGCCCAGAGAATTTTCTCGCCACGGGCGTCCAGTGACTCCACGATGGCCTGGGCACAACTGGAGGTGACTACCCAGTCGGCTCTCGCCTTCACTGCCGCAGAGGTATTGGCGTACACCACCACAGTCCTGTCCGGGTGCTGATCACAGAAATCCGCAAACTCATCGGCCGGGCAACCAATATCCAGGGAGCAGGTGGCCTCCAGGGTTGGCATCAACACCCGTTTTTCGGGGTTGAGAATTTTCGCGGTCTCGCCCATGAAGCGAACGCCGGCAACAACAACCGTTGATGCCTTGTGCTGATTGCCGAACCGGGCCATTTCAAGGGAATCCGCTACGCAGCCACCGGTTTCCTCTGCCAGGCGCTGAATGTCGGGGTCCGTGTAATAATGGGCAACGAGCACCGCATCCCGGGCTTTCAGGGCGGCCCGGATACGGGATTCAAGATCGGCTTTTTCCGCCTCACTCAGACTCTTGGGCTCAGCCTGGTGTGCCAGGTGCTCCTGAACCAGAATACGGTCTTCACCTCGTGTCATCACTGCATCTCTGTATTGCGTTAACGTGGGGAGTATATCACCTGGGGTCGATTACGCTCCCTTTGTACAGATGTATGACCGTATAGCCAAAAAAAAAGAGCCCTGAGGCTCTTTTTTAAGCCACGGGCTCTTTTTTCAACAGAAAGCAGCATGCTGACTGTCTTATTGGTGGGTCGTGAAGGATTCGAACCTTCGACCAATTGGTTAAAAGCCAACTGCTCTACCAACTGAGCTAACGACCCGCAACTACCAGCCCGTTTCCGGACCCGGAACCAACCGATGAAATAGTCCCACCGCTTTGTTCGCAATTTGGTGGGTCGTGAAGGATTCGAACCTTCGACCAATTGGTTAAAAGCCAACTGCTCTACCAACTGAGCTAACGACCCAAACGAGGCGCATATAGTAATGATTTTTCAGCGCCGATCAACCCCTAATTCCCAGGTTTCTCAACATTCTTCCCGTCAACAACGATCAGCTGCTGCCGGAATCCAAATAGTTCTGTGCCAGCTCGGCGGCACGGGTGCCCGGATAATCCTCGATCACCGTTTCCATACGTGAACGGGCCTGATCCTTGTTGCCAAGCCGATCCAGTGTGACGCCCAGCTTGTAGACAGCGTCCGGGGCCTTGCGATGATCTTTGTAACGGGTGGCAACGATGGTGAACGCCTGCCGTGCCTGCTCAAGCTGATCCTCGACAAGATACACCTCGCCCAGCCAGTAATAGGCGTTGACAGTGAGATCCCCCTCCTCGTACTCATCGATAAAGTCATACAACCCGTTTATAGCCTGGTCGTAGTTCTTTTCCTGATGAATCAGGGTCTGGATCTCCTGATAGGCGCTACGTTCCTCATCCGAGGGTTGACGGTAGATCCTGGTTTTTACCGCTGAACCATTCCCTTCTGCGTCCGAATCAGTGGCCTCCGGGCTGCTCGCCGGTGCCTCAGCCACTTTCTCGGAAAGTTTCAGGATGCGCTGATCGAGATCGATATAGCGATCCCGCGCCTGCCTGGTCAGGCGGTCAATCAGGTTTTGCTGTTCTTCAACACGCCCCTGCAACCGGCGAATCTCGCCCTGCAATTGCTGGATCATGTAGAACAGCTCGGCATTGGCCTGGCTGTTACCGGCCTTGCGCCCGGCTTCCGACGAATTATCCTGGAAAGCCGGGGAAACGGATTGCGCCAGAGCACTACCCGCCGGCCCGAAGGCCAGCGGGAGCAGCACTGCCGCCATGAGCAGATGTCTCATGGAGTTCGCCTGTTACTGGAAAACAAGTTCAACACGACGGTTCTGGGCCCAGGCACTTTCATCGGAACCCATTACAGCCGGCTTTTCTTCACCGTAGCTGACGGTTTCGGTCTGGCCACGGGATGCACCGTTCACAATCAGGAAACGCTCAATGGCGTTGGCGCGACGCTCACCCAGAGCAAGGTTGTATTCCTTGGTACCGCGCTCGTCGGCATGGCCTTCAATGCGCACGTCCTGGTCGGGGTTTGCCTGCAGGTAGCGGGCATGGGCAACCAGCACATCGCGGGCTTCAGGCTTGATTTCAGCAGTGTCGAAGTCAAAGTAGAAGGTGGTGATATCCCGCATTGCTTCCCGTTCCGCCTGCTCGGCACGGGCTTCGGCTTCACGGCGCTGTTCTTCGGTCATCTCCGATGACGACACGCCGCCCTCATCGTCACCGCCATAAACGGTGCTGCCGCCATCCTGATCTACGGCAGACACATCAGAGTCAGCGCCGTAGGCGTCATCTTCAGTGGTATCACCGATACTGCTACACCCGGCGATCAGTCCCAGGGATAACACCATGGCAAACAACTTGTGGTGAGCTGTTACTTTCATAATCACTTCCTTCCTTTTTGACAGTCTGTTGTACTTGAATACGGACGAATCTGCTGGGTCCGGAGTTCCGGTTTACCGAACGATCGGCGACCACGCCGGATCGCGCACTTCACCCTCCGAGGACGGCAGACTATAGGCTGCGCCGCCGTCCGCGGCAATTACAGTTAGTACACTGTTGCCACCCTTCTTTGTGGCATAGATCACCATCCGGCCATTCGGTGAGACGCTGGGCGATTCGTCGGACCCGGTGCGGGTGAGGACTGTCTCCTCCTCGGTCTGCAGATTGGTCCTGGCGATGTGGAACGAACTGTCCCGCTGATGTACATAATAGACATACTCACCATCATTGTCGGGACGGGGTCTGGCGTTATAACGGCTGCCAAAAGTAATCCGCCGGGGCGCCGCGTTCTCACTGGTCTTATGATAGATCTGGGGCCCGCCGGAGCGGTCAGAGGTGAAGAAGAACCCCTCGCCGGTATGATCCCAGACTGGCTCTGTATCGATGGACCAGTGGTTGGTCAGTCTCTTGAGCGAGCCGCTTTGAATATCCATTTTATAGATTTCAGCATTGCCGTCCTTCGACAGGGTCATCAGCAGTGACCGGCCGTCATGTGAAAACGCCGGTGCCGAATTCAGGCCGGGGAAGTCGGCAATACGGGTGCGATCGCCGGAAGCCAGTTCATGGATGTAAATCGCCGGCTTGCCAGTCTCGAAGGACACATAAGCGAGTTTCCTGCCATCCGGTGACCATGCCGGTGAAAGAATCGGTTCGTCACTTTCCAGCCGCACCCTTGCCCGCTTGCCATCCACGTCACTGACCTGCAGGCGATACACCGATTGGCCACCGGAACGCTGCAGCGTGATGTAGGCAAGCTTGGTGGAAAACGCACCAGGCACACCGGTGATCGCTTCGTAGACCTTGTCACTGATATGGTGGGCAAGGCTCCTGGCACTGTTGATCGATGAAGACGCCGTTGCACCCATAATCCGCTGTTCGCGGTTAACATCGAATAATTCGTAGCGGGCCTCAATCCTGTCGCCCTTGCGCTCCAGTTGACCGACCAGAACATAACGCTGGCCCAGCAGTCGCCAGTCGCGGAAATAGACCTCGGCGCCCTCGGAAGGAAGGCTGAGCATTTTTTCGGGAGGCAGCGGCCTGAACTCACCGCTCATGGTGAGATCGTCCCGCACGATGCTGCTCACCTTGTCACCCGATGGCAGGTTGCCGGATTCGGAAAACGGAACCACGGCCACCGGAATGGCAGAGTCCGCTCCCTCGGTAATGCGTATCAGCAATTCGGCGCTGGCAGGGGTGCCTGCAACCATCACGGCAATCATCAACAGCCACGCCATTGCCGCTCGCGGGAGTCCTGTGCCTGTCTTTGTCCGGTTCGTCATCTGTGCTCCCATCGTCCTTTATCTCAACCGCCGGGGATTGAACTCAATCGTAAACTGGCGGAAATAGCGTTCAAATGTGTCACGTTCATCCGGGACCGGGTACCGGCTCAGCGATTTCACGGCCCCCAGTGCCGAGTTATCAAATGCTGTATTACCACTGCTGGAGACAAGTTTAACCGAAGCAAGTTCACCCGTGGGTAGCAGGGTAATCTGCAACCTGGCGGTCATTTCCTCTGTTGCCGACGACGGTGGGTACCAGGCCTGGCTCAGACGCTCGCGTATCAGCGCCTGGTATTTCTGGCTTTCCGACAACATCTGGACCTCTCTGGCCTTGGCTGCCGCCGCCTCACGACGCCGCCTTTCCTCAGTTGCACGTTCACGCTCTGCTTCTGCCGCCAAGGCTTCCAGCTGCTGCTCTTTCAGGCGGCGCTCACGCTCCTGGCGCTTACGCTCCGCTTCCAGCCGCTCCTGCTCTTCCCGGGCCCTGCGCTCTGCTTCTTCCTGCCTGCGTTGTTCCTCGGCCCGACGTTTTTCCTCGGCGGCCTTGCGGGCAGCTTCTTCCTGGCGCCGCTTCTCTTCCGCGGCTTTTTGTCGCGCACGCTCTTTGGCTTCGGCCTCGGCTTTCTGACGGGCGGCCTCTTCTTCTGCCTTTCGCTGCTGCTCCCGCTCGCGCTCTGCTGCCTCTTCCTGGCGCTGGCGCTCTTCACGTTCCTTTTCCTGCTGGATGCGGCGCGCCTCTTCACGTGCACGCTGCTCTTCCTCGGCCTGCTGACGCCGGGCCTCTTCCTGCTGCCGCTGCTTTTCCTCTTCCTCCTGCCGGCGCTCTTCATCCCGGTCGGGCTGGTCTACCGGCTCGATGACAGGGCTGGGCTCCGGCTCGTTCTGGGTAACCAGACGCGCAGAGATACTGGGTGGCTGAGGCTCGTCACTGGGCGAGGACCACGACCAGCCCGCCAGCGCAACCCCCAGAATCAGCCCGTGCATAAGAACCGACATTACAACAGGCGACTTCCAGGGTAGCTGCCCGGTAGTGGTTACATCGCGCTCATGACCTCTCACAAAAACCTGCCCGCCCTGTACTCACTCATCGTTGGTTTGTGCTTCGGTAATCAGACCCACGTTGGTCGCTCCCGCCGCCTGCAACTGGGACATCAAACGCACCACCGTACCGTATTCCACGTGCTCGTCACCCCGCACCAGCACTTCACGGTCGGTACGCTGGGACAGGATTTTCGATATCCGCTCACGAATATCACCCAGTGACATCGGATCACTGCTTTCGTCCCCGACGTCCATGAAATAGGCGCCATTGCTGTCCACCGACACCACAATGGATTCCACGTTCTTGTCGGACTGGATCGGCTCAGAGGTTGTCTCCGGCAGATCCACCTTGACGCCCTGCACCAACATCGGCGCGGTCACCATGAAGATGATCAACAACACCAGCATGACGTCGATATAGGGCACAACGTTGATTTCCGACATCGGCTTGCGGCGGTTTGCCGGCATCATTCCCATGCCTTTCATGTTCCTGCACTCCCGATTGTCTGTCTGTTGCTAACCACACCCATCATGTAGCCGGTTGCTCACTGTTATGCACCCGGCGATGGAGAATGCTGGAAAACTCCTCGGCAAAGGTTTCATAGTTCTTCAGCAATGCGTCCGAAATTGACGAGAAGCGGTTGTAGGCGATAACGGCCGGAATGGCTGCGAACAGGCCCATGGCGGTGGCGATCAGCGCCTCGGAAATACCCGGCGCCACTGTCGCCAGGGTGGCCTGCTGTACCTGCGCCAGCCCGCGGAATGAATTCATGATGCCCCAGACGGTGCCGAACAGGCCTATGTACGGACTGGTGGAGCCAACCGTTGCCAGGAACGGCAAGTGCATTTCCAGCCTTTCCTGCTCCCGTGAAAATGCCACCCGCATGGCACGCTGGGTGCCCTCCATGACCGCATCGGCATCACGGCTTTGCTGGCGCAGGCGGGAGAACTCCTTGAAGCCTGCACGAAAAAGCGATTCCATGCCGGAAAACGGGGTGGGATCGCTGTTCACCTCGCGGTACAGCTGCCCCAGGTCCATGCCGGACCAGAACCGCTCCTCAAAGGCATTCTGCGCCTGCTTCGCTTTGCGAAAGACCTGCAGGCGCTGGAAGATAAGCGCCCAGGAAACAATGGAAGCCAGCGCAAGTAGCAGCATGACCAATTGGACCAGTACGCCGGCATTGGCGACGAGATACCAAACAGAAAGTTCTGACTCCACCTTTTACTCCTGGATTATTTCACGTGTGAATTGGTTTTCCGGTCGCTTTCCAGCAACTCCAGCATATTGGCGGGCAGCCGCCGCGGCCTGCCTGAGTCAAGTGCAATACAGGCCACACGAACATCTGCGGACGCCAGCACAACCTCGTCCGGAATCCGGACGACCTGCTGCCGGAAATCCATCCATACCCGGCCGAAAGCCACCGGTTCCGCCGTTACCCGCAACTCGTCGTCCAGCCTTGCCGGCGCGCCGTAATGAATGGACAACCGCTGCACTACATAACTGACATTATCTGCAAGCCCGGCTCGCAGGCCGACACCGCGGCTGCGCACCCATTCTGTCCGGGCCCGCTCCATGTAATTCAGGTACGTGGCATGGTACACAATACCGCCGGCATCGGTATCTTCAATATAAACCCGGACCGGCAGGCCGAAGAATGGCTCATAGCGCTCAGTCAAAAAGGTCCTCCCCTTCCGGAGCAGACCGCACCACGCCAAAATGCTGGTAGGCGTTAGAGGTAACCATGCGGCCACGGGGCGTCCGCACCATATAGCCCTGCTGGATCAGGAAAGGTTCCAGTACATCCTCGATGGTGCCCCGCTCTTCACTGATCGCAGCGGCCAGGCTCTCCACGCCTACCGGCCCGCCATCGAACTTTTCAATCATCGCCAGAAGCAAGCGCCGGTCCATGTGGTCAAACCCGAGCGCATCCACTTTCAGCATGTTCAGGGCCTGGTCGGCGATGGATTCACTGATGCAACCATCCGCCTTTACCTCGGCAAAGTCACGCACCCGTCTCAGCAGACGGTTGGCAATACGGGGTGTACCCCGGGAACGGCGGGCAATTTCATAAGCCCCGGTGTTATCAATGGTGACAGACGACAGGCGTGCGGAACGCAGAATGATATCGGTCAGATCCCCGGTGTTGTAGAACTCCAGGCGCTGGACAATGCCAAAGCGATCCCGCAACGGTGATGTCAGCAAACCGGCTCTGGTCGTGGCCCCCACCAGGGTGAATGGTGGCAGATCCAGCTTGATGGAGCGTGCCGCCGGACCCTCTCCGATCATGATGTCCAGCTGGTAGTCTTCCATGGCCGGATAGAGCACTTCCTCCACGGCGGCACTGAGGCGATGGATTTCATCGATAAAGAGCACATCGCCTTCTTCAAGATTGGTGAGCATGGCCGCCAGGTCACCGGCCTTTTCCAGCACCGGCCCGGAGGTCGTCTTGATGGAGACCCCCATTTCGTTGGCGATGATGTTGGCGAGAGTGGTCTTGCCCAGGCCGGGCGGGCCGAAGATAAGTACGTGGTCCAGCGCTTCCTGCCGCCCCCGTGCTGCGGCGATGAAAATTTCCATCTGTTCGCGCACGGCCGGCTGGCCAACGTAATCGGCCAGTACGCCCGGACGGATGGCACGGTCCTGGACTTCTTCGTATTGTCCGGCCTGGGCTGTGATCAGGCGATCCGACTCAATCATTCAACTACCCGCTCAGAGGGAATCAACACCATGCCTGTACACTCGTCTCGGGTTGATGATGCCCAATTGTACAAACCGTTTTTTCGCTGTCACGTTACGCTCTCTACACAATAGGCGCCAGACCGCCTGTTATGGCGCTGTTAACTGGCAGGGATCATGCTTCGCAGTGCCAGCCGGATCAGCTCCTGGCTGGACATTCCGTCCTCAGCAACCTTGCTGATGGCCTTTGATGCCTCCTGAGGCTTGTAGCCCAGAGCAATCAGCGCAGCCTCTGCCTCTTCCGCCGGATGATGAACCATTGCTGTTCCGGCCCCGGGGGTACCTGCGCTGACCGTGGCGTTAGGCGACCCGGGTGTAAACTGCCCCTCAAGTTGCCCTATACGATCCGTCATTTCAATAAGCAGTCGCTCAGCGGTTTTCTTTCCAACACCCGGGAGCTTCACCAGGGCGTTGGCATCACGGGCTTCCACACAGCGGATAAACTGCCGGGCATCCAGACCCGACAGGATGCCCGCGGCAAGTTTGGGGCCAACGCCGTTCACCCTGATCAGTAAACGGAACAGGTCACGGTCAAGGCGGGAGGAAAAGCCATACAGGCTCTGGGCATCTTCGCGAACCACAAAATGGGTATGGAGAACCAGTTCATCACCGGTTTCAGGCAGGTTGAAAAACGTGGTGTAGGGAATATCGACTTCGTAGCCCAGCCCGGCGCATTCTACCAGTGCCTGGGCGGGGGATTTCTCGATCAGGATGCCTCGGATACGACCAATCAACGGGTTTCTCCCTCGACTTCAATCTGGACTTCAATGAGCCGGTTATTGCCTTCTGACGCGGTTATTGCGCACCTTGCCACCGCCGCCGGTCGCCAACCGTGCCATACTCTGGCTCATATGGGCATGACAAAGCGCAATGCCCAGCGCGTCAGCCGCATCCTCCTGGGGCTTGCGGGACAGCGCCAGCAACACCTGCACCATGTGCTGCACCTGGGCCTTGTCGGCCCCGCCCTTGCCTACCACCGACTGCTTGACCTGACGGGCGGAGTATTCGTGAACCTCCAGCCCGCTGTTGGCGGCCGCAACAATGGCCGCGCCTCTGGCCTGCCCCAGCTTCAGCGCCGAATCCGGATTGCGGGCCATGAACACCTGTTCGATGGCGAACTCGCCGGGCCGGTATTCGCCAATCAACGTCGCCAGGCTGTGAAAGATCGTCTGCAGGCGTTCCGCCATGGGTTTTTCACCGACCCGGATACAACCGCTGTCAATGTACTCGATCACCCGGCCTTCGGCACGGATAATCCCATAACCGGTGATCCGTGAGCCGGGGTCGACGCCCATGATTATAGACACGCTGCATCCTGCGCCGCTTTACATGTTTCCTGAAGTCTCTTCACTACCCTCGCCAGGCTTGGCCGCCGGTTTGCGGCGGCGGATATGAAGCTCGCGCAACTGCTTTTCGTCCACTTCCCCGGGTGCCTGGGTCATCAGGCAGGTAGCGCTCTGGGTTTTCGGGAACGCAATCACGTCGCGGATGGAGCTGGCACCGGTCATCAGCATGATCAGGCGGTCAAGGCCGAAGGCCAGGCCACCATGGGGAGGGCAACCGTACTTGAGGGCATCCAGCAGGAACCCGAACTTGGCACGGGCCTCTTCGTGGCCGATGCCCAGAGTGCGGAACACGCTCTCCTGCATCTTTTCGTCATGAATACGGATGGAGCCGCCACCCAGTTCGGTGCCGTTCAATACCATGTCGTAGGCACGGGACAAGGCGGTTGCCGGCGAGGCTTCGAGTTCCGCAGCGGAACAGGAGGGTGCGGTAAATGGATGGTGAATGGCGGTCAGGCCACCGTCGGAGGTTTCCTCGAACATCGGGAAATCCACAACCCATAGTGGCGCCCACTCTGAGGTCAGCATGTTCAGGTCGTGGCCGACCTTGATGCGCAGCGCACCCAGGGCTTCGTTGACGACGCTGGTCCGGTCCGCGCCGAAGAACACGATATCGCCATCCTCGGCAGCAGCGCGCTCGATCACAGCCAGGGCAATGTCATCACCCAGGAACTTGATGATCGGTGACTGCAGGCCTTCAACACCTTTGGACAGGTCGTTGACCTTGATATAGGCCAAGCCCCTGGCGCCATAGATACCCACATACTTTGTGTAGTCATCGATCTGCTTGCGGGTCAGCCCGCCACCTCTGGGAACCCGCAGGGCAGCGACGCGACCCTTGGGATCATTGGCCGGGCCGGCGAATACCTTGAAATCCACGCCGGCAACCAGATCACCGACGTCAACCAGTTCCAGCGGGATACGCAGGTCCGGTTTGTCGCTGCCGTAACGATGCATGGCCTCTGAGTACGGCATGCACGGGAATTTTGGAAGATCCACCTCCAGCACATCCCGGAACAGCGAACGAATCATGTCCTCGTTCAGGCTCATCAGTGTTTCCTCGTCAATGAACGAGGCTTCCACATCCACCTGGGTAAATTCGGGTTGGCGATCAGCCCGCAGGTCCTCGTCGCGGAAACACTTGGCAATCTGGTAGTAACGGTCAACGCCGGACACCATCAACAACTGCTTGAACAGCTGTGGCGACTGGGGCAGCGCAAAGAAGGACCCTTCGTGGGTGCGGCTGGGAACCAGATAGTCACGCGCACCTTCAGGCGTGGCACGGGTCAGGATCGGGGTTTCCACGTCCATGAAGCCGTTGCTGTCCAGAAAGTTGCGGATATAGCTGGTAACCCTGGAGCGGAAGCGCAGGCGGTTCAGCATTTCCGGGCGGCGCAGATCCACAAAGCGGTACCTGAGGCGAACATCCTCACCCACATCCACGTGTTCATCCAGCGGAAACGGTGGCGTTGCTGCGGAGTTGAGGATGTTCATCTGCTTGCCCAGCAGTTCCACCTGGCCGGTAGGCATATTGTTGTTTTCAGTACCTGCAGGACGACGGCGCACACGGCCGGTTACCTGAATAACGAACTCACTGCGGACTTTCTCCGCCAGGAAAAAGCTTTCGGGGGTATCGGGATCGAACACCACCTGGGAAATGCCATCCCGGTCACGCAGGTCCAGAAAGATAACGCCCCCATGGTCGCGGCGACGGTGGACCCAACCGCAAAGAGTGACTTCCTGATCGATGTGAGATTCGTTGATTCCACCGCAATAATGACTGCGCATACCGGTTCCCGTTATGTGTAATGTGTTCCGACCGCTAAAATTGACTGGCGACGATACTGGAAAAGCGGCCCATTATAAACACAATGGCTGTGAAAATCAGGCTTCCGTTACGGTGGGTGACGGTAAAACGTTTGACCGCTAAACTAGGCGGCTTTACCAACCCCTGGAGCCGCCCTTGTCAGCCCGAGCCGAACAGAAACTCCGCACTCGCCGTGCCCTGATGGATGCCGCCCTCGACCAGTTGAGTGAAGACCGGGGCTTTGGCAGCCTGAGCCTGCGGGAAGTGGCACGGGGGGCTGGTATAGCGCCCACCTCCTTCTACCGGCACTTTACCGAACTGGACGAACTGGGGTTGGCACTGGTCGATGAAGGTGGCGTGGCCCTGCGGCAACTGATGCGCCAGGCCCGCAAGCGGATTGCGCGGGATGGTAGTGCTATCAGCACGTCGGTGGACACGTTCATTGAATATCTGGACAACAACACCAACCTTCTGCGGCTGATGCTGCGGGAAAAAACAGGTGTATCAAAGCCGTTTCGCACCGCGATCAAGGCAGAAATAGACCATGTAGTGACCGAACTGGCAGACGATCTGAACCGGTTCGCGCAACAGCAGGGAAAGCCCCTGAGCGAAGCCCGGCTGGTGGCGGAGGCCATGGTGACATTGGTTTTCAACCAGGGCGCAGAGGCACTGGATGCCACGCCGAAAGAAAAGGAGGAACTGAAGGCAAAGCTGAAGAAGGAACTGCGGATGATCCTCCTTGGTTCACAGACCCTGGCCCGTGCCGCCCGCCGGAAATAGCCAGACGGGACACTAGTTCCCCGATTCAAGTTCCCTGATAACCGGCTCCAGCCTGGCGGTTACAGCTGCCAGTTCATCGGTACTGTAGGCTTGCGCTGGCAACCTGCCCCACACCGGCCCCGGCCAGGCCGGGTCGCCTTCAAAGCGCACAATGTGATGCAGGTGAAGCTGGGGCACCATGTTACCCAGCGCGGCGACATTCAGCTTGTCGCCGCCAAATAACGCCATCATGCCCTCTCCAAGCAGGGAGGACTCCGCCAGTAACTGCTGTTGCTGCTCCCGGCTCAACTGATAGATCTCCCGGATGCCCGTCACCCGGGGCACCAGCAGAACCCAGGGCCAGTTGCTGTCGTTCATCAGACGGATTTCACACAACGCGCTTTGCCCCAGGCTGACGGTATCCGCCTCCAGGCGCTCATGTAGTGCAAACGGCTGTTCTGGCGCTTTCATATCAACCCTGTCAGTTTGCGTGGAACTGGTTCGTGCCCCGTCCAATGGCGTAATAGATCATGCCATAGCGCTCCAGCATTTCAGGCTCGTACAGGTTGCGGCCGTCAAACACGGCGGGCTCTTTGAGAGTCGCCGCGATTACGTCAAAGTCCGGCGAACGGAATTCCTTCCACTCGGTACAGATTGCCAGTACGTCGGCACCTTTGAGTGCCTGCTCCTTGGTTCCGCACAGTGTCAGCCCTGGCTGGTCACCAAAGATGCGCTGGGTCTCTGCCATGGCTTCAGGATCGAAGGCCTGGACGCTGGCACCGGCGTTCCAGAGATCCTGCATCAGGGTGCTCGCAGATGCTTCACGCATGTCATCGGTATTGGGCTTGAAAGCCAGCCCCCAGATGGCAATCACTTTGCCCTTCACGTTGCCATTGAAATAGTGACTGATCTTGTCAAAGAGCACATGCTTCTGGGCCTTGTTCACGGCTTCAACCGCATTCAGCAGCCGGGAATCGTAATCACAGTCCCTGGCGGTGCGGGCCAGCGCCTGGACGTCTTTCGGGAAGCAGGAACCGCCGTAACCACAGCCGGGATAAATAAAGTGGTAACCGATGCGGGGATCGGAGCCGATGCCACGGCGAACATTTTCGATATCTGCACCCAGGCGTTCCGCCAGGTTGGCGATCTCGTTCATGAAGCTGATCTTGGTGGCCAGCATGGAGTTGGCAGCGTACTTGGTCAGTTCCGCCGAACGGACATCCATGAAGATCATGCGATCGTGACTGCGGTTGAACGGATAATAAACCTCGCGCAGCAACTCCATGGCCTGATCGCTGTCAGTACCCACGATGATACGGTCCGGCTTCATGAAGTCGTTGATTGCGTCGCCTTCCTTCAGAAACTCGGGATTGGACACCACATCGAATTCCAGTTCCAGCCCGCGCCTGTCGAGTTGTGCACGCACCGCGTCCCTGACCCTGTCTCCGGTGCCAACAGGCACGGTGGACTTGTCTACAACGACTTTGTAATCGTCCATATACTGGCCAATGGATTTGGCCACCGCGGTCACGTACTGCAGGTCGGCGGAACCGTCTTCATCCGGTGGGGTACCCACCGCGATAAACTGTAATGCGCCATGAGCCACCGCTTCTTCGGTGTCCGTGGTAAACGCCAGTCGACCTGCCTCGACGGTATGTTTGACGATGGACTCGAGGCCCGGCTCGTATATGGGAATCTGACCATTCTTGAGCTTTTCGATCTTGCCCTGATCCACATCCATGCACAGAACATGATGGCCTACATCAGCCAGGCAGGCTCCGGTAACAAGCCCGACATAACCGGTACCAAAAATCGTAATTTTCATCCGTTAGAACCCTGATGTCTGAAAAGTGTTTTAAACGTCTGAGGAGCTATGTCAGCCCTGTCTTTCCTGCCAGATTTTTTCCCAGGCCAGCGCCGTGCCGACGATGGTATCGAGGTCGTCGTAATCCGGCTGCCAGCCCAGCACCTTTTTGATCCGCGAATTATCCGCCATCAGCGCGGCAGGATCCCCTGCCCGGCGGCCGGTCTCCTGCACCGGGAAGTCGTTGCCTGACTTGCGTTTCACCACGTCGATGACTTCACGCACGGTAAAACCACGCCCGTAGCCGCAGTTCAGCACTCTCGACCGGCCACCATCTGCCATGTAATTCAGCGCCATCACATGGGCCTTGGCCAGATCCTCCACGTGGATGTAATCGCGGATACAGGTGCCATCGCGGGTGTCGTAATCGGTGCCGAATACGCTCATGCCATCGCGCTTGCCGGTCACACACTCGCAGGCCACCTTGATCAGGTGAGTGGCCTCAGGCGTCGCCTGCCCCAGCAACCCGTCCGGATTGGCGCCGGCCACGTTAAAGTAGCGCAGAATAACGTAGTTCAGAGACGAGGCGGCAGCCAGGTCCATGATCATCCGCTCGCTCATCATCTTGGATGCGCCATAGGGGTTGATCGGAGCCAGAGGGAGATCTTCCGTCAGTACGGTTTCTTCGGGCATGCCATAGACCGCGGCGGTGGACGAAAACACCATGTAGGGAACCCGGTGTTGCTCAACCGCTTTCAGCAGATTCAGTGTGTTGCGGGTGTTGTTGCTGTAATACTTGAGGGGATTTTCAACCGACTCCGGTACGACGATATTGGCCGCGAAATGCAGGACCGCTTCAAAGCGATGCTCGCTGAAAAGCCCGGCGATGGCTGCTTCGTCTGCAAGGTCACCCACCACCAGCTCGCCACAGGTGACAGCCCAGCGATAACCGGTAGACAGGTTATCGAAAACAATAATGTCGTGCCCGGCTTCGCCCAGCTGCCTGACTACGTGACTGCCTATATAGCCGGCTCCGCCGGTTACCAGTACTTTCATGATGGGGTAATCACTCCTTCCCTGAAAACAGTTGCCTCCGGCGGCGCCTCTCGGCCCGCCGTCGTGCGAAAAAATCACTGATAGCACCACTGCACCGGGCAGCCAGAACACCGCCGAAGGACTCAACGCGCCAGTTCAGGTGCTCCTCTTCGAGGGTGCGCCGTGCGGATTGCACAGCACCGGCTTTCGGTTCGGCTGCACCGTAAACAAGACGGCTGACGCGGCTGTGGACGATCGCGCCCACGCACATGGTACAAGGCTCAAGGGTGACGTAAAGCGTGGCACCCGGCAACCGGTAATTTCCCAAACGGCTGGTGGCATCCCGCAGCGCCCGGATTTCGGCGTGGGCCGTGGGGTCGCACCCGCTGATCGGGGCGTTAAAACCGGCGCCGACTTCCTTACCGTCAAGCACAACCACCGCCCCCACCGGAACTTCTCCTGCGGCCGCCGCCTGCTCTGCCAGCTGCAGGGCCCGGCTCATCCAGGCCTCGTCGTCACTGTTGGCAATCATGGTTTCCTGCCTGTTTTGAATCGGTGGTGATTTTCCCCTGACCGCCATGTCCATTCAAGCAAGGAAAGCTGCTTCCCATAAAAAAATGCCGGTTCAGTGCGACAGCGAACTGACTGACCCACTCACTCAGCGTAAGTTGAAACTTCATCCTGAATTCCACATGTCGTGGCGATTCGGTCTCTCCTTCAGGGAAATGATGCCAGCGAAAGCAGAGCGCTCAGCAAGACCAGGGTGGTCAGGTGGTGGCCGTTGTAGTCAGCGTTGGCGGATTCCTCGGTATGGGTGAGAAACACGTAGCCATTAACTGGGATGCTGTAAAGATGTCAGGCAACCCTGATGATCGGGACCTGCGGGTCGATATGACTCGTGATGAACTGCAGTCAGCACCGGGAATATGAACAGCAGGAAAACTGAAAGCCACCCCTCCCTGTTAATGCGAGGGTGGAATAAATAAACGGCAGGGGCGAAAGCCCTTGCCGTTTCCATGGGCGGCTGCGGCATCTGGTTCAGCTCCGCAGAACGGCCTGTGAGTCAGAACTATCTGGAGGAAGGAATCGTGGGCATTATTATATGGCTCATGCAGTGATACTGCTCGCCATCATGAGGCTCATCCAGCGCATGACGCCAACCTCAGCCTGCTGGTCGCGAACGTCCTGATGGAAAACCGGGAGTCAGAGGCCTTACTGGCTATCGTGCGCAAGTATGATCCGGATTTAATCCTGACAGTGGAGACAGACCGGTGGTGGGAGGAAGCACTCAGGCCCCCTGGAAGAGAAATATCCGCACACGGTCAAAAACCCGCTCGACAACACTTATGGCATGCTCGTGTACAGCCGGCTGGAGATCATTGATCCCGAGATACGGTTCATTCTGATGGACAGCATCCCGTCAATGCATATGCAGGTGAAGCTGCCATCGGGTGACCGGGTTTTCGTGCACTTCGTGCACTCCGATCCCCCCAACCCCGAGTTTGCGAAAGAGACCACGGAGCGTGATGCGGAAGTGCTGATCGTGGGGCGGGAAATGGCTAAACGCGAGGGGCCGGCCTGGGGATCGGATCATTTTCCCTTTTTCATTGAGCTGAGCCTGGATTCCGGAGCCGAAGCCGAGCAGAAAGAACCGGATACGACTGCAGCGGAAGGCGAGCAGGTCGATGAAAAAATCGAAGATGGCAAGCAGCAAGCGTAATATGGGCCCGCCGGGAGCGGGCGTATCTCCTGATCCTTTCTGCTCTTATTGGGAGCCAACCACATGCCAACAAACATGCGACTAGCAGATTTTATCCGGTCGGAAATAGAGCCCATTCTTGCGAATTGGGTAGATTTTGCCAGAACCATCTTTCATGCCGGTCATATGAACAAGAGCGGTTTGCGCGACCACGCCAGGGACATGCTTCTGGTGATTGCCGACGATCTCGAATCATATCAGAGTGCGTCCGCACAGACTGCCAAATCACAAGGTTATGGGCCGACGGGTGGGAGGGCGTCCTGGGCTGAAGTGCACGGTGGCGATCGACACAGCAGCGGTTTCAGCGTTATGGAGACCGTGTCGGAATTTCGGGCCCTGCGTGCGAGCGTGGTGTCGCTCTGGACCAGCGCCAACCCAACGGTTACCCGGGAACAGCTTGACGACCTTACCCGGTTTCATGAAGCCATAGACCAGGCCGTCGCCGAATCGCTTGAGCACTACGCGGCTGTAAAAGAGATGGAAACCCGGCTGTTCGGCGCCATTCTGGTGGCATCCCCTGAACCGATTTATGTGCTGGACCCGGCAGGCCGGTTTATCTATGCAAACAGGGCCACTGCCGATCTTTTTGCTTTGAAGCCCGATGCGATCATCGGAAAGTCCCACTCTGACCTCGGGTTTTCGTTCGCTTCAGACTTACAGCGCAACCACGAACAGGTGATTGCTGACCATTCCACCTACCGGGGCAAGCTCGTCCACAGATTTGCGTCTGGCGAGGGTGAGAGGTTCGAATATCTGCTTGCGCCGGTGCTGGATGAGCATCAGAACACCGAAGCAACAGTCTGCATTATCCAGGATGTCACCGAGCGGGCACTTGCGGAAGAAAAAATATGGCACAACGCCCACCATGACGCGCTGACCGGGCTGCCGAACCGGCGCCTGTTTCTGGATCGCCTGGAACAGGAGGTCAAACATGCAAACCGCAGTAGCCTGCCTCTTGCCCTGCTTTTCATGGACCTTGATGGTTTCAAGGAAGTCAACGATTCGCTCGGCCATGAAGCGGGGGATCGTGTTTTGTGTGACGTCGCAGTACGCCTCGCTGAATGTGTGCGGGAGGATGACACGGTTGCCCGCCAGGGCGGCGATGAGTTTACCGTGATTCTCTCCGCCGCCACGCGGCGTAAAGATATCGAGATGATCGCCCAGACTATTATTGATGCGGTTGCGAAGCCGTTCCAGCTCGAACAACAGTCTGTCCGGATTTCCGTCAGCGTCGGGATCGCCTTCTACCCCCAGGACGCACCCTCTCCTCTCGCTCTGCTGGAAGCGGCGGATCATGCCATGTACAGAGCGAAACAGTCCGGTTCAAACCGTATGTGTTTCCACGACACTCCCGCTAAGACGGAGGACCATTTCTCCTGACTTTTACGAGGCCGAAAACACCGCCGTTCTGCGTACCGCATCAATATCGTCCGGAAGTGTCATGACTCGCTCGGAGCGCCCGAGTGCCATCCGTGAGTGTCTTTTGGCAGCGGCAACCATCGCCTCGTCATCTGTTTCGGCCAACGCCCCAAGAGCTTTCTGCAGGCGAATGGACACTTCAACCATGCCTGCTCCGTCACGGGCAATGGCTGTAAAAGCATCGTCGAACAGGTCGTCGATCACCAGCTCCGGAACCGATACACGGTCGTAGGTGATAGCCCGCATTCCGTCTTTATCAATCGGGGATTGCCAAAGTGTAAACAGCCGTACCATTGTCCCGATAACATTGATCGCGGTTCCCGGATCATTGATGCCAGGGGACAGCGCCTTGTCGGCGATCTCGGACAAGGCAAGAAGTCCGAAGCGGGGATCATCCTCGAAGGTACGGCTTGAACTGATCGTGAAGGCACTGGAAAAAGCTTCTGGCTCGAATGCCTCGCCCTCTTCATTGTAATGCTCAGTGCCCCTCTCAATATAAAGCAGCGGACGACCCGGGCTCATAAAAGTACCGGGCAGTGCTGTCACCCTCACGTGACAATTGAACGTTTCAGCACAGGTTTGTAGCGTCTCCAGGTCGATGCGCTGGATATAACCAACCGTCGCCGAGTACACCGGCCTGCTCTTGCCCGGGGACTGACCCCGGGAGGCAGTCAGAGCGCCGAGCGTGGGCGCATACCGGCGACGGTTTAGGGCGTCGCCAGCTGCCTTTTCCGCTTTTTCGATGGTATTCACCACCTTGCCCAGCCGGGCAATTCTGTCCACCCAGCGAACAAACGTAATGACGACAATGGCGAATACCAGAAGAGTAAGGACGAAGATCCCAAACAGGCCTGCAGCCTCAAACATGTCGTTCTGGACAGCTATCAGGGAAACAATACTGAAGATAAAGGCGCCTATAAAGGCAGACAAGGCATTCTGGGTAACGTCATCCGCGATAACCAGTGGTATCGAGCGAGGTGTCGCACCAGCGCTGGCGGATGCATAGGCAGCAACCATGGAGCCTACTGCAAAGGTCGCTATAACCAGCATGCTGGAAGCCATGATGGAGAGCAGGGACTCGACCGATTCCAGGGTGATCTCGGGTACGACACTGGACAGGCCCATATCGTCAGCCAGCATGGCTATAAAGGTACCACCAATAGAAAGCACGCAAAGGACCAGCGGCTTGACCCACAAACGCTCTTTAAGCTGACTGAAAAAGAAGCGCAGCCTGTCGGGAATGAACAGTTTTGATCGGGCCATAATTCAGTCCTTCACCGGAATGCGCAGGGTCACGTTCCCCCATAGGATAGTTGACGGTGGGCCGCGATCGCTACCAGCTTTTCGCCGGATTCGCCGGCGAACACGCCTGGCCGTGGCCCTGCAAAATGAACCACAGCGCCGTCAGCGACAGGGCCGGAGAGTTGGGGAACGGGGACAATCGAAATGTTGCTCGAACCGCTAGCCCTGATGAATTTTCAGGCCACTGACGTGAGATGTCTGTTCGCTATCGAACGCTCTCGCCTGACTGAATCTTTCGCAGGGGTTCCATTCCGTTTTGCGCTGGGTGTGGTAGCGCACTGACGGCGCAGTTACCGTAGGGTGATTCTGGCTACCAGACCCGCGAGAAATCATGGCGAAGAGAGGACAGCATGAGACAGATGACCCACCGCAGACCCCGGCGCCGCCGGATTTCTTCCCGGATAGGGGAGATCACGCTGGCGATGTTCGGCGCAATGGCCGCCGGCCTGGTCGTGGGTCTGGCAGTATTGACTGTGGATACTAAGTTGCTTTGGCCTCCGCCGTTCAAGCTCGGGACCATTGCTGATGCAAGGGTTGTGCTGGGGGCGGTAATCAGTGGTCTGATCACGGTCGCGGTGTTCGGCCTGTGGATGCGCACAGTTGTGGTTGGCCTCATGGCCGCGCATTTTTCACCCCGAACGCTGCTGATCTTCCTCGAAGACCGTTTCCAGCGCAATCTGCTCGCCTTCATGGCAGCTGGCCTCGTAGCCGTGCTGGTCATCCTGTTAAGGATGCCTACCAACGAACAGACGTACGCTCCGCTGGCGAGTATGGTGCTGGTAGTGATGATCGCGCTCGCCGCGATGGCAGGCATACTGCTGGCAATCAAGCACGCTACGCGAAGCCTGTCGCTGCCGGAGCTGATCAGTCGCCTTGCCGAAGACGCCCTCGATGTGCTTGATCGCCACCCTGAGGCACGGGTTGAATTAACTGAAGTGCCGCCGCCGCTGGCTGCACGGCGGACGGTCCTGGCCCCCGGAACCGGCTGGGTTACGGGTATCGACATCGACCGGATTCGCAAGGCACTGCCGGTTGGCGGGGCTGTCCATCTGCGCAGCCGGATTGGCGAGTTTGTCACCCCCCGCCGCCCGGTCGCGCTCGTATCCTCAACAGGGATCGAGGTAGAGGAGGCCGACTTTGACGCCGTGGCCAAAGCTTTCACCCTTGCCCGCACCCGAAGCCCTGACATGGACCTCGTGTTCGCCGTGAGCCAACTGGTGGATGTCGGGACGTTCGCGCTGCAGACGCGCGCGGACACTTCAACCGCCCACGAGGTAATGGTTCACCTTGAAGCCGTGCTCGAGGAAATCGTCTGCCGGGGGCTGCCACGACTGCACGACAAGGACGAGGACGGCCGTTGCGTCTACGACGAGGCTGGCTGGGACGCAGCCGACCTGTTGCAGCAGTGCGTGGAGCGACTGCGGGAGCAGGCCTCCCGCGACCCGGAAGCGGCCCGGCACCTGATGCACATGCTTCATCGGGTCCGGGAGGTCGCAGAAGGGCTTGATGCATTCGCGGTCATCTCTGAGATCGAGTGTCAGGTTGAGATGGTGCGGGCTCTGGCAGAAGCCAACGGCATGCTGCCTCAGGACCGCCAACGGCTTGAGCGAGAGGCCAAGGCTATCATCAATCGTGACTCTACCGGTCACATAGGCCATACGTGATTGGTCAGGGTCATTGACCGGATTTTAATGACAGTGAGCGGTACTAAAACGGAGGCACAGTCGCTGTGTCTGATAACGCACAGACATTCCCTTGGCTAAATGGGACGCTGAATTGGTGACCGCGCATCCTTTTTTGTTATTCGGTGCGCATCCCACGATCCCACTAAGCGCCGGCCATGAGGCCAAAGGAGAGAAAGATGAACAAGGACACCATTGAAGGTAACTGGAAAGAACTCAAGGGCAAAGCAAAAGCGCAGTGGGGCAAGCTGAGTGATGATCGCCTTGATGAAATTGGCGGCAGGCGCGATCAGCTGGCCGGTGAAATTCAACAGGCCTACGGCATTTCAAGAGACGAAGCCGATAAACAGGTCAAAGACTTTGAAAAGGCATCCCGGCACTGATACCCGATAGTCCCGATGTTATTACCCACTGCCTGCAATGCCGTATCGGAGGCGGTTGGGGCATCTTTTTTTTTGCACACAAGAGATATCCGGAGATCCGCTCATGAACAAACCTCAGAACGAAAGCCAGCCGAACGACACGAAAGGAAAAAATAAAACCGAACAGCGAGGCAGCGAGGGGGAGACCGTTTTAGGAGAAATCAATGACGAATCCGAAAGACATGGCAGCAAGGACGAAGCCGAGCCAGGCGACGCTAAAAAGCATGGCGGCAAGAAGGACGAGAAAGACGCAGTGGTAGGGGAAATCAATGACGACGCCACGAAGGAAAAGAAATGAATTTACCTCGATCCCGGATGACCGGTTTTACCAGGATCTGGCGGTTTTTCAGATAAACATTCTCTTACCAAACTACAACCGACTTCTCCTGAGGTTGTCCGTACTCTGTCGTAATGATTCGAGTATTGACACCGCAGGAACGCCCCTTTCGGTACGGGCATATCATCAGAGCACTGATAGTGGCCACGTTCTTGCCACTATCAGTCCCATTGCTGGCCGCGGAAAGAGAGCATGGTTATCGGCTGCTTGAACTGGAAGGGTATAAGGTCAAGTGGGGCGAGCAGAAGCTAGGGGTGGGAGCGAGCATCAGCTATGCTTTTGCTGACGAGACGCTGCGATTCGATGATGCGCGCAATGGCACCGAAGATGTCTACGACATCCGCTACACGCTGATTCATGAGATCGGTCGTGCCATCGGCCTGGACCATCCCGGGCCATCCGGCCAGGTGATGGGATTTCGCTACACCGAAGCCTTGCCCGGGCTTCAGCCCGGGGATCTCGCCGGTATCCGGCGACTCTACGGGCGCGGAGCCGATCGCAGTCAACTTGCCGATGGCTCCAGCACCCCTCCCTTCAGGTCAGCATTTTGACCGGCTTCAGAAGTGGTAGCCAATACCTACAGTGTAGGCCCAGATTCCGTCGTCCTGGAACGCATCAGTAGCATCATCGGTGTCGTCGAACAGGAACTGGTACTCAGCTCGGGCGAGGATAAAGGTCCTTGACCGAACGTAGTACTTTAGGCCCGTTTCCAGGCCGGCAAAGGCGCTGTCGTTGACACCGTCACCGTAGACTCCGCCCAGGCTGGCACCGATGAAGGGCCGCGCACGATCCTCAAGGAAGTGGTAGTTGATGTAACCACGGGTTGAGCCGTTCCAGAAATCATCAGTGACGCCTTCGCCTTCAATATCGGCGTAGTTGATGCTTTGCCGGACACCGGCAACCATGTTATCCCGCAGATACCAGCCAAGATCGCCGGTGATGCCGAAGCTGCCGCTATTGAAATCCCGATCGTTACTGCCGGTTCCGGAGATGGAGAATTCCCTGTCGCCCTCTTGTGGGCCGAACGCCGGGGTTTGAGCGGATACTGCCATAGGCAGCGCACCAAGAAGACAGAAAGTAATTGCCGCAGTGTTTATTCTGATCATTAGAAGCTCCTTGCTTGCATTGTCCAGATTGCATTTCCATAACGCGCCATTACTACCTTGGCGCGGACTGTGACGCGACGGATACTACGGCTATCAACCGTCGCGAACACACCCGAAGAATCGGTTTATGACCCTCGGATGTCTGTGCGTTAGCGCACACGGGATAACGGAGAGGAGGAGTTATCCAGAATCAGCGCTTTTGCCTGCGAACAGACTCCAGCAACCGCTGGGCATCCCGTGGCGCGCACGCCTTGTCGTCGTTGTCAAAATAGCAGAAGACATCCCTCCCCTCCTGCTCCCAATTGACAAAGCGACGCGCGAACCCCGCCAGGGCTCGACCGTCGTAAGAACCAGTGTAGGCTTCCTCCTCGGGGCCATGCAAGCGTGCGTAGACGAAATCGGCAGTGGCCACGGGCGGCGATCGATAACCCTTGTAATCATAGTAACACAGGGCGGCGTTGTACTTCGTAAGAACTTCGTAGACCTCGTCACACAGCCAACTGGTGTCGCGAAACTCGAATGCATAGCGGTAATCCGGAGGCAACTGGTCCAGAAACTCTGTCAGTCTGCTGACATTCACCCGCCAGCGGGGTGGCAGCTGAAAAATCAGTGGCCCGAGCTTTGAGCCGAACGGCTCCACCGCCGCCAGAAACCGGTCGAGCCCTTCGCCGGCGTCCTTGAGTTTCTTCATATGGGTCAGATAGCGGCTCGCCTTGACGCTGAACAGGAACCCGCCAGGCGCCGCCTCCAGCCACCCATTGACGGAGGTTTTGTCGGGTAACTGGTAAAAGCTGTTGTTGAGTTCGACGGTGTCAAAGCTGCGCGCATATTCTTGCAGCAAACCCTCTGCGCCAAGGCCTTCAGGGTAGAAGCTGCCCCGCCAGCTATCGAAATTCCATCCCGATGTTCCAATACGAATCCCGCCGTTTTTGCTCATGGTGCCTCCCGCACTACGTCTTTAGCCTCTTTATCGTCCCGCAGCCCCAGAAACCGGGGATGACGAAGCTTGCCATCGTCGGTCCACTCGGTGAAGCCAATCTCCGCCACCAGGCGGGGGTCTACCCAGGTGACATCTTCGTCTGCGCTGCTGACATCATCGAAGGGCGAGGTTTTTCTCTTGATCTGAACCAGTCTGCGATAAAAACTCTCAAGAAACTCATCACTGAAGCCGGTACCCACGCGGCCAGCGTAGCGCAGCTTGTCTCCCTCGTAATACCCTACCTCCAGTGCCCCGAAACCGACCCGGGAGCCCTGTGGCCTGGTGAAACCGCCGATGACGAACTCCTGGCCCTGCTGGCACTTGAATTTGAGCCAGTCCCCGGAACGCGCAGACCGATAGACCGAGGCGCCATCCTTGGCGATGATCCCTTCCCAACCCTTGTCACAGGCTTGCGCCAGATAGGCCTTGCCTTCCCGGTTTCTGTGGGGCAGATAGCGGATGGGGTCGGCAAACTCGAAGGCCGACTTGAGAATGGCTTTGCGACGCCGCAGTGGCAGCTTCCGGAGATCATAACCGTCCACAAAAAGGATATCGAACAGGTAGGCGCACACGGGTACCGAGCGGAGCAACTCACGGTCCGGATCGCGGACCTGCATTCGCTGCTGCAACCTGGAAAAACTGCTGCGATTCCCGCTGAAGGCGACTATTTCGCCATCAACCAGAAAGTCCCCTTCCAGGTTTTCCAGCCCCTCGACAATTTCGGGATAGGTCTTGTTCCTCAGCTTGCGATTACGGGAGTAGAGTGTAACTTTTCCCGACTTTTTCCCGGCAATAAAGCGCACGCCGTCGAGCTTTCGCTCATAGAGCCATGCCTCGTCATCGAAATAGTTTTCTGTCAGCCGCGCCTTCATGGGCTCAACAAAGGCAGGCTGCCGTTGCGCTTTGAGTTTTTGCTTCTCCTCGGCGCTGAATTTATCCGTTGGACCAGCCATCGTGATACCAAACTCCCAGGGTTTCATTTAAGGGTAGTACACCTCATCGGGTATCCGGTAATCAAGGGGCAGACCCTCTTGACGGATGCTGCGGCGGCTTATATACATATAGTCAGAGGCCATGAAATTGGCCCCCTTCTTACATCAGTACGAAGCCAAGGTTATTCATGGAATCCCAAGGATCAGGGCCACGTATCTACAATCTTTTCCCGCTCCTCGCCGGTACCACTGCCGACTGGCAGGCAGAATTGCCACGTATCGCGGGAATGAATTTCAACTGGGTCTATCTCAACCCGTTCCACTATCCGGGGTTCTCCGGGAGTCTGTATGCGGTGAAGGATTACTATGCCCTCAATCCCCTCTTTGATGATGGCAGCGGCTGTTCCTGCGACGAACAGCTCAGTGCATTCGTCGAGGCGTCGGAGCAGTCGGGCCTGTCCGTGATGATGGACCTGGTGATCAATCACACGGCAAAGGATGCCATCCTGGTAGAGAAACACCCGGACTGGTTCCTTCGCGACGAGGATGGCGAGCTGAAGTCCCCCGGGGCGATCGATCCGGACGATGCAGGCCTGACTACGGTGTGGGGAGACCTGGCCGAGATCGACTATTCAGAACGGCCCGCCCGCGCGGAGATCGTCGCCTACTGGCAGAAGCTGGTGCGTCATTACGTCGGGCTCGGCTTTCGGGGTTTCCGCTGTGACGCCGCTTACAAGGTGCCCGCGGAGGTCTGGAAGGCCATCATCGGGGCAGCACGTGACCACAACACCGGAACGGTCTTCATGGCCGAGACCCTTGGCTGCCGCCCGGAGGAGGTCTATGCCCTCAGCGATGCCGGTTTCGACTACCTTTTCAACAGCGCCAAATGGTGGGATTTCCGCTCCCCCTGGTTGCTGGACCAGTACGATGCCTTTCGTCATATCGCACCCTCCATCGCCTTTCCCGAGAGCCACGATACCGAGCGCCTCGCCGCCGGGCTTCTGCGCGAAGGCGTCCCGGAGGAAAATATCCAGCGGCATTACCGCTTCCGGTATAGCTTTGCCGCCACTTTTTCAGCCGGCGTGATGGTGCCCATGGGCTTCGAATTCGGCTTCCGGCAGCCTCTCGATGTAGTCGAGAGCCGTTCCTGGCTCAAAGAGACCCCTCTCTTTGATATCAGCGACTTCATCGCCGCAACCAATCGCAGCAAGGCCTCTGTGCCGGCGCTGAATGAGGACGGTAGACAATTTTCCGTGCAAGCTCCCGGCTCCGATGCGGTGGTGCTGGCCCGCCATTCCTCGATACCTGCAGAGTGGGCGCTGCTCTTTATCAATCCCTTGCCCGGCCGCGAAGTACGGCTTTCGGTGGACGAACTGGAGCTGACCCTGGATGTCGACACCACTGCCGAGGAGATCACCCCCGGCGGCGAGGCTGTACGCCTGCGCCCCGATTCGCGTCTTGTCCTTAAACCGCTGGAGGTGCGCATCTTTCAGGTCAGCAGTGCCTCCGGGGAGGCAGCGGGCGCCAGTACTGTTACCAGCCACAATGTAACCGCCCGTTATCTCGATACCGTGCGTTCCGGAGTCATCACCATCCAGGATGTCTATCCGGAAATAGACTGCGGCAAGTACCCGGTAAAGCGGGAGGTCGGCGACAGTCTCGAAGTCACCGCAACCATATTCCGGGAGGGACACGACAGCCTCAACGCCAGCCTGCTCTATCGCCGCCAGGACGAAACCGAATGGCGGGAAGTGTCCATGTCGCGGATCAACCCCGGCCTCGACCTGTGGCGCGGCACCCTCCGGCTGGAGGAGAACACCGAGTATTTTTACACCATTGAGGCCTCGACCGATCTCTTCGAAACCTGGTGGCAGGAAACCGGCAAGAAACTGGACGCGGGCCAGGAGATCGGCGTCGAGCTTCTGGAAGGCCGGGCTCTGGTGGCGGAAGCCCTGGAACGCACCGCCGGCAATGACCGCCGCCAGATTTCCCGGGCACTGGCTGACTTCGATAAGGCCGCGGATATTGGTGAGAAGACCGAACTCCTCCGCTCTCCCCTGTTGCGGAGCACTCTCGCACGCTGGCCGGACCGAGCCAGATCCGCCCGGTACGGGCGGGAACTGGAAGTAATCGTCGACCGCGTCCGCGCCCGTTTCGCCAGCTGGTACGAAATATTTCCACGCTCCCAGGGCGTCGTCGAAGGCCAGAGCGCCACATTCGCCGACTGCGAGAAGCGCCTGCCGGAGATACGGGAGATGGGCTTCGACGTGGTCTACCTGGCACCGATCCATCCCATTGGCCACACCAACCGCAAGGGGCCGAACAATACCCTGAATGCCGGCCCGGATGACCCGGGAAGTCCTTACGCCATCGGCTCTGAGGAGGGGGGACATACTGCCATACATCCTGAGCTGGGCACCCTGGAGGATTTCCGCCATTTTGTGCGCGCCGCCAGTGATCTGGGCATGGATGTCGCCATGGATTTCGCAATCCAGTGTTCACCGGACCATCCCTGGTTAAAGGAATACCCGGAATGGTTCACCATTCGACCTGACGGCACCATCAAATATGCTGAAAACCCACCCAAGAAATACCAGGACATCGTTAACGTCAATTTCTACGGTGAACACCAGGAGGAATTGTGGCGGGAGCTGCTCAATGTGGTTCTTTTCTGGGTACAGCAAGGCGTCAAGATCTTTCGGGTGGATAACCCCCATACCAAGCCGGTGCCATTCTGGGAATGGCTGATCCGCGAGGTGCGCCTTCACCATCCCGAGACGATTTTCCTTTCCGAAGCCTTTACCCGTCCTCCGATGCTGCAGATGCTGGCGAAGGTTGGATTCAGCCAGTCCTACACCTATTTCACCTGGCGCAACAGCAAACAGGAGCTGACGGATTATCTTCAGGAACTGACCTCTACGGAGATCGGCGAATACCTGCGCCCCAATTTTTTCGCCAATACCCCCGATATTTTGCCGACGTTCCTGCAAACCGGAGGAAGACCCGCTTTCAAAATCCGCTTCGTGCTTGCCGCCACCCTCTCAAGTGTTTATGGAATCTACAGCGGCTTCGAGCTGTGCGAAAACGACGCTGTACCGGGGAAAGAGGAGTATCTCCATTCAGAAAAGTACGAATACAAAGTCCGGGACTGGGCCGCCCCGGGCAATATCCGTGAATACATCACCGCCATCAATCACATCCGCCATCGGAATCCGGCATTGCAGGAACTGTTTAACCTGCGGTTTCATCACGCCGACAGCCCGGACATACTGTTCTACGGCAAAACCCTGGAGCAGCCCGCCAATCTGATTTTCGTAGCCGTCAACGTCGACCCCTTCGACGGCCACGAAGCCACGCTGGAGTTCCCGCTGGAGCAACTCGGCATTCCGGAAGATGCCGGCTTCGAAGTGGAGGAGCTGCTGAGCGGTGCCCGGCATCTGTGGCACGGCAGGCATCATCATGTCCGGCTGGAGCCGGAAAATCCTGCCACCATCTTCCGGGTGACCCCCCCGGATCATGTGGATTACCATTCACCCAGTCTGTGAGGACTTCCATGACGGAAAGTAGTCCGCTCTGGTATCAAAACGCTATCATCTACCAGCTTCATATCAAGGCCTTTTTCGACGCCAACGGAGACGGTACGGGGGACTTCGCCGGTCTGACCCGCAAACTCGACCACATTACCGAGCTGGGCGCCACCGCCATCTGGCTGCTGCCATTTTATCCCTCTCCCCTAAGGGATGACGGCTATGACATAGCCGACTACAAATCCATCCACAAGCGCTATGGCAACATGCGGGATTTCCGGCGCTTTTTGCGGGAGGCCCACCGGCGCGATCTCAAAGTGATTACCGAGCTGGTAATCAACCACACCTCGGACCAGCATCCCTGGTTTCAGAAGGCCCGGCGTGCCAAACCCGGTTCTGCGCGGCGTAACTATTACGTCTGGAGTGACACCGATCAGAAGTATCTGGGCACCCGCATTATCTTTACCGATACCGAAACCTCCAACTGGAGCTGGGATCCGGAGGCCAAAGCCTACTACTGGCACCGTTTTTTCTCCCACCAGCCCGATCTTAACTTCGATAATCCCCGGGTTGTGGATTCGATTCTCGACGTGATGAAATTCTGGCTGGATATGGGCGTTGACGGTCTGCGGCTGGACGCCATTCCCTATCTTTGCGAGCGGGAGGGCACCAATAATGAAAATCTTCCCGAGACCCATGACATTCTCAAAAAGATTCGCCGCTGGCTGGACGATAACTACAGTAACCGCATGCTCCTGGGGGAAGCCAATCAATGGCCGGAAGACGTACTGCCTTACTTCGGCACGGCGTCAGAGCCCGAGTGCCACATGGCTTTCCATTTCCCCCTGATGCCACGAATGTACATGGCGCTGGCCCAGGAGGATCGTCACCCCATCACCGATATCATGGCACAGACGCCGGAAATTCCCTCTGACACGCAATGGGCCATCTTCCTGCGCAATCACGACGAGCTCACACTCGAGATGGTCACCGATCAGGAGCGGGACTACCTGTGGAGCTTTTATGCCAGCGACCCCCGCATGCGGGTGAATGTGGGCATTCGCCGGCGTCTCGCGCCACTGCTGGACAACGATCGCAACAAGATGCAGCTGCTCAACAGCATGCTCATGTCCATGCCCGGCACGCCGATTGTCTATTACGGCGATGAGATCGGCATGGGGGACAACATCTTTCTGGGGGACAGGGACAGCGTCCGGACACCCATGCAATGGACACCGGACCGTAACGGCGGTTTTTCCAGTGCGGATCCGGCCAGCCTCTACCTGCCAGCAATCATGGACCCCATTTACGGCTACGAAGCACTCAATGTAGAAGCGCAGCACCGCAACCCTTCCTCCTTTCTGAACTGGATCCAGCGGCTCATCGCCGTCCGCAAGTCACACTCAGTTTTCGGCAAGGGTTCCCTGCGCTTTCTTTTCCCCGGCAACCGCAAAGTTCTGGCCTATATTCGCGAAGATGAGGATGACGCCATACTGTGTATCGCCAACCTGTCCCGGTCTGCCCAGCCGGTGGAACTGGACCTGAGCGAATTCCGCGATCGGGTGCCGGTAGAACTGCTTGGCGAGAGTGCCTTTCCACCCATTGGCGAACTGCCTTACTTTCTTACTCTCCCCCCCCACGGGTTTTACTGGTTCCAGCTGACCACGGACGCGGAGCCACCGGCCTGGCACATGCAACCGGCGGGAGCGCCGCAGGAATTCCACACCCTGGTGTTGCCGCAACGCTGGCAGAGCCTGCTGGAGGGACGGGGGAAAGCCGAACTGGAGAATCGATTACTCCCGGAATTTATCGCCGGCCAACGCTGGTTTGCCGCGAAGGAAACGGGCATCGCTGCTGTGATCCTGAAAGAGTGGGTCGATATGACGGAAGCTGACAACGGCTGTCTGCTGAGCATCTTCGCGGTTCACCTGAATGATGGCTCGTGCCAAGACTATTTCCTGCCGTTGTCATTGCAGTGGGAGGAAGTCGGCAGGGAGCTGCTGCCGCCCGCGCAGTCGACAGTAGCGCGCACCCGCAGTGCCAACCGACTCGGCTACCTGCTGGACGCGGTGGGAGACGAGGGTGCCATCCGCACATGGCTTGAGCATTTTCAGGGCCACGCTGAAAGCGGCAGCGGCATCGCGGGCAGAGCGCTGTTTACCACCACCTCGGCGTTCCCCGGCAATTTCGACGCCCGGTCCGCTGCCATCAAGCCTACTTATCTGGAACAGAGCAACAGCACGTCAATAATTGACGACACCATGATTCTCAAGACTTACCGACATCTTCAGCCGGGCCTGCATCCGGAGTTCGAGGTCGGGCGTTTCCTCACCGAAGTAGCCGGCTACAAAAACAGCCCTTCGTTATTTGGCGCCCTGGAGATCGAAGATGAATCCGGAGAACGCAACCTTGTCGCGATCCTGCAAAGCTTTGTTGCCAACCAGGGAGACGGATGGGGCTATACCCTCAGTTATCTGGACCGGTTCCTTCACGATACCCGCTACGCCTCCCGTGAGGAGATAGCGGCACAGAAGGATACCCATGTCGGTTTCACCCGCCTGATGCGCACACTGGGCTTAAGGGTTGCGGAGCTTCACCAGGCCCTTGCCACACCAACCGCCGATCCCGCTTTCAGCGTCGAACCGGTGACTTCCGCCTGGCTGGACGAGTGGCGCCGGCGACTCATGCGGGAAGCGGCTTCCGCACACAAAACACTGCAGCATCACACAGAGAACGACGACGAAAGACAGGCGGAACGGTTGCGCGCGCTCCTGCACCTTTGGCCCGTCCTTGAAAAATGCATCGACGAACTCATGCCTGACCGGGTCACTGCCCTGTTAACGCGGACTCACGGTGACCTTCACCTGGGCCAGGTGCTGGTAGCGGAACACGACTTTCACATCATCGACTTCGAGGGCGAACCGGCCAGGCCTCTGGAGGAGCGGCGTGCCAAGCAGGTGCCTCTGCGTGATCTCGCCGGGCTGTTACGGTCGCTGGATTACGCAGCCCGCACCGCCGCCGCCAGGGAGACGGAAAAATTCAGGGATGACCATGCCCTGGCGCTGACCCTGGAGTGGCTGGATCTCTCCCGCCAGGCCCTGTTGGATGGATACCGGCAGGGGAGTGAGGACTGTCGCTTTTCTCCCGCGGAAACCGGGGAGTTCGAGAGCCTGGTGGCTCTGTTTACGCTGGAGAAAGTTCTCTACGAGATTCTCTACGAAGCCAATAACCGTCCCGACTGGCTCATTGTCCCCGTCGACGGTCTCATCGAATGGATCAGCAGGCACAAATCATGACCATGGAAGACAGAACCAGTGTGCAGGCCATAACCCGGGGCGAACACCCCGATCCCTTCGCTTTTCTGGGCAGCCACCCGGTGACCGGCGGTGTGCGGATAAGAACTTTCCAGCCCGGTGTTGACTCAGTGGCCGTGGTGGATGCGGCCAGCGACGAGCAGGTCACCTCGCTCACGCGCTTGCATCCGGACGGAGTCTTTGCCGGCACAGTCAAGGATGCGGATCGCGACTTTCGTTACCGCCTGCGGATAAGCCGAAATGGTGAGGCCTGCACCATCGAAGATCCCTACCGTTTCGGTGCGATACTCGGGGACCTGGACCTCCACCTTCTGGCGGAGGGCCGTCACGAGCACGCGTACGAAAAACTGGGCTCCAATTCCATCGAGATGGATGGGGTCAGAGGGGTCGCCTTCGCAGTCTGGGCTCCCAATGCCCGGCGGGTCAGTGTCGTGGGCGAGTTCAATAACTGGGACGGCCGCTGTCATGTCATGCGGCTGCGCCATGGCGCCGGCATCTGGGAGATTTTCCTGCCCGAGCTCCAACAGGGATCCCTCTATAAGTACGAAATCATCGCCAGTGACGGCAAGCTGCTGCCTCTCAAGGCGGATCCTTTTGCCCGCTACTGCCAGCATCCACCAGAAACAGCCTCCATCGTCTACGATCCGCCGTCTTACCATTGGCAGGACCAGGCCTGGATGCAGTCCCGCGGCGCCTGTTCACAGCGGGATGCCCCTGTGGCCATCTATGAAGTCCACCTGGGCTCCTGGCGCCGCCATCCCGGAGACAACAATCGCTATCTGAGCTACCTGGAGCTGGCAGAGGAGCTGCCGGCCTATGCAGCGGATATGGGCTTCACCCATATCGAACTTCTGCCCGTTACCGAATACCCCTTCGACGGTTCCTGGGGTTATCAACCGATCGGTCTGTATGCCCCTACCAGCCGCTTCGGCACACCGGACGAATTCCGGCACTTCGTCGAGAGCTGCCATGCCCATGGCCTGGGAGTCCTCATGGACTGGGTGCCGGCCCACTTTCCGGAAGACGCCCATGGTCTGGCCCACTTCGATGGCACCGCCCTGTACGAACACGAAGACCCGGCAAAGGGGAGGCATCATGAGTGGGGCACCCTGATTTACAATTACGGCCGGCAGGAGGTGAGCAATTTCCTGCTCAGCAACGCCAAATTCTGGGCTGACCAGTACCATATCGACGGCCTGAGAGTGGATGCCGTGGCTTCCATGCTCTATCTGGACTACAACCGGGAGGCCGGCGAATGGTCTCCCAATGAGTATGGTGGCAACGAAAATCTTGAGGCAGTGGACTTCATCAAGCGCATGAATGAGCTGGTGTACAGGGAAGAAAAAGGGTTCTTCACCACCGCGGAAGAGTCTACCGCCTGGCCCATGGTATCGCGACCCACCTCTGCAGGGGGGCTCGGCTTCGGCTATAAGTGGAACATGGGCTGGATGCACGACACCCTGACCTATATAAAAAGGGATCCGGTCCATCGCCGGCACAACCACAACGATCTCACCTTCGGCCTCGTCTACGCCTTCAGTGAAAATTTCATCCTGCCGCTTTCCCACGACGAAGTGGTACACGGCAAGGGCTCCCTGATTAACAAAATGCCCGGGGACCGCTGGCAGAAGTTCGCCAACCTTCGGGTCTACTTCGGTTTCATGTACGGGCACCCCGGCAAGAAGCTGCTCTTCATGGGCGGCGAATTCGCCCAGGAGCGGGAATGGAATCACGACTATTCCCTCGACTGGCATTTGCTGGATGATCCGCTCCATGCCGGCGTCCACAAGCTGATACGTGATCTCAACAGGCTGTACCGGGATTGTCCCTCGCTCCATCAGCTTGACTGTGAGCCCGAAGGTTTTCAGTGGATCGACGGCGGCGACGCCGAAAACAGTGTCCTCTCCTTTCTGCGGCGGGGACGCAGCAATGACGACTGCACCGTCATAGTCTGCAATTTCACCCCGGTGGTAAGAAGTGCCTACCGGGTCGGGGTTCCTTTTGCCGGCACCTATCATGAGCGTATCAACACCGATGGCCGGGAGTATGGTGGTTCTGGTGTCAGCAACGGCAGCGCCATAGAGTCCGTTCCGGTCCCTGCCCACGGCCATTCCCACTCCCTTACTCTTACCCTTCCGCCACTGGCGGCAGTGATTTTTGCCTGCCCCGGGCAGCACCTGACCTCGGGAGAGGCACATGAGGAGCATTGAAACCTATGACTGATGTCCGTGTCTGGCCCGGTTCACCTTACCCCCTCGGCGCCACCTGGGATGGCAAAGGGGTCAATTTCGCACTGTTTTCAGCCCATGCGGAAAAGGTAGAGCTGTGCCTTTTCAACACCAAAGGGTCCCGCGAGCTCCATCGCGTGCCTCTGCCGGAATATACCGACCAGGTCTGGCACGGCTATTTTCCCGATGTGCGCGCCGGTCAGCTTTATGGCTACCGGGTTTACGGCCCCTATGAACCGCAGCAGGGCCATCGATTCAATCATCACAAACTTCTGATTGATCCTTATGCCAAATCGCTGCGTGGAGCCTTCAAGTGGACCGACGCCCATTTCGGCTATGTGGTTGGCCATGAAGACGAAGATCTCTCCTTCGACACCAGGGACAATGCCGCTGCCATGCCCAAATGCGAGGTGGTGGACACGGCGTTCACCTGGGGCCAGGACATGCCTCCACGCAGGCAGTGGCACGAGACCATTATCTACGAAATGCACGTCCGCGGTTTCACCGCCAACCATAAAGAGGTGGCGGCCCAGCACCGGGGCACGTTCGCGGGCCTTTCCGATCCGGGTGTCATCGACTACCTCAAGAACCTGGGTGTGACTGCAGTGGAACTGCTACCGATTCACGCCTTTATCGACGAACGGGCACTCGCGGACCGGGGACTGAGTAACTACTGGGGCTACAACTCCCTGGCATTTTTCGCTCCCAACCCATCTTACCTGGCAACAGGCGCTCTGGAAGAATTCAAGACCTGTGTTCATCTTCTCCATGACGCCGGCATCGAGGTCATCCTTGACGTGGTGTACAACCACACCGCCGAGGGCAATCACATGGGACCGACGCTGAGTCTGAAGGGAATCGACAATGCCACCTATTACAAACTGGATGACGACGACCCTCGCTACTACGCCGACTTCACCGGCTGCGGCAATGTCCTTAACCTCCATCGCCACGGCGTTCAGCAACTGGTGCTGGACTCTCTCCGCTACTGGGTTGAAGAGATGCACATCGACGGCTTCCGCTTTGACCTCGCCACGGCTCTGGCCCGGGAGAGTGTCGACTTCGATCTCCACGCCGGCTTTCTCGATGCCATCGGACAGGATCCGGTACTTTCCCGGGTCAAGCGCATCGCCGAGCCCTGGGACCTCGGAGACGACGGCTACCAGCTCGGTAACTTTCCCCCGGGATGGGGGGAGTGGAACGACCAGTACCGGGACGTGGTACGCCGCTTCTGGCACGGGGAATCCGATCTGGTGCCCGAACTGGCAACGCGCCTGACAGGGTCGAGTGACATATTCAACTATCGCGGTCGCCATGCCTGGGCCAGCATCAATTTTGTCACCGCCCACGACGGCTTCACCCTCAGGGACCTGGTCTCCTATAGCGAGAAACACAACGAGGCCAATCTGGAGGACAACCAGGATGGGACCGACGCCAACTTCAGTGACAACCACGGCGTCGAGGGCGAAACCGACGACCCTGAAATCCGCGAAATACGGTTGCGACAGCAAAAAAACTTCCTGGCGACGCTGTTGCTGTCAGAGGGCACACCCATGCTCACCGCTGGCGATGAGTTCGGACGCAGCCAGGGTGGCAACAACAACGCCTACTGCCAGGACAACGAAATCAGCTGGCTGAACCGGGAGGAAATCGACGAGGAAGGCCGTAATCTGAGTGAATTTGTTCACAGGCTGATCCGTCTTCGCAGGAAGCACATCGTCTTCCACCGTTACCGTTTTTTCCAGGGAGAGACTGTGCCCGGCACCACCATGAAAGACATCACCTGGCTAAAGCCCGATGGCCAGGAAAAAACCGCGGAGGACTGGGAGGCGGCCCAGAGCTGTTGCCTGAGCTACCTGCTCAACGGCGAAGCCGGCGAATACCACCTGACTGCAAAGGGGGAGCCCGAGCCGGATGACACCTTTCTGGTTATCCTCAATTCACTGGACGAAGAGATTGAGCACTGTCTCCCCCCTATCAACACCGGAAAAGACTGGCAGCTGGTGTTCGACACCTGTGAGCGGGACAGTTTCTCGGCATCACGCCGGTGCGATGACAACAGCACCTACAAGGTCTCACCAAAATCTTTTGTGCTCATGGTCCGCTGCAGCGAAAGCGGTCAGGGAAATCCATCACAAGCGGACGGGTGAAAACTATGGAGCGCTGCCACGAGATGCCGTTTGGCTGTGATTTCAATGGTGAAACGACCGATTTTCGCCTCTGGGCACCGGCCCTGGACAGGGTGGAACTCGAATTCCGGCCACCCACGGCCAGTGCCTGGCGCAGTGCCGAAATGGATTCGCGCAATGGCTGGCACCAGCACGTCCGCGACGATTGTCCGGCGGGCACCCTGTACCGATTCCGTCTTTCTCCGACGATGGCCGTTCCCGATCCCGCCAGCCGCTATCAGCCGGAGGGGGTACACGGCCCCAGCGAAGTCATCGACGCCCGGAGTTTTTCCTGGCAGGACGGGGACTGGCAGGGACGTCGGTGGGAGGAAGCTGTCGTATACGAACTGCATCCCGGCTGCTTCAGCCCGCAAGCAAATTACCGGGGAATCCGGGAGCGCCTGGATTATCTGCTGGAACTGGGAGTGACCGCGGTGGAACTGATGCCATTGTCCCAGGCGCCGGGTGCCAGGAACTGGGGTTACGATGGCACCTACCCTTTTGCACCCTGCAATGCCTATGGCAGGCCGGACGAGTTGAAGTTGTTGGTGCAGGAGGCCCATCTCAGGGGTCTCATGGTGTACCTGGACGTGGTCTACAACCATTTCGGTCCGGAGGGCAACTACCTGCACACCTACGCGCCGGATTTCTTCACGGATCGCTACCAGACCCCGTGGGGGTCCGCCATCAACTTTGACGGCCCCGGGAGCGAGACGGTGCGCCGCTTTTTTGTGGAAAATGCCCTCTACTGGCTCCACGAGTATCATCTGGACGGACTCCGTTTCGATGCGGTGCATGCCATTTTTGACCGTTCCCGTCCCGACGTACTCGAGGAACTGGCGGACACCATCCGGCGCCGGACGCAACCGGACCGCCAGGTACATCTGGTACTGGAAAATGATCACAATGCCGCTCACTACCTGGGTGGGACCAGCGGGGCTCACCAGTACAATGCCCAGTGGAACGACGATTTCCATCATGCCGCCCATGTGCTGCTGACAGGCGAAAAAGACGGTTACTACGGCGATTACACCGACAACCCCCTGCGCCACCTGGAACGCTGCCTGTGTGAAGGCTTCGCCTACCAGGGCGAATTTTCCCGTTACCGCAATGCCCGCCGCGGGGAGCGGAGCGCCCAACTGCCGCCGGGTGCTTTTGTCGCCTTTTTGCAGAACCACGACCAGACAGGAAACCGGGCCCTGGGGGAGCGCCTTACAGTCCTCGCGCCCTTAAGGCCCCTGCGGGCACTGGTCTCTATCCTCCTGCTGGCACCGTCTCCGCCCCTGTTATTCATGGGGGAGGAATGGGGCACAGAGCGGCCTTTTCTCTATTTCTGCGACTTTGAAGAAGAGCTTGCCGAGGCAGTGCGGGAAGGACGGGCGAGGGAATTCCAGCAATTCAGCGAATTCGCCGATCCGGAATCCGGCACTACCCTTCCCGACCCCAACGAACCGGACACTTTCGCCGCCAGCCGCCTGGAATGGCGTGAACTGGAGGATTCCAGGCACAGGGAATGGCTGGCATTCTACCGGGAGCTATTACGGATTCGCCACCGGGACATCATTCCCGTGCTGTCTTCTCTTCACGGGGGAGAGGCGCAGTGCCTGAGTCGGGAGCCCATGCTCCGTGTAATGTGGACAGGAAGCGACGGAACCAGGCTTCACCTGTTTGCCAACTGTTCCGACAAACGCGCCGACACTGGCGCACTGCCAGAGGGTCATGTTCTCTACGGGCCAATACCTGACAGGGAGCATCAGGCGGGAGTCCCCACTCTGGCTCCCTGGCAAGTGCTCTGGATGATACAGACGGACGAGACCGTCCATGCCTAGCCTGCATTCCGTCACCATCAACCGTCTCGCCAGGGAAGCGGGAATACATTCGGGCTTCCGCGATGTCCGCGGGAGATGGCGGGATGTGTCCGTAGCAACAAAGCGGGCGCTCCTCCAGGGTATGGGCTTTCCCGCATCCTCTGCCGAAGAGGCGGCGGCAAGCCTTACGGCGCTGGAGCAGAGGCGCTGGCTCGGCACGCTACCGTCGGTCACGGTGATAACAGAGAATGAACCTTCACCCTGTTGCGACCTGTTCCTCGCGACTGCAGACCTGGGCCTAAGGCTGGACTGGCGTATCGAACTGGAGCAGGGAGGCTTCCGGGAGGGAGAGCTCGCACCGGCCGGGCTGACCGTTGAGGAGAGAAAACAGGTGGCAGGCGTGGAAAAGGTGCGCCTGCGGCTGCCGCTTCCGCAGGGACTACCCCTTGGCTACCATACTCTGGCGCTGAACGGCGCCCTCAGGGACTCTCTCGATGACTCCCGGGACGGCCCCGGCGGCATGAGTCTGATCATGGCGCCAGCACGCGCCCATATTCCCGAAAAGTTGGAGCGGGGTCAGAAGCTCTGGGGGCTGGCTGTCCAGCTTTACGGACTCCGGTCACAGCAAAACTGGGGCATCGGTGATTTCGCGGATCTGCAGCAACTGGTTTCGGGGGCTGCTGCCCTTGGCGCGGATACCATCGCCCTCAATCCACTTCACGCCCTCTTTCCCGGCAACCCGGCCCATATCAGTCCCTACGGGCCCTCCTCACGGGAATTTCTCAATACCGGCTACATCGCTCTGCCTCATTCGCAGGTCCACGATGAAGAGGGGCTGACCGCCCTGCGGTCATCGTCCCTGGTGAACTTCGAAGCCGTGCTGCCCCTCAAGATCAGGGCACTGGAACAGCGGTTCAACAGCGATGAACCGGAGGCGGCTGATTACAGGCGGTTCGTGGGCGAAGGGGAAAGCGGGCTTCGGGACCTGGGAGTCTTTCAGGCTCTCAGTGAACACTTTGGACATGACACGCCCTGGCGGGACTGGCCGGCACCATACCGCAATCCGGCTTCACCCCAGGTGGCGGAATTCGCCCGTGATCACCACAGGCGGATCGATTTTTTCTGTTACCTGCAATGGCTTGCTGACCGCCAGCTGGAAAACGCGGCCGCCGCTTGTGAGGCCGGCGGCATGGCCCCGGGACTGTGCCTGGACCTGGCCGTGGGCTCGGACCGCTGGGGCGCAGAAACCTGGCGCCAGCAATCGCTGTTCGCCACGGGTGTCAGCATCGGCGCTCCTCCCGACGCCTTCAACCTTCTCGGGCAGGACTGGGGCATCCCTCCGATGACGCCGTTACAGTTGAAAGAGCAGGCCTACAGGCCCTTTATACGTATGCTGAGGGCCAACATGCGCCATGCCGGCGCCCTGCGGGTGGATCACATACTTGGATGGCAGCGCCTGTACTGGATACCCGAAGGCGCCTCGCCCGACACAGGCAGCTATGTCTCCTACCCTTTTGACGATATGCTCGCCATCGCAGCCCTGGAAAGTCATCGCAACCGCTGCGCCATCATCGGCGAGGACCTTGGAACCGTGCCCCGGGGATTCAGGAACCGGCTTCGCAAGGCAGGTATTTTTTCCACGCGGCTGCTTCATTTTGAGCGCACACGGGACGGCCGTCACGTGGCCCCGGACAACTACCCGCGGCTTGCCCTGGCCTCGGTAGCCAGCCATGATCTGCCCACCCTTCGTGGTTTCATCACGGGCCAGGATCTGCGTCTGCGCAGCCGCTACCGGCTGTTTCCCTCCGCCGAAGAGCGCTACCGGGCGATCAGGGACCGGGTACGGGACAGGCGCCAACTGGTAGAGGCTCTTCAGAGAGAAGATCTGCTGCCCTCAGGACATCTGCCGGGGAGCTGGCTGCGGCGCCATGTCCGTGAACTGGCTATTGCCGCCTATCGCTACCTGGGCCGATCGAGCGCAGGAGTGGAGCTGGTCTACCCTGAGGATCCGCTGGAAGTGCTCGACCAGATCAATCTGCCGGGCACCACAGATGAGCATCCCAACTGGCGCCGCAAGTTGCCTCTGGAGGTTGCGGATCTTCTGGCTGATCAGGCTATGGGGGAAATGGCAGCTCACCTCAACCGGGAACGGGATACGTCGGGGACATCAACACTTCATGGAGAGACCAATGACTGAACGCGCCACCCTTTCAGACACTCCCGGGTCAGGCACCCCCAGGGCCACCTACCGCCTTCAGCTCAATTCCCGGTTGGGGTTCACCGATGTGCGGCGCCTGCTCAGCTATTTTGACCGCCTTGGAATCAGCCATCTCTATACCTCGCCTTTTCTGGAAGCCCGTACCGGCAGCCCCCACGGCTACGATGTCACCGACCACAATGCTTTCAATCCCGAACTGGGAAGCGAGGCGGACTTCGACGATCTCGCCGCTGGCCTGGCCAGCCGCAGCATGGGTCTCATCCTCGACTTTGTCGCCAACCACATGGGAGTCGGCAAGGCGGACAACAGCCGTTGGCAGGATGTACTCGAGTGGGGAGAGGCCTCTCCTTTTGCAGACTTTTTCGACATCGACTGGCACTCCCCCACCGCTTCACTGCGGGGAAAGGTACTACTGCCCTTTCTCGGCCAGTCCTACGGTAAGGTTCTGGAGGGAGGCGAGCTGCAACTGGGCTTTGATGCGTCGCGGGGAAGTTTTGCCGTAAGCTATTTCGACCACCTGTTTCCCGTCGCCCCCCGCCACTACGCACGGATTCTCTCTGCCGTGTCACCCGATGCCCTGAGTGGCCCCGCCCGGGCAGAGCTGGCCGAGCTCAGCGCCGCCTTCCGGACCTTACGAACCGCGGGGCTTTCCGGCCGTCGTCAGCGGGAAGTCCGGCAACGGGCCGAGACTCTCAAGGAACAACTGGCATCACTGGCGCAAGGTGTGCCTCAGGTCAAGGAGCAGATTGAAAGTGCGGTCTCCCTTCATAACGGAGGGCCGGGACAGCATGCCAAGTGTCTGCGCCTGCACCGGCTCCTGCAGAGGCAGTCCTACCGGCTTTCCTGGTGGCGGGTAGCTTCGGATAACATCAACTATCGACGTTTCTTTGACATCAACGACCTGGTCACCATTCGCACAGAGCGCGCGGAGGTTTTCGATAACATTCACCGCCTGGTGCTGCGACTGATTGGCGAAGGCAAACTCCAGGGACTGCGCATCGACCATATTGACGGGCTGTCCGATCCCCGCCACTACTGTGAAAAGCTTGGGAATGCCGCTGCAAGCCGTGAATCCGGGGAGCATCCCCTTTATCTTGTGGTCGAGAAAATTCTCGCCCACGGCGAGGTATTGCGCAGTGACTGGCCAGTGGCCGGAACAACAGGATACGAAGTTCTCAACCGCATCAATAGCCTGTTTATCGAACCGGGTTCTGAAGACTTGCTGCAATCTTTCTATCGCAGATTGACGGGCAGGGAGGAAAATTTCGACGAAACACTGGCAAACGCCAAGCGCCAGGTAATCGACCACCTGCTGGCCAGTGACATTCAGGTGCTCTCCAATCTGTTTTCCCGGCTGGCGGAATCCAACTGGCACACGCGGGATTTCACCCTGGCTTCCCTGCGCCGTGCCCTGGCCGAAATCATCATCTCCCTCCCGGTCTATCGGACCTATGTTGACCCCAGGGGTTGCGGCTCCAGCGACCGCCACGAGATAGACCAGGCGATTTCCGGAACGAAAAAGAGAAATCCGCTGATCAACAACGAGCTCCTGGACTTCATCCGCGGTGTGCTGACCACCGATCTGGCACGTTCCCGCAGCGGCTTCAACCGCAACCAGGTTATCCGTATCGCGATGAAATTCCAGCAGTACAGCGGTCCTATCATGGCTAAAAGCCTCGAGGATACAGCCTTCTACCGACACATGGTGCTGGCCTCACTCAACGAAGTGGGAGGCGACCCCCGCCACTTTGGCACTTCCATGGAGGATTTCCACCGATTCATTGATGAAAGGGGTAAACAGTGGCCCCACGCCATGATCACCACAGCGACCCACGACAGCAAAAGAGGCGAAGACGTGCGGGCAAGACTTAATGCCCTGACAGAGATGCCCGAACTGTGGCGCCGTCGGGTGGAGGAATGGATCAGCCTCAACGCGTGTCACCGGGTACCCGTGGATACGGTCGATGCTCCCGTTCGCAATGACGAATACCTGCTCTACCAGACGCTGGCGGGGAGTATTCCCATGGAGTGGCTGGGCCCGGCAAGCCACGATTCCCCGTTGCCCGATACCGCTGCCCTCGATGACTACCGCCAGCGCATCGAGGATTACATGATCAAGGCGGTGCGCGAAGCCAAACTGAACTCCAGCTGGGCCCACCCCGATCAGACTTACGAGGAGGCGTTATCCTCTTTTGTCAGTGGCATCCTTGAGCCCGGCGGTGTTTTTCTGAAGAGTCTGCTGGAATTCATGCAAGTGCTGGGCCCTCTCGGGGCCTTGAATGGCCTGGCCCAGACCACACTGAAGTTCACTCTGCCTGGCGTTCCGGACCTCTACCAGGGAAGTGAGCTGTGGGATCTCAACCTGGTGGATCCCGACAACCGCAGACCGGTTGACTACGGTGCGCGGGAGCAGATGTTGCGTCAGTTAAGTGAAAGCGCCGATGGCAACCGCGACGACCTGGTCGCGGAACTGGCCTATATGTGGCCCGACGGAAGAATCAAGCTCTACGTAACCTGGCAGTTGCTGGAACTTCGCCGCCGCCACCCCGGGCTGTTTCTCCATGGAACCTATGAGCCGGTTCACATCCATGGTGACAATAGCCACGGCCTGTGCGCCTTTGCACGACGCCACCAGGGTCAGTGTCTGCTGACGGTAGTGCCCTGTCTGAACAAGACCAGGGCCACGAATGGAGGCGGACTGACTGCCGCGAGACTCTATGAGGGCGCGGGGATTTCCCTGCAGACAGTCAGCGACCACCAGCACTGGCACAACCTTTTCACCGGCGACCGGATCAGGGCTGAAGCCAACGGCCAACTGCCCGTGTCCGGGCTCCTGGCGAAGTTCCCGGTGGCGGTGCTCCACAGCGGCATTCCATTTCAGGAATAGTTTGCGCCTGTCGACAATGGCGTACGGCATGGATGTCGTGATAACCGCTTCACATTCCCGGTATTCAAGCTACCTTTTATTTATACACTCACAGGAAAATCGGGAGGTCCGCCGATGACGGAATGGTCCCTCGAATACACGGGTTTCGAGGCAGGGAAAGAGCCTCTCCGCGAAGCCCTGTGCACCCTGGGCAACGGTTACTTCGCCACACGCGGTGCGGCGGCGGAGGCCACGGCCGATAATGTCCATTATCCCGGCACCTATATTGCCGGCTGTTTCAACCGGCTGACAACTCATATGGCGGGAGAGACCGTCGAAAATGAGTGCATGGTGAATATCCCCAACTGGCTGCCTTTCACCTTTCGAATCGAAAACGGTGACTGGTTCGACCTCGACAGGGTCGAAATACTGGATTTCCATCAGCAACTGGATATCCATCAGGGCATATTGCGGCGAACTGTCCGCTTCAATGATGGCCAGGGACGGAGAACAACACTGCACCAGGAAAGACTGGTTTCCATGGAGCAGCATCACCTCGCAGCCATGAAAACGGTTCTGCAGGCGGAGAACTGGACCGGAACAGTGGACGTCTGCAGCGCGCTCGATGGCCGGGTCAGCAATAGTGGCGTGGCCCGGTACCGGGCGCTGAACAATCGCCATCTCTGTCCTATAGTAGCGCAAACTGCGCCCGGGAATATCCTGTTGCTGGAGATGGAGACCAGTCAATCACATATCAGAATTGCCCAGGCCGCAGTTACCCGTTTCTCCCGGGAGGGTGAGATTCACCCCTGCCAGGGAGAAACGGCATGGGAAGACGATTACATTGCCCATCACTTCAGAAGCCTCGCTATCGAGCCCGACAAGCCCCTGGAGATGGTCAAGAAAGTAGCTGTCTACACTTCCCGGGACCGGGCCATCAGCGAGGCCATGAACGATGCCCGTCAGGCGATAGAGGAAGCGCCGGGATTCGATATTCTCGCCGAACGGCACAGACTCCGCTGGAAACAGTTATGGCGCCAGTTCTCGCTGGATCTGGCAACAAGCACCGACGATGGGGACAGCAAGACCAAGCGGATTCTGCGTCTTCACATCATGCACCTTCTCCAGACCACGTCTCCCCATATTCTCGACCTCGACGTCAGTGTCCCCGCCCGGGGTCTTCATGGCGAAGCCTACCGCGGTCATATTTTCTGGGACGAGCTCTTCGTTTTCCCCTTTTTCAACCTGCGCATACCGGAAATCACCCGCTCGCTGCTCCAGTACCATTACCGTCGGCTTGACGCCGCACGGCGGGGGGCACGGGCCGAGGGCTACGAGGGCGCCATGTTCCCCTGGCAGAGCGGCAGCAACGGCCGGGAAGAGAGCCAGACGCTTCATCTCAATCCCCAGTCCGGCAACTGGATCCCTGACAATTCCAGCCTCCAGCGTCATATCAGCTCAGCCGTGGCTTTCAACGTGTGGCACTACTTCGAAGTAACCGGCGACTGCCAGTTTCTGTCGTCCTGCGGTGCTGAAATGCTATTGGAAATAGCCCGCTTCTGGTCCAGCATCACCACCTACAACGAGGATCGGGGCCGCTACGAAATTCTCGGAATTATGGGGCCTGACGAATATCACGATGCCTACCCCGATTCCAATAAGCCCGGAATCGACAATAACGCCTATACCAACATTATGGCGGTATGGGTGCTACTGCGGGCTCTCGAGCTGCGCACCGTCATGCCGGGGCCCGGTTTCATGGAAGTCTGCGACAGGCTGCAACTGACCAGTGAGGATTTCGACCGCTGGGACGACATCAGCCGCAGGATGCATATTCATTTTCACGAACACGGAATCATCAGCCAGTTTGAAGGCTACGAGAAACTTCAGGAGTTTGACTGGGACGGTTACCGGGCCAGATACGGCGATATCCACCGGCTCGACCGGATCCTTGAGAGCGAAGGCGACACGCCCAACCGGTACAAGGCGTCGAAACAGGCGGATGTGCTGATGCTCTTTTATCTTTTTACTGCGGAAGAACTCGGCGAACTCTTCGCCAGGCTCGGCTACACCTTCGACCGCGACACCATCCCCCGCAACATCGACTATTACATGGCGCGGACCTCACATGGTTCCACCCTGAGCCAGGTGGTCCACTCCTGGGTGCTCGCTCGCTTCGATCGCCCCGGTGCCTGGCCGCTGTTCTGCCAGGCTCTGCGCAGCGACGTCGAGGACATCCAGGGGGGCACCACACTGGAAGGCATCCACACCGGAGCCATGGCAGGCACAGTGGATCTGATCCAGCGCTGCTTTACGGGCATCGAAACGCGGGAAAACATGCTGCGGCTCAACCCGGCACTGCCGCCGGAACTACGCTCCCTGACATTCAACATCCACTACCGCGGCCACATGCTGAATTTCCACCTCACGCCGGTCTCGCTCCGGATCGCCATAGAACCTTCGGCCCAGCACCCAATCCGGATAGCCCTGAAGGACGAGATCCATGAACTTGAGCCGGGGCAGATCCGGGATTTCCCGCTATGAAAACACGCTATCAGTCAGCAGGTACGGATAGAGACTCTCACAAGGTGCGGAAGACATGACACAACGTCAAAAAAATGTATTTGTTCTTGGGTATGACAAACGCCACGCTCAGGATATCGTGAAGATACCCGATGCCGATGCCTTCTGCTTCCACCCGCTTTTGCGTACCGACGAGATAATACACCGGAAAAATTTCCCCATTGAGGACAAGCTTGAAAAAGCTCGCAACGTCTTGCGCAGGTTCGACGGAACGGTGGATGCCATTATCTGCCACTGGGATTTTCCGGCCACACCCATGGCGGCAATTTTATGCGCTGAGTTCGGTTTGCTGGCGCCCTCCCTGGAAGCCGTGCTCAAGTGTTCACACAAGTACTGGAGCCGTCTCGAACAACAGCAGGCGGCGCCTGAAGCTACGCCGGGCTTCTGTGTCGTCGACCCTTTCGATGAAAATGCAGTGGGCAAAATCACGCTGGATTATCCCTTCTGGATAAAACCGATCAAGGGATACGGCTCTACCCTGGGGTTTCGCATCAACAATACGCAGGACCTCAACCACGCTCTGGAGGTCATCAAACAGAAAATCCGGCGCCTCGGCGATCCCTTCAACACGATTCTGGGAAAAGCGGATCTGCCATCCGAACTGGGCAAGGTTGACGGCAATTACCTCATTGCTGAAAACCTCGTTCATGGCAGGGAGTTTGCCCCCGAGGGCTATGTCCAGCACGGAAAATTTCACGTGCACGGCGTAATAGACATGGTTCGGGACAAAAACCACAAGAGCTTCCTGCGCTATGAATACCCCTCTCAGGCGCCCCACCGGATCCAGGATCGCGCTATTGAGCTGGCCGAAAAGGTATTCCGCCAGATCGGTTTCGACAACGGCTGTTTCAACATGGAATTTTTCTGGGACGAAGCCAGCGACGACTTGTGGATTGTCGAGATTAACCCCCGCATCTCCCAGTCTCATTCCTACCAGTTCGAGATGGTGGATGGCATGTCCAACCACGAGATAGCAGTGCACGTGGCCCTGGGAGATAGCCCGCGCTTTGAGCATCGCACCGGACCCCGGAACCATGCCGCAAAATTTCTGCTGAGGCATTACACACAGCAGGACGCAGTCGTGACCCAGGCACCGGATGATGACCAGCTCTCGCGTCTCGCCGAGGCGCAGCCCGACACCAGGGTTGTGCTCATGGCAAAGAAAGGAATGCGACTGTCAGACATTCCGGACCAGGATCCCTACAGCTATGTGCTGGCAGAGGTGAATGTTGCCGGCTCAACCCAGCATGACATGCTGGAGCGTTACCGGGAGGCCATTACCTGGCTGCCGTTTGAGTTCTCGCCACTGCCGGATGAGGAGAAATCATAAAATGGACGCAAATGGTGAAAGCGCAGGGCTGGACAACCTTGAGGTCGTCGAAAATGAATGGATTCCCCTTGCCGATGGTGGCCGCCTGGCTGCGCGCATCTGGCGCCCCAAAGATGCGCATGCACATCCGGTCCCCGCTATTCTTGAGTACATACCTTACCGCAAGCGGGATCTGACCCGGACCAGGGATAGCATTAACCATCCGTGGCTGGCGGCCAGGGGATACGCCTGCGTTCGTGTCGATTTACGTGGTAGCGGCGAATCCGACGGCGTGTTGGCGGACCAGTACCGGGAGCAGGAACTCAACGACGGTGTCCAGGCCATAAACTGGCTTGCACAGCAGCAGTGGTGCGACGGTAATGTTGGCATGATGGGAATCTCGTGGGGCGGCTTCAACGCGCTTCAGATCGCCGCGCGGCGCCCGTCTGCGCTGAAGGCGATTATCAGTGCGTGCTCCACCGATGACCTCTATGCCGACAACATGCACTACATGGGGGGCTGCCTGCTGACTGACAACCTCTCCGAATCGACCACCATGTTCTCCCACACCAGTTGTCCGCCTGATCCCGAACTGGTTGGCGAGCGCTGGCGGGAAATGTGGCTGGAGCGGTTAAACGGAAGCGGCCCTTGGCTGGAAACCTGGCTGCGCCACCAGTGGCGCGACGATTATTGGCGCGAAGGTTCGGTTTGCGAAGACTACAGCGCCATTCAGTGCCCCGTTATGGCAGTGGGAGGCTGGGCTGATGGTTATACAAATGCCATTTTCCGGCTCCTGGAGCATCTCAAGGTGCCGCGTCAGGGGCTGATCGGCCCCTGGGGCCACAAGTACCCCCATCAGGGCATTCCCGGCCCGGCCATCGGCTTTCTCCAGGAAGCACTCCGCTGGTGGGACCACTGGTTGAAGGAAAAACAGACCGGAATCATGGAGGAACCCATGCTACGTGCCTGGATGCAGGACAGCATTCCTCCTACCACTTATTATCATCATCGACCCGGACGTTGGGTGGGTGAGTCGCAGTGGCCCTCGCCGCGGATTACCGAGAAGGTCTTTCGCTTCGGTCCCGGGGCAGAGCTCAGGGAGCCGGCCGGGCAGCCGGACAACATGGAGACGGCATCAGAGGCGAGTATACAGTCGCCCCTGAATGTCGGGCTCTTTGCCGGGAAATGGGCTTCCTATTCCGCTGCTCCCGATCTACCCCACGATCAGCGTGAGGAGGATGGCGGCGCACTTGTTTATGAAAGCGGCCCTCTGGCCGAGGACCTGGAAATCCTGGGAGCGCCGACCGTGACCCTGACACTTGCCAGCAATCAACCCGTGGCAATGGTCGCAGTCCGCCTGTCCGATGTGGCGCCAGACGGCAAGGCAACCCGGGTCACCTATGGCTTACTCAACCTCAACCACCGAAAGGGTGACGATCGGCCGGAGTTATTGATCCCGGGCGAATTCTTTGAAACCAACGTCCCGCTAAATCACATCGCCCAGGTCTTTCCTGCAGGTCACCGGCTACGTATCAGCATCTCCACATCTTATTGGGCCCTTGCCTGGCCACCGCCCAGACCGGTGAACCTGACACTGCGGACGCAAGGGGCTTCACTGAAATTACCGTCACGACCACCACAGGACACCGATGCGCAAATTGTCTTCGAGGACCCGGCAGGGGCGGCGCCGATTGCGGTAACTCTTATCGAACCGCCCCATCACAACTGGCTGGTCCATCGGGATCTGGCGGAAGATCTGTCCACCCTCGAGGTCATCAAGGACAACGGATGCTTTCGCATCGAGGAGATCGACCTTGAGGTCACCAGTCGCACCTGGGACTGGTACACCTTTCGTGACGACGATTTCAGTTCGCCCCAGGGAGAAAACAGAACCGAGCGATCCTTTCGCCGCGGAAACTGGTCAGTCCATACCAGGACGCACACCATCCTCAGGGCCGATGCAGAGACCTTCTACATCCAGGCGGAACTCGACGCCTGGGAAGGCGATAAACGGATTTTCTCCCGCAACTGGGATCTGGCTCTTCCACGCAACTTTGTCTGACAAAATCATGTAGCGGCGGCCAGAAAGGCAGCCATAGCCACCAGAGCGTGCAAAATGAGTGTTTCAGCTTCACCCTGTTCCACGTGCTACCTGAGAAAACAGTGCCTCTTCTACAGGGTACCGGGCGTCGCCCAGGGAGGTGCCGATCAGATTCTTGAATCCGCCCTTACAACCAATATTCAGATGGTTCAGGGGGAGCAGATCTATGGTTACGGTTCGACCTTCGAATACTTCTATATGGTCAAATCAGGCTCTGTCAAATGCTCTTTGGGCACCAGCACCGGAGAAGAACTGATCGTCGATCTGTGTCTGCCCGGGGACATCTTTGGCCTCGACGGACTCAACGACGCCCGCCACAGTTACTCCGCAGTCGCGCTGGAATCCGGTCTGCTCTGCAAAATCCGTTTTGAAACGCTGGAAAGTTTAATCGCAGAAGACCCCTGCATACTGAGAAGTCTGCTGCGGTTGATGGGACAAAAGTTCATCAGCGATTTAAGGTTCGTCACCAGCAGGATGAGCGCTGATAAACGGATTGCCCATTTGCTGATCAATCTCTCGAAGCACAACGGACCCAGTACGTTGCCGGCTACCAGAGTGCGCCTGCCGATGACCCGGGCGGATATAGGCAATTATCTCGGCATGGCGCTGGAAACTGTAAGCAGGATTCTGGGCATCTTTCAGAAAAACGGCATCATAGAGGTTCACGGGAAACACGTGGAAATACTTGATCCGGCCGCATTGAACAGAATCATGACCGACAGGGAGGGCAATCTGTTCTCCTCCGGTGCAGCCAAATTCCCCCCGGCTGAGTGAAGTGCGCTCAGGCCACGGTCACGGCCTCGGAGAGATAGACGTCCTGAATCGCGTGCAGTAGCTTTACGCCTTCAGCCATGGGCTTCTGGAAAGCCTTGCGCCCCGAAATCAGTCCCATACCGCCTGCCCGTTTGTTGATCACGGCTGTGCGCACGGCCTGATGCAGATCGTCACTACCGGATGAGCCACCCGAATTGATCAGCCCGATGCGACCCATGTAGCAGTTTGCGACCTGGTAGCGGGCAAGCTCAATCGGGTGATCGGGGGCCAGCTCCGAGTACACACGCTCGTGGGTCTTTCCGAAATCGAGCGCTTTAAATCCGCCGTTTATCGTCGCCTGCTTTTGCTTGACGATATCAGCGCCAATGGTCACGGCCAGATGGTTGGCCTGTCCGGTCAGGTCGGCCGCCGTGTGGTAATCGGCATCATCCTGCTTGAATGCAGGATTGCGAAGGTACGCCCATAGCACGGTGACCATGCCCAACTGATGGGCACGCTCAAACGCTTGTGATACTTCTTCGATCTGCCGGCGCGACTCCGGCGAGCCGAAGTAGATCGTCGCACCCACCGCAACGGCCCCGAGATCGAAAGCCTGTTCGACACTGGCAAACAGCGTCTGATCGTGTTCGTTGGGATAGGTCAGCAGTTCGTTGTGATTGAGCTTTACCAGGAATGGAATCCTGTGGGCATAGCGGCGACTGACCGACGCCAGCACACCGTACGTCGACGCAATGGCATTGCAGCCGCCTTCAATCGCCAGTTCCACAAGATTGCCGGGATCAAAGTACAGCGGGTTCGGTGCGAACGATGCACCAGCAGAATGTTCCACGCCCTGATCGACCGGCAGAATCGATACGTAGCCGGTATTTCCCAGCCGGCCGTGGCCCAGGATTGTCTGCAGATTGCGCAACACGGTATTGGAGCGGTCGCTGTCGGCCAGCACCCGGGACACGTAATCGGGCCCCGGCAAATGCAGATGATCGCGGCTGATTCCACCACACTCGTATGTGAGCAGTGACTCGCTTTCGCTACCGAGAATCCGTTCAATGTCATTCATTAGTTCACCTCGACTATGGTAAGCGTGCGATGCTTTCGGGACGCACCGGAAATCCTAGAAGAATAGACCCTGTTAGTGGCCTCTTCCAGCGTGGATCCTGTCCGCGGCCTTCTCCCGGGCTGATCCCCTCGCCACAAATCGCCATTTTATTGGCAAGGCGGTTGCGTTCTCTTGAACAGTGGCTAGCTTTAAATAGACATGGACAGAAGTTTACCAACCCACAGGTCGCTTCTGCGCCGCTTCGCCGGCGTCGAATGCGAATACCCTGAAAGGAGGGCTTACCAATGGATCTCGTACCCCTCCTCGCCGACAGCGAGGCAAAAATTCTCTTCGTCATTGCCGACGGGCTCGGCGGGATTGACAGTGAAGGCCGCGGCACGGAACTGGAAGCAGCCCGGACACCCAATCTGGACCGGTTAGCGAGTCAGGGTACCACAGGCTTGACTTACCCTGTAGCGCCGGGCATCACACCTGGCAGCGGCCCCGGTCACCTGGCCCTTTTTGGCTACGATCCGGTGGAACATAACATCGGACGAGGGGTTCTTACAGCGCTCGGCATCGACTTTGACCTGGAGCCTGGTGACGTTGCGGCCCGCGGCAATTTCTGCACCGTGGACAACAACGGCGAGGTGATCGATCGGCGGGCCGGCAGGATCGATTCCCGGGAATGTACCCGGCTGGTGAAGATGCTCAGAGAGATTCGTCTCGATGACGTGGAGGTTTATGTCGAACCGGTCAAGGAACACCGCTTTTTACTGGTTTTGCGGAGTAAAAAAGAAGTGATGGGCGCCGGGGTGGACGATACGGATCCCCACCGGACCGGAACCCCGCCCCGGGAACCCCGTGCCCGGGAAGAGAAGTCACAAAAGACTGCCCATGCCGTGAACGCGTTCGTAACACAGGCGAGGGACATACTCGCTGAGGAGCAGCAGGCCAACATGGTGCTATTGCGGGGTTTCGCGCAGTTGCCCGACCTTGCATCGCTGCGGGACAACTATGGGCTCAATGGCTGCGCCCTGGCGGGGTATCCCATGTACCGGGGCATCGCCCGGCTGCTGGGCATGAAGGTCGCCGATTGTGGTCCCGATCTCGACACCGAAATCGACGCACTGCAGGCTGCATGGCCGGAACACGATTTTCTGTTTCTGCATTTCAAGGATACCGACAGCCGCGGCGAGGATGGCGACTTCGACGGCAAGGTGGCCGCCATCGAAGAACTGGACCGCGCAATTCCCCGGATGATGGAACTGCAACCGGATGTCATTGTGGTAACGGGAGATCACAGCACTCCCAGCGCCATGGCCGGCCACAGCTGGCATCCGGTACCGGTTCTGATCCGCGCGAACACCTGCCGGGTGGACAGCGTCGAGGTCTTCGGCGAAACCGCCTGTGCCGGCGGCGGACTTGGCCACCTGCCGGCAAAACATCTTATTACCCTGGCGCTGGCCCATGCCGGCCGACTGAAAAAATACGGAGCCTGAGGGCCGGGCTTTAGAGGAAGTATCCAGTGGATTCGAAAAGCGGCAAGAGAAAGGACTCTCCCGAAAAAAACACCTGGCACGCCATCGACATCGAAGACACTCTGGCGCAATTCGACGTCCGGAAGGAAAATGGATTGACGGATGACGAGGCCCAGGAGCGGTTGAAGCGCTACGGCCCGAACCAGCTACGGGTGGCCCAAAGCCAGCCCTGGTGGCGGATTCTTCTGGGACAGTTCCAAAGCATTGTTATCTACCTGCTGGGCGGCGCCGCCGTTCTGGCATTTGCCACCGGCCGCCTGCCGGAGGGGTTTGCGGTCCTGGCGGTGCTGCTGGTCAATACCGCTATCGGCTTTTTCAGCGAATGGAAGGCGGTACGATCCATGGCCGCCCTGCGCCGGTTGGGAGAACACATGACCCGGGTGCGCCGGGAAGGCAGTGAGCGGGAGATTGCCGCATCGGAAATCGTGCCTGGCGATATTGTATTACTGGAGGCCGGCGACCTGGTCCCCGCCGATCTGCGGTTGCTGGAAGCGGAACACCTGAGGGTCAACGAAGCACCGCTTACCGGTGAGTCAGTTGCGGTGAGCAAACTGACCGATACCCTGGCCGCGGATACTGACCTCGCCGATCGCAACAACATGCTCTACAAGGGCACCAGCATCGCGGACGGTACCGCGGTCGGCGTTGCAGCGGAAACCGGTTCGGAAACGGAGCTGGGGCGGGTCTCGGCACTTGCCGAATCGGCCGAAGGAACGGTCACGCCATTGCAGCGGCGGCTGGATCAGCTCGGGCGCCGCCTCGCCGTATTGACCATTTTCATTGCCTTTGCGGTCGCCGCGGTGGGTTTCCTGGTGCGGGAGCAAGAGGCTGCGCTGGTGATCGAGACAGCGCTGGCCCTCGGTGTGGCTGCCATTCCTGAAGGCCTTCCTATCGTCGCCACGATCGCCCTCGCCCGCGGCATGTACCTGATGGCCGCCCGCAACGCTCTGGTGAACCAGCTCACTGCGGTGGAGACGCTGGGGGCAACCCGGGTGATCTTTTCCGACAAGACCGGCACCCTGACGGAAAACCGGATGCGGCTGCAAAAAATCGTCACCCCCACCGGTGATCTGGTACTGGAGGAAAACGGGTCTGGCGAGGCACTGGCGGACAAGGAGGGCGTTCGCCGTGTACTGGAGGTGGGCCTGCTCTGCAATGGCGCTTCCCTCAAGCAGGAACAGGGAGAGGACAATCCTCGCGGCGACCCCACTGAAATCGCGCTTCTGGCGGGAGGCAAGGACCTGGGACTGGAGCGGGAATCTTTGCTGGAAGAGCGCCCCGAGGCCCGGGTGGAAAAATTCGAACCCCGGCTCAAGAAGATGGCCACCTTTCACCAGGAGGATGGCAGGTATTACGTGGCGGTGAAAGGCGCTCCCGAGGCTGTGCTGGACGTCTGCAGCGACATCCTGGCAGCCGAAGACAGCACTGAGGCTCTGGATGATGACACCCGCCAGCAATGGGTCGAGCGTGCCAATCAACTGGCAGGCGAAGGTTTGCGTCTGCTGGCAATGGCCGAGAAAAGGGCGGAAAGCGAGGATTCCGATCCCTATGAAGGTCTATGCTTCCTCGGCCTTGTGGGCCTGCTTGATCCTCCCCGCGAAAAAGTCAAAGAGGCGATAGATGCCTGTCAGGCAGCGGGTATCCGGGTGGAGATGGTGACCGGCGATCAGGCAGAGACCGCCACGGCCATCGCCCGGGCCGTAGGGATTGTCGGGGGCAAGGATGACCCGGAGACAGTCAGCATGCTGGGGCGCGACATTGGTTCCCCCGAGGAGATCGACGAGGACCAGCAGGAGAAGATCTACCGTGCCAACATATTTGCCAGGGTGAGTCCTGAGCAGAAGCTTGATCTGGTGACTATTTATCAGAACCGTGGCGAGATCGTGGCCATGACCGGTGACGGCGTCAACGACGCCCCCGCTCTGAAAAAGGCAGACATCGGCATTGCCATGGGCAAACGGGGCACTGAGGCGGCCAAGCAGGTCGCTGACATGGTGCTGAAGGATGACGCCTTTGAAACTATCGTGGCGGCGGTGCGGCAGGGAAGGGTCATTTTCGGCAACATCCGCAAATCCGTCATGTTCATGCTCACCACCAATGTGGCCGAAGTGCTCGCGGTTGCCATAGCCACCGGCGCGGGATGGCCTCTGCCGCTGCTTCCTCTGCAGATTCTCTATCTCAATGTGCTTACCGATGTCTTCCCTGCTCTCGCCCTGGGGGTGGGCCCGGCCAGCGGAAGTGAAATGAAAGAGCCGCCCCGCAGCCCCCGGGAATCCGTGCTGACCCGGGCCCACTGGACGGAGATCACGGGATTTGCTGCCCTGATGGCAGCCTGTGTGCTGGTCGCTCTGCTGCTGGCAGATCACTGGCTGGGGTTGACGGAACTGGAAGCGGTAACGGTTTCTTTTCTGACTCTGGCTTTCGGCAAGCTCTGGTTTACATTCGTTCTGCGAAGCCCGAAGTCCCCTGTTCTGCGCAATGAGATAACGCGCAATCCCTGGGTATGGGGAGCGCTGGCACTCTGCATCGTGTTGCTGGCCGCCGCGGTATACCTGCCGCTACTTTCTGGCCTGCTGCAAACCCGGCCTCTGGGCTGGCAACCCTGGCTTCTGATTCTGGCAATGAGCGTCATCCCCCTGCTGGTGGGACAAACAGTTCGGGAGATACAGCGGCGCCGGGTATCTGAATAAAAAGCGATAGCAATGAGGCCAGGTTGACAGCCAGCGAGCGGTTACCTTATTGTCTTTGGATAGTTTATTGGCGCAAGGCTCTGGCATCTGTTCAATATAAATCTCATTATTTCCAGACAGTTAGATTATTTTCTGCCGGACCTGTTCGAAGTCACCCCCGGACTTGATCTGTGTCAGTAAATCAGGCTTTAAACGCTCCGTTTCGTTCTTGGTGGACCACTCTTTTATAAGGAAGTTATCTATGACGTCATCAGTGACCATTCAGTTACAGGTTGGCAGTGCGATTCCACCGGGTAATGAAAAGGAAACCCCCGAGATCATTGAGTTCTGGCGCCAGGTCAGCTCGTTCTTTGCTGATCTGCCTTTTTCGGCCCAGGACAGGCTCAACGGCTCCTCGGGTCTGTACAGGGTCGGCCTCAACGCCGAGCAGCTGGTTGCAGCGATGGAAAACGCCAGGGACCAGTCCGATTCCTTCTCGCGGCACCGCCTGGCCCATATAGAAGAGCCGGACAAAACGGTTGCCTGCAGTCTCTCGGTGACCGTGTCTGCGGAGGATCATACGCCCGGCGAGGAAGAGAGTTACCAGGTGGCCACGGTTTTCATCCAGCAGCTGGTGATGGCGATCAATCTGCTCAGGCCCGGCGCCATCCAGCTTCTGGATACCCGTTTTACGGGCGAGGGTGCCCACAGGTACGAGGCCCAGAATTACGACTCCAGAATTTTTTACGGTGCCAGGAAGGCTTCCCAGGAACACCAGTGGCCGCCACTCAAAACACTCTCCCTTGAAGAGGTATGGTCCTGGCTGGAAGGCACTGAAAGCAGCCGGACCGATACCGCTATAAAAAGCATCGACAAGGTGCTCTTTACCCTGCTGAAAGTGGCCGAGCAGCGCCATGAATACAGCGCCAGAACCGCGCTGCTGGTGATGTATCAACTGGAAATGCTGCTCGAGTGCCGGCAGATCGACTCCCTGACGGACCTGCGCCACCGCACCGCGATGATCCTGGGAGCGTTTTCCGACTCTGCCGATTCGCTCTCGGAGCTGCACGAGGCCCGCAACGGTCTGGTTATGGCCAGCGTGCCTGTGCACCGCCCGCCCCTGATCTGCCACACTACAGAGAACGCCCTAAGACAGCAGTTCGGCCAGCATCACTCTGCTGTTGAATCAGGGACAGCGCTTGTCCTGGCCCTTGTTCAGGATCTTATTTCCCACGGGGCACAACGTTACAGGTTTACCGAAACCATGGTCCGTGACTGAATCGGACTGAATGTTTCGTTGAGAGTTCAGGCTTTCCTGTTCCAGACAGCCGGAGGAATGAGATATGGGCAAGGTAGCGACCGTAACGATGAATCCATCCGTCGACGTTTTCGCCGATGCCAGGGAGTTGGCGGAAAACGGCAAGACCCGCTGCAAAAACACCACCTACGAACCCGGCGGAGGTGGCATCAATGTCGCCCGCAACCTGCACCGCTTCGGCGTAGATGTTGAGGCGATTCTGACCGCAGGCGGTCTCCAGGGTGAGTTACTGAAACGACTCCTGGCACGGGAGGCGTTCACCTTTCATTGCATCGACATAGAGGCAGAAACCCGTCAAAGCCTTGCGGTAACAGAACAGGCCAGCGGCAAGCTCTTTCATCTGGTCCTGCCCGGCCCCGAACTGAAGGAATCCGAGTGGCGGCGGTGCCTCGACACGTTCGAGGCACTAAAACCTGTGCCCGACTACCTGGTACTCAGCGGCAGCCTGCCGGGTGGCGTGCCGACTGATTTTTACGGCATCCTGGCACGCTCAGCAGCCGACAGGGGAAGCCGGGTAATACTGGACACCTCCGGCAAGGCCCTGTCTCCCTCCAGGGGAAAGGGCATCTACCTCACCAAGCTGAACTTTGAAGAGTTCTGCGACCTTGGCTATTCCGGCTCCGACGACCATGCCAGCATGCTGCAAGCCATGGGGCAAATGGTAGACGAGGGGCTTACCGACAACCTGATTGTCACTCTTGATGCCGAAGGCGCCCTGCTCGCTTCCAACGCCGGCGAGAAGCTTCACGCCCGTCCTCCCCGGACCCGGGTGATCAGTCACGTTGGCGCCGGAGACAGCTTCGTTTCCGTTCTGGTCTATCAACTTGACCGTGGCAAAACAGTGGCGGAGGCATTCCGCTACGGCGTTGCTGCCGCTGCCGCCAAGGTCAGCACGCCGGGCAATCAGCTCATGGATCTGGAAAAGGTTGAATCCATCTTCGAAAAGGTGACGATTCGCAACTATGATGAAGATTGATAAAAACTCTCACTCCAGCGCATCGGCCAGCTTGCGTAACAGATGAAGCACTTCGTCGGGGTCGCGGACATGATAATCGGCCAAAGAACAGGTTAATGCATCGCCCACGTATATGCCCGGGCCGTCTTCACGAAGGGCAAGGAATGCATCTTCGTCGGTAACATCGTCCCCCGCATAGACAATAAATGGCGACTCCTCGCCCGAAACTGGCAGGATGTCGATAAGCCAACGTAGCGCCCGCCCCTTGTTCCAGTCGACTGCAGGCTCGAGTTCCAGCACTTTCTTGCCGTTTCGCTTCCTCAGGCCCGTTTCCTGGCGCATATCCTCAACGGCTTGCTGCACTTTCTCCAGCACCTCGTCGCTCTTCACTTTCCGGTAGTGAACAGCCAGCGAATATCGCTTGCGCTCGATAATCACCCCTGAAAGATCACCTACACGCTCTCTCGCCATCCTTTCCGCGTGGTCCACGTCTTTTACCGCATTATCCGCTTCCGGCAGCGTATGTCGGTGACCGTTGCCGGCAATATCGAAGCCATGGTTTCCGGCGTAATAGATTCCCTCCACATTAACGCGAGATTGCAGGTCTTCCCTGTCCCGGCCGCTGATCACTGCCACCGGACACGAGAATCGTTGCAGTGCCGAACGGGCTTCCGCTGAAATCTGCGCCTTACCCGGCTCTTCAGTGATTTCAGCCAGAGTGCCGTCAAAGTCGAGAAAGACCGCCAGTGGCCGGCTGCCCCGCCATGCTGACAGATCCTCCATATGATCAAGGGCATTGGGAATTTGCCGGAGGAAGCTCACCGCGTATACATCGGCGGTAACATGATCGGCCCCGGCTTCCCGGAGCTCGGTTTCGTTGCCGTTCCGCGACACGCCCACCACCAGCCCGAATTCGCCGTCGCGCCCCGCCCGAATACCGGCAGTGGCATCCTCCACAATAACCGCGTCCGCCGGTGCCACATCAAGCCGGCGGGCAGCCTCCAGCATAATCTCCGGTTTCCCCGCCAGATCCTTCTCCGCCGCCACTGCGCCATCGATAACTACGTTGACGGCATCCAGGAGTCCGGCTTCCTCGAGAATCCGCTGGCCGTTACGACTGGCGGTGATAATGGCCAGTTTCATACCGCCACGCCGCCACCGCTTCAATGCTGCCACCGCATCGTCGAACACCTCTACCCCCTTGTTTTCCAGAAGCTCGAGGAAGCGGGCGTTCTTACGGTTACCAAGCCCGCAGACAGTGTCGCGATCGGCGGAATCCGAGGGCTTTCCGTAAGGCAGCGTCAACTGGCGGGAGTGCAGAAAATCCTCAACGCCCTGATACCTGGGCTTGCCATCCACATGGGCAAGATAGTCGGTTCTGGAAAAGGGCTGCTGGTTGTTCTGCCTGCTCAGGTAGTCGTCGAAAATCTGTTTCCAGGCCTGCATGTGCAGGTCAGCGGTGCGGGTCAGCACGCCGTCCATGTCAAAAATCACCGCCCGGAACGGATGTGTTCGCCGATTGGTACTCACGATGACTTCTCCCCATTGAGGCTGAAACGTTTCTGATCCCCCGCACACATCTCGTATACCTCACCACCGAAGCCTACGCGGGCAGCGCAGGACCAGCCTTTCTCAAAGCTGACGGTCATGGTCTCGTGGTCCAGGTGGATGTGCAGCCAGTGCCACCGGTAGTGGACACAGAAGCTCAGTTCCTTGAGTTCCTTGGGCAAGCAGGGATTGAGCCAGAGTATCCCGTCACGCATTTCGATACCGGTATAGCACCGCTGCATCAGATCCACGGTGCCGGCCATCGCCCCCAGGTGAATACCTTCCCTGGTGGTGCCTCCCTGGATGTCGTCGAGATCGCTGGCAAGCGCTTCCTGGAACAGGTCCCAGGAGCGCTCGCGATGCGTTCTTGCCAGAACCCAGGCATGGACAACCCGGCTAAGGCTGGAGCCATGGGAGGTCCGGTCAAGATAATAGCGGACGTTTTCGGGAATACGGGCGGGGTCAAAGTCATAGCCGAGACCGGAAATTATTTCACTGAGCTCCTCGGCGGAAAAAAGAAAAAACAGCATCAGTACATCGGCCTGCTTGGTGGCCTTGTAGTTGTTCAGATCCCGGTCTTCCGCTTCCAGAATACGATCAAGACGCTGGATATCACCGTGCTTCTCCCGCAGCCGGTCCCAGTCCAGTTCCTCCAGACTGTCCCAGCCCTCGAACTGGCTGATGAGTCCCGACGGCTGGAAGGGGACGAACATCCGTTTGCTGATGTCCTGCCAGCGCAGCAGGTCCTCCGGGGAAACATCCAGAAGCTGAAGAAGTTCCGCCTTCCGGTCTTCCCCGAGCATATCGAGCATGGCGCAGGTTGTCTTCAGGACCCAGGCGGCCATAACGTTGGTGTAGGCATTATTGTCCAGACCCAGCTCTTCCCGGTCAGGGTATCTGGTATGAAATTCATCGGGGCCCATCACTCCCCGTATTTCGTAGCGCTCGCGGTCAGGATTATAGGTGGCGATACTGGCCCAGAACTGGGCGATCTCGATCAGCATCTCGGCACCGTAAAACGAGAGAAACTCCATATCGTCGGTGGCCTGAAAATACTGCCACACATTGTAGGCAATGGCCGCATTCACGTGCCGCTGGGTATGTGAGTTGTCGGGAATCCAGCGCCCCGATTCCGGATTCAGGTGCAGAACCTGGCTCTCCTCGCGACCATCACTACCACTCTGCCAGGGAAACATGGCTCCCTTGTAGCCGGCCTCTTTCGCCGCCCGGCGCGCCCAGTGCAGGCGTTCATAACGATAGAGCAACAGCGCCTGGGTGAGAGCGGGAAGCCGTAAATTGAAATACGGGAAGGTGAACAGTTCATCCCAGAAGATGTGTCCACGATAACCCTCTCCGTGCAGCCCCCGGGCGGGGATGCTTACGTCCCGTCTGGTCGAATGCATGGAGGCGGTCTGCAGCAGGTGGAAGAGATGCAGGCGAAGGACGGGCTGAGCCGAGGTACACTCTTCGCCCGTCAGTTCCAGATCAGCCCGGCGCCACAGTCTTTGCCACGCCTGTTGGTGCTGTTCAAGCAGAACCTCGAAATCCGCGGCGTGACGGATATCCTCACAGGCTTCAAAAGCGGGTTCGCTGATGGCGAGGTCCCGGGAGGTGTACAGTGACAGCACCTTCTCAACCCTGACCGGCTTGTTTTTTTCTGCCACAAGCGACAGAGACTGGCTGATCCGGTTCTGCTCCGACTGGGTGCGCCGCTCGAGAGCAGCGGGTTCGTCATCCATCCAGACCCGGGTGCGGACCGCCTGGACCATCCGAATTCGGGACTGCAGGGTTCTGGCGGTAAGAAAAACCGCTTCCTCCCCCACATGCCCGGTCTCTTCGACTTCCAGGTGTCTGCCATTGAGGTCCCGGTAACGGGCCACTCCGTTATTGGTAACACGGCCGTCGATGGCCGATCTTATCTCCACCGCTCCGGACCAGTTCAGGGGGGTAAGCACCCAGCTAATGGCGGCGATATGGGGATCGTCCATATGAACGATGCGCCGGGTTTCCAGTTCGAATTCACGGTCTGCCCGATCCCTGAAATGAATACGCCGATGCAGGACCCCCCGGTAAAGATCCAGCCGGTGGGCGTAATCAAGAAGCTCTACATCCGCCAGATCGAACCATTCCCCGCCCTCGCAGCGGAAGGAAAGGGGCAGCCAGTTGGGCCAGTTAACCAGATCCTCGTTTTCAATGATCTTTCCGCCGATTTCGCTTTCTGCGCGATCAAAGCCCCCGGCAAGATAAGTGCCCGGATAGTGGGGGCCTCCGGCCGGGGATTCTTCCACCGCTCCGCGTGTCGCGAAATGGCCATTACCGAGAGTCAGCAGCGCTTCCCGGGTGGGTTGCTCCTTCGGGTCCCACTCATGGTAAACCAGTTCCCAATCGCTGAGCGACCTCTCGTTCATGGGTTTTTCTCCTCTAAAAATCAGTGCCTGAAACGGAAGAGCTTACCGGTGTCCGCAGAATCCCGAAGCGGTTTGCCGGGCCTCTACTGTGTATCTGTGACCACATTGACCGGATTGCCCTCCACGAACCGGTGAATGTTTTCCACCGTGGTATCGAGAATACGCTGGACGGCTTCCCTCGTGTTGAACGCGCTGTGAGGCGTAACCACTACATTTTTCATCCTCACCAGCACCTCGTTGGCCAGCAGGGAGGAAAGATCCTCGGTCTCTTCGTAGACGGAACGGAGCAGTTCCGCCTCTTCCCGCACCACCGGCTCGTAAGGCAGAACATCAAGACCGGCAGCCGCCACTTTCTGCTCCGCCAGTGCTCTTGCCAGGGCCCGGATGTCCACCACGTCCCCCCGGGCCGTATTGATGAGGACTACCCCGTCTTTCATTTTCGCGAACGCATCCCCGTCAATAAGATGGCGGGTCTGGGGGCTGGCGGGCACGTGCAGGCTTATGACATCGGCAACCTGCAGCAGCTGGTCCATATCCACATAGTCAAAGCCGAGGTCCCGGGCAGCCTCTTCATCGGGCCTGATATCAAAGGCCAGAACATCCATGCCAAACCCCCTGGCAATGCGGATGGTTGCCAGGCCGATATCGCCGGTGCCCACAACACCCAGCGTTTTTCCACGCAGATCGAAACCCTGCAGGCCCCGCGGGGAGAAGCCGCCCTTGCGGGTCCGCTCCACCGCTTCTTCCAGCCGGTGGCTGATCATCAGCAGAAGACCAAAAACATGCTCTGCTACTGTGTTCCCGCCGTAGTCCGGGCAGTTGCATACAGTGATCCCCCGCTGTTCGCACTCCTCGATATCAATGTGGTCGAAGCCGGTGGATCTGGAGGTGATCAGTTTGAGGTCTGGCAAGGCATCCAGCGCCTGCCGGTCGACTTTCGAATAAATAAAGACGGAAATGGCTTCCGCTACCGCGTGCTGGCCGGCATTGTCCGGCCCCAGCGGTTCTTCAACGCAACTCACGGAGTGTTCTTGCTGCAATACCTCGAAAGAGTCCCGCTCCCACTTTTCCACGTCAAAGAACACAATATTCACCGGGATTTGTCCTCTCTCCAGATTTCCAGTATGTCCAGCACACTGTCAGGATTGAGCGAGATGGAATCGATACCGCTATCCACCAGGAACTGGGCGAAATCCGGGTAATCGCTGGGCGCCTGGCCGCAGATGCCCACTTTGCATCCGCTCTGGTGAGCCTTTTCGATCACTTGCACGATTGCCGTCTTCACCGCCTCGTCCCGTTCATCGAACAGTTCACTCAGTTCCTCGGAATCCCGGTCGACTCCCAGCACCAACTGGGTCAGGTCATTACTGCCGATGGAGAAACCGTCAAACCGCTCGGCAAACTGCTCCGCGAGAAATACGTTGGAAGGTATCTCGCACATCATATACAGCTGCAGGCCGTCCTCGCCGCGCCGGAGACCGTGTTCAGCCATCACCTCGATAACCCGGTCCGCCTCCCGGGGGTTGCGGACGAAGGGCAGCATTACCACGATATTGTCCAGGCCAATCTCCTCCCGGGCCTTTTTTACCGCCTGGCATTCCAGGGCGAACCCATCCTTGTAGCGATCGCTGTAATACCGCGAAGCTCCGCGGAATCCCAGCATGGGGTTTTCCTCCCGCGGCTCGAACTGGTCGCCGCCAATAAGCTTGGCATACTCGTTGGTCTTGAAGTCGCTCATGCGAACAATGACCGGATCCGGATACTGGGAGGCAGCAATCATGGCGATACCCCGGCTGAGGTGCTCGATAAAATAGCCGGTTTTATCCTCGTAACCGGCGGTCAGCTCCTCAATGCGCTTTCGCGCCTTCCTGTCTTCCACCTCATCGAACCGGGCCAGGGCAAGGGGATGAATCTTGATCACGTTATTGATGATGAACTCCATGCGGGCCAGACCGACTCCGCGAACCGGCAATCGCCACCAGCGGAAAGCCGCATCCGGTGCAGCCAGGTTGATCATCAGCTCCACGGGCGCCTCGGGCAGATCCTCGGTATCGATATCCTTTTCCTCGTACTCGAGAATGCCCTCGTAAATCCGGCCTTCGCTTCCTTCCGCGCACGATACCGTGACTTCCTGGCCATCCTTCAGGTCCCTGGTCCCCGAGCCCGTACCCACGACGGCGGGAACCCCCAGCTCACGACTGACGATGGCCGCGTGGCTGGTGCGGCCACCATGATCGGTGATGATGGCCATAGCCCGCTTCATGACAGGCCCCCAGTCGGGATCCGTGCGCTCGGTGACCAGCACGTCGCCGTCCTCGAAGCGGTCGATCTCCTTGGGACTGTCGAGAACCCTCACCCGGCCGGCCGCTATGGATTCGCCAATGGCGACGCCCCGGCTCAGCACCTCCCCCGTTCCCTCCAGCCGATAGCTTTTGAACGCGCCGGACTGTTTCTGCGAGTGGACGGTTTCGGGACGGGCCTGGACACAATAGAGCTCGCCGGATTCACTATCCTTGGCCCACTCCATATCCATGGGTTTGTGGTAATGCTTTTCGATGGACACGGCCCAGCGGGCAAGGGTGAGAATGTCATCGTCACCGAGCACCAGGGTTTCCCTCTCAGCCTTTTTGGTGTTCACCGTTCTGGTGGGGGCTGATCCCCGGGATGCATAGATCATTTTTTCCTTCTTGCTGCCGCATTTTTTCGACAGGATCGGCACCTGATCCTTGTTCTCGAGTCCCGGTTTGAAAACCCGGTACTCATCCGGATCCACCGTACCCTGCACCACAGTTTCGCCCAGTCCCCAGGTGGCATTAATGACCACCACATCGGGGAAGCCGGTGTCAGTGTCGAGGGAGAACATCACTCCGGCGCAGGCTTTGTCCGACCCCACCATTTTCTGAACACCCACGGAGAGTGCGAGTTCCAGGTGATCGAATCCACGATGCTCGCGGTAATTGAGGGCACGGTCGGTAAACAATGAGGCGTAGCATTTGCGGCAGGCGTCGATGAGGTCGTCGCCGCCGCGGATATTGAGAAAGGTTTCCTGCTGTCCGGCGAAGCTCGCCTCGGGCAGATCCTCCGCCGTAGCGCTGCTGCGCACAGCCACGGGAAGGTCCTTCTTCTCGTTGCGGGCAGCGAGCTCCTCGTAGGCATCCCGGATGGCTCCTTCAATGTCTTCCGGAAACTCGCCGTGCCGGAACGCCTCGCGGATGTCCTTGCCGACCTGTTTGAGCGATTTTTCCTCGCGGGCCAGCGCTTCGGTCAGCTCCCGGATCGTGTCTTCCAGCTCATTGTGCGCGACAAAGGCGCGGTAGGCATCTGCCGTGGTGGCGAACCCTCCCGGCACCCGCACACCCTGTTCCCGAAGGTTGCCAATCATCTCCCCCAGGGAGGCGTTTTTTCCTCCAACGCTGGACACATCGTCATTGTCCAGGTCCTCGAGCCAGCGAACGTATAGTGGTTCCGTCATACTCAGGCCATCCTTTGCATCATGTCCACGCAGCGCCGGGAAAACGCCCACTCGTTGTCATACCAGGCCAGCAGCTTGACAAAGCGGTCGCCAATCAAATGGGTATCCTGACTGGTTACGATGGCGCTCTCTTCCCTGCCGATGATGTCGCTGGAGACAAGGGGCGAATCGTCAACAGCGAGAATACCCTTCATGGAACCATTCGCCCGTTCACGAAATGCGTCGTTGATGCGCTCAGCGTCGGCATCTGCTGCCAATATGCAGGTCAGATCGAGTAGCGAGCCGGTTTTGACCGGTGCTCTTACCGCGATGCCATCGAGCCTTCCGTCCAGATCCGGAATGATCTGGCCGATCATCGCCGCCGCGCCGGTGGAAGTAGGTACGAGATTTTCCGCCGCAGCGCGACCCCGCCGGGGCTTCTTGTGCGGTCCGTCGAGAAGATTCTGGGACGAGGTATAGGCATGCACCGTATTGATGAATCCTTTCTCGATTCCGAACTCGTCGTGCAGCACCTTTACCACCGGCGCCAGACAATTGGTGGTGCAGCTGCCGATGGAGATAATATGGTGTCGGTCGCGATCGAACTGGTCTCCATTGACGCCAAGGATGAAGTCACCGTCGAGCTCGCTTTTGCCGGGCGCCGAAATGAGTACCTTGCGGGCACCCGCTTCGATGTGTTTGTGCGCGTCTTCCTTTTTGCGGAAAAGTCCGGTGGCTTCAAGAACCACCTCCGCGCCCTTCTCCCCCCAGGGCAGCTGAGCCGGATCCTTCTCCGCGCTTACGGTAACGGTGGTGTTGTCATCAATAACCAGCGTATCCCCCTCGGCCCTTACCTGATGAGCCCAGCGGCCATAGGTGCTGTCCGACTGCAGGAGATAAGCCAGGGTCTCGGGGTCCGAAACATCATTGATATGGACCACCTCCACGCCTTTTTGCTCATAGGCGATGCGAAATACTTGCCGGCCTATACGGCCAAATCCGTTGATGCCAATTTTCATGGGAATATAGCCTCCGTTGCTGTCCAGATTAGATTTTCTGACTTTGTTGAAAGCCTAGTTCAAGAATTGCCTCCTTACTGTCCACCCGTTACTTTTCAGAGCCGGTTGGCGGGTGGCTCTGTTGCTGCTGTTCCGGCCGCCCGGCCGATGCTGCGCCGTGAGCCGACTTTTTGCGGCGGACGAACTTTTCAATTTCCACCAGTACGAAGATACCCAGGCCAACCGCCACGCTGCGCAACCATGCCTCCGCATCGAGGGGCCGGCTTTCCAGCAGCTGGTTCATGAAGGGTGCGTAGGTAAAGACAAGTTGCAGGCCGACGCAACCGGCAATGGCAAACAGTACCATTCTGTTGCCGGTGAGGCCCTCCCAGGAAATGGCGGAGCGGCTGAAGAAGCGACTGTTCAGCAGGTAGAAAATCTGTCCCAGCACCAGAGCGTTGACAGCCATGGTGCGGGCATACTCCAGAGAGGTCTCGCCACGGCTCTGTTCCTGAGCGAACAGAAAGCCCACCCCCAGCAGCAGGGCGGTACCCACATAGGCAATGCGCCAGAGATCGAAGCGACCGAGAAGCCCTTCCTCGGTGGAATGGGGTCCGCGCTGCATCAGACCAACCTCGGCTTTTTCCCAGGCCAGAGAGACCCCCAGGGTGACGGCGGTGATCATGTTGACCCAGAGAATCTGCACCGGTGTCACCGGCAACATCATGCCGGAAAGGACCGCTGCCAGCAGTACCAGTGACTCCGCCGCATTGGTGGGAAGTACGAACAGAATGGTCTTGCGCAGGTTGTCATATACCTTCCTTCCCTCCTCCACGGCACGCTCGATGGAGGCGAAGTTGTCGTCTGCCAGCACCATCTCGGAGGCCTCACGGGCTGCTTCCGTGCCCTTCTGGCCCATGGCGATACCCAGATTGGCACGCTTGAGTGCGGGGGCGTCGTTGACGCCATCACCGGTCATGGCGATGATCTCCGATTGCGCCTGCAGGGCCTTGACCAGACGCAGCTTGTGCTCGGGGCTGGTGCGCGCGAACACGCTGGTTTCCATGACCCTGTTTTTGAGTTCCTCGTCGTCAAATTTCTCGATGTCCCGCCCGCGCAACGCCTTTCCGGCGTTGTCCAGCCCCAGCTTGCGGGCCACTGCCGTAGCGGTAGCAGCGTGATCCCCGGTAATCATCTTTACCCCGATGCCGGCATCTCGGCAGATGGCAACAGAGTCGATAGCCTCTTCACGGGGCGGATCAATCATTCCGAACAGGCCCAGCAGCACCAGGCCCCCTTCCAGATCCTCTTCATTGATTTCAGTCTGTTCCGATACTTCTTTACGGGCAATGGCCAGCAGGCGCTGGCCGCGGCCCGCTATTTCCTCGAACCGTTCCTCCCAGGCGTCCCTGTCCAGGGACGTTTCCTCGCCATCGCGCAATTCGCTGCCGCACATTTCCAGCAGCTTCTCCGGTGCGCCCTTGACGTAAATGACATGGTTGCCCTGGTGATCGTGATTCAGGGTCGCCATATAGCGATTCTCGGAGGCAAATGGAATACTGTCCACCCGCGGCCAGTTGCCATGCTCCTCGTCGTGATCAAGGCCGGCCTTGCAGGCGGCAACGATCAGCGCCACTTCGGTGGGATCCCCCGCTCCCTGCCACTCTTCCTCTTTGTGTTCGAGCTCGGAGTCATTGCACAGCAGGCCGGCACGCAGCATCTCCAGCGCCGCACCGTGTTCCCCGATTCTGATAGACTCGTCATCGCGCTGAAACCCGCCCTCGGGTTCATAGCCCACTCCCTCGACACCGATGTCCTCTTTGGCAGTACGCAGGGTCTTGACGGTCATTTCGTTGCGGGTCAGTGTGCCGGTCTTATCGGCGCAGATAGTGGTCACCGAGCCGAGGGTCTCAACCGCAGGAAGGCGCCGGATGATGGCGTTGCGACGGGCCATCCGCTCGACACCAATGGCGAGGATGACCGTCATCACCGCCGGCAGACCCTGGGGAATGGCGGCAACCGCCAGCGAGACGGCCACCAGAAACATGCTGTGCCAGTCCTTGCTCCATACCAGGATACCCACCGCAAACGTGATCAGCGCAAGCCCCAGAATCACCACGCTCAGTACCCGGGTGAAGGCGTCAAAGCGCTGCATCAGCGGGGTCTTTATGGTTTCCACCTCTGCCAGCATGCCGCTGATCCGGCCGATCTCGCTATCGTCGCCGATGGCCACCACCACGCCGGCTCCCTGGCCGGCGGTAGCAAGGGTACCGGAGTAGGCCATGCTGGTGCGGTCGCCAAGTTCCGCATCCTCCTCGACGGCATCCCGTTGCTTGGCCACCGCATTGGATTCCCCCGTGAGTGCCGACTCCTGGACCTCAAGATTTTTAACCCGCAGCAGGCGCAGGTCGGCGGGAATGCGCTCTCCGGCGTTAATCTGGACTATGTCACCAGGCACGAGCTCCTGCGCCGGCACTTGCTGGCGGCGTCCATCCCGCCATACCGTGGCTTCCCGCGAAAGCATCCCCTGCACACTCTCAAGGGCGCGTTCCGCCCGCCCCTCCTGGATGAAACCGATGGCGCCATTGATCAGCACCACGGCAAAAATCACCGCGCTGTCGACCCACTCCCCCAGCAGGGCAGTTACCGCAAAGGCAATCAGCAGAAGATAGATAAAAAGATTGTTGAAGTGACTCAGCAGGCGCTGGAGGGCACTGCGTTGCTGGCGAACTTTGAGTTCATTGCTGCCGAACTCGCTGCGACGCTGTTCAACCTGGTCCCCGCCAAGCCCGCTATCTCTGTCGCTGTCAAGCACCTCGAGCGCCTTGTCGGCAGACTCGGCATGCCAGCGGTGATTGTTGACGTCCTGTCTACGGGGCGCGCCGCTCATAGAGATCACCAGTTCCTCAGTGAGTATGAAGCTCGGTCATCCGCATATCCGGGACGTTGCATCCCCCTAAGGCGAAAGGCTCCATCATGAGGACGGTGCACCCAAGGTCGACGGATTATAAGCAATTCCAGATTTCCATAATCGAGGTAAAGCTCCTGCACTGTCAATGGAGGGCCCGTGAGTCAGCAACCCAAAATGCTCTGCATCTTGATCTCGATCAGAAACCGCTTGATCAAGTGGACTTCAGATCGGCTTATCCATTTCCCTTTAATCCTGTCTTGACTAGACTTGAAAAGAGAGCTTGTGAATACAGTTACCCGCAATGGAGTTGCATGATGGAACTACCCATAGAGGACCGCAAATCGGCCGGCCGCGAGCTGGCCCGTGCACTTGAAGATTATCGCAGCCGCGAACACCTTGTGGTGCTGGCATTGCCCCGGGGCGGCGTCCCTGTGGCCGCAGAAATCGCCCGGCACCTGGGTGCGGCCCTGGACCTGATGATTGTCAGGAAACTGGGGATGCCCGGCCATGAGGAGTTCGCCATGGGTGCAATCGCCAGTGGCGGCGCCCGTGTTCTCAATCGCCAGGTACTCGACTACCGTGATATCAGTGACGAGGCGATCGAAAAGGTGGCCGAGCGGGAACGCCGGGAGCTGGAGAGACGGGAACAGACTTACCGCGGGGATCGCCCCTGGCCGGATCTGAGCGACGCCACCGTTATCCTTGTGGATGACGGCCTCGCCACGGGGGCCACCATGGGCGCAGCCCTGGAATCGCTCAAAATCCACCGGCCCCGCGAAGTTGTCGTGGCCGTTCCCGTGGCTCCGGCCGACACCATCAGAAACCTCCGCAGCAGCGCCGATAACGTCGTTTGCCTGGAAACCCCCGACAATTTCCGTGCCATCGGACAGTGGTACCGCGATTTCCACCAGGTTTCGGATGACGAGGTGCGACAGCTGCTTGGCCATTTCTGGAAAGAGTGAGGCAAGACTATGGTTTCCAACTCCCGTTCTGTTGTCCTGGAACTTTCGGACGCATCCCTCAAAGGGATCCTCAATCTTCCTGACGGCGCCTCCGGCATTGTCGCCTTCGCCCATGGCAGCGGCAGCAGTCGCCTCAGCCCCCGCAACCAGGCGGTGGCCGAATTCCTGAACGGCGCCGGCCTGGGGACTTTGCTGTTCGATCTTCTCACCGCCAGTGAGGACGAAGTGGATGCCCGAACCCGGGAGCACCGCTTTGACATTCCACTGATCAGCCGGCGTATGAGCGAAGCCGTGGGCTGGCTCACCGAGCAGCCGGCGACCGCGGCGATGCCAGTGGGCCTGTTCGGCGCCAGCACCGGCGCGGCTGCGGCGCTGGTCGCGGCTGCCGAAAACCCGGATCACGTCAGAGCGGTTGTATCCCGGGGCGGACGCCCCGACCTCGCCGGCAACGCCCTCCCCCGTGTTCGGGCAGCGACCCTTTTGATCGTCGGTGGTCTGGACTCCACCGTCATAGATATCAACCGGGAGGCGGCTGCAAAGCTGAACTGTGATCACGAGGTAAAAATCGTCCCGGGCGCAAGCCATCTGTTCGAGGAACCCGGTAAGCTCGATATCGTCCAGAAAGCGGCTGCAGACTGGTTTACGGATCACCTGGCTGGAGCCCAACCATGAAACTCGACGACCGGATAGCACTGTTTTGCCTGGACAGCGGCAACGATTTCGCTTCGCAAGTGGCGGCCCATCTGGGGATACCCCTGGGCGAACACGAGGAACGGGATTTCGAAGACGGGGAGCACAAGATCCGCCCGCTGGAGACAGTTCGTAACCGCGATGTCTTCGTGGTTCAGTCGCTATATGGCAGCGATGGCCTGAGCATCAACGACAAGCTGGCACGTCTGCTGTTTTTACTGGCCAGCCTTCGCGATAATGGCGCAGCCCGGATCACCGCCGTGGTGCCCTACCTGTGCTACTCCCGCAAGGACCGCAGAACCAAGTCCCGCGATCCTGTCACTACGCGCTACATCGCTCAACTCTTCGAGGCTATGACGGTTGATACAATGGTGACAGTGGACGTTCACAACCGCGCCGCTTTCGAGAATGCCTTTCGCTGTCCCACAGTGCATCTGAGTGCCAGGGAAGCGTTCATCGACTTCCTCCTGCCCCAACTCCGGGACAGGGAAGTCACCGTAGCCTCCCCGGACGTGGGCGGTATCAAGCGTGCGGAACTCTTTCGTGAGTCACTGGAGAGGCGGCTGGAGCGACCCGTGGACAGCGCATTCATGGAGAAACACCGCAGTAGCGGCGAAGTGAGCGGTTCTGCTGTGGTTGGCAACGTCCGCGACCGCACTGTACTGATTCTGGATGACCTGATCGCGGGAGGAGGCACAATGCAACGGGCCGCAGAGGCATTCAGGAAACAGGGCGCGGAGGACGCGATTGCCATCGCCACGCACGGCGTTTTCTCCCAGGATGCGGCAGACAAACTGACGTCGCCGGCTCTTTCCAGGGTGATTCTCGGCAATACTGTGCCTCCGGCCCTGCCGTCGAAGTTGCTTGATACCAAGGTCTCGCTGGTGGATATCACTGCGGGTATCGCCGATACGATCACTGCGTTGCACGAGGGAAGAGACGTGACAGATCTGGAGTCCTGAACCCGGATTTCATTGCAGGGAACGCTTCAGCTACCCGAACCTTCGCCATACTCGGAGGCTATGGCCAGGTAATCCAATGCTTTTTGCCGCCACGGACCGCGCCTTTCCTGGTAGTCGTCGTCCAGGTGCCAGATGGCCAGCTTGGCCCGCTCTGAAGCCCGGTAAGCTTTATAGAACGCAACCAGGCAGGCTTCCGGTTCATCTCCGGTGATCTGTCCATAAACCTCGAACAGGATCCTGCCCACCTTCTGGTCCCCAAGCTTTTGGCACTCCATCGCCAGAAAGGACAATTCATCCGCCGGATCCCGGATCCGCAGGTCGCGGCTGAACTCAAGACAGTCGATCACTACAGGTGGCTCCGTCAGGCAGACGTGCTCCGGACGCAAATCACCATGGGCCTCGACGAGGCAGCCCGCGGTCGCGCGATCAGCAAAGTGTACCGAATTCCTTTCAAGCAAAGCCATTTGCTGATCGCAGACCGATTTGACCCGATCCTCGGGAAGAGAATAATCAGTCAACTGGCGGTAGTTTTCACTGATGCCGCGCCGCAATCGCTCCAGGTACTGCTCCCCGGAAAGCTGAATGCTTGCAGCACTGCCATAGAAACGGGCAAGCAACTCAGCGGCGGTCCTGACCCGCCGGTACTCCACTGTTGCGGATTTAATCTGCGTTTCCAGCATCGAGGCCACTGGCAGGCGGCGCATGACCACCAGCCAGTCGACGGGAATCCCCTGCCGGCCTAACGCCAGCCCGCCGCCTGCTACAACGCTCAACTGTTCCACACCGATATAGGTATCACCACCCAGCCGGATGTTGAGACGAGCCTCTTCGACACAGTTTTTATAGCGGTTATCAACACTCGTGAAATCGAACAGCTGGCGAGCCACCGGTTTTTTGAGTTTGTAAACCCGCGGACCAACCAGGAAGACCCAGGACATGTGGGTTTCCAGCACTTCCACGCTATCAGCCTCGACCGGATAGGAAGCAGCGTCTGACAGGAACGCGACTTTTTCCTCGATTTCAGGTAGACGCGACGTCTCAGGCACGGTTATCGGGCCCGTTTTCCGACACCGCCTCGAGCGCATCACAATAGAGCTGGTCCAGTTCAGCACTGATCCGGATGTCGTAGTCTTTCTCTGCCCGGTCAAGGGCCAGCAGTGCCGGACCCATCTCATCCAGGGCGCGCTTGACCCGCTCGCGACTCTCTTCAATGTCCGGCTCCGGCGCTACCGGTTCGCCGTTGCGAACCACCGTCACCAGCAGGGGTTCGCCGTCCCGCTGCTCGGTGTCGCGGCAGATTTCATCGTAGCTATAGCAACCATCAGCATCCCGAAAACGCCACACCTGCTTGCGCCCCGGCAACAACTTTTTGCCGGGGCTGTTTTTCAGCCTCGGCTCTCCCTCGTACTCGGTCAGCTTATAGGCCAGGTCGATGGCGGGAGCGTCTTCCGATACACCCAGTTTGGTACCCACGCCGAAGCCATCTACCGGTGCTCCGGCATCGATCATCTCCCGCATCGACCACTCGTCCAGGCCACTGCTGACCACGATGCGAACCTGATCCAGACCGGCTTCATCGAGTCGTTTGCGGGAGGCCCTGGCCAGCTCTGCCAGGTCTCCGGAATCGAGGCGGATGGCACCCACTTCGAATCCTTCCTCTTTCACCAGCCTGATGACCTTGTCGACACCGCGCATGGTGTCATAGGTGTCCACCAGCAGAGTGGTGCCCGGGTACAGCCGCGCATAGTGGCGAAATGCCTTCATCTCGTCCTTATGGGCCTGGATGTAGGAGTGGGCCATGGTGCCATTGGCGGGAAGTCCGTAGCGCAAGCTACCGAGGACATTGCTGGTTGCCGCCAGACCTGCGGTGCGGTAAGCCCTGACCCCCCGGAGGGCGGCATCATAACCGTGCATGCGTCGCATGCCGAAATCCACCACTGAGCGCCCCTCGGCGGCGATGACCATGCGCACCGCCTTGGAGGCGAGAACGGTCTCAGTGCTGACATAATTCATTAACAGGGTCTCGAGCAACTGCCCCTCGATCACCGGCGCTTCCACTTCCAGCAGGGGTTCATGAGGGAACACCGGCGTGCCCTCTGGCAGGACACGAATGTCACCGGTGAAGCGGAAATCGCCAAGCCACTGCAGGAAGTCGTCGGTGAAGACATCAAGGGATGCCAGCTGCTCCACCTGTTCGGGGGGGAAACGAAGGGCCGTGGCCAGCAGCGCCGCGTAGTGCTGACCGCAGGCGAGCATGAAATTCCGCTGCTCGGGCAGCTTGCGAAAGTGGAGGGTAAACAGGGCCCGATCCTCCAGTTGCTCACTGTGATAGGCCTGGGCCATCGTGAGCTCATACAGATCGATAAATAGACCCAACTCTTCTGTTTTCAGTTCGCCCAGATGATTCATCATTCCTCTTCCATGACTGCGCCCGACTGGCGCGTTTTGGCTTTGGCCCGAATGTCCGGGGCTGACCCCCTACTCCCGCTCGGCTACTCCCACTCGATGGTGGCAGGTGGCTTCGAGGAAATATCATAGGTTACCCGGGATACGCCCTCAATCTCATTGATAATACGGTTGGAAACCGTTTCCAGCAAATCGTAAGGCAGGTGCGCCCAGCGAGCGGTCATGAAGTCGATGGTTTCCACCGCACGCAGCGCCACCACATACTCATAGCGGCGGGCATCGCCGACGACGCCCACTGACTTGACCGGCAGAAAGACCGCAAAGGCCTGGCTGGTCTTGTGGTAAAAGTCGGCACGATGGAGTTCTTCCAGGAAGATGGCATCAGCACGGCGCAGGATCTCGGCGTATTCTTTCCTGACCTCACCCAGAATTCTCACGCCCAGGCCCGGCCCCGGGAACGGATGCCGATAGACCATATCGTACGGCAGGCCAAGCTCAAGCCCGATGCGGCGCACCTCATCCTTGAACAGCTCCCGCAGGGGCTCTACCAGTTTCATTTTCATGGTTTCCGGCAAGCCACCGACATTGTGATGGGATTTTATGACATGGGCATTGCCGGTCTTGGAAGCAGCCGATTCGATCACATCCGGGTAGATGGTGCCCTGGGCCAGCCAGTTCACATCGCGGATACTGGTGGCTTCTTCATCGAAAACATCGATGAAGGTGTTACCGATGATCTTGCGCTTCTTCTCGGGGTCATCAACACCCTTGAGCTTGGACAGGAACAGGTCTTCCGCGTCCACACGGATGACCTTGACGCCCATGTTGCTGGCGAACATATCCATCACCTGATCGCCCTCGTGCAGGCGCAGCAGGCCATTGTCCACAAACACACAGGTCAACTGGTCGCCAATCGCCTTGTGCAGCAGCGCCGCTGTTACCGAGGAATCCACACCACCGGAAAGCCCGAGCAACACCTTGTCCCTGCCAACCTGGTTGCGGATCTGCCGGACAGCGTCTTCAACGATTTTGGCGGGAGTCCACAGGGCTTCACATCGGCAGATGTTCAGCACGAAGTGTTCGAGAATGCGCTTTCCCTGCAGGGTATGGGTTACTTCCGGGTGAAACTGGACGCCGTACAGATTGCGGCTGAGATCCTGCATGGCGGCGACTGGCGCGCTTTCTGTCGATGCCAGGAGCTCAAAACCCTCGGGCATGACCACAACCTTGTCACCATGGCTCATCCACACATCCAGCAGAGAATCACCGGTCGCGGTCAGGTGATCGGTAATATCCTCAAGCAACGGCCCCTTGGCACGTACCTTTACCTGGGCATAGCCAAATTCACGTTTCTCGGAGCTGGCTACACGCCCACCCAGCTGTTCGGCCATGGTTTGCATGCCGTAGCAGATGCCGAGTACGGGGATGCCCTTTTCGAACAGCCCTTCCGGTGCCCGGGGGCAACCAAGTTTGGTCACAGACTCGGGGCCACCAGCCAGGACGATGCCCTGGGGGTTAAAATCCTTCAGTTCCTGATCGGTGATATCAAAGGGCTTGATCTCACAATAGACACCGATTTCCCGAACGCGGCGTGCGATGAGCTGCGTATACTGAGAGCCAAAATCGAGAATCAGAATGCGGTGGTCGTGGATGTTGTGGGCCATGAAATCCTCGGATCAGAAAGAAAAACGCGGCTCATACCATGAGCCGCGCCTGGAACGACAATAATCAGCCGATACGGTAGTTGGGGGCTTCCTTGGTAATAGTCACGTCATGAACGTGGCTCTCACGCATGCCGGCGCCGGTTATGCGGACGAATTCCGGTTTGGTGCGCATCTCTTCCATGTTGGCGCTACCGGTGTAGCCCATGGAGGCGCGCAAGCCACCCATCAGCTGGTGAACAATATTCCGCATCGGGCCCTTGCAGGCCACCCGGCCTTCAATGCCTTCCGGCACCAGTTTTTCAATACCCTTGCTGGCATCCTGGAAGTAACGGTCACTGGAGCCCTGCCCCATGGCGCCGATCGATCCCATGCCCCGATAGGCCTTGTAACTGCGCCCCTGGAACAGCTCCACTTCACCCGGCGCCTCGTCGGTACCGGCCAGCAGACTACCGATCATGACGCTGTAGGCACCGGCTGCGATGGCCTTGGAAATGTCTCCGGAAAAACGCACACCGCCATCAGCGATTACGGGAATGCCACGGTCTTTCAACGCTGACGCTACATTGGATACCGCGGTAATCTGGGGCACACCAATTCCGGCAACAATGCGAGTGGTACAGATAGATCCGGGGCCGATTCCCACCTTGACCGCATCCGCACCGGCGTTTGCCAGGTCGATAGCCGCGTCAGCCGTGGCGATATTGCCACCGATCACCTGGACCTCCGGAAAATGTTTCTTGATCCAGCGAACCCGATCGATAACCCCTTTGGAGTGGCCATGGGCAGTATCCACCACGATCACATCCACGCCGGCCTCAACCAGCGCCGCGACACGGGCTTCGGTGTCAGCGCCGGTTCCCACCGCTGCACCGGCCCGGAGACGGCCCTGATCGTCTTTACATGCCAGCGGATAGTCTTTGGCTTTCTGGATGTCCTTGACGGTAATCAGGCCACGCAGTTCAAATTCGTCGTTAACCACCAGTACTTTTTCGATGCGGTGACGGTGGAGAAGCTCCTTGACGTCTTCCAGATCCGCACCCTCCCGGACTGTCACCAGTTGGTCCTTGCCGGTCATAATTTCGGAAACCGGGGTATCCAGACGGCTTTCAAAACGGATGTCCCGGCCGGTCACTATCCCGATCAGGTCGCGGCCATCCACCACCGGCAGGCCGGAAATGTTGTTGGCCATGGTGATGTCAACCAGTTCGCGGACAGTGGTATCCGGCGTCACGGTGATCGGGTCTTTGACCACGCCGCTCTCATACTTTTTCACCTTACGGACCGCTGCCGCCTGCTGCTCCACCGACATGCTCTTGTGCATGATGCCGATGCCACCTTCCTGCGCCATTGAAATAGCCAGGTCCGCTTCGGTAACGGTATCCATGGCAGCTGATACCAGCGGAATATTGAGCGTGATACCTTTGGTCAGTTGCGTTTGCAGGCTGACCTGGTGAGGAAGTACCTCTGAATATCCGGGCACGAGTATGACATCGTCAAAGGTAAGCGCTTCTTCGGCAATTCGCAGCATTGGGATCCGCCTTTTGAACATGCTAGATTGGAGGATTGATGTGCCGCATCCGACGGGCTGCAGCAAAGCAAAATCCTTAATCGATCTATTATAAATGGGCCTTGGTTGACAGTAAACCGGCGATCTTTCCATGCCGGGTTGCATGTTTTTGAAATTTCGCTATTTTTACCTCCTTTTTCGGCTTATGCGTATGCATCAACACGGAGCGTCTTCCTTGGACAGCGGTTTTCAGGATTCCCGTCCCCGGGCACTGAGTGTCAGCGAACTGAACCACCAGGCCCGCCACCTTCTTGAAGCCAGCTTCATGCAGGTCTGGGTTGAGGGCGAACTGTCCGGCTTTTCCCGCCCCTCTTCGGGCCATTGGTACTTCTCGCTGAAAGACCGCAAGTGCCAGATCCGCTGCGCCATGTTCCGGAGCTTCAACCAGCGGCTCAGGGAGATCCCCGCGGAAGGCGAACAGGTGCGGATCCGTGGCAAGGTCACCCTTTATGAGAACCGGGGTGATTTCCAGATTATTGTCGAGCATATCGAGCCAGCCGGCCTGGGTGCGCTGCAACAGGCGTTTGAGGAACTGAAGCGCAAACTGCAGCAGGAAGGACTGTTTGATATTGCGCGCAAGAAACCTCTTCCCACAACACCCCGGCACATCGGGGTGATCACCTCCTCAACCGGCGCCGCCATCCACGACATCCTGACTGTACTGGCACGGCGGTGCCCGGCCATACCGGTGACTCTCTACCCCACGGCCGTCCAGGGGAAGGCGGCGACTGCTGACATCGTTCGCGCCATTGCCCGCGCTGCCCGCCATGGTGTTGCCGATGTACTGATCATTGGCCGCGGTGGCGGCTCTCTGGAGGATCTCTGGTGCTTCAATGAAGAGGCCGTGGCCCGCGCTATCGCGGCATGTCCGCTGCCGACTGTGAGCGCGGTCGGCCACGAAGTGGATGTCACCATTGCCGATTTCGTGGCAGACCTGCGTGCGCCGACACCGTCCGCCGCAGCCGAAAAAATCTCCCCCGACCAGAACGACTGGCTACGACAACTCGGGGAGCGGGAACTGAGACTCGCGGGTGCCGCCAGCCGCGCCCTCAAGCGCATGCAGACCCGGTTGGAGCACCTGTCGGCCCGGCTCCGTGACCCGCGGCGGGAATTGCTGGAAAAAGCCCAACGCATGGACGAACTGGACCTGCGGCTGAGCAAGGCCGTGGGACGGCGCCTGGAGCGCGACAGGGTCAGAGCCATGCACCTCACCCAGCGCCTGGCGATGCAGTCCCCCGTCAGACAACTCAGCGACAGCCAGTCCGATGTCAGGCAACTGGCGGAACGCCTGGTCCGGGCAGCCCGGGAAGCCATCACCCGGCGGCGCGAGCGCGTCGAGCACACCGGCCAGACCCTCAATGTAGTCAGCCCCCTGGCTACCCTCGGCCGCGGCTATGCAATCGTCCAGCAGGAGAACGGTGAGATTGTTCGCCAGGCCACAAGCCTGCAGCCTGGCGACAGGATTACCGCCCGGGTGGCCAGCGGTGAGCTCGAGGCAAATGTGATTTCAGTCAATTCCGGGAGCCAATAATCATCACGGGCGCACAGCGTTAGCCTATGGTCTAGTAGTCCTGTACCTCAAAGCGCTTACAGTTGTTGTAACTAAACGTAAGAACAACAACTCGACGAGGTGGAATTTATGGACTACCACTCCGAATTCAGGAAATCCATCGACCGGCCCGAAGAATTCTGGCGGGAAAAGGCTCAGGCCATTGACTGGATCGAGCCCCCCAAAACCATCTGGCAGGCAACCGATAACGGCCATGGGCAGTGGTTCCCGGACGGGGTTCTGAACACGTCCGATGTCGCACTCGATGCCAACATCCGTGCCGGCCGCGGCGAACAGAAAGCGCTGATCTACGACTCCCCCGTCACCGGCACCACCGACTCCTACACTTATAACGAGCTTACCCGCGCCGTGGCAACCTTCGCCGGTGCGCTTCAGGACCGTGGCATCACCAAGGGAGACCGGGTAATCATCTACATGCCCATGGTTCCGGAGGCCGTCATCGCGATGCTCGGCTGTGCACGCATCGGTGCCATTCATTCCGTTGTCTTCGGGGGCTTTGCCGCCCATGAACTGGCGGTACGCATTGATGATGCCGAGCCTAAAGCCCTGATCACCGCCTCCTGCGGCATCGAGGTTAAAAAGGTTATCGAGTACAAGCCGCTGGTGGACAGGGCGATCGACCAGGCGGGCCACAAGCCGGAATGCTGCATTGTCTTTCAGCGGCCGCAGGTGCAGGCAGAACTGAAGGATGGGCGCGACTTTGACTGGAACGAACTGGTGTCCCAGGCCAGCCCGGTTGATCCGGTGCCGGTAAAAGCCACCGACCCGCTCTATATTCTTTATACCTCCGGCACCACCGGTAAGCCCAAAGGGGTTGTCCGCGACAATGGCGGCCATGCCGTGGCCCTGCGCTACAGCATGAGCCTGGTCTACGACGCCAGCCCGGGCGATGTGTTCTGGGCAGCATCGGACGTCGGCTGGGTGGTTGGCCACAGCTACATTGTCTATGCGCCCCTGTTTGCCGGATGCACCACCATTCTGTACGAAGGCAAGCCGGTAAAAACACCGGATGCAGGCGCCTTCTGGCGTGTCGTCCGGGATCATGGCGTCGATATGCTGTTTACTGCGCCCACAGCGTTCCGCGCGGTACGCAAGGAAGATCCTGAGGCAGACCAGCTGACACGCTATGACGTCAGCTCGCTGAAACGCATCTTCCTGGCCGGGGAGCGACTGGACCCTCCCACCTACGAGTGGCTCAAGGAACATACCGGCCTGCCTGTTCTCGACCACTGGTGGCAGACCGAGACCGGTTGGGCAATCTGTTGCAACCCGATTGGCATCGAAATGATGGAGACCAAACCCGGCTCTGCCACCGTGCCCTCACCAGGTTACAACGTTCAGATAGTGGATATGGAAGGCAGACAGGTTCCTGCCAACGAGCAGGGCCAGATTGCCGTCAAATTGCCACTACCTCCCGGCTGTATGACAACCGTGTGGGGAGATGACGCCCGTTTCAGTAAAACCTATCTGGAACCGGTTCCGGGATTCTACAGCTCCGGTGACGGCGGCTTTATCGACGATGATGGCTATGTGTTCGTCATGGGGCGAACCGATGACGTTATCAACGTGGCGGGCCACCGGCTTTCCACCGGGGAGATGGAAGAAGTTGTGGCTGCTCATCCGGCCGTTGCCGAATGCTGCGTGGTGGGTGCCCATGATGAAATGAAAGGCCAGATCCCCATTGGACTGGTACTGATCAAGGACGGAGCCACCATCGATCACGATGAACTCGAGGAGGAGCTGGTCGAAATGGTCCGCGAAAAGATCGGCGCCATCGCCTGCTTCAAAAGGGCTCTGGTGGTTGATCGGCTACCGAAAACACGGTCGGGCAAGATTCTGCGCCGTATTATCCGCCAGATTGCCGATGGTGAGGAGTACGCCGTCCCCAGCACCATTGATGACCCGTCGATACTGGAGGAGATCAGCCAGCAGCTCAAACACTGATACCAGCAGGATATCGACCCACCATCACTAACCGAAACCGGCCAGCCGGCAGGCTTCGGTTAGTGACAACCTTATGGCAACTCGTTGTTTTTGCGGCTTTAAAAACTTGAATAAAGTACCAAAAAAGCGTTGACGCATTCCCAGCTCGGTCTATACTGAAAATGCTGTGAAAATACAGCGGTATTTGGTGAATGCGCTCCAACGTCCTGCCAAAGTGCGTTTCGTTGCCACTTTCCTCAGTACTTTCTGGATTTTTGCAGCATCGGTAATTCCGCAGGAACACCGACGGTCCCGTGAGGGCAAAATCTCGGAAATACAGGAAAGATCAATGTCAGATGATACAAAAACCGGCCACGTAAAGTGGTTTAACGAGTCCAAGGGCTTTGGCTTCATCGCTCAGGACGGTGGCAGTGACGTATTCGTTCACTACAGTGCAATCAACGCGAGCGGATTCCGCACCCTGACCGAAGGCCAGCAGGTGCAGTTTACCGTTACACAGGGCCCGAAAGGACCCCAGGCGGAAAACGTAACCCCGGTCTGAGTGTTACGCAATCCCGCCCTATGCCCCTCACGGGCACAGGGAAGATGAAAAAGCCGGCAGCCGCCGGCTTTTTTGTTGTCAGGCACCCGCCTCGGCTGCCGCTTTGCTGACCGCACCCTGCTGCCGGGCTTCGCCCACTACCTGGGAAACCGCTGAGAACAGGGCCTGAAGGGTGGCCGAGGTAGTGTCCTCGGCCAACGCTGCCGCACTGCAATGCTGGCCATTGACTGTTACCCGGATGCAGGCCAGCGCATTGGCGTTGGTACCCTCACCCAGTGCGAATTCATCATAAGCCTCGACTGCCAGTTGCACGCCGTATTCCGACTCAAGCGCTGCAGAAACAGCCTCCACGGCACCCAGTCCATGTCCTTCCAGGGTGACAGGGCTGTCCCCGGAACCAATGCTGACGGTTGCGGCAACGCCTTCGTCATCACGGTGCAGGTCGTAGGACCTCAGCTCCCAGGCCCTGTTCACCTGCAGGTAACGGTCTTCGAACAGCCGGTGAATGGTCAGCGAGTCGATCTCTCCGCCGTTGGTTTCAGCCTCACGCTGCACCAGTTTGCTGAATTCGATCTGCAACCAGCGCGGCAGGCTGATGTTGTAGTCACGTTCAAGTACATAGGCAACGCCACCCTTGCCGGACTGGCTGTTGATACGGACCACTTCTTCATAGCGGCGATTCAGGTCTCTCGGGTCGATCGGCAGATAGGCCACGTGCCAGGCATCACCGTCTTTGCGTTTGCTCAGGCATTTGCGGATTGCATCCTGATGGCTGCCGGAAAATGCGGTAAACACGAGTTCACCGGCATAGGGATGGCGCGGATGAGTGGATATCTCGGTACAGGCCTCCACTACATCGGTAATTTCTGCCATGCCGGACAGGTCCACTTTAGGATCCACGCCCTGGGAATAGAGGTTCATGGCCATGGTCACCAGATCCATATTGCCGGTGCGCTCGCCATTGCCCATCAAGGTGCCTTCAACCCGGTCTGCCCCGGCCATCACCGCCAGCTCTGCTGCTGCCACGCCGCAGCCACGGTCATTGTGGGTATGAACACTGATGCAGATGTGCTCGCGGTAACGGACATGGTCACAGATCCACTCAATCTGGTCCGCAAAAACGTTGGGAGTGGCCATTTCCACGGTCGCCGGCAGGTTGATCACCACTGGCTGGCCCTGGTCCGGGCGCCAGACATCGTTGACAGAGTCAATCACTTCTGCGGCGTAGTCCAGCTCGGTACCGGTAAAGCTCTCCGGCGAATACTGGAAGGTCCACTCGGTATCCGGATATTTCTCGGCATTAGCCTTGACGACGCGGGCACCGTTGACAGCGATATCCCTGATACCGGCCCGGTCCATGTCAAAAACCTGCTCGCGCTGGACCGTGGAGGTCGAGTTGTACACATGGACAATGGCTTTGCGGGCACCTTTCAGCGCTTCATAGGTACGTTCAATCAGTTCCGGCCGGGCCTGGGTCAGCACCTGGATGTGGACATCATCGGGAACCCGGCCCTCTTCGATCAGCTTGCGGCAGAAATCAAAGTCCGGCTGGCTTGCGGCCGGAAAGCCGATCTCGATTTCCTTGAAGCCCAGTTTTACCAGCAGATCGAACATCCGCTGCTTCTGCGCCACTGACATGGGTTTGACCAGCGCCTGGTTGCCATCCCGAAGATCCACGGCACAGAACCGCGGTGCAGTCGTGATGACCTTGTCCGGCCAGCGACGATCGGTTTTGGCCACCGGCGTGAACGCAACGTATTTACGATGATCAAATGCCATAAGGGTGATTCCTTGCTGTATCACTGGGAATTCGTTGACTGTCAATCAGGATAACGCCTGCAACAGGGAAAATGATTGCTTTTTTGCCCTGTAAAGATTGATAATAGCCAGATTCTTTCAAAGATTAATAGATAAACGGCAGTTTATGTCAAATTCTAACAATTCGCCTGTCAAGATCGACAGGATTGACCGCAATATCCTTGAGCAATTGCAGCAGGATGGCTCCCTGACCAACCAGGAACTGGCAGACAAGGTGGGCCTTTCGCCCTCCCCCTGTCTGAGACGGGTGCGTGCCCTGGAAGAAGCCGGAGTGATTGTCCGGCAGGTCACCATACTTGACCACAAGAAGCTGGGGCTTTCGTTAACCGCGATCATCCTGATCGGTATGGATCGCCATACACCCGAACGCTTTGCTGCTTTCGAGAAACAGGTGAGCGAATACCCGGAAGTGCAGGAATGCTACCTGATCACCGGCCAGGACGCCGACTACATGCTCAAGGTTGTGGTGCCGGACATGGATCACTATCACCATTTTCTGCTCAACCGCATCACCCGCATCCAGGGAGTCAGCGGTGTCCACTCCAGCTTTGTGCTGAGACGGGTGATCGACAGCACGGCTCTGCCACTGGGCTACCTGTCATGAGGCAAGGCATAGCTGCCGGTAACGTGGGCGACAACCTGCTGCTGATCACCCTCCCCCGACAGCAGGCGCACCTCGCAGACAGCAATACGGCGCCCCATACGCAATACCGTGGCCTCTCCAACCAGATCGGCCGGGGCCGGTTTGTGCAGAAAATTGATGGACAGGTTGCTGGTCACCGCCATCTCTACCCTGCCGATGGCAGCCATGACGGCCGCGTACATGGACGCATCCGCCAGGGCCATCTGCACCGGGCCGGACAGGGTGCCACCCGGGCGGATAAGCCGCTCCGAGAATACCAGGCGGGTACGGGCATAGCCCCGGTCGCCGGTTTCATCTACGGTAAAGCCGATATCTTCTGCCATGGGCACACCGGCCCGGATTACTGCTTCGACTTCAGCGGCTGTCAGCGTCATTCACTTCTCTCCGTCTGTCCATCTGTACCTTGTGGTATTCGCTCCGTACAATAGCGGGCACCATGTGATAAATAAAGAATCCCTTTTCAACTGCTTACGGATAACACCATGCGAGCAAGCCGTTACCTGATTGCCACCCAGAAAGAAACGCCCGCAGACGCCGAGATCGTCAGCCACCAGATGATGCTCAGGGCCGGGATGATCCGCAAACTGGCCTCCGGCCTCTATTCGTGGCTGCCACTGGGACTCAGGGTGCTGCGCAAGGTTGAGCGCATCGTACGGGAAGAGATGGACAAGAGCGGCGCCCAGGAAGTGTTGATGCCTGCCGTGCAACCCGCCGAACTATGGCAGGAATCGGGACGCTGGGAGCAGTACGGTGATGAATTGCTGCGGATGAACGACCGCCACGGCCGTGACTTCTGCTTCGGGCCCACCCACGAAGAGGTCATCACCGATATCATCCGCAACGAGCTGAAAAGCTACAAGGAACTGCCGGCGAACTTCTATCAGATCCAGACCAAGTTCCGTGATGAACGACGCCCCCGCTTCGGGGTGATGCGTGCCCGGGAGTTCATCATGAAGGATGCCTATTCCTTTCATGTCAATGCCGAGTCCCTGAACGAGACCTACCAGGTCATGCACCGCACCTACTGCTCGATTTTCGAACGGCTGGGCCTGGACTATCGCCCGGTGGAAGCGGACTCCGGTGCCATTGGCGGCAGCGCTTCCCATGAGTTCCATGTGCTGGCCTCGTCCGGCGAGGACGCCATTGTTTTCAGCACCGACAGCGACTACGCCGCCAATATCGAGAAGGCCGAGGCCGCTGCCCCGGCCGGAGAGCGGCCAGCGCCGTCAAGAGACATGACGGAAGTGGCAACGCCCGACCAGCACACAATTGAAGCCCTTGCCGGTTTCCTCAAGGTCGACGCCAGCGCAACGGTCAAGACCCTGATGGTCCGGGCCGAAGAAGACGAACACGGGAACAGCGGCCTGGTAGCGCTGGTCCTGCGGGGCGACCATACCCTCAATGACATCAAGGCAGAGCAACTCGAGGGGGTGGCCGAGCCGCTGACCATGGCCACCGATGAGGAAATCGAGCAGGCTATTGGCTGCAAGGCAGGCTCCATCGGCCCGGTGGGTCTGCCGGTACCGGTGATTGTTGATCGCAGTGCCGCCCATCTGGCGGACTTTGTCTGTGGCGCCAACAAGGAAGGCTACCATCTGACCGGCGTAAACTGGGAGCGCGACCTGCCCCTGCCACGGGTGGAAGACCTGCGCAATGTGGTGGAAGGCGACCCCAGCCCGGATGGCAGGGGCACCCTGGAAATCCGTCGTGGTATCGAGGTCGGCCATATATTCAAACTGGGCAACAAGTACAGCAGGGCAATGAATGCCACCGTTCTGGATGAGAATGGCAAAAGTGCGATTCTGGAAATGGGCTGCTACGGCATTGGCGTGTCCAGGATTGTGGCCTCATCCATTGAGCAGAACCACGACGACAAGGGCATCATCTGGCCGGAGGCCATTGCGCCGTTTGAAGTGGCCATCGTGACGCTGAACGCCCACAAATCACCGGCGGTGATGGAAGCTGGTGAAAAGCTCTATGAACAGCTGCGCCAGGCCGGCTTTGATGTTCTTCTGGACGACCGCAACGAGCGGCCGGGCGTGAAATTTGCTGACATGGAGCTGATTGGCATACCCCACCGCTTCGTGGTGTCCGAAAGGGGCCTGGCGGCAGAAACCCTGGAATACAAGGGAAGACGGGATGAAGACAAGCAGGATGTTCCGCTGACAGAAGTGCTTTCCTACCTGATCAGTGCCTCACCCCGAAAAGGGCTCTGAGGCCTCACCTGACGGGAGTGGACCGGTACCCCCGAAATCATGGGCTGCCGACCACTCCCGGCTCCATCTCCAGCGCGATACCGAAGCGCGCCTTTACCTCACCGCGAATCCTGTCCGCCAATTCCAGCACATCCTCGCCACTGCCATGGGAGTGGTTTACCAGCACCAGAGCCTGCCGGTTGTGAACGCCAACCCTGCCATTGCGGTACCCCTTCCAGCCACACTGGTCAATCAACCATGCTGCCGCAATCTTGGCACTGTCATCACCGGGATAGCCGGCGATATCCGGATAGGCCTGCTGTAAGGCGTGCCAGGTTTCGATGGGCACGACCGGATTCTTGAAGAAACTGCCGGCATTGGGAAGCCGGGCCGGGTCAGGCAGCTTGCGCCGCCGCACCGCCATTACCCCATTCGCCACATCCAGTGGCGTCAGACTGCGCGCATCACGGCCGTCAAAGTATTCGGCCAGGTCGCGGTAATCCAGGCAGAATGGCCGGGAGCGGGACAGTCGCAGACGGACAGTGGTGATGACATAGCGACCGGGTTCATGCTTGAACAGGGAGTCCCGGTAACTGAAATGACACAGACTGTTGGTGAGCGTGACTTCACGGCCAGTGTGTCGGTCCAGGGCACTGACTTCCAGCAGGGTATCCCGCAACTCCGAGCCATAGGCACCGATGTTCTGTACCGGCGCCGCGCCAACGGTACCCGGGATCAGCGCCAGATTTTCAATACCGCGGTAGCCGACAGAGGCGGCGTACATAACCACGTCATGCCAGTTTTCACCGGCACCCAGTATCAGTGTTGCCTCGTCACCCTCTATGTGTTCCCAGCACCGGCGGGTTATCGCCATGCGAACAACCAGCCCCCGATAATCACCGGCAAACACCAGGTTGCTGCCACCGCCTAGAATCAGCGGCTCCACCGACTTTTCAGCCGCCCAGGCCAATGCCTGCTTGAGCGCTTCAACAGAGGTCACTGGGACAAAATATCGAGCCCGGGCACTGATGCCCAGGCTGTTCATGTCACCGAGGAAGACGTTCTCCTGGATCCGGGGCTGAGCGTTCAAGCCAATCGCTTCCGGATATGTTGCAGCAATCCCTCACTGGCTTCACTGATCAGGTCCAGCACCTGTTCGAAACCGTGATTACCGCCGTAATAGGGGTCGGGCACCTCATCATACCCGGAGCTGCCGAACCGCAAAAACAGGACCGGCTCGGTACCGCCGTGCTGGCGCCAGACGTCCCGCACATCCGCCAGATTCTGGCGATCCATAACCAGTACATAGTCGAAACTGTCCAGATCGTCGCTGCTGAACTGGCGTGCCCGCAGAGTGCCAATATCAACGCCGCGTTCCCGTGCTGCGGCAATGGCGCGAGCGTCGGGGGCTTTACCCACATGCCAGTCGCCGGTGCCGCAGGAGTCAATGGTTATCCGGTCATCAAGCCCTGCCTGCTCAACCACCTGACGGAAAACGCCCTCGGCGCTGGGGGAGCGGCAGATATTGCCGAGACAGACAAAAAGTACCTTTACCGGTGCTGTCATGGTTTTGGGGCCTCCTTCTGCTGTGCTGTCATGGTTTGCCGCAGGCGCTCAAGATCCTGCCGCGTATCGACTCCTGACGGCGGTACCCGGCAGGCTTCTTCCACATGAATGCGGGCTCCATTATACAGCGCCCGCAGCTGCTCCAGGGATTCCGTCACTTCCGTCGGCGCTGGAGCCCAGGTGACAAAGTTCCGCAGAAGACTGACACGATACCCATAGATACCAATGTGGCGGTAATATCGCGCCCCTTCCGGTAACTGTTTCCGGGTGTCTGCAGCCTGCCATGCATCCCTTGCCCAGGGTATCGGTGCGCGGCTGAAATAATGCGCCATGCCGCGGTGGTCAAACACCACCTTGACCACATTGGGATTGAACACGCTGGCCGCATCCGAGATCTGTTCGCAGAGTGTGGCGATGGCGGCATCGGAGTGGATCTCCAGATTGGCAGCCACCTGGTCAATCAGTTCCGGCGGGATCAGAGGCTCGTCTCCCTGTACATTGACCACCCGTTCGTCCGGGCCGAAGTCCATCAGCCGGGCCACCTCTTCAAGGCGGTCGGTGCCACTGGCATGACCGGCGGATGTCATCACCACCTCTGCCCCGAACGCCCGGCAGGCTGCTTCAATCCTGGGGTCGTCGGTGGCTATGATCACGCGGCCGGCATTACTTTCGCAGGCGCGCTCATAGACATGGGCAATCATTGGTTTTCCGGCAATGTCGGCCAGCGGCTTTCCCGGCAGGCGGGTTGATGCGTAGCGGGCCGGAATCACAACGGTGTAGGACATACAGGCTTCCTGTCAGTGTTTATGCAGGCGCTCGTCAGTAGTCAGGGTACGAGCCTCGGTGGCAAGCATGACCGGTATACCTTCCCGAATCGGGAACGCCATCGCATCCTGATAGCAGATCAGTTCGGTCTTGTCGTCGTTGATCTTGAGATCTCCTTTGCAGACCGGGCATGCCAGCAGAGCCATCAGTTTCTTATCCATGGTGTGTTCTCACAGTTTCGTTGGAATCCGGTGATTGACGACAGTGATTGACGCTGGCCATAAACGCTTCCGCGAACGACTCCGGAAGCCCGGCTTTGACGGCCAGCACCCAGGCATTGTCATGGGCAAACCCGCGGCATTTGACGGCGTCTTTCGCCGTCATTACCAGCCACTCCCCCTGTTCTGACTGCAGATCTTCAGGGGTAAACCGGTGATGATCCGGCAGTGCACGTGGCCTGACCTGCGCGCCCAGGCCCTTCAGTGTATCGAAAAAACGTGCCGGGTTGCCGATTCCCGCTACCGCCCTTACCGGCTGCCCCCGGAGACGGTCCGGCGACAGGGTGTCGCCGGTAACCAGATTGCGCAGCTCCGTCGGAGCCAGGTTCATGGTGAACTGGTGTTCGTGCTCGATGCCACCCAGATGGCCGCCATTGGCGATGACAAAATCGACTGAGGCCAGCCGTTCCAGGGGCTCGCGCAGCGGCCCTACCGGAATCAGGGCCCCATTACCAATGCCCCGGGCCGCATCGAACACCGCCAGCTCTATGTCCCTGGGCAATCGGTAGTGCTGGAGCCCGTCATCGCACACCAGAATGTTACCCAGCTTCTGGTCCAGGGCCCAGAGGGCGCCGCGTTTGCGGTCCGGATCGACCACCACCGGGCAATCGGACTCCGCCGCCAGCATTACCGGTTCATCGCCTGCCACATCAGGGCCTGTTTCCGGAGTAACCAGCAAAGGATAGCGGTCGGCCTTGCCACCATAGCCCCGACTCAGTATAACCGGCTGCCAACCGCGTTCCCGCAGCAGCCGGACAAGGGCTGAGGTCAAAGGCGATTTACCGGTGCCGCCGGCGGTTATATTCCCCACCACCACCACCGGGACCGGAATGTTTTCGTTCCGGGCCAGCCACGCCCGACGTCTGCGGTTTTCGGCAATGGCCCGGTAAAGCCACGCCAGCGGATACAGTGGCCACAAGGGGCGCTTGTCGCCATACCATAGCCGGTCTACCAGCGCAGTCATGCCTGCTCGCTGAATTGCATCTGATGAAGCTGGGCGTAGGCACCGCCTTTTGCAAGCAGTTCTTCGTGGCGGCCGGATTCGATAATCGCTCCGCTTTCCATCACCAGAATGCGATCTGCGTTTTCAATGGTCGACAGACGATGGGCAATGACCAGGGTTGTCCTGCCTTTCATGACCGTTTCCATGGCATCCTGGATGTGGCGCTCGGATTCGGTATCAAGAGCCGAGGTCGCCTCGTCCAGAATCAGCACTGGTGCGTCCTTCAGCAGCGCGCGGGCAATCGCCAGGCGTTGGCGCTGGCCGCCGGAGAGCATCACGCCGTTATCACCGATCATGGTGTCCAGACCTTCCGGCATGCGCTCGATAAACTCCATGGCATGGGCCTTGGCGGCAGCGTCGACGATCTGTTCGCGACTGTGGTGCCGAAGAGCGCCGTAGGCAATATTGGCAGCGATGGTGTCGTTAAACAGCACCACATTCTGGGTGACCAGCGCTATCTGGGCCCGCAGTGATTCCAGAGTGAATTCTTTCAGAGAATGGCCATCCAGCCGGATATCGCCGCCAGTGTATTCATAGAATCTTGGCAGCAGACTGACCATCGTCGATTTGCCACTGCCGGAGCGTCCTACCAGCGCCACACTCTGGCCGGCCGGAATAGTCAGCGAGATGCCCTTGAGCACATCTTCCAGCTGATCCCGGTAGCGGAAAGACACGTTATCAAACTCGATATTGCCGTCGACCCGTTCCGGTGCGTAGCTGCCCGTGTCATGCTCGGGCTCCTCGTCCATGGTGCCAAACACGTCGTGGGCTGCCGCCACACCTTTCTGGATCTTGGCGTGCACCGAAGTAACCTGGCGGATGGGTTTGGCCATGGTGGTTGCAGCGGTAATGAAGGCCACCAGCTCACCGGTGGTCATTGCCCCGCGGATTGGAGGGGCCAGCATGAACCAGACCAGTGAGGCAATGGCGATGGCCACCAGCACCTGAATCACCGGTATGCTGATAGCCTGGGTAGAGGCCATCTTCAGGCTCTGTTCCAGGTTTTTCTCGCTCACCTTGCGAAACCTCTCCCGCTCGAAGTGTTCACCACCGAAAGTACGAACGACCCGGTAGCCACTGATGGATTCCGACGCCACGTGGGTAATGTCGCCCATGGAACCCTGGATCCGCTTACTGATCTTGCGAAACCGTTTGCTGGCATAGCTGACCACCAGGGCAATCAATGGCCCCACCGCCAGGAACACCAGCGTCAGCTTCCAGTTGGTATAGATCATGAACCCGAGCAGGCCCAGGATCGTCAGCCCTTCCCGCAGCGTAATGGTGACTGCGTTAGTAGTGGCTTCGGCAACCTGTTCGACGTTGAAGGTGAGCTTGGATACCAGGCGGCCCGAGGCATTCTCATCGAAATACCGGGAGGGCAGGTTCAGCAAGCGGTCAAAAACCTGCTTGCGCAGGGCATTGATAACCTGCCGCCCGACATAGCTGATAAAGTACTGGCTCATGAAGGTACCCACACCGCGAAAGGCGAATACCGCCACAATGAGCAGTGTCAGTTGTATGCGGTTTTCAGCAGTAGGATTCTCCAGCGCGGTGATAACGTATTCCATCGCTGCAGCCATGCCGGTGGAAGCGGCTGCATAGATGACGTTTCCCACCACTGCCAGAGAGAACGCCAGCCAGAAGGGTTTCACATAAGCCAGCAGGCGCTTGTAGGTCGCCCAGTTGGTTGCCGGCTGCGCAACGGAATCGGCTGCAGAGGTGGAATCGCTCACTGGCCTTCCGCCTCACGCTCGGTAGTGATGCTGAGTCTGGCGAAGCCGAGACGACCGGCAACGTCCATGGCCCGAACCACGAACTCATGGGGTGTGCGGGCATCGGCGGTAATAATGAACGGCAGGGAGGTATTGTCACCCGCAAGTTCGCTGACGGCGCGCTGCAGTGTTTCGCGACGGTTATTCACCAGGCTGCGGTCGTTGAGAATATACTGCCCCTCCGCATTGATAACCACATCAATCAGCTTCGCTTCGGATTCAGACCGCTCACCATTGGCTTCCGGCAGTTCGATATTGAGATGGCTTTCACGGGTAAAGGTGGTGGAAACCATAAAGAATATCAGCAGCAGGAAGACCACATCGATCAGTGGCGTCAGGTCAACCCCGACTTCCTGACTTCTCTGGCGCTTGAACTTCACGGTGTTCAGGCTCCTTCCACGTCGATTTCGCGGTCGCCGTGCACTACCTCAACCAGTTTGATGGCTTCCTGCTCCATGCCCACAACGAGCTCATCCACACGGCGGATAAAGTAACGGTGAAAAATGAGAGCCGGAATGGCAACACTGAGGCCCGAAGCCGTGGTGATGAGGGCTTCGGAAATGCCTCCCGCGAGATTGCCGGCATCACCGACGCCTGCGAGCTGGATTTCGGCAAACACCTTGATCATGCCTATGACGGTGCCCAGCAGACCAAGCAACGGTGTGATGGTCGCGACCGTGCCCAGGGGATTGAGGAAACGTTCCAGATCATGGATGACCTGGCTGGCCTCATGCTCAATGCTTTCTTTCATGATCTCGCGACCATGCTTTGCGTTCATCAGCCCGCCTGCCAGGATGCGGCCCAGGGGAGAAGACGCCTGCAGGGCCTTGAGCTTGCGCCCGTTGAGCTCTTTTTTCTTTATCCAGCGCCACAACTCGTTAATGGTGTGCTGTGGCGTTATCCTGGACGGTCTCAGTGTCCAGAAACGCTCAAGAATGATGGCAAGGGCAAGAATGGAACAGGCAAGAATCGGCACCATGAGGATGCCACCGGCTTTCAAAAGCTCGAACACGCTTGGTCTCCCTGATTGTTGGCAAGCCGCGCTACTTTAGCATAGCTACTGGCGTAGGCCACACCCGGAATGTCACGGTTTTTATACGCAACATCAGCGGCTTTCCGGTTTGCGTATCCAGAACGGCGTGTGCGCCCTGGCCTCCGTTACCGACACTCCATCACGCTGCAATACCATCCGCACAGCACCGGATGTGGCCGTATTGAGCAGCCGGCTACCGGCGGACAGATACCGGCCTACCACATCGGGATGGGGATGGCCGAACCTGTGCCGGTAACCTGCGCTGAATACCACCATATCCGGTGCCAATCCCCGCACCCATTGCTCTGAAGACGACGTTATGCTGCCGTGGTGGGGCGCCAGGACAATACGGAAAGCCGCTGCCTCCTGCCGGCGACCCGCAGTGAATCTGTTCTCTGCCCGCCGGGTGATATCCCCGGGCAGAACCACTTCTGCATCTGCGGAGGCAGAGCGGATGGTCAGCACACAAGAAGCGTCGTTACCCTCAACGTTCCCGGGGCTGCGCCAGAACAACAGGTCCAGACTGCCCATTACCATGGGCTCGTGCTGAGCGCAGGATTTTATCGTCACACCGGAAACATCCGCCAGCATGCCGGTCACCCGCTCCGGTTCCCCGGTAATCACCTGCCCCACATCGAAGCTGTCAAACAACTGGAGCAATCCGCCAGCATGGTCGCCGTCGCCATGACTTATGACCAGGGTGTCGATGTGATGAACCCCCAGCTCTCTCAGATTGGGCACCAGCACCGAGTCAACCGCGGAATAGACGCCTTCCAGCGCCGGGCCGGTATCGTATATCAACACCTGTTGCCGATCACGTACCATCACCGAAAGCCCCTGACCGACATCCCACACCCAGAGTTCCGGCACGTCCACCGGGGTATTTCCGGCCCCGCCGGGCACCTCCCTGACCAGCGCTACTGTTGCCCACAAAGCAGCCAGGCCAACGGTGGCCAGGCGAAAACCACGAAATGGCACCAGCAAAGCCACCATGACCACAACAGCCAGCAGCGCAAGTGTCGGCGCACCCAGGCCCGGCATGACCACTTCCATATCAGCCAGGCGGATCAGGCCCTGCCATAGCACACCAAACACCAGGTCAAAAACGCTGATGACGAACTCATCAGCCACCGGCGCCATCGCCATTATCAGCGCCCCAAGCACCAGAACCGGCATGACCACCAGCGATACCCAGGGTATGGCAAACAGGTTGGCCACAAAGCCAACCACAGCCTGGGGCTGGCCAAGCATTTCCAGAATTGGCCAGAGCGCGACAAACACCGCAAGCTGGGCAAGCAGTAACCCACGGAACCATCCGGCCTGGCGCAAACGCAGACTGAACAGGAGTACCAGAACGGAAACCGCTGCGAATGACAGCCAGAAGCCCTGATCCAGGGGTGAAAACGGGTCGCCCAGCAACACCAGAACCAGTGCCCCGAGCAGTCCGGTGAAAGCTCCGGCTCTCCGCGCTCCCAGCAAAACCCAGCCGGCAATGAGCACCATGATCAGCGCCCGCCGGGTAGGCACTGAAAAGCCCGCCGCAAGCGCATAGGCGAAACTGGCAGCGGCGACACAGAAAAAGACGATGCCCCGCAGCCGGCCCGGCGATACCCGGCCCTGTGGCAGGCAGAGCAGTAATCGCCGGCAGACGAAGCCCGCGCCCGCCGCTATCAGCCCCAGGTGCAGTCCGGAAATCGCGACCAGATGTATCGTGCCGGTGGCCTTGAGGACGTCCCAGTGCCGGGGCTCCATGTGCCCACGGTAGCCGATCATCAGAGAGGCAATAAGCGGAAAATGCCTGGCCCTGGCAAGCCGCTCTGAAGCTGCCGCGACAAGACCGTTGCGCCAGCGGTGATAGTGACAGCCGCTACTGCAGTCAACGCTGCTGTCCGCAACCAGATCACGGATAGTGCCGGTGGCGCCGAACCCCTTCCGGTAAAGCCAGGATTCGTAGCGAAACCCCACGGGATTGACGGAGCCATGGGGACGCTTGAGAACCACCTCGAGCCGCAAGCGATGGGGAATGCTGGTTGTCGCCGCTTCGCCATACCAGGCAAGACGGATCTTCTGCGGCAACGATGTTGGCTCCGGAAGTTCAGGACGCCACGGCAGATGCCACTGATCGACACAGAACGCAAAACGGACACTGCTGAAACTGCCGCTGGAGGGAACATCACACACATACCCGGACACTTCCAGAAGCTCCCCTTCCAGACCGGTCGGAAGCATGGACTGCTGACGCATATCAGCCTGCCAGGCCGACCAGAGCATACCGGCCAGACCGCCAGCAACCAATACCGCGACAGTTCTGGATACCGGCTGAGCCGTGGCCATCAGCGTCACGAACGGGACTACCATCGCTGACATCAGCCAGGGCAGAGGTGGTAAGACCGCAAGGCTATACAGTAAGATAACGCCGCTGGCATAGCCCGCGAGGCCAACCCTGGCCATAAAACTTCCGGACAATCCTTGTCCTCCTGATAGTTGGTCCTCCCCGGGCGCCGCACATTCCCGGAAACATCGTCCTGAGCAGGCAGAACTTCCCGATGCCAAAGAAGTTCATGAAACGATATCTACCATCGCCGGAAAAGGTGCGCGCGATTGAATCGCTGCACTTCCTCGGTGATATCCTTCATGAACCCAACCTGTGGCACATCAACCGGCACAGTGTTGCCCGCGCCTTCCTTGTGGGCATTTTCCTGGCCATCATCCCGATGCCTTTCCAGATGCTTGCGGCAACGTTCTTTGCGATCTGGTTCAACGCCAACCTGCCACTGTCAGTGGTACTGGTGTGGATCAGCAATCCGGTGACCATGCCTCCCCTGTTTTACTTCAACTACAAGATCGGGGCCTGGATCCTTGACCGCCCGGTGCTGAATTTCGAGTTCCAGCTGTCCTGGTCCTGGCTCAGCGGGCGGCTCCTCGATATCGGCATCCCCCTGTATCTGGGATCCCTGCTGGTAGCCACCCTGTCGGCATGCCTGGCTTATCTCATCATCCAGTTCCTGTGGCGTCGCAAGGTTCGCTCTGACTGGCAGCAACGCCGATCGACCCGCATCCGCTATCGCCGGCTGGCCAGGCAGGCCCGACAAGAGCGGAATCGTGACAGTCAAAGCTCCTGAAACAGCTCGCCCTGCTCCAGGCGCAACACCCGACCCAGGCTCCTGGCCATTCTCATGTCATGGGTTACAAGAACAAAAGCAATACCAATCTGGTCCCTCAGTGACTCAATCAGGTCACGAACCCCGTCCCCGGTCTGCTCATCCAGATTTCCCGTCGGCTCATCCATCAGCACGCATTCAGGCTCGTTTACCAGTGCCCGGGCAATGGCGACCCGCTGACGCTCGCCACCAGACAGCTCACCGGGCTTGTGGGCCAGACGATGGCCAAGCCCCACACGCTCAAGTATGGCACTGGCCCTGTCCGATGCCGGCTTGACCGCGAGCCCGCCCAGTGCGCATGGCATCATCACGTTTTCAAGCGCGGAAAATTCCGGAAGCAGATGGTGGAACTGGTAGACAAACCCCAGGTGACCGTTACGGAAGCGCGCCCGCCCGGCTTCACTCATGCGGTGGATATCCTGACCACAGATATCAATATGGCCGGAAGAGGGTTTGTCCAGTCCCCCGAGAAGATTCAGCAGCGTCGTCTTGCCGGCGCCACTACTGCCGACAATACCGACAGATTCTCCGGCAGATACCTTCAGCGAAATATCCGAGAATATGGTGAGTTTCCCCGGCCCCTCATTGTAGGTGCGGGTGACCCTGTCACAGTCGATTACCAGAGCTTTTTCCCTGTTCATGGGTGCTGAATCATTCATAACGCAGAGCCTCCGCCGGATCGACGCGGGATGCCCGCCACGCCGGATAAATTGTTGCCAGCAGGCTCAGCGCAAGGCCGGCACCGCTGATAATCCAGACATCCTGCCACTGCAGCTGGGACGGCAGATAGCTGATGAAGTACACGTCTGCACTGAGGAACTGGTGCCCCATGAACTCTTCCAGCCAGGCGATGAATCCACTGATGTTATAGGCGCCAAAAATACCGAGGGCCGTGCCGACGAGCGTACCGGTGATACCGATGACCGCGCCCTGAACAATAAAGATACGCATGATTCTGCCGGGGGTCGCCCCCATGGTTCGCAGAATGGCGATGTCCGCAGTTTTATCGGTAACCACCATCACCAGGGTGGAAACAATGTTGAAGGCCGCCACGGCCACGATAAACATCAGCAGAAGGCCGATCATGGTTTTCTCCATGCGGATGGCCTGGAACAGATTGCCGTGGGTTCGGGTCCAGTCAGAAATGTAATGGCGGCCACTGAGTTCCGTCGCCACGTCCCTGGCGACCCTGGGCGCCTGGAACAGATCGTCCACCAGCAGCCGTACACCCTCGGCCTTGCCACCGGTACGCATAAGCTTCGAGGCGTCATCCATGTGAATCAGGGTGTAGTTGCCATCCAGCTCCGCCCCCACACTGAACACACCCTTGACCGTAAACCGCTTCAGCCGCGGCAGAACGCCGGCGGGTGTCACCGAGGCCTCCGGCAATACCACGGTCACTTTGTCACCAATCTGCAGCCTGAGCGCGGATGCCATCAGTTTGCCGATGATGATCCCGAATTCGCCGGACTTGAGATCATCCAGGCCACCTTCGATCATGTGATCCTCGATGATCGATACACTTCGCTCCTGCTCCGGCAGAATGCCGTTGAGCATAACGCCCCGGACATCGCCGCCACCGGTCACCATACCCTGCCCCTGGATGTAGGGGGCTGCGGCAATCACCGATGGGTGCTGCTCAACCTGGCGATCGACCTCCTGCCAGTCCTGAAGCACACCGGCGGCCTGTATGGTGGCATGGGGTACCATTCCCAGAATGCGCTGCTTCAGCTCACGGTCGAATCCGTTCATCACCGACAGGACGATGATCAGCACCGCAACACCGAGCATCAGCCCGATCATGGAAGTGAGTGATATAAACGAAATGAAGTGGTTGCGTCGTTTGGCTGCCGTATACCGTAAACCGATATACAGTGATAAGGGTCTGAACATTGGGGGGAGCCTGTCGCTGCCTTATGGTCTGTCGAAATTCCTGCCCCCGATACGGGCTGGCAGGAAGCTGCTAAACTTCTATCAGTACACAATAATACCGCGTTATGGAGTCCCGATGTCCGCCACGACACCCCACGATGACCCGGCACAGACCACTTGCGACCGCAGGGACTTCTTCCGTATCAGCGATTATATCGGCCTGGAAATCCGAAAGCTCGATGCTGATAACGCAGACAAAGAGAATCCCTTTAACGGCAGCCACCTGGAAAGCCTGCGATCGGAGCTCAAACGCCTTGATCAGGACGTAAAGGCACAGCTCACCACCCTGGCAGAGCGGGACCGGCTATTGACCTCATTAATCAAGTCCCTCAACGGGAAGCTGGATACGCTGGCGCGCATTATGGCCTTTGAGCAAAATCCGTTGCAACCTGAAGACTGGCAGGACGTCACCCTCAGCGAGGGCGGACTGGCTTTCCATACTGCAACCAACAGCTTCATGATCGATGAGATTCTGGCCCTGAGAATGACGCTGCCTCCGGAACTGTTTCAGCCGGTTGCCATCGCCAAGGTAGTCAGCGTGGAACCTGACGGAAGCCAAGGGGTCAGGGTTCATACCGAGTTTACCGACATCCATGACAGTGACCGCCAACAAATTGCCCGCCATGTGATGCGCTGGCAGATCCGGCAACGGCAAAACCAATAAACTGTCCACAAATCACCGAATCCGGGCTGACATTTGTTAGTCTTTATCGGATATTACGTTTTATCAATGTGATACCAGGGAGCAAGCCACTGATGAACAAACGCACATTAAAAGCAGTCTGTGCCGTTACCGCCCTCACCGCGCTCGCAGCGGGACCTTTCACTGCCGCCACTGCCGAGGAGGTCCGTGTGCCGGTGATGTCGCAGGCCGAGCGCAGCGCCCAGGAAAACCTGCCGCGCACCGGCATGAGCGACGCCAGCGTTCGCAATGGCTGGGGCGAACCCCGGCAAATCACGGGCCCGGTGGGCGACCCGCCCATTTCCCAATGGCATTACGAAGGGTTTGTCGTGTATTTTGAGGACGACAGGGTGATTCACGCGGTGCTCAAGCCCGAACGTTGAAAAATCATTCAATTATGTCCTGACGCAACCCCTCCTGTTCGTTAGAATGTCGGCTTTTGCATGAAAGGTGTTCGCAACTTGACTTCCAGACCTGTGATGCCCGCAGAGTGGGCACCCCAAAGTGCCGTGATGCTGACCTGGCCCCATCCGGGAACCGACTGGAGTGACAGCCTCGCCGAGGTGGAGCCCGTGTTCCTGGACGTTGCCCGTGCCGTGCTCCGCTTCGAGCATGTCGTTCTCAGCTGTGAACATGTGGTCCGGCTGCAGGAACTGGAGCGGGATCTCAACGACTACGCACGGAAGCGGGAACTGCCTGGCCGGGTTGTCGCAGTACCTGCTCCTGCCAATGACACCTGGGCGCGGGACCATGGCCCTATCGCCATTGCAAGCGTGGATGGCCCGGAATTGCTGGACTTCCGGTTTAATGCCTGGGGCGGCAAGTTCCCATGGGAAAAGGACGATGCCCTGAATCGTCACCTGGCAAACTTTGGCAGTTTTGGCACCACCCGCCTGGTACCCGTGGAGTTTGTCCTGGAAGGTGGCTCGATCGAATCCGATGGCCAGGGAACCATACTGACCACCAGTGAATGCCTGTTGACTCCGTCCCGTAATCCGACCATGGACCGGGGCGCCATTGAACACCTGATGGCGGAAACCCTCGGCACCGACCGGGTTCTGTGGCTCAACCATGGCTACCTGGACGGTGATGACACGGACAGCCACATCGATACCCTCGCCCGATTCTGCGCAGCGGATCACATCTGTTATGTCGCCTGCCCCGATGTCAGCGATGAACACTACAGCGCACTGGCGGCCATGGAGGAAGAGCTGCAACAATTCCACCAGGCCAACGGCCAGCCTTACAGACTTACCTCCCTGCCATGGCCTGATGCAATCCACGGCGACGACGGCGAGCGACTGCCGGCAACCTATGCCAATTTCCTGATCATCAATGGTGCTGTTCTGGTGCCGGTCTATGGTGTGCCACAGGATGAAGAGGCCCTGAACATCCTGGCCGGACTATTCCCTGACCGGGAAATGATTCCGGTTAACTGCCGGCCGTTGATCAGGCAACATGGCAGCCTTCATTGCATTACCATGCAGATACCCGCAGGAGTCGTGAAGGCATGAACCGCTCCAACCCGGCCGGTGCTCTGGCCATTGCCGCCATTCAGCAAACATGTGACGCCAGCAAGGACACCAGTCTGGCCACCAGTGAACGCCTGGTCCGCCAGGCAGTGAACGATGGCGCGCAACTGGTGGTGTTACAGGAACTGCACGCCACCCTTTACTTCTGCCAGACCGAGGACACCTCGGTGTTCGAACTGGCCGAACCCATACCGGGCCCCACCAGCGACCGGTTGTCGGCGCTGGCGGCGGAACTTGATATTGTCCTGGTGGGCTCCATCTTCGAGCGGCGGATGAACGGCGTTTACCACAACACCGCCGTGGTGTTCGAGCGGGACGGAAGCATCGCCGGTCTTTACCGCAAGATGCACATTCCGGACGATCCCGGCTTTTATGAGAAATTCTACTTCACCCCCGGCGACGCCAGCTTTAACCATGGCGCCAGTGGCTTCACCCCGATCGACACGTCGGTTGGCCGCCTGGGCGTACTGGTATGCTGGGATCAGTGGTATCCCGAAGCCGCGCGCCTGATGGCTCTGGCCGGTGCCGAGGTGCTCATCTATCCCACTGCCATCGGCTGGGATGTCACTGACGACCCCGATGAACAGGCACGGCAGCTGGAGGCCTGGGTAACAGTTCAGCGTGGCCACGCCGTGGCCAACAACCTGCCCGTTATCGCACCCAACCGCGTTGGCACCGAACCGGACCCTTCCGGGATGTCTGACGGCATCCGCTTCTGGGGCAACAGCTTTATCTGCGGTCCCCAGGGAGAATTCCTGGCGCGGGCCGATGACCACTCGGAAACCATACTGTCCACCATTATCAACCGCTCACGCAGTGAATCGATTCGACGCATCTGGCCGTATTTCAGGGACCGGCGCATCGACGCCTATGGCGACATTCTCAAGCGGGTAAGGGACTGAGCGTTCGATGAAGAAACTGACGGATACGGTTATCCTCGAGCTGAACAGCATACTGCTGGGCAAAGACCATCAGGTTCGCCTGGCGCTCTGCGGCCTCCTGGCGCGGGGACACCTGTTGATTGAAGACATCCCCGGCATGGGCAAGACCACCCTGTCCCACGCCCTGGCCAGAGTCATGGGCCTGAGCTACCAGCGTATCCAGTTCACCAATGACCTGCTCCCGGCAGACGTGCTCGGCTTCTCCATGTACGACAAGGAAGCCGGCAGCCTGGTGTTCCACCCCGGCCCGATTTTCGCTCAGGTTGTTCTGGCCGACGAAATCAACCGCGCCTCCCCCAGAACCCAGAGTGCATTGCTTGAGGCCATGGAAGAGCGGCAGGTATCCATTGAAGGCGAAACCCGGCCGTTACCGCATCCGTTCTTTGTCATCGCCACCCAGAATCCCATTGAACAGGGCGGCACCTATCCACTGCCCGAATCCCAGCTGGACCGCTTCCTCATGCGCATACGCCTGGGCTACCCTGACCCGCGCGCCGAACGAGAACTTCTGGAAGGAGAAGACCGCCGTGTGATGACCGGCCGGCTGCAGTCACTGCTTTCGGCGAAAGACCTGCAGACCCTGCAGGACGCCGTCAACCGCGTTACCACCAGCCCGGCGCTGCTGGATTATGTACAACGGCTGCTGGAACAGAGCCGCAGAATGCCGGGGCTACTCTACGGCCTGTCTCCTCGCGCCGGCCTTGGGCTGGTGCGTGCCGCCAGGGCCTGGGCACTGATGGACAGTCGCCACCACGTACTGCCGGATGACATCCAGGCGGTATTTCCCGCAGTTGCAGAACACCGGCTTGAACAGGGAGAATCCGGAAAGAGCGCTGAACGAATCAGGCAACTTCTGACCTCCGTGTCTGTCATTGAATAAATCGTTAACGAGAGACTTCCAATGAGCGAACCCAAGCACTCCCGACTGATCATCCTCGGCTCCGGTCCGGCCGGCTACACCGCAGCAGTCTACGCGGCCCGCGCCAACCTCGAGCCGACGTTGATCACCGGTATCGAGGTGGGTGGACAACTGACCACCACCACCGACGTGGACAACTGGCCGGGCGATAACGACGGTGTGCAGGGCCCGGAACTGATGCAGCGGATGCTCAAACACGCCGAACGTTTCGAAACCCACGTCGTCTACGACACCATCAACGAAGCCGACCTTCGCAACCGCCCCTTTCGTCTCAAGGGAGACGACGGCGAATACACCTGCGACGCCCTGATCATCGCCACCGGCGCCTCCGCCATGTACCTGGGCCTGGACTCGGAAGAAAAGTTCAAGGGCCAGGGCGTCTCCGCCTGTGCCACCTGTGACGGTTTCTTCTACAAAAAACAGAAAGTCGCCGTCATCGGCGGCGGCAACACCGCCGTTGAAGAAGCCCTGTACCTCTCCAACATCGCCGACGAAGTCACCCTGGTACACCGCCGCGACAGCCTGCGCGCCGAAAAAATCCTGCAGGACAAACTGTTCGAAAAAGCCGAAAACGGCAACGTCAACATCGTCTGGGACCACACCCTTGACGAAGTTCTCGGCGACGCCACCGGCGTCACCGGCATGCGCATCAAAAGCACCAAGGGCGACTCCACCCAGGAAATGGACCTGGCCGGCGTATTCATCGCCATCGGCCACAAACCCAACACCGACCTGTTCGCCGGCCAGCTGGACATGGAAAACGGTTACATCAGAATCCGCTCCGGCCTTGAAGGCATGGCCACCCAGAGCAGCATCCCCGGTGTCTTTGCCGCCGGCGACGTAGCCGATCACGTCTACCGCCAGGCCGTCACCTCCGCAGGCTTCGGCTGCATGGCCGCCCTGGACGCAGAAAAATTCCTGGATCAGGACTGAGTTGCTGCGAATTCAGCAAGAACTTGTGAAGGCAGCTAACTCCCAGTTAGAGCGAGGCCGGGGGCGCCAACCTTCTGGAACTGTGCGGAGCCAGGGATGGCGGAGCTCAAGCGTCACAGGGATGTGCTTGAGCGTGTTCCAGAAGGTTGGTGACCCCGGCCGACACCACCAACACGCGAGCCCTAACTCCGGACCCAGATGACCTCACTACCCTGGCTAAACCAAGACCACCTCTGGTTCCCCCCCGCCGAACAGGCCCTCGACGACCCCGACGGACTGCTGGCCCTGGGCGGCGACCTCTCCACCGAACGGCTCAAACTGGCCTATCGCAGCGGCATCTTCCCCTGGTTCAGCGACGACCAGCCCATACTCTGGTGGTCCCCCGACCCCCGATGCGTGCTTTTTCCGGAGGAAATCCACGTTTCCAGAAGCCTGCGGCGCACGCTCAACAGCGGCTACTTTACCATCACCGCCGACAAGGCCTTCCCCCGGGTTATCCGCCTGTGCGCCAACACCCGCGCCGAAGGCACCTGGATCACCCGGGACATGATCGACAGCTACAGCCAACTGCACAAAGAGGGTGTGGCTCACTCCATTGAAGCCTGGAATCCCGGCGGAGAGCTGGTGGGCGGAATGTACGGGCTGGCCATCGGCCGCTGCTTTTTCGGCGAGTCCATGTTTTCCCTGGAAACCAACGCCTCGAAAGTCCTTATGGTCCACCTGGCCAATCAGCTCAGACTGTGGGGCTACCGCATAATGGACTGTCAGGTGGAAAGCAGCCACCTGCTCAGAATGGGGGCCCGCTGTATTCCCCGCAGCGAATTTTTATCTATACTCAGGACATGTGTCGACAGTAGTCCGGACCACACTCACTGGGACTTCCAGTGGCAGTGGCCGGGCCCGGAGGTGTGAATGAGCAATCTCAGGACCCTGGTATTTTTTGCCACGCCGGCCCATGACTGCAGCTACCTGCCCGATCGCGAAGCGACCACCATGTTCGTCGATCCGCGGGCCCATGTTGACAAGCGGTTGTACAGCCAGTTGACGGCATTAGGGTTCCGCCGCAGCGGCTCCCATTATTACCGCCCACACTGCGAAAACTGCAACGCCTGCGTTGCGGTCAGATTGAAAGTGGATCAGTTCCAGCCCGACCGCAGCCAGCGCAGGGTGATAAAAAAGAATGCGGATCTTGACTGTAAAATGGTGCGTGCCAGCTTCTCCGAGCGCTATTACCGTCTTTACGCCCATTACATTGAACAGCGGCACGCCGATGGAGACATGTATCCGCCGTCGCGGGAACAGTTCATGTCTTTCCTGGTGGAGGGCGCTACCGACTCCTGGTTCGTTGAAATAATGGATGGCGAAAAGCTGGTCGGCCTGGCCGCTGTGGACAGGCTTGATGAGGGGCTTTCGGCCATCTACACGGTATTTGACCCGGCATACGAGCACCGCAGCCTGGGCACATTTGCGGTACTATGGCAGATTGAAGAAGCAAAGCGGTTGGGACTTCCCCACCTGTATCTGGGTTACTGGATCGAGGAATGCCGGAAAATGAACTATAAAACCCGTTTCCGCCCCATCGAAGCCCTGCAAGACGGACAGTGGCGGACGATGGAGGTTAACTGATTTTGCCAAATGGCGACAAATCAGGCAGAATTGCGCAATTTAAAATCACAGCAAGCCAATTTACGAGGTTTTTACTGAATGGCAAAGTCAGATGCTATTGAAATGGAAGGCGTTATTGTAGACACGCTTCCTAACACCATGTTCCGCGTTGAACTTGAAAACGGTCATGTTGTTACCGCTCACATCTCGGGCAAGATGCGAAAGAACTATATCCGTATCCTGACAGGGGACAAGGTCAAGGTCGAACTCACTCCTTACGACCTGAGCAAGGGACGCATCGTTTACCGCGCCCGTTAATTGCCCTTTTGGCCATAACAATAGCGGCCTCAAAAAAATGACATGAAAAAGCCCCGGCATTTCTACCGGGGCTTTTTCAACGGGCCAGCCAGATCGGCTTCAGTCTCTAAACCGCCTCGGCCGGCTCGTCCTCGTACTCGAAATGCAGTTCATCGTCCTTGAGATGAATGTACACATCACCACCATGTTCCGACAGGCGTCCGAACAGGATCTGCTCTGCCAGAGGCCGCTTGATCTTGTCCTGGATCAGGCGGGCCATCGGGCGCGCGCCCATGGTGACATCGTAGCCTTTCTCTGCCAGCCATTCCTTCGCATCGTCGTCCACATGTAGCACCACATGCTTCTCATCCAGTTGGGCCTGCAGTTCTGTGAGGAACTTGTCCACCACGTGGGTGATGGTGCCCGGCTGGAGGTCGCCGAACTGGATAATGCCATCCAGGCGGTTGCGGAACTCCGGAGTGAAGGTCTTGGAGATAATCTCCATACCATCGCTGCTGTGGTCCTGCTCACTGAAGCCAATGGAACGGCGGGCCATGCTCTCGGCTCCGGCGTTGGTGGTCATCACCAGGATCACATGGCGGAAGTCCGCCTTGCGGCCGTTATTGTCCGTCAGCGTGCCGTGGTCCATCACCTGCAGCAGCAGGTTGAAGACTTCCGGGTGTGCCTTTTCAATCTCGTCCAGCAACAATACACAGTGCGGGTGCTTGCTCACGGATTCCGTCAGCAGACCGCCCTGATCGTATCCCACATAGCCCGGTGGCGCACCGATCAGCCTGGACACGGTATGGCGCTCCATGTATTCCGACATGTCGAAACGCACCAGCTCTATGCCCAGCACCTTGGCAAGCTGTTTGGTGACTTCGGTCTTGCCCACACCCGTGGGGCCGGCAAACAGGAAGGCACCTTCCGGCTTCTCCGGTGCCTTCAGGCCGGCACGGGCCAGCTTGATGGCGGTGGACAGTGACTCGATGGCCGGATCCTGGCCAAAGACCACCATCTTGAGATCCCGCTCCAGATTGCGGAGCAGATCCTTGTCGCTGGTGGACACATTCTTCGGCGGAATGCGGGCGATGTTAGCGACCACATCCTCGATTTCCGACACGTCGAGGGTTTTCTTGCGCTTGGCAATCGGTAGCAGGCGCTGGTGCGCGCCGGCTTCATCGATGACATCAATGGCCTTGTCAGGCAGATGACGATCGGTGATATAACGCTCCGACAGTTCTGCAGCCACGCGCAACGCCTGGTCGGTGTACTTCAGATCGTGGTGCTTCTCGAAGTGGGGCTTCAGCCCCCTGAGGATCTGGTAGGTATCCTCGACGCTGGGCTCGTTGACATCGATTTTCTGGAAGCGACGGGCCAGCGCGCTGTCTTTCTCGAAGATGCCACGGAATTCCTGGAAGGTAGTGGAACCGATGCAGCGGATTTCCCCCGAGCTCAACATGGGTTTGAGCAGGTTGGAGGCATCCATGACACCGCCCGATGCGGACCCGGCACCGATAATGGTGTGGATCTCGTCAATAAACAGGATCGCGTGCTTCTCTTTCTTGAGTTCGGCAAGCAGGCCTTTCAGACGCTTCTCGAAATCGCCCCGGTACTTGGTGCCGGCCAGCAAGGCACCCAGATCCAGTGAGTAGACGACGGCGTCCGAAATAATATCCGGCACCTGGCCATCCACGATGCGTTTGGCAAGGCCCTCGGCAATCGCTGTCTTGCCCACGCCGGCCTCGCCCACCAGCAGTGGGTTGTTCTTGCGACGGCGCACCAGGATCTGCACCACCCGCTCCACCTCGTGTTCACGGCCGATCAGGGGATCAATACGACCCTGACGGGCCTGCTCGTTGAGGTTGGTTGCATAGCTTTCAAGCGGGCGCGAGGCACCGCCTTCCTCTCCGGCTTCCTCGTGCGAAGCCTGGTCAGGACTTTCCTGATCCTCGGCGCCCTGAACGCGGGAGATGCCGTGGGAAACAAAATTGACCACGTCGATACGGGCGATGCTCTGCTTCTTGAGCACATAGACCGCCTGACTTTCCTGTTCACTGAAGATGGCTACCAGCACGTTGGCACCGGTTACCTCTTTCTTGCCAGAGGATTGCACGTGAAAGACAGCGCGTTGCAGAACGCGCTGGAATCCGAGCGTGGGTTGCGTTTCCCGCTCACTATCGTTACTGGGGATCAGTGGTGTAGTTGAGTCCACAAACTCAACAAGTTCTTCCTGAAGCCGGGCCAGATCTGCACCGCATGCTTTCAGGACGCCCACTGCCGAATCGTTATCGAGCAGGGCCAGCAAAAGATGCTCGACGGTCATGAATTCATGACGCTTGTCGCGGGCACTTTTGAAGGCCGTATTCAGTGTAATTTCAAGATCTTTGCTCAGCATGGGCCACCCCAACGTCTATCAGTCTGCACGTTCAATCTCGCAAAGGAGGGGATGCTCGCATTCCGAAGAATACTGGTTCACCTGTGCCGCCTTTGTTTCCGCGATGTCCCGGGTATATACCCCGCATACCGCCTTTCCCTGGGTATGGACGAGCAGCATCACCTGCGTCGCCTTTTCTTCGTTCATTCCAAAGAACGTCATCAACACCTCCACGACAAAATCCATGGGTGTGTAATCATCATTCAGAAGCAGCACCCTGAAGCGTGCCGGACGCTTGAGAGCAGGCTTCTCGGGAGCAACACTGACGTCGTCCTGACGCCCGGGTTGATCGTCTTCCCCCTGATTTAATACTAGTAGAGAATTCTGGATAGTTCGCATGATTCTTTACCGGAAATCGGTGCCTCTTTCTAAAGATGGTTGTCCGCCGCCCGCTTTTCAAGGTGCTTGGCAAAACCGGGCCTGCGCTGATTATCAATCTGGTCACGATACAGGATACAGGCTACCCCCTCGATTCAACCATACATTCCCGCTATAACTGCTATTGACTCTAAATGAATATTGGTCAACAGTGATATTGCAATGTAAAAAATTGTAAATTGGCGTAAGGGGTTTGTTACACACGCCTGTGATTGACCTACTTCCGTGCAAGGCAGACGCTCGGCAAAATTGTCATCAACAAAGACACTGACAGTGAAAGAACAGGGGAGTTCAACATGCCAAGAGGCAAAGTGAAGTGGTTCAACAATGCCAAGGGTTATGGCTTCATTATCGAGGAAGGCTGCAGTGATGATCTGTTTGCCCATTTCTCTTCAGTGCAAATGGACGGTTACAAGACCTTGAAAGCCGGCCAGCCTGTCACTTTTGACAAAAAACCGAGTGACAAGGGTGTTCACGCCGTCAACATTGTCCCTGAAGAGCAGCCGAAGAAGCAGGATTCGCCGGAAAGCAGCGCGGAACCGAAGCCAGCTATCAGCGATGCCGGCGAAAATCAGGGCGCTGATTATCCGGGCCAGCCTCGTACCGCGAGTGGCTGATTAATCGGTTGTCGTAACCGACAATGCCTGGCAGCTGTACCACCGGAACTGCCAGGTAAAGGCCTCCTCTTGCTGAGAGTGGGACGGAGCCCTGTGTTCTCCGGTTTGCTCGAATCGCTCTGTTCCCCGCCTGTTTCTGGCATACTATCGGCTTTAATCCTGCACTGAAGGTTATACGCCGCAATGGCAACGTTGATCCTGTTCAATAAGCCTTTCCAGGTTCTGTGCCAGTTCAGCGATGAAAAGGGCGACGCTAACGGCGAACGCCGCTTCACGCTCGCGAACTGGATCACCATCCCTGCTGTTTACCCCGCCGGACGCCTGGACTTTGATTCCGAGGGGCTCTTGCTGCTGACGGATGATGGCCAGTTGCAGCACCGGATTGCCTCGCCCCGCCTAAAAATGCCGAAAACCTATTGGGTTCAGGTTGAAGGCGAAATGACCCCGGCAGCGCTGAATAAACTACGTGAAGGCGTCGTACTGAAAGATGGCAAAACCCGCCCGGCGGACGTCTCAGTCATGGAGCCGCCCGACATCTGGCCCAGAAACCCGCCTGTCCGTTACCGGGCGTCGATTCCCACCAGCTGGATCAGAATCACCATTACCGAAGGCAGGAACCGGCAGGTCCGGCGAATGACTGCTGCGGTGGGCTTCCCTACCCTGCGGCTGGTTCGTTATGGTATCGGAGACTGGACCCTGAACGGGCTTTCGCCCGGGGAGTTCCGGACAATAACTGTTCATGCGCCGGCAGCAGCAACGACTGAATCCGTGCGCAAGCCTTCAAAATTTCACAAACACTCATCCCGGAGACGCCCTCGCCCATGACCTGGACACCCCACGCCACCGTCGCTGTTATTGTCGAAGATGACCAGGGCCGCTTTCTGCTGGTAGAAGAGTTCAGTCACGGTCAGGTGGTGTTCAACCAGCCCGCCGGACATGTGGAGGAAGGCGAGAAGATTATCGATGCCGTGCTCAGGGAAACCCTGGAGGAAACGGGCTGGACGGTGGAACCGCAACACTTTCTCGGAATATACACCTACAAGGCGCCGGCCAATGGTGTGACCTACTATCGCTTCTGCTTTTCCGCCAAAGCCCTGGACAGGGTCACCCAGCAACTCGATGACGGTATCATCGCCGCCCACTGGCTGACACCGGATGAAATCAGGCAGCGGTCAGAGAAGCTTCGCAGTCCGCTGGTGATGCAGTGCATAGACGATTACCGAAACGGACGTCGCTTTCCCCTGGATGTCATTGTCGAGCCGCAGACGTAAGCGGGCTTAAATGCTAGAATCCGCCCCTTTGAACCCGACAGACCCAGACATGACTAAAGCACCAGAAAATACCCGAGTGATTGTCGGCATGTCCGGCGGCGTAGACTCTTCCGTGGCAGCCTGGCTCCTGAAAGATCAGGGCTACCGGGTGGAAGGGCTGTTCATGAAGAACTGGGACGAGGACGACGGTACCGAATACTGCACCGCCATGACCGACCTGGCGGATGCGCGGGCGGTTGCGGATGCTATCGGAATCACCCTGCACACCGCCAGCTTTGCCGCAGAATACTGGGACCGGGTCTTTGAACACTTTCTGTCTGAATACAGGGCCGGCCGGACCCCGAACCCGGACATCCTGTGCAACAAGGAAGTGAAGTTCCGCGCTTTTCTCGACTACGCCATCACCCTGGGCGCCGATTACATTGCCACCGGCCATTACACCCGCCGGAGGCCACTGAATGATGGTAGTGGAAGGGCTGAACTGCTCAAGGGGCTGGATCCCAACAAGGACCAGAGCTACTTCCTGCACGCGGTTTCCGGCGAGCGCATCGCCCGCACCCTGTTTCCGGTGGGGGAGCTGGAAAAGCCGGAAGTTCGCCGCATTGCCGCGGAACAGGGCTTCATTACCCATGACAAAAAGGATTCCACTGGCATCTGCTTCATCGGCGAGCGCAAATTCCGGGATTTCCTGAAACAGTACATCCCTGCGCAGCCCGGCAATATCGAAACGCCCGACGGGCAGGTCATTGGCCGCCACCAGGGCCTGATGTATCACACCATTGGCCAGCGCCAGGGGCTGGGTATCGGCGGCCTGAGCGAGTTTGGTGACCAGCCCTGGTACGTGGCGGAAAAAGATCTCTCCCGTAATGTATTGATTGCCGTTCAGGGCAAGCACCACCCGCTGCTGTTTTCCCGCGGGCTGCTCAGTGGGCCGGCAGACTGGATTGCCGGTGCGCCGCCGGCGGCGGAATTCCGCTGCAAGGCCAAGACCCGTTACCGCCAGCCGGATCAGGACTGCGTAGTGACCGCATTGGACAGCGGATTCAAGGTAGTGTTTGACGAGGCCCAGAGGGCCGTCACACCTGGTCAGTCCGTGGTCTTCTATGAGGGTGAAGTCTGCCTTGGCGGTGGCGTTATCGAACAGACCTGGCGGGATGGCGACGAGGAACCAACAGTGACTGTCAGCAGGGCAGAGGGAGCCGGCGCATGAGCCGATCGATACACGACCAGACTCTTGCCCTGGCGGGGGTGTTTCAGGCCTCGGCACTGGTGCAGCAAGTGGCCCACTCCGGGCAATGTGCGGAGTCCAGCTTTGAAACCTGCATGCGCTCCCTGTTCGCCACACAACCGGAAACCACCCTCGATGTGTATGGCGGCGAACTGAAAGATCTGCGTGAAGGCCTGTCCACGCTGGCCAGCGTTCTCAGCCAACAGAGCAGGCAGCAGGATATTGAAGTGCTGCGTTATGCCCTGAATCTGATCAACCTGTCGTCAAAGCTGCGTCGTAACAGCGACATGCTGGATGTGATTGGGAGCCGGATAGACCAGGCACGGCATACCGCCAGCCATTTCGGATACAGCCACGGCAACCTGATTGCCAACGTGGCTTCCATTTACACAGACACCATCAGCACCTTCCGCCAGCGTATCCACGTCACTGGTGAGCCCACCATTCTCCAGCGCGAGGAAAACGCCGCCAAAGTACGTGCTTTGCTGCTGGCCGGCGTGCGTTCCTCAATACTCTGGCACCAGACCGGCGGACGGCGCTGGCAGCTCATTTTCAACCGCCGCAAGGTGATCATGACCGCCCGCGAGCTTGCGGAGAAGGCAAACCGGTCGGTTTACGACTGATTCCCGATCGCCGCTGGTGTATCATACCGTCCCCCAATTATTCTTTTGCCCATTCTCTGATGATTTGAGAGGTTTTCGATGGAACTCAACGCCCTGACCGCCATTTCCCCTGTCGATGGACGCTATGGCAGCAAAGTCAGCGTTTTCCGTGACATTTTCAGTGAATATGGCCTGATCAGGAACCGTGTGACCGTCGAACTCCGTTGGCTGCAGAAGCTGGCTGCTCACCCCGGCATCACCGAAGTGCCGGCCCTGTCCCCTGAAGCCAACCAGTTTCTGGACAGCATGGTCGCCGGCTTCAGCCTGGCGGATGCCGAGCGGATCAAGGGCATTGAGCGCACCACCAATCACGACGTCAAAGCGGTGGAATACTTCATCAAGCAAAAGATCGCAGACGTTCCTGAACTGCACGCGGTGACTGAATTCGTGCATTTTGCCTGTACTTCAGAGGACATCAACAACCTGTCTCACGCGTTGATGCTGCGTGAAGGCCTGGACCATGGCCTGTTTCCAGCCATGGACAGGATTGTGGACCGGCTCGCTGAGCTGGCCCATGAACACGCCGCCCAGCCCATGCTGTCCCGCACCCATGGCCAGACCGCATCGCCGTCAACCGTGGGCAAGGAACTGGCCAACGTGGTTTATCGCCTGCGCCGCCAGATGAAGCAGATTCGCGCTGTGGAACTGATGGGCAAGATCAACGGCGCTGTGGGCAACTACAATGCCCATCTCTCGTCCTATCCATCCATCGACTGGGCTGCCAGTGCCAAAGACTTCGTTGAGAGCCTGGGCCTGGACTGGAATCCGTATACCACGCAAATCGAGCCCCACGATTACATCGCCGAGCTCTACGATGCCATTGCCCGCTTCAACACCATCCTGATCGATCTGGACCGGGATATCTGGGGCTACATTTCCCTGGGCTATTTCAAACAGAAAACCGTGGAAGGCGAAGTGGGTTCGTCCACCATGCCCCACAAGGTCAACCCCATCGATTTCGAGAACTCCGAGGGCAATCTGGGCATTGCCAATGCCCTGTTCAGCCACCTGTCCGCCAAGCTGCCGATTTCCCGCTGGCAACGTGACCTCACCGACTCCACGGTGCTGCGCAACCTCGGCGTCGGTTTTGCTCACAGTCTGATTGCCTATGAGGCAACCCTGAAAGGCCTGAGCAAGCTGGAAATCAACCCTGCAAGGCTTGACGAAGACCTGAACCACGCCTGGGAAGTCCTGGCAGAGCCTATCCAGACTGTTATGCGCCGCTACAGCATCGACAAGCCCTACGAGAAACTCAAGGCGCTGACCCGCGGCAAGGCCATGACGCCGGATGTAATCAAGGCCTTTGTGGACTCTCTGGATATTCCCGATACTGCCAAAACAGAACTCATGGAACTCACTCCGGGCACGTACATTGGCAACGCCACCCAACAGGCACAGGATATCTGAATGAAACTGCCCGGCGGAATGCCCGCGGAAGAATTCCTGCGGGATTACTGGCAGAAAAAGCCTCTGGTGATCCGCCAGGCATTTCCGGGCTTTGAATGCCCGGTGTCGGCAGACGAACTGGCCGGGCTGGCCTGCGAAGAAGCAGTCGAATCCCGCATCGTGATCGAGAATGACAACGGCAAACCCTGGCAGTTGCATAATGGTCCCTTTGAGCCCGAGCGCTTCGGCAAACTGCCGCAAAGTCACTGGACACTCCTGGTGCAGGGCCTTGATCACTGGGTTCCTGACATCGCGGACCTGCTGGATGAATTCCGTTTTGTGCCCAACTGGCGTCTGGATGACATTATGGCCAGTTATGCGCCGGAAGGCGGCAGCGTGGGGCCCCATTACGACCAGTACGACGTCTTCCTGCTGCAGGCCCAGGGGCATCGGCGATGGACATTCGGTGGCCACTGCGATCACACCTCTCCCCGTGTGGACGGTACACCGTTGCGTATTCTCAGCGGTTGGGACGGCGAAGAGACTGTGATCCTGGCACCCGGTGACATGCTCTACCTGCCACCCGGCATTGGCCATCACGGCGTTGCCGAGGATGACTGTATTACCCTGTCCGTCGGCTTTCGGGCACCCACCATTGACGATGTGCTTACCGGATTCACCGACTTCCTCTGCAGCCAGTCCGATGCCTCGGAGCACCTCGATGATCCTGACCTGACAGTGCAGGAGAATCCCGGCATCATTGCTCCCAAGGTGATCGACCGCCTTGAGGGCGTGATTCGTGAAAAACTCACCGATAAACGCCAGCTGGCGCTCTGGTTCGGCCAGTACGCCACGGTTCCCAAGAGTCTTGATATTGTGGTACCGGCGGAGGAACCGGTAACACCAGCCTTGCTCAGTGAGTGGATTGCAGCCGGCAACCTGTTACGCTGGAATGAAGGCTCGCGTTTCGCCTACCATGAGTTTGCTGAGGATACGGCACTGTTCGTGGATGGCGAGCAGTTCCTGCTGCGGGGCGACGCCCGGCCGCTGGCCCCGCTGCTCTGTGCCGGCGCCCGGCTGGACATGGCAGCGCTGGCTGAATTTGTCGGCGATGAGGCGATCTGTGGGCTATTGAGTAACCTCGTCAACCAGGGTTCATTGTATTTCGAGTGACACTTTATTTTGAATGACAGGAGTGGGTGCAGGCGCAATGACCGTGCGGATTCGAAAATACAGCTGGCAACTGGCGCCGGCCGACATCCGGAACATACGCCAGACCGTGTTTGTGGAAGAGCAACAGGTACCGCCGGAGCTGGAATGGGACGACACCGACGAGATCGCCGATCATTACCTGGTGGTCCTGCCCGACAACACCCCCGTCGGGGTCGGCCGGCTATTCTCTACCCTTGAAGAGACCGCCCATATCGGGCGCATGGCCATTCTTCCTGCCCATCGCGGCAAGGGTATCGGCAAGCGCCTGCTGCGCCACCTGGTATCTGAAGCAGCCGGCCGCTTCAGCGAGCTTCGGCTTTCGGCCCAGGAACACGCCATCCCCTTCTACCAGCGCTCTGGCTTCCATGTCTGCTCGGATCTTTACGACGACGCTGGCATTCCCCATGTCGACATGCGCTGCCTGGCGCCACAACTGCTCAGTAACGCGTTCGGCACCCGCCAGGCTCCCATGCTGCTGGGAGAAGACCGCGACGCCTGGCTGTTTCACAGCGAACAAACCATGACGGAACTGATGGATTCGGTGGTCGGCCAGGCTCGCCAGCGGCTCTGGCTGTATGACCGCCTGCTTGACCACGATCTCTACGATCGCCTGCGTTTGCGGGAACTGATATCCACACTGGCCCGCCGCCATCGGCTCAGCGAGGTACGCCTGCTGATTCACGACGACAAGCCACTGGTCAAACACCGGCACCGGATCGTGGAACTGATGCGCCGCCTGCCCAGCAGGATTGAACTGAGGCTGGTCAACGATGACTACCCTGTGGGAGATCAACCGTTCCTGCTGGTCGATCGGGAAGGTGTGGTTTTCCGGCACGACTTTTACAAGCCGGAGGGGTTCGCGAAATTTTCCGACAGCGGCCGGGTCAGGCTGCTGGCGGAATCCTTCCAGCGCATGTGGGACGTCGGCAAGAGCTCACTTGAGTTGAGGGAACTACCGCTCTGAGTGATGGATGCCAGGGACATCGGCGGATTCAAACTGTGCTCCGAACGGTGCAAACTCCATATCGACCTCCTCCGCCACTTCGGCAATCAGTCTGCGTAACCACTGGTGATCGGTGTTGTGCTGCAACAGCGGACTCCAGGCCATCTTCAACTCGAACGGCGGAATCTCGAACGGCGGCACCTTGACCACCAGATTGGGATTGTCCTTCTGTAGCCAGGCCGCCCGCGACGGCAGGGTAGCGATCAGGTCGTGCTGTTCCGCCAGCAACATCGCTACCTGGTAATGCCGCGTAAACACCGAGATCTGCCTCTTCCGGCCCATCAGTGACAGCGCCTCGTCCACCCAGCCCAGACGCTGGACATCCTTCGGATTCACTCCTACCCCGACACCGAAACCCGTCTTGCTGACCCATATATGGCTGGCATCCAGGTAGGTGTCCAGGGTAAACGGCTGCTTGTGAATCGGGTTACGGACGTTCATCAGGCAGGCAAAGTACTCGGTCCACAGGGTTTTCTGGTGGAAGGACTGAGGAATCTTGTCGAACCGGTTGATGGCCATGTCGAGGCGGCCCTGCTCCACGTCCAGAAAACTGACGTCACTGGGCGTGAGGACATCCAGAGTGACATGGGGTGCTTCCTGGCGAATCCGCCGCAGCACCCGTGGCATCAGGCAGGATTCGGCGTAATCGCTGGCCATGATCCGGAACACCCGCTGGCTTTCCATGGCGGCGAAGGCGGTTTTCTCATGAACGGCCCGCTCGATGTCTGAGAGGATGCCCCGCACCAGTGGCTGCAGTTCTGTTGCCCGTTCCGTTGCGGTCATGCCCTCACTGGTTCTTACCAGCAATGGATCACCGAACAGATCCCTCAACCGTCGCAAGCCGTTGCTCATGGCCGGCTGTGTGATGCCCAGGTGATTGGCCGCCTTGGTGACGTTCCGCTCCCGCAGAAGCACATCGAGATAAACCAGCAAATTCAGATCGACCCGGGAAATATCCATAGATTGGCACCTGTTTGAAGACCGGCATTGCCCGTCACCGGACTCGGCCTTAGGAACGCAGTGGCAGCTACATTCACAAAAATAATGAAGTTAATCATACCAATTCACTTAAATGATATAAAGCCACCATCGTTCACATTTCAAAACGGAATCGTTTCCGGATTTCTGCTAGTCTTTCGGATATTTGCTGGATGTCTACGCTCTGTTTGAGCCACCGGAGCCCCAGCGGCCGTCCATAAGCCGGAGTTTTTTAAACAGAATGGATACCACAATGATTGTGCTGCTACTGGCAGCTATCGTTATTATTTCGATCATCATTATTGTGGCCAGCCAGATGCGGGAACGGGCGCGTATTGAGCGCGCTCGGAAAATCACCGCCCTGGAGGACAGCTACAATCGGGCCAATCGTCTTCTTTGCGAAATTCCCGGCCAATACCTCACCAACGATCTCAAGCTGCTGCTGATCAGACATATGGAGGAAACCTGCAAGGACCTCCAGGCTCTGAAGTCCAGCCAAGCTGTCAGTGACTGGCTCAGTAAGGCTCAGCAACTGAAAAAGCAGGTTATGGAGGACCAGGACCGGCGCCCTCCTGTCAAGATCGATTCACCCGAAAAATCCAGCTATGTCAAAGAGCTGCTGCAGAATCTTTTCAAAATGATTGAAGGCATGCACAAGGCCGGAAAGATCGACAGCGCCACTGCCAAGAAAAATCTGAAATTTGTACTGTTCCTGGTGCACAAGACCCATGCCGACCTTCATGTGTTCCAGGCCCGCGACTATGTCAAGCAGAACCAGATTCGCAAGGCCATTCACGCCTATCACCTGGCCAGTACCGAAATGGGTAAGTCCAGAGATAACCCGATGGCCTTGAAGGCGGTCAAGAGCTTCCGCACCCGCATCAAGGAACTGGAAGCCATGAAAGGTGACGAATCACGGGATGGCAGTGCAGAAAACCAGTCACGTCTGGACCGGGAATGGGATACGTTCCTTCACGATGACGAATGGCGGAAAAAGGCTGATTACGACGACTGATAGCGGGCCAGGGGCCCGTCGACACACTCCGAAACGCTGACCGACAGGGACTGTGGATACACTGTGACAACTCCATTCAAAACGCGGCTTTCCTATCGTCTGACCCGGGACACCGTTTTGATCGCCATGGTTCTTGGCCTGGCCCTCAATGTTGTCCAGGTCACCATTGACTACTTCACTGCCCGCGAATCCATGGAGCAGGAAATCCGCGCCCTCATCGAAATAAGCCACAGCCCCGCGTCCCAGATTGCCTATAACATCGACATCCGGCTCGCGGAGGAATTACTGGAAGGCCTGCTTCGTCATCCTGCCACCATTGATGCCCGCATCATCGATAACAATGGCCAGACCATGGCGGCTGCCAGCCAGAGCAGCCCCGAGTCACGATACCGCTGGATCAGTGATCTGTTATTTGGAGACAGCCGCGTTTTCAGCGAAGATCTGATGGTGCCGCAATTGAGCGAGCTTTCCCTTGGCAACCTGACGGTCACCATCGACACCTATCATTATGGTCTGCTGTTCCTGCAACGGGCCGGCTATACCCTGGTGAGCGGGTTGCTGAAAAGCCTTGTGCTGACGGGGGCACTGCTCGCCATTTTCTATTTCGTGCTGACCCGGCCCATGCTCAATGTGATTGGCGCTCTGAGCCGCGTCCGTGCACAGTCCCCGGAAAAAGTCCGGCTCCCCGTACCCGCCAATCACCGCGAAGATGAAATCGGCCAGATGGTCGGCGTCATCAATCAGCATCTGGAAACCATGGAGTCCAGTCTGGCGCAATTGCGAGAGGCAGAAAGCGCCATAAAGAATTACTCCTCACAGCTGGAACAGGAGGTAGACGACCGCACCCGGGAAATCTCGAAAAAGAACGAAGCGCTTCAGCGAGGTAACCAGGCACTCGTAAAAGCCAAGGAAGACGCCGTTCGCCGCGCCCGTTCCCGCGCCAACTTCCTCGCCAGTATGAGCCACGAAATCCGCACGCCGCTCAACGGTGTACTGGGCATGCTCAGCCTGACCCTGGAAGGCGACCTGGATCCGACACAGCGCAACCGTCTTGAGATCGCACTCAACGCAGGGCAAAGCCTGCTCGGCCTGCTTAACGATATTCTCGACATCTCCAAGGTGGAGGCGGGCAAGCTCAGCCTTGAAAACATTCCCTTCAGTGTCCGCAACCTGATAGAGGAGTGCGCAACACTGCACGCTCAGCAGGCACGGCGCAAAAACATCGACGTTGTGACTGACATCGAATGCGACCTGCCCGAATCTTTTATTGGCGACCCGACCCGGATCCGACAGATCCTCAACAACCTGCTGAGCAACGCCATCAAGTTCACCGATGAGGGAAACGTCCGAATTCGTGCAACCCATTTTGACGGCAAGCTGCGGATTGATGTGATTGACACCGGTATCGGGATGTCCAGGGAAGGTCTGCGCCGGATTTTCTCGCCATTTTCCCAGGCAGATTCCGACACCACACGGTTATACGGAGGAACCGGGCTCGGTCTTACACTGTGTCGACAGCTGGTGGAGCGCATGCAGGGGCAGATTCTGGTGGATTCAGAGGAGCGCCGGGGTACGCACTTTACGGTCAACCTGCCCCTGCCGGTGTACGACCGTGACAGAACCGGCATATCTCCCTCCGACATACCGGAAGCTGTCAGAGTCTCGGGGGTGGATCTGGCCATCTCCCATGAACATCCACACCGGCTGCCCATCGAGAGTCAGCTGAGAGCCTGGAGCATTCCCGTTCGCGATGCAGATCGCAAAGGAGGCGGCATCCTGATGGTGGCTGCCGACAATGAGGACGACTCAGGCCGGGACTTTGCGGCTCGCTGGCAGGGGACCGGCGTCATCGTGGTAGACAGGAACGGAACCAGTGTCGCTTCCGGCAATCAGCAGATTCTGTCCATGCCACTGAGGCGGGATCAGCTATTCCGTACTCTTTGCGCCGCAGCAGCTTCTGGACCGGCGGCAGGCAGGGATGCCCCACATGCAGAGGAAGGCGAGGCCATAACCGGGTCGCTGAACCTGTTGCTTGTAGAAGACAATCAGGTCAACCAGATTGTTGCCAGCAGCATGCTCCGCAAACTGGGGCATAGGGTCACCCTGGCGGAAAACGGCAAGCGTGCGCTGGCGGCCCTGAAATCAGGAGAATTCGATATTGTGCTGATGGATTGCCAGATGCCGGTAATGGACGGCTATGAAGCCACCCGCAGAATCCGTGAGAATCCAGCGTGGCGCAATCTTCCGGTCATCGCGGTAACGGCCAATGTCATGCAGGGAGACCGCGATGACTGCCTGCAGGCCGGGATGAACGATTACATCACCAAACCCTACAATCGTGCCGAACTGAAAGCAATTATCGACCGCTGGGCTCCCCCCGAGTCTCAAGAAGGCTGAGGACTGAACGTAATTCGTCCCGCAGCGCTACCCTGCGCTGTTCACTGATACCCGTGCCACACAGCAGCCGGCCGGGAATCTCCCGGGCCTGCCGGCGCAGCGCGTTGCCCTTCTCTGTAGACGATATAGTTACCACCCGCTCGTCGGCCGTATCCCGCTGGCGGGTAACCAGGTCACGATCAGCCAGGCGCTTCAGCAGAGGTGTCAGAGTGCCGGAGTCCAGGCGCAGTCGCTTACCCAGATCAGACACTCTCACTGTTTTGCCATCCTGATCCGCCTGCCACAACACCAGCATGACCAGATATTGCGGGTAGGTAAGACCGATCTCTTTCAGCAACGGGCGGTAACGGGCGGTTACCGCCCGGTTGGCCGCGTAAAGCGCAAAACAGAGCTGGTTGTCGAGCGCCAGGACGTCGTCTTCGGTGGCCATGGCTTACAGCAACTTCTCGATATCGGCGCGGATGGCCGAGGGCTTCGTGGTAGGTGGGTAACGGCCCACAACCTCGCCATCCCTGCTCACCAGGAACTTGGTAAAGTTCCATTTTATCGCTTCTGATCCCAGCAGGCCCCGGGCGTTGTGTTTCAGATACTGGAACAGGGGGTGGGCGTTGGGACCGTTGACCTCGACTTTGGAGAACATGGGAAAATCCACGCCATAGTTCAGGCTGCAGAATTCACTGATGGCCTTGTCGTCTGCCGGGTCCTGGTTGCGAAACTGGTTGCAGGGAAAGCCGAGCACTTCGAGACCCTTGTCCTTCAGGTCCGTATACAGGGATTGCAGACCTTCGAACTGCGGGGTAAACCCACACTTGCTGGCGGTGTTGACGATCAGCAGAACCTTGCCGCGAAACTCTTCAAGGGAATGCTCCCGGCCATGGATGTCGGTGGCCCTGAAATCGTAGATGCTTTCTTTGCTCATGGTAACTGTCCTGCGAGTTTTCCATAATTATATTGTGCACAATATATATAACAACTGAATCTGGCGTTGTTAACTGCTCCGGCTCAGGAACACTGTGAGGTTTGCGCGTTAAATCTCTGCACCTGTGCCACAATTCATCACAATTGGCCTGTTGTCGCTGCCCCCTGCTCCGCTAGAATACAGGCCTGCCTCCAAAATATGGCACTTATAACCCTTATCAATCCGAGGACAAACCGGGCTTATGCAGAACTATCTCAAATCCGCCAAGCTGGATAATGTCTGTTACGAGATACGTGGCGTGGTTCTGCGCGAGGCCCGCCGTCTCGAGGAAGAGGGCCATCGGGTTCTGAAACTGAACATCGGCAACCCGGCGGCGTTTGAACTGGATGTACCGGAAGAAATCCAGCAGGACGTAATCTACAACATGCATCTGGCCCAGGGTTATGTCGAGTCCAAGGGGCTGTTCTCTGCCCGCAAGGCAGTGATGCACTATTGCCAGCAACGGGGCATCGACAAGGTGGATATCGACGATATCTTCCTGGGCAATGGCGTCAGCGAAATGATCGTGATGTCCATGCAGGCCATGCTCAACACCGGTGACGAAGTCCTGATTCCGGCCCCCGACTACCCCCTGTGGACTGCTGCGGTGACGCTGTCCAGCGGCAAACCGGTACATTACCGCTGTGACGAAGCACAGGACTGGTTCCCGGACATCGACGATATCCGCAAGAAGATCACCCGCCGCACCCGGGCCATCGTGCTTATCAATCCCAACAATCCGACCGGTGCCGTCTATTCACGGGAGTTGCTGGAGCAGGTGGTTGAACTGGCCCGGCAACACAACCTGATTGTGATGTCGGACGAAATTTACGACAAGATTCTTTACGACGGCACCGAGCACATTCCCACCGCCTCACTGGCGGATGATGTGCTGTTCCTGACCTATAACGGCCTGTCGAAGAACTACCGCGCCGCCGGCTACCGTTCCGGCTGGATGATTATCAGTGGCGCCAAACACCGTGCAAGGGACCTGATCGAAGGCATCGAAATGCTCTCGAACATGCGCCTGTGTGCCAATGTGCCGGCCCAGCTTGCCATCCAGACAGCCCTGGGCGGTTACCAGTCCATTGACGACCTGGTGGCGCCGGGTGGGCGGCTTTACGAGCAGCGGGAAACCGCCTGGAACCTGCTCAATGATATTCCCGGCGTCAGTTGTGTGAAGCCAAAAGGCGCGCTCTACCTGTTCCCCAGGCTGGACCCGAAGCGCTTCCCCATCGTCAATGATGAAAAGCTGGTACTGGACCTGCTGTTACAGGAGCGCATTCTGCTGGTTCAGGGCTCTGCCTTCAACATTGACGACAAACAGCACCTGCGTGTGGTTTTCCTGCCTCGGGAAGATGCCCTGGAAGACGCCATGAAGCGCCTGGCACACTTCCTGTCTTCCTATCAGCTGTAAAAGGAGGCTTCATGGCGGACATCCATATTGAAGAGTTCTACAGGGACGCCGCGATTGCCCTGATCCAGCTCTACAATGCCTTTCCCCGTCGGGTGAATCTGTTCGTTGAAGATATTGCCGGCTCCGACGAGCCGGATGAATTCGGGTTACACAGCAAGCGCCACATGGCCTGCTTCGGCACCCTGCTCTGGCTGGCGGAAGAAGGTCTGTTGCGTTATGTGGATACCATACGCCAGGAAGCCCTGGATCAGGCGGTGCTGACACAGCGGGCGTTTGTGCGTATGAGCTCACCTGCCAGCCCGGACCTGCAGGAGGAAGACCTGCCGCAACGCGGCCAGGATCTGCCACCGGCTATCCGGGAAGACTTCTCCACCCATATCCATGTGCTTCGTACTGCCCTTCGGAGCGGCAGCTCGGTAAAAATCAGCCGGGTCATGCAGGCGACTTTTTTTCGCGATAAAACCGATCATTAAATCAGCGTAAACCTGTTGAACAAGGCCGCATCAGCCACATATAAAGATTCGCGTACAAACCGCTGTCTGCGGCTGATCATTCAACAAGGAATTCAAGATGCGTATTCTGCTGTTTCTTGCCACCAACCTGGCGGTCATTCTGGTTGCCAGCTTCACCCTGAAACTGCTGGGGGTAGACAGCTACCTGGCACAGAACGGAATCCAGTATGGCTCACTGCTGGCCTTTGCTGCCGTTTTCGGCTTTGCCGGTGCGATAATCTCGCTGCTGATCTCCAAGCCCATGGCAAAATGGAGTACCAAGGCCAAGGTCATCGAATCACCCAGAACACCCGCTGAACGCTGGCTGGTGGATACGGTCCGGGCACTGGCCAAAAATGCCGGTATCGGCATGCCGGAAGTCGCTATTTTCCCCGCGTCCCAGTCCAACGCGTTTGCAACGGGCTGGAACAGGAATAATGCCCTGGTGGCGGTCAGCGAGGGCCTGCTTCACCGCTTCAACAAAGATGAAATCCGTGCGGTGCTGGGCCACGAAATCGGCCACGTGGCCAACGGGGACATGGTGACACTTGCCCTGATCCAGGGCGTCGTAAACACCTTCGTGATTTTCGCTTCGCGGGTGATTGGCTCGTTTGTGGACCGCGTGGTGTTCAAGAACGAGAGCGGGCACGGTATCGGCTTTTTCGTGGTAAGCATTGCGGCAGAGATCGTACTGGGCATCCTCGCCAGCACCATCGTGTTCTGGTTCTCGCGGCGCCGGGAGTTTCGGGCTGATATCGCCGGAGCCCAACTGGCAGGACGTGGCGCGATGATCAATGCCCTCGCCCGGCTCAAGCAGGAAAGTGAGGTGCCGGACCAGATGCCGGACAGCCTGCAGGCATTCGGCATCAATCGGGGCGCACGGGCCGGTCTCAGCGCGCTGTTCATGACCCATCCACCCCTTCAGAGCCGCATCGAAGCACTTCAGAAAGCACAGCTGTAACTACAACTTGAGTTTGAAACCAAGGGCCCGGAAAGTATCCTGCATGGACTTGCTGGTGCCCTTGAGCTGAATCTTTACGCTGGAGAACTCCCGCCGGACCGGATAATCCCGCCGCAGGCGGTCAAACGCCGGCCCGCGCTCCTCGGCTGGCAGTGACATTGCCAGCCGCATGCGGGCATCGTCCCGACGAGGGTCGTAACAGGAGCGCATGGCAATATTCGCCGAGTCCATTTCCTCCGCCGCACTGGTGAACGAGAGCTTCGCCAATGCCGGTTCCGGCAAAAACTGACCGGCCTTCTTGCGGGCAGGCAGGCCCAGGCAACGACTCAGAGCCTGATACACCATCTCACTGCCCTGCACCTTGCCTTCCAGGCTGTAGCCCGCGATATGGGGTGTTGCAAGCCATACCCTGTCGAGCAACTCGCTGTGAATGCGGGGCTCGTGCTCCCACACATCCAGCACGACGGTGGGCGCATTGGGCTCGTCCAGGCGCGCCAGCAGGGCAGAGCTGTCGATGACTTCGCCGCGACTGGTATTGATCAGCAACTGATGTTCCCTCAGCGCCGACAACCGCTCCGGCCCGAACAGATGCAGCGTATCGTGCTCTCCCTCACGGGTCAGAGGGGTATGCAGTGTTACCACATCACAGGCCATGACCTCTTCGAGGCTGACAAACTTCTGACCGTCGTCGCCTTCCCGCTCGGCCCGGGGCGGGTCGCAACACAGCACATCAAAGTCCAGCCGCTCCAGCTTATGGGCCAGTTCTCCGCCCACATTACCGGCGCCGACAATGCCGACACTGAGCTTTGTCCAGTCGGCCACGCCCCGCCTCTCGGCGTGCAGTGAGATCACCGACATTACATATTCAACCACACTGTTGGCGTTACAACCGGGTGCTGCCGCGAATGCAATGCCGCTGGAGGCAAGCCATTGCTGATCCACATGGTCGGTACCAATGGTACAGGTGCCAACAAAGCGCACGCGACTGCCTTCCAGCAATGCCTGGTTCACCCGGGTTACCGAACGAACCAGCAGAATATCCGCATTCTGGACATCGGCGGCCGACATTGCGCGGCCGGACACACGATCTATTTCGCCGATATCGCCAAAGAAGGAATCAAGCAAGGGTATGTTTTCGTCCGCGACTATGCGCATGATGCAGTCTCCCCGACCTGTCAGTTCCTGCGTTGGCGCTGGTTACCGCCGCGGCCATCCTGGCTGCGACTGCCCTGCGCGCGCCGGCCACCGCGCTTGCGGGTGATCGGCGGCTTGGCCAGCGGGGTCATCAGCTCTTCGTCAGGCACGGTTGTGGTGAGCTTCTGGCCGATGTAGGACTCTATAGCCGGCAATGAAAAGGCGTCATCCTCACTGGCGAAGCTGACGGAGATACCATGCTTCCCTGCCCGCCCGGTCCGTCCGATACGGTGAACGTAATCTTCGGCATTATCCGGCAGATTATAGTTGAATACGTGTGTCACACCATCAACATGGATACCGCGGCCTGCCACATCGGTGGCTACCAGCACCTGAATGCTGCCTTCCTTGAACTGATCCAGAGTTTTGAGTCGCTTGTTCTGGGCGATTTCACCGGACATCAGAGCCACCTTGACGCCCTGATTACGCAGATCCTCGTCCAGATCACGACACTGGTCACGGCGATTGGCGAATACCAGAGCCTTTTCAACCTCCGGGCGCTGGAGGTAGTTCACCAGTACCGGCAGCTTCTCGTCCTCACCCACCAGGTAGACAGTCTGCTTCACCCGTTCAGCGGTCTTCTGCTCCGGCTCGATTTCGACGAATTCGGCGTTGCGTGTCCACATCGAAGCCAGATTGAGCACATCCTGGTTGAAGGTCGCGCTGAACAGCAGTGTCTGGCGCTCTTCCTTCGGCGTACATTTACGGATAATACGCTTCACATCCGGAATAAAGCCCATATCCAGCATACGGTCGGCCTCATCCAGAATCAGGATATCGATCTGGTCCAGAAACACGTCCTGGGACCCCAGAAAATCGATCAGGCGTCCTGGCGTGGCCACCAGGATATCCACAATCTCGTTCTGTAACTGGTCGCGCTGTTTGTCGTAATTCATACCGCCAACCACGGTGACCACATTATGTCCGGTGTAACCGCACAACTGCTCCGCATCCTTGGCAATCTGCATCGCCAGCTCCCGGGTGGGCGCCAGGGCCAGCACTCTGGGCTCGGAAGCGAATCTGTCGGACTCCGGGATCGGCGTTTCCAGCATGCTCTGGATGGCAGTGATCAGAAAGGCAGCCGTTTTGCCGGTACCGGTCTGCGCCTGGCCAATCAGATCCTGGCAGGCCAGTGTAAACGGGAGGGTTTCTGCCTGGATTGGCGTACAGTGCTCAAAACCGATATCGGTGATGGCATCAAGTACTCGCTGGTCCAGGTTCAGATCCTTGAAAAGTATTTTGCCGGCTTCGGGTGCGTCAGATGTCATATAGCTTCAATTTACCTCAGTGTCTGTGGCGGAACATTCGGGCATCAGGCGCCTGGTCTCTTTGTTCCAGACTTCGTTAAAGTCAGCCTCGGTTCCATAAAATGTCCGCAGCGTCTGAAAAAACATGCCGGCTCGGGCCGGCAAGCCATGCTCCAGATAATCACTGGCCTGCGCCGTCACATTCCTGCGAAAAGCGTCTTCGTCCCAGGCTCCGTTACCGGAAAGATTGTCGACGCTGACGTGAAACCGGGCGCGCGCTGCAACCGAAAACAGCCATTCAATAGCCTGGGGCTTTATTTCCGCCTTTTCAAAAGCCTGTTGCTGCTTCACGCTGCGGCCATCCGGGCAGTACCAATAGCCGAAATCCCTGAGTGTGCGCCGATGCTCACCGGCAATACACCAATGGCTGATTTCATGCAGCGCGCTGGCATAATAGCCGTGAGCAAAGATGATCTGTGCAAAGCCGTCAGGCTTCGTTGCCGGTAAATACTCGGGTTCATCGCCGCCCCTGACCAGAACAGTCCGGTAGTCTGCCCGGAACAGGCCATTAAACAGCGTGATAAGATCGTCTGGATCATGTCTCATGGGACGGGTATTGTGCGACTTTAGACCGTTCAATACCAGAGGGAACTTTTGCCCGGCAACTGTGTCCATTGCAACCTGAAGCGACGCTGTCCAGACCTTTCCCGGTTGAGCGCCCGATAACCGCCGATCCACCAACGGTACTCTATTAACTATGACCGGAAACACGACAACCTCATGCAGTATTGCCCCGACCAGGGCGTTGAGCCGCTTATTGCTGTTTCTGGCATTATCCGCGTTTTCTGCAATTACCGCCGGGGCCGGCAATTCCCTGTTTGGCAACAACAACGATTTCCTCCCGGTTGATGAGGCACTGCCCTTCAGTTTTACCGTAGACAACGGCGCTGTCTTACTGTCCTGGGATATTGCGCCCGAGCACTACCTGTATCAGGGGCGCATCAGCGTCAACAGCACCACCGAGGGTGTCGAACTGGGGGAACCGGAGTTCTCCTATACCGGTACCGACACCGAAGATGAGTTCTTTGGCAAGGTCACTGTGTTTTATGAGCCGGTCGAGGCCCGGGTTCCGGTAAAACTCTCCGAAGGCATTCGCGAGGCCGAGCTACAGGTGACTTACCAGGGCTGCGCCAATGCCGGGCTCTGCTATCCTCCCCAGACCCGGGACGTACTCTATTACGCCGGTACCGGCGCCAGCCCGGATGCTACAGCAGGCAGCAGTTCAGCGGGCTCCGCCTCCTCCGGCACCAGCCAGCAGCCGCCTGAAGACACTTCCACCGCGACAGGTCTGGCAGGCTTTCTCGCCAACCAGTCGACTCTGGTTATTGCCGGGCTGTTCCTGTTACTGGGCCTGGGGCTTACGTTTACTCCCTGCGTGCTGCCCATGGTGCCGATTATTTCGTCACTGGTATCCTCCCGAAATACCAGTTCAACCGGTCACGCACTGCTTCTTTCCGGCAGTTATGTGCTGGGCATGGCCCTCACCTATGCAGCAGCAGGTGTCATTACCGGCTTGCTTGGCGCCAGTTTCAACCTCCAGGCCCAGCTTCAGTCCCCCTGGGTATTGGGCGTTTTCGCAGCGCTGTTCGTGGTATTTGCAATGTCCATGTTCAACCTGTTTGAAATCCAGCTGCCGCGCTTTATCCGTGAGCCACTCAACGATGCCAGCCATCGCCTGACCGGCACCCGCGTAGCCAGCATTTTCGGCATTGGCGCTCTGTCGGCCCTTATTGTTTCTCCCTGCGTTTCCGCACCGCTTGCCGGCAGCCTGTTATACATCAGCACTACCCAGGACGCGGTGATCGGGGGTGTTGCTCTGTTCGCGCTGGGCCTGGGCATGGGAATTCCCCTGATACTGGTAGCGGTTGGCGGCCGCAAACTGCTGCCATCGACCGGCCCCTGGATGAACGTTGTCAAGGCTTTCTACGGGGTTATGCTACTGGCTGTTGCCATCTGGCTGGTGGAGAGGATGGTGCCGGGGTGGCTGGCACTGACTCTGTGGGGACTGCTGGTGGCCATCACGGGTGTGCAACTGGGCGCTTTCGACGCTGCCAGGGCTGGCTGGGAACGTACCCGCAAGGGTATGGGGCTGGTCATGTTTGCCTACGGCATAGCTCTGCTTGCCGGTGCGGTCTCTGGAGCAAATGATCCCCTAAAGCCCCTGGCTGCGTTCACTGCATCGAATCAGCCAATGGCAGGAAGCCCGTCACCAGCCGGAGTGGCAGCGACTCATGCCGGGTTCGTCCGGCTGGAATCTCCGGCGGATATTCGCAGTGAGCTTGCACAGGCCAGCCGCAACGGCACCCCTGTGATGCTCGACTTTTACGCCGACTGGTGCATCTCCTGCAAGGTCATGGAACGCAACGTTTTCAGTGACGGCACCGTTATCCAGGCACTGGCGCCCTACAAGCTCCTGCAACTGGATATGACCGATAACACACCAGAGCAGCAGGCGCTGCTGAACGAGCTTGGCCTGTTCGGGCCGCCGGCAATACTGTTCTACAACAACTCCGGCGCAGAGATAGAAACGGCCCGCGTGCTCGGCGAGATGGACCGCGACCAGTTTCTTGGCCATCTCAATGAACTGGGCATTTCCGGCGAATCCTGACCGGTTAATCAGCTGCCGCGGCGGATATAGAACACGAACTCCTTTCCATCTTCACCGCTATCCACCAGTTCATGGTCGAGAAACTGGCAGAATCGCGGAATGTCCCGGGTTGTGGAGGGGTCTGTCGCCACTACCTTCAGTACGGCACCCGGGCTGATCTCTACAATCCGGTTATGCAACATCATCACCGGTTCCGGGCAAAACAGGCCGCGGGCATCAAGCTCTGCATCATAATCCTGCTCTTGCAATGTCAGTCTCCTGAAATTCCACCTGAAATTTGAAAAAAACCTGCTAAATTGTTGTTTATAGATGTCTAATAATACGAGGTAAACAATGATCCGGGTACTGATTGAACGCCACATCGCCGAATCGCTTGAACCCGTCTACGAGGAGAGATCCCGCAGGGTTCTTCAGAATGCCGTGAGCGCCCCGGGCTTTGTGTCCGGCGAAACCCTCGTGGATACCCACGATCCCAACCACCGGTTTACCCTGTCCAACTGGCGCTCGGAAGCAGACTGGCAACGCTGGTTTCTGTCCGAAGAGCGCCGCGAGCTGATGGCCGAGCTTGTCCCGATGATGGACCGGGAGGAAGTCATTACCGTGCTCGGGCACAGTCACAACTAGAGTCCCGTCTGGCTATCGGCTCAGGCTACACGCTCAATAAAGCAGGTAATCTCCTCACGGTCATGATAGAGGTGGCGGGCCCTGATACGGAAGTTCATTTCGGTCTGGGCCAGCCCCTGTTCCAGAATGTCCCTGCAAATCAACCACTCGTCGTATCTTTTTTTCATTGGCAGTTTAAGATTGAACACCGTATAGCGGCACAGTTTCGCGGTCAGCCAGTCCACGGCCAGTGCCGCGGTACGGCGCGGGTGATCCACAATATCGCAAACCATCCAGTCCACCCCCCGCCTTGGCCGCCACTGGTAACCGTCGGCCTCTACATGCCGGACATGCCCTGACGCCATCAGATCGCCATTCATTGGACCATTATCAACGGCAGTTACCATCATGCCCTGTTTGACCAACTGCCAGGTCCAGCCTCCGGGAGCCGCACCCAGATCCACTGCCTGCTTGCCGCCACCGAGGTAATCAAGCTCGTTTCCAGGAGGCAAAAACACCTTCCAGGCTTCCTCCAGCTTGAGCGCCGAGCGGCTGGGAGCCGAAGCCGGCAGACGCAAGCGAGGTATACCACTGACGAAGCGGGCCCGGTTGCCGGCCATGCTGACACCGGCAATAACCCGGTCAAACCCGAGCAGCAACAACTCCAGACGGGCCGGCGATTCGCCCTGGGGATCTGACTGCAACAGTCCCGCCCCCCGCAGCCCTCTGGAAAGCGGAGACACCCATTTGCGGGCAAAATTGCCAAGATCCGGGTCACTGTTGTTTTCGGGCAACCGGACCTCCACCCTCGCGCAGGCCGGAAACGCCGCATCCACTGACTTCAGGCTATCAATGACGGCGCCCACACGGTCCGTCGTCGGCAACGCCACGTCCGCCAGGACAACAAACCAGTCTCTGACAAAGACCAGGGTGTGGATGGACAGTGTGTCCAGCAATGTATCAGCAGAGACCGGACCCGGGAGATTAAAGATCACGAAGCCCCGGGAATCCCCGGGCTCGAAGTAGCCGTAAATCCCGAGTGCTGCCGCGGCATCCGTTAGCTCCCGTCCTGCTTCTGTCTCGAAGCCTGGCCGGCAGAAGACCATCAGTCGTTCCATCTGTCACCTGAACAGGGTTCGTCTTTGGAACCCGTAAATTTGAATCTGTTTAACATCCACACAACCTGCGATTGACTAAACTGCTGAGTTTTCCGCTGGCAGGAATACTCCGGATGCTGCTGTACCTGCGTTATGCCCTATCGTTTGCCGCACTGCTGCTTTTAACAGGCGTGGCAATGGCGTTTCAGTCAGCACCGACTGAACATTGCCCGGCACTTGATGCCAGCAACGCAAAGCAGCGGGAGGCCCTGATGGACTACGCATGCTACCTCAGAGTCGCCCCCGGAGAACCGGCATACAATGCCGGAACACCGGAAGAACTGCCCGATGACGCCCAGTGGACTTCGGCTGACGGCAACGACCTCGTATTCAGTCACACCGACGCTGTTTACTGGATCCGTCTCAATGTGCGCAATTCCGGCGATGCACGCCAACTCTGGTACCTGAAGCTCAGCTATCCCCTGCTGGATAAAGTCGCTTTCTGGCATTCAGGCATTGACGGTACCTCTGTCACCCACACCGGAGACCAGTACCCATTCATGTCCCGCGGCGTAGATTACCGGTATTTCCTGCTCCCCGTCACGCTCGGTGGCAGTGAAAACAGGGCCATTACCATCCGGATCGAAAGCAGTGGCGCCCTGAACGTCCCCCTCTCCCTGGAAACACCGGACGCTATCATTGCCCAAAGCAATCATCTGACCCTGATTCACGGGCTGTTCTATGGTGCACTGCTTGTGTTTTCAGGGTTCAACCTGCTGCTGTTCTTCAGCTCAGGTACCGCGTACTACTTCTACAATGCCTTTTATATGGCTTCACTGGGTCTTTTCCTTTTTGCCATGGGCGGCTTCGCCAACCAGTATTTCTGGCCTGACAGCACGGCTTTTGCCAATACATCCATTCCCATGCTGATATCCGTCAGTTCTCTGGCAATGACCCTGTTCGGCCGTTCCTTTCTGGAAATCCGCCCTGGTTCAAGGGCAGACCGGATACTCAGGGGGCTGGCACTGGCCAGCCTTGGCCTGTTTTTGATGACCTTCATCCTGCCCTATAACAAATCCATTGTGTTGACCACCACTGTTGCCCTGCTCATTATTGGCAGCCTGTTCCTGGTCGGGCTTATTCGCTGGCGCCAGGGGTACCTGCCCGCAAAGTGGTACGTTTTGGCCTGGTCCGGAATGCTGGCCGGAGCCCTCATCTACGCCCTTGCCGCATTCGGTTACCTCGCCGACTTCCTGGCGCGGGAAATTTTCATGCAGGTTGCCGTGGGCGCGCAGGTGATTCTTCTCAACTATGCCATGGTTCAGCGATGGCGCCTTCTGAATCAGAAACTGCTGAATGCAGAACAGAGCGCTCGCACAAATCTGGAGCTCAAAGTGCACGAACGCACGGCGCAACTGCGCAACACAATGCGTGAACTGGAGCGAGCGAACCGCCAGTTGGCGACCCTGAGCCTCAATGATGCGCTGACCGGGCTACACAACCGGCGCCACCTTGACAACCTCCTGCCTGAACTGTGCGCCGAATCCCGTCGCAGCAGCCAGCCACTGACCATCGCGCTGCTCGATGCGGATCATTTTAAAGCAGTGAACGATAAGTGGGGACACGATTTCGGCGACCAGTGCCTTCAGCACATCGCCGACATACTCAGGCGCCACGCCAAGCGGCCAAGGGATGTGGCAATCCGCTTCGGCGGAGAGGAGTTTGCGCTGTTATTACCTGGCACCGGAGCAGACGGAGCCGGCAAGCTCTGCGAGCAGATTCTGCAAGATCTGGCCAGCACCAGCGTGGTCACCGGTCATGGAGAGCGGGTCCAACTGACCATGAGTGCAGGCACCGCAACACTTGTATCAGGGGAAGATCAGAGAGAGCTCTTCCGGCGAGCTGACGAAGCCCTCTACCGGGCCAAGGCTGCCGGCCGGAACCGGACGGAACAATCAGAACCCGAGACCTGCTGACTCATTTCAGGCAGTGCATAAAAGCGGCTGCCCGGCCTGCTGCCTGCCGCAGCATTTCATCATGACTTTCCTGTTGCCGGGCCAGCGGCCGGTAGTCGTGATCACCGCCTTCAAGCCACGACAGCCTTACATTCTCCATTGCGGCCAGACCACGCTCCTCTTCCTCTACCTCATGTCTCCGTCCGAAAGGATCCCTCGTGCCCTGAATTATCTGGAGTGGCCGCTTCAGATCCTGAAAATGATTTATCCGCCACCTATCCGGCTTGCCCGGCGGATGAAACGGGTATCCGAAACAGACGGCACCACGGATCCCGGGCGGAAAGCCCCCTTGTGCGATCATGTGACTGGCCATCCTGCCCCCCATGGACTTGCCGCCAATGAAAAGCGGGCAACCGCCGTCCGGCCCGGCGGCAACATCGGCAATGGCCTGGCGAAAACACTCCAACAGCGCCGGCTGTCGATCCGGAGGTCTTTTCCGACCATCCTGCCGGCGTTTTACCATATAGGGAAATTCAAACCGCAGGGTGGTTACTCCCTGTAAAGAAAGCGATTTGGCGAGCCTTTCCATAAATTCGGAATCTGCCGGTGCGCCGGCTCCATGTGCCAGCAGCAGCCTTGGTGCAGTGAGGCTGCCAACAGCTTCAGACCTGTAAAATGTTACGGGATTCACAATACCCCCGAATCGTGACTAATATTAATGGCGTGGCTGCCATACATCCGCGTTTTCCCGACCGTTCTATTGCTTTGGGAATTACTCTAATGTATTCGCCATGTTACTGATTTAGACGCATTTGATAGAGCGTGCGAGTTGACCTGTGTCATTGCAAACAGCTAATGCTTTCTCCATACTTGCGCCCGCATATTTCCCACTCTAAACCCATTGGTAAGGCTATGAGCACATTAAATGCAAACCTGACATACAACTACAAGGTGGTGAGGCAATTTACCATCATGACGGTGGTATGGGGGATTGTAGGGATGGCCCTTGGCGTGCTGATTGCAGCACAACTGGTCTGGCCCGCCCTCAACCTCGACCTGCCCTGGACCCACTTCGGCCGTTTGCGGCCGCTGCATACCAACGCCGTTATCTTCGGCTTTGGCGGAAGTGCCCTGTTCGCTACGGCCTACTACGTGGTGCAGCGCACCTGTCAGGCGCGCCTGTTTTCGGACGGACTCGCGGCATTTACCTTCTGGGGCTGGCAGGCCATCATCGTGGCTGCCGCCATTACCCTGCCAATGGGATTCACCACCTCCAAGGAATACGCCGAGCTTGAATGGCCGATCGACATCGCCATTGCAGTGGTCTGGGTATGCTACGCAGTGGTGTTCTTCGGCACTGTCATGAAGCGCAGCACGCCCCACATCTACGTCGCGAACTGGTTCTACGGCGCGTTCATCATTACCGTGGCGGTGCTCCACATCGGCAACAGCATGGCGCTGCCCGCAACCGCCTTCAAGTCGTACTCTGCGTATGCCGGTGTTACCGATGCAATGATGCAGTGGTGGTACGGCCACAATGCCGTTGGTTTCTTCCTGACCGCCGGCTTTCTGGGCATGATGTACTACTTTGTTCCCAAACAGGCCAACCGTCCTGTCTACTCCTACCGCCTGTCGATTGTGCACTTCTGGGCACTGATCGCGACTTATGTCTGGGCCGGTGGCCACCACCTGCACTACTCCGCACTGCCGGACTGGGCACAGACCGCGGGCATGGTGATGTCCCTGATTCTGTTGGCACCGTCCTGGGGCGGCATGATCAACGGCATGATGACCCTGTCAGGCGCATGGCACAAATTGCGTACCGACCCGATCCTGCGATTCCTCGTGGTGTCCCTGTCGTTCTACGGCATGTCCACCTTTGAAGGCCCGATGATGTCCATCAAGACGGTGAACGCCCTGTCCCACAATACTGACTGGACTATCGGCCACGTCCACTCCGGCGCGCTGGGCTGGGTTGCCATGATCAGTATCGGTGCCGTTTACCACCTGATTCCCAAGTTATGGGGCGTCAAGGCCATGTACAGCACTGCAATGATCAACGCTCACTTCTGGCTGGCAACGGTCGGCACCGTGCTCTACATCGTCGCAATGTGGGTCAACGGCATCATGCAGGGCCTGATGTGGCGCGCTGTCAACGAAGACGGCACCCTGACCTACAGCTTTGTTGAGGCACTGGAAGCGTCCTACCCGGGCTACCTCGTGCGCTTCCTTGGCGGTGTGATCTTCCTGTCGGGCATGCTGGTAATGGCATACAACGTCTACATGACCGTGCGTCAGAAAGACGCCGTTGCTCAAGACAACACAGCAGCACAAGCGGCGTAACGGGAGACCTTGTTGATGAAACACGAAATTATTGAAAAGAACATAGGGATAATGATCGTACTGATCATCCTGACCATCAGTGGCGGTTTCCTGGCAGAAGTTGTGCCCCTGTTTTTCCAGAAAAGCGTCAATGAGCCGATAGAAGGTCTTGAGCCATTGTCAGCACTCGAGCAGGAAGGCAGGGACATCTATATCCGTGAGGGTTGCAGTGTCTGTCATACCCAGCAGATCCGGCCATTCAGGGCCGAAACCGAGCGCTACGGCCACTATTCCGTTGCGGGCGAGTTCGTATACGACCGTCCGTTCCTGTGGGGTTCCAAGCGCACAGGCCCTGACCTTGCCCGTGTCGGTGGTCGTTACTCCGACGCCTGGCAGCGCCAGCACCTGTACGATCCGCGCAGCGTGGTTCCGGAATCCAACATGCCCGCCTTCCCCTGGCTATTCGAGGACCGGGTTGATCACACTGCTACCGAGGCCAAGATCAGAACACTCCAGACACTGGGCGTGCCATACACTGACGAGCAGGTTGCAACCGCAGCTGAGGAAGTGCGAGGCAAATTCGAAATCGAAGCTCTGGTCGCGTACCTGCAACAGCTTGGTACCGTGATTTCAGAGACACGGTGAAACCTATGGATTTAAACGAGTTACGCGGCGTTCACACACTGGTCATCATGGCCATGTTCTTCGGCATCATCTGGTGGGCCTACAGCTCTCACCGCAAGAAAGCCAACGAAGAAGCGGCCCACCTGCCCTTCGACGACGATGAGGTGGAAAAGCGTACTCTTGAACAGGAAAAAACGGAGAAAAAACGATGAGTACCTTTTGGAGCATCTGGATCAGCGTGATCGTGCTCGGTACAGTGTTTGGTTGCTGGTGGCTTCTTTTTGCCACCCGCAAGAACCAGACTACTGATACTGAAACCGACAGGACGGTGGGTCATTCCTTCGATGGCATCGAGGAATACGATAACCCGCTTCCGAAGTGGTGGTACTACCTGTTTGTGGCAACGTGCGTTTTTTCCCTGGGCTACCTGGCATTGTATCCCGGCCTGGGTAATTTCCAGGGCCTGCTGGGGTGGTCATCGACTAACCAGTGGGAAGCGGAAGTTCAGGAGGCTGAAGCCCAATACGGTGAGCTCTACGCCAAATTTGGTGATACGCCGGTACCGGAGCTGGCAGAAAACGATGATGCCATGAAGATGGGTCAGCGGCTGTTTGCCAACAACTGCGCCACCTGTCACGGCTCGGCCGGCCGGGGATCCCTGGGCTTTCCGAACCTGACCGACGACGACTGGCTGTATGGCGGAGATCCTGACTCGATCCTGACCACTCTTCACGAGGGGCGCAATGGCAACATGCCCGCCATGGGCACCATGCCTAACATGAGCAACGAACAGGTCGACCAGGTGGTCAATTACGTGCTGAGCTTCAGCGACCGGGAAAGGGATGCCGAGGCAGCAGAGAAGGGTGCAGAGGTTTATGCCCAGGCCTGCGTCGCCTGTCATGGCCCTGATGCCAAAGGCAATCAGGATCTTGGCGCACCAGACCTGACCGACGACACCTGGCTTTACGGTTCCACCTATGACTGGATCAGGGAAACCGTTGTCAACGGCCGTCAGAACCAGATGCCCGCACAGGGCGACCGGCTTTCTGATGATCAGATCCAGATTCTGGCTGCGTACGTCTACAGCCTGTCCAACTGAATGTCCGGCCGGGGCCTGTCAGCTCCGGCCCGGTCTGCTCAACCCTGTGTCTGCCACGGCGGGCACAGGCTTGAGAAGATCCCCGCCCCACAGGATCTTCTGTGACAAGGGCACCACATCATCGGGAGGTTAACGATGAGCAGTGAGATTCCGGTCAAGCAGGTTGACCCATCCTCTGACGCCTCCGACAACAAAAACAAAAATACCGGAACTGTCGAGCTATACGCCAGCCGCAAGAAAATCTATGTGAAAGAGGTCAAGGGCTTCTTTCAGCGCATTCGCAATGTCAGCCTGACCGCCCTGATGGGCATGTATTTTCTGTTCGTCTGGATCACTGTGGATGGCGAGCCGCTGATTCTGTTTGACCTGCCGGCGCGCGAATTTCATCTGTTCGGTGCCACCTTCTACCCCCAGGATTTTATCCTGCTGTCGGGCATGCTCATTATCTGTGCCTTCGGTCTGTTCTTTATTACGACACTTTTTGGCCGCGTCTGGTGCGGTTATACCTGCCCACAAACGGTCTGGACCTTTATTTTCATGTGGGTTGAAGAGCGCATTGAGGGCGGGCGCAACAAGCGTATAAAACTGGACAAGGCGCCCCGCTCTGCCGAGAAGGTCGCCAAGAAATCGGCAAAACACTCTGCATGGCTGTTTATCGCCCTTGCCACCGGCGTCACATTTGTCGGTTACTTCTATCCCATCCGTGAGCTGATCACTGACCTGTTCACCCTGCAGGCCAATGGCTGGGCCTACTTCTGGGTAGCCTTTTTTACCGTGGCAACCTATCTGAATGCCGGCTGGATGCGTGAGCAGGTATGCCTGTACATGTGCCCCTATGCCCGGTTCCAGTCGGTAATGTTCGACCCCAATACCCGGATCGTGTCCTACGACCCCAACCGTGGCGAACCCAGAGGCAGCCGCAAGAAAGGTGTTGATCCCGCCGAGCTTGGCCTGGGAGACTGTATTGATTGTGGACAGTGCGTCCAGGTCTGCCCCACCGGCATCGACATCCGTGATGGCCTGCAATACGAGTGTATTGGCTGCGCTTTGTGCATCGATGCCTGCGACGAGGTCATGGACAAGATGAACTATCCGCGCGGGCTTATTCGCTACACCACGGAAAACGAGCTGGAGGGAAAGACCTCCAAACTTCTGCGGCCGCGTACTTTCGGCTATGGTTTGGTGTTGCTGCTGATGGTTGCCGCGATGGCATTCACCATTGCCACCAGGGTTCCGGCACAGCTGGACGTGCTCAGGGATCGCGGCGCTCTGTTCAGTTACAACGGCGATGGCCGGATAGAGAACACCTATACGCTTAAAATTGCCAACATGACCGAAGTCCCGCAAACATTTGCGATTTCAGCCTCAGGTCTTGAAGGCATGCGGGTGCTGACACAGGACACTGTAACCGTGGAGAGCGGTGAGAACCGGTCTGTACCGACCGTAGTGGATGTTGCACCAGAGGCTATCTCGGAAAGCAACACTGACATTGTGTTCACCCTTGAATCACAATCCGATGAGAATCTCGTTCTTGAAACTGAAAGCCGTTTTGTCGGTCCTAATCGCTGATCCCGGAATCAGGTTCCGGGAATAGCACTGAGAGATGCAACTATGACTGAGAATACATCCGAAGGCCCCTGGTATCGCCAGCCCTGGCTTCTGTTCCTGCTGATCTTTCCGGGAGCCGCGATTATCTGGTGCACCATTGCCATTACGGTAGCACTCAACACCCAGAACTCCATGGTGACCGACGATTATTCCAAGGAAGGTCGCGGCATCAATATGGAAATTGCCCGCGATGAAACGGCAAAGGATCTCGGGCTCATTGCCGAAATGGCCTTCAGGGAGAGAAAGATCAATCTGTCCGTCGATACCAGTAACGGCCGTGCCGACTACCCATACCTGATTCTCAACCTGTTCCATCCGACCATCGCCGAGCGAGATCTGACCATTCAGTTTCGTTCCATCGGCGGGGGCCAGTACGTAGCAGACCTGAACCAGTCCATAGAGGGCCGCTGGTACTTTGATCTGCGGGGACCCGATAATGACTGGCGCCTGAAAGGCGAATCCAGTTTGCCCTCGGACCGCCCACTGACTCTCGGTGTGGGCGCTGAAGACCGCGGGTGAAACCCTTGGATTGCTACCATTGCGGAGAGCCGGCACCCGGGAATCCCGCCATCACGCTTGTGCTTGACGGCGACGTGCGCCACTTTTGTTGCCAGGGCTGCAAGGCTGTCTGCGAGACCATCCGCGCGGAGGGCCTTGACGGCTTCTACCAGTTCCGTACCGAACCGGCCGTTACGCCGAGACAACTGACAGGCTCCGAACTCGACCGGATACGGGAACTGGACCACCCCCTGGTGCAGAAATCGTTCGTATCACCGGTCAAGTCAGGCCGGGAAGCGACCCTGCTGATCAGCGACATTACCTGCGCCGCCTGCATATGGTTGCTGGAGAACCATATGGCGAAGCAGCCGGGAGTCATCTCGTTCTCCGTCAACCACAGTACCCAGCGGGCCCGCCTGGTATGGAACCCGGAACAGGCCAGGCTCAGCGACCTGCTGATTGCCATCCACGAACTCGGTTATCGCGCCCGCCCCTACCAGGCCGATGAGGCAGAACGGGCACTCAAAGCTGAACACCGGTCCGCGCTGATCCGCCTCGCGGTTGCCGGCATTGGTTCTTTCCAGACCATGATGCTGGCGTTTCCCCTGTACTTTGAACTGGTCAGTGAGCTGTCTCCGGAATTTGTCAGTTTTTTCCGCTGGTTCAGCCTCCTGGTGGCTACACCCGTGGTGCTCTACAGTGCCCGACCCTTTTTCACCAATGCACTGAGGGATCTTCGTAGCCGACACCTGACCATGGATGTGCCAGTGGCCACTGCCATTGGCCTGGCCTACGTCGCCAGTGTCTGGGTTACCGTGTTCGGAGGCGAGGAAGTCTATTTCGAGTCGGTGTGCATGTTCACCTTCTTCCTTCAGCTTGGCCGTTATATTGAAATGCAGGCACGTTACAGGGCGGGATTGACCGGCAACGCACTTGCCGGGTTCCAGCCCATGGTCGCCAGCCGTGTCAGGGGTAATGAGAGTGAGGTTGTCCCAAGCCATGAGCTGGCCGCGGGAGACGTAATCAGGGTCAGGCCCGGTGAAACCCTGCCGGCCGATGGAGTGATTGTAAGCGGCCATTCCACCCTGAATGAAGCCGCGCTGACAGGCGAGTACCTTCCGGAAACCCGGAACCCGGGCGATGAGGTGCACGCGGGTAGCGTGAACGGCGAAAATCCGCTGGAGGTGGAAGTCCGCCGCGCCGGGGCTCAGACACGGCTTTCCGGCATCCTTCGCATTCTCGACCGGGTCCAGGCGGAAAAACCACCGGTCGCGTTAATGGCAGACCGCATCGCCGGGGTGTTTGTCAGCCGCGTACTGATCCTGACACCTGTTATCTGGGCTGGCTGGTGGCTGGCCGGAGCAGATAATGCCTTTGACATCACGCTGTCTGTACTGGTGGTTACCTGCCCGTGCGCCCTTTCGCTGGCCACCCCCACGGCCATCACCTCAGCCACCATGCGTCTGCGCAAACTCGGCCTGCTGCCCACGCGCGGGCATACGCTTGAATCGCTGAACACCATCGATACGGTGGTTTTCGACAAGACCGGCACTCTCACCCGGGGCGAACTGAGCCTTGTGGGCACCCGGGTATTCGGAAGCTTCAGCCGCGAACAATGTCTTGAAATCGCAGCAAGCCTGGAAAAACATTCGGAACACCCTGTTGCCCGGGTTTTCCATAATCTCCGTGGCAACTCTGCCCGCAACGTACAGAACCATCTCGGGGGAGGCCTCTCCGGCGAGCTTGACGGACAGAAATTTTGCATAGGTCACAGGGATTTTGTTGAGGCCAGTGCCGGCCGTCCGCCACCGGCAAGCGACGATCACCGGGGCATGGAGATCTGGCTGGCAAGCGACAGCCAGTGGCTCGCCCGTTTTACCCTTGACGACGAACCGCGGCCAGAGGCAAGGGAAGCTGTGCAGTTGCTGCAGCAGGCGGGCCTGCGAACGATTCTGCTCAGCGGAGACCGTTCCGGCCATGTGACACAGATTGCGCAGACACTGGGTATCGATGAAGCCATCGGCCAGGCCTCGCCGGAGGACAAGCTTCGGGTTCTGGAGAGGCTAGGTGAGCAGGGCCGGCGTATCATGATGGTTGGCGATGGCCTCAACGATTTGCCATCCATGGCAGGTGCCGGTGTTTCCGTGGCAATGGGCAGCGCCGCCGACCTGACGCAGCTCAAGGCAGACGCCGTGTTGCTCAGCGGACAGCTGACCCAGTTGGCCGAAGCTCTCAAAACTGCCCAGCGGACCCGCCGCATCATTCGTCAGAACATGGCGTGGGCACTTGGCTACAATCTGTGTGCCCTGCCTTTGGCGGCTGCCGGCCTGGTACCGCCCTGGCTTGCGGCAATCGGCATGTCCATCAGCTCGCTGGTTGTGGTACTCAATGCCATGAGGCTGGGTCGAACCCCAAAAAGACCCGAGTCGCCCGCGCCGGCGGTTGGCGCCGAGGTAACGTCCTGATACCGTGGACGTCGAATTACCCACACAGCCTGAGGAAGCGCCGTGAAAATTGTAATGATCCTTGTACCGGTCATGCTGGTACTCGTAGCGCTGGGCATTGTGCTGTTTTCCTGGGCCGTTAAGAACGGCCAGTATGATGATCTGGATGGTCCGGCCCATCGCATTCTCTACGACGATGACAAGGACCGGATTCCGGACGACGCAAAGCAGCCCGAACAGAAAACCGCCTCCCGCAGTAACAGAGCCTCCGGAGGCGAAGCAGGAGACGACGAGCCGGAGGAAGACCGGACATCCTGATGGGTGAAGAACTTTACCTGAGTTATTCCAGTGCCTTCCTGATCGGACTGCTCGGCAGCACCCACTGCCTGAGCATGTGCGGCGGAATCAGCGCTTCCCTGTCCATGGCCCTGCCTGTTGGCCGGGGTTTCCGCATACGCCAGACCATCATGCTGCTGGCCTTCAATGGTGGCCGCATTGGCAGCTATGCTCTCATCGCGGCGCTAATCGCACTGCTCAGCACCAGTGCATCCGGCTACTGGACGCAACTGGGCCCCGTTCTTCGGACACTGGCCGGCACCTTACTGATTCTGATGGGACTTTCCATGGGGCAGTGGTGGCAGGGAATCCGCTATGTGGAGCGTATCGGCACACCGGTCTGGAAACGCCTTTCCCCCCTGACCAGGCACGTACTGCCGGTACACCACGTCAGGCAGGCATTGGCGCTGGGTGCGCTCTGGGGCTGGCTACCTTGTGGTCTGGTCTACAGTACCCTGGGGTGGGCAGCCTTGCAGCCCACCGTGGGCAGTGCCGCCACCACCATGCTGTTCTTTGGCCTGGGCACCCTGCCCTCCATGCTGGCAACCGGATACGCGGCTACCTGGATTCGCAGGCTCAGGGAACAGAAACACTTCCGGCAGTTGGCAGGGCTGCTGCTGATCGGCTTCGGTATCTGGACCCTGCCAGTCACCGCCATGCTGTATTCGGGTCACGGATAGGGTCTTTGCCCTGTTTGCAGACGGTGTCAGATATTGAGCACGTCCAGCCGTCCGAAATCCGTCCTTTCCGGTTCAACCGTTCCAACGGACTGCCCGCCATCCGGGCGCCGTGAACCGTCACGGAAATCATAAAGAGCCGTGTCGGCAAGGTGGGAGGGCTCCACATTGCACATGGCACGGAACATGGTTTCCAGCCGGCCGGGGTGCTGCTTGTCCCAGGCCTGGAACATGTCCTTGATCACCTGACGCTGGAGGTTTTCCTGCGAGCCACACAGATTACAGGGAATGATCGGAAATTCCCGCAGGCGCGCGTAGCGGGCAATGTCCTTTTCACGGCTAAAGGCCAGCGGGCGTATTACCGTATTCCGGCCATCGTCGCTGTGCAGAACCGGAGGCATGGATTTCAGCTTGCCTCCATAAAACATATTCAGGAAAAGTGTTTCCAGAAGATCATCCCGGTGATGACCCAGGGCGATTTTCGTCACCCCGTGTTCTTCGGCAAAATTATAGAGAATTCCGCGACGTAGACGGGAACAGAGCCCGCAGGTGGTTTTCCCTTCCGGCACTTTGTCCTTGACGATACTGTAGGTGTCCTTCTCGATGATGTGATATTCGATACCAAGGGCTGCCAGATATTCGGGCAGCACCTCTTCCGGGAATCCCGGCTGTTTCTGGTCCAGGTTCACGGCAATCAGTTCAAAGTGCACTGGCGCACTTTTCTGAAGGTTCATCAGAATATCGAGCATGGCGTAAGAGTCCTTGCCGCCAGACAGGCAGCACATGACTTTATCGCCGGCTTCAATCATCGAGAAATCGGCAATCGCCTGCCCCATCTCCCGGCGCAGACGCTTCTGCAGCTTGTTGAATTCCAGTTTCTGCCTGCGTTCGGCTTCGGAAGTCAGGACAGGTTCAGGGTTGGCAGTTATTGCTTCGGACATAGATGGACGTCGTTCATTGGGTCAGTGAGGATCGGATTATACGCGTGCAAATGCTCCAGGGACAGGATACACACAGGAGGCAGCAACTGCAGGCCCCTCTTCCGTAACGGCGCCCCGTCACCTACCATAACGGGATGAATCAACCTGATATGGCTAAAACTGCCACTCAAACCCCCGATTCCGGCGCAGAGGACGACAGGCTGAATGTCCAGATTCATCACCTGTTGGTTGCCACCGAGCACATTCTCCGGCAGAACCCGGCCGGCATTAACGAGCTCGGGCTTATCAAGACCCTGCAGAAAGCGCCCTGGGAGTTGCTCGGCACAGTAAACTTTGCGGAACCGGATAAACTCTACCCGGTTCATTTTCTGCTGTTCCACGTGCTTTATCGCCTCCGCGACCAGCTTGCCAGTGGCGGCGAAACGCTCACTATCTCACCGCTGGTTATCCGCCTCCACCGGAGCCGTGTCGTGGCTGGTACGGGATTGCCAGACCAGCGGGACGAGCTGAGACACTTCTATCTGGATCTGTCCGGATACAGGATGCCTGAAGAGTCCATCAACCGGATGATGGAAGACTTCTGGGCAGGGCGCAGCGGTTTACGGCCGGAACCTGGGGAAATCCGGGAAGCAGCAGCCACCCTGGGCTTCGACGGCGTTCCGGCGGGATTTGATGAGGTGAAACAACGTTTCCGCAGGGTGGTGATGCGTGCTCACCCTGACCGGGGTGGCGAAACCGAGACCATTCAACACCTGAACCAGGCGTTCGCAATGTTGAAGGCCCATTTCAGAACCTGAAAGAGCCGATCGTCCAGATCACAGAGGAACAGACACAATGGCAAAACGAATCACGACCCTATCCTTTCTGATGGCATCGCTGGCCGGCTTCGCCCTGAGTGCGCAGGCTGATCTCGTTGTGCTCCAGTATCACCATGTCAGTGATTCCACGCCCCCGTCCACCAGCACATCGGTGTCCCTTTTTGAAGGGCAACTGGAGATGATCGACGAACTCGGAATTGACGTGGTACCCCTGGAATCAGCAACCCGGGACGCACTGGCTGGCAAACTGGATAGTCGCGAGCAGGTGGCCATCACCTTTGACGACGCCTACGAATCCGTCTATTCCACTGCCATACCGGAACTCGAAAAACGGGGTTATCCCTATACAATATTCGTGAACACCGATGCCATCGGCAGCCATGGCTACATGACCTGGGATCAACTCGAAGAGGTACGTGACAGAACCGGCGTCACTATTGCCAATCACAGCGAAGACCACGGTCACATGGCGAAGCGTCCCGATGAAAGCCGGAGCGAATGGGCACAACGTGTGGAAAGCAGCCTTGATACCGCCCAGGAAATCCTGGTAGACAGGCTTGGTATCGACGTACCGATGTTTGCCTATCCCTACGGAGAGTTTGACGAGGCGCTGGAGCAAAAAATCGAGGAGCGTGGCTGGCTGGGGTACGGTCAGCAATCAGGCGCCATTGGCGCCAATTCCGACGCCACACGCCTGCCCCGCTTTCCCATGGCTAATGCCTACGGCCAACTCAACAGCCTGGAGCACAAACTGCGCAGCAAGGCCTTACCGGTAGATGCCAGCACCTTGCCTGATGGCGTTATCAGCGAAAATCCGCCGACACTGTCATTCACCGTCCCTGACGCCATCAGTCCAGACCGACTGACCTGCTTCGCATCAGGACAGGGCCGGGTGGATCTCAAGGTTTCCGGAGACGAAGTCAGTGTCAGAGCCCCCGACAGCTTCAGTAGCCGTCGTTTCCGCTACAACTGCACCCATCCCGCCCCGGATGGCAGTTTTTACTGGCTGTCCCAGCAGTGGCTCGATCTGAGCAGGCCTGAGGACTAGTGGCGCGAGCCCCCGGGTCAGATCGTGAACACAAGCCCAAGCAGCAGATAACTGAAAGCTGTCACCACAACAATACCCAGGACATTCAGCGCAAACCCTGCCCTGATCATATCCTGGATTCTCATATGGCCGCTGGAGAAAACAATGGCGTTGGGCGGTGTCGCCACAGGCATCATGAAGGCGCAGCTGGCGGCAATGGCGGCGGGCACTGTCAGTAGCAGCACCGACATCTCCTGGGACATGGCCAGCGCCCCGAGCAATGGCAGGAAGGCCGCCGCTGTCGCGGTATTGCTGGTGACCTCGGTGAGGAAAATAATGACACCCACTACCAGGGCAATCATCACCAGTGTCGGCAAATGTCCCGCCACCGACAGACTCTCGGCAATCCATTCCGCCAGACCGGAGCTACTGATGACGCCCGCCATGGCGAGGCCACCACCAAATAACAACAGTACCCCCCAGGGAATCCCCTGAGCCGTCTCCCAATCCAGCACGAACACCCGCTCTTTCAGGTTTACCGGAATCAGGAACATGGCGATGGCAGCGGCAATGGCAATGCCGGTGTCGCTTAACCACGGCATCAGACCATCAGACAGCAGCGGCCGGAAGATCCACGCCGACGCGGTTACCACAAAAACCAGGGCGACCAGCTTTTCGCCTTTCTGCAAAGGGCCAAGAGCCTTCAGTTCGTCGTTTATCATCTCGCCACTGCCTGCCTGGTTACCCAGCCCGAAATCCGTGCGGGTCAGCCACCACCAGGTCAGTGCCAGCATCAACAGCGACACCGGCACCCCCAGCAGCATCCACTGGGCAAAACCGACCGATATACCCTGGTTTTCACTCAAATAGGCGGCGAGCAAAGCATTGGGAGGGGTGCCGATCAGCGTGGCAATACCACCAACACTGGCAGAATAGGCAATGGCCAGGAGCAGCGCCGTGGCATAACGGCGAACACCTTCCTTGTTGGGGGAATCCATCATCGCAATAACCGACAGGCCGATCGGCAGCATCATGATCGATGTAGCGGTATTGCTGACCCACATACTCAAAAACGCCGTGGCGATCATGAACCCGGCAATCTGGCGGCGAGGTTTATCACCCACGCCTCTGAGAGTTAACAGCGCAATACGCCGGTGCAGATTCCACCGTTGCATCGCCAATCCCAGCGTGAAGCCGCCAAGAAACAGGAAGATGATGGGATTGGCGTAAGGTGTTGTCGCATCCTTGATGCCACCCAGTCCTAGCGCTGGTATCAGTACAATCGGAACCAGTGCCGTTGCCGGAATGGGGATCGCCTCGGTGGACCACCAGGTGGCCATCAGCAGCATCAGCCCGAGTGCTGCCCAGGCCTCTGCCCCCATCCCTTCCGGGGCTGGTATAACCAGGGTCATAAGCAGAAAGAGAGGGCCGAGAATCAATCCGATCACCCGGCTCTTTGGCAGCCCCTCGGGCTTATTGTCGGAAGTGGCAGCTTCAGACATGCTGTTTCCTTTTTACCGGATCAGTCTTCGGCACATATTACACAGACCGTGGTATAAGGCAGCACCTGCAACCTCCGCGGGTCTATCTCCTCCCCACAGCTCTCGCATTCGTCTCCCAGACCATTAGCCAGCCGTTCCAGGGCATGCTCAATCTGCGCCAGTTCACTACGGACTTCAGTTTCCAGGGAATCCACTACCTCATCATTCTGGGTCTGTACGGCCTGCTCTTCAAAGTCCTTCTCCAGAGCACCATCCTGGCGGTGCTGATGGGCCTCGTACTTTGCCAGCCGCGCTTTCAGGTCAGCGCGCAGGTTCTCAAGTTCCGACTTGCGATTACTCATAGGGACCTCCTGTGTCGGGGTTCTGCCCCGGGATAAATACCGCTTACCATAAAGCATAAGCGTGACAGGCATTTGATGCTTGTCAAAATTACCCGATCCGATCCGGTCCACAATAAACACCGGTCCACTTTTCAAAAACAAGAATACCAAGGAGAAACAATGGGGCAGCAGCTACCCATTTCCCGCATCATGCACAGCGGCATGCTGCTTCAGTGTGCACCCGACACCACTATTGCCCGGGCCGCAGCGCGCATGGCGGATCACTCGGTAAGCTCCATTCTCATCGTCGACGATGGCCAGGTTGCCGGCATCTGGACGGAACACGACGCGTTGGCGGTGGACTTTTCGGATTCTGCTGTTCTGCAACAACCTGTGTCGTCAGTGATGAGTGCGCCGGTTGCCACACTACCACATTCCATGGATATCGGAGCAGCGGCCATCGAGTTTCGTGAACAGGGCCTGCGGCATTTTCTGGTTGTGGACGACCACGACTCTCCGGTTGGCATTCTGTCCCAGACCGACATGGCCCTGAACCAGGGGCTGGAACCTTATCTGCGGCTGAGGGAAGTCAAAGCGGTAATTCCGCGCGCCGCCGTTGTAGTCGATGGCGCACTGCCGGTATCGGAGGTTGCCCGCCGGATGCACAGTCAACATACCGATGCCGTTGTGGTGAAGTGCGGTACCGAACTGGGGATACTCACCGAGCGCGATATTATCCGTTTTATTGCCCATGATGTCGGCAATAGTCCGGCCTCACAGCTTGCCACACGCCCCCTGCTTTCCGTGCGCGAAACCGCGCCGTTGATCCACGCCAGGGATCTGCTCCTCGAGAAGCACATCAGACATCTGGCTGTCACCAACAACAATGGAGAGGTCACCGGGCTGGTTGGCTATCACGACATGTTATCCGGGGCAGAACAGATGTACCTTGAAGACCTGCGTACCGCCCTGGAGCAGCGGGATCAGGCACTGGCAAGGTCGCGCAGGACCTTGCAGCTGGCGGAACGGGTTATTGAGTCTTCTTTTGAAGGCATCATGGTGACCGACGCCAAGGTCACCATTGAGTTCGTCAATCCCGCCTTTACCCGGCTCACCGGCTATTGCGCTGAAGAAGTGATTGGAAAGACCCCGGAAATGCTATCATCCGGCCGCCACGACGCGGACTTCTACCAACGGATGTGGCACTCTCTCACCACTCATGGCTACTGGCGCGGCGAAATCTGGAACCGCCGCAAAACCGGTGAACTGTATCTGGAATTGCTCACCATTACGGCGATTACCAACGACGAGGGCGAAACCACCCATTACGCCGGGCTGTTCACAGACATTACCCAGAACCGCAGGAACGAAGAACAGATCCGCCAGCTGGCCTACTACGATGCCCTCACTGGTGTCCCTAACCGGCGCCTGCTTGAAGACCGGCTGGAACACGCCATCCGTCACGCCCACCGCAAAGAAATGCTCCTGGCCGTCATGTTCATCGACCTTGACCATTTCAAGCAGGTCAACGATACCCTGGGCCATGCCATTGGTGACGAACTTCTTTTGCAGTTCACCCACCGGGTTCAGGACTGCCTGCGGGAAGACGATACTCTTGCAAGGCTGGGTGGCGATGAATTCATTGTACTATTGCCAGAGATGGATCACGTCGACGACGTGCATTGTGTCGCCCGCCGTCTCCTGGGGATCGCGAGTCAGCCCTACCTTCTTGGTGGCAAACAGGTGACCATCGGTTCCAGCATCGGAGTGGGTCTTTATCCGGATGATGGCGCCAATGCCAATGAGCTGATACAGGCTGCCGACATTGCCATGTATCGCGCCAAGCGGGATGGCCGCAATCTTTATTGCTTCTTCCACCCCGAGACCACCGCAACCGTCTGAAGTACCCACTGACGCTGAAGGCCGGTTATCGCAGCGCTGTCCGTAATGTGTCAAGATTCCGGCCTCTACGGCCTCTACGACTGGCAGGGAGTATCACCATGCTTTACACCACCATAGCTGCCCTGGCAGCTGCCCTGATTCTTTTTACCTGGCTGGGGCTGCGTGCCCGCCTTGCTGATGGTGGTCTGGACGACTATGTGACTGCCCGCAACAGTCAGGGCGCGCGGGCTCTGGGGTTATCTTTTCTGGCCTCGGGCATGGGTGGCTGGATATTGTTTGCTCCCCCGGAAGTTGGCGCCCTGGTGGGCCCCGTGGCCCTGGCCGGTTATGCACTGGGAGCAGCCCTTCCCTTTATCGTTTTTGCTTTCTGCGGCCCGGCCATACGCCGCTACCTGCCCCGGGGCCGCAGTATCGGTGAGTTTGCCCAGGCATGCTACGGCAACGCAGTTCGCCGCTACGTGTCTCTGATCTCTGTGCTTTACATGTTGTGTTTCGTGACAGCGGAACTGACCGCCATCGGTGCCATCACCTCGATGCTTTCCGGAGTCAACGGCAATGTTGCGGTGTTGGGCGTGGCCATTGCCACGCTGATTTACACGGCCTGGGGTGGTCTGCGTGCCAGTATTGTTACTGACCAATGGCAGGCCTTTCTGCTAATCGGCTTGCTGGCGATTGTAGGGTTTGTGGCCATGGAGCGGTTGCCCGAACTGGATGCAGCCAGCGCGCCATCGGCGCCGGTCGGTAGCGCGCTGGGCGTTGCCCTGACACTGGTTATCGCGGTGACGGCTGCCAACCTGTTTCATCAGGGTTACTGGCAGCGGCTATGGTCCGCTCGCGACACCTCCGCCTTGCGCCAGGGCGCCCTGTTCGGGGGAGTGATTACCATCGTCGTGGTTGCGGTGGTGGGCGCCCTGGGCATTGCCGCCGCGATGAGTGGAGCGGATCTGGGAGCGCCACCGATTCCTTTCTTCGCGCTGCTCTCAGGCGCGCCCGCCTGGCTGACCATTCCCGCTCTGGTACTGGCATTGACACTGGTGGCCTCATCAGTGGACACCCTGCAAAATGCGCTTGCATCCCTGGCCGTAACCGAGAAACAGGGGCTCTCCATTACCTCTGCCAGATGGATTACCGTCATCCTGATGATTCCCGTGGTCATTGTGTCGCTGCAGGGTATTTCCGTGCTGAGACTGTTTCTGATTGCCGACCTTCTCTGCGCCACTGCGGTGGTCCCGGTATTGATGGGGCTATGGCAAAAAATGACTACGACAGCGGCAGTATCGGGGGGCCTTGCTGGCCTGGCCGGAGCAATTATTCCGGGATGGATTACTGGTGGCAGCCTGATGGCAGGATTGGAGATCGCGAGTTTTCCGGGAGGCATCCCCACATTGCTGCCCTTTGTAGGCGCTCTCATTGCCTCTACCGCTGTCAGCCTGGTGCTGGCTTTGGCTGCCAGGGCCCGGTCACCGCGCGTCCGGCATTAACAGAGTGATGACATCGCTGACAAAACGTTACACAACCTTCCACCTTAGTACGATTGTTGCGTCGACAGACTGCCGCGACACTGCTGCTTTATAAAAACAACATCCGGGGGCCCGTATTTCCGGCCCGGCGCGACCATGGAGACCTTCGCCGATGCTCTGCAAGAAGCTTTTTGTTTCCCTCATACTGACTCTGCTGGTAACCACTACTGTAGCGGCAGAATCCCTGAAAATAGGACTGAACTATCCACAAACCGGACGCTACAAGGACCAGGGCCTGCAGCAACGGCTGGGAGCGTTTCTGGCTGTTGATGAAATCAACAGGGCCGGCGGCATCATGGGCCGCGACGTGAAGCTGGTGATACGAAACACCTCGGGTGAGCCAGACAAGGGCGCAAAAAACACCGCCGAACTGATCGATCAAGAGGGTGCCCAGATGGTTTTCGGCGGCGTTTCCAGCGCTGTTGCAATATCATCCGGTAGAGCTGCCAGGGAAAGAGACAGGATCTACTTCGGAACCCTGACCTACTCCAATGCCACCACCGGCGCCGCCGGCCACGATCACATGTTCCGGGAACCCTATAATGCCTGGATGGCGGCCAAGGCACTGAGCCAGTACCTCAATAGCCAGCACGCCGATGACGAATACTTCTATATCACCGCAGACTATACCTGGGGCTGGTCAGTGGAAGAGTCGGTGAGGAAGTTCACCAATACCGATGACACCGATGCACACCAGGGGGTAAAGACACCCTTCCCCCGCGCCCTGATTACGGATTTCCGCAAGGCCCTGGAGGAGGCGGAAAAAAGCGGTGCCAAGGTACTGATGATGGTGCTGTTCGGGGATGACATGGTACGGGCGCTGAATGTAGCTTATGAAATGGGCCTGACCAAAAAAATGCAGGTAGTCATTCCCAATCTCACACTCGGCATGGCTCGCCAGGTGGGCCCGACGATTATGGAAGGGATTATCGGCGGAGCTCCCTGGGTATGGAGTGCGCCGTATCAGTATGACTATCCAAGGGGTAAGGAATTCGTTGAAGCTTTCTCCAGCCGCTACGAAATGCGACCGTCTACCGCGGCGGCGTCCGCCTACAGCATTGTCTATCAATACAAGGACGCTGTTGAACGTGCAGGCACCACCAATACCGGCCGGGTGATCCGGGCACTGGAGGGCCACAGGTACAGTTTCCTGAAAGACGAGCAGTACTGGCGGGAGTTTGACCACCAGAATGTGCAGACTGTCTACGTGGTAAGGGTAAAACCCCGGAACGAAATCATGGCCGATGAATACTCCAGTGATTACTTTGAGATCATCGATTCCATGCCCGGAGACGAGGCCGCTCAGACGCGGGAGGAATGGGAGGCCCGTCGCAGGGAGGCAGGTCAGCCGCTCAGCCTCCAGTAAGTTGCTGTCGGAAAACGCAGTCGCTATTTACCGCGGCTGCCGCAACTCCTGCATGAGAATAATGCAGGAGTTGCACCTGGTCTGATCCTGACCGATATACTCTTGCATAATCAAGTTTGATGTTTTGCGGAAATCGGAAGAAACAGCCGGCAGCGTTCTTGCACTGGCGGCAGGAGATGACAAAGAATGACCAGGGAGAACAATCAGTTTGACGTTGTGGTTGTCGGTGGCGGCATTAACGGAAGGGGATCGCAATGGATCCACTCAAGCCCGACATTGCCATAGGATTTGAGTACCTGTTGAATATTGTTAACCCGTACTTCAAGCATCAACTCACTGAGAGCGATGCAGTCTGGTCTTACTCCGGCGTTCGTCCGCTGATGGATGACAAGCAACACGACGCCAAGAAGGCATCCCGCGATTACTCCTTCGAAGCCGACAGGACAGAGAGCAAAGCACCGGTTATTCCAGTATTTGGCGGCAAGATCACGACTTATCGAAAGCTGGCAGAAGTGGCCACCGACACACTCTGCCAGTTCTTCCCCCATGCTGCGGGACCCTGGACCAAACAGGGCCTCTATGCCACCGAAGATGATCTCCGGGAGCCGGACAGGTGCCTGTCGACTCTGGCAGCCACATGTTCGCGGCAAGGGTCTGGCTCCCTTGCTGCCTCAGGAGGTTGCGAACCCGGCAGAATTCTCAACACCGACAACAGGAACTGCCCGTCATGAACCTCACGTCAGACATTGCGCCGAATGCAACTCTGGAGGAATTCCGCAAAGTAGTGCGCAGCCGCCGCTCGGTGCGCCGGTTTACTGATGAGGCAGTGCCGGAACCGGTACTGGACGACTGCCTGGAGCTGGCCATGCTGGCCCCCAATTCCAGCAACCTGCAGCCCTGGGAATTTTTTGTGGTCAGAACGCCGGACCTGAGAGCAAAGCTTGCCGAGGCCTGCCTTGGCCAGAACGCGGCGAAAACCGCGCCGGTACTGATTGCAGTCGTTGCCAGAACGGACACCTGGCGCCGGCATTCGCGTATGGCACTGGAGCAATGGCCGGAGGAAAAACTGCCGGGAATTGTTGAGAAGTATTATTCGAAAATCGCACCTGTCCATTACAGCCAGGGGCCTTTGGGGTTATTTGGCGCGACCAAGAAAGCAGCGGGGCTGTTGGTGGGCCTGACAAGACCGGTTCCCCGGGGACCCTATTCGCCGAACGAGATGAAAATCTGGGCCACCAAGTCCACTGCTCTGGCTGCGGAAAATCTGATGCTGGCACTGAGGGCGCACGGCTACGATTCCTGCCCCATGGAAGGCTTTGATGAATGCCGGGTTCGACGCCTGCTGAAGCTGCCCAAAAAAGGCCTGGTAACCATGATACTGGCGGCCGGGAAGCGCTCCGAAAACGGCGTCTACAACCGCCAGTACCGCTTTGACAGGGATGAACTGGTCCATTACCTGTGAACTGTGCTGTCGACGCCCCGGAAAGAGTCGCAACAGCGTCTGCACCCTACACTTCCATATTGGTCAGCGCTTCCGCTGCGCCGAAAAGGCCGGTGTAGCCTTCAGTGACAAGATAAACCGGTGTTGCCTCCAGCAGCGGTCGCATTCGGCCCTTGTCCTCGAAGCCCTTCTGAAACGGACTCTCCAGGAAAAAGTCGATAAATTGAGGGAGAATACCGCCACACAGATAGACACCGCCGGTCCCGCCCAGAGTCAGCACGCCATTGCCGGCGACACGTCCGAGAATCTCACAGAAATGCCCGAGGGTCTGTCGCGCAAGCGCGTCGGAATTATCCAGCGCTGCGGCAGTTATTTTCTCCGGTGCATCCAGAGAGGCCGTCACATCCTGTATTTCGGCATGTGCCCGGTACAGATTCAGCAACCCCTGGCCACAGAGAATTCGCTCTACCGACACGCGACCGAACCGGGCTTTCAGAATCTTCAGTACCGCCATCCCGGTATCGTCCGTGGGCGCAAAATCCACATGCCCCCCCTCGGTCGTCAAGGGAACCCATCCCTTCTGCAGTGGAACCAGGCCGGAAACTCCGAGCCCTGTCCCCGGCCCGATCACCAGCCGTGGACGGCGGACATCCCCCGGGCCCCCACAAACATGAATCAGATTCTCAGGGGCCACATGGAGAATCCCCAGCGCCATGGCCGTAAAATCGTTGATGACCTTGAAGGCACTCCAGCCAAACTGGCGGCGCACCTCTTCACTGTCAAAACGCCAGTGATTGTTGGTCATCCTCACCCGGGTGCCCGACACCGGAGAAGCCACTGCCAGGCACGCCTCCTTCACCTCCTCTACTCCGGACCGCTGCAGGTAATCGGTAATGGCGGAATCGAGATTGTCGTAGCTGCTGCACGCCAGAACCTCAATGGCTTCGGGCGTTACATCACCGGAACGTACCAGGGCAAACCTGGCGTTGGTGCCGCCGATATCCCCTACCAGTGAATAGTTGGTTGTCGTCATGCGTCATGATTCCAGAAAAAACTGGCCCCTTCTTCCGGGGTACTGGCCGCTTTACGCATCCAGCCAAATAACTCCCGGCCCAGACCATGATGATAACTGCTCAGGTCAGCCTTTTCCGACTCCCTCGCAGCAAATTCCTCTTGTGGCACATCAGCTTCCAGTTTACCGGTGACTGCATCCAGGGTAATGACATCGCCAGGGTGTATCCGTGAAAGAGGACCACCATTGGCCGCTTCGGGGTAGACATGAATGGCTGCGGGCACCTTGCCCGAGGCCCCCGACATACGTCCGTCCGTTACCAGTCCAACCCTGAAACCGCGATCCTGCAGCACGCCAAGAAAGGGAGTCAGTTTGTGCAATTCCGGCATACCATTGGCTTTCGGCCCCTGGAAACGGACAACAACAATACAGTCTTTATCCAGGTCACCGGCCTCGAACGCCGCTTTGAGTTCGTTCTGGTCATTAAAGACCACCGCCGGCGCCTTGACGGTACGGTGCTCCTCCGCAACCGCCGACACCTTGATAACACCCCGGCCAAGATTACCCTCCAGAACGCGGAGACCACCGTCAGCTGCAAAAGGTTCTTTTGCCGTGCTCAGCACATCCGGTCTGGCGCTTGTCGCGGGGGCGGGTTTCCAGACCAGCCGGTCACCTTCGATCTCGGGCATACGGGCGTACTGTTCCAGTCCGTGGCCCACCACCGTTTCCACATCATTGTGAAGGAAACCGGCATCCAGCAGCTCCCGGATCAGGAACGGCGTGCCGCCAGCTTCGTGGAAGGCGTTTATATCTTCCTGGCCGTTAGGGTAGATGCGGGTCATCGAGGGCACCACCGACGACAGTTCGGAGTAGTCATTCCAGTCGATGATAATGCCAGCCGCCCGCGCAATGGCGATCCAGTGAATGGTGTGATTGGTTGAGCCACCGGTGACCAGCAGTGCAACCAGGGCGTTGACGATGCTCTTTTCATCCACCATGTCCCCCAGGCCAAGTTTGCCGCCATGGGGTTTGGACAGACGGATCACCTGCTCCGTGGCCGCCCGTGTCAGTTCGTCCCGTAACGGCGTACCCGGGTTCACGAAGGCGGCACCGGGCAGGTGCAGTCCCATCACTTCCACCAGAAGCTGGTTGCTGTTGGCTGTGCCATAGAAGGTACAGGTACCCGGGCTGTGATAAGACTGCGACTCCGCTTCAAGCAACTCCTCCCTGCCGATCTTCCCTTCGGCATACAATTGGCGGATACGCTGTTTTTCCTTGTTGGGCAGCCCGGAAGGCATGGGCCCCGCAGGTACCAGCACCGTTGGCAGGTAACCAAAACTGAGGGAACCGATCAGCAGGCCGGGCACGATCTTGTCGCAGATGCCCAACAGCACGGTCGCATCAAACATGTTGTGACTGAGGGCAACCGACGTACTCATGGCGATGGTGTCGCGGGAGAACAGGCTGAGCTCCATACCCGGCTGCCCCTGGGTAACGCCGTCACACATGGCGGGCGTGCCGCCGGCAAACTGTGCGACGGATCCCATGGTGTGGGCCGCTTCACGAATCACATCCGGGAAGTCCTTGTAAGGCTGATGAGCGGACAACATGTCGTTGTAGGCGGAGACGATGGCCACATTGGCCTTGTTCATGAGCTTTAAGGTATCTTTGTCTGACTGATTGCAGGCGGCAAACCCGTGCGCCAGATTGCCGCAGGAAAGCGAGCTGCGCTGAGGCGATTGCGCCTTGAGCTGTTCCATCCGGCCAAGGTAGTCCTGACGTGTTTTGCGGCTGCGCTCGATGATGCGCCGGGTAACCGCCTCTACTGTCGGGTGCATAGTGGGCCTCCTGAAATGTCGTTATTCAGCTACTTTTCAATTGCCGTAAGTTTACGTTCTTTTTGCTGTTTTTCCACCGATAATGATTCATTTATTTATTTTTTATTGTTATATTTACTACATCATCAGCAGATATAAAACGCAGACGTCATGGCGGTTTACGGTGTCAACGACCAGAAGCTCAGTGATGTTTATCACACCGACCTTTACCGTACACGCTCAGCCACCCAGCCGATAGTTGCTAGCAAAACCGGCGCTGCTGTGAAAAACAGCCCGGTACTTGGTTATAAGCCGAAAAACTGGTCACTGTGGATTTCAACCATAATGCTCTGTTCAGTATTTTTGACGCCAACCACACGGGCCATGGGACGTCATGCAAAAGTCATGGCCTGGTACGATAATGAATGGGGCTTCTGCAACCGGATGCTCGATAATGCCGTTGCACTGATGAAAAAGGCGAGCCAGTAAAACTGGCGACCTGCCAGACATTCATCGGCAGTCACCGGAAAGCTTCACTGAAAAACAAAAGGAAACTGGAATCATGCTAAGGCGTACCAAGATCGTCGCCACTCTCGGCCCCGCCACCGACTCGCCGGAATCACTGTCGGCCATCATTGCCGCCGGTGTAGACGTGACGCGGCTGAATTTTTCCCACGGCAGCGCGGAGGATCACATGGAACGCGCCCGCCGGGTGCGGGAAAGCGCTGCCAGCAATGGCCGCTTCGTGGCCCTGCTGGCGGATCTGCAGGGCCCGAAACTGCGGATTGCCCGCTTCTCCGATAATAAGGTAACCCTCAAGGCCGGCCAGCAGTTCGTCCTGGACGCGGCCATGGACAAGGAAGCCGGCAATGAAGAACGGGTTGGTATCGACTATGAGCAGCTGATCGAAGACGTCAAGCCGGGGGACATCCTGGTACTCGATGATGGCCGAATAGAGATGGAAGTCGAGACCGTCGACGACACCAGCATTTGCTCCCGCGTCCTTATCGGTGGCCCCCTGTCCAACAACAAGGGCCTCAACAAGCGCGGTGGTGGCCTGTCAGCAGAAGCGCTGACCGAAAAAGACAAACAGGATATCAAGACCGCCGCCCGCCTGGGCGCCGATTATGTGGCCGTGTCTTTTGTACGCAACGCCGAAGACATGCATGTTGCCCGCCGCCTGCTGAAAGAAGCAGGCTCCGAAGCCCGTCTGGTTGCCAAAATCGAGCGCGCGGAACTGGCCCACGACAACGCCGCCCTCGACGCCGTGATTGAGGCTTCCGATGCAGTCATGGTCGCCCGTGGCGATCTGGCTGTGGAAATCGGCGACGCCGAACTGGTGGGGGTGCAGAAACACATCATCAACCGCGCACGAGCCCTCAATACCGTGGTCATTACCGCCACCCAGATGATGGAATCCATGATCGAGAACCCGATGCCCACCCGGGCTGAGGTGTCCGACGTGGCCAATGCGGTGATGGACTACACCGATGCGGTAATGCTTTCTGCAGAAACTGCTGTTGGTGACTACCCCGTAGAGGCGGTGGAAGCGATGGTGCGCATCTGTATCGGTGCCGAGAAGCAGCCTTCGATGCACCAGTCGAAGCACCGGATTCACGAAAGCATGGAGCACGTAGACGAGGCCATTGCCCTCTCTGCAATGTATGCGGCCAATCACCTGCAGGGCGTTACGTCGATCATCTGCATGTCAGAAACCGGCGCCACTCCCCTGCTGATGTCCCGCATCAAATCGAGCCTTCCGATCTTTACTTTCTCTCGCCATCATTCCACCCAGCATCGGGTAACGATGTTCCGTGGCGTGCAGACGGTGCCATTTGATTCGGCGGCAATTGCGCCCGAGCAGACAAACGCCCGCGCGGTGGCTGAGCTGGTAAGGATGGGAGTCGTCAAGGAGGGTGATCTGGTAGTGATTACCAAGGGTGATTACGTTAATGCCCAGGGTGGCACCAACACCATGAAGATTGTTCGCGTTGGTGCGGATATTCGCTGACCTGTTAGGTTGGGAGCTTCGCCTTCGGTAGCCTGCTGGTTTGGTGGCTGGAGGCTGCGGGGCGGGGCTTCTGTTTGAACCTTTCCGATATCGCCCGTTTACTGCATTTACCGTAGGTCGGATTAGCGAAGCGTAATCCGACAAATGGCAACGATACGAAACACAGTGTCGGATTACGCTTCGCTAATCCGTATATGGTCTCCTCCCCGTTTGCAAGGTCTCAGTGCTCGATGTCAGGGACAGGTTTGCGCCCGTATATCCGGCCTGTTTAGCGAGGCGGCTTTGTCGCCTCTGGCCTTGATGGAAGATCCGCGCCTGCCGTCCTTATCGACCTAACGGCCTGTTGGGCCTTCG
>NZ_SRZX01000003.1 GCF_004792665.1 Marinobacter orientalis
ACGACCATAGCGGTCTGGAACCACCTGATCCCATCCCGAACTCAGCCGTGAAACAGACCAGCGCCGATGGTAGTGTGGCTTCTGCCCATGTGAGAGTAGGTCATCGTCAGGCTCTTAATACCAAAAAACCCCGCCAGCACACGCTGACGGGGTTTTTTATTTGGATACGATTATTCGCTGTTCAGTGCAGCTCTATGTGACCAGGCATGAGATACGCTCACTACCCCTCCACCAGTGACTCAGTGATATACTCCTGGAAAACAATCGTTAAATCGTCCTGACGGAGATCGTTAATGCCTGCGACAGACCACCTCGTTATCTTTGATACCACTTTACGCGATGGCGAACAAAGCCCTGGCGCCACCATGACGAAGGCGGAAAAGCTACGCATAGCGAAGATACTTGAGAAACTCCGGGTTGATGTGATCGAAGCGGGCTTTGCAATCGCCAGCCAGGGCGACTTTGAAGCGGTCAAAGGCATTGCGGAGTCTATCAAGGGCTCGACCATTTGCAGCCTGGCACGGGCACTGGACAAAGATATCGACCGGGCAGCGGAAGCGATCAGGCCGGCCGAGCGTGGTCGCATCCATACCTTTATTGCCACCTCACCGATTCATATGAAGCACAAGCTGCAGATGCAGCCTGATGAGGTTGTGGAACAGGCGGTCAGATCGGTCAAGCGGGCACGTAGCCATGTGGATGATGTCGAGTTTTCCTGCGAAGATGCCGGCCGCTCCGACCTGGACTTCCTGTGTCGTATTATTGAAGCGGCGATTAACGCCGGGGCAACCACTATCAATATTCCCGACACGGTAGGGTATGCCATTCCCGAGCAATTTGGCGAGACCATCCGTCAGTTGCTCAACCGTGTTCCCAATGCGGATAAAGCGATCTTTTCCGTACATTGCCATAATGACCTCGGCCTTGCGGTCGCAAATTCACTGGCTGCGGTAAGCAGTGGTGCCCGTCAGGTGGAGTGCACGATCAACGGGCTGGGCGAGCGCGCTGGAAATGCCTCTCTGGAAGAGTTGGTGATGGCGGTCAGAACCCGCCAGGATCTCTACACCATCGATACTCGCATTGATACGCACCATATTGTTCCAGCGTCCCGGCTTGTATCTACCATTACAGGCTTTCCGGTGCAGCCCAATAAGGCCATCGTCGGCGCCAATGCCTTTGCCCACGAATCGGGTATTCATCAGGATGGCGTGCTCAAGCACCGGGAAACCTATGAAATCATGCGGGCTGAGGATGTAGGCTGGCATACCAACAGTCTGGTCCTTGGTAAACACTCCGGGCGTAATGCGTTCCGTTCCCGGCTGCTTGAACTGGGGATCCAGTTCGAGACGGAAACCGAACTCAATGAGGCATTCACCCGCTTCAAGGCCCTGGCGGATCTGAAGCACGAGATTTTTGATGAAGATCTGCAGGCGATCGCCAGCCACACCCGCCAGGAAGAAGAAGGCCGCTACGGGCTTGTGACCATGCAGGTCTGCTCCGAGACCGGTGTAGTGCCCAAGGCCTCCCTGACACTGCTTATGGATGGTAAGGAACACAAGGTTGATGCCGAAGGCAGTGGCCCGGTGGATGCCACGTTCAAGGCCATTGAGTCGCTGGTGGACTCCGGTTGCAATCTCCAGCTCTATTCCGTCAACAACATTACCAGTGGCACCGACGCGCAGGGTGAAGTCACGGTGCGCCTGGAGAGAGGTGGCCGCATTGTAAACGGAGTAGGGGCGGACACCGATATTATCATCGCCTCTGCAAAGGCTTATATTGAGGCCCTCAACCTGATCACCAGCGGCGGTGTGCGTCAGCACCCTCAGGGAGCTGACGTCTGAGTAGCAAAGTCGTTAACGGATCAGCGCAATGATGATGTCAGAGGCAGAGCGTCAGTATTATCTGGGCAGGGCGGGTATCCATCTGTGGTACGCCCGTGCGCCTTTGCCGGGTGCGGCACCCAGTCCTGAATTCCAGTTTCCGGTGGCCGATTCTGACGATGCGCCCGAGCCGGAATCCGATCTGACAGTCACCCGTTCCTCAATGCCACCCATGCCACGTACCGGTAGCGGTGGTGCCGGCAAAGATCGCCTTGCCGGTATACAGGCATTAATGGCTACTCCGGAGCCAGAGCCGGACAAGACGGCAGAGCCTGCCGTTACCGGCACTGTCGAGCCGCCGGCAGCCGATATGGATGAACCTTCGCCGGAGCAGATACTTCCTGCCCCGGACGCGTCCATAGACCTCGACCCGAAGGCGCGGATAGAGGCCCGCCTTGGCTTCTGGGTGTCAGAACATCTGGTTCTTGTCAGTAGTGTGTCAGAGGATGCGAGTGAACGATTGCAGGACACATTGGCTGAAAATATCCTTGCGTCGCTTGGGGAATCCGGTGTGAAGGAGTCGCATCACATCCGCTGGCCGGTTTTCGGAAATCCGCGGGTGCCTGGTAATAGTGACGATGATTTCCGCCATATTCTTCGCTCGGTCAGCAAAGAATTCGGTTCCAGAAAACTCCTGCTGTTGGGAGTCCTGAAAGGTGACGTGCCTTCAGGCCGGTCTGAATGGCTGGCCAGTACTCTGGGGGCGCCTGCCGTTGATTTTCCCCGGAGTCTGGCCGAACTGGCAGCGGTGCCGACCTACAAGCGTGAACTGTGGCAGCAACTCAAATTCGCTTTCGGAGTCTGATCTGTGTTCCGGAATGTTTATCACAAGATCGACATCGCTGATATGGCAATCAGGGAGCTTTGCCAGAACGATCTGCCAGAAGTGCTTGATATAGAACGTCAGGGTTATTCCTTTCCCTGGAACGAGTCGATTTTCCGGGGCTGCTTTCGCCCGGATTACCGGCTTTGGGCTCTGGAAGTGGGCGACAGGTTGTCAGGTTATGCAGTGGTTGCCTACATGGCAGATGAGGCCCACCTCCTGAATCTTTGTGTGGCTACTGGCCAGAGAAGGTTGGGTGCGGGTCGATGCCTGCTGCGGCATCTGGTTGCTGAATCCGCGCAGGACGGTATGTCGCAGGTTCTTCTGGAGGTCCGTGACAGCAATACCAGGGCGATGGACCTGTATGCCAGTGAAGGCTTCTCGGTTATTGGCCGCAGGCCAGGTTACTATCCCGGGGGGACAGAGCGGGAAGACGCATTGGTGATGGCGCTGCCACTCGATGATCGTTCAGCCTTTCCCGGGCCACCCTAGCTCCGGGCAGCATGGGCACGCATTCGCGTGAGTAGGCTATTATCCTTATAATGGCAATCGATTTTTCAGTCTCTCCGATTCAGGTTTTTACCAATTATGACGAGCCTTGCCAGCGAAGTATCACATCGCCGCACCTTTGCAATTATCTCGCATCCGGATGCCGGCAAAACCACGATTACAGAAAAAGTACTCCTGTTCGGCCACGCCATTCAGAAGGCTGGCACGGTAAAAGGTAAAAAGTCCGGTCAGCACGCAAAGTCTGACTGGATGGAGATGGAAAAAGAGCGTGGTATCTCGGTTACCACCTCGGTGATGCAGTTTCCTTATGGCGGCCGCCTGGTTAACCTGCTGGATACGCCGGGCCATGCTGACTTTTCCGAGGATACGTATCGGACGTTGACCGCTGTAGACTCCTGTCTGATGGTGATCGACAGTGCAAAAGGCGTCGAGGAGCGGACCATCAAGCTGATGGAAGTAACCCGCCTGCGGGACACTCCGATTCTTACCTTCATGAACAAGCTGGACCGCGAAACCAGGGACCCAGTGGAACTGATGGACGAGGTCGAGGATGTGCTCAAAATTGCCTGCGCACCGATCACCTGGCCAATTGGAATGGGCAAAAACTTCAAGGGCGTTTACCATCTGGCTCGCGATGAAGTGATTCTCTACCAGTCCGGACAGGGACATATGATCCAGGAAAAGCGCGTTATCAGCGGTATTGATAACCCGGAGCTGGATAGCGTTCTTGGTACCTATGCGGATGAGTTGAGGGGCGAAATCGAACTGGTAAAGGGGGCATCTCATGAGTTTGATCTGGAGGCGTTCCTGGCTGGCGAGCTGACACCGGTGTTTTTCGGCACGGCCCTGGGTAATTTCGGTGTCGATCATATGCTTGACGGGCTGGTGGATTGGGCGCCACCACCGCAGCCGCGGGAAACCGACCAGCGTCTGGTCAAGCCGGATGAGGATGTTTTTTCGGGATTTGTTTTCAAGATCCAGGCTAACATGGACCCGCAGCATCGCGATCGCGTGGCGTTTCTCAGGATTGTGTCGGGGCGATACAATCAGGGCATGAAGGCCCGCCATGTTCGTATTGGCAAGGAAGTCCGGTTCTCCGATGCGCTGACGTTCATGGCGGGAGACCGGGAGCATGCCGGCGAAGCCTTTGCCGGAGATATTATTGGCCTGCACAACCACGGCACGATTCAGCTGGGGGATACATTCACGTCGGGTGAGGATTTCAAGTTCACCGGCATCCCGAACTTTGCGCCGGAACTGTTCAGGCGGATTCGCCTGAAGGATCCGCTCAAGTCCAAGCAGCTGCAAAAAGGCCTGATCCAGCTTGCGGAAGAGGGGGCGGTACAGGTTTTTCGCCCGTTGCGTAATAACGATCTGATTGTAGGTGCCGTTGGTGTGCTCCAGTTCGATGTGGTTGTCAGTCGTCTCAAAAGCGAATACAAGGTTGATGCGGTCTATGAGCCTATCAACGTGGCGACGGCCCGCTGGGTCACGGCTTCTGACGAGCGCAAGCTCGATGAATTCGAGCGCAAGGCCAACGATTTCCTGGCACTGGACGGCAGTGATCGCCTGACTTACATCGCTCCAACCATGGTAAACCTGCAGCTGGCCCAGGAGCGGTATCCCGACATCAGCTTCCACAAAACCCGGGAGCATTGAATAGCTGGAGTGGTGAATGAGGCTCATCGACGCACATTGTCATTTCGACTTCCCGGAATTCGACGGGCGTCGCGAGGCTGTGCTCGAAGAGGCTCGCAGTGTCGGCCTGTCCAACCTGGTCATTCCGGGCGTTCGCCGTTCAGACTGGGGGAGGGTGAGCCGTGTTGCGACAGAGCATGAGGGGTTGTACTACTGCCTGGGGATTCATCCCTGGTATGTGGCTGAGCATAACGATGATGACCTCAGTGCGCTGCTTGCCGCGTTAGTGGATCATCCAGGGCATTGCGTTGCATTGGGGGAGTGTGGGCTCGATCGTCTGAAAGGCGACCTGAAGGACCAGTACCCCTGGTTCGAGGCTCAGGTTGATATTGCAACACAGACGCACTTCCCGCTTGTCATACATTCGGTGAAGACCCACGACGAGGTCTATGAGGTGCTGCGCCGTAAGCGCTTTCGGGGAAGGGTACTTGTACATGGGTTTTCCGGCAGTTATCAGCAGGCCTCCAAGTTGATTGACCTCGGCTGCTTTATCGGTGTCGGTGGTGTTATCACACACCCTCGCGCGCGGAAGACGCGGGATACCATTTCCCGATTGCCGGTGGACGCATTAGTGCTGGAAACAGATGCCCCGGATATGGCGCCAGAGGGAGTGCCGCAGGGAGATAATTCGCCGGCTTGCCTGGCACTGATTTTCAACGCGCTCGCCGAGTTGCGTAATGCCGGTCGTGAGGATCTGGCGCACTCGCTGCTTGGCAATGTCCAGCGCCTTTACGGCTGGAATGAAATCGGAGCATCCGAGCGTTAGGGGGTGTCTTTTTTGCCAGGGCGTGGACAGGGTACGTGAATAACGAAACAACCCGCTTCAGGGTTGGCTTTCTTTTTTGGTTCGGATATACTTCGCGCCCTGGCTTTTCAAGGCGATGCCATCATCTCAGCCCCGAATGATGTCACTGCCGCTTAACATACAGGTAAAGGATCTCCTCCGGATGCCAAGCATTTACCGGTGGTGATTTTTAACGTTTCTTAGATAGCGTTCAAGGCGGAATCAATGAAGACTCTGAGTGCGAAACCAGAAACAGTAACACGTGACTGGTACGTTGTAGACGCAGCCGGCAAGACGCTGGGTCGTCTGTCAACAGAAATCGCCCGTCGTCTGCGGGGCAAGCATAAGCCTGAGTACACCCCTCATGTCGACACTGGTGATTACATTGTGGTTATCAATGCAGGTCAGGTACGGGTTACCGGCAAAAAGGCATCTGACAAGATGTACTACAGTCACACCGGCTTTCCGGGTGGAATCAAGTCCATCAACTTCGAGAAGCTGGTCGACAAGGCTCCGGAGCAAATTATCCAGAAGTCTGTCAAAGGCATGCTTCCCAATGGTCCGCTCGGGCGCGCCATGTTCAAGAAGCTGAAAATTTATGCCGGCGCTGAGCATCCTCACGCAGCCCAGCAGCCCAAAGAACTCGACATTTAACGGAAGGCGGATATGTCTGTAGCACAAAATTACGGTACTGGTCGCCGCAAAACCTCCACGGCTCGGGTTTTCATCAAGCCGGGAAGCGGTAACATCTCTATCAACGGTCGCACCATCGAGCAGTTCTTCGGTCGTGATACCCTGCGTATGATCGTTCGTCAGCCGCTGGTTGTCGCCGACTCTACCGATCGTTTCGACATCAATATCACCGTCAAGGGTGGTGGTATCAGCGGCCAGGCCGGCGCGATTCGCCACGGCCTGACACGCGCACTGATGGATTATGACGAGACACTGCGCCCTGCAATGCGCAAAGCGGGTTATGTTACCCGTGATGCCCGTGAGGTCGAGCGTAAGAAGGTTGGTCTGCGCAAGGCGCGTAAGCGTCCTCAGTTCTCCAAGCGTTAAGTTTGCTGGAACAGACCCGAAAACCCGGTCGATTGGCCGGGTTTTTTTGTGGACGAAAAAAGATGATACCAATTTGATCCGGAGCAGGTAATGGTCCGGCTTGAAAGCTTTCCGACTTGTAAGGGCGGGGTAATTTCATTACCATTTGAGCGCTTATAATTTTGGGTTGAGAGAAGTCCTTTTCGATATGCAGACGCCCTGTTGGCAAGGCTGTGTATCGCCTGATGGGAGAAAACCATAATGAGTAATGGCGACGTGAGCCAAGGCAGGCGCCGGTTTCTGATCGGTGCCACGTCAGTGGTGGGTGGTGTCGGCGTCGTCGGTGCGGCCGTACCTTTCGTAGCATCCTGGAACCCCAGTGCGAAAGCGGAAGCAGCCGGTGCACCGGTCACCGTCAATATCAGTAAACTGGAGCCCGGTCAGCAGATGACCGTTGAGTGGCGCGGCAAGCCGGTGTGGGTCATTCGCCGTACCGAAGCCATGAATGAAAACATTCTTGAGCTGAACGACCTGGTCAAAGATCCTCTCTCGAAGGAGGCCGATCAGCCCCCTTACATTGAAGGCGAGCTTCGTGCCATCAAGGATGAGTATGCAGTCGTTGTTGGTATCTGCACACACTTGGGTTGTTCTCCCCAGTTTCGTCCTGAAGTGGCGCCCGCTGATCTTGGCGAAGACTGGCTTGGCGGATTTTACTGCGCGTGTCACGGCTCAAAGTATGACCTGGCCGGCCGCGTCTACCCGAATCAGCCGGCACCCACCAACCTGCAGGTGCCTCCCTATCGCTATGACGACGAAAACACCCTGACCGTCGGTCTGGATCCTGAGGGGGCAGCGTAATGAATAAATTAGTGAACTGGGTAGACGAGCGTCTCCCAATTGTCGAGGCGTGGAACAAGCACCTGGGTAAATACTACGCACCCAAGAACTTTAACGTGTGGTATTTCTTCGGTTCCCTGGCGATGCTGGTGCTTGTCAATCAGCTGATCACGGGTATCTGGCTCACCATGAGCTACAATCCCACCGGCGAGGGTGCCTTCGCGTCGGTCGAATACATCATGCGGGATGTCGAGTGGGGCTGGTTGCTCCGCTATCTGCACTCCACGGGCGCTTCGGCCTTCTTTGTCGTGGTTTATCTGCATATGTTCCGCGGCCTGATGTACGGCTCATACCAGAAGCCCCGTGAACTGATCTGGCTCTTCGGCATGCTGATCTACCTGGTACTGATGGCGGAAGCCTTCATGGGCTATCTGCTGCCCTGGGGCCAGATGTCCTACTGGGGTGCGCAGGTAATCGTGAACCTGTTCGGTGCCATTCCAGTGATCGGTGACGACCTGTCACTCTGGATTCGCGGCGACTACCTGATTTCCGGCATTACCCTGAACAGGTTCTTCGCGTTGCATGTGGTCGCTCTGCCAATCGTCCTGCTCGGCCTGGTGGTTCTGCATATCCTCGCATTGCACGAAGTGGGATCCAACAACCCTGACGGTATCGACATCAAGAAGAACAAGGACGAAAACGGTATACCCAAAGACGGCATTCCGTTCCACCCCTATTACACTGTTCATGATTTGATGGGTGTCGGCGTATTCTTCTTTATCTTCTTCATCGTGGTCTTCTTCTTCCCGGAGATGGGAGGCCTGTTCATTGAAAAACCGAACTTCGAGCCGGCCAACCCGCTGAAGACGCCGGACCACATCGCGCCAGTGTGGTACTTCACACCGTTCTACGCGATGTTGCGTGCGGTTACCGTTGACCTCTTTGGTCTGGATGCAAAATTCTGGGGTGTCGTGGTCATGGGCGGAGCGATTGCCATACTGTTTGTCCTGCCATGGCTCGACAAGAGTCCGGTGCGCTCAATGCGCTACAAGGGGTGGCTGAGCAGGATTGCCCTGGCGATCTTTGCCGTAAGTTTTGTCATCCTGGGGTACCTGGGTATCGTTCCGGCAACAGAGGGCCGTACAACCGTTGCGCAGATTCTGACGGTGTTCTACTTCCTCTACTTCATTCTGATGCCGTTCTATACGCGCATGGAGAAAACCAAGCCAGTTCCAGAGAGGGTGACAGGATAATGAGAAAGCTGATAGTTGGTCTTTTCATAGTGATCCTGCCGGCTCTCGGGTTGGCAGCTGCGCCATCCGTCGAGTTAGACACGATGGAGCCGGATCATACCAATAAGGCGTCGCTTCAGCGCGGCGCAGCCCTGTTCACCAACTACTGTATGGGGTGTCACTCCATGGAGTACGCCCGTTACAAACGGGTATCGGATGATCTGGGTATTCCTCCGGAGCTTTATGAGGAAAATCTCATCTTTACTGGTGCGAAAATCGGCGAGTTGATGAAGAATTCCATGAGCAAGGACATGGCGGCTGACTGGTTTGGTGCTCCGCCACCCGACCTGACGCTGGAGTCCCGCCTTCGTGGTGAAGACTGGATCTATTCCTATCTGCGAGGCTTCTATAAAGATGATAACCGCCCGCTGGGTGTGAATAATGTGGTCTTCGAAAACGTGGGCATGCCTCACGTCATGGCAGACCTTCAGGGCCTGTGTGCCGTTGAGCCGCGAATCGGTGAGGAGGCAACTGTGGATCCTCTCAGTGGGGATGTCCGGAATGCGGACATCTGCCCGGAGTGGGAAAGCGAAGGCTCGATGTCTCCGGCGGAATTCAACGCTGCCATGTACGACCTGACCAACTTCATGTCCTACATGGGTGATCCGGTAAAGGTGGAGCGCGAAAGGCTTGGTATGTTTGTCCTGATCTTCGTGGCGATCTTCTTTGTCTTTGCCTACCTGCTTAATCGCGAATACTGGAAGGACGTACACTGAGATTTCAGGTATAATCCTTATCCCTGAGTTCCAGCGGGCAGTTGCCGGCCCGCTGGATTTTTGCGTTTTTCAGGGTCAATTCGGTTAGTCAAATCGTGAGGTAGTTCTATGGGCGTTGTGACCAAGAGGTCATCAATGACGTTTTTCTCGGACCCGGCCAGTCATTACAGCCACAGAGTCCGCATTGTTCTGGCAGAAAAGGGCGTAACCGTTGACGTCGTGAACGTTGATCCGGACAACCCTCCGGCAGAGCTGGCCGATCTTAATCCCTACAATGCCCTGCCGACTCTGGTGGATCGTGACCTGGTACTCTATGAGCCCAACATCATGATGGAGTATCTGGATGAGCGTTTTCCTCATCCTCCACTGCTGCCGGTATACCCGGTCGCACGGGCCAACAGCCGGCTGATGATTCATCGCATCCAGAAAGATTGGTGCGGGCTGGTGGATCAGATTCTTGCCCAGCCTAATGCCAAGGCATCTGATGTTGCGCGCAAGGAGCTTCGCGAGAGCCTGCTGGCGACTGCGCCATTGTTTGGTGAAATGCCATTTTTCCTCTCGGAAGAGTTCACTATCGTTGACTGCTGCATTGCCCCGATTCTGTGGCGTTTGCCGTCACTGGGCATAGAGCTCAATGAGAAGCAGGCAAAGCCGCTTCAAAAGTATATGGAAAGCATTTTCAGTCGTGAAGGCTTCAAGGCGAGCCTGTCGGACCTGGAAGAAGATATTCGCAGTTGATTTTCAGAGCCTGAAACCGGTTCAGGAGAAAGGCAGTGCCTGATAGCAAAATAACCATGACATCGAGTCGGCCATATCTGGTCAGGGCGTTCAACGAGTGGATTCTCGATAATGACTGCACCCCCTACATTGTAGTGGATGCGGGAATTCAGGGGGTCCAGGTGCCAACTGACCATGTCGCCAATGGGCAGATAGTGCTGAACATCAGCCCGGGAGCGGTCCGTGGCCTGGTGATTGGCAACGGCGCACTGGAGTTCAGCGCCCGCTTCGGGGGCGTGCCTATGCAGGTGTTTATCCCTCTGCAAGCGGTTATGGCAGTCTACGCCAAGGAAAACGGCGAGGGGATGGTGTTTGGCAGCGAGCCTGGCTCACCAGATCCGGAAGGTCCCGGAGGCAAGGATGTGGACAAGCCCGGTGACAGTGGGCAAAGCGGGGATCGACCCACCGGCCGGCCAACCCTCAAGGTGGTGAAATAGCCCTTCGTAATCTGTCCTGAAAATCGCGATGAACCCGCGAAAGCCAGCTGCCGGAATCAGCTGGCTTTTTTGCTATCCGCCAAAGAGTTTTTCGTCGATCAGCCCACACAGGGCGTTTATAACCACCAGCATGACGGGTGTTGCAGCGGTCGGCGAGAGGTTGTCCAGTGCAATCTCATGGTCTTCAGGGTGCAGTAGTGACGTAATGTCAGTCTTTTCCTTGGCGCTGAGCACCACCACGTTCATTTCCCGGTCATGAGCTGCCTGAATGGCCTGTATCAGATTGGCCTTGTGGCCATCGTCTACAAAGACCATTAACAGGTCATTAGCTTTACCGATGGCTCGAACCTGTCTGGAGAATGTGTCATTGAAACGATTGTCACGGCAGATTGCAGAGTAGGTTGTTGCATCCGCACCAAGATTGATGGCCGGTAGTGCCGGGCGATCCTGCTCGAATCGATTGAGCAGCGCGGTGCAGAAATACTGGGCAAGAATGTTGGCGTTGCCATTGGCACAGGCGATGATCTTACCGTCACTGAGCAGGGCTCCGACCAGAGCATCCGAGGCCCTCTCTATGCCGGGCGCTGTTGAGCTGGCGGTGTGTGCGGTATGCTCCATGTGATTGGCGAACCACTGATTTATCTGCTGTTCGGTATCCGTCATAGTCAGGCCTGAATCGCGTTTCTGATCCATTGTATCCGGTATTTTGTATTTTCGCCCGGTGCGATCGCAACAACGTCGATCCGGCTATAGCTGTGCCACAGACCATGTTTGTGGAGATAGAACGAGGCCGCTTTGATCAGCCGTTTCTGTTTTGTGGGAGTTATCGATTCTGCCGCCCCGGTCAGGCTGCCCCTTCCGCGGAAGCGAACCTCGAAAAATACCAGGGTTCCGTCATCAACTCCGACAAGGTCAATCTCGCCCCCGCGGCTGAACACGTTTCGCTCAAGGATCCTGATGCCGCGGCTCATGAGGTAGCGGGCTGCGACTTCTTCCGCCTGATTTCCCGTCGCCTTGCGGGTTTTCCGAGTGCCTTCCATGGCTGAAGCCTGCTTTTATTCCTGCCCGGTAAATTCGTCCGTCTCCTGGGTTTCTTCGACGGTGGATGGCTCCAGGGGAGGGAGCCTTTCGGGTGTACCGTTACGGAATTTTGCCCACAATTGTTGCCGGTGAATACTGCCGTCAGACGTCATGGACAGCTTTCCTGTCTGCCCGTCAATGGTTGCGTCTTCAACCTGTCTTAGCAGAGGCAGACGCTTGCTCAGATTCCAGGCGTCCGCTCCCATGGCGAACAGGCGGCCGAGCTGTCCTCTGATATCGGGCATGGCTTCTCTTACAGCGCCACGGAACTGGTTGTCGTCTTCCAGTATCCAGGGCGTGTCGGTGAAAATAACGCCATTCAGATCACGGTCCCGGGATGGATCCGGGTTGCCCTCATAGACCATGGAAGGGGAGTATACCGGTAGGTTGCCGCCAAAATAGAATGCGAATAAAGGCTTGAACTGGCGTGCGAGCGTTGGCTCGGCAACCATGACGATGCCGTCGGCATCCTGCCGGCGCCGGGGTTCGAACTCGACATTGATGCCGGCCGTGCGTTCAACATCAATGGCGCGGTCGCGGGAGACAGTGATTCCCAGCAGATCGGCAGTCACAGCCCGCAGATTATCCTCACGGTAATAACGCTCTATGTCCAGGGCCACACCTCCGTTCTGTTCGAGACGCCGGAGCAGTGCCGTTTCCAGCCGGTCGCCCCAGTCCCCCGCCGGGATCAGCACAAGAACCTGATCAATGTTCTCGCCTGTCATGCGGTCGGCGATTTGCCGTGCTTCGTCTTCCGCGGACAGCCCGAACTGATAAAGCCCGGACGGTGCTTCTGTGTCGGACGGCAGGTAGTTCAGCCCCAGAACGGGAACCGGCAGAGACTCCATGTCAGAGAGTGTCGACAGCGCATCTTTTTCCAGTGGGCCGACAATCAGGTCCTGATTGTCATTGGCGAGATCTTCATAAAGCGCTGGGAAAGCGGTATCGGACGTGTCCACGACCCGGATGCTGATTTTTTCACGATCCGCTGACTCGTCCTCATAGTAGGCGGCAAAGAAACCATCGCGGATTGCCGCGCCGGCACTGGCCAGAGGCCCTCTGAGCGGAACGGCGAGTGTGATCCGCTGGGGGCGGGACTCGGCAAGGCTGGCAATAAGCTGCAGCTCAGCAGGTGGTGTAGAGGCTGCGGGATGCTCTGGCCAGTTATTCTGCCAGTTACGGATCCTCCTGCCCTGTTCGTCCAGGTTGTCCTCCGGTTCCCTGAGAATCGCGGCCAGCTCGAGCCAGCCCTGGGCCTCGTAGCCGATAGCGCGCCCCTTCTCATCCGCCAGTTCGGTATCCGGGGTTCGTTTCAGATTCTGCCAGATAGCGTCATGGAGCGTTTGAGTGTCAGCTTCAGTGTCCGCCTCTGCAAGCAGGATCAGGGTGATGGCAGCTGCCAGGTTGTCCCCGGCAAGACGATAGGCCTGCTCCTGCAGGCTTGCCGCCCGGCTGATCAGGTTCCGGTCGTAGTTCAGAAAATGATCCGGGTCGATTGCAGATGTGATATCCGCGGCCCATTGGGCGTCATCCAGCGCCACAGCACTTGCCAGAGCCAGGAGTATCCGCTGGTTTTCCGTTTCTTCGTCGGCTGCGTCAAACTGGTCGCTTTGCAGGAGTGTTCTGGCATCCCGGTGCTGGTTTCGGTTCTGGAACCTGTCCGCCGCCCGTAACAGGTAGGCCTGTGCCTCCTGCCGGTCTGCTTCGCTTGCTGCGACGTCAAGAGCCTCGCTGGCACTCTCGGCGACGTGGGATTCCAGGTTCACGCTGGCGCAACCGGCAAACAGTAGTACCATTGCCATAAGGAGGGCGGTGATTCTCAGGTTCAGGCGGTATCTGTTCATGGCTGGTTCACAATACTCCGGGTTATTACGCTTGTGGCGCCGGGTAATCGGCGGCATCATGCCGGAAGCCCCGATCCCGCCGGGCTTGCCGTAAAATGTTTGCTTAATCAGGCCAGCAAGTTTAACAGCTCCCACGCGAATTCACATGACGTTGATGTTATACGCTGGGGTAAAGAGAGGTATTCGTGGATCCGGAGAATGACTCGCCAGGACAGTCTGGCACACTTTATATCGTGGCTACTCCCATCGGTAATCTGGAAGACATGTCCCCGAGGGCCACTGCTATTTTATCACGGGTGTCTGTGATTGCCGCAGAGGACACCCGGCACAGCGGACGGCTGTTGCAGTATCTGGGGGTCCGCAAGCCGATGGTGGCTCTGCACGACCATAATGAGCGGGACAAGGCAGGGCTGGTTCTGGACAGGCTTGCAGCCTCCCAGGATGTTGCGCTGATTTCAGACGCTGGTACACCGCTGATTTCCGACCCCGGCTATGTGCTGGTGCGCGAGGCGCGGGCCCGTGGCTTCCGGGTCAGCCCGGTGCCTGGCGCCTGCGCGCTCGTTGCGGCGTTAAGTGCGGCCGGCTTGCCCACGGACCGGTTTCTTTTTGAAGGTTTCCTGCCATCCAGGCAGGGGGCGCGAAAAGCGGCACTTGAGCGTCTGTCAGGAGAATCTGCAACCCTGGTATTCTATGAATCCCCACATCGAATTGTTGAAACAGTCAGGGAGATTGAGCGGGTTATGGGGGGCGAGCGGGAACTGGTGCTGGCCCGGGAGCTCACCAAAACCTTCGAGACTTTCTATGCCGGTCCCGTGGGCCGTGTGAGGGAGAGCCTTGAGGCAGACCCTCATGGCAGTCGCGGCGAGTTCGTAGTGATGATCCATGGGGCCAGTGCTGAAGAACTAACCGCCGGCTCGGTGGAAGTGGACCGTGTGCTTGCGTTGTTGCTTACGGAACTGCCGGTCAAGAAAGCAGCGAAGTTGGCGGCGGAGTTAACGGGCAGTTCCAAGAACGAACTCTATCAGCGTGCGCTGGAGCTGAAGGCCGGGTAGCGGCATCGGTATATTCACGCCCGTGAAATCCACTGCCAGGGAATGGTTTTTCTTGCCTGCCACCCTGTGCTGGAGTATGGTCTCGCCCGAGTTCGCCAGACAGTCGCCGCCGGTTTTACCGGGGGAGGAAAGTCCGGGCTCCACAGGGCAAGGTGCCAGGTAACGCCTGGGCGGCGTGAGCCGACGGAAAGTGCAACAGAAAGTATACCGCCTAAGTGGCCGTGACACGCTCGCGGTCACCGGTAAGGGTGAAATGGTGCGGTAAGAGCGCACCGCGTGACTGGCAACAGTTCACGGCGATGGCAAACCCCACCTGGAGCAAGACCAAATAGGAATCCCATGGCGCGGCCCGCGCTGGATTCGGGTAGGTCGCTTGAGGCCTGCGGCGACGCAGGCCCTAGATGAATGACTGTCCCAGACAGAACCCGGCTTACCGGCGAACTCATTTTTCTTTTCCGCTTTATCTGACATTCGTCATTCTCACCAGCTAACTTTTATAGCCAAAAAATCTTAGAGCTCACTTGTCAGCTTCAGTTCTGTCCGCAGGTGATTGATTTATGGGTTTTTCTTTTCCGTAATTTCCGGCCTGACACCAATCTTGTTCCGTAACCTGTTGTCATAAAAGGAACTTTTCCAAGTGTGGCGCTGTTCGCGGCGCTTGCATTGTGTATTGCGTGTTTCTATAGTGTGCACAAGTGGGAAAAAGTGGTTTCTAGTGGTTATTTGTGGTTTCTGAACCCCGGAATTGGTGCGAATGAGCAATTTTCTTGGCAGTCATGCCATCAATATGGATGCGAAGGGTCGCCTTGCGATTCCCGCCAAGGTGCGTGAAGAGCTCGCGCATGCCTGCGGTGGTCGCATTGTGTTGACCGCCAATGCCGATGAAGAGCGCTGCCTGCTGGTGTATCCGGAGCCGCAGTGGGAGGCGCTGAGGCCACAAATTGAAGCCCTTCCCAATATGAACAAGGCGGCCCGCAGGCTACAGCGTCTGTTGTTGGGTCATGCCACACCGCTGGAACTGGATTCTGCCGGTCGCATCCTGGTGCCACCCACATTGCGCAGTTATGCGCGGCTAGAGAAAAAACTGATGTTGATTGGTCAGGGTAAAAAGCTGGAACTGTGGAGCGAAGAGCGCTGGTTCGCCTGGCTGGACGAGTCCTCGGATGAAGAAGAAATGCCACCTGAGATGGAAGCATTGTCATTATGACCGTCGACCGCAAGCAGGAGCCGGCCGGTCCGTACCGGCATCGATCTGTGCTCCTGGACTCGGCGGTCGACCTGCTGATCAGCGATCCGGATGGCGTTTATATTGATGGCACCTTCGGCCGCGGCGGCCACAGCCGCTTGATTCTGGGGCAGCTTGGTCCTGGTGGAAAACTGCTGGGCATCGACAAGGATCCCGAGGCGATTGAGGCGGCCCGCGAGCTGGCGCTTGAGGATCCGCGTTTCCAGCCATTTCACGGCTCCTTTGCCGAACTTGGCGCGGCTGCAGATGCCCAGGGTTGGATGAAGGTTAATGGCGTATTGCTGGATCTAGGTGTTTCATCCCCGCAACTGGATGACGCTGCCAGGGGGTTCAGCTTTATGCGGAATGGTCCGCTGGACATGAGGATGGATCCGGGTCAGGCGCCCAGTGCGGCGCAGTGGCTGGCCGAAGCGGATGAAAAAGACATTGCCTACGTTATCTGGCGATACGGTGAGGAAAGATTTTCCCGTCGTATCGCCCGTCTCATTGTGGAGCGACGCAAGGAAACTCCGCTTGAGACAACGCATCAACTGGCATCACTGGTCAGTGAGGCGGTTCCAAAAAAAGAAAAGCACAAGCACCCGGCTACGCGGACTTTCCAGGCCATCCGGATTTTTATCAATCGGGAACTGGAAGACCTGGAGGCGGGGCTCAGTGCTGCCGCTGAAAAGCTGATGCCCGGCGGACGGTTGGTGGTGATCAGCTTTCACTCGCTGGAGGACCGGCTGGTCAAGCGCTTCATGCGGGACCTGGCTCGTGGTCCGAGGCTGCCAAAAGGCGTTCCGGTGACTGCTGAGCAGGAAGCATCGGCATTCCGGCTGATAGGCAAGGCCAACAAGGCGGATACAGAAGAAGTAAGTGACAACGTGCGGGCGAGAAGTGCGGTTATGCGTGTTCTCGAACGGATACCGGAACAACACAGGCAACAACAGAAGTAGGGAGCGCGGAATCATGGGCGCGGTAGCCATTGAAAGGCCAATAAAGACAGCACGAATCAACAGGCAGCGTGTCAGGGACGGAGTGGCCACGGCGGTCAGGCTGTCGCAGCAGGTCTTCGCGGCGCTTCAGCAGAAGCGTGTGCTGATCTCCATTGGCCTGGTGATACTTCTGGTGGTGTCATCGCTGGGTGTCGTGGTCAGTGCTCACGAGAACCGGGAACTGTTCAATACGCTGTCGCAACTGCAGGAGCAGCGTGACAATCACCAGCGCGAGTGGAGCCAGTTGTTGCTGGAGCAAAGTGCGCTGAGTGCACATGGCCGGGTGGAACAGTTGGCTTCAGAACGTTTCGACATGGTTGTGCCCGGCAAGCAGGACATCGTATTGGTACCACTGATGGCGCCCCTTGTCGGGGCACGTTGAACGAAAATAACAAACCGTAAGGTGAAGACATTGTCGGACCAGGGGAAGGCAGCAACATGGAGGCAGCAATTGGCTGCCGGGCTTGGAGCCTGGCGCTACGTCACCGTGCTGGGTGTTTTCCTGATGGTAGTGGGCGCCCTGGCCTGGCGCCTGGTAGACCTGCATGTGGTGGACAACGAGTTCCTGCGTGAACAGGGCGATGTGCGCACCATACGGGTTGAAAGCATTGACGCCCACCGGGGCGTGGTGACGGACCGTCATGGCGAGTCGCTGGCAGTGAGTACGCCGGTCCAGACCATATGGGCCAATCCTTCGGAAATTGATGCCGATGAACCGCGACTGACAAATGTGGCGCGGCTGCTGGGCCTTCAGGAAGCCAGACTTCGAAACCGCCTGCGCAAATACGCGGGCAAGGAGTTTATTTATCTGCGTCGCAAACTGCAGCCTGAAACTGCCGGGCAGGTGTTGGCGATGGATATTCCGGGGATATACAGCCGCCAGGAGTACCGCCGTTATTATCCTGCTGGCGAGGTGACTGCTCACGTCGTCGGGTTTACCAATATTGATGAAAGCGGACAGGAAGGCATTGAGCTGGCCTATAACCAGTGGCTGAGCGGTGAAAGTGGCCGCAAGCGGGTTCTTAAAGACAATCGCGGGCGCGTCATCAAGGACCTGACCCTGATTCGGGATGCAAAACCCGGCCGCAGTCTTGAGCTCAGTATCGATTTGCGCCTGCAGTACCTGGCCTACCGGGAGCTGAAGGCCGTGGTGGGTGCTCATGATGCCAGGGGCGGGACGCTGGTGATGCTGGATGTAGAAACCGGTGAAGTTCTGGCCATGGTGAATCAGGGGTCCTATAACCCCAATGACCGCAGCCAGCTCAGCCCTGGCCGTTTACGGAACAAGGCGATTACCGATTTGTTTGAACCCGGATCCACGATGAAGCCGGTCTCGATGGCAGCGGCACTGGAATCGGGAAAATTCAGGGCTACAAGCACCATAGATACAGCGCCGGGGTTTCGGCGCTTTGGTCGTTTTACGATCCGGGATCATCGCAATTATGGCGTGATCAGCCTGACTGATGTGATTGCAAAGTCCAGCAACGTGGGTATCAGCAAGATTGCCACCGAGTTGGGTGGCGATGCCATACGCGAACTATACGCTCGCCTGGGGCTGGGCCAGCCGACGGGGATCGGGTTTCCCGGCGAGGCCGTCGGTGTTCTGCCCGCGCCACCGAAATGGCGGCCCGTTGAAGAGGCAACTCTTTCTTATGGCTATGGCATGAGTGTCAATGCGCTTCAGCTTGCGCAGGCCTACATGGTGCTGGCAAATGGAGGTATTCGCTATCCGCTGAGCCTGCTGAAGGCTAACGACAAACCTGTCGGGGAACGGGTTCTCTCCGAGGACGTCTCGTTCCAGATCAGGGAAATGTTGCGGGAGGTGGTGGAGAACGGAACCGGAAAACGGGCCCAGCCGGGGTTTTATTCCGCTGGCGGAAAAACCGGAACTGTCCATCTGGTCGGCAAGAACGGTTATGAAGATAGCCAGTACAAGGCAATTTTTGCCGGTATGGCACCGATCGACAATCCCCGGATTGTCACAGTAGTGGCTGTTGATGCTCCCCAGTCTGGCGAATATTACGGTGGCGAAGTGGCGGCACCGGTATTCGCCCGTGTGATGGGGGATGCACTGCGGCTGCTGAACGTAAAGCCGGAACTGGAACTGGGTAAGGCGAAAGAGCCGCGCCCGACTTCCGGGGAGCGGGGTTAGGCTTATGTGTATTACATCACTGAGTACATTGATGCAGGGAATCATGCCGCTGCCATCGGTCTTTGATGTCACGATTCACGGCCTGAAAACCGATAGTCGTGAGGTCAGGCCTGGCGATGCCTTTGTCGCCCTCGAAGGTTCCCGTACGCCCGCCGACCATTATGTTGAGCAGGCCATCGACGCCGGTGCCACCGTTGTCCTGCTGGAGACAGCGCAAGCGGACGAATGCCACGAACATGAAGGTGTGCTCATTGTTCCGGTGACGGATTTGCGGGCACAGCTCGGGAAGATTGCAGACCGGTTCTTTGAACACCCCTCCCAGCGGTTGCGCCTGATAGGTGTAACCGGCACCAATGGTAAAACCTCGGTGAGCCATTACATTGCCACTTTGTTAGAGGAAACCGGCACACCGTGTGGCGTTATGGGTACGCTTGGCTATGGCATGCCCGGGGCTCTGCAGGAGGGTTCCCATACCACGCCGGATGTCGTTCAGGTAAATCGCACCCTGTCGCGGATTCTTGCCCAGGGTGGGCGGGCAGCCGCGATGGAAGTGTCTTCCCACGCTCTTGACCAGGGTCGGATTGATAACCTGACCATGACCGGGGCGGTGTTTACCAACCTCACCAGGGATCATCTCGACTATCACGGGTCGATGGAGGCTTATGGCGCCGCAAAGGCTCGCCTGTTTGAGCGTGAGGAACTGCATTTCGCCGTGATCAATTTTGACGACCCATTCGGCAGGCAGCTGTATGAGCAGCTCGAGGGCAAATGCGATCGGGTCCGTTACAGCCTGCATGAGGCCCAGACCGAGCTTTGGATGACAGAGTTCTCGCCCTCGGCTGGCGGATTCACCGCCAGTGTCGATGGTCTCTGGGGCGGTTTTGAAATCTCCGCCCCGCTCCTCGGTAGCTTTAACGTCAGCAATATTCTGGCGGCCATGGCGGTAGTGCTGAGTCTTGGCGCACCGGTAGAGCGGGTTCAGCGTGCCGTTGAGCGGTTGTCGCCGCCGCCGGGCCGGCTGGAGCCGTTTGCCGGCAGCAACGGTGTTCGCGTGGTTGTCGACTACGCCCATACTCCGGACGCCCTGAACAGCGCGCTGGCGGCGCTGCGCCCTCATGTCACCGGCCGGCTGTTCTGTGTTTTTGGTTGCGGTGGAGACCGCGACACCGGCAAGCGTCCGGAAATGGCGCGGGAAGCGGAAAATGCAGCTGATGTGGTTATCGTCACCGACGACAACCCTCGCAATGAAGACCCGGATACCATTACATCCGACATCATGGCCGGCTTCGGCCGTCCGGAACAGATTGCTGTTATTCATGACCGCGCCCAAGCCATCCGCCAGGCCATTCACATGGCCGTCGCGGGGGATATCGTGCTGATTGCGGGTAAGGGCCACGAGGCCTGGCAGGAAATGGCAGGACAGCGAATTCCGTTCAGCGACGCTGAGCAGGTCAGGGAAGCATTGTCCCTGAATGGAGGTGTCGCATGATGCAGGCGTTTGCGGTGACCGATGCCTTGAGGTGGGTTGGCGGCACAACAACTGGAGCCGGCCTGGAGGGGCTTTTGTTCCATGGCGTCTCCACCGATACGCGTAAAATCACCCGGGGCGACCTGTTTGTGGCGCTGCGGGGCGATAACTTTGATGGCCATGATTACCTGGCGGTTGCGCAACGCGCAGGTGCCGTGGCAGCGGTGGTGGATAAGGCTGATCCGGATCTGACTCTGCCACAGATTCTGGTGCCGGACACCATAGATGCGCTGGCAAAACTTGCCGCGGGCAACCGTAACACCAGCTCGGCGCAGTTCGTGGCGATCACCGGTAGCAGCGGTAAAACCACGGTGCGGGAAATGGTTGCCGCAATTCTCTCGGCTGTCGGCAATACCCTGGTCACCGAAGGCAATCTCAACAATCACATCGGTGTTCCCCTGACCCTGTTCCGGCTCGGCCCCGAGCATGAGTACGGCGTGATTGAGCTTGGCGCCAGTGGGCTCAATGAAATCGCCCACACCGTGAAGATCGTGCGCCCGCACGTGTCGATTCTGACCAATGCCGGGCAGGCCCATCTCGAGGGTTTCGGTGGCTACGACAATATCGTGCTCGCCAAGGGTGAAATCATTGATGGGGTCGTGGAATCCGGTCTGGTGGTACTTAACCGGGATGATCCTGCCTTTGAAAAATGGCAGCGGCGAGCCGGTGAGCGCCGGGTTATTGGCGTCAGCAGGCAGGCTGGAACTGGTGGCGACTACTTCTCCGAAGATACCCGTGACGACGGCATTTTGCTGGTGTTCCGTGCTTGCGGTCCGCAAGGGTGGACTTGTGATGTCAGTCTGCCACTGCACGGTGAGCACAATATTACCAATGCACTGCTGGCGATTGCCGCCGCGCGCGAACTGGGCGCCAGCGATGAAGATGTTCAGCAGGGACTGGCATCAGTGCAAGCGGTAAAAGGGCGACTGCAGATTCTTGAGCTCTCGCCCGGACTAACCGTTATTGATGACAGCTATAACGCCAATCCGGCATCAATAAAGGCAGCGCTTGGCGTCCTGGCAGCACGCCCTGCTACCCGTATTGCGGTACTGGGAGCCATGGCAGAGCTGGGGCCGGACAGCCTCGCGCTGCACCGGGAAGTTGGTGAGTTTGCCCGAGCCCGGGGAATTGAGCGCCTGCTGGTCGTGGGAGATGGCTGTGAAGGGTACGTTGAAGGGTTCGGAGATGCCGCTGAGGTATGTGCGACCCATGACGATGCTGTGCGTCGTCTGCTTGAGGGGCCTGCCGGGTTACAGACGGTGCTGGTCAAGGGTTCTCGCAGTTCCGCCATGGATCGCGTGGTGGAGGGAATTAAAGAAAAGGTGGGTAACACATGCTGCTCTGGCTGACAGAGGCTCTTTCACAATACTTTTCCGCGCTGACGGTTTTCCAGTACCTGACGGTGAGGGGCATTTTCGGCGTTCTGACCGCCTTGCTGATCTCATTGCTGATCGGGCCGTTCATGATTCGCAAGCTGAGCCAGTATCAGATCGGCCAGGCGGTGCGGGACGACGGGCCGCAGACGCACCTTAGCAAGGCTGGCACGCCCACCATGGGGGGTGCCCTGATCCTGGTAGCCGTGGGTGTCAGCTCCCTGCTTTGGGCCGACCTGAGCAACCGGTACGTCTGGGTCGCGATTCTGGTAACCCTGTTTTTCGGCGCGGTTGGCTGGGTGGACGATTATCGCAAGGTGGTGGAGCGTAATCCCCGCGGTTTGCCGGCACGCTGGAAGTATTTCTGGCAGTCGGTGATTGGTGCCGCGGCGGCAGTGGCGCTTTTCATGAGTTCCTCGCTGCCCCAGGAAACCTCGCTCTATGTGCCGTTCCTGAAGGATGTATCGCTGACCCTGGGGCCGGTGCTGTTCATTCTGCTGAGTTACTTCGTGATTGTTGGCAGCAGTAATGCGGTGAACCTCACTGACGGCCTGGATGGCCTGGCCATCATGCCAACGGTCATGGTCGCCGCCGCCCTGGGCATCTTTGCTTACGTCTCCGGCCATGCGCAGTTTGCCGACTATCTGCTGATCCCGCACCTGCCAGGCACCGGCGAACTGATCGTTTTCTGTGGTGCACTGGTTGGCGCGGGGCTGGGTTTCCTATGGTTCAACACGTACCCCGCCCAGGTGTTTATGGGAGACGTCGGGGCTCTTGCCCTGGGTGCGGCACTGGGTATTGTGGCGGTCATCGTGAGACAGGAGATTGTGCTGTTCATCATGGGCGGTGTGTTTGTGATGGAGACCATATCCGTGATTCTGCAGGTGGCATCCTTCCGGCTGACCGGTCGGCGGATATTCCGCATGGCGCCGCTGCATCACCACTTTGAACTGAAGGGCTGGCCTGAGCCGCGCGTTATCGTGCGCTTCTGGGTTGTCACCGTTGTACTTGTACTGGTTGGTCTTGCCAGCCTGAAACTGAGATAGGGAAGCAGAGCATCATGGCTGTCATCGCTTCAGATCGTCGCACGCTGGTCGTAGGGCTCGGTAAAACCGGGCTCTCCTGCGTGCGCTATCTGTGCGAAAAAGGCCGTGAGGTCGCTGTGGCCGACAGTCGCACGACGCCTCCTGGTCTGGAGCAACTCAGGGCGCAGTGGCCGGAACTGCCTGTATATCTGGGTGAATTCGACAGCGAACTGTTCGCGAGTTTTAACGAACTGGTGGTCAGCCCGGGCATCAGCACTGCCGAGCCTGCAATACGCCATGCGGCGGAAGAAGGTGCGGCTATCCGCGGCGATATTGACCTGTTCGCCGAGGCAGCGGATGCGCCCATTGTTGCCATTACCGGCTCCAACGGCAAAACCACAGTGACCACCCTGGTGGGGGAGATGGCCAGGGCGGCCGGTCGCCATGTGCAAGTGGGTGGTAATATCGGCACCCCGGCGCTGGACCTCCTCGGCCGCGGCGCGGATCTCTACGTGCTTGAGTTGTCCAGCTTTCAACTGGAGACAACCGGTGAGCTCAATGCCTCGGCAGCAACCGTCCTCAACGTCAGCGATGATCATATGGATCGCTACTCCACCAAGATGGAGTATTTCCAGGCCAAGCAGCGGATATTCAACGGCTGCAGCAATGCGGTGGTGAACCTGGATGACGCGCTGAGTACGCCCATGGCCCGGGACAACCTTCGCTTCCTGTGTTTCGGTTTTAATCGGATCAATCCGGAGACTTTCAGCACCCGGGATGATGATGAGGGAACCTGGATTACCTTCGGTTTCGATAACCTGCTGTTGGCCGATGAGCTGGGCCTGATGGGCCGCCACAATATCAGTAACGTGATGGCAGCTCTGGCTCTGGGACACGCGGTAGGCCTGCCGATGGAGGCGATGCTGGAAACCGCGAAAAATTTCCGGGGGTTGCCGCACCGCTGCGAGTTCATCCGGCGGGTTGGCGACGTGGATTACATCAATGATTCCAAAGGTACCAATGTGGGGGCCACGGTGGCCGCCATCGAGAGCCTTGCGCCCCGGGGCGGAAAAGTCGTTCTTATTGCCGGTGGTGAAGGCAAGGGTGCCGATTTCTCGGCACTGGCAGATCCGGTTGCGGCCCATTGCAGAGCGGTGGTGTTGATTGGTACCGACGCTGGCCTTATTGCTTCGGCTCTTGGCAATCGGACAGAGATTGTTAATGCCACTTCTTTGAAGGAGGCAGTTCACAAGGCAGCGAGTCTGGCGGAACCAGGCGACAGGGTGCTGTTGTCTCCGGCCTGTGCCAGTTTCGACATGTTTCGCGATTACAGCGATCGCGGAGACAGTTTTCGTGAACAGGTGGAGGGGCTGTGATGCACGCTGACCTGTCTCTGCCGAGTTACCAAAGCCTGTTCCGCGATCTGCGTCCGTTGCCGTTGCTGATCATCAGCTCCGCAGCACTGTTGGTGATGGGTATTGTGATGATTTCCTCCGCGTCCATGGATATGGCGGCGGAAACCATGGGTAACAGCTACCACTACGTGATCCGCCAGTTGATCTTTGCCGGCATGGGTTGTGTGTTCGCCCTGATTGCCGTCAATGTGCCAATCTCCTGGTGGGAGCGCAGTGGCTGGCTGTTGCTGGGAATCGGGCTGTTGTCACTGTTGCTGGTGCTCACGCCACTGGGACGCACGGTCAACGGCTCCACCCGCTGGATTTCCTTTGGCTTCTTTAATGTTCAGGTGTCCGAGATAGCAAAACTGTGTCTGATCGCCTACCTGGCCGGTTACGTGGTACGACGTCGGGAAGAGCTGCTGAATACCTGGGCAGGGTTTCTGAAGCCGCTCGGTGTGCTCGGTATTGCCTCGGTATTGCTGGTTATCGAGCCCGACTTCGGAGCCACGGTGGTGCTGGTAGCGGCCGCGGCCGGCATGATTTTTCTGAGTGGGGTTCGCCTCAGCCGCTTTATGCCACTGATCGGTGTGCTGATAGTCATGGGCGCAGTGCTGGTGTTCACCCAGCCGTACCGTCTGAAGCGGGTTGTCAGTTATCTCGACCCCTGGAAGGACCAGTTCGACACCGGCTACCAGCTTACCCAGTCGCTGATCGCTTTCGGCCGCGGCGACTGGGCCGGCACCGGTCTCGGCAACTCGGTGCAGAAGCTGTTTTACCTGCCCGAAGCCCATACCGACTTTATCTTCGCCATCATTGCCGAAGAATTCGGATTACTGGGATCGCTGATTGTACTGGGTCTTTTCACTGTTCTGGTGGTCACGGGGTTCGTGATTGCCAGGCGGGCAGAGAAGGCGGGGATGCCGTTTGCTGCGTGTTTCTCCTATGGCATCACGCTGCTGATCGGTTTGCAGGCGAGTATCAACATGTCTGTCAGCACCGGCCTGCTGCCAACCAAGGGGCTGACATTACCTCTGGTGAGTTACGGTGGTTCGAGTCTGATGATCACCGCCGTCTGTATCGGTGTTCTGGCGCGGGTGGAAATGGAGCGGCTGGACCGCGAAAAACTGGCTGCCGAAAAGTGCCGTAAACCGGCTGCCAGGGGAGGTGCGGTTTATGACTGACAAAAAGCGCTTTCTGATGATGGCTGGTGGTACCGGCGGCCACGTGTTTCCGGCCCTGGCCACCGCGAGAAAACTCCAGGAGAAGGGCCACGACGTTTTCTGGCTGGGGTCTCGGGGCGGCATGGAAGAGCGGCTGATCAACGAAACCGACATACCGCTGTCGCTGATCCGGGTTTCAGGCCTGCGTGGCAAGGGCCGGCTGGCGCTGGTGATGGCGCCATTCCGGCTGATGCGGGCATTGGGGCAGGCTTTTTCGGTGGTCCGTGGTATCCGCCCCCATTGTGTTATCGGCATGGGAGGATTTGTGACCGGTCCGGGTGGCGTTGCCGCCTGGGTGACCAAAACACCGTTGGTGATCCATGAACAGAATGCGGTCGCGGGCATGACCAATCGAATTCTGGTGCGTTTTGCCACCACGGTACTGGAAGCCTTCCCCGGCAGTTTCGGCGCGGATGTGGTGACCCGGTGTACGGGTAATCCGGTAAGGCAGGATCTGGCTTCACTCCCGGAACCGGGGCAGCGGATGTCGGGCCGTGCCGGTGCACTCAGGTTGCTGGTGGTGGGAGGTAGCCTTGGTGCCCAGGTGTTTAACCGCACATTACCTGCGGCACTGGCAAAGATGCCTGAAGCGGAGCGCCCAACGGTGCGTCACCAGTGCGGCGAAAAGAATATCGAAGAAGCCCGGCAAGCTTACAGGGAAAACAATGTGGAAGCGTCTGTGGAACCCTTCATCAAGGATATGGCCGAGGCCTATGGCTGGGCGGATATTGTGCTGTGCCGGGCCGGCGCTTTGACCGTTTCCGAACTGTGCGTCGCAGGTATTGGCGCGGTTCTGGTGCCGTTTCCCCATGCCGTGGACGACCATCAGACCAAAAATGCACAACAAATGGTTAACGCCAAAGGCGCGATGCTGATTCCGCAGCCGAAGCTGTCCGCGGATCTGCTGGCAGAAACTCTGAGGGATCTTGGAAAGGATCGCAGCCGCATTATCGATATGGCGAAGGCAGCAAAAACGCTGGCTCGCCCTGATGCAACGGAGAGAGTCGTGAATTACTGTCTGGAGGCCGCCAATGGCTGAGCCCACTAACCCCCCGCTGGTCTATCAGGTGCCCGAGATGCGCCGTATCCGCAATATCCACTTTGTGGGCATTGGCGGCGCCGGCATGAGCGGTATTGCCGAAGTACTGAAAAACCAGGGCTACGAGGTTTCCGGCTCGGATATCCGTGAAGGCACGGTGACCGACCGGCTGTCTGCCATGGGCATCGAGGTGTTCATCGGGCATCGTGAGGCAAACAGTGCCAACGCGGATGTAGTAGTGGTTTCCTCGGCAGTGTCAGGAGACAACCCGGAAGTGGCATCGGCCCGCAGCAGGCGAGTGCCCATCGTGCCCCGCGCTGAAATGCTGGCGGAGATCATGCGTTATCGCCATGGCATCGCTGTGGCAGGGACGCACGGTAAAACCACAACAACCAGTCTGATCGCTTCGGTTCTGGGGGAAGCAGGGCTGGATCCGACCTTCGTGATCGGTGGCAAGCTCAATAGTGCCGGCACCAATGCCCAGCTTGGTGGCTCCCGCTATCTGGTGGCCGAAGCGGACGAGAGTGATGCATCGTTCCTGCACCTGACACCGGTGATCTCTGTTGTTACCAACATTGAAGCCGACCACATGGACACCTATGGCGGCGATGTGGGACGCCTCAAGCAGACCTTTCTGGATTTCCTCCACAATCTGCCTTTTTACGGCGTTGCGGTAATGTGCGTTGATGACGACTATGTGCAGGAAATCATCCCCAGGATTTCACGCGCCATTATCACCTATGGCATCGACAATCCGGAAGCCGATTATCGTGCCGAAAATATCGAATCAGACGGCCTGAGGACGCGTTTTGTGGTTCGGCGCCCCGGTGGCCGCAGTGATCTGGATGTGGAACTGAAAATGCCGGGTCGCCATAACGTACTGAATGCCCTTGCTGCTATTGCCGTGTCCACCGATGAAGGCGTAGAGGATGTCGCCATCTGTCGGGGTCTTGCCGGCTTTGCCGGTGTTGGCCGGCGCTTCCAGGTGTACGGCGACTACACCACACGCAAGGGAACCATCACGCTGATTGATGACTATGGCCATCATCCCACGGAAGTGGAGGCGGTTATCCGCGCTGCCCAGGATGCCTGGCCGGGCCGTCGGCTGGTGATGCTGTACCAGCCCCACCGCTATACCCGCACCCGGGACCTTTACGAAGATTTCGTTCGCGTACTGTCGGAAGTGGATGGCCTGTTACTGATGGAGGTGTATTCCGCCGGTGAGCCGGCCATCACCGGTGCTGACAGCCGGGCACTTTGCCGCAGCATCCGCCAGCGCGGTAGCGTGGAGCCGGTGTTCGTGGAGGACAACAACGAGATCGAGGTGCTGCTTGCCAACAATCTGCGGGACGGTGATCTGCTGATTACGCAGGGGGCGGGGGATATTGGCGGTGTGGCTGCTCGCCTGGCTGCAGCGGGAGTGATCGCGGATGAGTGAGGTGAACCGGATGGATACGCAGGGCTATCAGGCCGATCCGCAAACCCTGAAGGCATTCGGGCGTGTCGCTGTCTTTATGGGCGGAGATTCTGCCGAGCGCGAGGTTTCCCTGAAAAGCGGGCAGGCGGTGCTGTCTGCATTGCTGTCTGCCGGCGTCGACGCCTATCCGGTGGATGTTCAGGGTTGCCTGCTCAGAACCGTGGAAGATCCGCAGTTTGACCGGGTGTTCATTGCTCTGCATGGCCGCGGCGGAGAGGACGGCACCATTCAGGCAATCCTGTCCCAGGCAGGTATTCCGTACACCGGCAGCGAACTTCTGGCCTCGGCACTGGCGATGGACAAGTTGCGAACAAAGTATGTATTTGAGGGCTGCGGGTTGCCGACTCCGGCATTTCGCGCCATGGCAGCGGTGGATGAGGCCGAGAGTATTCTGCAGGCACTGACTCCGCCGCTGAGCGTTAAACCCTCGCGAGAGGGTTCCAGCATTGGCATCCGTAAGGTGTCGAGCCGGCAGGAACTGATCGAAGCCTATGAAGCCGCTGCGGTGCTGGATCCGCTGGTGCTGGTGGAGGAGTGGATAGAAGGCCCGGAATTTACTGTCAGCCTGCTTCAGGATCAGGCGTTGCCAGCCATCGGGCTGAGTACGGACCATGTGTTCTACGACTACGATGCCAAGTACCTGGCCGATGATACCCGTTACCAGATCCCCTGTGGCCTGGCCCCGGACAGCGAACTGAAACTCCAGCACCTGGCACTGGACGCCTTCAGGGTGCTGGGCTGCCGAACCTGGGGCCGGGTAGACATCATGCAGGACAGCAAGGGTGACTTCTGGCTGCTGGAGGTAAACACCGTTCCGGGAATGACCGATCACAGCCTGGTGCCCATGTCGGCACGGGCGGCCGGCATCAGTTTCGAAGAGTTGGTGGTAAGAATTCTGACAGACACCCTGGAGGCCAGCGATGCTTGACAGGCTGCTGATCCGGAGCCGGGCGGTACCGTCCGACCCACCGAAGCGCAGGGGAGCGACAACCCTGGGGGCTTCGAGGGACCGGTTTGGTTTGCTGAAAGCTGTGCTGGCCGCTGTGCCCTGGGGGCAGGCGCTGATGGGGGCGGGTGTTGTGCTGCTGGCGGCATTGGTGCCATGGGGGACCAGCCAAATGTTGAGTGCCATGGATCGCCAGGTAATGGCCATCGACGTGACCGGTGCACTGGTGGGTGAAAACCGCACGGATCTGGAGCGCAGCGCAGGCAAGTGGGTGGGCCGGAGTTTTTTCGCAACGGACCTCTCGGACATCAAGGAGACCCTGGAGCAGCGTCCCTGGGTGGAGTCGGCAGCGGTCAAGCGCATCTGGCCGGACCGCCTGCAGATCGAGATTCGTGAGAAAAAGCCGCTGGCGTACTGGAACAGTGACCGTCTGGTGAGTCGTAACGGCGAGGTGTTTGCACCGGCTAACCCGGAAGTGGCGGGCCGGCTGCCGCGGCTTGCAGGCCCTGATGAACGGGTCAAGGAGGTTATCAGCATGGCCCAGACCATGGCCAGTACGCTCACCGGTCACAATCTCGGCTTTGCAGGGTTGAACCTGGAGCAGCGTGGGGCCTGGACACTGACCCTGGCCAACGGTATCGAAGTGGTCCTCGGCAGGGATCAGGTGGAGGAACGTTTCGAGCGTTTTATTACGGTTTATCAGGAACGGCTGGCGTCACGTTCAGACGAGGTCAGCCGGGTGGATGCCCGCTACAGCAATGGAGTGGCGGTTCAATGGAAGTCGGCAGAAACGGCCTCCCGGTCAAAATCATAGCAACGCAAAATTCAGACCTACGGTTTGGTGGAATACATGTCATCGGTTGAAACGGAAAACATGATTGTCGGCCTAGATATCGGAACCTCGAAAGTGGTTGCGATTGTCGGCAAGCGCAAAATGGACGGGACCATTGAGGTTGTGGGTATCGGTTCCAATCCGTCCCGCGGGCTCAAGCGTGGTGTGGTGGTCAATATCGAAACCACGGTCCAGGCGATACAGCGGGCAGTGGAAGAAGCAGAGCTGATGGCAGGATGCCGGATTCATTCAGTGTATGCAGGCATCGCCGGCAGCCATATCAAGAGCCTGAACTCTCATGGCATTGTCGCCATTCGCGACCGGGAGGTAACACAGGCGGACATCGACCGGGTGATCGACGCGGCCCAGGCGGTGGCAATTCCGGCAGACCAGAAAATCCTTCATATCCTGCCGCAGGAGTTTGTGATTGACAGCCAGGAAGGCATCAAGGAGCCGATGGGTATGTCCGGTGTGCGCCTGGAAGCCAAAGTGCACCTGGTGACCTGTGCGGTGAATGCCGCCCAGAACATTGAAAAGTGCGTCAAGCGCTGCGGCCTGGAAGTGGACGACATCATCCTCGAACAGCTGGCATCGAGTCACGCCATCCTTACTGAAGATGAAAAGGAGCTGGGTGTCTGCGTTGTGGATATTGGTGGTGGTACCACGGATATCGCGGTGTTTACCGGCGGGGCTATTCGCCATACCTCGGTGATCCCCATTGCCGGTGACCAGGTGACCAACGACATCGCCATGGCGCTGCGCACACCCACGCAGAATGCCGAGGAAATCAAGATCAAGTACGCCTGTGCCCTGACACAGCTGGCCGGTGCCGACGAAACCATCAAGGTGCCCAGTGTGGGCGACCGGGCGCCGCGGGACCTCTCCCGCCAGGCCCTGGCCGAAGTGGTGGAGCCCCGCTACGAAGAGCTGTTTACCCTGGTGCAGTCGGAACTTCGCCGGTCGGGATTTGAAGACCTTATCCCGGCCGGTGTGGTGATTACCGGCGGTTCCTCCACCATGGAAGGTGTGGTGGAACTGGCCGAGGAGATCTTCCACATGCCGGTAAGGCTGGCCTGTCCGCAGGCGGTTTCCGGCATGACGGAGGTGGTCAATAACCCGATCTACGCCACTGGCGTGGGGTTGTTGATACATGGTTTCCGCCAGATGGATCTGGGGCGGGCGCCTGCGCTTAAGGGTGAAGATGCACCCACGCTGTTTGAGCGCATAAAAAGCTGGTTTACCGGTCATTTCTGACGGCAGCCGGCAGAAGACGTACACGAAGGTATCTCGAAAATCATAATCTCGAAAAATCAGTCTGGAAAAGGCTGATAAACAGCACGAAGGAGTAGGGGAATGTTTGAACTCGTCGATAATGTCCAGCAGAACGCTGTCATTAAAGTAGTGGGAGTTGGCGGTGGTGGCGGTAATGCCGTCCGCCACATGCTCAACAGTGATATTGAAGGTGTGGAGTTCATCTGCGCCAATACCGACGCCCAGGCCCTGACGGACCTGGACGCACGCCAGATCATCCAGCTTGGTGGCAACATCACCAAGGGGCTGGGTGCTGGCGCCAACCCGGAAGTCGGGCGTCAATCGGCCCTGGAAGACCGTGACCGTATTGCCGAGGCGCTGAAAGGTGCCGACATGGTCTTCATTACCGCCGGCATGGGCGGCGGCACCGGCACCGGTGCTGCTCCTGTAGTGGCAGAAGTGGCCCGTGAGCTGGGCATCCTGACAGTGGCCGTGGTCACCAAGCCGTTCATGTTCGAAGGTGGCAAGCGCATGAGCGTTGCCGATTCGGGCCTCAAGGAACTGGAAGAAACCGTTGACTCGCTGATCACCATCCCCAACGAAAAGTTGCTGGCGGTGATGGGCAAGAAAACCAGCCTGCTGGACGCCTTTGCCTCGGCCAACGACGTGTTGTTGGGGGCAGTGCAGGGAATTGCGGACCTGATTACCCGCAACGGAATGATTAATGTGGACTTTGCCGACGTAAAGACTGTCATGTCGGAAATGGGCAATGCCATGATGGGTACCGCCCGTGCCACCGGTGAGAACCGGGCCCGTGAAGCCGCAGAAGCCGCCATACGCAGCCCGTTGCTGGAGGACATCAACCTGCAGGGCGCCAAGGGTATCCTGGTCAACATTACTGCGGGTATGGATCTCAACCTGGGTGAATTTTCCGAGGTTGGCGATATTGTTCGCGAATTCGCATCGGATTCTGCCACCGTCGTGGTGGGTACGGTGATCGACCCGGACATGACCGACGAACTCAAGGTGACAGTGGTTGCAACCGGCCTGGGTGGTGATCGTGAAAAGCCCACCAAGGTAGTGGACAACACGCGCAGCCTTGATGGCACCACAGATTACAACCAGCTTGATCGTCCGGCTGTGCTGCGTCGCAGGGCTGTGGCCCATGGCAACGTGGCGATCGATCAGAGCAAGGACAGTGAAGAGCAGGGGGTCGACTATCTCGATATTCCCGCATTCCTTCGTCGTCAGGCTGACTGATAATCTGTTGCAAATGCGTTCATAGGTGGAACCATGTTCGCTGATTGACGTGTGCTGACTATCAGTCCGGCCTTGTGCCGGCAAACCCGTCGGTCGTTACGAATTGATACGATTGGTTAAATGGTATTCAGTTTTACTTTCTGGTATTCTCCGGGCAGATTTTTGCCCAGACTATATCGCATTTATGTGACGGAAATATGTACCGATGATCAGACAACGGACACTCAAAAACACCATCCGTGCTACCGGTGTCGGGCTTCATTCGGGGGAAAAGGTTTACCTGACCCTGAAGCCTGCGCCTGTGGACTCGGGCATCGTATTCCGCCGCACCGATCTTGACCCTGTGGTCGAAATCCGTGCCTGTGCGGAAAACGTGGGTGAGACCATGCTTTCCACGACACTGCTGAAAGACGGTGTCCGGGTTGCAACAGTAGAGCATTTGTTGTCAGCCATGGCTGGTCTCGGGATCGATAACTGCTTCGTAGAACTCAGTGCGGCGGAAGTGCCCATTATGGACGGCTCAGCCGGACCTTTTGTGTTCCTTCTTCAGTCTGCCGGCATTGCCGAGCAGGACGCAGCCAAGCGATTTATCCGCATCAAGCGTGAAGTGACGGTTGAGGAAGGTGACAAGAAGGCGACCCTGCTGCCATTCGAAGGCTTCAAGGTGAGTTTCGGCATCGACTTCGATCACCCTGTATTCAAGGGGCGCGCCCAGACAGCGACTGTTGACTTCTCCAGCACGTCTTTTGTTAAGGAAGTCAGCCGCGCACGGACCTTCGGCTTCATGCGCGACATCGAGAAGCTGCGGGCGATGAACCTGGCATTGGGCGGAAGCGTGGATAACGCCATCGTCGTTGATGACTACAAGATCCTCAATGAAGACGGGCTGCGGTACGATGATGAATTCGTCAAGCATAAACTGCTGGATGCCATTGGTGACCTCTACCAGTTGGGTAACAGCCTGATTGGCGAGTTCCGTGGTATCAAATCCGGCCACGACCTGAATAACAAGCTGTTGCGCAAGCTCAGGGCGGAAGAGGATGCGTGGGAAGTGGTTACCTTCGACGATGAGGCAGCTGCTCCGATTTCCTATATGAAACCTGTGCTGGCGGCGGGCTGAGGCAGGACGCCTTAATCCCGGACGTGGCTTGCGAGTTTTTCGAGAACCTCGCGTAATTGTTTGTCCTTCGTGTGCCCGGCCTCCTCTTTGAGGAGCCGGGCATTTTCGTTACTCAGGGGTGTCATTTTTGCCCGCGGACGTTCGCTGAACCGGGGTGGCGCAACTTTGACCTTCAGTTTCCACACGAAACGGAACAGTTCCTGTTTGCGCAGTTCTTCCATGATTTCATGTTGACGGAAACGGATCTGGCTGGCGGTGGTAGCCGCTGCAGCGGAAAGTACCAGCTCACCTTCCTTGCAGCTGACAAAACGGGTGCCTTTGGCCAGGCTCTCCGGCAATGCTGCGATAACCATCCGCTCGGCCTCGGCATGATGCTGGGCCTTTGCCATCAGTTCCCGCAGGGTTGAGGCCCTGGAGAAGCTGTCCGGAGTCAGTTCGAGGTCGGTTTTCTTTTTCATGGCAATCAGTAATTCTCGACGACAACGGTAACGATTGGTTACACTTTCGTACGTTTAATAGGCAGCGCCTGTATTACACTCGTTTTACATTGCTTGACGCGTGTATGTCCACGGGTAACTGCTAGTTTATCAAATTGCAGGCGTTGCGACGGACGGCACGTGCGTATTCAGACGCGGTTTTATGCTGCCCCGGATTGAGTAGACGGAGAGGACCTCCGCAATCTGGCAAAGGATGCCCCGGCAGACCCAGTCAGAACACTCAGGACGCAACACCACAGGATCAGGTTGTGTCCCGATGAAACCAGAAGACCATATGAATATTATCCTCGTTGGCAAGTATCATGGAAAATCGCGCGCCGTTTCGATAAACGCTCCGGTTGCGGCCGGACTGGTTTTTTTCGTAACCGCCCTTCTCGCACTGGCAGGCTGGTCCGGTTACCAGGTGGCCCTGGGGCAGATTGAGCAGTCTGAGCCCGGAGAGTCGGAACTGGTGTCAGAATGGCGCTCGAAACTGAGTGAACAGAAAAGCGAACTTGCGCAAATAGAATACAACGTCCAGCAGCAGGTGGATGCCCTGACACTTCGGCTGGGCGAAATGCAGGGACGCCTGCTTCGCCTGGATGCGCTCGGGCAGCGCTTCGTGGAATCCGGCCTTGTGGCCAGTGACGAATTCGATTTTGATCAGCCGGCTGCGGTGGGTGGTCCTGAAGACAGTCTCGATGGCGACTCCTTCACGGCCCCTGAGCTCACCGGTATGATTGACCGGCTGGCAAAACGTATTGAAGACCGCGAACAACAACTGCGTATGCTGGATATGGTCACCTCCCGCCAGAAGCTTGAGAAAGAACTCTACGTACAGGGTCGCCCGATTACCTGGGGCTGGCTGTCCTCCAAGTATGGTTACCGTTCGGATCCCTTTACCGGAAAGCGTACCTGGCATGCCGGAGTGGATCTGGCGGGCAAGGACGGAAGTGATATAATTTCCGTTGCGGGTGGGGTTGTCACCTATGCCGATGAGCGCTACGGCTATGGCAATCTGGTGGAGGTCGACCACGGTGACGGCCTGGTGACCCGTTACGCCCATGCCAAGACGATCAAGGTAAAGGTGGGGGACGTTGTCCAGAAGGGTGAGGTTCTGGCTCTGATGGGAAGTACAGGGCGCTCTACCGGCCCCCATGTGCATTTTGAAGTGATTCGAAACGGCAAGTCCGAAAATCCGGAAACCTATATCAAGCGAGCCAGCCGCTAAGCGGCTTGGCCAGCTGCACAGGACGCCGCCCGACTCGCCCCTGTTGCGCCCGGCTCAACACCTTTTTTTCAATCTTTTCAGCGTAGTGACAGGCTTCTGTGAGGCCTGACTTTTGTACTGCTGCGAAATAAGGTTAGAATGCCGGCTTCCTCCGTTTAATCAAAGAAGCAGTGGTCTATGTTCACAAAGCTTGCAACCAAGATGTTCGGCAGTAAGAACGCCAGAGAAATCAAGCGAATGCGCAAAACTGTCTCGCGCATTAATGAACTTGAAGAGCAGTATGGCAATTTGTCGGACACCGAGTTGCAGGGCAAGACGGCGGAATTCCGTCGCCGGTACGATGAGGGCGAAAGCCTTGATGCATTGCTTCCGGAGGCTTTTGCCACCACCAGGGAGGCCAGCCGGCGGGTGATGGGTATGCGTCATTATGACGTGCAGATGGTCGGTGGTATTACCCTCCACGAGGGCCGGATTGCCGAGATGAAAACCGGCGAGGGTAAAACCCTTGTGGCGACGCTGGCGGTTTATCTGAACGCCCTGACCGGAAAAGGCGTGCACCTGGTGACGGTAAACGATTATCTGGCTCGCCGTGATGCGGACTGGATGGGCAAGCTGTATCGCTTCCTCGGCCTTCAGGTGGGTGTGGTAGCGGCTGGTCAGCCCCAGGAAGAAAAGCGGGCTGCCTATCAGGCCGATATCACTTACGGTACCAACAACGAGTTCGGCTTTGATTACCTGCGGGACAACATGGCGTTCAGCACCGAAGACAAGGTGCAGCGTGGCCTGCACTTTGCCATCGTGGACGAAGTGGATTCCATCCTCATTGATGAGGCCCGTACACCGCTGATTATTTCCGGCGCCGCCGAAGACAGCTCGAAACTCTACCAGGCAATCAACGAACTGGTGCCAAGACTTGAACAGGGCGAAGTCAGTGAAGAAGAAGCTGAGCCCAGTGGCGACTTCACCATTGATGAAAAATCCCGTCAGGTAGAGTTGACCGAAAAAGGCCATGAGAGAGTGGAAGAACTGCTGCTTGAGCGGGGCCTGCTGAAGGAAGGCGAGAGCCTTTATTCCGCCGCCAATCTCAGCCTGTTGCATCATATCCACTCGGCTCTCAGGGCGCATCACCTGTTCCAGAAAGATGTGGATTATATCGTCCAGGGTGACCAGGTGGTGATCGTGGATGAGCACACTGGTCGCACCATGCCGGGCCGCCGCTGGAGTGAGGGGTTGCACCAGGCGATCGAAGCCAAGGAAGGTGTCCGTATCCAGGCAGAGAGCCAGACTCTGGCCTCCACCACTTTCCAGAACTATTTCCGTCTGTATGACAAGCTGGCAGGTATGACCGGTACCGCCGATACTGAAGCGTTCGAGTTCCGCCAGATCTACGGCCTGGACGTTGTCGTTATTCCGCCCAACAAGCCGATTCAGCGGATCGACTATAACGACCTGATCTACCTGACCGAGGAAGAAAAATTCCACGCCATCATTGACGAGATCAAGGACGTCACTGCCGAGGGCCGGCCCATCCTGGTGGGTACTGCCTCTATCGAGGCGTCCGAACTGCTGTCCATGCTACTGAAGAAATCGCGGATTGATCACAAGATCCTTAACGCCAAGCAGCATGAGAGCGAGGCCCAGATCATCGCCCAGGCCGGTCGTCCGGGCGCTGTTACCATTGCCACCAACATGGCCGGTCGTGGCACGGACATCGTGCTGGGCGGCAACTGGGAGTTCGAGGTCGCGGGTCTGGACAATCCCACCGAAGAAGAAGTGGCCCGCATCAAGGCGGAATGGACCGAGCGTCACAACCAGGTTCTGGAAGCCGGCGGCCTGCACATCATTGGCACCGAGCGACACGAATCCCGCCGGATCGACAATCAGCTTCGTGGTCGTGCCGGCCGTCAGGGCGACCCGGGTTCGTCGCGTTTCTTCCTGTCCCTGGAAGACAACCTGATGCGTATCTTCGCTCCAGACCGGGTGAAGAGTCTGATGCAGGCCATGGGCATGAAGAAGGGCGAGGCCATTGAGCACCGCATGGTCACCAACGCTATTGAAAAGTCCCAGCGCAAGGTCGAAGGCCGCAACTTCGATATGCGGAAAACCCTGCTGGAATACGACGATGTGGCCAATGACCAGCGCACGGTAATCTACGACCAGCGTAATGAAGTGATGTCGTCGGAAGATATTTCCGACATGATCAAGACCATCCGCGAGGATGTAGTCGACTCGTTGATCAGCGAATTCATTCCGCCGCAAAGCATGCCTGAGCAGTGGGATGTGCCGGGTCTTGAAAACCAGCTGCAGTCGGAAATGGCCATTAACCTGCCGATTCAGAAGTGGCTGGACGAAGACAGCAAGCTGTTCGAGGAAAATCTGCGCCAACGGATTCTCGATGAAATCGTGGCAGCCTACGAAGCCAAGGAAGAGATTGCCGGTTCCGAACCCATGCGCAAGTTCGAGAAGCAGGTCTTCCTGCAGGTGCTCGATACCCTGTGGAAGGAACACCTGTCGAACATGGATCATCTGCGCCGCGGTATACACCTGCGTGGCTACGCCCAGAAGAACCCCAAGCAGGAATACAAGCGTGAAGCGTTCAACCTCTTCGAGACCATGCTGGAAACCATGAAACGTGATGTGGTGCGGGTGCTTTCCCATGTTCGCGTGCAGAGCCGTGAAGAAATGGAGGAAGTGGAGCGTCGCCGCAAGGAAGAGCTTGAACGTGAACTCGCTCAGGCGCGTCTGCGTCATGATGAAACCAGCATTACCGGCCAGAAGCAGGATGACACTGCCGGTGCTGCCGGTGCACAACCGCAGGGCACCCCGGAAACCTTTGTCCGGCAGGACAGAAAAGTGGGGCGCAACGAGCCATGTCCGTGCGGGTCCGGCAAGAAATACAAGCAGTGCTGTGGAAAGGTCAGCTGATTTCCGGTACTGATCAGTAGCATAACGACCCGCACTCTGATCCGCTCAGGCTGCGGGTTTTTCGTTTGGTAGCTGTTGATGACAGGAGAGTAAAAATGGCAGTTGGTCCAGGAACCTTGCCGAGATTTTTCCCGATTGCCGGCGTGAAGCTGGGCATCGGTAGCGCGGGTATCAAGAAGCCGGGCAAAAAGGATCTGGTGGTTATGGAGCTGGCGCCGGGCAGCCGGGTGGCTGGTATCTTTACCCGCAACCAGTTCTGCGCGGCGCCGGTTCATATCGCCCGCCGTCATCTAGCCAGTGATGCCCCCCGTTACCTGTTGATCAATACCGGCAATGCCAATGCCGGCACCGGTGAGCAGGGCCTGGAGGACGCCCAGACCTGTTGTCAGGCGCTGGCAGACCAGGCTGGTGTTGTTCCGGGCTCTGTGTTGCCGTTTTCCACCGGTGTCATTGGTGAGCCACTACCGGTTGGGAAGATCATAAGTGCGTTGCCGCAGGCGATGGCGGATGTATCGGAGTCCCACTGGGCGGAAGCGGCCTCCGGGATCATGACCACGGATACCCGCCCCAAGGGTGCAAGCTGCCAGATCGACCTGGACGGATACACGGTATCTATTTCAGGTATCAGCAAGGGCGCTGGCATGATTCGCCCGAACATGGCCACCATGCTGGGTTTTATTGCCACCGACGCCAACATCTCGGCGGATGTGTTGTCGACGCTTGCCTCCGAGTTGGGAGAAAAGTCCTTCAACCGCATTACCATTGACGGCGACACCTCCACCAACGATGCCTGTATGCTGATCGCCAGCGGCCAATATGGTGGTCCTGAGATCACGGCTGACAGCGCCTGCCTGCCAAAACTCAGGGGCGCACTGCAAGAGGTGTTCCTGGAGCTGGCGCATGCCATTGTCCGGGACGGGGAGGGCGCCACCAAGTTTGTAACCATTGAAGTCAGCCGGGCGGGTTCGGTCCAGGAGGCGCTGGACGTCGCCTACACCGTTGCCCACTCGCCCCTGGTGAAGACCGCGCTGTTCGCGTCCGATCCCAACTGGGGCCGGATCCTGGCGGCTGTAGGACGTGCCGGTGTGGATGGCCTGGACCTGAACGCCCTTGAGATCTGGCTGGGGGACGTCTGCCTGGTGCGCAACGGTGGCCGCGCCGGCGATTACAGCGAATCCCGGGGCCAGGCGGTGATGGATGGCGAGGAAATTACCATTCACATTGACCTCAGGCGGGGTGATGTCATGGAGCGGGTGTGGACCTGCGACTTTTCCCACGATTATATCACCATTAATGCCGAGTACCGCACCTGACCATGACGGCTGTCCGGGAAATACACGTCGCAGTTGGAGTTATCTTTCGCCAGGGAAAGGTGCTGATTGCCCGCCGTCCGGACCATGTCCACCAGGGTGGGCTGCTCGAGTTTCCCGGCGGCAAGGTTGAAGCTGGTGAAACCGTTCAGCAGGCCCTGGTAAGGGAGATCCGTGAGGAAACCGGGTTACGTATTGCGCCGGACGCCCTGGAACCGGTGATCGAGATCCGCCACGATTATGGTGACAAGCAGGTATTTCTTGATGTCTGGACAACCTCCTCAGCCCAGGGTAGCCCTGAGGGCCGCGAAGGGCAGGAGATACGCTGGCTCGATGTCCGCGATCTGGCCGATGCCGACTTCCCTGCTGCCAATCGTCCGATCATCCGGGCCTTGCGCCTGCCCCACCAATACGCCATTACCGGCGCTGCAGCCGATGCGACGGGGTACCTGAGGCAGCTGGAACAGGGGTTGCGTACTGCAAAACCGCAGCTGTGTCTGCTTCGGGCGCCGAACCTGGGGGGCGATGCCTATGCACAGCTTGCAGCCTGGTCACTGGAGGCCTGCAGGGCGAGTGGTGTGAAGCTGCTGCTGCATGGTTCGGCATCCCTGCTTGAGCATTTCCCGGCCGCTTGCGGCCTGCATCTGCCCTGGCATGAAGCCAGACAGCATTCCGCCCGGCCTGTCCCTGACGGTTATCTGCTGGCGGTTTCCTGTCACAATGAGCAGGAAATTGCCCATGCCTGCCAGTTGCAGGCAGATTTCATTACCCTTGGCCCGGTGATGCCCACACCGTCTCATCCTGGCGCGACCGGCATCGGCTGGCGCCGTTTCCGGGAGTTGGTGGCAGCCTCGACAGTCCCTGTCTTTGCTCTGGGCGGTCTCTCGTTGACGGATATTGCTGAAGCTCGCAGGGCTGGCGCCCAGGGTATTGCCGGTATCAGTTTCTGGTGGCCAGACCTCTGATATTGACCAGGCCGCAGAGCCTGCGCGCTCTGGTATGATAGCGAAGTTAACATCCACTCGACGATCTCTGGAGAAGCTGTGAGCAAACTGACCCATCTCGATGAAAAAGGCGCCGCACGGATGGTCGACGTCACCTCCAAGGCGACCACCGAACGTGAGGCCAGAGCTGAAGCGTTGATCAGAATGGCACCTGAAACCCTGGCGATGATTGTGGAGGGGCAGCATCCCAAAGGGGACGTGTTGGCGGTCGCTCGGGTGGCAGGCATTATGGCCGCCAAGAAAACCCACGACCTGATCCCCTTGTGCCACGCCCTGAACCTGACCTCTGTCAAAGTGGAGCTCACGCCGGGCGATGATGGTGCTTCGGTTCATATCGTCACCCTGTGCAAGCTGTCCGGGCAGACGGGCGTCGAAATGGAGGCCCTGACAGCTGCCAGCGTGGCCGCACTGACTCTCTACGACATGTGCAAGGCGGTCGATCGGGGCATGGTGGTGGATAATGTCCGCCTGCTGGAAAAGAAAGGCGGTCGCAGTGGTCACTGGTCCGCTTCAGACTCCGGTTCGTAAACTCTGCTTACCAGTGATACCGGAGGAATGACCGTGCAGAGACTACGCCCGGACGGTGGCCGCGTGATAGAATGCGCGGCCCGATTGACTGAACCACGAGGAAGCACTGTGGCCGTTCGTTACATCCAGACATGCCGGTTGCCTACCCCTTTCGGCGTTTTCGACATGCACGGCTTTGAAGAGCCGGACACCGGAAAGGAGCATGTGGCGCTCACGCTGGGTGATCTTGGCAGCCCCGAGCCGATGCTGGCGCGGACACACTCCGAGTGCCTGACCGGCGATGCGCTCTACAGCATGCGGTGTGACTGTGGTTATCAGCTCGAAGAGGCGTTGCGCAGCATTGCGCGCGAGGGCCGGGGTATGCTGATGTACCTGCGCCAGGAAGGCCGGGGCATCGGCCTGCTGAACAAGATTCGTGCCTATAATCTGCAGGATCAGGGTGCCGATACGGTCGAAGCCAATGAACAACTCGGTTTCGCCGCTGATCTGCGGGACTACACCATGTGCCGGGATATGCTGGAGCACCTGGGCATTAGCAGCCTGAGACTGATGACGAACAACCCCCGCAAGGTGGATGCGCTGACCGAGCTCGGTATTGAAATCGCCGAGCGTGTACCGCTGCATGTGGGGCGCAACCCCCACAACGAGCACTATCTGGATACCAAGCAGAGCAAACTCGGCCACTGGTTCGAGACTCATCAGGACGACGACCCCGCCGTCTGAAACTGACCGCTGCCCCTTACTTCACAGCCTTGAGAGACTGATTGTATTTTATCCGCTCCAGGCGGCCTTCGATTGCCCGCCTGATGCCCTCTGCATCCAGGCCGCAGGAGGACAGCAGTTCACCGTGTTTGCCGTGGTCGATAAAGGTATCCGGCAGGCCGATCTGCAGCACCGGCTGGCTGACGTCGCGGCTGTTCAGAAACTCCGTCACCGCGCTGCCAGCGCCACCTGCGATGGCGTTTTCTTCCACGGTGACTAGCAGCTTGTGTTGCTCAGCCAGTGACAGAATCAGTTCCTCATCCAGCGGTTTTACAAAGCGCATATCCGCCACGGTTGCGCCCAGTGCCTCCGCGGCTTCAAGCGCAGGGGTCAGCAGGGTGCCGAAGTTCAGAATCGCAACCCCGGAGCCCTCTTTGACCATCCGCCCTTTGCCAACAGGCAGAGGGGCCAGTTCGCGGACAATCTCGGCACCGGGGCCGGTACCGCGTGGGTAACGCACTGCTGCCGGACCCTCGAGCATCATGCCGGTATGCAGTAACTGACGGGTTTCGTTTTCATTGGACGGTGTCATCACCACCATATTGGGTACGCACCGCAGGTAGCTGATATCGAAAGCACCGGCATGGGTGGGCCCGTCTTCCCCCACCAGGCCAGCCCGATCGATGGCAAACAATACATCCAGATTCTGTATGGCTACATCGTGGATTAACTGGTCGTAGGCGCGTTGCAGGAACGTGGAATAGATGGCAACCACCGGCTTGGCGCCGTCACAGGCAAGGCCGGCAGCCAGGGTGACCGAATGCTGCTCGGCAATGGCCACATCAAAATACCGGTCCGGGAAGCGTTGGGAGAACGCCAGCAGGTCAGAACCTTCACACATGGCCGGAGTAATGCCCACAATGCGTTCGTCCGCTTCCGCGGCATCACATAACCACTGGCCAAAGACGTTGGCGTATTTCGGCTTCGACGGTTTGGGAGCCACCGGTTCCGGTTTGCTGGCGGGTACCGGTTCGATCTTGTTAATGGCATGGTAGCCAATCGGGTCGGCTTCGGCGGGAGCGAAGCCCTTGCCTTTGGTGGTTACCACGTGGAGAAACTGCGGGCCGTCCAGCTCGCGGATATTTTCCAGGGTTTCCACCAGCAGTGGCAGGTCGTGACCGTCGATGGGCCCGATGTAATTGAAACCAAGCTCCTCGAACAGGGTGCCCGGGGCAATCATGCCCTTGAAGTGTTCCTCGGTCTTGCGCGCCAGCGCCATCAGGTGAGGCGCCCCCTGTAGCACCCGTTTGCTGCTGTCGCGTACCTGGTTGTAAGTGCGGCTCGCCAGCAATTTGGCAAAGTAGTTCGATAGCCCGCCAACATTGTGGGAAATTGACATGTCGTTGTCGTTGAGAATAACCAGCATGTCGGCGTGCAGGTGGCCTGCATGGTTCAGTGCCTCAAAGGCCATTCCCGCAGTCATGGCGCCGTCACCGATTACGGCAATACTCTTGCGGCCGGTTCCCTGCATGCGGGAGGCAATGGCCATGCCGAGGGCAGCACTGATGGAGGTGCTGGAATGCCCCACTCCAAAGGTGTCGTATTCACTTTCGGCACGTTTCGGGAAACCTGCCAGTCCACCCTTGCGGCGAATACTGTTCATGCGTTCGCGGCGACCGGTGAGGATCTTGTGGGGATAGGCCTGATGGCCGACATCCCACACCAGGCGGTCTTCCGGTGTATTGAACACGTAATGCAGGGCGACCGTCAGTTCCAGGACGCCAAGGCCGGCGCCGAAATGGCCACCGGTTTGTCCCACGGACCAGAGCAGGAACGCGCGCAGCTCCCGCGCCAGCTGCGTCAGCTGGTCATCTGCCAGCTCTCGCAGCTGTGCCGGAATCTCAATCCTGTCCAGAAGCGGCGTGTTAGGCCGTTTTGACGGGATTTCCTTGAAAGTATATGTGTCCTGCATCTGCTCGGGTCTTTTCCGGATGGTTCAAAAATGTGACTGCTGACTATTATAGGGGACGAAGGGGCCCGGTTTCATACTGATCGAGCCACTCGGGGTTCGCCAGTTCCCGGTGATCAGTGTGCATGCCAGTGCCGTGATGGTTCAATGGGTGCGGGCCACCACGTAACCGGCCATGTCCCTGAGTATGTCAGCTTCCTTGCCAAATCCGTCCAGGCTCGAAAGCGAGGAGTGCAGCAGCTGTGACAGGTAATCTCTGGCGCCGGCGGTGCCAAGCAGGGAAGGGTAGGTAGGCTTGGCGCGAGCCAGATCCGACCCCTGGGGCTTGCCAATCACGGTGGTGTCACCTTCGATATCCAGAAGATCGTCCTGTACCTGGAAAGCAAGCCCCAGAGTCTGTGAGTAAAGGGTAAGCGCTGCCAGCTGGTCGTCACTGACTTTGGTGGCGGTCAGCGCCCCCATTCGCACGCTGGCGGCAATCAGCGCACCGGTCTTGTGGCGATGCATTCTCTCCAGCTGGTCAATGATGAGGCTCTTGCCGACCGACTCCAGGTCTATGGCCTGGCCACCCACCATGCCCCGGTGCCCGCTGGCAGAAGCCAGCTCCGTGATCATCGCCAGCCGGACCTGGCCATCCAGTCCCGGTGCTTCTGCCAGCAGGCCGAAGGCCATGGTTTGCAGCGCATCGCCGGCCAGAATAGCGGTGGCTTCATCGAAAGCGATATGGGTGGTGGCGCGGCCCCGGCGCAGTTCGTCATCGTCCATGGCCGGCAGGTCATCGTGAATCAGTGAATAGGCGTGGATCAGTTCCAGGGTACAGGCCGGGATAACCGCATTGTCCTGTGACTGACCCACAGCTGTGGCTGCCGCCAGGCACAGCGCCGGGCGAATACGTTTGCCGCCTCCCAGCACACTGTACCTCATGGCCTGTTCCAGGCGATCAGAGCCATTGCCGGAAGCGGAAAGTTGACGCTCCAGTTCGGCGTCGATCCGGTTGCGGCATTGCTGCAGAAAGATTGTCAGGCGGGTGTTCGGCGTTGACATCAGGCAGATTCGTCCGGGGTAAAGGGCCTGGTTTGCAGTGTTCCATCGCTGTTTTCAACCAGCTGTTCCACTCGCTGTTCCGCTGTCCTGAGCGCCTGCTGGCACTCCCGAGTGAGCTTTACGCCGCGTTCGAATGCCGTCAGTGACTGCTCCAGGGACAGTTCACCCTGTTCCAGATCACGGACCAGTTTTTCCAGCTCATCCAGGGACTTTTCAAAGTCGGCGATGGACGTCGTGCTTTTCTCACCGGCCATACACGGCCTCCGGTTGCTTGGCGGAATTTCGCGGATTATACCAAAGCTTCAGGCCGGCTGCTGCCAACAGAATGCTCTGGTGTCCTGCTTTTTACCCTCCGGGCCCCATTCCTGCTCTGTCACGCGGATCTCTCCGGAGGCGCTGGCAGTAACCACGGTGGTGGCGCGGGTGCCGTAATCTTTGCCGATAATGAAGGGGGACGACAAAAATCGTTCTCTATCGAGGCCGACACCGGTGTCCGGCAGTTCGCGGTCGGGCGCCGGAGTGGTGTCATACAGCCGCTCAATCAGGTTCTGATGGAGTTCGGCTGTGGTTCCCGGACGAGCGCTGGCAAGCAGCCCGGTCACCGAATTCCTGAGCCGGAGCAGTTTGGGCCAGGGCGTTTGCAGCAAATGATTGCTGAGACCGTAGGTGCCGCGATGGACATGGCGCCCGGCGTGGGCATCGTGATTACTGAAATACCAGCCGTGCTGTGTATTCAGGCTGACCAGATTGAATCCTGAATACTGATTCTTCTGTTCCCGTATCAGGGATTCGGGGGTCCCGGTCTCGTCGGCAAGGGCCAGCAGGGGAAGCTCACCCCGCGACTTCGGGCCTGGTACCGGCGAAGCTTCCCGCACATTGGTGACAGCTGATACCCGGCCTTTGATGTCGACGGCGAGCCAGGTACCGCCGGAGAGCAGATCGCGACCGGCAAGTACCTCCCGCCCGGCGGTTTCGCTGGTCCACCAGTCCATGGCAGCAGTGGGGCGCTGAAAGAACTCGTCACGGTTGGCGGCCACCACCAGCGGGAAGTCGGGGTGCTGTCGCAGGGAAAAAACAATAAGGCACATGAGGCTGGCCCATCCATCACGAGTGAACAAAGGTGCGTCGGTGTGTATCATACCAGCCTGTTCTGTTCTCTGCGCGTGGCTAAGTATGACCCTGATTGCTGTAACTGGTCTCTATCTGGCTCTGGGCGCCCTGGCGGGCACCATGGCCGGCCTGTTTGGTATTGGCGGTGGCCTGGTTATTGTGCCAGTGCTGATCTTCAGTTTTGGCCTGCAGGGAATCAATGGTGAAATTGTTGCTCACCTCGCCGTGGGGACGTCGCTGGCAACCATTGTGTTCACGTCGGGCAGTTCCATCAGGTCCCATCACTTGCATCAGGCCATTCGCTGGGACATTTTCCGGCCGATGGTTGCCGGTATCGTGATCGGTGCGATACTGGGCGCCTGGACGGCCTCCATGCTCAGTGGCGACGCCCTGGAACTGATCATCGGTGTGTTTGTCATTCTGGTGGCGCTGAAAATGCTTCTGGAAGTAAACCCGAAACCCGGTCGCGATGTGCCCGGCGCTGCCGGGTTGGGTGGCGCTGGAGCGGGTATTGGCTGGGCATCCGCCATTTTCGGTATCGGTGGTGGCACTCTGACGGTTCCCTTCCTGAGCTGGTGCAATGTCCGCATGCAGCAGGCTGTGGGAACCTCCGCCGCCTGTGGCCTGCCCATTGCGGTTGCAGGGGCACTTACCAACATTGGCACTGGCTGGCAGAACCCGCACCTGCCGGACCTCAGTGTGGGTTTTATCTACCTGCCCGCGTTTCTGGGTATTATCCTGACCAGTATATTGTTCGCCCGGGTCGGCGCTAATCTGGCGCACCGTCTTGATGCGGCGCTGCTCAAAAAAATATTTGCCCTGGTGTTAATCCTGGTGGGTATCCGTTTTCTGTTATGACCTGAGGGGTTATTGATGCTTCAGCATCCGCAAATCGATCCGGTGGCCATCGCCATCGGGCCGCTGAAAATTCACTGGTATGGCCTGACCTACCTGGTTGGTTTTCTCGTTGGCTGGTGGCTGGGCCGCATCCGCGCCCGCAAACCCTGGTCACCGATCACCGAGGCCCAGCTGGGTGACATGCTTTTCTACATTGCCCTTGGCGTCATACTCGGTGGCCGCTTCGGTTATGTGATCTTCTACAATTTTGGCGCCTTCACGTCCGACCCATTGATGTTGTTGCGGGTCTGGGAGGGCGGGATGTCCTTTCACGGCGGCCTGCTGGGCGTGATGTTTGCCATGTGGTGGTTTGGTCGCAAAGTGGACCGCACCTTCTGGCAAATTGCCGATTTCGTCGCACCGCTGGTGCCGGTTGGCCTCGGCGCCGGGCGCATCGGCAATTTCATCAATGGCGAACTCTGGGGTAAGCCCACAGACCTGCCCTGGGGCATGGTTTTCCGCACTGCCCCCGACGCCCTGGCACGCCACCCCTCCCAGCTATATCAGTTCGCCCTCGAAGGCGTGGTATTTTTCATTATCCTGTGGTGGTTTTCCTCAAAACCCCGGCCCCGCATGGCGGTATCCGGCCTGTTCCTTGCGTGTTATGGCGTGTTCCGCTTCCTGGTGGAGTTCGTTCGCCAGCCCGACCCCCAGCTTGGTTATCTGGCCTTCGACTGGCTTACCATGGGGCAGGTTCTGTCGTTCCCGATGATCCTGGCCGGTGCCGGGCTGATCGTATTTGCTTACCGGAGAAACGCTGAATGAAAGCCTATCTCGACCTGATGAAAGACGTGGTGGACAATGGCATGGACCGCGGCGACCGTACCGGCGTCGGCACCCGCTCCGTTTTTGGCCGCCAGATCCGCTTCGACCTGCGGGAAGGTTTTCCGCTGGTTACCACCAAGAAAGTCCACCTGCGCAGCATCATCCAGGAGCTGCTGTGGTTCCTGGAGGGCTCCACTGACAACAACTGGCTGAAACAGCGTAAGGTCTCCATCTGGAACGAATGGGCCCTGGAAAACGGCGACCTGGGCCCTATCTACGGCAAGCAGTGGCGCAGCTGGCAGTGCCCGGATGGCGGCACTGTCGATCAGATCAGCGATGTAATCGACCAGATCCGCAACAAGCCCAACTCCCGCCGGCTGATCGTTTCCGCCTGGAACCCGGCCGAACTTCCGGACGAATCCATCAGCCCCCAGGACAATGTCCGTCAGGGCCGCATGGCACTGGCGCCGTGCCACTGTCTGTTCCAGTTCTACGTCGCCGACGGCAGACTCTCCTGCCAGCTCTACCAGCGCAGCGCCGATCTGTTTCTGGGCGTGCCGTTCAACATCGCGTCCTATGCGCTATTAACCCACATGATCGCCCAGCAGTGCGATCTGGGCGTTGGCGAGTTTGTGCATACGTTTGGTGATTGCCATCTGTACCAGAACCACCTGACCGACGACATCGTGTTTGAACAACTGAAACGGACGCCCCGGCCGTTGCCGGAACTGGTGATCAAACGGAAACCTGCGTCGATCTTCGGGTACGCGTTGGAGGATTTCGACTTTGAGGGGTATGACCCTTACCCCGGGATTAAGGCACCCATTGCTATTTGATCTCTAGCTGGGACCGGTCCTCTTATTCTGGCGTCTGCAGTGCAGCGGGTGGGGACTTCCGAAAAACGCCTCGAGACGTCCGTGTGCGGCTTGGGCTCCGCCATCCTTGGCTCCGCACATTTTCGGAAGTCCCCACCCGCTGCAGTGTGATCGGATAGTTGAGATCGATTTTCAGGAAGGTGGGGTCAAACTGGGATACCTATTTTAACTGAGTCTAAATCAGAACGTCATGCCGTAGTGTCTGTGAGTCAGCTGATGGCATTGTCGAATCGCGAGAGGGCGGGAAGACGTGCCCAAAAATGTGCGGAGCCATGGATGGCGGAGCCCAAGCCGAGCATGGATGCCTTGAGGCGCTTTTTGGGCACGTCTTCCTGCCCTCTTGCAGCCCGAAAATCCCGAGGGCCCCGGATCCGGAGCTCCCAGGCAAGAGGATAAACAAACAATGAGGAAAGCTCTCATAGTGGCCATGTCCCGGAACCGGGTCATCGGCCGTAACAACAAGCTGCCATGGTATCTGCCGGGGGATCTGAAGTACTTCAAGCAGGCCACCATGGGCAAGCCCATCATCATGGGGCGGAAAACCTGGGATTCTATTGGTCGGCCGTTGCCGGGAAGGATGAACGTGGTGATTTCGCGGAATCCGGAATGGGAAGCGCCGGCCGGAACCGTGGCGGCAAAGTCACTCGATGACGCGTTGGTCAAAGCCGAGGCGCAGGCGGAAATCGAGGGTGGGGACGAAGTAATGATTATTGGCGGCGGGCAGATTTACGCTGAAGCCCTGCCAATCGTGGACAGGATTTACATCACCCAGGTACATGCCGAAATCGAGGGAGATGCCTTTTTTCCGGAAGTGGACTGGGATCAGTGGGAAGAAATCGGACGGGAGGATTTCTCCGCGTCCGACAACAACCCTTATGACTACAGCTTCGTCGTCTATCAGCGACTGACTTAGTCTTAAACGCCTGAGTCAGTCCTGACGGGACGGGCGTTTGCCGGCTGGCTTGCCGCCTTTACCCGGGGGCTTGCCCTTCGGGGCGGGGCCTCCGCGGCCCTTGGGGCCTTTCTTGAAACCGGGCTTGTATCCCGGCTTGCCACCGGGACGGCCACCACCGCCACCTTTACGGTCCCGGTCACGGCGCGGCGGCGCGGTGGCTGAGATCTCAGGCAGGGCCTCCGGCTGGTCCAGCGGCAGCGAGCCCGGCTGGGATGCTTCCAGCCAGCAGGCCAGGGCACCGGCTACCATGGCCGTATCCATCTCATTGCGCTCGGCAATCTCATCCAGCAGCGCCATGGCCTTGGCCAGTTTGCCATCCTCGGCGAAACCCAGCAGTTGGGTTTCAAACTGCTCCTCGCGCATTTTCTTGAGTTCGACGGGCGAGGGCAGCTGGTAGGATTCCATCGGCGAGTTGGTGGCCCGCTCAAGTGTCCGCAACCAGCTGCGCTCGCGGGGAGTTACCAGCAGAATCGCCTTGCCTTCACGGCCGGCACGGCCGGTGCGGCCAACCCGGTGAATATAGGCCTCGGTATCGTAGGGTACGTCGTAGTTGATGACGTGGGTAATACGGGGCACGTCCAGGCCGCGCGCTGCGACGTCCGTAGCCACGATGATATCTTTCTTGCCGCGCCTGAGGTCGTCCACCGTCTGCTCGCGCTGGCGCTGGTTCAGGTCACCGTTCAGCGGTGCCACTGCGTGGCCACGGGCTGACAGTTTTTCCGCCAGCAGCGTGGTTTCCGCCTTGGTGCGCACGAAAACGATGGCAGCGTCCAGCGGCTCTACTTCCAGGATGCGAGTCAGGGCATCCAGCTTGCGCTCTGCATACACCGGCAATACGAACTGGGAAATGCGCTCAACCGTGCGGGTCTCGCTCTCGATCTTCACTTCCGTGGCATCGCGCAGATAGGTCTGGGCGACTTTCTTGATCTGCGGTGGCATGGTTGCGGAGAACAGGGCGCGCTGACAGTTGTCCGGTGTTTTTGCCAGAATCGCTTCCACGTCATCAATGAAGCCCATGCGAAGCATTTCGTCGGCTTCGTCCAGTACCAGCGCCTTGAGGCTGTCGAGCTTCAGGGTGCCCTTGCGCAGATGGTCCAGCATGCGGCCGGGAGTGCCCACGATCACCTGGGCACCACGGCGCAGGCCCTTGATCTGGGGGAAGAAATCCTGGCCGCCGTAAATGGGCAGTACATGAAAGTTGCGGAACTTGCTGGCATAGGTGGTAAACGCCTCGGCCACCTGAATGGCCAGCTCCCGTGTGGGCGCCAGCACCAGGATCTGCGGCTCCATGAGGGAAGCGTCAATACGGCTCAGCAGCGGCAGCGCAAAAGCGGCTGTCTTGCCGGTGCCGGTCTGGGCGACACCCAGCAAATGTTTGCCAGCCAGCAGCGCAGGAATAGTCTGGGCCTGTATGGGAGAAGGTTTTTCGTAGCCGACGGCGGCAACAGCTTCAAGGACAGCTGGATCCAGGCCGAGTTCGGCAAAAGACAATTCAGACATTAATGTACTCGGAATTCGGGGGAGGAGGTGCATCGCTGAGCAATGCGTTATTCGACACTATACTAGTTGATCTGGTCGATATTTGATAGCCGTGATTCTCTGTTAATTGCAATCATGTCTTCTGGCTCCGGGCCGGAGCAGTGTCCGCCGTGGTGATAATAACCGTGTTCCCTTGACTTCTGTTTCGGTATTGCTAGTTTTGATCGCCATCGTGATACAAAGTCAAGGGACCGAAAGAACGCTTCCGTGTTCCAAATCCAGGCTTGCCGGAGTCAGCGCACGCGTCCCGTCTTGAGGAAATTCCGTGAAACCGAAGGAAACAATGAAAGTACTGGCCGCCAGTGTGATCGCCGTTGTGGTCATGGTGGGTATTGCACGGTTCTCCTACACCCCGATGATTCCCGAGATGGTCGCGGCGCTGGGTCTGAGCAAATCCGTGGTAGGCATGCTGGCGACGGTGAATTACGCCGGCTACCTCACCGGTGCGTTACTTATCACCCGGATCAGTGATCTCGGGCTCAAGGTAAGACTGTACCAGCTCGGGCTTGTGGTTGCGGTGATTTCGACGATTCTCATGGGATACACCACCAATGTGTGGTTGTGGTTCGTGCTGCGTTTTATCTCCGGGCTGAGCACCTCGGCAGGCATGTTGTTGGGCGCCGGCCTGCTTATGAGCTGGCTGATCAAGAACAATCAGAAGTCCGAGCTTGGTGTCTTCTTCTCCGGCATCGGGCTCGGAATTGTGCTGACGGCGGTCGTTGCAGAGCTGATCAAGGAACCTTTCACCTGGGATCAGCAGTGGGTGATCTATGGGCTGGTGGCGTTGGTGCTGCTGGTGCCAGCCTGGTCCTGGATGCCGGATTACCGGGCCTGCGCCTTGCCGCGAACGGCGGGCGGAGGTGGTGGGGATGAGCGGAGCCGCTTCATTCGCATTCTGCAGCTGGCTTATTTCTGCGCCGGGGTGGGCTATGTGGTTACAGCCACTTTTCTGGTGGCCATCGCCGAGTCCATGCCGCGGCTCAGCGGCGATGGCTGGCTGATCTGGCTAATAGCCGGTCTTGCTGCAACACCGGCCTGCTGGCTTTGGGATGTGTTCTCGCGCCGATGGGGGCAGTGGCTGGCGCTGTATCTGGCGTACACGCTCAATGCGGTGAGTATCCTGATGCTGATCGTCAATGCCAGCATGGCTGGCGTGATGCTCAGTGCCGTGATTTACGGTGCCAGCTTTATCGGTATTGTCAGCATGATGCTGGCCATGGTGGGCCGTGTGTTTCCCGAGAATCCTTCCCGGCCGATGAGTCGGCTGACATTCAGTTATGGTCTGGCCCAGATGCTGGCTCCCGCCGTGGTAGGTTACCTGGCCGATGTGGAAGGCGATTACACCAGCGGGCTCTGGCTTACCCTTATCGTGATGGCGCTTGGTGTGGTGATGTTGCATCTGGCACGGAAAGCTGAGCAGCGGGAGCAGGGCTCGGCGGCCCTGTCCCCCGAATAGCGTCCGGCGGATCTGCCTTGGGGCAGGGTTATTCCATTTCAGTCACGGCTTCGCTGAGAGTGCTTGAATCGCGCAGGCCCCCGAAGCGTTTGTAGAATTTCTCGCCGGGTCCTGGCAGAGGGCCGGAGGCATTTTCCAGGGTCTCGTCCAGCCACTGCTCAGCTCGCACATAGATTTGCCGGTAAAGATTGCGGCACAGCTGCTTGGCGCTGCGACCTTCCCAGTCACCCGGTAACAGTTCATCGGGCAGCAAAGGATCGCGAAGCAATATTTTTCGGTAGTCGTGGATCAGCAGGATCCGCAAAAGCAGGCATTCCTCCGGACTGAGCGTGTCTTCGGACTGGAGCTCTCGCCACAGGGGGCGGAACTGTTTCAGAAACCGCCTGTAGCGGCCGCCAAGCTCTTCCAGGTTCCAGCTCTCGCGGACCTGCAGGCGCAGCGCCCTGGGGCTCTTCTGCTCCATGGGCATGGTCTGCATCACAATGGTGTCTTCCAGCGCGCCCCATTCCTGCAGCATGGGCATCAGCTCGCTGCGGGTAAACCGCGGGTGCTCCATCAGCCCCGGGGCCATGCTGCCAAAGCTGAGCCACTTCAGTTCTTCCCTGACTTTATGGCGAAGTTCCGGGTCCAGCTGATTCAGGTAGACAAGGCACCAGCTACCACTCCACTCCGCAGTATCGAGATTGTAGACGTGTTGAAAGGCATGTTCGAACCGGCGCAGCCCGGGGCCGGTAAGACTGTAATAACTGCAGCGCCCGACCTTTTCGGTTTGCAACCAGGATTCCTGAGCCAGGCGATACACTGACGTGCGTACCAGCCGCTGGCTGATACCCATGGGTTCCACCAGCTTCATCAGGCTGCCAAGCCAGACGTTGCCACCGCGGGGAACGATGGCGTCACCATAGATGGTAATGATAAGAGATCCGGCGCGCAGAGGCCGTTTCTTCTGGAAGTTTTTGACAAGCAGTTCGAGCTGGTTTTTTGCAGTCATGGCCCTGGTTCGCAAATAAGAGTCAGTGAAACACGTTGCGCTTATTATGCGGGTCTTACGTGTCAGGTAAAGGTTTGTCTGTGTTTGCCGTGCTGGCGTGTTGCGCCAGCGTCAGCTTTACTTAAAGAGCCGTGGCAGGCTCCCTTAAATTGGTTGACATGGAAGTTATGATACAATAACTTCACCTGATATTCGTCAATGGTATCGAATTTTACCGGGAGCGAAGAAAAGGGACTGTTGTAGTCACGGATGAAGAAACACAAACATACTCATGCCCCTGCACAATTCGGGAGAACAAAAACAATGTTTAAAACAATGATGCGTCGCGCAGGAAAATGCGCAGTAGTAGCTACAGCCGGTCTCATGATGATGAGTGCCCAGGCTGCTGAACCGATCAAGATCGGGTCGTTCCTGTCTATCACAGGTCCGGCATCTTTCCTCGGCGACCCCGAGGTGAAAACGCTCGAAATGTACGTCGAAAAGATCAATGAAGAAGGCGGCGTCCTGGGACGTCAGCTGGAGCTGATCCATTATGACGACGTTGGCAATGCCTCCTCTGCCCGGAACTTCGCCAGCCGACTGATCCGCTCCGATAACGTGGATATCATCGTCGGTGGCAGTACCACAGGTGCAACCATGGCAGCGGTGCCGCTGATACAGCAGGCAGAGATTCCGTTCATCTCTCTGGCCGGCGCTGTGGTTATCACCACTCCGGTAAAGAAGTGGGTTTTCAAGACACCCCAGTCTGACCGCATGGCTGCGGAGCGTATCCTGGCGGACATGAAGGATCGCGGCATCACCAGGATCGGGCTGATTTCCGGCACCGGTGGTTTTGGTAGCTCCGGCCGCACCCAGACTCTGGAAGTGGCAGAGAAGATGGGTATGGAAGTGGTGGCCGATGTCACCTACAGCGGATCTGATACAGACATGACCGCCCAGTTGACCAATATCAAGAACACCAAGGGTGTTGAAGCAGTTCTGAACTTCGGTTTCGGGCAGGGCCCGGCCATTGTGACCCGCAACTATGATCAGTTGGGTATGGAGCTTCCGTTCTATCAGTCCCATGGCGTGGCGTCTGACAGCTTCCTCGAGCTGGCCGGTTCTGCTGCCGAAGGTCTGCGCCTGCCAGCGTCACCGCTGCTGGTTCCGGACTCTCTGCCGGATGACGACCCCCAGAAAGAAGTGGTTCAGAATTACAAGGCAGAGTATGAAGCTCGCTGGGATTCCAAGGTTTCAACCTTTGGTGCCTATGCCTACGATGGTCTGATGCTGGCTGTACGCGCCATTGAAGAAGCCGGCTCTACCGACCCTGAAGCCGTGCGTGAGGCTCTGGAAAACATCAAGGGCTATGTCGGTGTTACCGGTGAATTCAACATGTCACCGGATGACCACAACGGCCTTGATCCAGAGTCCTTCCGCATTCTGGAAGTCCAGAACGGCGAATGGAAACTGATCGACTGATTTCCCTTTCACCTGTCTCGCGGCTGGCGGCTGTCCTGTTGGGTAAGTCGCCAGCCGATGTTCGACCGGAAACACCGCTATGCTTGCAGAATTCTTACAGTACCTGTTCACCGGAATTACTATCGGTGCGACCTACGCCCTGATAGCCCTCGGCTTCACCCTGATCTATAACGCCAGCCACGTCATCAACTTCGCCCAGGGCGAATTCCTGATGATTGGAGGCATGGCGACCGTTTCGCTGACGGCCATGGGTGTGCCCATGATAATTGCCATCGTTCTCGCCATCATCCTTGCCGGTGTTCTGGGCATAGCGCTTCAGCGCTTTGCCATAGCGCCGGCGAAGCAGGCGGATGTGGTTACACTGATCATAATCACGATCGGCGCCTCCATTTTCATCCGTGGTATTGCCCAGGTTGTCTGGGGCAAGGAATATCATGTGATGCAGAACTTCAGTAGCGATGAGCCCATCTGGGTGTTCGGCGCTGTTCTGAATAGCCAGAGCCTCTGGGTTCTGGGGGTCGGTGCCGTTGTGGTAGTCGCTCTTGTGCTGTTCTTTACCAAGACCCTGACAGGCAAAGCCATCCTGGCGACGTCAATGAACAAGGAGGCGGCCCGGTTGGTTGGCGTCCGGACGCAGATGGTGCTGATGCTGGCCTTTCTGGTGTCTGCACTGCTCGGTTCCGTTGCCGGTATTGTGGTTGCGCCTATCACCTTTACCTCCTATGACATCGGTATCATCCTTGGCCTGAAAGGCTTTGTTGCTGCGGCCATCGGTGGCCTTGGCAGTGGTGTGGGTGCCGTTGTTGGCGGCCTTGCGCTGGGTATCGTTGAAGCCATGGCGGCCGGATATATCTCCTCCGATTACAAGGATGCGGTGGCGTTTTCCATGATCCTGCTGGTGCTCTTCTTCATGCCCCGCGGACTCTTTGGTCCCAAAGTTGTGGAGCGTGTCTGATGTTGAACCGTTTTATGCAGTCGCGTCTCCGTGGGTTGGTGGTCCTCGCGCTCATTCTCGTTATTATCCCGGCCTTTCTGAGCAACTCGTTCCAGTATGGAATGGTTACCCAGATCGCAATTCTTGCCGCCACGGTCGTCGGTCTTAACCTTCTGGTTGGCTTTGCCGGCCAGATCAGTCTCGGTCACGCCGGCTTCTTTGGTCTTGGTGCCTATTTCACCGGTATCGCAACGGGAACCTATGGCTGGCCCTCGGTACCGGCACTTTTGGTGGGTGCCATCATGGTTGGCATTATTGCCTGGGTTGTGGGGCGCCCGATCCTGCGTCTCAAGGGGCATTACCTGTCCATGGCAACACTTGCTGTGGGCTTCATAATCGCTATTATTCTGAACAACGAACGTGCGTTGACAGGTGGCCCGGACGGTATGCCGGTACCCGCCTTTGAGGTATTCGGCTGGGAACTGAGTTCTTTTGGCCGGTACTCGCTGTTGGGCCTTGAGATTGAAGGTTTCGAGGCCTGGTATATCTTCGCCAGCGTAATACTGCTGGTGGCTGTCTGGTTTGCGCTCAACCTCATTGAGTCACCGATAGGTCGTGCCTTGCGCTCGGTGCACGGGTCCGAGGTCGCGGCAAGTGTCGTTGGCGTGAACACTGCGAAGTATAAAAGCCTGGTGTTTGTAATTTCCGCCATCTACGCCAGCCTGATGGGCAGCCTCTACGCCCATTTTCTGGGCTTTATCACCCCGGCGGTGGCCAGCTTCGAGTTTTCCATTCTCTTTATAACGATGGTTGTTCTGGGCGGCATGGGCTCCACCTTTGGTGTGATTCTGGGTGCTGCAGTGCTGACCCTCCTGCCGCAGGTGCTGGCGGATTTCCAGGAACTCGAAACTGTCATGTTCGGCCTGATTCTGATGCTGACGATGATTTTCATGCCCAAGGGCCTGTTGCCCACTCTAACCGCAATTGTTTCCAAAAGAATGCGCAAGAAAGCGGGAGGTGAGGCATGACAGCGCTGGTTGAAGTAAAAGGGCTGGATAAGGCCTTTGGTGGCGTTCACGCTGTGGAAGGCGTCAGTTTCGCCGTTGAGGCCGGGCAGGTCTATTCGGTCATCGGGCCCAACGGTGCCGGCAAGACCACGCTGTTCAACCTGATTACCGGCCTCTACATCCCCACGAAGGGTGAGGTCCGGCTGAACGGCGAGAGTACTGCCAAACTGGAACCGAACCAGCTTGCGGAACGGGGCATGTGCCGGACTTTTCAGCAGATGCAGATCTGCATGAACATGACCGCTATCGAGAATGTGATGCTCGGCCGCCACCTGCAGCTCAAAAGCAGCCTGTTCACCACCCTGTTCCGGTTACCGGCTTTGCGACGGGACGAGAAGACTGCCTACAAACGCGCAGCTGATCTTATGGAGTACGTGGGCTGTGGCGAGTATGTGGGCGCAGAGGCCTCTGCGATGTCCTACGGTGCACTGAAGCGGCTCGAGATTGCGAGGGCCCTGGCGGCTGAACCCAAGGTCATTCTGCTGGACGAACCGGCGGCAGGTCTTAACGCAACCGAAACCGCAGCGTTGGAAGACCTGATCCGTAAAATTGCAGATCAGGGCATAACCGTGATGCTGGTTGAACATGATATGAAACTGGTGATGGGAATATCCGACCGTTTGCTGGTGCTTAACTATGGTCGCGTTCTGGCCGAGGGCACGCCCGAGGAAATCCGTCAGAATCCGGACGTTATCGCCGCCTATCTCGGTGGCTGAGCAAGGAGACATTTCACATGAGCGAGCAAACCACTGAAATGGCGCCTGCCCAGTCACGCAGCGAGCAGGCCGTCCGAATTATTGTTCATGAGCATCAGGCGCTGTGGCGGGTCCTGGACCTGCTGGATCAGCTTCTGAGTGATATGAATCTCAACGACCAGCGGCCGGATGAGCGGCTGCTGACCACGATCTTTGATTACATTGAGCATTTCTCCCAGCGGGTCCACAGTACTCCCACGGACATCGAGCTGTACAAGCGGCTCAGTGAGAAGTCTCCCGAGACGGCGCCCCTGCTGGAGAAGCTGGCCAGGGGCTACGTGGTCGGCCATGAAAAGCTGGTGGAGTTGCGTGAACTGCTGGCGGAGTGCGAAAAACGCTGGCCGGAAGGTCGTGAGGAGTTCAGTCATGCCCTCGCACGTTTCACTGAGGCCCTGCGCAAACATATCCGCAAGGAAGAGGGGGTGGTTATTCCGCGGGCCCGGAAACTGCTGACCGAGGAAGACTGGCAGCAGATTATCGAAGCGCGGGATGTGGAAAACGACCCGCTGTTTGGTGAGCGGGTCCGGGAAGAATTCCGGGAACTGCGCCACCAGATTGTCAGTTACACTCCGGAAAAGTTCGGCGGGCTGGGACTCAAGCACGCAGACCGGGTAACCGCTCCTCATGCAGAAGAGGAAATGCTGTCCATCAAGGGACTTGTTACCTCCTATGGCCAGATCGAGGTTCTCCATGATGTGGATATCCGTATCAACAGTGGCGAGATTGTCTCCCTGGTGGGTGCCAACGGCGCGGGCAAGTCCACATTACTGATGACAATCTCCGGGCTGCAGCCGGTAGACCGGGGATCGATAAGCTTCGAGGGTAAAGACCTGGGGAAAATCAGCACCGACCGGCGTGTGGCCCAGGGGATTGTGCAGGTGCCTGAAGGCAGGCAGGTGTTCAAGGACCTGAGCGTCCACGACAATCTCCTGATGGGTGCTTACACTCGCGGCAGAACTTCTGAAGTCATGGATGATATCGAGCGTATGTACACCAGGTTCCCCATTCTTCGCCAGAAGCACCATAACCTGGCCGGGGAGCTTTCAGGTGGTCAGCAGCAGATGTTGGCCATGGGGCGGGCACTCATGGCCCGGCCACGCCTGTTGCTGCTGGATGAGCCCAGTATGGGTCTTGCGCCCCTGATCGTTGAAGAAATCTTCAACATCGTCAAGGAGCTCAAGAAGGAAGGCATAACCATTTTCCTGGTGGAACAGAATGCCTCCCAGGCGCTGGCGCTGGCAGACCGTGGTTATGTACTTGAGACCGGCAAGGTAGTGATCGAAGGTACCGGCCGTGAGCTGCTCAGCAATGAGAAAGTCCGCGAGGCGTACCTGGGCATGTAATCGGCCTAAGCTTGTAAAGCACAAATAAAAGGGAGACAGGTTTAACAACCTGTCTCCCTTTTATTTGCCGGTCACTTTCTCCCTGGGGTCCAGGACAGGGAGAAAGTCTGGCAGCCCGGTGTTACCCGGGCTTTTTGGCAACCAGTGTCAGGATGTCGTAGCTCGCAACCAGCTCGTCGTTCTGGTTATGAACCTGAACATCCCAGACTACGACTCCCTGAGGGTGTCCGTCCGGAGATGTACGACCCTGATCAATCTTGCGCTTGCAGGTCAGCCGCGCCCGGATGGTGTCCCCCGGGGCAACCGGTTCGATAAAACGCAGGGTATCCAGGCCATAGTTCGCCAGAACCGGGCCTTCGCCCGGATAAACGAAGAGGCCGGCCGCCGCGGAAAGCACGAAGTAGCCGTGGGCAATGCGCTTGCCGAACTGCGAGTCCCGCGCTGCAATCTCATCAAAGTGCATATAGAAGTGATCGCCTGACAGGCAACCGAAATTGACGATATCGGCTTCGGTCACCGTGCGCCGGTGAGTCAGCAGGGATTCGTTGATCTGCAGGTCCTCAAAATGGCGACGGAACGGATGCACTTCGGTTTCGATGACCTCAGCACCGCGCACATATTCACGGGTGACTGCGGCCAGCATGGATGGAGAGCCCTGGATTGCAGTTCTCTGCAGGTAATGATGTACCGCACGGATGCCACCAAGCTCTTCACCGCCACCGGCACGCCCGGGCCCACCATGCTTGAGCATGGGCAGGGGAGAGCCGTGGCCGGTGGATTCCTGTGCGGCTTCTGCGTTCAACAGGTGCAGACGACCGTGGAAGGCCGCCAGCAGCGGAACAATCCTGCCGGCAATGGCCGGATCACGGGTGGTCAGAGTGGTAACCAGTGAGCCACGGCCCTCGGCACACAGGGAGACCGCGTCTTCAATGGTGTCGTAGGGAATCACCGTTGCCACCGGCCCGAACGCTTCAATGTCATGTGCCCCGCAACCATTTTCAGGATTCCGGCACAGCAGCAGGTGCGGCTCAATAAATGCACCTTTATCGGTGCCTTCGCCGGTCGGCTTGAAATCGCCGTTGCCACCGGTGACCAGTTCGCTGGTCTTCAGCAGTTCCTGGATGTTGGCTTTGACGTCTTCCAGCTGGTCGATGGAAGCGAGGGCACCCATGCGGACGCCCTCAACGGAAGGATCGCCGACAGTCACTTTCGACAACCGTTCCTTGAGCTTTCCGCAAACAGCATCCACCTGGCTCTTTGGCACCAGTATCCGGCGGATAGCAGTACACTTCTGGCCAGCCTTCGCCGTCATTTCACGGCCCACTTCCTTCACAAAGATATCGAACTCTTCGTGCTCGGGAGTCACGTCTGGCGCCAGAATGGCACTGTTCAGTGAATCGGCCTCGGCGTTAAAGGGAATCGAACGGTTGATGATGTTCGGGTGATTCTTGAGTTTGCGAGCGGTCGCGGCCGAACCGGTGAAGGTGACCACATCCTGCTCTTCAAGATGTTCGAACAGGTCGCCGGTGCTGCCAATGATCAGCTGCAGACTGCCTTCAGGCAGAGCGCCGGATTCCTGCATCAGGCGAACCGCCAGTTCGGTGACATAACAGGTAGAGGTGGCCGGCTTCACGATGCAGGGCATGCCCGCCAGGAAGGTGGGCGCGAACTTTTCCAGCATGCCCCACACCGGGAAGTTATAGGCATCAATGTGGACAGCCACACCGCCACGGGGAACCAGGATGTGAGTGCCGGCAAAGTGGTTGTTCTTGCCCAGCGGCGTTACCGGTCCTTCGTGCACCACGTTGCCGGACGGCAGTTCGCGCCGGCCCATGCTGGCATAGGAGAACAGGGTGCCGAAACCGCCATCAATGTCGATACCGTTGTCGCCCTTGCTGGAACCGGTATGCATCGACAGGGCGTACAGCTCTTTCTTGTGTTCCTGCAGGTACATGGCCATGGCCTTCAGGGCCAGGGCGCGCTCCTGGAAATCCATGGCCATCAGATTCTTGCCACCGACCTTGCGGCCATACTCTACGGCTTTCTTGAAATCCAGGGTATCATCGTGGGTATGTGCCACGATTTCACCGTTAATGGCGCTGGGCAGGGCCTTGGCGGTCTTCTCGCCGACCCATTCGCCGGCAATGAAACTTTTCAGGACTGACATCGGAAACTCCATTTGTTTCTTAAACGCCAAGGCAAGCCCCGCTTAAGCGGGGCTTGCCTTGCTCGTGTCTTGCTGCTGGCTGTTGGAAACTACATCTCGTCGTAGTCCAGGACTACCTTGTCGCTGACCGGGTAGCACTGGCAGGAAAGCACGTAGCCGGCTTCCACTTCGTAGTCTTCCAGGGCAAAGTTCTGGTCCATTTCCACCTCACCTTCCACGACCTTGGCGCGGCAGGTGGAGCAGACGCCGGCTTTGCAGGAGAAGGGCAGGTCCGCACCTTCCTCGTTGCCGGCTTCCAGAATGCTCTTGGTATCACGAACCAATGGGAAGGTCAGGGAACGGCCATCGGCGATGACGGTCACTTCGCTTACCGACTGCGGATCCACCTTGGACGGGGCCCTGTCCTTGCGGGGCTGGGGCGCACCACCGACCGGAGTAAACAGCTCGAAATGGATTTTGCTTTTGTCCAGGCCGTGCCGGAGCAGTGAGTCACGCACATCCTCTGTCATCAGCTGCGGGCCGCAGACGAAGGCTGCCGTGAGATCCTTGGCGTTGATCCAGTGATCAAACAGGGCGTCGCACTTGTCGTGGTCAATGCGCCCGTTGTAGAGGTCAATATCCTGTTCTTCACGGGTGAAAATATAGACCAGGTTCAGCCGGGCCATGTACTCGTTCTTGAGGTCCTGTAGCTCATCACGGAACATGGTGCTGGCGGTGGCCTTGTTACCGTAAAACAGGGTTACCTCACTCTTGGGCTCGGTTTCCAGGGTGGTCTTGACAATCGACAGAATCGGCGTGATTCCGCTGCCGGCTGCCACCGCGAGGTAATTGCCCTTCCTCTCGGGATCCAGATCAATGGAAAAATGGCCCTGAGGTGGCATCACTTCCAGTGTTTCGCCGGGTTTCAGCTGTTCGTTGGCAAACGTGGAGAAACGGCCGCCGGGAACCTGTTTGACCGCAATACGCAGCTCCTGATCGCCGACACTGCGGCAGATCGAATAGGAGCGACGCACTTCCTCCCCATCAAGTTTTGTTCTGACAATCAGGTGCTGGCCCTGTTTGTAGCTGAACGTATCTACCAGATCTTCTGGCAGATCAAAAGCAAGTGATACGGCGTTTCTTGTTTCAGGTCTGACCTCTTTGAGGGTCAGTGGATAGAATTTATTCATGATCGTATCGGCTCTAGATGCATTTGAAGTAGTCGAAGGGCTCGAGGCATTCCTTGCAACGATAAAGGGCTTTGCAGGCGGTGGATCCGAACTCGCTCACCCGCTCGGTGTCCTTGCTGCCACAGCGGGGACAGGCAATGACTTCCGGTTCCCCAAGCAGGCTCATCTTGCTGGAGCTGCCCTCGGGGGGCGCGATTCCGAACTCCCGGAGCTTCTCTTTGCCTTCGGCCGTGATCCAGTCGGTGGTCCAGGCAGGGGTCAGCACCTGGTTGATTTTCGGATCCCGGAAGCCCGCAGCTCGCAGGGCTTCGGTAATCAGTTCTTCAATCAACTCGGTAGCCGGGCAGCCGGAGTAGGTCGGGGTTAAATCAATAGACAGCTCTTTACCATCCCACCTTACGGCACGGACGATACCAAGCTCCACGACACTGACTGCCGGCACTTCAGGATCTTTAACCTCTTCGAGAATTGCCCAGATGTCGTCCTCTGTCAGCAGATCGGGGCGGGCGTTCGCCGGCACCCGATCGCTGGCAATCAGGATGTCGACAGCTGACCGGCTGTCTGAATCACCATGTTGTGGCATCGGGATAGGCCCTCTGCAGGAACTGCATTTCTGCCAGAATAAAACCGAGGTGTTCGGTGTGCTCGCCGTGCTTGCCGCCCATATACATCCAGGCATCTTCGGCGCCCGGTGTCAGGGTTGCCTGGGTGAGCACCTCGTTGACCATTCCGCGCCAGTCTTTGGCCAGCTGATCGGGGTCCGGGCCAATGCCCGCCTCGGCCATGACACGGTCCGTGTCGTCCGGGGTGATCAGTTCGCCGGTGAAGCGCCAGAGTATATCCACGGCATCCTGCATGCGCTGGTGGCTCTCTTCAGTGCCATCCCCCAGACGCTTGACCCATTCGGATGACCGGCGCAGGTGATAGGTCGCCTCTTTCAGAGCCTTGGCGGCAATACCGGCAATACGCTCATCGCTGGATGCGGTCAGGCCTTTGAGTGTGAAATAGTGCCACACATCAAAGAAGAACTGCCGGCCCATGGTGACCGCGTAATCCTCATTGGGCTGCTCGGTGAGCAGCAGGTTGCGGTAATTGTGGGCATCACGGCGGAATGCCAGCTTGTCCGCATCGCGGCCATCATCAATCAGATCAGCGGCATACTCATACCAGTTGCGGGCCTGCCCGACGAGGTCAAGGGCAACGTTCATCAGTGCCATTTCTTCCTCGACTGCCGGGGCTTTGCCGCACAACTCGCACAGGCGCTGACCCAGGATCATGTCGGAATCCGCCAGTCTCAGCAGGTATTCCTGTAGTGCTTCTGCTTGTGTCATTGGATCCGCTCCTTACATGTGTCCGACTTCATCGGGCAGCTCGTAGAAAGAAGCGTGCCGGTAAATCTTGTCTTCCGACGGGTCGAAAAGTACTTCTTTCTCGTCGGATGCGGAGGCCGTGATGGTGTCGGAGGGGACCACCCATATGCTCACGCCCTCGTTACGGCGTGTGTACAGGTCGCGAGCGTTTTCCATGGCCATTTCGGCGTCAGCCGCATGCACGCTGCCCACATGTTTGTGGTTCAGGCCGTGCTTGGACCGCACAAAAACTTCGTAAAGGCGCCATTCAGACATGTTGTATTCCTCCGATATCAGGCGGCTTGCGCGCGCTGTTTTTGTTTTTTGGCGTAGGCGACGGCCGCTTCGCGGACCCATGCGCCCTCGTCAATTGCTTTCTTGCGAGTATTGATGCGCTCGCGGTTGCAAGGGCCATTACCCTTGAGAACGTCGTAGAATTCCTGCCAGTCGATCTCACCGAAATCGTAATGGCCGGTTTCTTCGTTAAATTTCAGATCCGGGTCCGGCGCTGTGCATCCCAGGAACTCCAACTGCGGAACCGTCTGGTCAATGAACATCTGGCGCAGCTCGTCGTTGCTCTTGCGCTTGATCTTCCAGGCCATGGACTGCTGAGAGTTGGGGGACTCGTCATCGTGCGGGCCGAACATCATCAGCGAGGGCCACCACAAACGGTTAATGGCGTCCTGCACCATGGCTTTCTGCTCTTCAGTGCCCTCACGCATCATGTCCAGCAGGATCTGGTAGCCCTGACGCTGGTGGAAGCTTTCTTCCTTACAGATGCGAACCATGGCGCGGGAGTACGGGCCGTAAGAGGTACGCTGAAGTACAACCTGGTTGACGATAGCGGCTCCATCTACCAGCCAGCCAACAGCACCCATATCAGCCCAGTTCAGGGTCGGGTAGTTGAAAATGCTGGAGTATTTGGCCTTGCCCTGGTGCAGCTTCTCGATCTCTTCGTCGCGGTCGGCACCGAGGGTTTCCATCGCGCTGTACAGATACAGCCCGTGACCCGCTTCGTCCTGGATCTTGGCCATCAGCTGAAGTTTGCGCTTCAGTGTCGGGGCACGAGTAACCCAGTTGCCTTCCGGCAACATGCCAACCACTTCGGAGTGGGCGTGCTGGGAGATCTGGCGAACCAGGGTCTTGCGGTAGCCTTCAGGCATCCAGTTCTTGGGTTCGATCTTGGTTTCGGCGTCGACCTTTTCCTGGAACTCGCGCTCTTCAGGCGACATCTCTTCCATGGTCTTCAGGCGCTTGGCGCCGGTTTCAACGAGCTGGGCGTACATAAAATACCTCCGGATCTGGCTTGTTGTTCTGTTGTCCATGAACATCGGTGCCCTCAAACATGACTTAAGGGCTATTAACTCCATACTATATGATACTGAATAAATATCAAGAACTGTCTTTGTGTGTCATGTTGCTTTTTTCAGGCTGTCTGATGGCTTTTACAGCGCTGATTTCAATAGTAAAACAAGTGATACGTAATGAAATTCTATTGAGATTGGTGTCGGAAGAGTAAATTTAAATCGATGTCCAAGACGGACAGGACCGGAAGTCACGAAGTGCCGGGAAGCCGCAGCCACGTCAGTGGGCCGGCTTCCCGCCAGGCAAGTCCTGTGACTTACTTGTTACGGCGGTCAAAAACGCGCTTGGCCTTGCCTTCCGAACGCGCCAGGCGGTCGGTTTCCACCACCTCGATACGAGTACTGATACCGATGTAGGACTTGATGTGGTGGGCCAGTTCCTTGGCGGCCCTGGCACGCACCTCATCATTATCGGAAACGCCGGGTTTGAGTTCGGCACGAATGTCCACGCAGTCCATGTTGCCTTCTTTGTACACTTCAATCTCGTAGTGGGGCGCCAGCGCTTCGCACTTCAGTACCTGTTCCTCGATCTGGCTGGGGAATACATTCACGCCACGGATAATCAGCATGTCATCACTGCGGCCGGTAATTCTGTCGATCCGGCGCATGGGCCTTGCGGTGCCCGGCAGCAGGCGGGTGAGATCACGGGTGCGATAGCGCAGAATCGGTAAGGCTACCTTGGTCAGCGACGTGAACACCAGTTCGCCGTATTCCCCATCGGGCAGTACTTCGCCGGTTTCCGGATTGATAATTTCCGGGTAGAAATGGTCTTCCCAGATGGTGGGGCCATCCTTGGTTTCGACGCATTCCATGCCTACGCCAGGACCCATAACCTCGGACAGGCCGTAGATGTCCAGGGCCTGGATGCCGAGCCGCTCTTCGATCTCGGTACGCATGGAGTTGGTCCAGGGCTCTGCCCCGAAAATGCCCAGACGCAATGGCAGCTTGTGCGGATCAATGCCCTGACGATCCATCTCGTCAGCAATGTTCAGCATATAGGAGGGCGTTACCATGATGATGTCCGGCTCGAAGTCCTTGATCAGCTGGACCTGCTTCTCGGTCTGGCCACCGGACATGGGGATGACCGTACAGCCAAGGCGCTCGGCGCCGTAGTGGGCGCCAAGGCCACCGGTGAAAAGACCATAGCCATAGGCAACATGGACCTTGTCACCACGGGAGCCTCCGCCGGCACGAATGGAGCGGGCTACGATGTCGGCCCAGTTATTGATGTCGCTCTGGGTGTATCCCACCACAGTGGGTTTGCCGGTTGTTCCGCTGGAGGCGTGTACCCGCACCACGTCTGACATGGGTGTGGCAAACATGCCAAAGGGGTAGTTGTCGCGCAGGTCCGCCTTGGTGGTGAACGGCACCTTGGCCAGGTCTTCCAGGGAGTTGATGTCCATCGGCTTCAGGCCGATTTCGTCAAAGGCGTTGCGGTAAAACGGCACATTGGTGTAGGCGTGAATCAGGCTCCAGCGCAGGCGCTGAAGCTGTTCATGGCGGAGCTCGTCAATGCTGGCGGTCTCCATCCGGTCAAGTTTGCCAATTTTCTGGAGTGGTAAGCTCATGATTCTGTCCTGCGTTGTTCTTGTAGGGTGATAGTCGGTGGTCTGGCCCGGGCGGTGGCGTCAGGCCACCGTGTCAGTCCGTTCAATGATGATGGCAATGCCCTGGCCAACGCCGATGCACATGGTGCAGAGGGCGTACCGGGCTTTCTGGCCAGCGGCATGGCGGCGTTCGAGCTCATTCAGGGCCGCGGTTATCAGGCGGGCGCCGCTCATGCCCAGGGGATGGCCAAGGGCAATGGCGCCACCGTTCGGGTTAACATGCTCTGCGTCATCGGGAAGCCCCAGGTCACGGGTGACGGCCAGAGCCTGTGCCGCGAAGGCTTCGTTCAGTTCGATAACGTCCATATCGGCAAGCTCAAGACCTGCGGTCGCCAGAACCTTGCGGGTTGCCGGGGCTGGCCCGAAACCCATGATCCGCGGTTCGACGCCCACGGTTGCCATCGCAACCACGCGAGCTCGTGGCTTGAGATTGTATTGTTTGAGGGCATCTGCTCCAGCCAGAAGAAGGGCACATGCGCCATCGTTGACACCAGAGGCGTTGCCTGCGGTCACGGTGCCGTTTTCGCGAAAAGGCGTAGGCAGCGTGGCCAGCTTTTCAAGACTGGTCTCGCGGGGATGCTCGTCGGTATCCACCACCAGCGGATCCTGCTTGCGGCGGGGGATGGTGACCGGCGTGATTTCGTTGGCCAGCCGTCCCGCCTTCTGGGCGGCGGCGGTGCGCTGTTGACTGCGCAGGGCGAATGCGTCCTGATCTTCCCGCGAGATACCGAAATCGGCGGCCACGTTTTCTGCCGTCTCCGGCATGGAATCGATACCGTACTGCTTTTTCAGCACCGGGTTTACAAAGCGCCAGCCGATGGTGGTATCGAAGATCTCCGCCTTGCGGCTGAATGCCGACTCCGCCTTGCCCATCACAAACGGGGCGCGGGACATGGATTCCACGCCGCCGGCGATCATCAGCCGGGCCTCACCGGTGCGGATAGCTCTTGCGGCGCTGCCCACGGCATCCATGCCGGAGCCACACAGGCGATTAATGGTGCTGCCCGGTACATCAACCGGCAAACCTGCCAGCAGCAGCGACATGCGGGCAACATCCCGGTTGTCTTCGCCGGCCTGGTTGGCGCAGCCATAAAGTACGTCGTCGATTTTTGACCAGTCCAGATCCGGGTGGCGTTCGGTCAGGGCCTTGATGGGAATGGCACCCAGGTCGTCCGCACGCACTGCAGAGAGGACACCGCCATAGCGGCCGACGGGGGTGCGGATGGCATCGACGATGTAGGCGTCTTTGAGAAGGTTGTCCGCGCTCATAAGTTTTCCTCCGAATTGCGTACGGTGCCGCGAACCTCGTAGGAACGGCCCCGGAAAAGGGCGACCGCACGGCCGTCCTGATTGGTTAATGTGATGTCGTAAACGCCGGTGCGGCCACCCCGGGCCTGTTCCTCGGCAGTGGCTGTCAGCAGGTCGCCTTCTTTGGCGCCGTACATGTAATCGATGCTGCAGCCAGAGGCGACGGTGGCCCGGTCATAGCTGTTGCAGGCAAATGCAAAAGCCGAGTCTGCCAGTGTAAACAGATAGCCGCCGTGGCAGGAACCGTGTCCCTGGATCATGTCGCTGGTGACGGTCATGGTGAGAACAGCTTTACCCGGAGCAACGGATTCTATGTTCATGCCCAGGTTCTGGCTGGCCCTGTCGCGTGCGAACATCTCTTTTGCGCATGCCTCGGCGAGTGTTTGCGGGTCCATCTCGCTCATGAATAAAACCCCTTCTGTGCGAATGCGTTTTTCCGGAGCAGCAGGGCAGGCCGATAGCGATCCTCTGCGTAGCTGTTCTGGATGTTGGTGAGTACGTTGAACACGTGGCCTGCCCCGAGGCGGTCGCTCCAGCTCAGCGGGCCGTCGGGATAGTTCAGGCCCGCTTTCATGGCCAGGTCGATGTCCGCGATGGTGGCAACACCATGAAGGGCCGCATCCGCCGCTTCGTTCGCCAGCATGGCAACAGTGCGCATAACGACCAGCCCTGGACGATCAGCGAGCAGGCTCACGGCAATTCCCGCCTTTTGCAGTAAAGCACAGGCGCAGGAAAACGCTGCTTCTGAGGTCTGGTCTGCGGGCGCCAGGGCAAGCCGGGATGCCTTGCTGTAGTCGAATGCCAGGTCAAACAGTACCAGGTTGGAGATGCCGTCAGCAGCGGCCCGCTCGGTGGCCATGCGGCCATCGGTCAGGGCCAGCACGGCGTCGCCAAAGCGAAGCTGGCCGGGGCCGTCGCGCTCGACTATTGTCAGGCCTGACGCTTTCAGGCGCTGGACCAGTGGGGCTGCGGCAGCGGGATTGCCCTCAACGATAACCACCGTTTCATCGCACCGGTGCTCCGGCTCTGTTTGTGGCTCCGGCTTTTCAGCGCCTTCACCATAGGGGTAAAAGCCCTGGCCGGTCTTGCGTCCCAGACGCCCCGCTTCCACCAGCTCTTTCTGGATCAGCGACGGCAGAAAGCGCGGGTCCTGATAGTAGGAATTGAATACAGAGTTGGTCACGGCATAGTTGACGTCGTGGCCGATCAGGTCGGTCAGCTCGAACGCACCCATGCGGAACTGGCCGGCCTCGCGGATGATGGAGTCCAGCGTTGCCGCGTCGGTGGCCTTTTCCTGCAGCAAGCGCAGGCTTTCCGCGTAAAACGGGCGGGCGACGCGGTTAACGATAAAGCCGGGAGTGGAGGTGGCGTACACCGGTTTTTTGCCCCAGGCGGTTGCCGTGGCGTGAACGGTCTCGGCAACAGTTTTGCTGGTGGCCAGACCCATCACCACTTCTACCAGCGCCATCAGGGGTGCCGGATTGAAGAAGTGCATTCCCACCAGGCGTTCCGGGTTTTTCATTTCAGCGCCGAGGGCGGTGACGGAAATCGATGAGGTATTGGTGGCGAGGATGGTGTCCACGGCACACAGCTCTTCCAGGTTTGCCAGCAGCTGGCGCTTGATATCGAGGTCTTCAATGATTGCTTCAATCACCAGCCCGGCATCCGCTACATGTTCAATGCTGGCGACCGGCTGGATGCGCCCAATGATGGCATCCAGATCCTGCTGCTGCATTTTGCCCTTGTCGACGCGGCGCTGAAGCTGTCTGGCAATACCGTCGCGCCCGTTCTCGGCAGCCCCTTTCCTCTGGTCATGCAGGTAAACCTGGTGGCCGGCCTGCGCTGCTACCTGGGCGATGCCGGAGCCCATGGCACCGGCGCCGATGACGGCGATGCTGGTTTGCGTATCGATTGCCATGAATTATTTCCCCTTGAACGCTGGCGTGCGTTTCTCCATGAAGGCGCCGACGCCTTCGCGGTAATCTTCGGTTCGCCCGGCCATGCGCTGAAGGTCTCTTTCAAGATTGATCTGCTCTTCAAAGGTATTATTGGCGCTGGCATGCAGAGCACGCTTGATCAGGGCAAGGCCTTTGGTGGGCTGGGTAGCGAAATGCCGGGCCAGCTTCAGGGTTTCTTCCATGAGCTGCTCGTTATCCACGCAGCGCCAGATCATGCCCCAGTTCTCTGCCTGTTCAGCGCTGACCTTATCGCCCAGCAGCGCCATACCCTTGGCCCGGGCCATGCCGGCTACACGGGGCAGGATCCAGGTGCCGCCGGAATCGGGTACCAGGCCCAGTTTGCAGAATGCCTGAACAAAATTGGCGGAGCGCGCCGCCAGCGTGATGTCGCAGGCGAGGGCGATATTGGCACCGGCTCCGGCCGCCACGCCGTTAACGGCGCAGACAACGGGCATCGGCAGATCCCGCAGGCTCCGCAGCAACGGGTTGTAGTAGTTCTCCAGGGAGGCGCCCAGGTCGGGCACTTCCTGATCCGGCGATACACTGCGGTCGGCGAGATCCTGTCCGGCACAAAACCCCCGGCCTGAGCCGGTAATGACCAGCACCCGGACAGAGTCGTCCTTGCGCACAGTGCTGATGGCCTCGCGCATGCGCTCGTGCATTTCAACATTGAAGCTGTTCAGGTTGTCCGGGCGGTTAAGGGTAAGCAAAGCCACACCCTGATCGATTTCGAGAAGAATGCTCGGCTGAGTCATGGCGTTATCCTGTAGATAGAATGATGAATGGCTTTGGGGTTGGGGCTATTTGCCCTTGAACTGGGGTTTTCGCTTTTCCAGAAACGCATCAAGACCTTCCTGACGGTCTGCCGTACCGGCAAGCACAGTGAAGGCATGTCGTTCAAAGCGCAGGCCCTCGGCGAGGTTCATGTCATTGGCCTTGCGCACGGATTCCTTGGTGAGCCGGACAGCAATAGGTGCTTTCCGGGCAATGGTGCGAGCAAGCTGAGTGGCTTTTTCAACGGTCAGCTCGGGCTGGCAGATCTCGCTTACGAGGCCCGCCTCAAGAGCGCGCCTCGCATTGATCGGCTCGCCTGTGAGCGCCATGCGCATAGCCAGGGATTCGCCGACCTTCCGCACCAGTCGCTGGGTGCCGCCAGCTCCGGGCATGATGCCGAGATTGATCTCCGGTTGACCGAAACGGGCGTTCTCCCCGGCGATCAGAATGTCTGCGTGCATCGCCAGTTCGCAGCCGCCGCCAAGCGCAAAGCCGTTGACCGCTGCAATGACAGGTTTGGTGAAGCGGGCAATTCGCTCCCAGTGAGCGATTCGCGGGTCCTCAAGAATGCCGACAAGGTCGCGGGCCGCCATCTCGTTGATGTCAGCCCCGGCTGCAAATGCCTTCTGGCTTCCGGTGATTATGACGACGCGGACCTGGGGATCGGCTTCTGCGTCATCCAGCGCTTTGGACAGGTTGTCCAGCATCTCCGTATTAAGGGCATTCAGTGCTTCGGGGCGGTTCAGGGTGAAAATTTGAACCCCTTGTTCAGGCCCTTCGACGAGCAGGTTGTTTGGCATAAGCAATCCGATGTGGCTTTGTTTTTATCTGGACAGCATCTCCGTCGTCCGCAATCAGAATCGCCTTCGGACAATGTTCCAGTAGTAAACGGGCTGATTTGCGAATCAGTATATCTATTAATTGATACTCGTCAAGGTTTATGGGTTGATCGTTTTGTATCACATTGACCTTTTTTGGCCTGAGCCTCTCTAGTAACTGATAATAATGATAATTTCAGTTTTTTTGCCGGGTTTTGGGTGTTTTTTTACCGTGTTAAGCGAGGTTTGCTTCCACTCACTCTGTAAATACATCTCCAATCAGCGGTAAAGTGGCGTGGAAAGTGAATCAGAATGTGTTATCACATTCCGGTCTGTTTACGAGTAGGAGAGAAGCATGCCTAGTTACAGTATTGAGGGTGTTCTGCCTGTGGTGCATCCGTCTGCGTACGTTCATCCAACCGCGACCCTGATCGGGGATGTGTGGATTGGCCCTGGTTGCTATGTTGGCCCCGCAGCCTCTTTGCGTGGCGACTTTGGCCGCATCGTATTAAAAGAAGGGGCAAATATTCAGGATACCTGCGTCGCCCATGCCTTTCCGGGTAAGGATGTGGTAGTCGAGAAAGACGGGCACGTCGGGCACGGTGCCATTCTTCACGGGTGTACCGTTGGTGAGGGCGCAATGGTTGGAATGAACGCGGTGGTCATGGACGAGGCCGTTATCGCATCCCGCTCCATCGTTGGCGCAGGGGCTTTGGTCAAGGCCGGTTTCCAGTGCGATCCTGCCTCACTGATCGTGGGAACGCCGGCCAGGGTGGTGCGGATGTTGAGTGATAATGAAGTGGCCTGGAAAGCAAAGGGGACGGAAGAATATCAGAGGCTGACTCTCCGCTGCTTTGAAAGCCTGGAGGAATGCCAGCCACTGGAAGAAGCAGATTCTGACCGGCCCAGAGTTGAGGTTGGCAGTCACCAGCTCAAGCGCCACAGCTGATTCGGCAGTAACTGTGTGCCGCGCGTGACCATCTGATGCCTCAGGCGGCCAGCCCGGATTTAAGAGCGTCGATGATCACGCGGGCAAAGTCGTCGGGAGAATCTTCCTGGAGGAAATGACCACCCCGCAAGGTAATGTGGGGCTGTCCGTGGGCACCGGGTATGCGACGTTGCATGTGACGGTCGCCGCCCCGTGTGATGGGGTCGCCACTGCTGAAGCAGGTTATGAAGGGTTTCCTCCATTTTTCCAGCACTCGCCAGGCGGCTTTATTGGCTTCGCTGGCCGGATCGTCGGCAGACACGGGGACCAGTTTTGGAAAAGCCCGTGCTCCGGCCTTGAATTCAGCGCTGGGAAAGGGCGCTTCATAGGCTGCAATTTCGGCCCTTCTCATGGTTCTCTCTGTTCCCAGCTGGACGATTCGGCTAACCGGAAACCAGGGGCTGTAAGTTGCAAAGGCTTTCCAGAGTGCGAATACGGCCGGTACCGGTGTTTCGCCGGTTGGCAGCATCCCGTTGCCAACAATGATCCGGCGGAAAAGCTGCGGGTTCTCCGCTGCCAGGCGCAATCCGAGCAGCGAGCCCCAGTTCTGGCAAACCAGAGTGATATTTTTCAGATCCAGCGCCTTGAGCCACTGGGAAAGCCAGTATATGTGGCGTTCGTAGCTGTAGTCGTCCACGCTGGCAGGCTTGTCGGACTTTCCGAAGCCAATCAGGTCCGGCGCCAGTACGCGATGGCCTGCTCCCGCTACCAACGGAATCACGTGCCGGTAGAGGTAAGACCAGGATGGCTCCCCGTGCAGCATCAGCACCGGGGCCGAATTGGTCTGGCCTTCGTCCAGGTAATGCATTCTCAGGCCTGGCTCGACGTCCAGATAGTGAGGGGGAAAAGGATAATCCTGAAGGCCTGCGAAGCGGGCTTCATCGGTTCTCAGAATACGCATGCCATCGACTGTCCTGGCTGAGTGGTTGCGTGGCTGGATACTCGCAGCCTTCAGCACGCAGGATAAATCAGATGGAAATCTTGTGTGTTTGGTTTGCGTAACAGTGCGTTGGCTGTTTGAATCAGGACGCCTTGCTGATCAGCTCTGCGGCGCCTTCAAGCCCCTTCAGTGCTTCGTCACAGCAATTCAGTGCGCCACAGTCATCGGCCGAGCACAGGGCAACGGTGTCACAGTTGATGTCGAAGTTGTGGCGCTCGCCGTTGCGGAAAATGCGCCCGCGGGAAAGTGTGGAGCGGCAGCGTCCGCAAAGCAGGGTTGGTACTGCGCTGCTTTGCGCGGCAATGGCATGATAATGCTCGGTGTCTGTCATAAAAAAACCTCCCAATACTCCCAAGCTAAGGGCAAATTACGACAATTCAAAGTCTGTAACCCAAATTCAGGCCAGAAGTACGAAGAATCCGCGGCCCGGCTCGCTGGCGCATTGTCAGAGATCGGGATCTGCAAGCGGGCGGCGGTTGGAGCGCTTGTCTTCCCAGTCGAGAGATTTCGGATCGTACCAGCCGATACGATCAAGAACCTTCTCACGGGTAGCGGAAGACAGGGTTGGCCAGAGTTCCTGGAACTCGTCAAGTCCTCGCTCCCGTTGACGTAACTGCTTGCCCTGAAGCCGTCGGATGATGAGGGGAAGGTGCAGGGCTTCCCCCAGTTGTCCGGGCACAAGCACCTCCTGGCCCATGACCTTGCGCCTGTGGGTTCTGGCTGCCAGCACCCGGTGAAGAGCAACGGCTGCATCCAGCGCTGTTTCGACATCAAACTCTTCGTTACCCAATGTCTGACCTGTTTAAAGGGTGAACAGTGACCATCAACTATAACCTGAAAGCAGCTAGACTGGCCACGGTGCCGTGGTAGTCTAGTGTCTTGATTGGCGATAAGAATCAGGATCATGCTTTATGATGTACGGAAAACTGGAGACGCGGACTTTTCTGGCCATGCTTGTAGGTGTCTCCCTCGCCTTTATTCTGCTGATGAAGCCGTTTTTTGGCCCGATTTTCTGGGCAGTGGCAATTGCGCTGATATTCCATCCGGTTCGCGAACGTCTGGCGAAGCGGGTGGGCGACCGCCCCAATGTGATTGCTCTGCTGACGCTTCTGATCTGCATGATTATTGTGATTATCCCGGTGCTTGCGCTGGTAACATCGCTGGTTGCGGAAGGGCTTTCTGTCTACGAGAAGATACAGGAAGGGGAACTTCGTCCCGGCGAGTACATCGACAGGGTGAACCAGTCCTTTCCTGCCATAGAGGCTTTCTTCGGCCAGTTCGGGATGGATTTTGCCGAGGTAAGGGACAGGGCAGCCAATGCTTTTGTTGGTGGCAGCCAGTTTCTGGCGAAACAGGCCCTCGGGTTCGGCCAGAATACCTTTCAGTTCTTCCTGGGTTTATCCTTAATGGTGTACCTCGCTTTTTTCCTGATCAGGGACGGCAGCAAACTGGTGGACCTGTTGATCCAGGCCCTTCCATTGGGCGATGAGCGGGAGCGTCTGCTGTTTGCCAAGTTTGCGGAGGTTACCCGGGCAACGGTCAAGGGCAACCTGCTGATTGCCATCATCCAGGGGGCTTTAGGCGGTCTTATTTTCTGGTGGCTGGATATCCAGGGCGCACTGGTGTGGGGCGTGGTGATGGCAATTACCTCGCTTATCCCCGCTGTGGGTGCCGCCCTGGTGTGGGTGCCGGCGGCCCTTTATCTGGCAGCGACCGGAGAGATTGTCTCAGCCATTATTCTCACGGCTTACGGGTCGATTGTCATCGGGCTTTCCGACAACATTTTGCGTCCGATTTTTGTCGGCCGGGATGCCAAGCTGCCGGATTATATTGTTCTGCTATCAACGCTGGGCGGGATCGTAATGTTCGGAATCAACGGTTTCGTGATGGGGCCTTTGGTGGCGGCCTTGTTCATGGCGTTCTGGGGGATTTTTATCCGTGAGTTCGGAGAAGTCTCGGGAACAGCTGTCCATCAAACGTCTGACAGGGCTACAGAAATGCAACAATCGGCAAAGCGTGGGCAGGAATAACTATGGTAGCCTTTGGTCCTAATGCCCGTCCCGTAGGATTTGGCAACACAATAAAAAACGGCAGGTAACCGGAGTAGATCATGGCTAGGCAAACAGACATTCGTACCCGTATGGCAGGAATAATCATGGTTGGGGCGATGGCCCTGGCAGCAGCTCCCCATGCAGTTGCGAACGACACAGTAGCACTCAAGAACGCCCTTTATGGCGCGGGTTACGACATCAATAATGTCACTCCGCAAATGGACGAGTCCACCCGCTCGGCTCTGACTGCGTTTCAGCGGGACCAGGGTCTGGATGCCTCCGGCGACCTGAACAACGCTACCAAGGAAGCACTGGGAATAGTAGCGGTTCAGGTCGCTGCCTCCGGCTCCCCGGCAAATGCGTCAGCATCCCGGAGCGCGGGCACTAGCGGCAGTGGTACCGGGTCCGAAGAACCGGCCGCGCGGGCAGGACAAGATGACGTCGAGGAAGACGATGACGGTGGCTGGTCTTTCTTCTAGCTCCTGTGCGCGGTTCGTTTATTCCAGTTTTTCCAGGTTCCTGACGGCACCCTTGTCGGCACTCGTTGCCAATAAGGCATAGGCCTTCAGTGCGGCTGACACTTTGCGGGGTCTGGCAAGCTCTGGCTTCCAGCCTTTGTCATTTCTCGCTTCACGACGCTGGTTCAGCTCGTTCTGGTCTATCTCAACGTTGATGGAACGGTTGGGAATGTCGATGCGGATCAGGTCGCCGTTCTCGATAAGGCCAATGGCGCCGCCGGCCGCAGCTTCTGGAGAGGCATGGCCGATGGACAGGCCGGAGGTGCCGCCGGAAAAACGGCCGTCGGTCAATAGCGCGCACTCCTTGCCCAGCCCCCTGGATTTCAGGTAGCTGGTGGGATAGAGCATTTCCTGCATGCCTGGCCCGCCACGGGGACCTTCGTAGCGGATAATGACCACTTCGCCAGGTTTTACTTCGTCGTTGAGAATGCCTTCCACAGCCGTATCCTGGCTTTCGAATACTCGTGCCCTGCCTTCAAATACGTAGATGCTTTCGTCGACACCGGCGGTTTTGACCACGCAGCCGTCCAGGGCAATATTGCCGAACAGGACTGCCAGGCCCCCCTCGGGGGAATAGGCGTGTTCGACGGATCGGATGCAACCGGTTTCGCGGTCGCCATCAAGCGACGGCCAGCGGGTGCTCTGGCTGAAAGCGGTCTGGGTGGGAATGCCCGCCGGGCCGGCCCTGTAGAATTCCACCACTTCCGGTGTCGGCTCCTGCATGATGTCCCAGGTTTTCAGCGCTTCGCGCATGGTTTTGCTGTGCACAGTAGGCAGATCGGTATTGATCAGGCCGCCGCGCTCCAGTTCGCCAAGGATGCCCATAATGCCGCCTGCACGGTGTACGTCCTCCATATGGTATTTCGGAGAATTCGGCGCAACCTTGCATAACTGGGGTACCCGGCGGGACAACTGATCGATTTCGTCAAGAGTAAATGGAACGCCGCCCTCCTGTGCCGCAGCCAGCAGATGCAGGATGGTGTTGGTTGAGCCGCCCATGGCAATATCCATGACCATGGCGTTTTCGAATGCCTCGATGGACGCAATACTCAGAGGCAGTACACTGGCATCGTCTTCTTCGTAATATCTCCGTGCGTTCTCTACAATCTGCCTGCCAGCTTTGAGAAACAGCTGCTCGCGGTCGGAGTGGGTGGCAAGCAGGGAACCGTTGCCGGGCAGTGCAAGACCAATGGCTTCGGTGAGGCAGTTCATGGAGTTGGCCGTGAACATGCCGGAACAGGACCCGCAGGTGGGGCAGGCGCTGCGCTCGTACTCGGCAACCGTTTCGTCATCGGCGTTGGGGTCGGCTGCGATGACCATGGCATCGACCAGATCGAGTTTATGCTCCGACAGCCTGGTCTTGCCGGCTTCCATCGGGCCGCCGGAGACGAAAATGGTGGGAATATTCAGGCGCATGGCAGCCATCAGCATGCCAGGGGTAATCTTGTCGCAGTTGGAGATGCACACCAGGGCGTCGGCACAGTGGGCATTCACCATGTATTCCACGGAATCGGCGATGATTTCCCGCGAGGGCAGGGAGTACAGCATGCCGTCGTGTCCCATGGCGATGCCATCGTCCACGGCAATGGTGTTGAACTCCTTGGCGACACCGCCGGCTTTCTCTATTTCGCGGCACACCAGTTGACCGAGGTCTTTGAGGTGGACATGGCCGGGAACAAACTGGGTAAAAGAGTTGGCAACGGCGATAATGGGCTTGCCGAAGTCTCCATCTTTCATGCCGGTGGCGCGCCAAAGAGCACGGGCGCCAGCCATATTACGGCCTGCGGTGGATGTCCGCGAACGATACTGGGGCATGGTTGTCTGGTCTCTCTGTTGCAACTGGGTGAGGAATAGAAGGCAAAAGAATACCAGATTACCCGATGATCGCATGGTTGTTTTGATATTAGGTGCTTACAATGTGTAACAGAGTTAATGAAACACTGATCAAGGAGTAGTCCTATGGCTGGCCGGGAAAGCCTGCCCCTGCGTCGTCTGAAACAGTTTCAGCCCCTGAACCGGCTGACAGACGACCAGCTGGTTTTGCTCGCAAGTCGGGCGGAGAGACGGACCCATGGCCCCGGCCAGAGGGTGGTTGAGCGCGGTGTGCGGGATGGCGTGGACATTTTCCTGATTGCCGGAAGTGTAGAGCTGGAATCCGTGGACGGCCGCAAGTCCGTTATAGATGCCGATACCGACAAGGCTCTTAACCCCATTGCCCGGCTGCAGCCCCGCATGTACGACGTAACCGCGATCAGGGCGAGCGAGTTTCTGGTCATCCAGCAGGAGATCCTCAACCAGTTGCTGCGGGCGGCACCGGTACCGCAGGTGGAAATGGATGCCGGCGACGGCCTTGGTGACGATGGCAGCGAAGAGCACCATCTGCTGATGGAATTCTATGCCGAACTGCGCTCTAACCAGCTCACCCTGCCCAGCGTGCCGGACGTGGCATGGAAAGTGCGCCGGACCGTGGACCGCGAGGATTCCACCGCAGACCAGGTAGCCAGTGCCATATCCGCGGACCCGTCGATTGCCGCCAAACTGGTTCGCGCCTGTAACAGCCCGTTGTATCGTGGCTTCAGCGATGTCCGCAATGTCCGTGAGGCTGTCGTCAGGCTGGGGATGCGAACAACCCGCCAGCTGGTGACCGTGTTCTCCATGCGGGAAGTGTTCAAGACCAGGCAGCCATCGCTGCAAAAAGAGATGGACAGACTGTGGCGACATTCCCGCGAGGTTGCAGCGCTTTGCTGGGTGCTTGCCGACAGCGCTACATCCATCAATCCTGAGGAGGCCCTGCTCGCCGGGCTACTTCATGACATCGGGGTGGTCCCGGTACTGGTACAGGCCGAGCATCACGTCAACCTGTTTGCCGACCAGACCAATCTCGAGCACGCCATTGGGGAGCTTCGGGCGGACGTAGGCACCGCGATCCTGGAAAGCTGGTCGTTTCCCCCGAGCTTTCTGGAAGCCACCCGCCACGCCGAGGATTGGGCGCATGAGAGCCGCGAACCGGCACCTCAGCTGGTGGATATTGTGATTGTGGCGCAGTTGCACGCCATGATTGGTTCCAGCCGCAATGGCAACCTGCCGCCGTTTGACGAGGTGCCTGCCTACCGCAGGCTGGGTGAGCTTGAACTGAATGCATCCCGCAGCCTGCAACTGCTGACGGAAGCCCGTGCAAGGGTGGATGAGGTCCATCGCCTGCTTTCAATACACTGAGGATATGACAGGGCAGTCGGTCTTCCGGAGCTCTTTACTGGTGACAATACCAACAATGAATGTACCTATTTTTCCGTTGAACTCTATCGTGCTCCCCGGGGGAAGGATTCCCCTCCAGCTGTTTGAGCCAAGATACATCGATATGCTGACACGTTGTCTCAAGGAAGACCGGGGCTTTGTTGTCGTTCTGCTCAGGGACGGCCTCGAAACCGCTTCGGCGGCCGCTTTTTATGACATCGGCACCTACGTGCGCATCATCGATTTCCGGCAGATGGACAATGGCTTGCTGGGTATTACGGTTGAAGGCCAGGGCAAGGTGATCGTGGTACGCACCTGGCAGCAGGCGGATGGTCTGAACGTGGGTGATGTGGAGTGTCTGCTGGCGGAGGAGGAACGGCATGTCCCCGAGCGTCTTACCGAGCTGCCGTCAGTGCTGAAAGCGCTGTTCCGCCATCCGGTCATCCGCGAGCTCGGTATGGATGTGAACTATAACGATGCCCGAGATGTTGGCTGGCGGCTGACCGAACTGCTTCCTCTGGACAAACAGGAAAAGCAGCGCCTGGTAGAACTCCAGAACCCACTGGAGCGCCTGGAACGGCTGGCGGGGTTGCTGGAAGCGCTGGAACATTACTGAACAGGTGATCAGCCTGCCACTGGCGTATACAGAAGAACAGCGTCCGCCCAGTTATCAGTGACATACCAGGCAGTGTAGAGCAACCATGCCACACCGGCCGCCAGTAATGAACTGTCCGTCGTCAGCGGGATGTTGTCGTAACGGCTGTAGCTGGCCCTGGTCAGCCCCGAAATGGACAGCCCCAGGAAAATGCCCGCAATAACATCTGTGAACCAGTGAACCCCAAGGTAAAGGCGGCTAATCGCAACCAGGACGATGGGGAGACTGAACGCCAGATAATAGCGCCAGCGCCACCTGACCCGGCTTTCCCGGGCAATGAAACTGGCGGCCAGTGACGAAAAAACGGTAATGCCGGTGGTGTGGCCGCTAGGGAACGCACCCGAGGCTGGCGGGCCAAGCACAACCGCTGGCCGTGGGATTGCCGAAAGATCCTTGATTGCCCACACCAGTATTGTTGCCAGCAAGGCGGCACCGGCAATGTGCAGTGCTGCCGCGTAAAAACCACGCAAACCCAGTGCCAGTGCAGACAGTGCTGCCGCTGCCAGTAGTATGGGCGGATCTGCCAGCAGCGTCAGCAGGATCATCAGTGGATCCAGTAATGGATTTCTGAGTTGGGCAAACCATTCCAGCGTCAGGTTGTTGAATGGGGCGAACAGCTGCGTGGCCGTTACCAATTGCCCCAGTATCATGAACAGTGCGCCGGCGCCCAGTGCCAGTGACAGTGAGGGGAGCGGAAATTCGCCGGTCTGGGCCGGCCGTTGGCTGGTATAACGCCGCCAGAAACGGCGAGTGATGTGGTAACGGGCGGTCAGGCTGGCAAGCCAGTGGTAAACCCGGCTGCTATGGCCGAGCCCGAGCTGGAAGCGGAACAACAGCAGGTAGATAACCAGCAGAATGCCAGCGCTGATGCCAATGACCGGCCAGAAATGGGCTGGCGGCTCGAAATCACTGGCCAGCGCACTGCCCACCCAATAACCCGGCAGGACATAGGCTGGAGCCCAGGCCAGGGCGGAAGACAGGTTAAACGCCAGAAAACGCCGCCATGGCATCAGGAAGGCGCCGGCAATCAGCGGAATGACCGGACGTATCGGACCGACAAAACGCCCGATAACCACACTTTTCCCGCCGTGAAGATGGAAGAAAACCTCACCTTTAGCGATAAATCCCGGAAAATGATTGAGCGGCCAGAGCCTGTCCAGCCGGCCCTGGAACAGTCTGCCAAGCGCAAAGCTGATACCGTCGCCCGCAACAGCCCCGGCCCCGGCCCAAAGCAGAACTTCGATGATGGGTATGGATGCCTGGCCGGCAAGTGCCGACGCTGCAAAGATAATAGCCACACCCGGGATCAGGATGCCCGCCAGGGCAAGGGATTCCAGAAAGGCGGTCAGGAAGATAGCGGCAGAGAGCCAGCCGGGGTTAGTGCCAAGCCAGGCGGTCAGTGCCTGCAGCCACTCCGAACTCATGACTGACGGGTCTCTCCCTGGCAATACCAGACAGAATCGGCCCCGCGCCTTTTCGCTTCCTCCAGTGCCTGGCGCACCCGTTTTCGCAGGTCGGCCGGGCGGGTTTCTGCTCTGGCTCGGGTGGTACAGCCGAGACTGACAGTGACTTTACCGGCCGTGGGCCAGGTCTGCTCTGCAATGGTGCGGCGGATCCGTTCGGCAATCACCCTGGCGCCTTCCTCCGGAGTGAAGGGCAGAATCAGGAAAAACTCACCATCGTCAAGTGTGTAGAGGCTGTCGCCGGAACGGATGACCCCGAACAGGTGCCGGGTGAGATCCCGTAGCAGCCTGTGCATGCCGGCTTTGCCGTGGAGATCCTCGGCTTCATCCGCGTAGTCGATCGCAAGCGATATGACCGACAGTGAGTGGGACATCTCGATCGCGCGGCTGATTTCCTTCTGCAGCGTCTCATCAAGAAAGCGTGCGTTGTGGGCGCCGGTAACCGGGTCGGTAATGGCCAGGTCTTCCGCGGACTGGGCCATGTGGTCGTAGTGCCAGATATACAGTGCCCCCACCGCTATCAGCGCAAACACCCCGGCGCTGATGGTGACCGTGTGGGTGATTGTCTGGGTAAGCAGCAGGAACAGTGAGAGTGCCGCCAGCAACAGCAGGGACAGAATCATTCCCTGCCGCAAGGGCAGGATCAGCAGGTTCAGAAGCACCAGGGGCATGACCCAGTGACTGATTCCGGGCGGATCCAGTGCATACATTGCGGCAACCAGGCCGCTGTTCAGGGCCGCCAGAATGATCAGGTGCCCCGGCGCCGATAACTGATGACGACGGCAGATCACGGTGTAGCCGGCACCTGCAATAGTCAGTAGTGCCATGCCGGAGGCAAGGAAGAACAGTTCGTAGAAGCCATAGCGAAGATTCTGCAAAGCCAGGCTGGCAATGAAGAGGCTGGCAAATACATAGCCTGCCAGGTGGGTAAAGCTCCTGAGCCGGGTCTCGGTCATTACGCTGGCCCTCCGGTACCCTCGGTACGTGCCGGTGGTGTCGTGTGGGACCATGTGCTGTAGGACTGGGCACGATTGCCCCCCTGTTGCTGAGCCCGACGCAGGGCGTTGGCGGCGGACTGTTGAAGGCTGTCCGCGTCATCGCCGATATTCAGTCCCGCAATGCCCGCACTGACCGTCAGGTCCAGCTGATGCGACGCCAGCAGGGCGCTCAGACCCTTGCGGATGGTTTCAGCCAGTGCGGCTGCGTCGGTGGTTGCAATGCCCGGCAGGATAATCAGAAACTGCAGGTCAGCCACGCGATAATAGGTGTCAAAATCCCGCAGTTGCGAGTGCAGGTAACGGCCAATTCGTGGCAGTATGGAGCGAATGTCGGCGTCAGCGTTGCGGTCGCTCAGATGAGTGTCCAGTCCGATCATGATCAGCGACATGTCAGTGCCTTCCCTTTCGCTGCGCTGGATTTCCTTGTGCAGGTCGGCAGACAGGTACTCGCGGCTGGCTGCCTGGGTCAGTTCATCGGTGCGGCGCAGAGGTGCCAGTTGCCTGGACTTGTACTCGCGGAGAAATACCAGTAGACCTGAAAGCATGATCGTCAGCAGCAGCGCGCTGACCATCTGGTGGCGCTCCGGGATTCCGCCATGTCCCTGAGTGGCGACGACTGCCAGGGCGGCGACCAGCAAAGTGATCGCCGTCGCCCAGGCCAGCGGCAATAATGCGAAGCCGATAAGCGGTGCCACGTAGAGCCAGTGGATCAGGCTCCAGGGCCCGGTCCACAGGCTGGTGACCAGGAGCAGGAGCAGGGCTCCGAACAGCAGGCGATGGATGGACGGCCAGGGCTGCCGGATGCGACCCGGGTGAAAGGCATTGCTGGTAAAGACCAGGCCGGCGCCGACTATCGCCGCAATCGCGGTAAGGGGCTCGTTCTGAACCACCGCGAATACAGCAATGGGGAGCAGAATCAGGAATCCGGCTCTCGACAGGCGGCTTAGCAGAAATTTTTCGGCCATCTGGGCCATGGTATCCGTCCTCTCCCGGGCGTCCGTGTTGTCGAAGCATACAGCAGGTACTGTTTAATGACCCGCGTAATAACGTGTGTCAGGGCGGTATGATAATCGCTTGGGATGCGTACTTGAAACGGGAAAGGTAAAGTTAGACCCTGTTTCGCGCAATCGACTCAAAATCAAAAGGTAATCGGATGGATATTGCAGCTTACATGGCTGATGTGGGGCAGCAGGCACGGGAAGCTGCCAGTGCGGTAGCCCGATCCACAACGGCGGTTCGCAATCAGGCGCTGCTGGCAACAGCCGAAGCACTGGATACAGCGAGGGGTGACCTGGCTGCTGCCAACGCCAGGGATCTGGAGAGTGGCCGCAGTAACGGCCTTGATGACGCCATGCTGGACCGGCTGGAACTGACTCCCGCGCGCATTGACGCAATGATCGAAGGGCTTCGCCAGGTAGCCTCGCTGCCGGATCCGATCGGCGAGATCACTGACATGACCTACCGTCCTTCCGGTATACAGGTGGGGCGGATGAGGGTGCCGCTGGGCGTCATCGGTATCATCTACGAGTCGCGGCCCAATGTGACGGTGGAGGCGGCCAGCCTGTGTCTCAAATCCGGGAATGCCACCATTCTGCGGGGCGGCTCCGAGGCCATCCATTCCAACCAGGCTATCGCGGAGTGCCTGGCCAGGGGGCTTTCAGAGGCAGGGCTCCCCGGCAATGCCGTTCAGGTCATCAAAACCACTGACCGGGCTGCCGTAGGCGAGCTGATCACCATGCCGCGATTTGTCGACGTTATCGTTCCGCGCGGCGGCAAGGGTCTGATCGAGCGAATCAGCCGTGATGCCCGGGTGCCGGTGATCAAGCACCTGGACGGAATCTGCCATGTGTACATCGACAGCCATGCCGACCCTGAGAAGGCTCTGGCAGTGGCTGTCAATTCCAAAACCCAGCGCTATGGCACCTGCAATACCATGGAAACCCTGCTGGTGGATCAGGAGATTGCCGGTGACATCCTGCCATTACTGGCGAACGCGTTCCGCGAAAAGGAGGTGGAACTCAGGGGATGCAGCCGGACACTGGAGATTCTTCCGGATGTGGCTGCGGCCTCGGAGGAGGACTGGTCAACTGAATACCTTGCGCCCATTCTCGCTGTGAAGGTTGTCCACGGGCTGGATGGCGCCATCGGGCACATCAATTGCTACAGCTCGCAGCACACCGACAGCATCGTCACCGAGAACTATACCCGGGCGCGCCGGTTCCTGACGGAAGTGGATTCCAGCTCGGTCATGGTGAACGCCTCGACCCGGTTCGCCGATGGTTTTGAATACGGCCTGGGTGCGGAAATCGGCATCTCCACGGACAAGATCCACGCCCGGGGCCCTGTTGGCCTTGAAGGCCTCACATCGCAGAAATACGTGGTGTTTGGCGACGGCCATATCCGGACCTGATTCTGCATGCATGTAATTTACGGTGGTACCTTCGACCCCATTCATCACGGTCATCTGCGGCTGGCGGTAGAACTCAGGGAGCGGCTGGGCGTGCCTGAGGTATCGTTGATGCCCTGTCATGTGCCGCCGCACCGGGATGTTCCCGGTGCCACCAGTGAACAGCGGGTGTCATTGCTGGAGCTGGCCATTGCCGATGAGCCCGGGCTGACCCTGGATGATCGGGAACTGGGACGTAATGGCGCCTCCTATACGGCGGAAACCCTGCGTCAGGTCCGTGCGGAACTGGGTCCGGACCAGCCGCTGACAATGGTTCTGGGAACGGATTCATTTGCCGGCTTTGACCGCTGGCAGGAATGGCAGCGCATTCCCGAGCTGGCGCATATTGTGGTGGTGCGCAGACCGGGGCCCGGCCTGGAGCCGGGCAGTGTGCCGGCGCGTTTACTTGAGGAACGCGCGGTTGACGGGGTGGAGGCTCTCTACCATGCACCCTGCGGTCATATTCTGGAGCTGGACACGCCTCTGCTGGATATATCGGCAACCGGCATCCGCGAGCGGATACTCTCCCGCCGCTCACCGAGATATCTCCTGCCTGACAGCGTGTGGTGGGAAATTCGTCGCCTTGGACTTTACGGTGCGTGACCTGTCGGGAACTTTTAGTGCTACAATCCCGTCTGAGTATGACTTTTCGGGTGGCCGCCTTCGCCGCTGCCCGCCAACAGGGTGATTATGCAGGCAGAGCAACTGAAAGAACTGGTCGTGGGTGCGCTTGAGGACGTCAAGGCGCAGGACGTAAGTATTATCGATGTCAGGGGAAGAACCAGTGTGACGGATTACATGGTGCTGGCTTCCGGAACCTCCAACCGGCATGTGAAATCCCTGGCGGATTCGGTGCTGTCGGAAGCCAAGGATCAGGGGGTCAGGGCGAGCAATGTGGAAGGTGCCAACGCCAGCGACTGGATTCTGGTCGATCTTGGTGACGTGGTGGTCCACGTCATGATGCCGGCAACCCGCGAGTTTTATGATCTTGAGCGCCTCTGGCGCGATGCTCCGGATCTGGGTGCTGCAGGTAGCGAGTAGTCATGCGGTTACGTCTGGTCTGTGTAGGGCAGAAAATGCCCGAGTGGGTCAGCCAGGGCTATAACGAGTATGCTCGCCGGATGCCGCCGGAACTGCCCCTTGAGCTGGTGGAAATTCCGATGGCGCACCGTGGCAAAAATCCGGACATTCCCAGGTTGATGCAGAAAGAGTCGGATTCGATCCTTTCCGCGTTGGGTTCCCGCGATCGTGTCATTGCGCTGGAAGTAGCCGGTCGTAACTGGTCCACCGAAAAACTCGCCAGCCAGCTTGAAAGCTGGCAGCAGGACGGTCGCGATGTCAGTTTTCTCGTCGGCGGTCCTGATGGTCTTGCCGATGCCTGTCGGGCCAGGGCCGATCAGTTATGGTCGTTATCATCCCTGACCCTGCCACATCCGCTGGTGCGCATTCTGCTTGCAGAGCAGTTGTACCGGGCTTGGTCCGTCACCCGTAATCACCCATATCACCGGGCCTAGGAAACCGATATGCCCTGGGGAGAATTCAAAAATATCGTGGCCGAGCGGCGCCTGTTCCAGCGTCGTGCCATTGTCATGCTGTTGCTGGTGTTGGTATTGCTGGGCCTGCTGGTTGCCAGAATGTATCAGTTGCAGGTTGTTGAGCACGATATTTACACGACGCTTTCGGACAAGAACCGTGTCCAGGTACAGTCGGTAGCGCCTCCCCGAGGCCTGGTCTACGACCGTAATGATGTGCTCCTGGCGGAAAATCGCCCCGTTTTCAGCGTAACGCTGGTGCCCGAACGTGTCGGCGATATGCAGCAGACCCTGGCCAAACTCCACGGCATGCTGAGTATTTCCGAAGAGGATATGGAGCGATTCAACCGCCGGTTGCTCGAGCCTCGCCGCCCGTTCCAGGAGTTGCCTCTGCGTTATGACCTCAACGAGCAGGAAATTGCCCGCCTGGCGGTTCATCGCCATGAATTGCCCGGGGTCGAGGTGTCCGCCGAGCTGGTGCGTTACTATCCCCACAGCGAGCTTACCGCCCACGCCCTGGGTTATGTGGGACGCATCAACCGGCAGGAGTTGCAGCGAATCGATCCGGTTAACTACGCGGGTACGAACTACATCGGCAAGTCTGGCGTAGAGCGGTTCTATGAAGAGCTCCTGCACGGGCGTGTCGGCTACCAGCATGTGGAAACCAATGCCCGTGGCCGAACGCTGCGCGTGCTTGAACGCGAGAATCCTGTGCCGGGGGAGGACATCCGCCTCCACATGGATTTACGGCTGCAGCGGCTGGCGCATGAACTGCTGGATGGCCGGCGTGGCGCCATCATTGCGATCGAGCCTTCCACCGGAGGCCTTCTGGCACTTGCAAGCGTTCCCGGCTTTGATGCCAACCAGTTTGTGACCGGTATTGGTGTCGAAGCCTATCGCGAACTCAGTACAAGTGTCGACAAGCCGCTTTTCAACAGGGCTCTGCGGGGCCAATATCCCCCGGGCTCGACACTCAAGCCCATGCTCGCCATCGCTGCGCTCGACAGCGGTGCGGTAACCCGCGACAAGACCATCTGGGATCCCGGATACTTCCGGCTGACCCCTGGCGGGCGTCCCTGGCGGGACTGGAAACGGGGTGGTCACGGCTGGGTCGACCTTACTGCGGCGGTTGCCGAATCCTGTGATATCTATTTTTACGAAGCGGCCGTGGCCATGGGCGTTGATACCATGCATCAGTACCTTTCCCAGTTCGGGTTTGGCGAAGATGCGACCCTGGATGTTGCCGGGGCTTTGAGTGGGCTACTGCCGTCCCGGGACTGGAAACGTGCCGTTCACAGTGAACCCTGGTATCCGGGAGACTCGGTAAACCTGGGTATTGGGCAGGGGTTCATGTTGTCAACGCCGCTGCAGCTGGCTACCGCCACGTCGGTTATCGCCAACCGCGGTAATTGGGCCGAACCCAGGCTGCTGAAAGAGGTCAAGGGTGACCGTTCGATTGACGAAGTGCTGCCCACCGGCAGCCATCAGTCCATCGAGCTTGAGAACCCGGATGACTGGGAGTTCGTTGTCGAGTCCATGGCTGAGGTGATGCACGGTAGCAAGGGCACAGCCCGCGGCGCAGGGCGTGGTGCTCCCTATCGTATGGCCGGCAAGACCGGCACGGCACAGGTTTTCAGTCTGGCCGAGGATGAGGAATACGACGAAGAGGAAATTCGCGAGCGTTTGCGGGATCACGCCCTGTTTGTCGGCTTTGCGCCAGTGGACAACCCGCAGATTGCCGTTGCCGTGATCGTGGAAAACGGGGGAAGTGGCAGTGGAACGGCGGCGCCGGTCGCCCGGGCCATGTTCGATGCCTGGTTGCTCGGCTTTCCCGCGGAGGGAGAAGCTCTGGTGATCGGTTCGTCCGCGGAGGCGTCACGCTGATGTCAGCCGGAAGCCTGTTTAACCAGTCAGCGCGGCATCCTTTATCGGGTCCTCGTGGTATCTGGTCCGTTCTGCATATCGACCCGATCCTGCTGTTTCTGTTGCTGGTACTCATTGCGGGTGGCCTGGTGGTGCTGTATAGCGGAGCAGACCAGAACATGGCAGTGGTGAAAGCCCAGGGCATCCGCATGGGTGTGGCCCTGATTGTGATGTTCGTGTTTGCGCAGCTTGATCCGGCTGTATTCAGGCGCTGGTCCCCCTGGCTGTTCGCGGCGGGTGTTGCGTCGCTTGTGGCGGTAATGCTGGTTGGCGTAGGCGCCAAGGGCGCACAGCGCTGGCTGGCCATTCCCGGTCTGCCACGCTTCCAGCCTTCGGAATTGATGAAACTGGTGGTGCCGATGATGGCCGCCTGGTATCTGTCGCGCCATTACCTGCCCCCCAGGCTTCGTCATGTGGTGGTGGCATTACTGATCGTGCTTTTGCCCATGGTGCTCATTATCCTGCAACCGGATCTCGGGACCTCGCTACTGGTGGGCTCAGCCGGAATATTCGTGGTATTTTTTGCCGGTATAAGCTGGCGGCTGATCGGCGCTTTCTTTGCCATGGTGTCGGTTGCTGCGCCGCTGATGTGGTTCTTTGTTTTACGGGAGTACCAGAAGCAGCGTGTGTTGACCCTGCTTGATCCCCAAAGTGACCCGCTTGGTGCCGGCTGGAACATTATCCAGTCCAAGACTGCCATTGGTTCCGGTGGCGTGGATGGTAAGGGCTGGCTGCAGGGAACCCAGTCCCACCTGGAATTCCTGCCCGAAAGCCATACCGATTTTATCGTGGCCGTGCTGGCGGAAGAATTCGGCTTTGTGGGCATGCTGATTCTCCTGGTGGTCTATCTTCTGATCATTCTGCGCTGCCTGTACATTGCCGCCACCGCCCAGGACTCTTTCAGCCGATTGCTGGCTGGCGCACTGACAATGACGTTTTTTATCTACATTTTCGTCAACGTGGGTATGGTCAGCGGTCTGCTTCCGGTGGTGGGGGTGCCGTTGCCGCTGGTGAGCTATGGAGGAACGTCCGGGGTAACACTGATGGCTGCCTTCGGGGTGCTGATGTCGGTCCATACACACCGGCGGATGATCAGTGCCTGATGCCCCGGCCGGTAACCATGGACAGTGAGTAATGGTTGCAGGGTCTGCCGGCATGGTAATCTTGGCCGCTTCAGCACTGGCGACGGTCGTTGCTCGCTGTTATGGCGGCTATTATGGCAATAGTATGTTGGTAAAGTTTCGGGTTACACCCGGTCAAGGGGATTCATGAAAGCTGTCAGGTATTTGATCGCTGCCGGATTGGCAATGGTGTGGTTTCTGTCCCCGTCCCTGGTGCTGGCCGGAGGATATGAAAAAACGCCCGAAGGTCGTGATTTTGCCCGTGAGATGGCGGAACGCTATGGATTCGAAGAGCAGCGTGTCACCGGGCTGCTGGCCAAGGCTGAGCGCCGGGATGCGATACTGGACGCGATCAGCCGGCCGGCGGAGAAAACCCTTGAGTGGTACGAATATCGCCGGATCTTTATGCGCGAAGAACGTATTGAGCAGGGAGTCGATTTCCTCGGGCAACATCGGGAGGCATTTGAGCGGGCAGAAAGCGAGTACGGAGTGCCGGCATCGGTCATCGCCGCTATTATTGGCGTCGAAACCTGGTATGGCACCTACAAGGGAAAACACCGGGTACTGGATGCCCTTGCTACACTGGCATTCGATTATCCGCCCCGGAGCCGTTTTTTCCGCAGCGAACTCGCCCAGTACCTGCTGATGACCCGTGAGCAGGGCTTCGACCCGCTTGAGTTGACCGGCTCTTACGCGGGGGCAATGGGATATGGCCAGTTCATTTCCAGCAGCTACCGGCATTATGCCATCGACTTCGATGGTGACGGCATGGCCGATATCTTCGCTAATCCTGTGGATGCCATCGGCAGCGTTGCCAACTATTTCCGCGCCCATCACTGGCAAGCGGGCAATCCCGTGGCGGAGCAAATCGATGCCAGCCTGCCGGAATCCTCGCCTCTGCTGACCGGCGGCCTGAAGCCTGAACTGACCGTCGCTGACTACCAGCAAGCGGGTATAGTGCCAAACACCGATGTATCTGCAGGAGACCAGGCCCGTGCGATCCGTCTTACGGGCGAAGAGGACCCGGAGTTATGGCTGACGTACCATAACTTTTATGTGATAACCCGCTACAATCACAGTCATCTCTATGCCATGGCAGTGCACCAGTTGGCTGGTGCGCTGGAAAAGCGGGCAGAACAGGCAGAGAAAAATGACAAGGTAGCAGGCAGCTCGTGACGAAATTCCAGGTTGTATTGCTTATGTTGGGGATACTGTCCCTCGCCGGGTGTGCGTCATCGCCCGAGCCGGATCATTCTTCCCGCTATACCCTTTCCCAGGATCGGGCACCTGCGGGCAGTTTTGATGTTTCCGGACTTGCTGATGCGAAACCCCGCTATGAGGAGCCCCGTCGGGCCGGAAATATGTCAACCTATCAGGTCTGGGGCAAGGAATACCGTGTTCTGGACAGTAACGACGGCTATGTCCAGCGTGGCACAGCGAGCTGGTATGGTGAAAAGTTCCATGGCCACAAAACCTCCAACGGTGAGGTTTTTGACATGTACAAAATGTCCGCAGCCCACAAGAGCCTGAGGATTCCCGGATATGCCCGCGTTACCAATCTCGACAACGGCCGCTCTGTGGTCGTCAGGGTCAATGACCGCGGCCCGTTCCACGGCGACCGCCTGATTGACCTCTCTTATGCGGCAGCCAAGAAGTTGGGTTATCATGGCAGGGGAACCGCCAGGGTCGAAGTGGCAGCCATCACGGTTAAACCGGATGGTTCAATGACCCTTGCTGGCAGGCCCTTTCCTGATGCCGGGGCACCCGTTGCTACCGAGCGACTGGCTGACCAGGGCAGCGGTAACCGGTCGCTGTTCGTCCAGCTGGGTTCGTTCAGCCAACGAAACCCTGCCGAGGCGCTACTGGACCGCGCCCGGCGGGCCGTCGAAAACCCCATGCGGGTGAGGGAAGTTGAAACGGCGTCAGGTCGCTTCCATCGCGTTCAGGTGGGACCGTTCAGGGATGAGAACGAAGCCCTCAGAGCCCAGAACCTGCTGGAAAACCACGGATTTGGTCAGTCAATATTGCTGACCGATACACACTGAACCAGTCACCCACTAGATACTGAATGGACCCATGGCAATAAACAATGTATTCCGCGCCTGTACCGCTGTTCTCATTCTGGCCCTGCTGACGGCAATGCCGGCCGCGGCACAGTCTGTGCTGATACCGTCGCCGCCCCAGATCGCCGCGACTTCCTATATTCTGATGGACCCTCTGTCCGGGCGCATCATCATGGAGGAAAACAGCCAGGAGCGCCTGCCCCCGGCGAGTCTGACCAAGATGATGACAGCCTATATCGTTGAGCGGGAACTGGACGAAGGCCGGATCGCCATGTCTGACATGGTGCCTGTCAGTGTCAACGCCTGGCGCACGGGAGGCTCTCGTACCTTCATTCAGGAAGGTACCCGGGTGTCGGTCGAAGACCTGCTGAAGGGCGTTATTATCCAGTCGGGAAATGATGCTTCCGTGGCTCTGGCAGAGTTTGTTGCCGGCAGCGAAGATGCTTTTGTGGATATCATGAACCAGCAGGCCGAGATACTGGGTATGAATAGCACCAGCTTCTCCAATGCCACCGGCCTGCCTGCGCAGGACCAGTTCTCGACTGCCTACGACCTGGCGCTGCTGGCCAGGGCAATTATCAATGACTACCCCGAGAACTACCCGCTGTACGCACAAAAGCATTTCACCTTCAATAATATTCGCCAGCCTAACCGCAACAGTCTGCTGTGGCGCGATGACAGTGTTGACGGCCTGAAGACCGGCCATACGGAAGAGGCCGGTTACTGCCTGGTGGCATCTGCCAAACGCAATGACACCCGAATGATTGCAGTGGTGATGGGGGCTGACAGTCCCGCTGCCCGCGCCCAGGAAGTACAGAAAATGCTTAACTACGGCTTCCGTTATTACCAGACAGAGCGCCTGTTCCGTAATGGCCAGGAGCTGCTGGAAGCAAAGATCTGGGGCGGCGAGAGCGATACCCTGTCCGTGGGTGTTGTGGAAGACGTCCACGTAACGATTCCCAGGGGCTCACGCGACTCCCTGGACTCAACGGTAGAGCTGGATTCTGTTATCAGGGCGCCTGTGGCCAAAGGGGATGAGCTGGGCCGGGTAACGGTGCAACTGGACGGTGAAGTCGTGGTTGATCAGCCGGTACTTGCTCTCAGTGATGTGCCCGAGGGCGGATTCTTCAAGAGAATCTGGGACGCCATCAAGCTATTCTTTATCCAGTTGTTCGAGTAAGGGCCGGTGCGCCCGGGAGAAAGCGTCAATGAGTGAGCCAAAAGCACCCACGATCGAGTTTCCCTGTGACTACCCAATCAAGGTCATCGGGGACTCAGCCCCGGACTTTGTGCAGTTTGTGGTGGAAGTGGTAGAACAGTACGCGCCAGGGCTTTCCGAAAAAGATGTGTCTGTCCGGGAAAGCAGTGGGGGGCGCTTTTCCTCTGTCAACCTGACAATCGTCGCCACTGGCGAGCCCCAGCTTAAAGCCCTGTTTGAAGAGCTCAAGGCCAGTGGCCGGGTCCATATGGTGTTGTGACCTGATGGACGAATTGATTGTTCGTACACTGGGAGAGCAGCCCTATCTGGAAACCTGGGAGGCGATGAAAGCCTATACCGCAAGCCGGGATGCTTCGACGCCGGACGAAATCTGGCTGCTGGAACATCCACGGGTATACACCCAGGGACAGGCAGGAAAGGCCGAGCACATTCTTGCGCCGGGCGACATACCGGTCATCCAGGTAGACCGTGGCGGACAGGTGACTTATCACGGCCCCGGCCAACTGGTGGTCTATCTTATGATCGACCTGACCAGGCGCGAGCTTGGCGTCCGCACGCTGGTGGACGTGATCGAGCGGTCCATTGTGAAGACTCTTGCCGGGTTCGGAATTACCGCGTCACCCAGGCCTGACGCGCCGGGTGTGTATGTTGACGACGCCAAGATTGCTTCCCTTGGCCTGCGGGTAAAGCGCGGCTGTTCCTTCCATGGTCTGGCGCTGAATGTGTCGATGGATATGGAGCCTTTTCGTCGTATCAACCCCTGTGGTTACGCCGGCCTGTCCATGTGCCAGATGCGTGACTTTGTTCCGGGCGTGGACATTGGCGACGTTGCTAGCGCTCTTTCCCGGGAGCTTGGCGCCAGTCTGGCCCACGGAAGCATCTGCGAGATTGCCCAGCGTTGACGGCGCCCCGATTAGGCTTGAACGTGTAGATATCCGTATAATGGTTGAAGAGGCCGATAACGCCAACACTTACTGAACCGGGCAGGTTTTTGATGGCACCCAGACCCAAGAGCACCTCCGTTGCACGTATCAAGACCGGAAGTTTTGAGCGCCGTCTCACACTGACAAGAGCGGGGCTGTTTGCCGGTACACGTATGGCCTCTCACATGGCTACCAACTGGTTCGGCAGCAAGGACAAACGGGATGCCAGGCATCGCAGGATGTTGTCCAGCCAGGCCGAATTCCTGGTCGATGAGCTGGGTAAGCTGAAAGGCAGTGTGGTCAAAATCGGGCAGGTAATGGCCCTGTATGGTGAACATTTCCTGCCGGAAGAAGTGACGGAAGCGTTGCACACCCTGGAAGACCAGACCACCTGGCTTGAGTGGTCGTCCATTGAACGGGTGCTGAAAGACGAGCTGGGTGCTCAGCGGCTGGCAGAGCTGGAAGTAGACCCGGACCCGATCGGCGCAGCCTCCCTTGGGCAGGTTCACCGGGCCCGCCGGCGCAGTGACGGACTTGAGTTGGTGCTCAAGGTCCAGTATCCGGGTGTTGACGAGGCCGTTGACAGTGACCTCAACTCGGTAGCCCAACTGCTCAGGGTTGCCCGGCTGGTATCCTTTGGCCCGGAATTCAACGACTGGCTGGAAGAAGTGCGGAACATGATGCACCGGGAGGTGGATTACCGTCTGGAGGCGTTTACCACGGAGAAATTCCGCCAGATGCTGTTGGATGATCCCCGCTTTGTGGTGCCACAGGTCATGGAGAAATACTGCACGGCTCACGTGATCGCTTCCACCTATGAACACGGACATTCCGTCAGTTCGGTTGCAGTCAGGGAGTTGTCACTGGAGCGCCGCAGTGAGCTTGGCCGGGCGGCGCTGGAGCTGTTTTTCCGCGAGCTGTTCGTCTGGGGTGAAATCCAGACTGATCCCAACTTTGGCAACTATCGCATTCGCATTGCCGGGGAGAGCGGCGCCGACAGCCGGCATGACCAGATCGTGTTGCTGGATTTTGGCGCAGTCCAGTCATATTCTGCGACGTTTCTTGACCCGGTAATCCAGATGATCCGGGCTTCCTACGAGGGTGACCTGGAGGCCGTTATTGATGGTGGCGTGAAGCTCCGCTTTATGAGCGAGGAATGGCCGGCGGACGTGTTGGAAAAGTTCGGTGAGGTCTGCATGTCGGTGCTGGAACCCCTGTCTCGGGATCGGAGCAACTGGCCGGATTACGCTGTAAACGACAAGGGTGAGTACCGCTGGAAGCAGAGCGACCTGCCGTCCCGCGTTGCCCGCCAGGCGGCAAAGTCCGCCATCAGCCGGTACTTCAAGGTGCCGCCGAAAGAATTCGTCTTTCTCAATCGCAAACTGATTGGGGTCTACACCTTCATTGCCGTGCTCAACGCCGAGTTCAATGGTGAGGACATACTGCGGAAATATCTCTATGGTGGCGCGGGGACCCCGGATGCTTCCAGTACAAGCCATATCACCAGGGCGTAGCGGATTCCCTTGCCAATACCCACCAGAACCACGAAATTGAGCCATGGCACCCGCATGATGCCGCCCACAAGGGTAAGCGCGTCTCCGCCAATCGGTAACCAGCCCATAAGCAGTGACCACTGCCCGTAACGGTTGAACCGGATGCGGGCTCTTTCAAGCTGGTTTGCAGTCACGGGAAACCAGCGCTTGTGCTTGAAGCGATCCACCTGCCGGCCAATAATCCCATTGACGACTGAACCGAGGGTATTCCCGGCGGTGGCCCAGAACCAGATCCACCAGAGCGAATAACCCTGCGTGACCATGCCTCCGAGCAGTATTTCAGAATACGCGGGCAACAGGGTCGCTGCGGCCAGGGCGGTCGTGAAAAGGGTAAGATAGGCCAAGGGTGGCTCCTCAAAAATTAATGCCGTCCGGGGCCAGCGCCAGGAGCCGCTGACTTGGATATCGTCTATTGCTATCGGTGCCATTCAGCCCATCAATTTTATTTTTCGCCAGACATGCGATCATAATGCAGTGTGTTCTGAGGCTGTGAGAGCCCGCCTATTTTTCCGGACCAGGAGTTGAATTATGGAGCAAGTCACTATTTTTGGCCGCGCTTCCTGTGGTTTCTGTACGCGTGCAAGGCAGCTGTGCGAAATCAATGACCTTCCCTACCGTTATGTCGATATGGTGGAGGAAGGCATCAGCAAGGAGGATCTGTCGAAAACCATTGGCAAGCCGGTTCACACGGTCCCGCAGATTTTTGTGGGTCAGCAGCATGTTGGCGGATTCGATAACTTTTCCGAATACCTGGAGCGGGTTGGTACCACGGCCAGTTGAACAGGAAGCCGCGGAAAAGGGCGCGTCCGATTAATCGGGTGGCGCCCTTTTTTTGTCACCGCCTCGGTCACATCTGGAAATCGGCCTTCAGCTTCTTTTCAACCAGCTGGTTTTTCAGCTTTGCCACCCGTGGTAAACCGTCATCAAACGGCGGGAAGCTCTCGCCGTAAATGAGTGGCTCCAGGTAGTCGCGGCAATCCTGGGTAATGCCATAGCCGTCATCGGTGATGAAGTGGATCGGCATTTTCTTTTCCTGATTGGCGACCTCACTCAGCGGTGCCTCGCCAATATGCCAGCGATACGGCCGTGACTGGTCGCGTACGATGGTTGGCATCAGTGCCTGCTTGCCGGCCAGGGCCATTTCAACGGCAACCCTGCCGACCGCGTAGGCCTGTTCCACATCCGTGGCAGAGGCAATGTGGCGGGCGCTGCGCTGCAGATAATCGGCAACCGCCCAGTGGTATTTGTGGCCCAGGGCCTGGCGCACCATATTGGCCAGGGCAGGAGCCACGCCACCAAGCTGGGTGTGGCCGAATGCGTCCTTGGCACCGGCATCGGCGAGAAAGCGGCCATCTTCATACTGGGCGCCTTCGGACGCAACCACGACACAATAGCCGTAGGACTTGACGCAGAACTCCACCCGCTCAAGGAACCGTTCCCGCTCGAACGGTACTTCCGGGAACAGGATGATATGAGGCGGCTCCCCTTCACCCTTGCCGGCAAGACCGCCAGATGCGGCGATCCAGCCGGCATGGCGCCCCATCACTTCCAGGATGAACACCTTGGTGGAGGTTTCGCACATGGAGCGGATATCCAGGCTGGCTTCCAGGGTGGACGTGGCAATGTACTTGGCCACCGAACCGAAACCGGGGCAGCAATCGGTGAAGGGAAGGTCATTGTCCACCGTTTTGGGGACACCAATGCAGGTGATCGGGTAGCCCATCTTCTCGGCAAGCTGGGATACCTTATAGGCCGTATCCTGGGAGTCACCGCCGCCATTGTAGAAGAAGTAGCCGATATCGTGGGCACGGAATACCTCGATCAGGCGCTCGTACTCACGTCTGTTCTCGGAGAAGTTCTTCAGCTTGTGGCGGCAGGATCCGAACGCACCGCCCGGTGTGTGGATCAGGGCATGAATGTCATCATCGCTTTCCAGGCTGGTATCGATCAGCTCTTCTTTCAGTGCGCCGATTATACCATTGCGCCCGGCGTAGACCTTTCCGATCTGATCCGGATGCTTGCGGGCAGTCTGAATGACCCCGCAGGCGCTGGCGTTAATAACGGCGGTCACACCGCCTGACTGGGCATAGAATGCGTTTCTGATGGCCATTTCCGGCTCGTGCCTCCTGCAGTTTCATCGAGTGCGCCCGATGATACGCCAATCGCCGGTTTTTTTCATGACATCAAACGTCGCAAGCAACGCTTGACGACCCGCACTCTATACGGGAGGCTTTGCAGGTTTCATCCAAGAGGTCGACAACCGAATGCGTATTCATATCCTGGGAATCTGTGGCACCTTCATGGGCAGCCTGGCGGTGCTGGCAAGAGAGCTTGGTCACACCGTCACCGGCTCTGATCAGGGCGTGTATCCACCCATGAGCAGCCAGCTTGAAGCCCAGGGTATTGGCCTGATGGAAGGCTATGATCCTGATAACCTCAGGCCGCTACCGGATCTGGTGCTCATTGGCAACGCCATGTCCCGGGGCAACCCTGAGGTGGAGGCCGTTCTGAACCAGAATATCGACTACATGTCCGGCCCGGAATGGCTGGCGCGGGAAGTGCTGCGTCATCGCTGGGTGCTCGCGGTGGCAGGCACTCATGGGAAAACCACCACCACGGCGATGCTGCTATGGATTCTGGAACAGGCGGGCCTTGAAGCCGGCTACCTGGTGGGCGGCGTGCCCAACGATTTTCCGGTATCTGCCAGGCTCGGCAACAGCGATTTCTTCGTGATCGAAGCGGACGAGTACGACAGCGCCTTCTTCGACAAGCGCTCCAAGTTCGTTCACTACCGGCCCCATACCCTGATTCTCAACAATCTGGAGTTTGATCACGCTGATATCTTCGACAGCGTAGAAGCCATCGAACGTCAGTTCCATCACCTGGTCAGAACCGTACCGTCCCGTGGACTGATCGTGCGCCCGGCGCTGGATGGCCATCTCGACAAGGCGCTGGAGCTGGGCTGCTGGACCAGTGTTCAGGCGACATCGGTAGGCAGTGAAGTGCCCTATATGGCGGACTGGCGGGCGGAATTGCTGGCGGAGGATGGCAGCCGTTTCATGGTGGTTCATCACGAGCAACCTGTCGCCGCGGTCAAATGGTCACAGACCGGCCTGCATAATGTTCGCAACGCTCTGGCGGCCATTGCTGCTGCCCGTCATGTGGGTGTGACGCCGGATCATGCTGTCGCGGCGTTGTGCCGGTTTTCGGGGGTCAAGCGGCGGATGGAATTGCTGGCGGATGTTGCCGGGGTCCACGTTTATGACGACTTCGCCCATCACCCCACTGCCATCACCACCACCCTTGAAGGTTTACGCCACAAGGTTGGCGAGGAGACCATCCTCGCGCTGATCGAGCCCCGCTCCAACACCATGCAGCAAGGGGTGCACCAGCAGACTCTGCTGCCCAGCGCGGCAGCGGCTGACCGGGTAATCTGGGCCAACCTCAATCGGATGGACTGGCTGCCGGCATTGATTGAAGGCCATAACGCCACCGCGGAGGCGCCGGATCGTCACTCGGTTGAGTCCACTGTGGAGGCATTGATCGAGCGGGTTCTGGAACAGGTGTCCGGCCCCTGCCATATTGTCATCATGAGTAATGGCGGTTTTGGTGGTATCCATCAGAAGCTGATTGCGGAGCTTGAACGTAAAACCGGCTGAGAGGTCGTTTGCCTCCCAACCGATCAGGAAATATCAGCATGACAGCAGCATCAGACAACCAGCGGGTAATCAACCTGGCTTTCACCGGCGCATCCGGAGCACAGTACGGCCTTCGCCTTCTGCAGTGCCTGGTAGCGGCGGATTGCCGGGTGCATGTGATGATCAGCAAGGCGGCCCAGATAGTGATTGCCACGGAAACGGACCTGAAACTGCCGGGTAATACACCGGCCATGCAGGAAGTGCTGACCGGCTATGCCGGCGCCAGGCCGGGGCAGGTGCTGGTGTTCGGGCGGGAGGACTGGTTCTCCCCGCCGGCTTCCGGATCCGGTGAGAAGGCGCCGCTGGTTATCTGCCCCTGCAGTACAGGTACCCTCTCAGCACTGGCCACGGGTGCCAGCAACAATCTTATCGAACGTGCCGGGGATGTCGCCCTGAAAGAACGTCGTCAGTTAATCCTGGTGCCCCGGGAAGCGCCCTATTCCGAAGTGCACCTGGAAAACATGCTGCGGTTAACCCGCATGGGTGCCGTTATCATGCCGGCCAGCCCCGGCTTTTATCATCAGCCCCAATCGGTCAGTGACCTGGTGGACTTCATCGTCGCCCGCATGCTGGACCACCTGGGCCTGCCACAGGAGCTGATGCCACGCTGGGGCGAGGAGCGGCTCAGCGCAAAGCGGTCCGACTGACTGCCAGCGATGGTTTTGGTCAGCCCGATTGATGCTTTTCATCATTGAGCGAAAACGCCGCGCCCCCGAGACTTGGTGAACCACAATCACGAGACAGTCATTCACCGAGGTTCACCATGATTCCACGCACACTCTTCGATGCCGACCTTGAAGGTTTCCGCGATTCCGTCCGCAAGTTCCTGCAACAGGAAGCGGCGCCCTATCACGAACAATGGGAAAAGGATGGCCAGGTCAGCCGGGAGCTCTGGACCAAGGCCGGCGACCTCGGTTTCCTGTGCCCCACCATGCCGGAAGAGTACGGTGGCGTAGGGGCGGATTTCCGCTACAGCGCCGTCATCATGGAAGAAGTCTCGCGGGCTGGCCTGTCCGGCATTGGCTGGACCCTGCATTCCGATATCGTTGCTCCCTATATCCTCAATTACGGCTCCGAAGCGCAGAAGCAGTATTACCTGCCGAAACTCGCTGCAGGTGAAATGATTGGTGCCATCGCCATGACCGAACCCGGCGCCGGTTCCGATCTCCAGGGCGTGAAAACCACGGCGGTGAAGAGCGAGGAGGGCGATCACTACGTGCTGAATGGCTCGAAAACCTTCATCACCAACGGCCAGATGGCGGACCTGGTGATTGTGGTGGCCAAGACCGATCCGAAAGAGGGCGCCAAGGGCACCAGCCTGCTGCTGGTGGAAAGCGCCTGGGAAGGCTTCGAAAAAGGGCAGAACCTGAACAAGGTGGGTATGAAGGCCCAGGACACCTCCGAGCTGTTTTTCCAGGATGTCCGGGTTCCAGCGGACCAACTGCTGGGTTCCATGGAAGGCCAGGGCTTTTTCCAGTTAATGTCGGAGTTGCCGGCTGAACGCCTGCAGGTTGGTTTGACCGCCGTTGCTGCAGCGGAAGCCGCCTGGCAATGGACGCTGGATTACGTGAAAGAGCGCAAGGCGTTCGGCAAGCCGGTGATCGCCTTCCAGAACACCCGCTTCAAGATGGCGGAGATGAAAGCCGAAATCACCGCTGCCCGGGTCTTCTGTGACCGTTGCCTCGAGCTGCACCTGGAGAAGAAGCTGGACATCCCCACCGCAGCCATGCTGAAACAGCACACCACTGATCTGCAGTGTAAAGTCATGGATGAGTGCGTCCAGCTTCACGGCGGCTACGGCTACATGTGGGAATACCCCATTGCCCGTGCCTGGGCCGATTCCCGGGTGCAGCGTATTTATGCAGGTACCAACGAGATCATGAAAGAGATCGTCGCACGCTCTTTTTGAAGCGTACGCGGCAGGACAGACAGAGCTCTGCTCTCCGGGTAAAACCGGGGAGTCGGAGGTCGCAGGAACCAACTCGCTGTGAATTTGGCTTGTAAACGTTGTCGGGTTGGTAACACTTCCTGGGGGAGGAAGTGGTGCCGAGGAGAGGACTTGAACCTCCACGGGGTTGCCCCCACTAGCACCTGAAGCTAGCGTGTCTACCAATTTCACCACCTCGGCAGGTGATTTGCAGTCTTTCCGGTGGGAATCAACATCTTTACGTTGTTGAATTTCCGGTGTTTATGCCTCGGTGGCAGGAAATGCTGTCAACCGATGGCGCGTACTTTAATCATTCGGAAAAAGGCTGTCAAACATTTTTTGCCCGCTACAGCCAGTTTTTGCACCTTTTTTTGGTAGCCAGTTATGCAGGCGGGCGTTGGCGGCGTTATACTCCTCAACAAACTTAATGTAACGCATGATTTCCAGGCAGGAAATCCAGATAGGGATACGAATGGTTTCCAGAAAAAAGACAGACAACGACCCACACGCCCAGCGTGAGGCCAGCAAGTACGACAACCCCATCCAGAGCCGGGAGTTCATTCTTGAACACCTGAAGGAGAGGGGCGCGCCGGCCACCCACGAAACCCTGTGTGAAGAACTGGGTCAGCAGTCGGAAGAGGGCATTGAGGCGCTGCGCCGTCGGCTGATTGCCATGTGTCGGGACGGACAGTTGATCTGCAACCGCCGTGGCGCCTACCTGCCGATCGAAGAGGCCGACCTGGTAACCGGCCGGGTAACCGGACATAAAGATGGATTTGGTTTCCTGATCCCCGATGATGGGGGTTCCGATCTGTTTCTCACGGCACGCCAGATGCGTCAGGTCTTCCATGGTGACCGGGTTGCCGCGCGGGTGGAACGTGTCGATGACCGGGGTCGCCGCGAAGGTGTGATCGTGGAGGTGCTGGAATACCGCACCCATCAGACTGTCGGCAGGCTGTTCCAGGAAAGTGGCATCTCCTTTGTTGTTCCCGAGAACGCCCGCATCAACCACGAAGTGCTGATTCCTCCCGAGCATATCAATGAAGCACGGCATGGCCAGTACGTGGTGGTGGATATATTGCGCCAGCCCACAGTGAGAACCCAGCCGACCGGAAAGGTGGTCGAGATACTGGGCGAGCACATGGCGCCGGGCATGGAAATCGACGTTGCTATCCGCTCCTACGATATTCCCCATAGCTGGCCACCGGCAGTGGGTGAGCAGATTGCTGCCATTCCCGAGGAAGTGACGGAAAAAGACAAGCAGAACCGGGTTGATATCCGCAACCTGCGCCTGGTGACCATCGATGATGAAACCGCGCGGGATTTCGACGATGCCATCTACTGCGAGCCGCGCCCTCGTGGTGGCTACCGTTTGCTGGTAGCGATTGCAGACGTGTCACATTATGTGCGCCCCGCTACGCCACTGGACGAAGAGGCGATCAATCGCGGCAACTCCGTGTATTTCCCGGACCACGTGGTGCCCATGCTCCCGGAAAAACTGTCCAATGGCCTGTGTTCCCTGAACCCGGGCGTGGACCGGCTGTGTATGGTGGCGGACATGACCATCAGCGCTGCCGGCAGCATCAGTGGCTATACCTTCTATCAGGCGGTGATGCACAGCCATGCGCGGCTGACCTACAACAAGGTCAGTGACATGCTGGAGCGGCCGGATTCCGAGCCCGGCTACCGGCTGTCGGAACAGTACGCCCACGTGTTGCCGCATCTGCACAATCTTTACAATCTCTACAAACTGTTGCGCAAGGCGAGAACCGAGCGCGGCGCCATCGACTTCGAAACCACGGAAACCAGGGTGGTGTTCGATGCAAACCGCAAGATCGAGGAAATCATTCCGGTCCAGCGCAACGACGCCCACAAGATTGTCGAGGAGTGCATGCTTGCCGCCAACGTGGCTACCGCGCGTTTCCTCAAAAAGCACAAGGTGCCATCGCTGTATCGTGTTCACGATGGTCCGTCAGAAGAGCGCCTTAATGCCGTGCGGCTTTTCCTGAGCGAGCTGGGCCTGCAGCTGGGGGGCGGCGACAAGCCGACCTCGGCGGACTACCAGGAACTGCTGTCGAGTATTTCCGACCGTTCTGATGCCAACGTGATCCAGACGGTGATGCTGCGTTCGCTCAGCCAGGCCGTATACAGCCCGGAAGAGGGTGGCCATTTCGGCCTCGGCTTTTCCAGCTACGCCCACTTTACCTCGCCGATCCGACGCTATCCGGACCTGATCGTGCATCGCGGTATCAAGTCCGTAGTGCATGGCGAAGAAAACAGCAAAGACGTCGTGGCTCCGCCTAAGCCGGACCCGGATCTTGCGGATTACCCTTACGACACGGCCCGGATGCATCAGTTGGGTGAGCACTGCTCGATGACGGAACGCCGCGCAGATGACGCCACCCGTGATGTCATGGCCTGGCTCAAGTGTGAGTATCTGAAGGACCATGTGGGTGAGGAGTACGATGGTGTGATTGCTGCTGTCGTGCCGTTCGGTTTCTTTGTGGAGTTGTCCGGGGTTTACATAGAAGGCCTGGTACACGTATCCACGCTCAGTGGCGACTACTTCCATCACGACTCTGCCAAGCATCGCCTGATCGGTGAGCGGACCGCCATGAGCTTCCGTCTGGGTGACGACGTTCGTGTGAAGGTGATGCGCGTAGGGATGGAAGACCGCAAGATTGATCTTGAACTGGTGAGTGATCCCCAGCATCGCCAGGCCGACCGGGACGCGCTGCAAATCACCAAGCGTGAGCCCAAAGATAAAGCCAAGGGCCGCGGCAAGGGCGGAAAATCCGCTGCCGGTCGTTCCCCCAAGGGCGACAGTGAAAAAGGCGGCCGGGGAAAAACCGGCGATACCGCCCCACCAAAACCCCGCCGCCGGAAGGGGTCGGCGTCGAAGCCTTCCGGCAAATCGGAAAAGCCCGAAAACGTGGCGCCCACCTACGAGGACGATGGCGAGCTGTCAGCCCGGGACAAACTGGTAGCGGAAGCGGCCAAGCTGGCATTGGGTAAGGGCAAGAAATCGACTGGCAAGACCACAGACGCTGACAAGAAACGTAAGCCTCGCAAGTCAGGGAAATAGGCCGTGTCTGAAGAGTTTATTTTTGGCTGGCATGCGATTGAAGCGGTTCTGAAGCGCGAACCCGAGCGCCTGCAGCAGGTGTGGATCCAGACCGGCCGGGAGGATCGCCGGGTCAGGACAATAACCGATGCCCTGAACGAGCTTGGGGTGCGCTGGCAGGTAGTGCACCGAAAGGAGCTGGACCAGCGGGTTTCCGGGGTTCACCAGGGAATTGTGGCTGCGGTCTCCGAAAGCCGCGAATGGAGCGAGGACGATCTCCTGGCAATGCTTGCCAGCTCCGGTAAACCGCCGTTTTTGCTGATCCTGGACGGTGTGACTGACCCCCACAACCTGGGGGCCTGCCTGCGCACAGCTGACGCTGTCGGTGTGCAGGCGGTGGTTGTGCCCAAAGACAAGTCTGCCTCGCTGTCACCTACGGTTCGTAAGGTGGCCTGTGGGGCCGCTGAAACCGTGCCGTTGGTTCGCGTCACCAATCTTGCGCGCTTCATGCGCACCGTCCAGGATGGCGGGGTCTGGCTCATCGGCACCGCCGGTGAGTCGGCGGCCACGCTCTATCAGGCGGACTTTACTGGCCCGGTTGCCCTGGTAATGGGTGCCGAAGGCAAAGGCATGCGCCGCCTCACCCGGGAGCATTGCGACCTGCTGATCAATATCCCCATGCTCGGGCATGTGGACAGCCTTAATGTGTCCGTGGCAACCGGTGTCTGTCTGTACGAAGCCTTGCGACAGCGGCTTGCATAGAAGCCGCCACGCGCCTAGAATACGTGACCCCCTTTCCAGGGGGCAGTATTGTATTGCCCGGAATACGGGCCGTCGATACCGGCTTTTTGATCAGGCCTTATCCGTAACGTCTTATTGATAAAAGCAAAAAGAAGCCGGCAGCTTTGCCTGCCACCTCCTTGCTTCTTGCATTGGCCCGGTTTTTTTCAAATCTGTGCCTGTGCCAGGGGCTGTTTAAACCGTAGGGAGAACTCATGCGTCACTACGAAATCGTATTTATGGTACACCCGGATCAGAGCGAGCAGGTGCCCGCGATGATCGAGCGTTATACCGGCGTCATCAATGAAGATGGCGGCAAGGTACATCGCCTGGAAGATTGGGGCCGTCGTCACCTGGCTTACCCGATCAACAAGATTCACAAGGCTCACTACGTACTGATGAACGTTGAATGTTCACAGGCAGCGATGGACGAGCTGACTCACAACTTCCGTTTCAACGATGCCATCATCCGCGACATGATCCTGCGCCGCGATGGTGCCGATACGGACCTGTCCCCGATGAAAGCTTCCGAGTCCCGTGAAGACCGTCGTGGTGGCGATGATCGTCCGCGTCGTTCAGCCGAATCTGACGAACCACGTCAGCAGGCTGAAACCCAGGACGAAGAAGAGTAAAACCATCACCGGAGTTGAGGAGTTAAGTTATGGCTCGTTTTTTCAGACGTCGTAAGTTCTGCCGCTTCACGGCAGAGGGTGTTAAAGAGATCGATTACAAGGATCTGGACACCCTGAAAGGTTATGTCACTGAAACCGGCAAAATCGTGCCCAGCCGTATCACCGGCACCAAGGCACGCTATCAGCGTCAGCTGGCTACCGCTATCAAGCGTGCCCGCTACCTGGCACTGTTGCCGTATTCGGACAGCCACGATAACTAAGTAACAGAATAAACAGGACCCGGGACCATGCGTGCACTGGCACAGTTTGTAATGCGCGGTCCTCTGCAGGCAGGCGGGGTGGCAGCAGTAACAACTGCAATACCCCTGTTGTTCTGGATTGGTGCAGCGGTTATTGGCCTGGTCATTCTCAGGCTGGGTATCAGTCAGGGGCTGAATATCGGCCTCTGGGCATTACTGCCGGCGCTCGGCTGGAGCTGGTTCGGGCAGGACCCGACGGCACTGGTTACGTTGCTTCAGGTAATGCTGATGGCATCAATACTGAGAACAACCCTGTCGTGGGAGAAAGCGCTGCTGGCAGGCAGTTTCCTGGGTATTGTGACAGGCATGATGCTGCCCCTTCTGTATCCGGATCTGTTAAATGATCTGGTGCAGACCGGGGTACGATTTTACGAAGAGTACAACGCCGAAGTGGCCAACAGTCTTGGCGACAGGCTGGAAACAGTTATTCGGCAAACCATGAATGCGAGCATGGCCGGCACTTACCTGGTAATCGGGGTTTGCATGACCATGCTGGCAAGATCCTGGCAGGCCGGGTTATACAACCCGGGCGGATTCCGGACCGAGTTCCACTCGCTTCGGCTGTCACCGGCAATCGCGGTTATCTGTGTGATTACCATGGTGGCAGGGCCCGTTCTCGGGCTGAATTCCATGCTGCTTGGCTGGGCCGGAGGGTTGCCGCTGTTTGTGGCGGGGCTGGCTCTGGTTCATGGTGTTGTGGGTCGTAGAAATCTGAGTGGCCAGTGGCTGGTACTGTTTTATATGGCACTGGTACTGCTTGGTCCAAGCCTGATGATTCTGTTGGTAGTTCTGGCTTTTGTGGATAGCTGGCTGGACATCCGGAGACGTATAAAAAAGCCCTCCGGTCCGGCTGAATAAAGTACGAAGAGGTTAACGAGATGGAAGTTATTCTGCTCGAAAAAGTAGCAAACCTTGGCTCACTGGGCGACAAGGTCAAGGTAAAGGCCGGTTACGGTCGTAATTTTCTGCTGCCTTATGGCAAGGCTGTCGCGGCGACTGCCGACAACCTGAAGGCCTTCGACGAACGCCGTGCAGAGCTGGAAAAAGTAGCTGCTGACAAGCTGGCTGCTGCCAAGGCTCGTGCCGAGGTTCTGGACGGCGCTTCTTTCACCATTACTTCCAAGGCTGGTGAAGAAGGCAAGCTGTTCGGTTCCATTGGTGTGCGTGACATCGCTGATGCGATTACCGCTGCGGGTACCGAAGTTGAGAAAAGTGAAGTTCGTCTGCCGGAAGGCCCAATCCGAGTGGTTGGCGAGTACGAGATTGAGCTTCAGTTGCACTCCGACGTAACCGCTGTGGTGAACCTGGCCGTTGTTGCCGAGTAAATTGCAGGTTAAGCGGTAACGCCGGGTTTCCAACCGGCGGCAGCCATACAGGCCCGGAATCCGCTCAGGCGGATTCCGGGCCTGTTGCTTTCTGGTGTATGATTTGTGCTTTCAATAGCTTTCCCATCGCATCGACAATCCCCGTAAACTGTCCCGGATGTGATGCCCAGATGAAGACGTTTCCATGGCCAACCCGAATTTCAAACCGGTAAACAGCGACCCTGAAACCAGCAGGATAAAGGTTCCACCACATTCCGTGGAGGCCGAGCAGGCGGTTCTTGGGGGCCTGATGCTGGACAATCGCCGGTTTGACGAGATCTCGGAAATGATTTCCGCGATCGACTTCTATCGCCAGGATCACCGGCTGATCTTCGGCGCCGCGGAACGCCTTGCCGGGGAGGGCGAACCACTCGATGTGGTGACGCTGACGGAATTTCTCGAGCGGGCCGGCGACATCGAAGACGCTGGTGGACTTTCCTACCTGGCGGAACTGGCGGAGAAAACTCCGGGCGCGGCCAATATCCGGGCGTACGCGGAGATCGTGCGTGAACGATCCATCCTGCGTCAGTTGGTGCAGGTGTCAGGACAGATCTCGGATTCGGCCTTCAATCCCCTCGGGCGTAACAGCAACGAGATCCTGGATGAAGCCGAACGCAACGTATTCCAGATTGCTGAATCCCGGGTAAAGGAGGGCACTGGGCCGCAGACCATCAATCCGATTCTTACCAAGGCTCTTGGCCGTATCGAGGAGCTGTTTGAATCCGGTGAGACCACAACAGGCCTGACCACCGGGTTCAAGGATCTGGACGAGTGGACGTCCGGCATGCAGCCGGCAGACCTGTTGATCGTGGCTGGCCGCCCCTCCATGGGTAAGACCACCTTTGCCATGAACATTGTCGAGAATGCCCTCATCAGCACCAGTACGCCGATTCTGGTGTTCAGCATGGAGATGCCGGCGGATGCACTGGTCATGCGTATGCTGTCGTCCCTGGGGCGGATTGACCAGAGCCGGATTCGCAGTGGCAAACTGGAAGAGGACGACTGGCCCAGGCTGACCTCGGCGGTCAGCCTGCTGAAAGACAAACCGCTCTACATTGATGATACCCCGGGCCTCAGCCCCACGGAGATGCGTTCCCGGGCTCGCCGTATCGCCCGTGAAAACGACGGCCAGCTGGGTCTGATCATGGTGGATTATCTCCAGTTGATGCGGGTGCCCGGCAATACCGAGGGCCGTACTGCCGAAATTTCCGAGATCTCCCGCTCCCTCAAAGGGATTGCAAAGGAACTCAGTTGCCCGGTGGTAGCGCTCTCCCAGCTCAACCGTAGCCTGGAGCAGCGACCCAACAAGCGGCCGGTAAACTCGGACCTGCGGGAATCCGGGGCCATCGAGCAGGACGCAGACGTGATCATGTTTGTATACCGCGACGAGGTCTATAACGAAGATACCTCCGACAAGGGCATTGCCGAGATCATCATCGGTAAGCAGCGGAACGGACCCATCGGGACCGTGCGGCTGGCCTTTATTGGCAAGTACACCAAGTTTGAGGACCTGGCTCACGGCGATTATGGCGGGGATTATTGATGCCACGGAACACCGTTGCCCGTATTGATATCAGTGCACTTCGCCACAACTATCGCCTTGCCTGTGCGCTGGCCAGCCCGGCCCGGGCCATGGCCGTTATCAAGGCCGATGGTTATGGCCACGGTATTGGTGAGGTTGCGCGGGCGCTGGCGGACGACGCCCCCAGATTTGCCGTTGCCTGTATTGAGGAGGCACAGGCCATTCGCGAGGCCGGCATTGGCCATCCCGTGGTATTGCTGCAGGGCGTGCACAGCGCTGATGACCTGGCCATTTGCGCACGTGAAGGCTTCGAGATGGTGGTTCACAGTGACCATCAGCTGGACTGGCTCGAGCACGCCGCGGAGACGCCGACGCTCTGGCTCAAGGTGAACACTGGCATGAATCGGCTCGGCTTTGCGCCAGTCATGCTGGTGGAAGTAATGGACCGGCTGGAAAGATACGCGGTGCAGCAAAAAGTGGTGGGTTTTGTGACCCATTTTGCGTGTGCGGACGATGTGGCCAGCAGTTTCACAGATGAACAGACCCGCCTGTTCACCGAGGCCGTGGCTGACTGGCCATCTCTGCAAAAAAGCGCAGGCAACTCTGCTGCCCATTTCCTGCCGGGCCAGCCACTGTTTGACTTGAGCCGCCCGGGTATCATGCTCTATGGTGCTTCTCCAATGCTCGAAAAAACGGGTCCGCAACTGGGCCTGAAACCAGTAATGACACTGGAGGCGCAGTTGACGGCGGTGCGTACGCTCAAGCCCGGCGAGTCTGTAGGTTATGCTTGTAGCTGGACTGCAGAGCGGGAAACCCGTATGGGGATCGTTGCTATTGGGTATGGCGATGGTTATCCGCGCCATGCCGGCACGGATACGCCAGCCTGGGTGGCCGGCCATCGCATACGCCTGATCGGCCGGGTGTCCATGGACATGCTGGCGGTGGACTTGACCGGCGTACCGGGCGCCTGTCCGGGCGATACTGTCGAGCTTTGGGGCGGGCATGTGAGTGTCGATGAAGTGGCACAACACGCCGGTACGATTGCCTACGAACTGCTCACCGGCATTACTGCAAGGGTGCCCAGGCTGTACCGCAGTCCCGCCGACAGGGCAGGTTAGATCAGCAAGCCGCTTTCGTCTTGTCGATGATTTCGGGCTCTGTTGTTTTCAGAAAGTGGGGTGCTGTTGTTGTATGCTCGTAGGAACTGCTCATCAACAAAGTCGACAGAAACCGGAGGTAGTGAGCGCTCGTGCATGTTCTTGTTATTCATGATTATGGCCCCTTGGGGCGGGTACTGCTGGAGCGTCTGAGAAATACCACGCTGCACATCAGCCCTTTGCTGGTCAGTGATCTGGAAACGGCCGACCTGACGGCTCTGGAGGGCTGGATCCCCGACGATACCGACCTGATCGTTAACGCGTTGTGGCTGGCCGACCCGGAAATTGCGGAGAAGGACCCGGAAACCGCTCACAAGGCGGCCTTCTCCCTGCCCGTGGCACTGGCCAAGCACGCCTGTGAGCGGAATATTGCGTTGTTACAGCTATCTTCGTGTTACGTGTTCGATGGTCGCAAGCAGAGCGCCTACATTGCCTCTAACCCCGGCCAACCCTGCAATGAACTGGGCAAATGGCAGTGGGAATGCGAACAGGCAGTGCGGGCGCTTCTGCCCCGGCATATCATCCTTCGAACAGGCTGGAGCCTGGGGCGATTTATCCGCAAGGTACAGTCTGTGGCAGCCGGTTCCGACGTCATCAGACTGCCCAGCAAATGCCATGGCCAGCCGGTAACCGTCAGCGACCTTTCCCGGGTGATCACCGCTATTGTCCAGCAGGTTGATTGTGGTGCCGAGGTATGGGAAACCTATCAGTATGCAGGTGCCGAAGATATTTCGCTCTATGAGCTTGGGCTTGCCATCACCGGGTTGAGCGGTATTCCCAGTGGAATCCGGGTGCTCGATGAAATGCCTGCCTGGGCCGCACTTGAACCGGTCAATGCCACCATGATCTGCACCAAGATCCGTAATACTTTTGGTGTCAAGCAGTTACCCTGGCGTTCAGGACTCTCGGAAGAGCTGCATCTGCTTTCGCTGAATGGAGACAGACAGTTGACTGACGAACCGGCCGGCTGAGACAACCGCCGGCTCGTCAGCCAGGAAAGCGTTCCCGTTACTGATTCTGCCGTGAAAATTCCCGGGTAACCGTCTGCAGTGCCTCCACATCCAGAAGTTCCACTTCCCGTCCCCGGGCGCTGATGATGCCCTGATTCTGGAAGCGGGTGAACACCCGGCTAACGGTTTCAACGGCCAGTCCCAGAAAGTTGGCGATGTCATTGCGGGCCATGGGCAGGCTGAAGTTGGTGCCGGACATGCGGCGGCGATGGAAGCGGCTTGACAGGGATAGCAGCAAAGCAGCAATTCGCTCCTCTGCCGTGTTCTTGCTCAGTAGCATGGCCAGTTGATGGCTGCCCTGGATTTCCTGGCTCATGAGATGATACACGTGGTGCTGGAGATCCGGAAGCTTGGCGGTGAGCTCTTCCAGCCTGTCGACCGGGAACTCGCAGACGCTGGTACGCTCCAGGGCCTTGGCGGTGCAGGCATAGTTCTTGCTACCCATACTGTCCAGGCCTACCAGTTCACCAGGCATGAAGAATCCGGTGACCTGTTCTTCACCATTCTCGCTGATAATGGACGTCTTGATGGCACCGCTCTTGACAGCAAAGCACGACCGGAACGGCGTGCTCTGGTCAAAAATGTGCTCGCCACGGCTGAAAATGCGGCCCTGCTGGACAATATCTTCGAGACGGTAAAGTTCGTTGTCTTCCACCGCCAGTGGCAGGCACAGGTTGCTCAGGCTGCACTGGTGACAGGATGCTTTAAGAGGGGAGACCTGATGAAGTCTGATGGGTTGCGCCATGGTAAATGAACCGTCCGTTATTGATTCATGTCAAAGCCCTACTTTATTACGAACCCTGGGCTTTGCCAATGACCAATGCCATCGAAAATTATAAGCATATACCCCGCCAATAGTCCTGGAAAGGCCGTTGCCGGGCTGCACAGGCAGTCCGGCGACGGCTTAAAGGTTCAAACTTTTTCGAACACGAGGGAGGCGTTGGTGCCGCCGAACCCGAAGCTGTTGGACATCACGGCGTTGACATCCGCCGGTTTGGAGTCCGGTCCCACCACTGGCATGCCGGCGATGGTGGCATCCAGGTTTTCCAGGTTTTTGGTGCCTGCGATGAACCCGTTCTGCAGCATGAGCAGTGAATAAATGGCTTCATGGACCCCGGACGCCCCCAGGGAATGTCCGGACAGGGACTTGGTGGAGGAAATCTGCGGCATTTTGTCGCCGAAAACATTCCTGACGGCTTTCATCTCCGCCACATCCCCCACCGGGGTGCTGGTGCCATGGGCGTTGATGTAGTCAACGGGTACCTTCACCGTGGCCAGCGCCTGCTGCATGCAACGCATGGCGCCTTCCCCGGAGGGAGCCACCATGTCGTGGCCGTCAGAAGTGGCGCCGTAACCGGTCAGTTCGGCTATGATTGGCGCACCGCGTTTGCGGGCGTGCTCCAGTTCTTCCACCACCACCATGCCACCGCCACCGGCGATCACAAATCCGTCACGGCCACTGTCGAAAGGCCTGGAGGCAGTTTCAGGGGCGTCGTTATACTTGGTGGAAAGGGCCCCCATGGCGTCGAACAGCATGGTCAGGCTCCAGTCTTCTTCCTCCCCGCCACCGGCAAACACGATGTCCTGCTTGCCGGCCTGGATCTGTTCTGCTGCATGGCCGATGCAGTGGGCACTGGTGGCACAGGCTGACGACATGGAGTAGTTGACGCCGCGAATCCTGAACGCTGTGGCGAGGCAGGCAGATACGGTGCTGGTCATGATCCTCGGCACCATATAGGGCCCGATGCGCTTCACGCCTTTCTCACGCATGATATCAACCGCTTCCACCTGGCTGGCGCTGGACGCACCGCCGGAGCCGGCGATCAGGCCTGTGCGGTCACTGGATACCATGTCGTCTGTCAGCTTCGAGGAGGCGATGGCCTGTTCCATGGCAAGGAAGCTGTACATCGCAGACTGGCCCATGAAACGTCGGGTCTTGCGGTCGATGACCGAGGTATCCACGTCAATGGAACCTGCAATCCGGCTGCGGAAGCCCATGTCCCGATAGGTTTCGTTGAAGCGGATGCCGGATTTACCCGCCCTGAGGCTTTCCAGTACCGCATCCGTAGAGTTGCCCAGGCAGGAAACAATGCCCATGCCGGTGATTACAACCCGTCTCATACCTTCCTCCTTAACAAGGCCTGCACCGAAGACCGGGCAGATCCTTTTTATCTCTGGCTATAACCACCAGTCTAGGCGCTTTGGAGCCGGTGCGGTATTTGACCTTGGTAAGGGGATGGATAAAGCCTGAAGGGAGGGTCAGGGTTTCTCGTTCCTGCCATGTTGGCGCTCAGCTTCCTCCCGGGTCTCTTTTTCTACCATCTCGGGGGTTTCGAGGGAAATGCGCCCCAGCTTCCCGGAACGGAATTCATTGAGCAGTATTTCCGATACCTTGTGCAGGTCCGGAACACCACCACGGCCGAGGAATCGTCGTTTCAGGGCAATGCCATCCATCAGCGCGAGCCCGTCCTCTGGGCGCTCCTCAAAGCCGTAGCGTGCCATCACCAACTCCGGGTAGGCCTGTAGCAAATAGTCCGCCTCGAACATGGCCACGTCCTCGAACTCGATCACCGCACTACGGATGGCGCCGCTGATGGCCAGGCGATAACCGCAGGCTTCCGGCGACAGCTTGGGCCAGAGAAAACCGGGGGTGTCGTACAGCAATACGTTATCCGGCAGTTTGATGGCCTGCTGCGCCCGTGTCACGGCGGGTTCGTTGCCGGTTTTGGCCGCCGGTCGGCCAGCCATTGTGTTGATCAGCGTGGATTTTCCGACATTGGGAATCCCCAGGATCATTACCCGCAGAGCCCGTTTCTGGCGATCATGATCCGGCGTCATCTCGCCGGCCAGCCGCAGGATGTCCAGTGCTTCTCCGCGCTGGTTGTGGGTCATGGTAATGGCGCGCACACCCCGTTCCTGCTCCAGCCAGGCAAGCCATTGCCGGGTGACCTCGGGGTCGGCGAGGTCGCGCTTGTTGAGTACCTTGATCACCGGCGTATCGCCCCTCAGGGAAGGAACCAGCGGATTCTCACTGCTGAACGGCAGGCGTGCATCCAGAACCTCGATGATGAGATCCATCTGGGGCATTACTTTTTTGATCTCCTTGCGGGCCTTGTGCATATGCCCTGGAAACCAGTTAATGGCCATGGTTGATACTCCGGAAATGGCTGAACGGCGCCATTATGGACGGGAATGACTAAATTTTCACATTTCTCTCAACCCGCCAGTGGCGGGAGCTGAGGGTTTTACTGGAGGGTAGTATGTACAAAAAGAAGGGGGTTCGGGATGAAATGTCCTGTTGTTTTGTTTTAGGGTGTAATGCTTGAAGACCCAAAGCGACCCAAAATCGATTAGTGGAGATATCTATGAAGCTCGTGAAACTGTTCGGAATTGCCCTGATTGCAGTTGGGCTGTCTTCTCCGGCGATGGCCCAGCAATCTGGCGGGCAGCCGGACCAGGTTGATCAACTGGCTCAGATGGTTGGCCTGAGCGATGACCAGCAGAAAGAAATCCGCAGCATCATCGAGGAGATGCAGCCTGAGATTCAGGAGCTTCAGGGCGAGGCCCAGCAACTGCAGCAGGAGATCCAGGCGCAGATCAAGCCGGATTACGATGAAGACGAGATTCGTGAAAAAGCGGAGGATTTTGGTGACATTACTGGCGAGATGACCGCCATGTCTACCCTGATGCAGGCGAAGGTTGATGCTGTGTTCACCGAAGCGCAGCGTGAAGAGCTGAACAAGCGCATGCAGCAAATGCAGCAGCAGATGCAGCAACAGCGTCAGATGCAGCAGCAACAGCAGGGCATGCAGTAAGCGCTGGTAGTTCGTTATACCTTCCGGGTTAACCCCCGGAGCCTGAAAAACCGCCTGGGCCGATGGCCTTGGCGGTTTTTTTGTGCCCGTAGCCTGCTGGTTGTGAGCCTGTCGCGGCGGAGCGATTACTCCAGATCTTGGAAGGCTTGGGGAGTAAGTCTCACAAGTTAGCCCCGAACGGTTTAACCAGAACAATAAGCCGAGGCAACAGGGTAAGGGCCCCAACCAGAGCCATAAACATGGCAAAACCGGTGAATAACCCGAAGTAGATGGTCGGGATGAAGTTCGACAGCACCAGTATCGAGAAGCCGGTAATGATCGTCAGCGAGGTGAAGAACATCGCCTGCCCGATACTGCGGTGGCAGCGGTGCATGGTGGCGACGTAATCGCCGTCTTTCGGGAACTCCGTTTTGAAGCGATGGATGTAATGGATGGTATCGTCCACCGCGATCCCTACGGTGATCGCCGCCACGGTAATCGTCATCATATCCAGCGGAATACCCAGCCAGCCCATCAGGCCCAGAACCGAGCCCGCCGCAATCAGGTTCGGCGCCATGCCAATCAGCGCCAGCTTTATCGAACGGAACAGAATCAGGAACATGATCATGATCGCCAGGAACACCACGCCCAGCGTCTTGATCTGTGAATCGAACAGGCTTTGCAGCATGTTGTTGTACATCACCGTCATGCCTGTGAGCTGAACCTGATCGTCTTCAAAGTCCATTTCCCCGGTCAGGTGATTGCGTATACCGTTCAGCAGTTCATCGCGGCGCAGGTCCGGAGAGGTTTCCAGGATGCGGATGCCGAAGCGCGCCTGGTCATGCTCCTCGTTGATATAGGGCGTCAGCAGAATGTCCTGCAGGTCGTCCGGTACCGCCGAGGGCACAAACGCCAGCTCTACGGCGTTGAGGGGTTCACCGCCGTTGACCTGGGCCAGAATGTCCAGCGTGGTGGCGATGGACTGCACCTTGCCGGTTTGCGGCAGGCTGTCGAGGTACTCGTGGACTTTGCGAAGGCGTTCCATTTTCTGGTAGGTGAACCAGGTGTCCCGGTACTCTTCCTCCTGCTCACAGTCTTCCACAAAGGGGTCGCAGTCGCTGGCAAAGGGGTCACCTCCGCCATCGCTCTCGGGGGGCCGGTCGTCGGTGATGATCACATCCAGCGGGGTGGTGCCTCCCAGGCGGTCGTCGATGGTGACCATGCCCTGATGAATTTCTGTGCTGGATTTGAAGTAGTCGATGAAGCTGTTCTCCACGCTCAGTCGGCTGATGCCGATGACGCAGAGCACGGCGATGACGGCTGAGCCGTACAGCACCGTTTTGCCGTAGTGCTCGGTAAAACGCGCGAACAGGTCGGTAAATGGTATCCGGTCAGAGCGGACCCGTTCATCCACTGGCGGTGGCAGCAATGTAAGCAGTGCCGGGAAAATCACGAAGGTGATGAGGAAAGCCACTGCCAGTCCAATGGTCATCATCCAGCCGAAATCGATCACCGGGCGGATGCCGCTGAATGTCAGAGAGCCAAAGGCGACGATGGTGGTGATCGCCATGTAGAAGCAGGGTTTGACCATCGCCAGCAGAGTGTTGCGAAGGATATCTTGCGATGCTGCTTCCGGGTCGTCATGCTGGAACTCCCGATAGCGGACGATCAGGTGAATCGTCAGCGACAGGGTCATGATCAGCAGCAGCGACACGAAGTTGGAGGAAATGACCGTCACCGGCCAGCGGGCCCAGCTCAGGTAACCGATCACCAGCCACACGGTAAAACTGCAGCACAACAGCGGCACCAGTACCCAGCGCCACTGGCGGAAGATAATCGCCAGGGTCAGCAGCAGGAACACCAGCACGCCTACGCCGAAGGTGGACAGGTCGTTCTCGATAAAGCGGATCATGTCCGCGACAATCATCGGCACGCCGCCGAGATGGATTTCTGCTCGGCCCCTGTAGCTGTCGAGAATGTTTCTCACCTGCGCGATGGTCCGGTCGCGCTCTTCGCCCTGGGCCTCAGTGAACTCAATGAACTCGCGGCTCACGCTCTCCAGTTGCTGCTCTTCTTCTGCGGTGGCCTTGCCCTCGTCAACCCTGTCCCGCAGTTTGTTGCGCTCACGAAGCAGTTCAAAATAGCGTTCCGGAGTGGGCAGATTGACCTGTATGGCGGTGGTGCGGGCGTCTTCGCTGATCAGAAGATTGGGATACAGAGGATTACTGAGAAGTGCCTCTCTGGCGGTGTCCGGGTCAACCTTGTCTTCGTCAATGGTCTTTATTTCGGAGTCCACGGTGTCCAGGGTAAGATCCGGGCTGTGGAGCAGGGGAACGTTGAGAATGCTGTTGGTGGAGCTCACCCTGTCCAGTGCTGCCAGCTCATCCCGTAGCGATCGCAGGAGTTTCAGGCCATCATCACTGAACAGTTCCTCCCGGGGTGTGAAAGTGACGATCAGGAAGTCGTCGGAATCGGTAAACCGCCGGTTTACCTCCCGATATTGCTCCAGTGAGCGGTCGTCTTCCAGGACCAGGGACTCGGCGGAGGCGTCCAGGCGGAACTGGTCCAGCCGCAGGCTGGCGACCACCAGTACGACGCCGAACAGCAGCAGTACCAGAACAGGATGGGGGAAAATCAACCGGTCGTAGAAGGATCGAAGCCAGGACATCGCAAGAATTACCCTACACAGTGAAAACGAGTGCGGAGTGTGCCACAAACCGTCAGCCGACGGTGACCCTGTTGGACGCTTCTTCCAGAGAATCGATCAACTGTTTCAGGCGTTTACTCATATCCGCGCTTTCGGTGAGTTGGGTGACCATGCTATCGGTGGTGTCGCGGATGCTCTGAACGTTGGCCAGGACTTCGTCGGTGGAGGCCGTCTGATCAGCGGATACATTGGCGATTTCCCGGTTGGTCTCGTCAATGCGCCCTACCACAGAGTTGATGGCATCCAGGGATTTGCGGGCCTCTTCCGATTCATCCACACACACAGAGGCGTCCTCCGAGCTTGCGGTCATCTGCGTGACCGCGTCGCCCATGGCGGTGAGCAGGCGGTCAATGGTGCCCTGGATCTGACCGGTGGAATCCTGTACCCGCTGGGCCAGGCTGCGCACTTCGTCCGCCACCACGGCAAATCCCCGGCCCTGCTCACCGGCACGGGCGGCCTCAATGGCGGCGTTCAGTGCCAGCAGGTTGGTCTGCTCTGCAATACCCCTGATCTCGGCAACGGAGTGGCTGATCTCGTGGCTGTTTTCAGCCAGCGCCTGTACGCTGTTCGCCGAGCTCTGGATCGCGGTCGCCAGTCGGCGGATAGAGTCCGCACTGCGGCCAACCCTTTGGCTGCCGTCAACGGTGGCATTTCTTGCCTCGTGGGACAGGGTTTTGGCGATGTCTGCCTGTTCGGCTATGCCGGTAAAGCTTTGCAGCATGTTTTCCACGACTTCGGCGCTGCGATCGGCGCCGGACTGTTGCCGCCCCAGGTCGTCCCGGCGCGACTCTGCGGCAATCGCCAGCTCTTGTACTTCACGATGCAGGTGGTCGATGGCCTGCTTCATGCTCTTGACCACGCCCATGGTGCGGTCCTGCATGGCATTAAAGGCCTGGCCCATTTCGCCAATTTCATCGGTGGAATCCACGTGGGCACGTTCACTCAGGTTGCCGGAAGCCTGCACGGAAACCATAGTCCGTTTCAGGCGATACACGTGCCGCTCTATGAAAGAGATCAGTAGCTGCGAACCGGCCATTTCCAGCACCATCAGACCGGCAACCACCAGCGCGAAACCGGCGGCGGTTTCGTTGAAAACCTCTGAAAACGGCCGCCCAGTCAATCCTGATATTGTGCTCATGGCATAGAGCACCAGCAGGCAGAGCACCACAAACACAACAATATTGAGCAGCCAGAATTTGTATTTAAGCCGGGCATTCCTGAGTAGTTGCAGCATGGAAGGTCTCAGTCAACCGCCTTGACGGGGATTTGCTGGGCTTTCGCGGAAGCAGCGGGCACTTCCGGCACCGCAAGGCCGAGGTTGTTCTTCTCGAAAACCCGGTCAGCACGGTAGCTGGAGCGAACCATGGGGCCTGATGGCACCTCCATGAAGCCTTTTTCCAGGCCGATCTCGCGATAGCGGTTAAAATCGTCCGGGGTCACGTACTTTTCGACCGGCAGGTGATTCTGCGTCGGGCGCAGGTACTGGCCCAGGGTCAGGATATCGACACCGACGGCCAGGAGATCGTCCATGGTTTCCAGAATTTCTTCTTCGCTTTCACCCAGTCCCAGCATAAGGCTGGTCTTGGTGAGTACATCCGGGCGGTGCTTCTTGGCGTGGGCAAGAACACTGAGGGTTTTTTGATAACCGGCGCGGGGATCCCGCACGCGGGTAGTCAGGCGCTTGACGGTTTCCACGTTCTGGGCGAACACATCCAGGCCGGAGTCCACCACCTTTTCCACGTGGTCCATTACCGCATCAAAATCCGGTGTCAGGGCCTCAACAGCAACGTGCGGCGTGCGCCGCTTGATAGCGGATACGCACGCGGCATAGTGCGCTGCACCGCCGTCGTCCAGATCGTCCCGGTCCACAGAGGTGAGAACAATATAGCGCAGCCCCATGAGTTCTACCGATTTGGCGGTATTTTCCGGCTCCTCTTGGTCGAGCCAGCCTTTGGGATTGCCGGTATCGACAGCGCAGAAACGACAGGCGCGGGTACACACCGATCCCATCACCATGATGGTGGCAGTGCCATTGGTCCAGCACTCACCGATATTGGGGCAGTGGGATTCCTGGCATACCGTGCTCAGACGGTGGTCGCTGACGTTCTTGCGAACAGATTCGTAACGCTCTCCACCGGGCATGCGGGCCCGCAGCCAGGAAGGTTTGCGCTGGGTGCCGGTGTCGATAATGCCGGAGCCCGAGCGCTTGATGCCGTCCTTGATGGCGGAAAAACCATGTTCATTGCGGAACTTGGAACCACTGGTGACACGGGGCTTGGCACTATCGCTCATTACAACGGGGCTCTCTGTCTGTTGGCTTCTGGACGGCTTACATGAAGTTTAGCTGACTCTAAAGAGTAATCCGCACCCGCCGAGGATACAAGACAGGTACGGATAATCACGGGGATTCCGGGCGCGACCCTGGTCGTGCCCGTTGGTTAATCCGTCAGGCTGTTGCTTTATCCAGCGCCTGCCTGATATCGGCAATAATGTCGTCCACATGTTCAATGCCGATCGACAGCCTCACAAGATCCTCGCTGACCCCTGCGCTTTTCAGCTCTTCCGGGTTGAGCTGACGGTGGGTGGTGGTGGCTGGATGGCAGGCCAGAGACTTGGCATCGCCAATGTTCACCAGGCGGTAAATCAGTTGCAGGGCATCGATAAATTTTGCACCGTTCTCGCGGCCACCGGTAATGCCGAAACTGAGGATACCGGATGCGCGACCACCACAGATCTTGTCACAGGTAGCCTTGTAGGGGCTGTCTGCCAGCACCGCGTAGTTGACCCATTCAACGGCCGGATGGTTCTGCAGGTAATCGGCCACTTTCTCCGCATTCTCGCAGTGGCGCTCCATGCGTAGTCCGAGGGTTTCCAGGCCCTGCATGATCAGAAACGCATTGAACGGTGAGAGAGCTGCACCGGTATTGCGCAGAGGAACGACGCGGCAGCGTCCAATGAAGGCAGCTTCACCAAGCGCTTCAGTGAAGACCACACCGTGGTAGGACGGGTCCGGCTCATTCAGCATGGGGAACTTCGCCTTGTTGGCAACCCAGTCGAACTTGCCGGAATCCACCACAACACCGGCAACCGTCGTGCCATGGCCACCGATGTACTTGGTGAGGGAGTGAACCACGATATCCGCACCATGCTCGAAGGGGCGGCACAGGAATGGTGTTGCCACTGTGTTGTCGACAATCAGCGGAATGCCGTGTTTGTGGGCAATCTCTGCCCAGCGCTGGATGTCCACCACGTTGCCGGCCGGATTGCCAATGGACTCGCAGAACAGGGCACGGGTATTGTCGTCAATCGCCTTATCCAGGGCGTCAAAGTCATCGTGTCTCACCATACGGCAGTCGATGCCCTGGTTCGGCAGCGAGTGGGCAAACAGGTTATAGGTGCCGCCATAGAGCTGGCCGGTACTGACAATGTTGTTGCCCACCTTGCAGATGGTCTGCAGGGCATAAAGGATAGCGGCCATACCGGAAGCGACCGCCAGTGCGCCCACCCCGCCTTCGAGCTGAGCCATGCGCTCTTCCAGAACGGCATTGGTGGGATTCATGATGCGGGTATAGATGTTGCCCTGTACCTTCAGGTCAAACAGATCGGCACCGTGCTGGGTGTCGTCAAAGGTATAAGAGGTAGTCTGGTAAATGGGCGTGGTGGCAGCGTTGGTTGTCGGGTCGCCGTTAAAGCCGGCGTGGAGGGCAAGAGTCTCCGGTTTCATGATTGGACATCCCTTTTTGTTGCGTTTTTGTTGCGTTGAGCGCTTCTGTTGAGATTGAAGTACGTGTTCGAGTATGCCACAGGCTCAGGAAAGTGGGCAGAGTTTCGTTTTGACAGGTCAGCTGTGGATGCTTTGCCATGGAGTAGCGGGATCAGAGCAGGCGGGAACCAGACAAAAAAGGGTCCCAGCTCAAGCGGGGACCCTTTCATAATACTGGTAGCAAGGGGCGGAGTCGAACCGCCGACCCCGGCATTATGAGTGCCGTGCTCTAACCAACTGAGCTACCTTGCCATATCCGTTCGGGCTGTGCTCCAAACGAGGCGCGTATTTTCTGGATTTTATCCGGTGCTGTCAACCCTTTTCCGGGTTTGCCTGGCCAAGAAAGTCCTGTTGTCCGGCAAGGTGCTCTGGAACAATCCCGCCAACTATGCTGAATGGTTGCTCGTAGTGTAGGCAGGGATGGCAATCAGGCTCATCAGGCGATCATCCTCCTGGACGAACCGGGCTTCCAGCCCGGTGTGGGAAGGCCATGCCGGAGAAAGGGTGGTCAGCAGGCGCAAGCTGGCGGTGCCATCCGGGTGCCAGGCCAGTAGTTCTGCATGTTCGAAGTAGAAACGCCGTTGCACCAGAGGGTAGAGAGCCTTGAACAGCGTTTCCTTGAGGCAAAAAACCAGGGTAACAAAGAATCCGGCCTGACTGGCGAGTTCGGAGCGAAACCGGGCCTGTTCCGATCGGGTCAGAATCTGGCGGGAAAGCGGCAGCGCCCGGTCATCGGTCATGATGATTTCAGCATCCAGGCCGAGTCCCGCGTAATGCTGTTGCTGGCCAACCACGGCCGCCGCCCGGCCCCGGGTGTGGGTGATTGACCCCACGCATCCGGTTGGCCATACCGGTGCCCGGTCACTGCCCTGCGCAGGCGTGTCAGGCCGCCCAGTGGCGCGCAGAACCCCCTCACGAGCGCAGAACCGACCGGCCAGATATTCCGCCTGGCGCTTGGAGACTGCCCGTTCCACGGAGGGCGGCGGAAGAATATCGCTGCGTGCGAAGTCGTCGGGTTCGAAGCGGCCTGATTCAAAATCCAGGGCGATCAGGTGGAGGCCCGGCACTGACTGCGACCAGGGCCACCGGTCCTCCGGGCGGCTGCAGCACGCTGGCAGAAAGTTCACCGTCAACGTCTCCGGTACACTCAGACATTGAACCGGAAGTGAATGACGTCACCGTCCTGGACGATGTAGTCCTTGCCTTCCAGGCGCCATTTTCCGGCATCCTTGGCCCCGGCTTCGCCGTTATATTTGACGAAGTCTTCGTAGCTCACCACTTCCGCGCGAATGAAGCCGCGCTCGAAGTCAGTGTGGATCACGCCTGCCGCCTGGGGAGCCGTGGCGCCGACACGGACGGTCCAGGCGCGGACCTCCTTGGGACCGGCGGTGAAATAGGTTTGCAGATCCAGCAGGCGGTAGCCGCCACGGATTACCCGGTCCAGGCCGGGCTCGTCCATGCCCATTTCTTCCAGGAACACAGCTTTTTCGTCGTCTTCCAGTTCTGCGATTTCCGCTTCCATCTTGTTGCAGATGGGCACGACAACCGCGTTCTCTGCCTCTGCAATCTCCCGTACCTGATCCAGGTAAGGGTTATTCTCGAAGCCGTCCTCGTCCACGTTGGCGATGTACATGGTGGGCTTGACGGTGAGCAGGCACAACTCGCGGATCAGTGCCATCTCATCCTTGTCGAGCCCCATACTGCGCACGGGCTTGCCTTCGTTCAGTACTGGCAGCAGGCGCTCAAATATCTCCAGCTGGGCCTTGGCGGTCTTGTCACCGCCTTTGGCAACGCGTTGAACCCGCTTGATGGCTTTTTCCACGGTGTCCATGTCTGCCAGGGCAAGCTCGGTGTTGATCACGTCTATGTCCGAGGCGGGGTGGATCTTGTTGGCCACGTGAATCACGTTGCTGTCGTCAAAGCAGCGTACCACGTGGGCGATGGCGTCGGTCTGGCGGATGTTGGCCAGGAACTGGTTACCCAGGCCCTCACCTTTCGAGGCGCCTGCTACAAGGCCGGCAATGTCGACGAATTCCATGGTGGTGGGCACCACGCGCTCGGGTTTTACGATTTCTGCGAGCTTGTTCAGGCGCGGGTCTGGCATACCCACCACACCAGCATTGGGCTCGATGGTGCAGAACGGGAAGTTTTCTGCACCGATGCCCGCTTTGGTCAGTGCGTTGAACAGGGTGGATTTGCCGACGTTGGGAAGGCCGACGATGCCGCAGTTAAATCCCATGGAATGCCTCTGCTGGTGCTGGAAAATTTGGCCGGATTATACCGGTGTCTGGTGGTGTAAGCGAATAAGGGGAAATCTTCAGCGGGTGTCGGATTACGCTGCGCTAATCCGACCTGCGGGCGTGCAGATATCCGCAGGTTGGATTAGCCGCAGGCGTAATCCAACAGCGCCCGGCTCAGGGGTTCGGTCTGAAACTGTGCAATCTGTTCATGGCCGCTGAGAGCTTGCCGCTGGCGGCGTCTGGCAGTACCCGGATAATTTCGTCGATCACGGCGTTGAGTTCTTCACTCTCCCGTTTGCCCAGGCGGCCAAGTACGTAGCCGGTTACCTGGCGGCTGTCGCCGGGGTGGCCGATACCGATGCGCAGTCTCTGGAAGTCGTTGGTGCCCAGGTGGGCGATGGTGTCCCGCAAGCCATTATGTCCGCCGTGGCCGCCGCCTTTCTTGAGCTTGGCAGTGCCGGGAGGCAGATCAAGGTCGTCGTGTGCAACCAGAATCTGTTGCGGTTGAATCTTGAAAAAGTCCGCCAGTGCCTTGATCGAGAGGCCGCTGCGGTTCATGTAGGTGGAGGGATTCAACAGGTGCAGGTCAAGACCCTGCATTTGAATACGGGCGTAGAGCCCGTGGTACTTCTTTTCAGGGCGAAGCGTCTGGCCCGCTTCCCGGGCCAGAGCTTCGACGAACAGGGCGCCGGCATTATGGCGGGTATTCGCATAGTCGGGGCCGGGGTTACCCAGCCCCACCACCATGAGAATATCCTGTGCCATCTGCCGTTGCCCTCGTCAGTACAGGAGCGATTACTCCTTGTTTTCGCCTTCTTCGCCTTCCTCACCTTCTTCGCCTTCGTCATCAACCTTGGCGCCGCGAGGCTTGTGGATGGCAACGACCGGCAGATCGTGATCTTCGCCCTGAAGCAGAGCGGCAACCTTGACGTCTTTCGGCAGTCTCAGGTCGCTCAGGTGAATGACCTGGTCCATTTCCACGGTAGCCATGTCCACTTCAATGAACTCTGGCAGGTTCTGCGGCAGACAGATCACTTCCACTTCGGTGATCTGGTGGTTGGCAACGCCGCCCTGCAGCTTGATAGCCGGTGCCGAATCTTCGTTCAGGAAGTGCAGCGGTACGTTAACGTGGATCTCGTGATCCTTGTCAACGCGCAGGAAGTCGGCGTGGGTCAGCAGCGGCTTGTACGGATGACGCTGCAGATCCTTGAGGATCACGCTTTCTTTCTTGCCTTCCAGTTCGATGGTCAGAACGTGAGAGAAAAAGGCTTCGTTTTCCAGAGCTTTTTTCAGCTCGTTGTGCCAGATGGAGATGGAAACGGCTTCCTTGTTACCGCCATAGACGATAGCCGGGATTTTCCGTTCCTCGCGACGCAGGCGGCGGCTCGCACCTCTCCCCTGATCGCCACGAGGAAATGCTTCAATAAGAAATTCCTGAGACATGGTTATAACCTCAATTTTCACCCGAGCGGCCCGCGACCAGGTCCTGAACAGGTGACATTTGCGAAATGCCGGAAGCTTTTCCGGCGGACTAGACAGACCGGGAGCCCACTGGGCTCCCGGTCCGGATTCTTCTCAGTAAATCAGGCGGTCAGCTGATCAGGCGTTCTCGAACATCGCGCTGATGGACTCTTCGTTGCTGACGCGACGAATGGATTCCGCCAGCAGTCCAGCCATACTGAGGACGCGGATCTTATCACAATTATGCGCTTTGTCACCCAACGGGATGGTGTCACAGACAACCAGTTCGTCCAGTTCGGAGGCATTGAGGTTGTCGACAGCCGGCCCGGACAGGACAGGATGCGTGATATAGGCGACCACTTTCGAGGCACCATGCTCTTTCAGGGCATTGGCGGCTTTACAGAGAGTGCCGGCGGTATCGATGATGTCATCCACCAGAATACAGGTCTTGTCTTTGACATCACCGATAATGTGCATGACCTGGGATACATTGGCCTTCGGGCGACGCTTGTCGATGATCGCCAGGTCAGCATCATCCAGGCGTTTGGCCACGGCGCGAGCCCGAACAACGCCGCCGACGTCAGGAGATACCACGACAAAGTTCTCAAAGCGCTGTTTCTCGATATCTTCGAGCATGACCGGGGTGGCGTAGATGTTGTCAACCGGGATATCGAAGAACCCCTGGATCTGGTCGGCATGCAGGTCCAGTGTCAAAACCCTGTCGACGCCGATGCTGGAGATCATGTCTGCAACCACTTTTGCGCTGATGGCAACGCGGGTGGAACGAACGCGGCGATCCTGGCGAGCATAGCCATAATAGGGAATAACCGCAGTAACCCGGGTAGCGGAGGCGCGACGAAGTGCGTCGGCCATCACAATCAGTTCCATCAAATTGTCGTTGGTGGGGTTGCAGGTAGGCTGGATGATAAAGACATCATGCCCGCGAACGTTCTCATTGATTTCAACAGTGGTTTCACCGTCGCTGAAGGTTCCAACGGTGGCCTGGCCCATGGGGATGTGGAGTTTCTGGGCGATGGCTTTGGCAAGCTCGGGATTGGCGTTGCCAGTAAAAATCATCAGTTTGGACACGACGGCATCCTTCTCGGTAACGGCGTTTGAATCAGAAGAAGCGGGAGAAAGGTGGCTGGGGTGGCAGGATTCGAACCTGCGCATGACGGGATCAAAACCCGTTGCCTTACCACTTGGCGACACCCCAATATCGTGCTTTTTTGGCATCATTTCAGCTCTGTCAGCTTTTTGTGAAGTGGTGAAATGTTCACCCCTTTAGCCACGAACCCCTTGATGCCGGAGGGTTTGCTTTCCCAGATAATCCGGGCTGCGGATTCTGTCGGGAAACGTCCAAATATGCAAGCCCCGGTTCCGGTTAATCTTGCAGGTCCGAATTGTGCAAGCCATTCCAGGCTTCGATGAACCTCAGGATACAGTCTTCGAACTACATCCTCACAGTCGTTTCGGTACCTCGAGGCGTCTCCCTCAAAAGCGGGCGCTATTTTGATTCCGGGGGTATCCCTTGTCAAGCCTTGCTGGGAAAAAATCTCTTTGGTGCTTATATCGCATGGTGGTTTTATAACCACAAACCAGTCTTCAGGGGGATTGGCGTCGGTCAGCCGTTCACCCACACCTTCGCCCCAGGCAGCATGCCCGTGCACGAAGACCGGCACGTCGGCACCCAGGGCCAGGCCCAGCTCTGCCAGCTGGTCGGATGAGCGGTTGAGCCGCCACAGGTGGTTCAGCCCCAGCAGTGTAGTGGCTGCATTGGAGCTGCCGCCGCCCAGGCCTCCCCCGAGGGGTAATTGTTTGTCGATGGTAATACTCACACCGGCAACTGTGTTGTTGGTGGTAGCCGCCAGTTGCCGGGCAGCGCGGACAACGAGGTTGTCCTCATCAGGCACGCCGGGCACGGGTTGCTCCAGCACTATCCGCCTGTCGGTGCGGGGCCTCAGGGTGATCGTGTCGCCATAATCAAGGAACTGAAACAGGGTTTGCAGTTCATGGTAGCCATCCGGGCGCTGGCCAAGGATGTGCAGGAACAGGTTCAGCTTTGCAGGGGAGGGCAGTACCAGGTCGTTCACCAGACTTCCCCGTTGCGCTCGTGCCAGTTGCTTACCACCAGCCTTACACGCTTTTCGCCCTTGACGGCTGTCAGTCGGGCAGGCAGCGGCGGGTAGCCTTCGATGAACGGTTGCCACCGGTCATAGCGGATTTCCCAGCCCTGCTGGCGGATCACGGCAAGCTGCTCCTGGTCATCGAAAAACAGGCGGAAATCACCGTCAGGACCGGGCAGCCCGCGAATCCACCAGGTCAGGCTGTTGATCGGTAGTTGCCAGCCAGTGGCAGCCTCAATCAGGGCTTCCGGATCACCGGACTGATACCGGTCGCCACCAGGGAGGGTGAGTTCTATGAAGCCGGGAACGCCTTCCAGAGTGGTGCGGCCCATGCCCAGGAACGACGAGGACAGGGCCAGTTCGTAGGCTTCCCCGTCCTGCTTCCAGTAATTGATCACGGCAGTACCGCTGTCTGACGGCTGCCTGACGGCAAGTTTCCCGCTGAGCTCCCACTGCTGGAATTGTTGCAGGCGCGCGCGTTCTTCACTCCAGCCCGAAGGGGGTTGCTCTGTCAGGCCTTCCGGCAAAGGATCGACCTGCAGGGAGGTGCAGCCGCCCATGATAAGGGCGGAGAACGTCAGGGCAATGGCCGCTGACCTCACAGGGATTGCTCCCCCGTCAGCCTCTCAACGGTCTCGATCAATATCGGGTGGTCCGGGTCCTGGTCAAAGCCTTCCTCCCAGACAATGCGGGCCTGTTCCTGTTCACCGGTCTTCCACAGTACTTCGCCGAAGTGGGCGGCCACTTCCGGATCGGTAAAGGCCTCCCAGGCGCGGGACAGGTACTCGAGCGCCTTTTCGATTTCGCCCTGTTGATAGAGTACCCAGCCCATGCTGTCGAGGATGGCAGGATTTTCCGGGTCGATCTCCAGTGCCCGCTCAATGTAATCCCGGGCTTCGGCGTAGCGGTCCGAGCGAGTAGTGATGATATAGCCCAGAGCGTTGAGAGCGACAGCATTCTGCGGTTGCTCGTCGATGATCTTTTTCAGGTCTGCCTCTGCCTGCTGTGGCTGGCCCATGGAATCCAGCAGCATGGCCCGTGCGTAGCGGATGCGGACATTGTCCGGGTAGTCTTCCAGCGCTTTGTTGGCGGCTTCCAGCGCCTGCTGGTTCTTTTCCTGGTCCAGCAGCAGGTTGATTTCCAGCAGATGGAAGTTCTCTTCCTGCGCGGGGTTGTTGTTTCGCAACTCACGGATTGCGGCCAGTGCTTTGTCAAGATCGCCCTGTTCCGCCATGAGTTCGCTGGCCCGCGCCAGGGCAGGGAAATAGTAATTACCTTGTTTTACATTGTTGTAGAAGCCGATAGCCTGCTCGGTGTTGTTTTCTTCGTCGGCAATCCGGCCCAGGTAGTAGTGGGCTTCATCAGTGTGATGGCCCTGCTCGATCAGCCGGGTCAGCTCTTCCTCGGCGAGATCGGTCTGGCCATTTTCAAGCGCCACCAGTGCGTGTGAAAGGCGCAGGCCGGGTACGTCGGGGAAACGCCTGACCAGCCTGCTGAATTCATCCTGGGCTGCCTGCAGCTCACCTTCGCCAATCAGCATGCGGCCATAGAGTGTGCCCATCTGGCGGTTGTCGGGAAAGCGCCGGGTGTTGCGCAACAGATGGTCCAGTGCCCGGTGCTTCTCGCCGACCTGGTATAGCAGGTCTCCCTTGAGAACCAGTGCTGGCTGGAAGTCGGGCTCCTCGTCGAGCAGGGGCGCTAGTTTGTCGAGAGCCTGCCGGGGTTCGCCGGTGACCTTCAACAGCAGCGCGATACTGTACTGGAGCTCGGGGTTGTCAGGATGCCGCTGCTCCATCTGCCGGTAGAGCTGCAGCAGTTCCTGTTGTTGCTCTGGTGGCAGGCTGCCGGCCATTGCGGCCAGACTGTCAAAGTCTGCATCGCCGCCCAGGTCCATGATGCGCTCCATATGGCCCAGGGCAGTTTCCAGGTCGTTGTTTTTCACCGCCTGGATAGCGGAGATCCGGTGCGCCTGCATGTTGTCTGGGTCCACGTCCAGCCATAACTCGGCCAGTTTTTGCTGGGCATTGTCGGCGTTGAGGGACTGGGCAATGCGCATGGTTCTCTCGATCACCGCCCTGTCTCGGGATTGCTGCGCCGCTTTCATGTAGTTGACAAGAGTGACATCAAAGCGGCCACGCTGGGCCGCAATCTCGCCCGAGAGGAGCAGATAGAGTTCCTCCGGCTCGAAATCGGCGTAGCGGATTTCCGGTTTCTGATCCTTTTGCGCCGCTGGTTCGGTGTTTGCGGTATCCGCCGGCGACGTGTCGGATTGCTGCTCCTGATCGCCCTGGAGAAAAGCGCAGCCGGACAGGGAAAGCCCGAACAGGCAGGTAACAAGCAGTAATGCAGACTTTTGCATGCAACATCCCATGATCTGTGTACAGTGCACCTGATCGGCCGGGAATGACTCTGGCGGCAGTCTCAGATGTGGCGTAAAGCAACGAGGTTCTATGATGGCACAAGCGCCTGATATTGCCCAACCTGTCAGCAGTTCCCGATATCACTGTGGTTTTGGGTGGCGACAGACGTCCGTGACCGTTAAAATGGCTTTAATACTCCGTCTTCAGGCATAAGGCAGTCTAATCCCGATATGGCACTGGTCACTCTCGGAATCAACCATCGTACCGCACCGGTCGAGTTACGTGAGCGCGTCGCGTTCACTCCCGAGCGAATGGCAGAGGCCTTTGCCGAACTGCGCGCCACTTCTGGTGCCAGCGAGGCTGCCATTCTGTCGACCTGCAACCGCACTGAACTTTACCTTGCCGGTGACGATGATTGTGCGCCCGCCGTGCTGCGTTGGCTTGCGGGATTTCACAGCATGGAGGCAGGGGACCTGGAAGAAGTGCTCTATGTTCACCGGGACTCGGACGCCGTACGCCATATGATGCGGGTTGCCGCCGGCCTGGACTCCATGGTGCTGGGTGAGCCGCAGATTCTGGGTCAGCTCAAGGATGCCTATGCCATGGCCCGCGAGCATGACGCCAGCGGCGCCTTCCTTTCGCGCCTGTTCGAGCATACCTTCTCCGTTGCCAAGCGGATACGCACCCAGACAGCGATCGGCGAGAACCCTGTGTCAGTGGCTTACGCTGCAGTCAGCATGGCTCATCATATTTTTGCAGACATGTCCCGCAACAAGGCGTTGCTGATTGGCGCCGGCAAAACCATTGAACTGGTTTCCCGGCATCTGGCGGATGCCGGCGTAAACAGTTTTCTGGTGGCTAACCGTACCCTGGAACGCGCTCAGGCGCTGGCGGAGCCCCGGGGTGGCAAAGGCATTCTGCTCTCGGAGATTCCCGAGCACCTGGCCGATGTGGATATCATTATTTCGTCCACCGCCAGCCCGTTGCCGATTCTGGGCAAGGGCGCGGTAGAGCGGGCACTGAAAAAGCGCAAGCATCGTCCCTATTTCATGGTGGATATCGCTGTTCCCAGAGATATCGAGCCGGAAGTCAGTTCGCTTGCAGATGTCTACCTCTATACCGTTGATGACCTGCGACAGGTCATTGAAGAGAATGTGCGCTCCCGTGAGGGGGCCGCCCGGGAAGCTGAAAACCTGGTAACTGATGGCGTACAGCAGTTTCTCAGCCAGCTGCGGGCACTTGATGCGGTGTCTACCCTCAAACAGTTCCGCCAGCGCGCAGAAACCCTGCGGGATGCGGAGACCGAGAAGGCGATCCGCGCCCTGCGTAACGGTGCCGACCCGGAGACCGTTTTGCGGGGCATGGCCCGGGGGCTGACCAACAAGCTGCTCCACGAACCCTCCATCCAGGTTCGCAAGGCGACAACGGAAGGCAGAATGGAAGTCACCCAATGGCTCAGAGAGTTGCACCAGCTTGATGCGCTGGATGCCGACGCGCCCATCATCCCGGAAAAACTATGAAGTCATCGATTCAGTCCCGCCTCGAGCAGCTCGCTGACCGCTTCGAGGAAGTCAGCGCGTTGCTGAGTGATCAGGATACTATTGCCAATCAGGATAAATTCCGCGATCTTTCCAGGGAGTTCGCCGAAATTGAGCCCATTGTTCACTGTTTCCAGGCCTGGCAGAAGTCGCGCGAGGATATAGAGGAAGCGACCGAGCTGGCCCGGGATGGCGATGCCGACATGCGGGCCATGGCAGAAGAAGAGTTAACCCTCGCGGAACAGAAAAGCGGGGAACTGGACGAAGAACTCCAGCGCCTGATGCTGCCAAAGGACCCCAATGACAGCAAGAACGTGTTCCTGGAAATTCGTGCCGGAACCGGCGGCGACGAAGCCGCCATCTTTGCCGGCGATCTGTTCAAGATGTACATGCGTTACGCCGAGCGCCGGCGCTGGCAGGTGGAAGTCATCAGTGAAAGTGAAGGCGAACACGGTGGCTACAAGGAAATCATCGTTCGCATTGCCGGTAGCGGCGTTTACGGCGCCCTGAAATTCGAGTCCGGTGCCCACCGCGTGCAACGGGTGCCGGAAACCGAGTCCCAGGGGCGTATCCATACGTCTGCCTGCACGGTGGCCGTAATGCCGGAGGCGGACGAAACCGAGGCCGTCGAGATTAACAAGTCCGACCTGCGGGTGGACACCTTTCGTGCCTCCGGTGCTGGCGGCCAGCATGTCAACAAGACCGACTCCGCCATTCGCATCACCCACATTCCCACGGGTATTGTAGTGGAGTGCCAGGAAGAGCGCTCCCAGCACAAAAACCGGGCCAAGGCGATGAGTTTTCTTGCTTCCCGGCTTCAGAATGAGGAAATCGAGCGGCAGCAGAAAACCATGGCGGCAACGCGCAAAAGCCTGGTGGGCAGTGGTGACCGCTCCGAGCGCATTCGTACCTACAATTTCCCCCAGGGCCGGGTGACTGACCACCGCATCAACCTGACCCTCTACAAGCTGGATGAGGTGATTTCCGGTGACCTGGATGCTGTCATCGCGCCCCTCCAGCAGGAACACCAGGCCGACCTTCTGGCCTCGCTGGCTGATGAGTGACTCAGCTTTATCCTGTGAGGCGCTGTTGAAAGACGCCGCTGCGCTTATCGGCGGCGAAACCCCGCGCCTTGATGCCGAGTTATTGCTCAGTCATGTGACCGGCTCGTCCCGGACCAGTTTCCGAGCCTGGCCCGACCGTGAGGTGGGTGTCGTTGAAGTAGCCCGCTTTTGTGCGCTTGTAGATCAGCGTTGTGAAGGCCATCCGGTGGCACACCTGCTGGGCGAACAGGAATTCTGGTCGCTGCCATTGAAGGTGACCCCCTTCACACTCATCCCCCGGCCCGACACCGAGTGCCTGGTAGAGGCCGCGCTGCTACTGGATTTGCCAGAGAGCGCCAAGGTGCTCGATCTGGGCACGGGCACGGGTGCCATCGCGCTGGCCCTGGCCAGTGAACGGCCGGGTTGGCAGGTTGCCGCCTGTGACGCCGTCACCGAAGCCGTGGACCTGGCAACCGAAAATGCCACCCGCCTGGGCCTGCCGGTGACGGTTGCGCGCAGCGACTGGTTTGCGGATTTGCCAGCCGGCTCTTTTGATCTGATCATTTCCAATCCCCCCTACATTGCTGGCAACGATGTCCACCTGGCCGAGGGCGACGTACGGTTTGAGCCAGAGTCGGCACTGGTGGCCGGCGACGACGGCCTGGATGATATCCGGCGGATTACAGCCGGGGCCCCAGCCAGGCTCTCAGCCGGTGGCTGGCTGATACTGGAACATGGCTATGAACAGGGCGAAGCAGTGCAGCGGCTTTTCAGTAATGCGGGATTGACCGATGTGGAAACCCGCCAGGACTACGGCCGCCGTGACCGACTTACCATTGGGAGAAAGCATCGTGCTGAATGATGAAGAACTGCTGCGTTACAGCCGCCAGATACTGATGCCCCGGTTCGACATTGCCGGTCAGGCCAGGTTGAAGTCCGCACAGGTTCTGGTCGTTGGCGCAGGTGGCCTGGGCTGCCCGGTAGCCCTGTATCTGGGCGCTGCCGGCGTTGGCCATCTGACTCTGGTCGATGATGACAAAGTAGAAGTAGCCAACCTGCAGCGCCAGATCGCGTTCGAGCAGTTTGATCTTGGCGAATCCAAGGCCGAACGTCTGGCAGACCGTGTACGACGGATTAATCCGGAGGTTTCCGTAACTGCATTGCCCCAGCGGCTTGAAGGAAACGAACTGCAGCGGCAGGTCAAGTCGGTAACCCTGGTCATCGACTGCACCGACAACTTCAGTACCCGCTTTGCCCTCAACCGCGCCTGTGTTTCGGCTCGCGTGCCGTTGATATCGGGTGCGGCCATCCGCGGCGAGGGGCAGTTGGCCGTTTACGACGTTCGGGATGCGGCAAGCCCCTGCTATCACTGCCTTTATTCCGAACAGGGAAACGAAGACCTCAGCTGTTCTGAAGCCGGGGTGATTGGCCCTCTGGTGGGCATGATCGGAGCCTCCCAGGCGATGGAAGCCATCAAGGTAATTACCGGTATTGGCAAGTCACTGACAGGCCGATTACTGATCCTTGATGCCTGGGAAATGGAATGGCGGGAAATGAAACTGACACGAGACCCGGGTTGTCCGGTCTGCTCAGGCCTTTAGCGTTGGGAGCTGGAGCCAGCGGGCAGGCCCTGCCAAAACACGCTGTGAATACATCCCTGTACGCTCGGCTCCGCCATCCATGGCTCCGCACGGTTTTGCAGAGCCTGCCCGCTGGTTCCCCCTAGCTCTTCAGTGCCTGAAACTTTGAAATTGCCTCCTTTCTGCTTTCTTTGAGGTCAACGATAGGTCGTGGATATCCTCCGGGAATAACACCGCCCGCCCAGGGCTGGTGAATCCGTTTGTTATCCAGCTTTGCCAGCTCATGAACGTATTCGCGGATAAACTCGCCGTCCGGATCGAACCGTTGGCTCTGGGTGGCCGGATTGAACACCCGGAAATAAGGCGCGGAATCAGTGCCGGTGGAAGCGCTCCACTGCCAGCCGCCGTTGTTGGAAGCCAGAAACCCGTCTACCAGTTTTGACATGAAATAGGCTTCACCGAGTCGCCAGTCGATAAACAGGTTTTTGGTGAGGAACATGGCCGTGATCATCCGCAGCCGGTTATGCATCCAGCCAGTCCGGTTTAACTGACGCATGGCTGCATCCACAATGGGGATGCCGGTATTGCCGGTTTTCCAGGCTTCGAAATTTTCTCCGGGGGTATTCCACTGCAGGGCCTCGGTCTCTGGCTTGAAGGCCCGGTGCATGCTTACCCTCGGGTAGTGGTAGAGAATATTGATGTAGAAGTCGCGCCAGGCGATTTCGTTGGTCCAGGTGGCCAGGCCCTCCTGGTTGCCGCCCATGCCCTGATGCTGGCGGGCGGCGATCAGGCATTGCCTGCCTGACAGTACACCGTTGGCGAGGTAGGGTGAGAGCAGGCTGGTGCCGTCCACTGAGGGCAGGTCGCGAAGATTCCTGTAGTCACCCGCGCGATTGTCCAGGAACGCCTGCAGCTGGTGATGGGCCGCGTCTTCGCCGGTCTTCACCAGCGGGGGTGGAGGGCTATCGAATCCTTCGGGGGGCTCGTCATAGCTGGCGGCCGCGACGACATCTCCGACGGGTTCTGGAACAGGGAGCAGGGTTGGCTGAGCCGCGTCTATCCAGCTGCGCCAGCGGCGGGAGAAGGGCGTGAACACGGAATAGGGCTCTTCCTGCTGGGTCAGGATGCTGCCAACGGGTGCCACGGTCTGATCGCGGTACTTGTTCACTGCGATGCCGTCGGTGTCGAAGGACTGTTTGAGGGTTTTGTCCCTGCGTCTTTCGTTAACTCCGTATTCCTCGTTGAAGTGAACATGCCGGATACTCTCGCGCCGGCAGAAATCCTTCAGCTTTTCAATGCTGTCCGTAAAGGTTGTGGCGGTGATAAACGACAGCGCAATGCCCAGTCCGGCCAGCTCCTCCGACAGCGCGTTGGCGTGATCCAGCACGAAACGGACACGCGCGGGTGACCAGTCGTGCGCGCGCCACTGCTGCGGAGTCACGATAAAGCAGGCGCGTACTGGTTGCTGCTGTTTACAGGCAGCGGTAAGCGCCGCGTTATCGGCTACGCGCAGGTCGTTTCGGAACCAGACGAGCTGAGTCATTGTGCTTCCTGTATCCGGTGTGGGTTTGATGGCGGCGGATGGATATTCGCTGGAACATGCTGATTGGATTATAGTTAATGACAGAAATCATGGACAAAGAGCCGGAAACCGCAACCAGCAAGGGAGAACCGGATGCCGACAAGAACGGATGAAGCCGCCAAAGCCGGCCGAGTACCGAATACCGACGGAAAACTGGCCCTGGGCTGGCGTGAATGGGTTGCCTTGCCGGAGTTTGACATTTCCCGCATCAAGGCAAAAGTAGATACTGGCGCCCGTACTTCGTGCCTCCACACTTTCCGGACGGAGCCCTATACCGAGAATGGCGAGCGCCGGGTCCGCTTCTGGGTTCATCCGGTGCAGAATGATCTGCAACATGTAGTGGAATGCGATGCGCTGGTGCTGGATGAACGCAACGTGTCGGACTCCGGAGGCCACAAAGAGCTGCGGCTGGTGATTGAAACCCGTCTGGTACTCGGCGATACCGAGTGGCCTATTGAAATGACCTTGACCAACCGTGACTCCATGCGTTTTCGTATGCTGCTTGGCCGCACGGCAATGGCCGGGCGCGCCATTGTACTTCCTGAATGCTCATATCTTGCCGGTGAACCGGCCCTAAGGACGAAAAAATGAAGATTGCGATTCTGTCGCGTAACCGTCATCTCTACTCGACACGTCGTCTGGTGGAAGAGGGCGTTAACCGGGGCCATGAAGTGAAGGTGATTGACTGCCTGCACTGCTCCATGAACATTACCTCCGCAGACCCGAGAATCCACTACCACGAAGAAGTACTGGAAGACTTTGATGTAGTGGTTCCCCGTATTGGTGCGTCGGTAACCTTCTACGGCACCGCGGTGTTGCGGCAATTCGAGATGATGGGCGTTTTCCCGGTCAACGAGTCTGTGGCCATTACCCGTTCCCGTGACAAGCTGCGTTCACTGCAGCTGCTGGCCCGGAAGGGCGTGGGCATGCCGGTGACCGGCTTCGCCAACAAACCGGATAACGTGCCGGAACTGCTGAAAATGGTGGGTGGTGCGCCGGTTGTGATCAAGTTGCTACAGGGCACCCAGGGCATCGGCGTGGTGCTGGCGGAAACCCGCAAGGCTGCCGAAAGCGTGATTGAGGCCTTTATGGGCCTGAAAGCCGACATTCTGGTGCAGGAGTTCATCAAGGAAGCCGGCGGCGCCGATATCCGCTGTTTTGTTATTGGTGACAAGGTGATTGCAGCCATGAAGCGCCAGGGTGGCGAAGGAGAATTCCGTTCCAACCTGCACCGGGGGGGCACTGCATCACTGATTCGCATCACACCGGAAGAGCGTCGCACAGCGATTACTGCGGCCAAGTCCATGGGGCTGAACGTGGCAGGTGTGGATCTGCTGCGCTCCAGCCGCGGCCCCCTGGTGATGGAGGTAAATTCCTCGCCGGGCCTGGAAGGTATTGAAAACGCCACCGGCAAGAACGTGGCTGGCATGATCATGACCTGGACCGAAAAGAACCAGCAGCCCTGGAAGACGCGCACCAAGGGGAGGGGCTGAGATGGCCGCCAGGGCGCCCTTTATCATGGCCGGCAACGAAATCGGGGCTGGCACCCGGCAGACGGTGGAAATACCGGTTGCCAAGCTGTATACCCATACGCCGCTCCATGTTCCTGTCGAAGTGGTACATGGTCGGCGCGGCGGCCCGGTACTGATGGTGTGCGGTGCGATTCACGGGGATGAAATCAACGGTGTAGAGATTGTGCGCCGGGTGCTGACCAATTCCGCCCTGCGTCACCTGCGGGGCACACTGGTGGCGGTGCCGATCGTCAATATCTTCGGCTTCGTGCAACGTACCCGCTACCTGCCGGACCGCCGTGATCTGAACCGCTGTTTCCCGGGAAGTGAATCCGGCTCCCTGGGCGGGCGCATCGCCTACCTGCTACGCACCCAGATCATGGAAAATGTCACCCATATTATCGACTTGCACACCGGAGCCATACACCGTTTCAATCTGCCGCAGATTCGCGCCGAGCTGAAGAACCCGGAAACCATCCGCATGGCGGAAGCGTTCGGGGCGCCGATTATCATCAATGCCAGCCTGCGGGAAGGCAGCCTGCGGGCCTACGCTGATTCCCAGGATATTCCGGTGGTGACCTTCGAGGGCGGTGAAGCCCTGCGGTTTGACGATGTAGTAATCTCAAGCGGCGTGAAAGGTGTGATCCGGGTGATGCGGGAACTGGAAATGATACCCGCAAAGAAAGGTCCCAAGGCACCAAGAAAGCGCTCGGAAACCGCTGCCAACTCTCAGTGGGTAAGGACAGATACAGACGGCATCATGCGCCCCGTGGCAAGCCTGGGCCAGAAGGTACGCAAAGGCCAGAAACTGGCCATGGTGGCAGACCCGTTTGGAGAGTCCGAAACCGCCGTACTTTCACCCTGCTCCGGCATTGTGATCTGTGTAAACAATCTGCCACTGGTTAACGAGGGTGAGGCGATCTATCACATCGCCCGGTTCGATGAACTGAGCGAGGCAGAAAAGGCCATGGATTATTTTCGCAGCAGCTACGAAGGGGATGTGGGCGACGATATGATTCCCGTTCACCCCTGGGACGACCGGCAGAGATAATGAAGGGACACTAACCATGATCTGGGATCAGACCTTTATCGAACTGGCGCCCCTGCCGAGGGGGTTCCACCTGGTCACCAACGAAATTCTGGCCCAGGCGCCCGCGCTGCAGAATTGTGAGGTGGGGCTGCTGCACCTGTTCATCCAGCATACCTCGGCCTCCCTGGCCATCAACGAAAATGCCGATCCGGACGTGCGCGGTGACCTGGAGCGGCATTTCAACGCGATGGTGCCGGAGAATGCCCCCCACTATGAGCACACCATGGAAGGCCCCGATGATATGCCTGCCCACATCAAGAGCGTTCTGGTAGGCCCGTCGCTCACCATTCCGGTGAATGACGGGCACCTGGCTCTGGGCACCTGGCAGGGAATCTATCTGTGCGAGCACCGTGATAACGCCGGTAGCCGACGCATTGTGGCGACACTCCAGGGGCGGTAATGAGCCCCCCTGTAAGGGTCGCCAGGAACCCTGAAATCAAAGATTGGCTTCGGCATACTCTGCCAGCACCGACCTTGGCACACCCTGCAAGTGGATATGCCCGCCATGACGGAAGGTCTTGAAGCGTTCGGTCATGTAGGTCAGGCCCGAGCTCAGGGCGCTCAGGTACGGCGTGTCGATCTGCGCGAGATTGCCCAGGCAGATCACTTTGGAGCCATTGCCGGCGCGGGTGATAATGGTCTTGATCTGGTGCGGTGTCAGGTTCTGGGATTCGTCGATGATGATCAGGCTGTGCTGGAAGCTGCGACCGCGGATGTAATTCATGGACTTGAAGTGCAGAGGCACCTTGCTGAGGATGTAATCCACACTTGCGGTCATGTTCTCGTCATCTTCGTGGAGAGCTTCCAGGTTGTCCACGATGGCGCCCAGCCAGGGTTCCATTTTCTCGGCCTCGGTGCCGGGCAGGAAGCCGATATCCTCGTCAAGACCCTGGGTACTGCGGGTGGCAATAATCCGTTTGTAGATCTTGCTGGCAACCGTCATCTCGATACAGGCGGCCAGTGCCAGTATGGTTTTGCCGGAACCGGCGGAACCGGTAAGGTTTACAAGGTGGATGTCCGGGTCCAGCAGCAGGTTCAGGGCGATGGCCTGGTAGATATCCCGTGGCACCAGGCCCCAGACTTCCTCGTTCATCAGGTCATGCTGGTACAGGTCACGAATAATAATCCGGTCGTCGCTGACATCGGACACCTTGCCGACAAAGCCCTGTTCGTCAATCACAAACTCGTTGATGGTCAGTTTGGCCAGGTCGCCCTCTCGGCGCAGAAGGTGCTCGGTGATGCCTTCCCGCTGGACGGTTTCCACTTTCTCGATAGTATCCCAGAAAGAGTTGGGGAATTCCTTGTAGCCCTTGGGCAGCAGGTCGATGTCGTCCAGCAGCATGTCGTTGTGGTAGTCCTGGGCTTCCACGCCGAAGCCGCGGGCTTTCAGCCGCATGTTGATGTCTTTGCTGACAAGGATGATATCCCGGGACTTGTGACGGGACTGCAGAGCCGCCAGGGTGTTGATAATCTTGTTGTCGTTGAGATGCTCCGGCAGGCCGTGGTTATCCTGGTGTTCGGTGCTCATCAGTATTGACAGGGCCCCCAGGGGTTCTGCCTTTTTTGCGCGCACGATGGGAACGCCTTTCTCGATTTCTCCCGGGCTGGCGTCGCCCAGCAATTTATCAATATTGCGAATCGCCTGGCGGCAGTCAGCGGCGACCGCCTGCTTGCCGGATTTAAGGCTGTCGAGTTCTTCGAGGACCGTCATCGGGATGATGACATCGTGTTCTTCAAAATTCAGGAGGGCGTTCGGGTCGTGGATGAGGACGTTGGTGTCGAGGACATACATCTTTCTGCGAGCCTGCGGTGCTCTTGGCATAGGGTGCGATACCTCTCTGGTCAGCCGTTACCGGCACAGCGGTTGGTGAGCTCCTGGTCGGAGATCAGTTTGAGCATGTCGTACGTGGTCACAATTCCGGTGATCTTCTGATCTCTGGTAATGAAAATCCGGTGAAGGTGTTCACGCATCATGATATCGGCAATGTCGCGCACAGGCGTTTGCTCGTCAACCGATAAAACGATGGGGGTCATGATATCCCGAACTTCCACCGGCACCTTGCCCATTTCCTCAAAGAGGACCATGCGCAGACGCCTGGCTTCCTGTTCCTCTTCCGGGGTCATACGGGTATCGGTTTCAGGCCGGCTGGCGTTCCAGCGGAATTCGGTGATGTCCTTGAGGGTAGCAATGCCGACTATCTGACCGGATTCATCAGTAACCGGGCTGCCGGTGATCTCGTTGTCGGTGAGGAATCTTGCCAGCCGGTCCATCGTCCATGACTGGGGCACGGCCTTTATGTTCGGGGTCATGATCTCGTAAGCGAGAACGGTCATTGACGATTCGGCTCCGTTAACAGGTCCTTTGTAAAGAGCTTAACTGTTACTGCCTGGCTAGTCATCCTCTCATTGGGTTTTGACGACCACATCCGCCAACCCGGCATTGTGATCAACGCCTGCAGCCAGTGAGCCGGGATTGATCACCGAATGCCGGGGCCGGTTACTTCTCCGGCAGCGTGACGTTCAGCTCCAGCACCGAGCAACTGTCGTTACGGTCGACTTCCACCTGAACCATATCGTCACTGATCTGGACATACTTGCGGATAACCTCAAGCAGCTCTTTCTGCAGTGCCGGCAGGTAGTCGGGCTGTTCACGCTGGCCCCGCTCATGGGCAACGATGATCTGAAGCCGTTCTTTGGCAACGCTGGCGGTCCGGTTGTCCTTCTTGCTCTTGAAATAATCGAAGAAACTCATCCGTCAGCCCCCCTTGAACATCCGTGAGAAGAAACCCTTTTTCTGGGACGACATAAAGCGGTGCTCGCGCTCTTCACCCAGCAGACGGGCGACGGCATCTTCATAGGCCTGTCCGGCGTCACTGTCTTCCTCGAGAATCACCGGAAGCCCCTGGTTGGAAGCGTTCAGTACAATCTGGGATTCCGGAATCACGCCCAGCAGGGGAATGGCGAGGATTTCCTCCACGTCCGCCACGGACAGCATCTCGCCCCTGTTTACCCGGTCCGGGTTGTAGCGGGTAAGCAACAGGTGTTCCTTGACCGGGTCCTGGCCCATTTCTGCGCGCCGGGACTTGCTTTGAAGAATGCCAAGAATCCGGTCCGAGTCCCGCACCGAGGACACTTCCGGGTTGGTGACCACCACGGCTTCGTCGGCATAGTAGAGCGCCATCAGGGCACCGTGCTCAATGCCGGCGGGCGAATCGCAGACAATGTAGTCAAACCGCTCGGACAGTTCGTTGATCACCTTTTCAACGCCCTCTTTGGTGAGGGCTTCCTTCTCCCGGGTCTGGGAGGCCGGCAGGATATAGAGGGTATCAACGCGCTTGTCCCGGATCAGGGCCTGGTTGAGTGTGGCTTCGCCCTGGATCACGTTTACGAAGTCGTACACCACCCTGCGCTCGCAGTTCATGATGAGATCCAGGTTGCGCAGGCCCACATCAAAATCGATGACCACGGTCTTGTGGCCACGTTTGGCCAGCCCGGTGCTGATAGAGGCGCTGGTTGTGGTTTTACCTACGCCACCTTTTCCTGAGGTAACGACAATGATTCTAGCCAAGGTTGCATTCCTGTTTTGCGGTGGATTCGTCGTTTTCCCCGCCTGGACGGGTAGTTACGTTCTGATCAGGCCTTTTCCAGTGGCGTTACCACCAGCAGGTCATCCCTGAGCTGGATCTGTACGGCCGTTTTCCAGCCGTTGTCCTGAAGATCTTCAGAGATTTTATAGTGTCCGGCGATGGACACAAGCTCTGCTTCAAGAGACTGGCAGAATACTCTTGCGTGTTCGGAACCGTGAATACCCGCCAGAGCCCGTCCACGTAGTGGTCCATAGACATGGACGTTGCCCGCTGCCAGCACTTCGGCACCGGCCTGTACCGGCGCCAATACAATCAGGTCACCAGCGGGGGCGTAAACCTGCTGGCCGGAGCGTACCGGCTGGTTGATGATTTTTGCCGGTGCCGGTTCGCGATGGCTTTCGACCCTTGCCGGTGTCGGGCTGTCTGCGGCCCCGGTTGTCTCAGCCTCCGGCACGGTGTCTATTTCCCGGTCGCGCTGGTTGCCGCCGGGAAGCAGCGCCAGGGAGGCTCCCCGTGCCAGCCGCCGCTGGTCGTCGTTACCGCCGCGCACGCCAATCACGTGGATACTGTAACGGCGGCAGGTGCCGATAATCTTGAAAAAATCCAGTTCGCTGCTCAGGCCCTCGTATTTCTCAAGGCTGATGATCAGTGGAATATCCTTGAAGAAACCGGGCGCCTGGCTGATCTTGTCCCGCAGGGTACTTTCAAATTCCCCGTCGTCAAAAAAATAGAGTTCCAGTGCAGTCATCGACACGCTGGCACTCTTGAGCTGGAAACAGTGTTTTACCCCGGGTATGGCGGTTTCGCTCATGGCTGGGTCTCTTCCGTGGTGTCGTCCTGGGTGGTGGTCGGGCGCTTGCGAAGCGCCGGACCTTCAAAGCGGATGCCGGACCAGCCGGTTCCCATGAACTGGCGGATGTTGCCGTGGCTGTCGCCTGCCGGCTCATCCAGAACCTGCCGGTAATGCTGCGCAAACAGCCGCAACGTATCGGCCTCGGTCAGACTGCAATACTGTGCCAGGGAAAAAACCCGGCAGGAGCCGGCATTCTCGCCAGCGCTGTTGTACAGGGGGCCATTGTGGAACCCGGTAGGCTCGTATTCAAAAAAACGGTCGATCAGGGCCAGGGTATCCTCAAAGTCGCCATGGCCCGCGTCTACAGACGCCAGATGTATGCGAACCGCATCACCGGGGTTCATGCGCCGTGATCCTTTTTGGGCCCTTGCTGATACCGGGCTTTCCACTGCTCGTAAGGCATTCCGTAAATGATCTCGCGAGCCTGTGGATCTGACAGCTCGAATCCTCTTTCGGTTGCTTCCGCGCGATACCACTTGGAGAGACAGTTGCGGCAGAATCCTGCCAGGTCCATCAGGTCAATGTTCTGCACCTCGGTGTGTTCCCGCAGGTGACTGACCAGTTTTCGGAATGCGGCGGCTTCGATTTCCGTCTGTGTTTGTGCTGGTATAGGGTTTGTCATGATCGCTTGCACCGGTTTCTGGAGTTGCGGTTGAAAATTCTTGTGTAGAGTTCCTGCTCCTGCCTGAGAGCTCCTGACATTCTCGGCATGTTACCGTAAGATACAAGGCTGTACATATGTACAGATAATTTACCTGATTGAAGAGACATGGCCCAGCGCAAGATTATCCATGTAGATTGCGACTGCTTTTACGCCGCCGTGGAAATGCGGGACGACCCCTCATTGAGTGAGGTTCCGTTAGCGGTGGGCGGTGAAGGTGGACGCGGTGTGGTGACTACCTGCAATTACAGGGCGAGGGCTTTCGGGGTGCGTTCCGCCATGCCGGGTGGTGAGGCCCGGCGCCTGTGCCCGGGGCTGGTTACAGTGCCGACGGATATGGCCCGATACCGGGCAGTGTCGAAACAGGTCATGGCCATATTGCGGGAGCTGACCGAACTGGTAGAGCCGCTGTCCCTGGACGAAGCATTTCTCGACGTCAGCGAAGTGAGCGAGCACAAGGGCAGTGCCACCCTGATGGCACAGCATCTGCGGCAGCGGGTTAAGGAGGAAGTGGGCATCACCATTTCCGCCGGTGTGGCCCCGAACAAGTTCCTGGCAAAGATTGCCAGCGACTGGAAAAAACCCGACGGCCTGTTTGTGATTCGCCCGGAGGACGTCGACAGCTTCGTTAAGGATCTCAGGATTGAAAAGCTGTTCGGGGTGGGGCAGGTAACTGCCGGCAAGCTTCACGCGCTGGGCGCTGCGACTTGCGGCGACCTGCAGAACATTCCTGCCGATGTCCTGCTGGAAAAATTTGGCAAACAGGGATATCGGCTGCGGGAAATGGCTTACGGCCGGGACGACCGCGATGTGGTGGTGTCTCGCATTGCCAAGTCCGTCAGCGTGGAGCGTACCTTTTCCCAGGATCTGCCGGACAAGCGTGCCTGCGAGTCGGTGATGGCATCACTGGTGGCCGACCTGAACCTGAGGCTGAGCCGCAAGGCCGCCCGCAAACCCATTCACAAGCTGTTTATCAAGATCCGCTACAGCGACTTTTCCACCCATACCCTGGAGCGGGTTCGTGAACAGATCCGGGAGCCGGCCATGGACGATTACCAGCCTTTACTGGATGAGCTGGTCAGCAATACCGAGCGTCCCGTGCGCTTGCTGGGACTGGGAGTGAGGTTTCGCAGTGATGAATCGCCGGTTATGCAGTTGCGGCTATTTGACTGAAGACACCGTACAGTATGAAAAATCCGGCGTGACACCGTCCGTGGCAGTCCCTTTACCTTTTCAGCAGCAACACTGGGAGCAAACATGAAAACCCGCAAACTGGGCAGGACCGATATCGATGTCAGTGAAATCTGTCTGGGCACTATGACCTGGGGACAGCAGAACACTGAGCAACAGGCCTTTGAACAACTGGAGCTGGCTACCGCTGAAGGTGTCAATTTCATTGATGCGGCGGAGATGTACCCGGTGCCGCCGCGGCCCGAGACCCAGGGGCTGACTGAAACCTATCTGGGAAACTGGCTGGCGAAGCGTGGGCGCAGGGACGATCTGGTCATTGCATCCAAGGTGGCGGGGCCCGGCAATGGCCTGAGCTATCTGCGTAATGGTCCCCGCCTGACCCGGGATCATATTCGCCAGGCTTGTGAAGACAGCCTGCGCCGGCTCCAGACGGACTATATTGACCTTTACCAGGTGCACTGGCCGGACCGTAATGCCAACTTTTTTGGCAAGCTCGGTTACAGGCATTGCGCAGATGAGCAGGCTACACCCATTGAAGAGACGCTCGGGGCGTTGGCCGAACTGGTGAATGAGGGCAAGATCCGCCATATCGGCCTTTCCAATGAAACCCCCTGGGGCACCAATGAATACCTGCGGCTGTCGCGGGAGCGCAACTGGCCCCGCATTGTCAGCGTGCAGAACCCGTACAATCTGCTCAATCGCACCTTTGAAGTGGGAATGGCGGAAATCGCCTGCCGCGAGCAGGTGGGGCTGCTGGCTTATTCACCGCTGGCGTTCGGCACGCTTTCCGGCAAATACCTGGGTGGCACGCACCCGGAAGGTGCCCGGATGACCCTGTTTGAACGGTTCACCCGTTACACCGGCCGCCGTGGTGAAGAGGCTACCCGTGCCTATGTAGACCTGGCCGCCAGCCACGGATTGTCGCCGGTGCAGATGGCGCTCGCGTATGTTACCAGCCGTGATTTTGTCACCAGCAATATTATTGGTGCCACCACGGTGGCGCAGCTTCGTGAAAATCTGGGATCCACATCCGTGTCTCTGGGTGACGATGTGCTTGAGGCGATTGAAGATCTTAACCGGGACTACACCTATCCCTGCCCATAGGTAACTGGGGGAACAGGTGCCCGGGAAGGGTTACGATTTTTTAATACCTTGGGTGGGGGGTGAATCGTCGCTTCACAGGCTGTGATTACGCGCAACAACAGTCTCAACTACAATCTGCAATAAAAATTGCTATATTTTTGACAAAAAACGGTGACATGGTGACGAAAAATCGGCGCCAATGTGTGGAAGGTCACATCTTTCCGGCGGTTAATCATTAGACTTAAGCATTACGTGACAGTAGACTTCCGTTTCGCTGAAAGGTCGCCAGAAAACTCATGATTATTCGTCTCTTCGTCGCACTCCTTGCCCTCAACATGATCGCTTTCGTGGTTCGTGCCGAAGCCAGTGAGCACGTATTCGCCGATGACAGGCCTGTGGAAGACATCTATCAGTTGCAGGATCAGATGTCGGGCGATTTTGAAAGTGATGAAGTGGATATGTATGCCAATCTCGGTTCACGTTTGCTGAGCCTCGGTTTCAGTGGCTCGGACGCCCGCACAAGAGCTTACGCCTCTGATCCTGCCCGCGCGGATCACGGCATAGCGTTGCTCGAAGAGGGCGCCTGTCTCAATCTCAAGTGGAATTTCTGAATCCGCTATCGATACCTCTCCGGCAACCCCGGAGCCGACTTTGATTTTCCCTCTCCGCACTGAACTTCCTGAATTGCCGTTTATATGACCGGGTGGATTGCCTGCAGCGTTTTTGCATGTGATTATCCATGTCAAATGTTGGTTGACGCATAGAAACGGAGTAAGGCCATGTCAAAGGAACAACCGGTAACGCTGGGAACTGGCGCTGAGTGTGTTGATGAGTTGATCCGCCGGCTGGGGAAGAACATCACGCTCGGTTTGCCGCTTGGCCTTGGCAAGCCTGTTCGCTTCGTGAATGCCCTTTATCAGCGTGCCAGGGATGACTCATCCATTCAGCTCCATATCGTGACCGCATTGTCCCTGACGGCCCCGGGAGGAAGTTCGTCGCTGGAGAAACGTTTCATGGGGCCTTTCGTTGAACGGCTCTACGGGCAGATTCCGGAACTTGAGTATGCCCGGGACGTGATTCGGCAGACGCTGCCGGAGAATGTGAAAGTGTCGGAATTCTTCTTCAAAGCGGGGTCCTTCCTCCACAATGAGACCCAGCAGCGAAATTATGTCTGTACCAACTATACCCACGCGGTCCGTGATCTGCTGGCGATTGGTGTCAATGTGGTGGCGCAAATGGTGGCACCGCCCACAGAGCCGGAGCATCAGGGGAAATTCAGTCTGAGTTGTAACCCGGACCTGACCCTCGACCTGATTCCCCTGCTGAGGGAAAAAGAAGAAGCGGGGACACCGGTAGCGATCATCGGCGAAACCAATAGCCACTTGCCCTACATGGGCAACGACGCGGTGGTGGAACCGGGTAGTTTCGATATTGTTCTTGAGCACGCGCCGTCAGACTATCCCCTGTTCTCGGCCCCGCAGATGTCGGTTAGCCCGGAAGATCATCTGATTGGCTTTTACGCCAGTGCCTTGCTGAAGGACGGGGGCACCCTCCAGGTGGGGATAGGATCGCTGGGCGCGGCACTGGTGCACAGTGCGATCCTGCGGCACGTCGACAATGACCACTGGAAAAAGGTGTTTGATCACCTGAAAATTGCCGAGCGCTTTCCGGTTGTAAGCGAGTATGGCGGCACCGACAGGTTTACTGAGGGCCTTTATGGCTGTAGTGAGATGATGGTTGACGGGTTCATCTATCTCATGGAAGCCGGTGTGCTGAGCAGGGAAGTGTTTGACCACGCGGGCCTGCAGACGCTGATTAACCGTGGAGAGCTGTCTGACAGTATCTCGCTGGATACACTGGACGTGTTGCGGCGGGAAAAACTGATTGACTCGCCGTTGCGCGCCCGCGACGTGGAGTGGCTTTGCCGCTACGGCATCTTCCACCCGGGGGTGGAATTCAAGGGAGGGCGCCTGCGAATCGGCGACCAGTCGCTTGAGCCGGAACTGGATAGAGAAGACGCCAGGCAGGCAATTGCTTCCCTGGCACTGGGTGAGCGACTGGCCGGGGGTACTGTTCTCCACGGTGGTTTCTATGTCGGGCCGGAGCAGTTCTACCAGCGCTTGCGTGACCTGTCGCCACAGGATCGACAGCGTATCTGTCTGACCAGCGTGAATTACATCAACCACCTTTACGATCACGCGTTCGGCGATCAGCGCCTGAAAGTCGCACAAAGAATCCATAGCCGTTTCGTCAATTCGGCGATGATGTACACCCTCAGCGGAGCAGCGGTGTCTGACGGTCTGGATGACGGCCGTGTCGTCAGCGGCGTGGGTGGCCAGTACAATTTTGTAGCCATGGCTCATGAGCTGCCCGGTGCGCGTTCGGTGATGACATTGAGCAGTACCCGTAGCTCCGCCGGTAAGACCCTGTCCAACATCGTGTTCAGTTACGGCCACTGCACCATTCCTCGCCATCTGCGGGATATCGTGGTCACCGAATATGGCATTGCGGACCTGCGTGGTCAGTCAGATGAGCAGGTATATCTGCGTCTGATCCGCATTGCCGATTCCCGCTTCCAGCAAGACCTGCTGAAGCAGGCCCAGAATGCCGGAAAAGTGGATGCGACGTTCCGTCTGCCACCAGAGTGGTGCAACAATACGCCGGAGGCAATCGAGGCTGCCATCCAGGCGGCGGGTGACAGGGAGGTATTTCCTCCCTTCCCGTTTGGCAGGGATTTTACCGATGAAGAGCTGAGGCTGGGCAAGGCATTACAGACCCTGAAGGCCGCGACGGCCACTGGCCGTGGTAAACTGGCAACCTTATGGCATGCAATGAAGGCAAAAGACGATCAGGGCCGGTACCGGTCGTTGCTGGAACGCATGAGCCTGGAGAAACCCAGGGGGCTGAAAGCCAGGCTGGAGCAGCGTCTGGTGATTCATGCACTGAACCTGACTGACACACCGGACACAGGAAATCGTACTGCCTGATGCAAAAACCTGCTGTATTAACCGTTCATTATGTGCTCAAGAACAAGCTGGGAGAGCTGGTCGACACTTCCGAGGGCAGCGAACCGCTGCACTTCCTGGAGGGCAGCCCGGAAATCATTGAAGGCATCCAGAAAGCAGTCAAGGATCGTAACGTTGGCGATTGCCTGGAAGTCACCGTGCCGCCTGCCATGGCCTATGGCGAGCACAAACCCGAGCTTATCCGCAAGGTGCCCCGCTCCATGTTCGAGGGGATCGAGAACCTGCATGTGGGGATGAAGTTCCAGACCAACACCGGTGATGCCGCCCAGGTAGTTCAGGTGGTGGGTATTGACGGCAATCTGGTGCGGGTGGATGCCAATCACCCGCTGGCGGGCTTCACCCTCTATTTTGACCTTGAAATCATCGGCAAGCGCGAAGCCACGGAAGAAGAAATCAACGCCGGTCATCCGCTGAGCTGAGACCACACCTCGGGCCTGGCGACAGCCGTCTGCCCGGCCTTCTGCAATTCTCTGTGTGTCTTTCATAAGTCGCAGCCCTCCCGAAGCGCTGCCAGGGCGCTGGTGTTGGGTTGCGATCTTTGTCACGGGCTGTAACGAACAGGCGGTTCCATGTATATTTCTGAATAGCATGTATAATTGCTGTTACAGGAGGTAGCCTGTATTGTCGGTCACAAGGCAGGCTTTATGACAGACGACTTCTCCCCGACCAGAAGGGGTGACCGTGGCGGGAAGCTTCAGAAACCGGAAAAACAAAATCAGAGATGGATGGCGTGGAACAGACGAACGAAAGTTGGCGGATTCTTATAGTCGAAGATGATGAGAGGTTGGCGGAGCTGACCAGGGAGTATCTGGAAAGTAACGGTCTGACGGTCGCTCTCGAAACCCATGGTGGCAACGCAGTAGAGCGTATCCGCAAGGAACAGCCTGATCTGGTTGTACTTGACCTGATGTTGCCCGGCGAAGACGGACTATCCATCTGCAGACGTGCCAGGCCTTTCTATTCCGGCCCCATCATCATGCTGACGGCCCGTACAGATGATCTGGACCAGGTGCTTGGCCTGGAAATGGGTGCCGATGACTACATTGGCAAGCCGGTTCAGCCCAGGGTTCTGCTGGCAAGAATACGCGCTTTGCTGCGGCGGATCACCGATAACAGCTCGGCGGCTGCGGAAGAGGGTGGTGGCGAAGAGCCTGTCAGGCTGCAGTTCAACGATCTGGTGGTGGATCGTTCCATGCGCGAGGCGTGGCTGAGCGATGACAGTATTGACCTGACCAGTGCCGAATTCGACCTGCTTTGGCTGCTGGCGAGTAACGCCGGCCGTGTTCTCAGCCGTGAAGAGATTTTTACCGCGCTGAGGGGCATTGAATACGATGGCCAGGACCGTTCGATCGATGTTCGGGTTTCGCGGATACGGCCAAAAATCGGCGATGATCCCATCCATCCGAGGCGCATAAAAACCGTACGCAGCAAAGGCTACCTGTTTGTAAAGGAAGCCTGACCGTTCAGTCTCTGGCGCTGGCCCCTCCGGGCCGGCGTTCAATGCCAGGGTTATCGCAATGCCCCTCAAGTTTTTTCTCAAGCTCTATGCCCGCCTGATTGGCCTGACCTTTCTGATTCTCCTGCTTTGTGCAGCACTTTTTCTGGGTGTGAATTCGGTGCGGGAGCAGTTCTGGCAGGAGCGGTTTTCCGCGCCACTGCTGCGCTGGATTGCGGCAACCCCCCATCCTCAGCAACAGTACCACTGGCTTGTGTCTTTCTATGATTTTGGAGTGGCCTCTCCCGGAGACCTGCCATTCTCCGATGTCATCACGGAGCGTCTGTCCTATGGCCAGGTCGTGGTGCTGGAAACCAGTATCGGTCAACAGGTGATGATTCGGGATGGTCAGGGCCGCATTCTCAACCTGCGATTCGGCGACATCTACACTGACGTTGCCGAAGCAACTGCGCTGATTGCCCGTATCCATCTGGACAACATACCGGTAGAGGGGCGCAACGAAATGATGGAACAGGTTTCGGGTGCTCTCGGGGTGGAAATGGCTCCGGTCCAGGACCAGTCAGCCCTCCCTGGCCCGGACGTTCTGGAACGGGTGTCAGAGCGCGGCATCTCGCTTTATCATCCTCCATCAGCGGATCGCGCCCATGTGTTGCTTCGCCTGGATGATGGCACTCTGGTGGATCTGGCGATGCCGCCGCCTTTCAATCCCTGGGCCTGGCCGGTGGTCATGTTGCTGCTGACAGTGGCCGGAGGTGTACTGGCACTGGCGCTCTATCTCGCTTTGAGAGGCGTCGACAGTAATTTGCGCGCTGTGGAATCCGTTGCTATCCGCATTGCCCGCGGAGAGATGGGAGCTCGAGTCGATGCCGGTGACAGCCGGCTGGTGTCGCGGCTCGCCGTCGCCTTTAATAGCATGGCAGAACACATTCAGAGGCTTGTGGGCGTGCAGCGGGAAATGATCCATGCGGTGTCTCACGAACTGAGAACCCCGGTTGCCCGTATTCGCTTTGGCATCCAGATGATCGAGAGCGCCAGCAGCCCGGAAGCATTGCAGAAGCAGCTTGACGGCATCGATGGCGATATCCAGGAACTGGACGAACTGATCGACGAGATACTGACTTACGCCCGGCTCGAGCAGGGAGGCCCGGTGTTTGCGCTGCAGGAAACCTCGGTTTCCGACATTGTCCGACAGGTAGTCAGCGAGCAGCAGATGACCCGCCCCCGGCACAGTATTGAGGCGGATATTGATGAAGAGTCCGAGCGCTGGTCGCTGTCGGATGTGGAACCGCGATACCTGCACCGGGCTATCCAGAACCTGGTGGGGAACGCCGCTCGCTACGCCGACCACAGAGTCCGGGTCCGTTGCCGGTTTGATGAGGATAATTGCCGCATCGACGTAGAGGATGACGGTCCGGGCATTCCCGAGGAGGACTGGGAGAAAGTGTTTACGGCCTTTGCCAGGCTTGATGACAGCCGTACCCGGACTTCCGGCGGCTACGGTCTTGGTCTGTCCATTGTGAGAAGAATTCTTTACTGGCATGGCGGTCAGGCGTTTGTCAGCCGCAGTGAGGAACTGGGCGGCGCACGGTTCAGCCTGGTATGGCCCCGGAAGAAGCCGACAGAACCTGCTCTGTGACTGATTTTGTGACGGCTTTCTCGATCCCTCACCGGATGTAACAAACAGGCAACACGACTGCAACTGAAGACAGGGGCGACCCGCAGGATACTGAGGTTGTAAGGGATGACTTTTTGAGGTTGTAGTTCTTACGAACTTTCCTTGTTTCATTCGTCATTTGAGGGCCGGTTTTCCGGTCCTTTTTTTTGTTGCTTTTCCGAATATTTCCCTCCATCTCTCCGGCACCTTGCCCATGGCCTTCTCCGCAATGCTTTGAGAAGATTGCAGTGCCAACAAAAACGATACTGACCTATCTGAAAGGACGTCTGCAATGACCCAGTACCTGCTCGCCATCGATCAGGGCACCACCAGCTCCCGTGCCATTGTCTTCAACGCTTCCGGTAACTCTGTCGCGACCGCACAACGGGAATTTCACCAGTATTTTCCCGGAGACGGTCGAATTGAACATGATGCCCGGGAAATCTGGAACAGTACTCTGGCGGTCTGCAGGGAAGCGCTGCAAGAATCGGGCGTCAGTGCTTCAGAGCTGGCGGCTATCGGTATCGCTAACCAGCGTGAAACCACGGTTATCTGGGATAGGAAAACCGGCGAGCCCATTCATCAGGCTATCGTCTGGCAGGATCGGCGGACGGCGTCGGTTTGCGCGAAGCTTAAGGCCGATGGCCATGAAAATACGGTTATTGAGCGTACGGGTCTGCTGATTGACCCCTACTTTTCAGCCACCAAGATTGCCTGGATTCTGGATTACGTTGAGGAAGCCAGGGCCAGAGCCGAGGCCGGGGAGCTTGCCTTCGGCACTGTAGACAGCTGGCTGCTCTGGAACCTCACCGGTGGCCGCTGTCATCGCACCGATGCCACTAACGCCTCCCGTACAGCCCTGTTTAATATCCACCAGCAGCAGTGGGACGATGAATTGCTGGCCCTGTTCCGGATTCCCTCGACGTTGCTTCCGGAGGTGCTTGATTCGGCGGCGGACTTTGGCGTCGCTGAAGCGCACTGGCTTGGCGCTCCCGTGCCGGTGGCGGGTATCGCGGGCGACCAGCATGCGGCTCTTGTTGGTCAGGCATGCTTTGAACCGGGCATGGCGAAGAGCACTTACGGAACCGGTTGCTTTGTGATGCTGAACACCGGCGACAAAGCGCTGCGCTCGGAGAACAGGCTGCTGACTACCATGGCCTATCGCCTCAATGGTAAGCCTTGCTACGCCATGGAGGGCAGCATATTTGTCGCCGGTGCAGCCATGCAGTGGTTGCGTGACGGGCTCCGGCTGATTGGCCACGCCGGCGAGTCGTCTGCCTATGCCACTGAGGTGGGTGTCGACAATCCCGTATACCTGGTGCCGGCGTTTACCGGGCTTGGTGCCCCCCATTGGGATCCCCATGCCCGCGGGGCGATTATGGGATTGACCCGGGATACCGGAATCGGTGAAATCGTCACCGCCGGCCTGCAATCCGTCTGCTACCAGACCAAGGATCTGATCAGGGCTATCCTGAACGATGGTGGGTCGGTCCAGGAGTTACGGGTGGATGGCGGGATGGTGGTGAATGACTGGTTGGTGCAGTTTCTGGCGGACATTCTCAACGTTCCGGTGGACCGTCCCCGGGTAACGGAGACTGCGGCGCTAGGGGTAGCCTACCTGGCCGGCCTGCAAACCGGTGTTTATCAAAGCCTGGAAGAGATAGCCCGGTTATGGGAGCGCGAACGCAGGTTTGAGCCGGTGATGCGTCCGGCCCTGAGGGAAAAACTCTATGCCGGATGGCTGGATTCTGTTGAGCGAGTCTGTAATAACTGAAGAAGAACAGATTGCCCGGTTCAGATCCGCTCAAACGCGATCAGATGGTCGGCTTCCACCCGCACCGGTACATGTTCGCCCAGGTGGAAGTCCAGGTGGCTGCGGAACAGCGCCTCGAACTCGGTTTCCTCCGAGCAGCGGAAACGGTACAGCGTTGAGGTGCCGGCAAAGGTCTTTTCCACGACCCGGGGTTTCAGGTCCGACTCTGCGTCGTAAACAATGTCATCCGGCCGGATCAGAACATCCACCAGTGTGCCAGGCTTCCATCGGTAGGCCCGGTTGCCATGGATAACTCCCAGCTCTGATTCAATCGTATCCGGGCCCAGTGTTTTGCCGGGTATGAACCCGCCCTGGCCAACAAAACCTGCCACAAAACGATTGGCGGGCTCATGATAAAGGTTGTAGGGCACATCCCACTGCTGGATGCCGCCATCCTTCAGCACTGCCACCTGATCACACATGGCAAAAGCTTCCTGCTGGTCGTGGGTGACCAGGATGGCGCTGATGCCCAGGGTCTTCAGGATTTCCCTGACATCGAGACTGAGCCTGCGCCGAAGGTCCGTGTCCAGATTCGAGAAGGGCTCGTCCAGAAGGATCAGTGTCGGCTCGGGGGCGAGCGCCCGGGCAAGCGCGACCCGCTGCTGCTGGCCGCCGGACAGTTCATGGGGGTAGTTCCTGGCAAGATCCTGCAGGTGGACAAGCTGCAGCAGTTCCATCACCTTCTGGCGCTTCTCTTTACGGTCTTCGTTGCGCAGGCCGAAGCCGACGTTTTCGGCAATCGTCAGGTGAGGAAACAGTGCGTAGTCCTGGAAGACCATGCCGATACGCCGCTTTTCCGGGGCCAGGGTGCGGCCCGGGAGGCTTATGGAACTGGATTGCAGGCGGATCTCACCGGTGTTGATGGGCAGAAACCCCGCCAGGGCGCGCAGAATGGTGCTTTTGCCACAGCCGCTGGGGCCAAGCAGGCAGCCGATATCGCCGTGGCTGAGGGCAAAACTGACGTCTTTTACCACGGAGCCGTCGCCATAACCGCAGGACAGATTGTTTACTTCCAGCAGCCAGTCGGCGGATTGAATCAGGCTTTCAGTCATCCAGTCAGTCCAGTCGGTTGAGTATCAGGAACTCAAGCAATGCTTTCTGTGCATGCAGCCGGTTCTCGGCTTCTTCCCAGACCACGGAGCGTGAATGTTCCATCATCTCTGCAGAGATTTCCTCACCGCGATGGGCCGGCAGGCAGTGCATGAACAGGGCATCCTTGTCTGCAAGGTCCATCAGTTCAGAATTGATCTGATAATTGCGGAAGGCCTTTTCACGGGCTTTTTGCTCATCTTCCTGACCCATGGAAGCCCAGACATCGGTGACCAGCAGGTCCGCGCCTCTGGCAGCCTCGGCCGGGTCGCGAACAATGGCAACATGGTCTTCCAGGCCGTCAACCAGTTTCTTGTCCGGTTCGTAACCTTGCGGGCAGGCCACGCGAAGGTTGAATCCGAATTGCGCGGCTGCATTGATATAGGATTGGCACATGTTGTTGCCGTCGCCAATCCAGGCCACAGTGCCACCGCGGATGCTGCCCCGATGTTCGCGATAGGTCTGCATGTCGGCCAGCAACTGGCAGGGATGGAAATCGTCTGTAAGGGCATTGATAACAGGTGCTCTTGATGCCGCAGCAAAGCGTTCGACCGTGGAGTGGGCGAAGGTGCGGATCATCACGGCGTCCACCATGCTGGAAATCACGATGGCAGAATCTTCAATGGGCTCTCCGCGGCCGAGCTGGGTATCGCGGGGAGACAGGAACAGGGCTGCGCCGCCAAGTTGTGTCATGCCCGCTTCAAAGGACACGCGGGTGCGGGTCGAGGATTTCTCGAAGATCATGGCCAGGACACGGTTTTTCAGGGTTTCCCGCACCGTGCCCTGATGCCACTCTTTGCGCAGCCTGGTACCGTGATCCAGCAGTTGCTCAAGCTCATCTGAGCTCAAATCGTTGAGTGTGAGAAAATGTCGTGCTGCCATGCTGCGGCCCTTAGTTGATCGATAACCCTGTCTCTGAGTGTCGGGGCATATTCGTGGTTACAACCGGCCCGCAGCAGTCATTGCCCTGAAACGACAACACGCCAGCGCGCGGCGGAGGCCACGATGGCGGGATACGAATACGGGGATTGCCTGGCTGCCTGAGAGACAGGGGCCCAAGTCTAGCTCCTCAGTGGTCTGAAGACAACGCTACGCACCATGCGGTTGCTCTGGATCAATGCCGGTGTTTGGTGGCAGTGTCCGTACGTGTACAATAGAAGGAGTAAGGTTGCCGCAAGGCGATCCCGTTTTCAATGAGAGGTACGTGCCCATGGATATCAACGAAACCATCAAGAGCCAGCTTGAAGAAAACCCCATTATCCTCTACATGAAGGGTACACCGCAGGCACCACAGTGTGGCTTTTCCGCAAAAACCGTCCAGGCCCTGATGGCCTGTGGTGAGCGGTTTGCCTTCGTGAACATCCTTGATAATCAGGAATTGCGTGAGGGCCTGAAAAACTATTCAAGCTGGCCAACCTACCCACAACTGTATATTGGCGGCGAGCTTGTCGGTGGTTGCGATATTATTCTGGAAATGTCCGAGAGCGGAGAGCTGGCCGAGCAGGTCAAGGCTGCTGCCAAGCAGGCTGAAGCCTGAGAAGCCGTTTTTTTAAAGCGCTCCGGGGTGAGGTCAGTTCAACCCCGAAGCGCTTCCTCGCGGGGATTACCGCTCATCCCGCCTTGCTCCGCAAGTTCCCCACAACAGCGTCCAGTGCCCGGTCAATCAGCGCGCCCTGTTCAAGAACGGTGAGGCGCCCGCGCCGCATTTCATGGGCGAGGTCGGTACGGGACTTCTCTATAACCTTGAGTCCCATCCGGTTAACGAATACGAAACTGTCAGCCTCTTCGATAATTGCAGACAGTTTGCAGCGGAAGCTGGCGCCGTTTACCAGATTGAATTCCACCCAGTTGCCAATCTCAATGGCATCAATCTGTGCCACGTGCTCCGCAATTGCTGCATCCTCCAGTTCCTGTTGCCGGTGTATCGCTGTCTGGTGGCCGACAGAGTCTTCCTCCTCGGGTTCCGGGCCGGGAACGTCTTCCATGGCTTCTGCAAGTGCATTGGCGCGGAACGCTTCGGTTAGCTCATGCTTGAGCTCCGTCATCATCTCATCCAGTCTGGATGAGTTGTAGGACACTTCCTCAAGGCCGGCTCTGAGTGATTTCAGCAGCCCGGGAACTACCCTGACCCACTGGTCCCGTTCATCATCGTCCTGGTGCGGATGCAGGCACCATATCAGATCGTCCACAACCCGGACCGTTTGAAGCCAGCGATGCTCTACGTCGTCCCGGAGGTAGGCCAGAAACATGACCCGGCTCCAGCCGTTCAGCAGAATGTTGCGCACCGGTTCCCGGAGCCTGTACCGGGACAGCTTTTTCTGCAGTAACTGATCAACAGTTTCCTGGGCTTTCTGCGATTTGATGCGGCCCCGCTCGGATTCCCGGGTGCGTTGCTCCACCAGGGAAGATTTGCGGTTCTCTCTGGCGAGAAACTGTTCAAATTCCTCATTCAGGGTTTCAAAGAGCGTCACGTCACCGTCAAATTCGTTCAGGATGCGGGCAACAGCGGCATGAATCTGCTCATAAAGTTTGTCCCGGGCTTTCTCGTCACTTTCGCTCCAGCCTATGCCGGCACGGGCAAGTGAGTTAAGCAGGCGCCGGGCTGGATGGTTAGCTTTGCTGAAAAACGTCTTGTCCTTGATAACCACTTTGAGAATGGGTATCTGCAGGCGGCTGATCAGCACCTGTACCGGCGCTGACAGGTTGTAATCGTCCAGAATGAATTCAAACAGCATGGACACGAGGTTGATCAGGTCCTCGTCCATTTCGTTCAGTGCCGGCTTTTTGCCATCGCTGGTGGTTTCGGCTTGGACGAGCAGCTGTTGGACCACCTGGTACAGATCAACCATCACGGGCTCGCCAGCACTGAGATTACCGCTGACCTGCTCGCCCCTGGGTTGCTGGGGGAGAGACCCGAGAAGGTTGGCGAGCTCTGCGCCACCTATGACATGGATGTTCGGATCGGATGCCTGGGGCGCAATGCCGTTATTGGTGCGCTGATGGGCGAGCATCTGCCTGATCTGCTCGAACATTGCACCTTCGTGATGTCCCTGCTGGTCGCCGGCTGTCGGTGCCATTTCGCCAGCCGGTTGCTCGGCAGTGATGCCCGGCTCCCCGCTGCCGTGTTGTTTGCCCGCCTTGCCGTGGTAACGGAAGTTTGGAATGACACCGGCCTGGATCAGTATCCGGTTGGCTTCATCCAGTAACATGCCAAGGTTGGATACCACGTAACGGTCAAACTGCTTGAGCAGGATCAGGCGCTCGCGAATCTGTATCTCGAGGGCCTGAATGGCCTCGACAAAGGCACTGCACAGGTGCTCGGGGGCCATGGGGTTGACAGGTATTTCTTCACTTGCGTCAGGGTAAACAACACTGAATCGGGTTTGCAGCTGAAGCAGCGGGCCCTGAAAGTGAACCCTGGACTTGGTAATCATGGCGTTGAGAGCAACCTGTTCTTCCAGGTCGTCATCACCTACCAGCGAGAGGCTGTCGGAGTTGCTCTGGCTGGCCAGGCTTTCACCAGAGGCCACGTCACCACTTCTGGGCGGGTTGGCGAACAATTGCGCAACCGCATTCTGAAAATGGCGTTCCACGCCCTTCCGTTTGATGCGGATTTCGCGCATGGCTTCGAAATAGCGGTTCTGCTCGTTGTTGCTTCTGGCGTTGTTTGCCAGCTCGAACAGCGAGTCATCAACTGCGTCAAATGCGCCCTGTAGCAAATCGCCCAGTCCGGCGACGACAGTGTCACGGATACGGACCACCTGTGCAGGTACGGGGTTTGTGCTCCCAGCCTCCCGATGCTCGCGGAGATAATGTATGCCGGACTGCTTATTCATGGCCGACTCCTGTGTACGCCTCAACCGGATACATGACCGAGCTTACAACTGTCTTTATTATTTATAAGTTAAATTTACCTCATTTTAACACTCGGTAACATGACCAAATGCTAATAGAGTCCTTAAATAAAAAAATACCGGGAGACCCGAAGGTCTCCCGGTATTCAGATAGTGGAGCTCGCTGGTGTCAGCTTACATACACCGGGCCGATGCCCACGCTCCAGATCACGACGGAAATGGCGAGAAGGCCAACAAACATTACCAGACCGACGGTCAGTACCGCGGTGGCGAACATGAAACCCCGGTCCTCCGGTATTTTCATCAGTATCGGCAGCCCTTCATAGAGCAGGTAGACTGCATAGGCAACGGCGATCAGCCCCACTATCATGTTGATCCAGATGTTGGGGTATACGGCGGTAATTCCCAGCATAAACACCGGTGTTGCCGTGTAGGCTGCCAGTGTAATCCCTCTCGGGGTGCTGTCCTTGACCTCATAGGTTGCGGCAAAAAAGTCGATGAAGCGCCCGATGATATAAATGCCTGCCAGCATGGCAGCATAAAAGAGAACAGAGAGCTGCAGGGCGCTGGTGGATGTCAGCCTGATTATCTGGCCGTCTCCAATCTGCCAGCCAACCTGGGTGCTGCCGTAGAAACCGGCAATAGCGGGGATCAGCGCCAGCAGCAAAACGTGGCCGAAGTAAAGCTTGCCTAAGGATTCGGGTTCGTTGCGAATGGCTTCCCATTCGCGGTCCGGATGCGTAAGCAGACCCAAAGTATGGGTTAGACTCATGGACGTACTCCTGATAATTATTGTTGTGTTGTACATCTTCAGTCTTGGCGGGAACGGCTGTTGGGTCAAGGGAAAGATTAAATTTTGATCTTTCTAAAGGAATCTCTTTTATAACCGCACGGTCTAACTTGCTGTGCGCTTTTTCCGCTTCCGGGGATGAACAATGGCAGCCTTGACCACATTATCCTTGATCTGCAGGACTTCAACCCTGTGGCCTCCCACTTTCAGGCAGACGTTGGTTTCGGGAATGTTTTCCAGGGTTTCGGTGATCAGGCCGTTGAGCGTTTTGGGGCCGTCAGTCGGAAGCTTCCAGCCCAGGGTCTTGTTGATGGTCCGGACAGCAGAGGTGCCATCGATAATAAAAGTGCCGTCTTCCTGGGGAATGATGTCCGGGCTCGTGGCGGCGTAATCGGTGGTAAACTCGCCGACAATCTCTTCCAGTATGTCTTCCAGGGTGGCAAGCCCAAGAACCTCTCCGTACTCGTCCACGACGATACCGAAGCGTCGTTTTTCCTTCTGGAAGTTGATCAGTTGCGTGTTCAGGGGCGTGCTTTCCGGAATGAAGTAGGGCTCCCTGCATAGCTGCATCAGCATGGCCTTGCTGATGTCGTCCTGCAGCAGCAGTTTCGAGACATTACGCAGGTGAAGCACGCCCTGTATGTTGTTGATGTCCCCCTCGAAGACCGGCAGCCGGGTGTGCTGACTGCTTCTGAGTTGGCGCAGGATGGTGTCAAGATCGTCTTCCAGGTCGATGCCTACCACTTCATTCCGTGGCACCATAATGTCATTTACGGTGACCTTCTCAAGATCCAGAATGCTGACCAGCATGTCCTTGTGCTTCGCCGGGATCAGCGCGCCCGCCTCGTTAACAAGGGTTCTGAGTTCTTCACGACTGAGATGCTCGTTGGCAACGTCGTTGGCAGATACGCCGATGATCTTCAGTATGGCCCCGGTGAACAGATTGACAGCCCAGACAACCGGGTAAAGGATCTTCAGTAGCGGGCCCAGCACGTGACTGGCCGGGAAAGCGATTTTTTCCGGAAACAGTGCCGCGAGGGTCTTTGGTGTGACTTCCGCAAATATCAGAATGACAATGGTCAGTAGCACTGTGGCAATGGCAATGCCGGCATCGCCCCATATGCGAATCGCTATGACGGTCGCAATTGCGGAAGCAAAAATATTGACGAAATTGTTGCCGATCAGGATGACGCCGATCAGCTGGTCTGTGCGATTCAGCAGGGCCTGTGCCCGCTTGGCACCCTTGTGTCCGGTCTTGGCCATGTGCTTCAACCGGTATCGGTTAAGCGACATCATGCCGGTTTCCGAACTAGAGAAAAATCCGGAGAGTACGATCAGCCCTACCAGGATGATGAACAGCGCTGTAAGCGATGTCTCGTTCAAGACGGGGTGTCCTTATATTGCTGACAATTAGCGAAAATAGGTGGTCAGGGTCTGGGGTGTCAAGCGTCGGCCTCACCGGTGCAGGGCTTTTTAGCCGCCTCGATGGAATACCAGTTCGAGCACAAATTTGCTGCCGTAAAAAGCGATCATCAGCAACGCGCAGCCGGCGAGAGTCCAGCGGCTGGCAGTTATGCCACGCCACCCGCGCGTGTATCGCCCCGTCAGTAACGCCAGGAATACAATCAGGGACAGTAGCGAGAACACGGTTTTGTGAGCCAGGTCCTGGGCAAAGATATCGTCTATGAAGATTGCTCCGGTGACAATGGCCAGCACCAGCATCACCACGCCTGCCCAGACCATTTCAAACAGCAGGGACTCCATGGTCTGCAGGGGTGGCAGGTTTCTGATCAGTATACTGTTGTAATTGTGCTTGAGCTGACGGTTCTGGAGGTAGAGTAACGCTGCCTGTATGGCCGCCAGGGTGAACAGGCTGTACGCTGTAACCGAAAGAGCGATATGCGAGAGCATGCCGTAGCTGTATTCTGGAGCCATCTGGGAGGGGGAATGGGTAATCAGTCCCATTATGATGGTCAGCGCCGCGATGGGATAAACGCCAAGAAAGAGACTCTGGACCGGCTTGCGAAGGTTGAGCCCTAACAACAGGAAGACAATCAGCCAGGAAATCAGCACTGAACTCTGGAAGAATCCGAAATCGAATCCGCCCTCCCGATGAACGGTCTGGGCGATCAGAAGGCCGTGAGCAGTCAGTGCCAGCATGCCGATGAGGGTGGTAATTGCAATGTTGGTATGCACCTGGCCCCTGAAGCTGAGCGCCTGCAGGGCGGTACCGATGCTGTACAGTAATAATGAAGTGACCGCGAGAATCAGCGTTCCCATGACTTCCTTTTAACCACTCTCTGACTGGGGGTCGGCGGGGTTTGACGCCGATTTGACCGGGCTGGTCGTTTCAGGGCGATAGTCTGGTTATAATGTCGCGATTATGCAACAGGAATCAAGGAACCAGATCGGGTTCCCGTGTTTCATGCACTCAATTAATCCGGGTACGGAAGATCAACATGTTTGAAAACCTCCAGGACCGACTTTCCGGCAGTCTGCGCAAGATCTCGGGTCAGGCGCGACTGACCGACGACAATATAAAGGAAACGCTGCGTGAAGTTCGCATGGCGCTTTTGGAGGCAGACGTTGCCCTGCCAGTGGTCAAGGCGTTTATAGAGGGCGTTCGTCAGCGGGCCATTGGCCAGGAAGTCCAGCGTAGCCTCAGCCCGGGGCAGGTATTCGTGAAAGTGGTCCAGCAGGAGCTGGAGCGCGTGATGGGGGATGGCAACGAGTCCCTCAATCTTGCGGTGGCCCCCCCGGCGGTGATCATGATGGCCGGTTTGCAGGGTGCGGGTAAGACCACCACCGTTGCCAAGCTTGCCAGATTCCTGAAGGAACGGCACAAAAAGTCCGTCATGGTTGTGAGCGCAGACGTGTATCGTCCGGCAGCGATACGCCAGCTGGAAACCCTGGCCGGGGAAGTCGGTGTCGAGTTTTTCCCCAGCTCTGCGGATCAGGACCCTGTCGACATTGCCAATGGCGCGATGGACGCCGCCCGCAGGAAGCATATAGACGTGGTGATCCTGGATACTGCAGGCCGTCTCCATGTCGATGAGCAGATGATGGGCGAGATAGGCCGCCTGCACAAGGCAGTGAATCCGGTTGAGACCCTTTTCGTGGTGGATGCCATGACCGGTCAGGACGCTGCCAACACCGCCAAGGCCTTTAACGATGCGCTGCCGCTGACGGGTGTGGTTCTTACCAAGACCGATGGTGATGCCCGCGGTGGTGCTGCGCTGTCGGTGCGCCACATCACCGGCAAGCCTATCAAGTTTCTGGGTGTGGGGGAGAAAACCGACGCCCTGGAGCCGTTCCATCCTGACCGGGTGGCGTCACGGATTCTGGGGATGGGGGATGTGCTTTCCCTGATCGAGGAAGCCGAACGCAAGATTGACCAGCAGAAAGCCCAGAAACTGACCAAGAAGATCAAGAAGGGCAAGAGCTTTGACCTGGAAGATTTCCGCGACCAGTTGCAACAGATGAAAAACATGGGTGGTATCGGCGGCCTGATGGACAAGCTGCCGGGCATGGGGCAGATGGCGCAAATGGCCCAGCAGCAGGTGAACGACAAGTCCATGGGGCAGATGGAGGCTATCATCTGCTCGATGACGCCGAAGGAGCGTCGTTATCCGGACGTGATCAATAATTCCCGCAAGCGCCGCATTGCAACTGGTTCCGGTACGCAGATCCAGGATGTCAACCGACTGCTGAAACAGCACAAGCAAATGCAGAAAATGATGAAGAAAATGGGCAAGAAGGGCGGAATGGCTAACATGATGCGCGGTCTTGGCGGTATGATGCCGCCGGGCGGAGGTGGCGGTGGAATGCCGCCCCGTGGGCGTATGTAGAAACCGGGATGTATTGCCTGTTTTCTTTGGCGTTGATTTAGCATAGAATAGCGCCCCTTTCGAGTATGGGTCTTCGCGCCGGCCTTGGTTTGGCGGGTGTGAATCGTACAAAGTTCGTTCAACAGAACAGGATATTGGTCGAAATGGTAATAATCCGTTTGGCTCGCGGCGGCTCCAAGAAGCGCCCGTTCTACCATCTGACAGTGACAGACAGCCGCAAATCCCGCGACGGTCGTTTTATCGAGCGCGTTGGTTTCTTTAATCCGATCGCGCGCGGTCAGGAAGAGCGTCTGCGTATCGATCGCGATCGCATTCAGCACTGGCTGGGCCAGGGCGCTCAGACCAGCGAGCGCGTTGCACAGCTGCTGAAAGGCGCTGCGGCAGAGTAACAAAGAGTCATGTTTCATCACCGGGGTTAGGTTATGGCGCAGCATTCGCAGGAAACTGTGATTGGTCAGATCACCTCGGTATTTGGGGTTAAAGGGTGGCTCAAGGTTTACTCTTACACTGACCCCAAAGAAGGGATACTGAACTACCGTGACTGGACGCTGGTCCGCGACGGCAAGCGTATCCCGGCAAAGCTTGAGGAAGGTCGCCGGCAAGGCCAGGGGATCGTTGTCAGGCTCAAAGGCATTGATGATCGTGAAGTGGCGCTCGGTTACAGCGGCGCCGATGTCGTTGTGTCTACCGAAGAGCTGCCGGAGTTGCCCGAAGGGGAATACTACTGGCAGCAACTGGAGGGCCTTGACGTGTTCACGACAGAGGATGAATGCCTGGGCAGGGTGCATCATCTGATAGAGACAGGCTCCAACGATGTTCTGGTGGTGAGGGCAACCGATGCCTCCATTGACCAGCGCGAGCGGCTGATTCCCTATCGTCCGGACGCGGTTGTCCTGAGCGTGGATCTGGCCGGCTCGCGGATGGTGGTTGACTGGGATCCGGAGTTCTGACGGGTGTGGATTGGCGCAGTCAGTCTGTTCCCGGAGATGTTTGCGGCGGTGACAGATTACGGGATTACCGGCAGGGCGGTCAGGGATGGTTTGCTGACTTTCAGTGCGTGGAATCCCCGGGAATTTACCCATGATCGTCACCGCACCGTTGACGACCGGCCTTATGGTGGTGGCCCGGGCATGCTGATGAAAATCCAGCCACTGCGGGACGCCATTCATGCGGCAAGGGCGTCGGCACCCGGTGAAGCCTGCGTGGTCTATCTGTCTCCCCAGGGAGAACCGTTGGACCAGGGCGTGGTTGAGTCACTGGCGGCAGAACAGAACCTCATTCTGGTAGCCGGGCGGTACGAAGGCGTCGATGAGCGCCTGATATCGGCCGAAGTCGACCGGGAGGTGTCACTGGGTGACTTCGTGCTCTCCGGTGGCGAACTGGCAGCCATGGCTGTTATTGATGCGGTCACACGCCTCATCCCCGGAGCGCTGGGTCATGCGCAGTCGGCAGAGCAGGATTCCTTTGCTGACGGTTTGCTGGATTGTCCGCACTACACCCGGCCCGAGGTTTATGAGGGTCAGGCGGTGCCGGATGTTTTATTGGGCGGTCACCATGATCAGATCCGGCGTTGGCGGCTTAAACAGTCGTTGAGGCGAACCCGGGAGCGACGCCCCGACCTGCTGGAAAAGCGGGTGTTTACGGACGAAGAGCGTGAGCTGCTGGAAGAGATTTTGAATGAACCGGGTGCCTCTGAATCATCAGGGCATTAAAAGATTGGGTATCAGGAGCACAAACGATGAGTGGCAAGAACAACATCATCAGTCAGATTGAATCAGAACAGATGACCAAGGAAATCCCTGCCTTCGCGCCGGGTGACACCGTGGTTATTCAGGTGCGCGTAACTGAAGGCAACCGCGAGCGACTGCAGGCGTTTGAAGGCGTTGTTATCGGCAAGCGCAGCCGTGGCATGAACTCTTCCTTCACCGTGCGGAAAATCTCCTACGGCGTTGGTGTTGAGCGTACTTTCCAGACTTTCTCCAAGCTGATCGACAGCATCAGCGTGAAGCGGCGCGGTGACGTACGTCAGGCCAAGCTTTATTACCTCCGCGACCTGTCTGGCAAGGCAGCCCGGATCAAGGAAAAGCTGGGCTGAGCAGCACCGGTTGCTGGTCACAGTTCGTCAGAAAAAGGCAGCCCTCGGCTGCCTTTTTTGCATCCGCCCCCGGCACTGCTCTGTGCGTTGTGTTTCGAGTAAACGGCCATGATCCGGAAAACCACATCCAGAGCTGAACTGCGGCCGCAGGACGAAGTGGTTATTGTCCGCTTCAGCGATGCCGTATGGCTCGAGGACGGGCTGGGTGAGAAGACCCGGCAGGCATATCGCAGTGATCTCGAACGCCTGGCGGCCTGGTTGCAGGAGCAACCGGGAAAGCCTCTGCTGACAGAAGTGCGTCGCAGCGATCTGCTGGCCTGGATATCCCGCGGGCTGGCGGATGGCTTCAAGACTTCCACCGCCGCCCGTCGCCTGTCCGGTTTACGGCGCTTCTTCCGCTATCTGCTGCGGGAGGGCGTGATCGCGGAAGACCCCACGCTTCGCATTGACAGCCCCCGGCTTCCGCGGCGATTGCCAGACTCCCTGTCTGAGGAAGACGTGGACAACCTGCTGTCAGAGCCCGACCCGGCCGTCCCCATCGAGCTTCGCGACAAGGCCATGATGGAAATTCTGTATGGCTGCGGTTTACGGGTCTCGGAGCTGGTAGAGCTTACCGTTGACGAGGTTAATCTGCGCCAGGGTGTGGTCAGGATTGTGGGAAAAGGGAACAGGGAGCGTCTGGTTCCCCTTGGGGAGGAAGGCATCGACTGGTTGCTGCGCTACATGAAGGAAGCGCGAAGCGAGCTTCTCAGAGGACGACCCTGTGACGCCCTGTTTCCCGGTAACCGCCCGGCCGCCATGACCCGGCAAACCTTCTGGCATCGGATCAAACACTATGCCGCCCGGGCAGGAATCCACAAACATCTGTCGCCCCACACCCTGCGTCATGCCTTCGCGACCCATTTGCTGAATAACGGTGCCGACCTGAGGGTAGTGCAGATGCTACTCGGTCATTCGGATCTGTCCACTACACAGATATACACCCATGTGGCACGTCAGCGGTTGCAGTCACTGCACCAGTCCCACCATCCACGGGGTTAGTGTGCAGTCTGGTTAGGCGCCAGCGACGCGCCTTGCTACACTGAACTTTTTGAGGCGGCCGGTGTCGCAACATCGCGGCGGGAAACCCGTCGACCTGATAACCGAATATCCTGTGAGCCCTGGAAACTGGAAGCCTATATGTTGATCAAGAGCCTGTTCAAGTCCTGTCTGCTGTTTGTCACCGCCGTCCTCGCCATGGCCGGAGCATCAACCCTTCAAGCGGGTGAGATCGAGGATAACATTACCGAAAAGCTGACGGCAGCGGTTCCGGGTCTGAAAATTTCCGAGGTTCGCAAGTCGGAAGCCGGGGGCCTGTACGAGGTGTACACCAGTAATGGGGATACTATTTATACCACCGCTGATGGCCAGTACCTCCTGACCGGTGACCTCCTGAAGATTACCAGCGGTGGCATCGCCAACGTTTCCGAGCAGGAAAGAGCCTCGCAACGGGCCCGGACGATGGACGATTTTGGTGACAAAGGGACAATCACTTATGCTGCCAGGGGCACGGAGAAGGCCTCCATTTCCGTGTTTACCGATATTGACTGCCCATATTGCCGCAAGATGCATGACGAAGTGCCAAAGCTCAATGAAATGGGGATTACGGTTCACTATTATGGGTTCCCCCGCTCCGGGCCCAACACGCCCTCATTCCGCAAATACATTTCAGTCTGGTGTGCGGATGACCAGCAGGCAGCCATGGATGCCGCCAAACAGGGCCGTAGCGTGCAAGAGCAGAGCTGTGACAACCCGGTCAGGGAGCAGTTCCAACTGGGTGGTCGCGTCGGTGTGACAGGTACCCCGGCGATTGTGCTCGAAGACGGCAACATGGTGCCTGGTTACGTACCGGCAGAAAAACTGGCTGAAGGCCTTGGGCTGCTCTGATAGTCTACCGAACTGATGCTCGGGCTGTTGTGTTGCTCGGGGCTTATTCGGGCGCACGTTAACCGTTATACTGTCGCTCCCCACAGCAACCCATCGGGAACAGAGGTGAAAGCTTGAAAGACGTTAATGTCGGAATCTGCGGACTGGGAACAGTCGGTGGTGGTACGTTCAACGTACTGACCCGGAATGCCGGACTGATCAAGGGCCGGACAGGTTTCAATATCCGGATTGCCAGGGTGGCGACACGCACACCCCGCACGGATATTGACCTTGGTGATATTCCGTTCAGCACCGACGTATTTGACGTGGTGAATGATCCGTCCGTGGATATTGTGGTGGAACTGATTGGCGGCTACGAAACTGCCCGGGAACTGGTGCTGGCAGCTATCCACAATGGCAAGCACGTGGTGACGGCCAACAAGGCCCTGATTGCGGTTCATGGCAACGAGATCTTTGAGGCTGCGGCAAAGAAAAACGTGATTGTTTCCTACGAAGCGGGTGTTGCTGGCGGGATTCCTGTCATCAAGGCGGTTCGTGAGGGTATGGCGGCCAATCGGGTCGACTGGATTGCCGGCATCATCAACGGAACCGGTAACTACATCCTGACCGAAATGCGCGCCGGCCGTGAATTCGCTGAAGTGCTCAAAGAGGCCCAGGATCTGGGTTATGCCGAAGCCGATCCCACCTTTGACGTCGAGGGCATTGACGCCGCTCACAAGCTGACCATCCTGGCCTCGGCCGGTTTCGGTGTGCCACTTCAGTTCGAGAAAGCCTATACCGAAGGAATTTCCGAGATCACCCCTTACGACATCGCCCATGCCGAGGTTCTGGGGTATCGCATCAAACATCTGGGTATCGCCCGTCGTCGCGATGACGGCATCGAGCTGCGCGTCCATCCTACACTGGTTCCCCGCAGCCACCTGATTGCTCAGGTCGACGGTGTGCTGAACGCGGTACTGGTGGATGGCGATGCCGTTGGCCAGACCATGTATTACGGCCCCGGCGCGGGCGATGAGGCCACTGCTTCTGCGGTGATTGCCGATATCATCGATGCGGCCCGTTCCGTCGCGGCTGAAAGCACCCAGCGTGTGCCTTATCTCGGCTTTGAACCGTCGGCCATGGAAGATCTTCCGGTGCTGCCTATGGAAGACGTCCAGTCAGCCTATTATCTGCGTATCCAGGCACTGGATCGCCCCGGGGTGCTGGCGAAAGTAGCCTCCACCCTCAGCGAGCACGGCATCAACATCGAGTCCATCATGCAGAAGGAATCGGAGCTCAAGGATGGCCGTATTCCGGTGATCATCCTGACCCACACGGTTCAGGAGCGCCAGATCAACCGCGCCATTGAAGAACTCGAAGCCCTCAGTGACATCGACGGAAAGGTCGTTCGCATCCGTGCCGAAAACTTTAACTGACAGGAACGCAAGGTGAGATACATCAGTACACGGGGCGAAGCTCCCGCCCTGGGCTTTGAAGATGTCCTGCTGACAGGCCTGGCCACCGACGGTGGCCTCTATGTCCCGGAATCCCTGCCACATTTCAGCCTCGAAGAAATCCGCAGTTGGCGTGGGCTTTCCTACAGTGAGCTTGCCTTCAAGGTAATGCATCCGTTCGTGGACGATGCCATTCCGGCGGAAGATTTCCGCAAAATGCTTGATGAGACCTACGGTGATGTGTTCGCCCACAAGGCGGTTGCGCCACTGGTTCAGCTGGATACCAACGAATGGGTCATGGAACTTTTCCGTGGCCCCACACTGGCGTTCAAGGATTTCGCCCTGCAACTGCTGGGACGCCTGCTGGACTACGTTCTTGAGAAACGCCAGCAGCATGTGGTGATCATGGGGGCAACCTCCGGCGATACCGGTTCCGCTGCAATCGAAGGTTGCCGTCGCTGCAAGCACGTGGATATCTTCATCCTGCATCCCCACGAGCGTGTCTCCGAGGTGCAGCGCCGCCAGATGACCACCGTGAAGGGTGACAACATCCACAATATCGCGGTACGTGGCAACTTTGACGACTGCCAGCGCATGGTCAAGGCAAGCTTCGGTGATCAGTCGTTCCTCGGCGGAAAAACCCAGCTTGCTGCAGTGAATTCCATCAACTGGGCCCGGATCATGGCTCAGATTGTCTACTATTTTCATGCCTCCCTGGCCCTTGGCGGCCCGGACCGCAGCATGGCCTTCTCTGTGCCAACGGGTAACTTCGGCGACATCTTTGCCGGTTACCTGGCCAGAAAAATGGGGTTGCCGGTCTCCCAACTGGTGATTGCCACCAACCGCAATGACATCCTGCACCGGTTCATGAGCGGCAACCGGTACGAGCAGCTGAAGCTGGAGCATACGCTGTCGCCGAGCATGGACATTATGGTGTCCAGTAATTTCGAGCGCCTGCTGTTTGATCTGCACGGCCGCGATGGCATTGCTGTAAAAGAGTTGCTGGAGAATGCCTCGAGGGGGCCGGTGAGCATCGAAGACTACCGCTGGAAGCATGCCCGCAAACTTTTTGACAGCCACGCCGTGAGCGACGAAGACACCACGAACACCATCCGTGAAATCTTCGGGCAGAATGAATACCTGCTGGATCCCCACACCGCCATCGGTGTGCGAGCAGCCCGTAACTGCCGTCGGGACCCGGCCATTCCGATGATAACCCTCGGCACCGCGCACCCTGCCAAGTTCCCGGATGCGGTGTTGCGATCCGGCGTCAAGGCAGAGCCGGCACTGCCGGCGCACATGTCTGATCTGTTCGAGCGGGAAGAGCAATATACCGTGCTGGATAATGACTTGCCTGCGGTGCAGGACTTCATCGCCAGACACTGGAAGAATACCTGACCTGTATGGCACCAAAAAAGATCCTGCGTCGCTCTGGTCCGGAAACCACCCCGGACTGGGGTAAAAGCTTGCCGCCTCTACTCCGCCGCCTCTACGCCGCCCGTGGCGTCAGCTCGGATGAACAATTGAGCTACACCCTGAAGCATCTGGCATCACCCATGGATCTTCAGGGTATCGAGGGGGCTGTGGCACTACTGGCGGAGGCGATTACCGGCCAGCAACGGGTTCTGATCCTGGGTGACTTCGATGCCGACGGTGCCACCAGTACGGCGGTGGCCATGCTGGGCCTGGGTATGCTGGGGCTGAACGATATCGACTTCCGCGTGCCCAGCCGATTTTCCGATGGCTATGGCCTGACGCCCGGAATTATTCACCGGCTCCAGGAAGAAGATTCCCTGCCGGACCTGCTGGTAACTGTGGACAATGGCATTTCTGCGATTGACGGTGTCCAGGCCGCCCGGGATCTTGGCATAAAGGTGGTTGTGACCGACCATCACCTGGCGGGGGAAACCCTTCCCGATGCCGATGCTATCGTGAACCCCAATCAGCCCGGATGTCCCTTCCTGAGCAAGAACGCGGCAGGTGTGGGCGTGATGTTCTACGTGCTGACAGCTTTGCGCAAGCATCTGCGGGAACAGGGTTTACTGCCGGATCCCCAGCCCAACCTTGGCAACCTGTTGGATCTTGTCGCCCTGGGCACCGTGGCTGACGTGGTGCCGCTGGACCATAACAATCGCATCTTCGTGGAGCAGGGACTGCGCCGCATCCGCCAGGGCGAAGCCCGTCCGGGAATCCTGGCACTGCTGGAAGTGGCGGGGCGCGACCACAGCGAAATCAGCTCCACCGACCTCGGATTCGTGGTTGGCCCCCGCCTCAACGCAGCCGGGCGCCTGGATGACATGAGCGTTGGTATTGCCTGCCTGCTGGCTGACAGCCGCGATGAGGCCCTGCGCCTGGCCCGTGAGCTGGACACATTCAACCGCGAAAGGCGGACTATCGAAAAAGACATGAAAACCCAGGCCCAGGACCTGTTGGCGTCGATGTCGCTGGATATTGAGGGCCTTCCGTGGGGCCTGGCTCTGTTCGACACTGACTGGCACCAGGGCGTGATCGGCATACTGGCCGCCCGCATCCGCGAACAGACCCACCGCCCGACCATCGCTTTTGCTCCGGACGACAACGGCGAGGACATCAAGGGCTCTGCCCGCTCCATCCCCGGACTTCATGTCCGGGACGTACTTGCGGTGGTCGACGCCCGCCATCCCGGCATGATGAAAAAATACGGCGGCCACGCTATGGCGGCCGGCATGACGCTGTCCCGAACCGATCTGGACGCTTTCAGCAAGGCCTTTGACAGGGCCGTGCGCGAGACCGTCCGGGCGGAAGACCTGGAAGCTGCCATCACCACTGACGGCCCCCTGAGTCCGGACGAACTCCACCTGGACACCGCCACCCTGCTCAAACGGGCCGGCCCCTGGGGTCAGCATTTTCCTGAGCCACTGTTCGACGGCAACTTCCGCGTGGTCAGCCAGCGCATTGTCGGTGAGAACCACCTGAAGCTGGTTCTCCAGCCGGAAGAGGGCGGCGCCATCATCGACGGTATCGCCTTTAATACGGGTCCGGAAGTGCCCGACTACACCAGGACCGGGGCCCGGCTGGTTTACAAGCCTGATGCCAATACCTTTCGTGGGCGTACCAACTTGCAGCTTCTGGTGGATTATCTGGAGCCTTTGGTCTGATTCTTCGGGACCTCGGCAATGGTGGGCTGGGCCTGGAGTGGGGGTATCTTTTCTGTGGAAAAAGAACTCGCTTCGCTCAGACACCTTTTTCTGGCAGAAAATATACCCCCCCCAGGCCCGATCAAACCTGAGAGTTAACGCCGTATAACGTAGGTACGGATTAGGCCTGAAAGGCCGTAATCCGACAAAAAGCCAGAGAGCCAACGCCAAAGGCATAATTAACGAAACAAACCGAAGCCGACCAATGCATGCACCCAACTAAAAACCCACCGGCTGATTTAGAAACAGATTTCCGGTAGAATCTCGCGTCTGATTTTTGATCGCATCCATTTTCCGAGAGTGAGTAAGGATTTCATGGAAATCAATCCCATTGTTACGAAGATAAAAGACCTTCGTGAGCGCACTGAAGCGCTCAGGGGGTATCTTTGACTACGATCAGCGTAGTGAGAGACTGACCGAAGTAGAACGCGAGCTGGAAGTACCCTCGGTATGGGAAGACCCTGACCGGGCCCAGGCGCTGGGCAAGGAGCGGTCCGATCTTGAGTTGATTGTACGTACCATCGACAACCTCACCACCGGCCTGGACGATGCCGAAGGGCTGCTGGAAATTGCGGCTGAGGAAGAGGATGAAGGTACGGTTGCAGAGATTGAGGCCGACCTGGAAAGTCTCGACAAAGAACTTGAAAAACTCGAGTTCCGCCGTATGTTCTCGGGCGAGATGGACGCCAATAACGCCTACCTGGACATCCAGGCCGGCTCCGGCGGTACTGAGGCCCAGGACTGGGCGAATATGCTGCTGCGCATGTACCTGCGCTGGGCCGAGCACCGTGGGTTCAAGGCCGAGATCGTCGAGTTGCAGGAAGGCGATGTGGCGGGTATCAAAAGTGCCACCGTCCACATCCAGGGTGAGTATGCCTTCGGCTGGTTGCGTACGGAAACCGGGGTTCACCGGCTGGTGCGCAAATCGCCGTTTGATTCCGGCAACCGTCGCCACACCTCATTCTCGTCGGTGTTTGTATCGCCGGAAGTGGATGACAGCTTCGAAATCGAGATTGACCCGTCTGATCTGCGGGTGGATGTTTACCGCGCCTCGGGCGCTGGTGGCCAGCACGTTAACCGGACCGAGTCCGCAGTGCGTCTGACCCATAATCCCACCGGTATTGTTGTGGCCTGTCAGGCTGGTCGAAGCCAGCACCAGAACAAGGATCAGGCCATGAAACAGCTCAAGGCCAAGCTGTTCGAGCGTGAGATGCAGGAGCGTAACGCCGAGAAGCAGAGGGCAGAAGACGCCAAGGCCGACATTGGCTGGGGCAGTCAGATTCGGTCCTATGTCCTGGATGACGGCCGGATCAAGGATCTTCGCACCAGGGTGGAAACCAGCAATATCCAGGCGGTACTGGATGGTGATATCGACAAGTTTATCGAAGCCAGCCTGAAGATGGCGCTGTGACCGTCGCCTTCGCCATGCTGACCCGGACCATTCCCGATTTTTTTGTGAGCCAACATGACTGACCACACACAGAATGCACACCCAGAGGACAACAAGCTGATTGCCGAGCGCCGCGCCAAACTGGCCGAGATGCGCGAGCAGGGCAACGCTTTTCCCAACGACTTCCGTCGCGATGCTACCGCTGCCGAGCTTCAGGCCAAATACGGCGACAAGAGCAAGGAAGAACTGGCGGAGATGGGTGTCCGGGTGGCCATTGCCGGCCGCATGATGCTGGATCGCAAGGCGTTCAAAGTGGTCCAGGACATGACCGGGCGCATCCAGATCTATGCCTCAAAAGATGTCCAGAAAGACACCAGACACTGGGATCTGGGTGACATCGTGGGCGTGCGTGGCATCCTGTGCAAATCCGGCAAAGGCGATCTGTACGTGAGCATGGATGAGTATGTGTTGCTCACCAAGTCCCTGCGGCCACTGCCCGAGAAGCACAAGGGTCTGACCGACACGGAGGCGCGTTATCGCCATCGTTACGTCGATCTTATGGTGAATGAAGACAGCCGCCGGGTGTTCTACGCCCGCTCGAAAATCATCAGTGTCATGCGTCAGTACTTCACCGACCGGGACTTCATGGAGGTGGAAACCCCGATGCTGCAGGTGATCCCCGGTGGTGCCACGGCGCGCCCGTTCGTGACCCATCACAACGCCCTGGGCATCGACATGTACCTGCGCATCGCCCCGGAACTCTTTCTCAAGCGTCTGGTGGTGGGTGGTTTCGAGCGGGTGTTCGAGATCAACCGTAACTTCCGCAATGAAGGGCTGTCTACCCGCCACAATCCGGAATTCACCATGGTTGAGTTCTATCAGGCCTACGCCGACCACAATGACCTGATGGACCTGACCGAAGACATGATCCGCACCATCACCGAGAAGGTGTTGGGAACCACGACCGTGGTGAATACCCGCATGCTGGCGAACGGTGAGCAGGAAACCGTTGAATACGATTTCGGCAAGCCGTTCGAGCGCCTGACCGTGGTGGATGCCATCCTGCGCCATAATCCCGACATCAAGGCCGAACAGCTGGCCGATGAAGCCGGGGCCCGCGGGTTGGCCAAGGAGCTCGGCATTTACATCAAGAATGGCTGGGGACTTGGCAAGGTCCAGATCGAGATTTTCGAGGCAACCGCCGAGCACCGCCTGATGCAGCCGATCTTTATTACCGATTATCCGAAAGAAGTGTCCCCGCTGGCCCGCTGCAAGGACAACGATCCGTTTGTTACCGAGCGCTTCGAATTTTTTGTCGGCGGCCGCGAAATTGCCAACGGCTTTTCGGAGCTCAACGACGCCGAAGACCAGGCCGAACGCTTCCAGGAGCAGGTGGCGGAAAAGGACGCCGGCGACGACGAGGCCATGTTCTACGACGAAGACTTTATCATGGCACTGGAGTATGGCCTGCCGCCAACGGCTGGCGAAGGCATCGGCATCGACCGCCTGGCCATGTTGCTGACCGATTCCGCATCCATTCGCGACGTTATCCTGTTCCCCGCCATGCGTCCGGAACAGAAAGCCGAAATGAAGAAAGACGAGGGCTGAGCCATGCATCCGGTGGAGATGCTGGCCAGCCAGCTCAAAGCCGGGCGGGGCTGGCGCGAGCACCTTGGCAACGAATTCAGCCAGCCCTACATGCAGCGGTTGGCTGACTTTCTGGTGGCGGAGCAGCAGGCCGGAAAAACCATCTTCCCCCCCAGCCACCTCTGGTTCAATTCCCTGAACAGCACCCCGCTGAACCAGGTCCGTGTAGTCATCCTCGGCCAGGACCCCTACCACGGTCCCGGCCAGGCCCACGGCCTGTGTTTCTCCGTGCGCCCTCATGTAGCCGTCCCGCCATCCCTGATCAACATCTTCAAGGAAATCCGCGACGACCTCGGCATCCAGCCACCAGACCACGGCTGCCTCCAACCCTGGGCCGAACGCGGCGTGCTGTTGCTCAACAGCGTCCTCACCGTCGTCCAGGGCCAGGCCGGCGCCCACCGCGGCAAAGGCTGGGAAACCTTCACCGACCGGGTCATCGAAACCATCAACCGGGAGCGGCAGGGTGTGGTGTTTCTACTCTGGGGAAGTTACGCAAAAAAGAAGTGCCAGCACATCGACCGCAGCAAACACCTGATACTGGACGGCCCGCACCCGTCCCCGTTAAGCGCCTACCGCGGCTTCTTCGGCTGCCGGCACTTCTCCCGGGCCAACGAGTGGTTACAACAAAACGGTCTACCGACCGTTGATTGGTCTTTACCAAACAAATCAGAGTTACTGGAACAATACGGGAAAAGTCAGCCCAGCTCTTGAAGGAACCGCAAAGGGCGGCGGCCTGCAACGGGTATAATCGGCCGGAGGTGGGGGTATTTTCTCTGACAGGAAAAGGTGTCTGAGCGCAGCGAGTTCTTTTCCCGAAGAAAAATACCTCCACCTCCGGCCAGCCACCCGAATTACGAGGCCAGGAAGGAGCTATTTAAGAAGCGCCATAGCCGCTTCCATCTGCGCATTCAGGTCCTCTTCCTCATTCATGTCCACCTCCGGATCCAGCCCCAGCCGATCAAACGCCGAAATCGTCTTCCAGTCCACCTCTGTCCAGGGATGATCCGTACCCGCAATCAACTGCAGATTCGCCACCAATACCAGATCCGCATAGTCGGCAGCAGGCACCTCACGGTGCAGATTTGCGTATTCCAGAGGCACATTCTGCAACTCCTTCGGGAACTCCCACTTCTGCAGAATCATCGCCCCGATGCGTGGATGGATCTCATCAATCACATTATCCAGCATGATACTGCTGATCTGGATATCACGGTCTTCCACATAACGCAGAATCGGCAGCACTCCGATACGATGCACCAGCCCGGCCAGTGTAGCCTGATCCGGCTTCAGTCTGGTGTAATGCTGCGCCAGCACATGGCACACACCCGCCACCTCGGTGCTTTTCTGCCAGGTGGCACGCAGGCGTTTGTCAATCATGTCGGATGTGGCCTGGAACATCTGCTCCATGGCCAGGCCCATCGCCAGATTGCTGGTGTAAGCCATTCCAAGGCGGCTGACTGCCATGTTCAGGTTTTCAATGGCGCGGCTGCCACGGAAAAGCGGGCTGTTGCAAACCCGGATGATACGCGCAGAAAGCGCGGTGTCATTACTGATGACCTTTACCAGATCCATAATCGCTGAATCCTCATTTTCAGCAATTTCCCGTACCTGCAACGCAACTTCCGGAAGCGTCGGGAGTACAAGTTTGTCGTTTTCAATGGCATCAGTGAGATCGGTTTTTATGGTTTCGACAATGTTCGACATGGTCAGCTGTGGTCCGCCTGTTGAGTGTTATCTGGCCGGCAGGAGAGTCCGGAAAGGCCAAATTGTTCAGGTATATTAGGTACTTTATAGCAAACTTTCCGGGTCCTTCCTGTCAACTTATGTATCAGACGTCCCTGTTTGTTCACGTTCCGAAACCGAATAGGGTAGCGGGCGCAGGGAAAGGGAGTTGTCCGGGGCACTCTCCGGGGCAAGGCTGAGCTCCGCCGCATCGTGCCGGACCACCGCAAGAATTTCGGCAGTGCCATCAGGCAGAACCACGGAATTGATCACGGTACCCACAGCGCGGTCACCATTTACAATAGCTTCTCCGGGAGCCGGTGGGTTTTCGGTCCGGCCGGCTGAATACCGGAAAAGACTTTTTTTCAGTTGCCCCAGAAAATGCATTCGGGCAATGACTTCCTGCCCGGTGTAGCAACCCTTTTTAAAGTGAATCCCCCCTACGTGCTGCCAGTTCAGCATTTGCGGCACAAAGCCTTCTTTTGTGGCCGGGGTGAGCACAGCCACTCCGGCCGCAATCTCGGAAGCATACCAGTCCGCCAGGGTTGCCTCCTGAATGTTACTGAGTGCGCGCTGAATCGACTCGTCCAGAACCCCGGTCTGCCAGAGTTCATAGCGGGCCACACCTTCCCCGGTGTTCATTGTGCGTATCAGGTGCCCCCCCTGGATGACGACCGAATCGCCCGCTGCTGCCAGTCTGTCGGTGGCATCAGTCAGCAATTGTTCTGCCGTGGACGCTCCTATCAACCCGATTATCCTGGCGTCCGGTTCCACCTCCATGGACGCGCCACGAAAAAGCATCAGGTATTTGCGCAGATGGCCAAGGGTGTCGTCTGCAAGTTCCCTGGGCAGCTCCATCAGCACGTCTTCACCATCCCTGACGAGTCTGGTCAGACAATAGGCGCGACCTTTCGGGGTGCAGGCTGCAGCCCTGGGGGAGTGGGCCGGGATGACATCATCAATCTGCTGACTGAATTGCCCCTGCAGGAACTTGTCAGTCCCCGGGCCGGCTATTCGCACAATTATCCGGTCGGGCAGGGTAATGCGGGACGGATGAAGCAGTGGATGGTTGGCAGCCGGATTTTCGATGTCTGACATGGAGCGCTCCAGAATCAGTGGATTTCCTGAACATTGGATGGTTGCTGGTCGCCGGCCTCGCTGGCACGGGGACCTGGTCCCAGGCGAAGCCAGACCCGCAATTGCCGGAATGCTTCCGGTGAGGTGTTGGAGAGCCCCGGCGAGAACGCAACCAGAACAACAGGATATCGGCGATATATGGAGCCGTTGCATCGCAGTTTCAAGATCGCGAACCTGGCGCTCATGCGGCTTTCATCAGCGGGCACTACGGCAACGTCCGCACCGGAGCGGAGGCGAGCGTACAGATGCCGGTTCTCAATCCTTAGCCCGACGACGGCGTCCGGACCCGCCAGCAAACCGCCGCGACGATACTGGAAGATGGCCCCGCAAAGAGTGACGGCAACGAGAGTCACCAGGACCAGACCATGATCGCTGGCGATAAGCGCCACCAGCGCCGTCAGCAACAACCAGGGCAGTGCGCACAGAAACGCCACCGGGTGCGATGGCGAAATCCTCAGGTCAATCCGGCTGGACACGTTTCAGCATGATATCGACGATGCGTTGCAGATCGGGGTCTTGCGGACGGCTGCGCTGCATGAACCACTCAAACAAGTCGCTGTCTTCGCAGGTGATCAGTTTCCGGTAGCGGGCCTGGTCTTCTGCCGGCAAATCCCGGTAGGCCTCTTCCAGGAACGGGATCAGTAATACGTCCAGCTCAAGCATGCCGCGACGGCTGTGCCACCACAGGCGGTTAAACTCGGTGTTATCAGACATGAATACTCTCAGTTGCCCAGTGGGATCGGTGTGAACCGCCCCGGTCAGGGGGCGGGTCGTCTATAGGTTGTCGGAACCAGTACGGTATCTTTTGCTTCGGCGAGCAGTCCCGGGAAATCCAGTGTGTAGTGGAGACCACGGCTTTCCCTGCGCTGCAGGGCAGAGCAGATAATCAGGTCGGCAACGGTAACCAGATTCCGCAGTTCCAGCAGGTCGTTGGACACCCGGTAGTTGCTGTAGAACTCGCCAATTTCGCGCTCCAGCAGATCAATACGGTGTTTGGCTCTCTGCAGACGTTTGGTAGTGCGAACAATACCTACATAATCCCACATGAAATGCCGGAGCTCGTCCCAGTTGTGGGAGATTACCACGTCCTCATCGGAATCCCGCACCTGACTTTCATCCCAGTCAGGTGCCTGTGGCGGGGCCGGGATGTCCGATTCACGCCGCGCGATATCGGCCGCGGCGGCCCGGCCATAGACCAGGCACTCCAGCAGGGAGTTGCTGGCCATGCGATTGGCGCCATGGAGGCCGGTAAACGCAGCCTCGCCTACAACATAAAGCTGGTTGATGTCGGTGCGTGCCCGTTCATCGCTGAGCACGCCACCACAGGTGTAGTGCGCCGCAGGCACCACCGGAATGGGTTCGCTGGTGATATCGATGCCAAAGGTCAGGCATTTCTCGTAGATGGTGGGAAAATGATGCCTGACGAAATCGGCCGGCTTGTGACTGATGTCCAGGTATAGATGATCCGCACCCAGGCGTTTCATCTCATGGTCAATGGCGCGGGCAACGATGTCCCTGGGAGCCAGTTCGCCCCGCTCATCGAATCTGTCCATAAACCGCGTGCCATCCGGAAGCAACAGCGTGCCCCCTTCGCCCCGAACCGCCTCGGTGATCAGGAACGACTTGGCATGTGGGTGATACAGGCAGGTGGGATGGAACTGGTTGAACTCCATGTTGCCTACCCGGCAACCTGCCCGCCACGCCATGGCGATGCCGTCCCCGGATGCGCCGTCGGGATTGGTGGTGTAGCGGTAGGCCTTGCTGGCGCCACCGGTCGCAATAATGGTGAAGCGCGCGCGGAATAATTCCACATGGTTGTCTTCGAGGTTGAGGATATAAGCGCCTACACAGGCATTGCCCGGCAGCGACAGCTTGCGGTTGGTAATCAGGTCAACCGCAACCCGACCCGACATCAGGGCAATATTCGTGCGCGCCTGGGCTTGCGACGTCAGGGTTGTGGAAACCGCATGGCCGGTGGCATCGGCGGCGTGGATAATGCGCCGGTGACTGTGTCCACCTTCCCGTGTCAGATGGTAGTGTGACTCATCATCACGGGTAAAGGTGACGCCGCTGTCAATCAGCCAGTCAATGCTCTCGCGGCCATGCTCCACGGTGAACCGGACGGCGTCCTCGTGGCAGAGGCCACCACCTGCGCTCAGGGTGTCGCTGATGTGGTTTTCAAGGGAGTCATCGTCGTCCAGTACCGCTGCGATGCCGCCCTGAGCCCACAGTGTTGCGCCGCTGCTGATGTCAGCCTTGCTGACCACAGCAACCTGAAGGTGTTCAGGCAGATTGAGGGCAACAGTCAGACCGGCTGCGCCGCTGCCGATTATCAGAACATCGAATTCGTAGGATTGTGGCATCGGGTTGTTATCGCAGGCCATAATGTGGAAGTGTATTGAACTAAACTTTGTGCCTGCTGTCTATTTGGCCTGACGGGGTGCACCCATTGAAGCGGGAGCACCAGGGTCTCATCGGACACCGGACAGCAGCATGAATCCACCGAAGTATAGGCAAGCTGACCGAATGGTCGCTCTCTATGGGAACTCCGGCACTCCGTCCATGACTGTGGAAACAGAACACCACAAGGAAGAAAACAGTGAAAGCCAGACAGACCTTCAACTGGTAAGGAAGGTCCGTCAGGGTGATCGGCCTGCCTTTGATCTTCTGGTGGTCAAGTACCAGTCACGGGTAGCGTCAATCATCAGTCGGTATGTCTACGACAGTCAGGAAGTGATGGACCTGACCCAGGAAACTTTCGTCAAGGCCTATCGTGCAATTGACCGTTTCCGGGGTGACAGTGCTTTTTATACCTGGCTTTACCGCATTGCAGTGAACACGGCCAAGAATTTCCTGGAGTCCCGCAGTCGCCGTCCGCAGGGGAGTGCCGACGCCATCGAGGCCGAGAACTTCGATAATGGTTCAAGGCTGAGAGACAACGCCTCACCGGAAAAGCTGTTGCAACGGGACCAGTTGCAGGAAGCGCTCAGGGAGGCCATCGGCAATCTTCCGGAAGAGCTTCGGTCAGCGTTTCTGCTCAGGGAGTATGACGGGCTCAGTTACGAAGATATCGCCGGTATTCTCGAGTGCCCGATCGGTACAGTCAGGTCGCGGATTTTCAGGGCGCGGGACGCGGTGGATCGTCACCTTGGCCCATTATTAAACGATTCCCGGACATAATGAGGTTGCGTCCTATGGATGATCGTCTCAAAGAAACCCTGTCGGCAATGATGGATGACGAGGCGGATGAACTGTCTGTCCGCAGGCTGTTGTCTCACGCCCGGCAGGATGAAGTTCGTTCGCAGTGGCAGCGCTGGCAGCAGGTGCGCGACCTGATGCATCAGGGAAGCCTGGCTGATGACCGGGTGGATATCAGCGCCGGCGTCAGGAATGCGCTGGATGGTGGCCTGCAGAAGGCCTCCGGTCCGGTAGCTCTGCCCGAGATTGGCAGGCAGCGTAACTGGCATTGGCCCGCGGTCGCCATGGTGACCCTGGCACTGGTCGTGGGTTTTGGCGCAGGCGCTGGCTGGGAATCCGTGGAGAGTCCCGCCACGATCGCCGGTACCGGCGTTGCCGCCGGACAGTCTGAAGGTCTGCAGGCCGACACTATGGGCGAACCGGTGCAGGAGGTTGCCTTACAGGGGCTGGATGAAGAGCAATGGGAGCAGGTCAGCCGCTACCTTCTGGAGCATGCACAGCATAACAGCGTTGGGGCAGGCCGTGGGTCGGTTGGCTACGCACGGCTGGTAAGTGCATCCGGGCCGGGCTACTAGGCCTGCGATTTCATCGTGAATAACAGCCGGAGTTGAATAATTGATTCGCAAAACGGTAACCGGAGTCCGGGCTCAGTGGTTGAACCAGGGCAGGCGTCTGTCGGCGCTGCTTGTGGTTCTTTGTGTTTTCCTCGTGGGCCAGGCGGTTGCCGACACCGGTCCGAGGAATGCAGAGTACTGGCTGGACCGCCTGGGACCCGCCCTGAACATGACGTCTTACCGTGGCGTGTTCGTTTACGCGCGTGGTGATCAGGTGAGCTCGATGCAGATTGCCCATCGTTACCGGAACGGCATCGTTGAAGAACGCCTTGTTCCCCAGGATGGTGCCAGTGGTGAAATTGTCCGCAAGGGAATGCGTGTCGTCTGCGTGCTTCCGGATCACGGGCGCATCCAGCTCGATCAGGTCATCCCTTCCGGTCCGTTTGCAGAAGCATTTTCCAGTCAGCTTATGCCGGTCAGCCGCTGGTATCAGCCAGAGCTGGTGGGCGACGATCGAATAGCCGGTTACGAGGTGGTCAAGCTTGCCCTCAGGTCCAAAGATGAACTTCGTTACAGCCACCAGTTGTGGCTGGAAAAGTCCACTGGCCTGCTGGTAAAAAGCCATGTGCGTTCTTCTGACGGCAAGGTTCTCGAACATTTCCAGTTCACCAGTCTTGAGATTACCGACAGCCTGTCAGACAGCGAATTCGTGATCCGTACCGAGGGGAAAGAGATTGCCAGGGAACTGGCACCGACCAAAACCTCTTCCCCGGCCCCGCGAATGGACGGCTGGACTCTGGAGTGGCGGCCGGATGGATTCATTCCTGCGGCGGCTCCACGTTCCGGAAAAGGCCAGGCTGTGGCTTTTTCAGATGGTTTGGCGGCATTTTCCGTGTTCGTCGAACCTGCCCGCAAGATTATGTTGCCCACAGGGGCCTCACGCATCGGCGCTACCACCGTTTACATGAAGCAGCTTGAAGTCGATGACATGGACTTTTTTGTGACGGTGGTTGGCGAAATTCCTCCCACAACGGCGCGCAAGGTTGCTGAATCCATTAACGTAGACGATACGCTGGCGTTCGGAGCTATCGGGGAATGATTACGGAAACTGGCAGAGTGGTTGCCGTGAGTGGCGACCGGGTGTGGGTCCAGACAATCCGGACCAGTGCCTGCGAAAGCTGCTCGGCGCGCAATGGCTGTGGTCAGCGGGCGCTGGCCGGTGTGTCTGGCGGGCGTGCCAACCAGGTACTGGTCGCCAACAGTCTGGATGCCAGGGTTGGCGATGAAGTCACAGTCGCCATTGAAGAGTCGGCCCTGGTGGGCGCCTCTCTGCTGGTGTATGCACTACCGCTGGCGTTGCTGGTGGTTGGCGCTGTAGCCGGGCATCAGCTGTCAGGCGGGCACGATGCAGCAGCCATGCTTGGAGCCGCCACGGGAATGGCAACCGGTTTTATGGTGGCCAGGCGGATCGGCTCGAACCCTGCGCGGGGTTATGAGCCACGTCTGGTAAAAGTCAGACAGGAATTGTCCGGCCCCGGCTCTTGAATCAACGCCGGCTGGTTGAAAATATCGGTTATTGACCAAACAATAATCCAAAGTGAATTGCTGATCAGGGGGTCCTGAATGCTTGAAATAAAGAATGGTGGTCAAACGTCGTCCCGCCCAAGAAGCCGGCGTATGGTAGCGGCCGGGCTGTATCTGCTGTGCCTGTTGCTGCCGCTGTCACTGGCTCAGTCGGCCTCGGCCGGCAGCTTGCCGGATTTTACCGAACTGGTTGAAGACAACTCTTCGGCCGTGGTCAACATCAGCACCACGACGGAGCCAAAGGCGGGGCAGAATCGCTCCCGTGGTCTGCCGTTCGATGAACGCCAGCTTGAGCAGTTGCCTGATTTCTTCAGGGACTTTTTCGGTGGCCCCCAGTCGCCTTTCGGGGGAGGTCCCGGGGGTTCAGCCCCTCGTCAGTCCATGGGGTCCGGGTTTATCGTTTCCAGTGACGGCTATGTACTGACCAACAACCACGTTGTGGAAGGCGCGGATGAGATCATTGTGCGGCTGAACGACCGCCGGGAATTGCCGGCGAAACTGGTGGGAACCGATCCGCGTTCGGACATGGCGGTGCTGAAAATTGAAAACGAAAAGGACCTGCCCGTCGTTCAGGTGGGAAGTTCCAAAGAGCTGAAAGTGGGCGAGTGGGTATTGGCCATCGGCTCTCCCTTCGGTTTTGATTATACGGTGACTGCCGGCATAGTGAGTGCCATCGGCCGTTCCCTGCCGTCTGAAAACTATGTTCCGTTCATCCAGACCGATGTGGCAATCAACCCCGGCAATTCCGGCGGACCCTTGTTCAACCTTGACGGTGAGGTTGTCGGCATCAATTCCCAGATCTATACCCGCTCCGGTGGTTTTATGGGGGTATCGTTTGCCATTCCCATCGATGACGCCATGAACGTATTCCGGCAGCTCAGGGACAAGGGAACGGTTTCCCGTGGCTGGCTTGGTGTGTTGATCCAGGAAGTGAACCGGGATCTGGCGGAGTCTTTCGGCCTGAAACGTCCACGTGGTGCTCTCGTTGCGGAGGTGATGTCAGGCTCACCGGCGGAAGAGGCAGGGCTCAAAGCCGGCGATATCGTGCTTGAATATGACGGCGAGGATATAATCCTGTCATCTGATCTGCCGCCTATGGTTGGCCGCACGCCTATCGGCGAAACCGCCACCCTGGAGATCATGCGGGAAGGCAAGCAGATCAGCCTGGACGTTGAAATCGGCAAGCTGCCGGAGGAAGGTCAGGAGCGTGCATCCGCACCGGCCTCCGGGGACAGCGGTCCGTCATCCGCGCCATTGGGGATGACCGTTGAACCTCTTCCCGACGACGTCAGGGACTCGCTGGGGGTTTCCGGCGGTGTGTTGGTGTCGGATATCGCGCAGGGGCCTGCGATGGATGCCGGCATCCGTCCGCGGGATGTGATCACCGAGCTTAACCGTCGTCCCATCAACTCTGTCGAGGATTTCCGGGAAACGGTCGCGTCATTGCCGGAGGACAGTGCGGTATCGGTTCGTGTTGTACGGCAGGGGCGGGCTATTTACCTGGTCATGAAACCCTGAGGAAAGACAAAATGCCCCGCTGGTTGTCGGTTAAAGGACAACCAGCGGGGCATTTTGTTATAGTCCGGCAAATAATCAGATAAATGGCCATGGACCGGACCTGCCCGAATGGTGAACAAAAAGGATCTTCCTCTCCGGAAACTGCTTCAGCCCCGTTACTCATGGGCGGCATGGTTGTTATTGGTTGCCTCTCTTGCGGCAACGGTATTGTTGTGGCAGGTGTCCATTCGCCTGGTTGATGATCGCACTGAAGCACGTTTCAAAACCCAGTCACTGCAGCTTAAAACCGCTATTGAAGAGCGGCTGCTGAACTATGAACAAGTGCTGGCCGGCAGTGCTGGCCTGTTCGCTGTTGCCGGCGACGTCACCAGGGAAGACTGGCGCGAATACATCGACAGTGTCGATATAAACCGCTATTACCCCGGCCTCCAGGGGATCGGTTATATCAGGAAAATTGGTGTTCGCCAGATGGCGGAACATATCGCATCGGTGCGACGGAATGGCGTTCACAACTATCTGGTTGCGCCATTGGGCACCGGGCCGTATTACTACCCGATGGTGTACCTGGAGCCGGGTACCGAAAGAAATCGTAAGGCGCTGGGTTACGATGCGTTCAGCGATCCGGTCCATCGCCGTGCCATGGTGCGCGCCAGGGACCATGCCGAGCCCAGGGTAACTGGCAAGGTGGTGCTGGTACAGGAAGAAGTGGCTGAAGACCAGGCGGGTTTTTTGATGTACTACCCGGTCTTTTAGGGTGGTGCTGTGCCGGAAAGCCGGGTGGAGCGCCAGATGATGCTGGCAGGCTACGTCTTCAGCGCATTCAGGATGAATCATCTGCTGGATGGCATCGTCGGTCTGATCTCTCCGTTTCTGGATGTGAAGCTCTACGACAACGGCGAAATCTCCCGGGATTCACTGATGTACGGCTCCAATCTTGGCTCCCTGGACGAGAACTTCAGTTTTGAAATGAGCCAGACGATTACCCATGGTGGCCGGGACTGGCTGCTACAGACCCGTTCCACACCGGCCTTTGATTTTCTTGCGTCTGACCCGCGCCCGCCTATTGTCCTCGGGTCCGGCATTCTGATCAGCCTGCTGATGTTCCTGTTCGTCCTTGCCATGATCCGCAGCCGTATCCAGGCGCAGTTCAGCGCTGGCCGCTATCGCGCTATCACCGAAGGGGCTGCCAATGTCACTCTGGTGCTGGAACCCAGCGGCAATCCCCGTTACGCGAGCCCGTCCAGTCGTGACATTCTCGGTTTTGATCCGGAACAGGTTTACCGCCTGGATCTCAACTCTCTCGTTCATGCAGAAGACCGACCCCAGTTGAAGGCCGGTTTTGACGAGGCGATCAAATCGCCTGGCAAACAGATTCCGGTTACCCGTGCCCGCATACGGGATTCGGAAGGGCAATGGCGGGACATGGAGGGCACCTGCACAGCCATGCTCAACGTACCGGGTGTAAATGGCGTGGTTGTCAGTCTGCGCGACCTGACCCAGCTCAAGGCGGCGGAGTCGGAACTTCATCGGCTGGCATTCTACGACCCCCTGACAGGTCTGGCCAACCGGCAGCTGTTCAAGGATCGCCTGAACAATGTGGTGCGCCGTAGCCGCCGCAGCGAAGAGCCTGCCGCCCTTATGTTCCTGGATCTGGATGGTTTCAAGCGCATCAACGATACCCTTGGTCATGATAGCGGCGATGAGCTTCTGAAGCAGGTGTCCCAGTGGCTGACGGGATGTGTAAGGGAAGACGACTCGGTTGCCAGGCTGGGCGGAGATGAATTTGTCGTGCTGTTGTCACGTATCAGTGGTCCGGATGCCGCTGGCAAGGTTGCCGAGACCATCCTCCGGCGCCTGTGTCAGCGCATTCGCCTGAATGATCATGAAGTGGGCATTACAGTCAGTATCGGTATCACCATGATTCCCTGCGACAGCCAGGATCCGGGCACCCTTATGAAATACGCGGACCTTGCCATGTATCGGGCCAAGGAGTTGGGGCGAAATACCTATCAGTTCTTTACTCCCGCAATGAACATCAAGGCAGCCCGGCGCCTGCTGCAGCAGGAGGAACTGGCAGCGGCACTGGATAATGACCGCTTTGTGCTCCATTACCAGCCCAAGATCAACCTGGAGAGTGAAAGGGTGATCGGGGTTGAGGCTTTCCTGCGGTGGCACCATCCGGAAAAGGGACTGGTCAGCGCCCAGCAGTTTATCTCCCTGGCAGAGGAAACCGGGCTGATTGTCCGCCTCGGTGAAATGGCGCTGCGCCAGGCCTGCATCCAGGTGCAGGCGCTCGAGCGTGCCGGATTCGAATCGCTGAAAATGGCGGTTAACCTGTCGGTGCGTCAGCTGACAGATCCCGGTTTTCTGGACATGATGCGCCAGGTGATCACCGAAACCGGCGTGTCGCCGGAGTGCCTGGAACTGGAGATGCCGGCGGAGCTGCTGAACGAGGATCCCCGCATGCTCAGGGAACGTCTGGTGTCCCTGCACGATATGGGTGTCTGTCTGATCCTGGATGATTTCGGAACCGGTTCCTGCTCGCTGGTTGCCCTGCAACAGCTGCCGCTGGATGTGATCAAGATTGACCACCGCTTCATCCGCGACATCCCCTACAACGTCAGCGCAACGGATGTGGCTTCGGCTGTTATTGCACTGGCGCGAAAATTACACCTCACCGTTGTTGCCGAAGGAGTGGAAACTCCCCAGCAGCTGAGCTTTCTCAAAAGCGCCGGCTGCGCCCAGTGCCAGGGCAACCTGTTCAGCTATCCGCTGGACGAGGATGCCCTCATTGGCTTCCTGATTCGCCAATATGAGCACCCGCTAACTTCCTGATCATGGCAATGGTGACCGGTAACCGGTAAAATCACGCGGTCGCCGGATTCCGGCAACGGCCCATCCGGGCTCAATCCTTCGTATTTTTATGAGTATTCATTGTCTGTGACTGAACTGAGCCGAATCCGAAATTTTTCGATCATCGCCCACATTGACCACGGTAAATCCACTCTGGCAGATCGCTTTATCCAGATCTGCGGCGGCCTCACGGAACGTGAGATGGCCGAGCAGGTGCTTGATTCCATGGACCTGGAGCGCGAGCGCGGCATAACCATCAAGGCCCAGAGTGTGACGCTGAACTACACGGCCCGGGATGGTAAAGAATACAAACTGAACTTTATCGATACCCCCGGCCACGTGGATTTCTCTTACGAAGTGTCGCGATCGCTCTACGCCTGCGAAGGCGCGCTACTGGTGGTGGATGCCGGCCAGGGTGTTGAGGCACAGTCCGTGGCCAACTGCTACACCGCCATTGAGCAGGGCCTGGAAGTGGTTCCGGTGCTGAACAAGATGGATCTTCCTCAGGCAGAGCCCGAGCGAGTCGCACAGGAAATCGAGGATATCATCGGTATTGCCGCCACCGAGGCGGTTCGGTGCAGTGCCAAGAGCGGCATTGGTGTAGAAGATGTACTGGAAGACCTGATCGCCAGGATTCCGCCACCCAAGGGCGATCGCAGTGCTCCCCTGCAGGCGCTGATTATCGACTCCTGGTTTGACAATTACCTGGGTGTTGTTTCCCTCGTGCGAGTGACCGAGGGCACGCTGAAAAAGGGCGACAAGATTGTCATAAAGTCCACCGGCAAGGCCTGGAATGCCGACAAGGTGGGCATTTTCAATCCCAAACCCAAAGATACGGATATTCTGGAAGCCGGGGATGTCGGCTTCGTGGTGGCCGGGATCAAGGACATCCATGGAGCGCCAGTGGGCGACACCATCGTGCAGCAGAAAGGCTCGGACGATATTCCGATGCTGCCCGGTTTCAAGAAAGTGAAGCCCCAGGTCTACGCTGGCCTGTTTCCGGTCAGTGCCGATGACTACAACGATTTCCGTGATGCGCTGGAAAAACTGACCCTGAACGATGCCTCGCTGTTTTTCGAGCCGGAAAGCTCGGATGCGCTGGGCTTCGGTTTCCGTTGTGGCTTCCTCGGCATGCTCCACATGGAAATTGTTCAGGAGCGTCTGGAGCGTGAATACGACATTGACCTGATTACCACTGCGCCAACGGTAATCTATGAAGTCGTTACCAAACAGGGTGAGACGCTGTCGGTGGACAACCCTTCCAGTCTTCCGGATATTGGTTCCATAGAGGAAATGCGTGAGCCGATCGTGGAGGCCAGCATCCTGGTACCCCAGGAACACCTGGGCAATGTCATCAAGCTCTGTGAGGAAAAGCGCGGCATCCAGAAAAACATGCACTTCATGTCGACCCAGGTGCAGGTGACCTACGAACTGCCGATGGCGGAAGTGGTTCTGGACTTTTTCGACCGGATCAAGTCTGCCAGCCGGGGCTTTGCCTCGCTCGACTACCAGTTCGTGCGTTTCCAGACTGCGAACCTGGTGAGGCTGGACGTGCTGATCAATGCGGAGCGCGTGGATGCGCTGGCGCTGATTGTGCATAAGGATCAGGCCCACTATAAGGGGCGCGCCCTGGTCGAGAAAATGAAAGAGCTGATCCCGCGGCAGATGTTTGATATTGCCATTCAGGCGGCCATCGGGAACCAGGTGGTATCGCGGGTCACCGTCAAGGCGCTTCGCAAGAACGTCACCGCCAAGTGTTATGGCGGCGATGTCAGCCGCAAGAAAAAACTGCTGCAGAAGCAGAAAGAAGGTAAAAAACGCATGAAGCAGCTGGGCAATGTTGAAGTGCCTCAGGAAGCGTTCCTTGCCGTACTGAAAGTGGATAACTAAAAGGCACCTGAATGGATATTGATTTTCCCCTGGTTCTGGTAGTTCTGACGTTTGTAACCGGGCTGATCTGGCTGTTGGACAGGCTCTTTCTCCGCAAACGCCGGCTGGAAGCGGCCGGGTTGGAGCCGGGGAAGGTCGAGGGCGGTAAAGAGCCGAAGGAACCTTACCTGGTTGATCTCAGCCGATCGTTCTTCCCGGTTCTGGCGGTAGTACTGGTACTGCGTTCATTCCTGGTGGAGCCGTTTCAGATTCCTTCCGGCTCCATGTTGCCCACCCTGGAGGTCGGGGACTTTATTCTGGTCAACAAGTACGCCTACGGCCTGAGGCTGCCGGTTGCCGGCACCAAGATTCTGGAAGTGGATGACCCGGAACGGGGCGATGTCATTGTTTTCCGTTATCCGGACGATGGCAGTACCAATTACATCAAGCGGGTTGTGGGCCTTCCCGGCGACTATGTCCGCTATCAGGACCGCAAGCTGTTCATTAATGGCGAGGAAGTCGAGACCCGCTTTATTGCACGATTGCCGCCGGTAGAGCTGTGGCGTGAAACCCTCGGTGATACAACACATGATCTGTTGCTGACCATCGGGCGTTCCGGCCGCTCAGGTGAGGGAGAATGGCTGGTGCCGGAAGGCGAGTATTTCGTAATGGGTGACAACCGCGATAACAGCAATGACAGCCGTTACTGGGGTACGGTTCCGGATGAGATGGTGGTCGGCAAGGCATTTGCGATCTGGATGCACTGGCAGTCGCTGACCAGCCTGCCGTCTTTCGATCGTGTGGGTGGCATAGAATAAATGCAGTGTAATTCAGGGGTGTCTTTATAATGAAGAAAAACAGTTTTTCATCCATGCGGCAGCAGGCAGGTGCCTCGTCACTGGTGATCCTGATCATGGTGCTCTTCTTCGGTGGCCTGCTGACACTGGTGATCAAGCTTGGGCCGGCGTATCTGGATGATATTACCATCCAGGAAGCACTGGAAAGCCTGGATGGCACCGAGGATCTCTCTACCATGGGGCCGCCCCAGGTCAGAAGTCTTATCAACAAGCGACTGAGTGTCAACAATGTGAGAGGCTTTGACGCCAAGAACATCACTGTTGAGAAAAACGGCGAGTTCGTGGTTATCAATGTGGATTACGAAGTCCGCAACAACCTTTTCCGCAATGTGGATACGGTTATCCACTTCCAACACGAGTATGAGATGAAGGGCAAGTGAGTTCGCAACCGGATCTGGAGCAGTTACAACAGCGCATTGGTTATCGGTTCAAGGCTCCAGAGCGTCTGCTGCTGGCCCTTACCCATCGCAGTTATGGTAACCAGAACAATGAGCGCCTGGAATTTCTGGGTGATTCCATTGTCAATATGGTTATAGCCGAATATCTGTACCTGCACTTCGAGAAGGCCAGGGAGGGGCAGTTGAGCCGTCTGCGCGCACGGATGGTCAAGGGGGTCACACTGGCGGAAATCGGTCGCGAATTCGAGCTGGGAAAATACCTTCGTCTGGGTTCCGGGGAGTTGAAAAGCGGTGGGTTCCGCCGGGAGTCGATTCTTGCGGATGCCGTCGAATCCATTATCGGCGCTATTTACCTGGACAGTGATTTCCATACCTGCCGGGAGCAGGTCCTGCGCTGGTTCGACGTGCGCCTGAAGCAGCTCGATCTGCAGGATACCCAGAAAGATCCGAAAACCCGGCTGCAGGAATATTTACAGTCGCGGCAGTTTCCACTGCCGCTCTATGACGTCATTTCCGTGGATGGTGAAGCCCACGCCCAGACGTTCCATGTTTCCTGTGCTCTGCCGTCGCTGGACCGGAAAACGACCGGTACCGGCAACAGCCGCCGGATTGCCGAGCAGCAGGCCGCCCGCAATGCCCTCAAGCAACTGGGCGTGGAGAATGATTGATGAATGATGTAACCCGTCCAGAAAACCCTGACAGCCGTTGTGGCTTTGTGGCGATTGTTGGCCGCCCCAACGTGGGCAAGTCTACATTGCTGAACCATATACTTGGCCAGAAGCTGAGCATTACCTCCCGCAAGCCCCAGACCACGCGTCATCAGGTTCTGGGGATCAAGACCGAAGGCCCGGTACAGGCCATTTACGTGGATACGCCGGGCATGCACGAGGAAGAGCCTCGTGCCATCAACCGGTACATGAACAAGGCGGCCACCTCGGCACTGAAGGGCGTTGACGTGGCGGTGTTTGTGGTTGACCAGATGGCCTGGACCACCGCCGACGAGATGGTGCTGGAAAAACTGGGCAGCCTGAAATGTCCGGTGATTCTGGCAGTGAACAAGGTCGACCGCATCGAGAATCGTGAAGCGCTGCTGCCTCATCTGGACATGCTGTCAAGAAAGCGGGATTTTGCCGAAATTATCCCGCTGTCGGCCCTGAAAGGCATGAACCTGGCACCTCTGGAAGAAGCTGTGGCTCGTTTCCTGCCCCAGAGCGTTCACTTCTATCCGGACGATCAGATCACCGATCGCAGCGAGCGGTTTATGGCCTCCGAGATGGTGCGGGAGAAAATCACCCGGCAACTGGGAGCTGAGCTGCCCTATTCGGTTGCGGTGGAGATCGAGGAATTTCGCAAGGATGGCAAAACCCTGCACATTTCCGCGTTGATTCTGGTGGAGCGCGAAGGCCAGAAGAAAATCATGATTGGCGACAAGGGCGAGCGTCTGCGCCGTATTGGCCAGGAAGCCCGGGCTGATATGGAGCGCCTGTTCGACAGTAAGGTCATGCTGAGACTCTGGGTCAAGGTCAAGCGAGGCTGGGCTGACAGTGACCGGGCACTGAAAAGTCTTGGTATGAACGACTTCTGAGGCCTTTATGACAGGCCCAGCACATCAGGAGCCGGCGTACGTCCTCCACCGCCGGCCGTGGCGGGAAACCAGCCTGATGGTGGATATTTTCTCACTCAATGCCGGCCGGATAACCATTATTGCCCGCGGCGGCAATAGTGCAAAAAGCCCGTTGAAGGCACAACTGCAGCCTTTCCAGCCATTGCTGCTGGACTGGACCGGCCGCAGTGACCTGAAGACACTGACCCAGGCGGAAGTCCGTGGCGGGCCGGTGCTGAAACACACTCTGGCCCTGTACAGCGGGCTTTACGTGAACGAACTGTTGCAGCGCCTGTTGCCTCTGGCTGATCCACATCCCCAGCTTTTTGCCTCCTACATCGACGTGATTGCCGAGCTGTCTGCAGCCAGTGATATCGAGCCGGTACTGCGGCATTTCGAACAGTCCCTGGCGGCAGAACTGGGTTATGACTTCGCGTGGGATATGGCTACCGACACCGGTTCTATGGTCGAGACCAATGGGCATTATTGCTATGATCCCGAGCAGGGGATTCTGGCCATGCCTTCAGCTGGCGCCAGGCTTCAGAACCTTTCCGGTGCCACCCTTCTGGCCCTGGCTGCCGGTAACCTGGAGTCAATAGAATGCCGGCGTGTCGCCAAGCGGGTAACCCGTGTCCTGGTGGATTACCTTCTTCAGGGCCGGCCTCTCAACAGCCGAAGCCTGTTCAGTCATCATCGAGGAGATCGCAATGAATCCTAGCCTGACAAATCCCAGAGTGCTGCTGGGCGTCAATATCGACCATGTCGCAACACTGCGCCAGGCCAGGGGCACGCGCTATCCGGATCCGGTTCAGGCTGCCATTCTTGCGGAAGAGGCGGGTGCCGACGGCATTACCATTCATCCCCGGGAGGACCGTCGTCACATCCAGGACCGGGATGTACTTCTGCTCAAGGAAATCCTGACCACCAAGATGAATCTGGAAATGGCGGTTACCGACGCCATGCTGGCTTTTGCTGAACAGGTGCGCCCGGAGTGCGTGTGCCTGGTACCTGAAAAGCGTGAAGAGCTGACGACAGAAGGCGGGCTTGACGTGGATGGCCAAGAAGCCCGTGTCGCCAGGGCTTGTGAGCGGTTGACCAGGATCGGCGCGGAAGTATCCCTGTTTATCGACCCTGACATCGCGCAGATTGATGCCGCGGTCCGATGTGGCGCGCCGGTAGTGGAACTTCACACGGGGGAATACGCCGAAGCCGATACCCCGCAAGCGGAAGACGCCGCATTCGCTACTCTGGTGACAGCCGTTGAGCATGCCCGCAAAAGAGGGCTGATCGTGAATGCAGGCCATGGTCTGCATTATCACAACACTGAGCGGGTGGCTGCCATCGGGGGTATCAATGAGCTCAACATCGGCCATGCCATCATTGCGCGGGCCGTCTTCTCTGGTCTCAAGGAGGCGGTCAGGGATATGAAGGCCATCCTGGCTGGCGCCCGCGGCTGATTGGCCGCCACCAACAGGGTCAATCCGCAGCGGCCTGCTGGTTATGCTGGCGGAACAGTTGCTGCCAGTCTGTCTGTTCACTCCAGGCTTGCAGGCGTTCCATGGCGGCAAGCAGCTGATCTTTCAGATACTCAGCATCCGGTGCGGTGCGCTTCAGCGCCGTTTCCAGCTGGCTTGCGGCGCCGCGCAGTTCCGGTACCCCGCAGTAGCGGGTCGCACCATGCAGTTTGTGTACGCATTCCAGTAACTCCTCCCGCTCTCCGTTGTCCCAGAGCTGGTTCACACGGTCCAGGTCGATACGGATCTGTTCAACCAGCATGCTGAACAATTCCTCTGCCAGGTCTGCTTTACCGGCGGCTAACTGAATACTTTCAGTGACGCTGATACAGTCCGGTTGTCTGTTGCGGGTAGATGGCCGCGGGGCTCGCCGGGTATCGCGAATCTCAGGCATCGGCGGGTAGCCGCTTTCTGTTCCCCCATCGCAGCTATAACCGGTGTAGTCGTAAATGATGTCAACCAGCTGGCTGTTACTGATCGGCTTGGCAAGATACCCGTCGAAGCCCTGGCCAACCAGCCGATCATGCTCTTCTGCCAGGGCATGGGCGGTCAGGGCGATGATGCGGGTGCGGCGGCTGTTACCATCCAGGGCCCTCAGTCTTTCGGTGGTTTCAACGCCATCCATGCCCGGCATCTGCAGGTCCATGAACACCAGATCAAATGACTTCTGTCGAGCCTTGCTGAGAGCTTCGAAGCCGCTGCTGGCGCCCTCGGCTTCAATCAGACAATCCTTTAACAGGGTCAGTACCAGTTTCAGGTTGGCATCATTGTCATCCACAGCCAGTACCCGTGGCACCCTGGCGGATGGTTTTGCCGTCTCTCGTGCTGCAGCCGGGGAATGGAGCTGTCGTTGTCCGCTACTGATGCCGTGGACCAGCAAAAGCAGCTCGTCGTACAGGGCGTCACGGCGCACCGGTTTGGTGAGATGGCCGCTGGCCAGACCCGAGAGCGGTGTGTCATGGGTGTCCAGGGTGGGAGTCAGCAGAAGCGTACGGCAGTCTCTTTCCAGTTCGAGGATCCGTACCAGCGAACAGTACTGGCTTGAGTTGAGCAGATGACGGGTTATACCCAGCAGCGCAACAGCATAGCCGGACTGCGCTTTCTGGGCCTCCTCGATCTGTTCCTGCATAACGCCCGGAGATGAAACCCTGTCCACCGTCATGCCCCATTCCCGCAGCATGTGCTCAACTGCCAGGCCGGTAGTCTTCTGTTGTTCCAGGTAGATCACCCGTTCTCCGCGCAGGGCATCTTTGGGCGCAATAGCCTCGCCGGCGGATGACAGCTCTGAGGTGAGAGTAAACCAGAAGGTGGAACCCTTGCCGAGTTCGCTTTCCAGGCCTATCTTGCCGCCCATCTCCTCAACCAGGCGTTTGGAGATGGCCAGGCCAAGTCCGGTGCCGCCGTATTGCCTGGCGGTAGAGGCATCCGCCTGGCTGAAGGCATTGAACAGGGACTGTTGTTGGGCGCGGGACAACCCGACACCGGAGTCGGTAATGCTCAGCCGAAGGGTGATCCGGTTGTCTTCTTTGTCTTCCTCTTCAAGGCTGGCGCGCAAAACCACTTCACCGGTCTGGGTAAACTTGATGGCGTTGTTCACCAGGTTGGTGATTACCTGCTTCACCCGGAGCGGGTCGCCCATGATGTTGTCGGGGACATCGTTATAAACCAGTGGTACCAGGTCCAGATTCTTGCTGTGGGCTGCCGGGGCAAGCATGACCATGACTTCTTCGACAATGTCCCGGAGCTGGAACGGAATGCGGTCCAGAATCAGCTTGCCGGCCTCGATCTTGGAGAAGTCCAGGATGTCGTTGATGATAGTCAGCAGGATTTCCGAGGACTTGCGGATGGTGCTCAGGTGGTCCCGTTGCTGCCGGGGCAGGGGGCTTTTCAGCAGGAGCTCGGTAAAGCCGATAATGCCGTTCAGCGGTGTGCGGATCTCATGGGACATGTTGGCCAGGAATTCCGACTTGATGCGGCTGGCTTCGAGCGCTTCCTTGCGGGCAAAATCCAGCTCGATATTCTGGATTTCGATGGTTTCCAGGGTTTCCCGCAGGTCTTCCGTGGCCTGGTCAACGTTTTGTTGCATTTCCGCCTGGGCTTTGCTCAGCTCTCCGGCCATTTCGTTAAGCCCGGATTCCAGTTGCTCGAATTCCGGGCCGGCGCCGGTGTGGACACGGGTATCCAGCTTGCCTTCCTTGAGCCTCGCAACAGCTTCATTGAGTTCAAAAACCGGGTCTGTAAACGCGCGGCTCAGGCGCAGTGCGATAGCCAGACTCAGAAGAACCCCGCCAAGAACCAGAAGTAATGAAATCAGCAGCGCCTTGTAGGTTTCCTTCTCGGTGCGAATATGGGACATCTCCACCGAGACCCAGCCAATCGGCTTCTTGTTACCATTACCCGCCTCCGGTCGGGAGCCCGGCTCGAGCGTGCTTTGACTCATCAGGTCCCGCAGGTAAACCGGAGTGACGAACACGGTGCTGTCCGGTCTGTTGATCTGTCGGGGGTCCTCGCCGTTCAGGGCTTCTTTGCCGACGTCGTCGGAGCTGCCGGGGCCGGTGTGAAGAATCCGGTCGTGCTCGCCGTCAAAGAAGGTAATGGAGCGCACGTCCTGTTCTTCCAGAAGTGCATTGGAAAGGCTGCTCAGGAGGCTGCGATTGGCAGTAAAAAGGCCATACTCGGAGCCGGCGGATAATTGCCGCGAGAGAGATTCGCCCCGGTCTTTCAGCAGGTTTTCAATATTGGTGACCCAGCTGTAGGTAAAGAAAAGTCCCAGCAACAGTGTGGTCACAAGGGTGGGGACGAGTGTCACCACAAGTACTTTTTTGCGTATGCCCCAGCGCCGCATAACTAATTCCCGATAGACTTCGCAGGCCGGATATCCGGCATTCCTCCCTGTCAGAATAGACGACCCCATCCAGTCTGGCCGCGATGGAACTCCCGGATATAGCCCGCAGTCATGGAGATAGCGAGAAGCTGTATTGGGAGACAGCGGGTATTCCGCGTATCATGCAAATCCGGAGTGTATCACACGCTTGTGTTGCTGGCGTTAATGGCTGGCCGCGGGTTGCGGAAGATTTGAGGAAGGTAAAAGCATGCATTTCCCGACCATAGAAGACTACGTAGGGCATACGCCCCTGGTAAGATTGCAACGGCTTCCGGGTGAGACCAGCAACGTGATTCTGGCAAAGCTGGAGGGCAACAATCCGGCGGGTTCAGTGAAAGACCGTCCGGCTATCAGCATGATTCAGGAAGCGGAGCGGCGCGGCGAAATCAGGCCGGGTGATACGCTGATCGAGGCAACCAGTGGCAATACCGGTATTGCCCTGGCAATGGCGGCGGCCATCAAGGGCTATCGGATGGTTCTGATCATGCCTGCAAATGCCAGCGAGGAGCGCCGGGCCTCCATGCGGGCCTATGGCGCCGAGATCGTCAATGTCACTAAAGAGGAAGGTATGGAAACTGCCCGTGACCGGGCTCAGCAAATGGAGGCGGAAGGCAGGGGCAAGGTGCTGGACCAGTTTGCCAATCAGGACAACCCACTGGCGCACTACCGCACCACGGGTCCTGAAATCTGGGAGCAGACCGGCGGCAGCATTACCCATTTTGTCAGTTCCATGGGCACCACCGGCACCATTATGGGTGTTTCCAGGTATCTCAAGGAACGTAACCCGGGCGTTGAGATTGTGGGGCTGCAGCCGCAAGAAGGCGCCTCCATACCAGGGATCCGGCGCTGGCCGGAACCCTACCTGCCCAAAATCTATGAAGCCTCCCGTGTCGACACGGTGCTGGATATCGGCCAACAGGAGGCCGAAGACACCATGCGGACACTGGCCAGTAAGGAAGGTATCTTCTGCGGTGTGTCTTCCGGTGGATCCATTGCCGCTGCACTGAAATTGTCGGCCCAGGTTGAAAACGCGGTGATCGTGGCCATTATCTGTGACCGTGGCGACCGCTACCTGTCTACTGGCGTGTTTCCAGGCGCCTGAATGTATCAAGACCAGATCCCAACAAGAGACGCCCTATGAGCAGAAGACGCAGGAAAGTCCTGCCCACCGAGCCGGTGCGCTGTGTTATTGAAACCCTCAGTCACGATGGCCGTGGCATCGCCCGGGACAATGGCAAGACCCAGTTCGTTGACGGCGCGCTGCCCGGTGAGACGGTGATGGCAAAGGTGGTCAGCTCCCGCAGCAGGTTTGACGAGCTGCGGGCGGTCGAGGTGGTGAATGCCGCTGATGCCCGGATCACGCCACCCTGCGAGTTCGCGGACCTGTGCGGAGGCTGCAGTCTGCAGCACATGGACAGTGATGCCCAGATCCGGTTCAAGGAAGACACATTGCGGGAACACTTTGCCCATTTCGGGGGCATTGAGCCGCAGGAATGGGTCCCCCCGATGCGCTCACCTGCGCTCGGTTACCGTCGCAAGGCGAGGCTGGGGGTGAAATATGTCCCTGCACGGGAATCGGTACTGGTCGGCTTCCGCGAGAAGCGCAACAGCTTTCTGACTGACATTGACCGGTGTGTGGTTCTTGATCCGCGTATTGGTGAGTGCATCACCCCACTGCGGGAAATGCTTCATGGCCTGGAAGCCTATCGCCGCATTCCCCAGGTGGAAGTGGCCTGTGGAGATCAGGAGGCGGCCATGGTTTTCCGCAACATGGATCCGTTGAGTGAGGCAGACACTGCAGCGCTGATCCGTTTCGGTCAGGACCATCAATTGCATATCTACCTGCAGCCGAAAGGGCCGGACACGGTTTACAGGATCTGGCCCGAGTCTGGTGAAGAGCGGTTGTCCTATTACATGGAAGAGTTCGACCTGACCATGAAATTTCATCCCATGGATTTTACCCAGGTCAATGCAGGGATCAATCGCACCATGGTACACAGGGCAGTGGAGTGGCTGGACATCCAGCCCGGTGAGCGAGTACTGGACCTTTTCTGCGGGCTGGGGAATTTTACCCTGCCGCTGGCACGTGGTGCTGCGCAGGTCGTCGGTGTTGAAGGTGATGAGTCCATGGTGGTTCGGGGCCGGGAAAATGCGGAACTCAACGGGTTATCGAATGTCGCATTCCACGGCGCTGACCTGCAGGCTGATTTCACTGCGCAGCCGTGGGCAGCTGAAGGGTTCGACAAAATTCTGATCGATCCGCCCCGCTCCGGGGCCCAGGAGGTGTGCGAATACCTGACCGCTTTCGGGGCAAGGCGAATTGTGTATGTATCCTGTAACCCTGCCACTCTGGCCAGGGATGCGGGGGCCATGGTGCGCAACGGTTACCGTCTGGTGAGGTCGGGGGTTATGGACATGTTTCCCCATACCACGCACGTTGAGTCCATGGCAATGTTCGAGCGCGTGGATAACTGATCAATCTCGGTGCCGGTCACGGATGGCCGGGTAAGCGACCAGGAAGAATAAGAGCGATATGGTAAAAGTTCGCGAAGATTATGCAGTGACGGGCGACGGTCAGGTCGACATCGAACGCTGGGTTCGCCAGATCGAGTCACAGACTCACCTGGAAAATGCCGAACAGTTCCGGCGGGCCTGCGAAAAAGCCGCAGCGATCGATTTCCAGGCTGTGCGTGAAGACCGGGTGTGGGCCCCCGGCGCCAGCAGCTTCCGCACCGGTATAGAAATGGCCCAGGTGCTGGTGGAATTGCACCTGGACCAGGCCAGCCTTGTCGCTGCGATTCTTTACCGGGCCGTGCGGGAAGAGCGCATCCCCCTGGAGGAAATCCGCAAAGAGTTCGGTGAGGAAGTGGCCGGGCTGATTGACGGCGTGCAGCAGATGGCAGCCATATCCTCCATCCATCATCCGCTCAAGGGCAATGTGCTTGGCCAGACCGAAGGCCAGCTCGACAATGTCCGCAAGATGCTCGTCACCATGATTGACGATGTCCGGGTAGCGTTGATCAAGCTTGCCGAACGGACCTGCGCCATCCGTGCGGTGAAAAATGCGCCCGAAGAAAAACGCATGCGCGTAGCTCGCGAGGTTTTTGACATCTACGCACCGCTGGCGCACCGCCTGGGTATCGGCCATATCAAGTGGGAGCTGGAAGACCTGTCTTTTCGCTACCTTCATGAATCGGCGTATAAAAAGATTGCCAGGCTTCTGGACGAGAAGCGCCTGGACCGCGAAAGTTACATCAAGCGTGTGATTACCTCCCTCAAGGATGAGTTGAGTGCTTCCGGCATCGAGGGGGAACTGGCGGGACGCGCCAAGCACATCTACAGCATCTGGCGGAAGATGCGCCGCAAGGGTATCGATTTCTCCCAGGTCTATGATGTGCGCGCGGTGCGGATACTGGTTCCGGCTGTGCGTGACTGCTACGCCGCACTGGGCATTGTGCATACGCTGTGGCGCCATATCCCCAACGAATTCGATGATTACATTGCCAATCCCAAGGAAAACGGCTACCAGTCCCTCCACACTGCTGTGATCGGTCCCGAAGGCAAGGTGATGGAAGTGCAGATCCGTACCCATGCCATGCATGAGGAGGCCGAGCTGGGTGTGTGTGCCCACTGGCTGTACAAGGGTATGGACAAGGGCAACCGCTCGGTGGGTTATAATGCCAAGATCAACTGGCTGCGGCAGGTCCTGGAATGGCAGGAAGAGCTCGGTGACCTGTCCGGGCTGGCGGATCATCTCAAATCGGATATCGCTTCGGACCGTGTGTATGTGTTTACCCCGGAAGGCCATGTCGTGGATCTTCCACAGGGCGCCACGCCGGTTGATTTTGCCTACCGGGTACACACCGAAATCGGCCATGCCTGCCGTGGCGCCAAGGTCAACAACCGCATCGTACCGTTGATCTATCCACTGAAAACCGGGGATCAGGTTTCCATCCTTACCTCCAATACCCAGGCGCCAAGCCGTGACTGGCTTAACCCCAGTCTGGGCTATATCCAGACCTCGCGCGCTCGCGCGAAAGTGACCCACTGGTTCAAACAGCAGGACCGCGACCGCAATATCACTGATGGCCGCGCGATCCTGGAAGATGAGTTCAGGCGGCTGTCACTTTTTGGCGTCGACTTCGATGAACTGGCCGGAAAGGTCAATTATCAGGAGGCGGATGATATGTTTGCGGCAGTGGGAGCGGGCGACCTCCGTCCCACCCATGTGGCCAACATCGCCCAGCAGATGCTGGAGCCGAAATCCGAGCAACTGAACCTGAAGCTCAGCGGACTGAGGCGCCAGCCCTACGACACCGAAGCGGATATCCAGATCCGCGGTGTCGGCAAACTCAAGACCCAGGTGGCGAAGTGTTGCAAACCACTGCCCGGTGATCCAATCGGTGGCTACATCACCGTTGGCCGTGGCGTGACGGTGCACCGGCAGGACTGCATCACTTTCCTCAATCTCAGGGAAAAGGAGCCCAACCGCATTATCGAGGTGAGTTGGGGCGGGCGGCCCGTTGCCGTTTATCCAGTGGATATCGAGATCGACGCGTACGATCGTTCCGGGCTGTTGCGGGACATCACGCAGGTGCTGTCCTCGTCCAAAAGTGATGTCCTGTCACTGAACACCAGGTCCAATAAGGACGAGAACACCGCTACCATGATAGTGACGGTGGAAATTTCCAGCCTTGATCAATTGGCAAAGCTGCTGGCCCAGATTCGTAACCTGCCCAACATCATCGAAGTCAGGCGCAAGCGCTCATGAGCTATACTATCGACGATCTGAAAACCCTGATGGCGCGGCTGAGGGATCCGGATACCGGGTGCCCCTGGGATACCCGTCAGACCTTCAGAACCATTGTGCCCCATACCCTGGAAGAAGCCTACGAGGTTGCTGACGCCATCGACCGGGAGGACTATCCGCACTTGGAAGATGAGCTTGGTGATCTGTTGTTCCAGGTGATTTTTTACAGTCAGATGGGGAAAGAGCAGAGCCATTTCGATTTCGACTCGGTGGTGGATAACCTGGTGCACAAACTGGTCCGGCGCCATCCCCACGTGTTTCCGGATGGCACGCTGGAGAGTCGGATTGATCCGGATAATCGCCCCGGAGAAGCTGAAATCAAGGCCAGCTGGGAACGTATCAAGGCGGAAGAAAGGGCCGCGAAACCGGAGATGCCGGCAGACTCCGGGCCTGCCGGCCGGCTGGATGGTATTGCCCGCACACTCCCTGCAATGGTGCGTGCTGAGAAACTTCAGCGCAGGGCGGCCAATCACGGCTTTGACTGGCAGGATGTGGAACCGGTGTTCGACAAACTCCATGAAGAGCTTGATGAGCTCAAGGAAGCCTGGTATGCCGCGCGATCCGGGGCAGGTCCGGTAGACGCGGTGGAGGATGAACTGGGGGATCTGCTGTTTGTCTGCGTTAACCTGGCACGCTTTATGAAGGTCAATCCCGAGCAGGCCCTCAATAGCACCAACCATAAATTTGAAACGCGATTCCGTGCTATCGAGGAACACCTGGAACGCGAAGGCCGTGATCTGGACAGTGAATCGCTGGAGGCGCTGGACGCTGTCTGGCAAATCGTCAAAGGGGTTGAAAAGCAGCGAAAAAAGTAACGGATAAGTACAATCCGTTACCAATATTTCCGCCCCCGGTGCGGTTGCTTCGTCTACACTTCCGCCTACGGAAGCACACTTCGTGTGCGTATCGTGGGCCACCAAGAAGATGCAGGAGTGAAGGCACCATGAAAATCAAAGATCTGGTCAATTACTGGGATAAACATGCTCGTGGTCGGCTGACCCGGGATGTGTATTTTGCCAACCTGTCCGACCAGCATCACAAGCGACTGGAAAAGCTGGCAGCGCTTTATCCGATGAAGTCGTCACAGGATCTTCTCCGCGACCTGATCTCTGCCGCCATTGATGAACTGGAAACCAGTTTCCCCTATGTCCAGGGCTCGAGAGTGGTTGCTTTCGATGAGGATGGCTTCGAGATCTATGAAGACAAGGGCATGACGCCTCGCTTCATCAGTCTGAGCCAGAAGCATATCCAGAAGCTGAAGGCTCGCCAGCTGGACTCGGTTGCCTGATCACGTCAATTGCCTGATCAGGACATACCCGCAATAACCACGGGGTGGTCCCGCCACCCCGCAGTAAGCTGACCCCCTCTATTTTTCCTTGCCTTCGAGCTTGTCTTTCAATGGGCTGAGCCTGACAAGATCGTCGAGCGCAGCACCAATCATGTCATTGAGAATGTCGCTTTCCGAGCGGTCCGGATAGAGTTCTGCCAGCGCAGCTATGCGCGCAGCATCTTCCAGCGGTAAACGGAGGTTATAATCGTGGCTCCGTTCGACCATTTCTTTTTTGCCTTCCCAGTGTTTGGGCAGATCGGTAACTTTCATGAATACTCCTTGCGGCGACAGGCTTTAACCGTTAGACAGGCTTTAAGAGTAAATAGTATCGTAAGTTTACTTCATCTCCGTCAATTTAAAAGGACGTCAATGTGACCGAGCTACACCCTGAACTCCGAGAAAATGTCCGCATGCTGGGGGAGTTGCTGGGACAGAGTATCCAGCGCCATCCCGGTCAGGACTGTTACGAGCGGATTGAAGAAGTGCGCGCGGCCGCCAAGGCTGATCGCCGACAGGAGAGTGGTTCCGGTCAGCGCCTGGTTAGCCTGCTGGGCAAGCTGAGTGATGACGAACTGTTGCCGGTAACCCGTGCCTTTAACCAGTTCCTGAACCTGGCGAATCTGGCCGAGCAGTACCACGGTATCCGTCGCAAGCGTGGCCATCAGTCGGACCTGATGGTGGAATCACTCAGTGACGTGTTCGGTCGCCTCAAGAGCGGTGGTATCAGCGCGGAGGATCTGCATCAGCGGGTCGCCGATCTGCGTATTGAATACGTTCTCACCGCCCATCCCACAGAAGTGGCGCGTCGGACACTGATCATGAAATACGATGAGATGTCAGACTGCCTGGCTCGTCTGGACCATGATGATCTCATGACTGCAGAGCGGGAGGAAATCGTTGATCGGTTGCGGCAACTGGTCACCGAAGCCTGGCACACGGATGAAATCCGCCACGAGCGCCCCACCGCTGTGGATGAAGCCAAGTGGGGGTTTGCGGTTATCGAGAACAGTTTGTGGCAGGCGCTGCCGCGCTTCCTTCGCAGCCTTGACGTGTCACTTTCCGAAGCCACAGGCAAGGGCCTGCCGCTGAACGCATCGCCGATTCGTATCGCCTCCTGGATGGGGGGCGACCGTGACGGCAACCCTAATGTGACTCACAAAGTAACCCGCAAGGTGTTCCTGCTTGGCCGCTGGATGGCCGCCGATCTTTATCTGCGAGACATCCAGGCTTTGCGTGCCGAGCTCTCCATGTGGCAGGCCAGTGACGAGTTGCTTGCAGTCACCGGTGATTCCCGCGAGCCCTATCGCATGGTGCTGGCAGGACTGCGGGAAAAGCTGATTAAAACCAGGGATTGGGCAGAGGCCAGCGTGGCGGGTGAATCGGCAGACACCACCGATACCCTGTTTGCCAACGAGGATTTTACCGGTCCGTTGGAGCTGTGTTATCGCTCGCTGATCGACAGTGGTCTGGAAACCATTGCCAATGGCCCGCTGCTGGATACCATTCGCCGGGCCCACACCTTTGGCCTGCCGTTGATCCGCCTGGATATCCGTCAGGAGGCCTCCCGCCATGCGGGAGCAGTTGCCGAGATGGTGGATTACCTGGGTATGGGCGACTATCTGTCGTGGTCAGAACAGGAACGGCAGGATTTTCTGGTGCGTGAGCTTAAAGGCAGGCGGCCACTGGTGCCCAGAAACTGGCAGCCTTCGGAGGAGGTCGCGGAAGTGCTTGCGACCTGTGAAGTGGTGGCGGAACAGACACCGGAGGCGCTGGGTTCCTACGTTATCTCTATGGCCAGCAAACCGTCAGACGTGCTGAACGTGATTCTGTTGCTGCGCGAAGCGGGCATGGAAAACCCCATGCGCGTGGTGCCGCTGTTCGAGACCCTGGATGATCTGCGGAGTGCTCCCGACAGCATGGCGGCGCTCTATAACGTGGACTGGTATCGGCACTACTGCGAGGGCCGCCAGGAAGTCATGATCGGCTACTCCGATTCTTCCAAGGATGCCGGCCAGATGATGGCTGCCTGGGCCCAGTACCAGGCCCAGGAAAGACTCACGGAAGTTGCCGGCAAGTACGGTGTTCACCTGACCCTGTTCCACGGTCGCGGGGGTACTGTCGGCCGTGGCGGCGGACCCGCCAACCGCGCCATCCTGTCCCAGCCCCCCGGATCGGTCAACGGCAGCTTCCGGATCACCGAGCAGGGCGAAATGATTCGTTTCAAGTTCGGCCTGCCGCGGCTGGCGGAACAGAGTCTCACGCTCTATACCACCGCCGTGGTGGAAGCCACCCTGGCGCCGCCCCGCGGGCCTGAGCCGGAGTGGCGCGAGGTCATGGACTGGCTTACCGAGAGGTCACTGAAAGCCTACCGCGACGTGGTTCGGGACAACCCCGATTTCGTCCCCTATTTCCGCCAGGTCACCCCGGAACAGGCACTCGGCAAGCTGGCTCTGGGCAGTCGCCCGGCGCGACGCAAACCTGGCGGTGGCGTGGAAAGCCTGCGGGCGATTCCCTGGATTTTCGCCTGGACCCAGATGCGCCTGATGCTGCCCAGCTGGCTGGGCAGCGACGTGGCCCTGCAAGAAGCTTTCCGCAACGATCGGGTGCCGGTGCTGCGGGAAATGATGCAGAAATGGCCATTTTTCAAGACCTACGTGGACATGCTGGAGATGGTACTGGCAAAATCCGACCTGCGGATTGCCAGCTATTATGAACAGACTCTGGTGGATGATCCGAAACTCCTGGAGCTGGGTAAAGACCTGCGTGAGCGTCTGCAGGGGTGCATCCGCCACTTGCTGGAGTTGAAAGAGCAGGACACATTGCTTGAGCAGGAACCGGTGTTTGCCCATTCCATGCGGGTACGTAATCCGTATACTGACCCGCTACACTATCTGCAGGCCGAACTGCTGAAGCGCGACCGTGAGAGTGAAGGCAAGGGCGAAGTGCCCGACATGGTAGAGCGCGCGCTGAAAGTGACGATGGCAGGGATCTCGGCAGGCATGCGTAATACTGGCTGATCTGGGCCTCAGGCCTGAGGGCTGCAGAAGTCCACCAGACAACAAAAACAGGAGTAACGCCGTGGCGTTAGCGGCAAGACTGGCAGGTTTTCTGACTCGCAAGGGCATCGCCTACCGGGAACTGGCAATCGATCAGGTACTCAACTTTGATGCCGCGGTTATGGCTTCCGGTCGGCCCCAGGACGAGTTTATCCGGGCTACGCCGCTGATCGATATCAATGGCGTGGTCATGGCAGTTCACGGTTATAACACCAGCCTGGATATGGATCTGGTTCACCGGCTCACGGGCCGGCGCCTTCAGCCACTCACCGCCCGTCAGAGTGCGCGGCTGTTTGCTGACTGTGATCCCGGTTTTCAGCCTCCCGTCGGGGCTGCCTATGACATACCGGTACTGGTGGATGAGGACGTTCTGGGCTATCCCCGCACGCTGATGTGTGGCGGTACTGACAATACTCTCCTGGAACTGGATCGAACCTCTCTGGCGAGGGCATTGGCGGAGGCAGATCAGGGACACCTGGTAATCCGCGGGCAGAACACCGGCGAACGCGAGGCGCTGACGCTGGAAGAGGTGGCGGATAAACTCCAGAAACTGTACCGTCTGCCGCCGATGCCGGCACTGGCCTTGCGCATTCTCAGGCTGACCGCCAACACCGACGCCTCTGCCCGGGAACTGGCCGAGTTGATCGAGTTTGACCCCAGCCTGACGGCCCAGGTCATGCGCTACGCGCGTTCAGCGCTCTTCAACTACCCCGGCCAGATCAACTCTGTTCAGGAAGCGGTTACCCGTGTCCTGGGCTTTGACAGAGTAGCTCACATAGCCCTGGGCATCGCCTCGGTACGTGCCTTTGATGTGCCCCGCCAGGGTATGCTGGGGATGGACCAGTTCTGGCGGCATTCCCTGTATTGTGCCTTCCTGTGTCAGCGCATGGCGCCCAGATGCAATGCCGACAAGGGGCTGGCCTACCTCTGCGGCTTGCTGCACAATTTTGGCCTGTTACTGATCGGACACCTCTTTCCACAGGAGTTCAAAGAACTCAACACCCTTCGCGAAGCCAATCCGGAAGCCAGCATGCACTCACTGGAGCAGCAGGTATTCGGTGCCGATGACAACCAGCAGATGCTGGCTGTTGGTCATGGGGCTATTGGCGGTATTCTGCACCGTTTATGGGAATTGCCGGATCCGGTCGTCAAGGCTGCAGGCATGCACCAGCAGCAGGGATATCAGGGCGAGCATGAAAATTACGTGCTCATGGTTCAGCTTGCCAACGCTTTGCTCAAGGAGAAAGGTATCGGAGATGAGTTCAATCCGGATGATCTTACAGCCCTGGCATTGCCACTCGGGCTTTCCGACAGCGATATCACGATTCTGAGTGAGGAGATCGGGAGGGTTTCCGGTGATCTGGACGCACTGGCACTTTCCCTGTCATCCTGATAGTTGCATGATCGCAGATCAGAACGTGATGCAGCCTTCAGGCGCATGCTACAGAGGTCCACTTTCTCTGCCGTGACTGAGTTCGTATAATGCGTCTTACCTGGCATGGCTCATCGGGCCGGGGCCGGCGAGAGGCTGTCGCAAAGCCGCAGGATTTTGCCACAGCTTTTCAAATGATAAAGACTACAATGGGAGCACAGCGTTATGAGAATCATCATGTTAGGCGCGCCAGGCGCGGGTAAGGGAACTCAGGCCCAGTTCATAACCGAGCGGTTTGGCATCCCCCAGATATCCACCGGTGATATGCTGCGTGCTGCGGTCAAGGCCGAGTCAGAGCTTGGCAAACAGGTCAAGGAAGTGATGGCCTCCGGTGGCCTGGTGTCTGATGACATCATCATTGCGTTGATTGAAGAGCGGGTCAAGCAGCCGGACTGCAGGAATGGCTTCCTGCTGGACGGTTTCCCCCGCACGATTCCGCAGGCCGAAGCCCTGAAAAACCAGGGTATCGACATCGACTACGTGGTCGAGATCGCCGTTGACGATGAGGAAATCGTCAGTCGTTTGTCCGGTCGTCGCGTACACGAGGACAGTGGCCGCGTCTATCACGTGAAGTATGACCCGCCCAAAATCGAAGGTAAGGATGACAAAACCGGTGACCCCCTTGTTCAGCGCGACGACGACAAGGAAGAAACGGTTCGCAAACGCCTGAAGATCTATCATGAGCAGACTGCACCGCTGGTCAACTATTATCAGGAGTGGGCGAAGAAAGACCCTGCCACTGCCCCCAAGTACGTGCGTGTTGAAGGCGTCGGGAGTCTGGATGATATCCGCGACCAGATCCTTGCCAAGCTGAAGTAATGGCGTGAAATTACTGGCAATGGATACATCGTCTGAGGGCTGCTCCGCAGCTCTTCTGATCGATGGCAGTATCAGTGAACGTTTTGAGCTTGCGCCCCGTGCCCATACCCGCCTGCTGATGCCAATGATCAGAGACCTTCTTGCGGAACAGGGCATGGTGCCTGCCGAACTTGATGCCCTGGCGTTTGCCTGTGGTCCGGGATCGTTTACCGGCCTTCGAATTGCCACCGGTGTTGTCCAGGGCCTGGCTTATGGACTGGACGTGCCCGTTATTCCGGTATCGTCGCTGTCGGCCGTTGCTGCGGATGGCATTGCCCGTTTCTCGCTCTCGGAAGGAGAGGGCATCGCTGTCGCATTCGATGCGCGGATGGGCGAGATTTACTGGGGGTGCTTCGTATGTCGGGCGGGCCAGCCGGAGCTGATTGGTGACGAGCAGGTTTGTGTACCGGAATCGCTTACCCTGGCGTCCGGCATTTCCAGTTGGTTCGGTGTTGGCCAGGGCTGGGGATTACGGGACGGCTTCCCGGCCAATGTAACTGGCGCCATGAAAAAGATCGACGATTCCCTGGTTCCCAGAGCGTCCCGGGTCGCTGAGTTGGCTGGCCTTGCCCTCCGGGAGGGTACCGGTGTCTCGGCCGCGCAGGCGCAGCCAGTCTATATTCGTGATGAAGTGGCCTGGAAGAAACTCCCCGGCCGCTGATCACCCCTCCCTGCTACCATCCGGAAACACCGTCCATGGAACTGTGGCACATTGTTGTATTGGCTGTTATTCAGGGGCTGACGGAATTTCTTCCGATCAGCAGCTCTGCCCACCTGATTCTGCCGTCACAGATTCTGGGCTGGCCCGACCAGGGCCTGGCTTTTGATGTGGCGGTCCATGTGGGTACCCTGGCGGCGGTGGTCTGGTATTTTCGCAAGGAAGTTTACAGACTCACTGTTGCCTGGGCAGGAGACACGGCCCGTGGTCGGGTGGGGCAGGACAGTGGGCTGGCCTGGGCGGTGATTGCCGGTACCATTCCGGCCGGCCTGGCAGGGCTTCTGCTCAACGATTTTATCGAGTCTACCCTGCGCTCGGGCCTGGTTATTGCCGCTTCTACCATCGGTTTTGGCCTGGTGCTCTGGTGGTCGGATGCGGTAGGCCGCCGCTCTCGCGATTTGCCGACCCTGACCATGAAAGACGCAGTGATTATCGGGTTGGCCCAGGCGCTGGCGCTGATTCCCGGTACTTCCCGTTCCGGTATAACCATAACGGCTGCACTGTTCCTGGGCTTTGGCCGCGAGGCAGCGGCACGTTTCTCGTTTCTGCTATCCATCCCGTTGATTCTCGCCGCCGGCCTGTTGAAAACTCTCGAACTGGTAGAGCAGGGTGGCGCAACCGACTGGACGGCTATTGCTCTGGGTGCCGCACTGTCGTTTGTCAGCGCGGTGATCTGTATCCATCTGTTCCTGAAATTCCTCGAGCGGCTCGGTCTGATGCCGTTTGTCGTCTATCGCATGGTGCTTGGTCTGTTGCTGATTGTCATGCTGTGGTAGATCTTGCTGTGATAGAGGGCAGAGCAGAATGTGAACAGCCAGCTTTTAAAACCTCGATAAATCTTCCATAATTGCTGTCAAGCTGTAATCAAAAGCGGTGGGCCTGAAATGATTGGCGGTGTAAATCCAAACAGCGGTCTTCCTTTCCAGTCCGGTAACAACAGCCCGGTCAGGGAGCGCAGTGATGTGGCCCGGGCCCCTGCGACGACCCCCGATAACAACAGCGATGCGGTCCGGCGGGATCTGACGGAAACCCGGTCCCGAAATGCTGACGAACGGCCGATACCCTCGACAGAGTCTCTTGAGCGTCGCATTGAAGCACGGCAGGCTGCGGAGGACGTAAGGCTGGAGCGTTTTCGCGCCGATGAAGTACCTTTGAATACCTCACGAGCCCTATCCACCTTTGCCGATGTGGCCGCCCGCGGCGATGTCTCCGATACCGGCCTGTCCGGCATTGATATTCTGGTTTGATGACCTCCCGAAACAACGCTTCCGGACTTGCCGTTGCCTGCAGCCCTCTGGGTGATGGTCTTGTTGCACGAAATCTGGCCGAACAGCTGGAGCTGCCTTTTCTGGGCACGGTGAGGCCTCGTGATATCCGGGATTATCCGGTTCTGTTGTTTTCTGACGAAAACGGTCTTGGCCTGCAGGTGACCGGCAAGGGCGCTCCGGGCCCGGTCAGGGCTGAGTTCGTGACGGGTAAGGCGGGATACCGCCGAGAGCACGGAGGTGGGACCGGCCAGCTGATAGCAAAGGCTGTCGGCCTGCAGAAAACCCGGCAACCGCTGCATGTTCTGGACGCGACCGCGGGCCTTGGCCAGGATGCGTTTGTACTGGCCTGCCTTGGCTGCCGGGTTACGCTTTTTGAGCGCTCACCGGTCGTCCATGCCTTGCTCAGTGATGGTCTTGCCAGGGCTGCGCTGAACGAGCAGAGCGCGCCGCTGGTCAGCCACATGGTTTTGCAGCCAGGCAACAGTATTGACTGGTTGCGGCGGGCCGGGAAAGGGGCCGCGGATGTGATTTACCTGGACCCGATGTTCCCTCACCGGGACAAATCCGCTCTGGTAAAAAAGGAAATGCAGGTCTTCCGCACGGTGGTGGGGGATGACGATGATTCCCCCGAGCTGCTGGCAGCGGCGTTGGGTGTGGCAACCTATCGGGTGGTAGTCAAGCGCCCGCGCAGGGCCGAGCCGGTCAGCGGCCCGGAACCCACCACCCGCATCGAGGGCAAAAGCAGCCGCTATGATGTCTATTCGATCAGGGCGTTCCCGGCCGGATAACAGCGTATGATGCCGGGCCGGTCAGGCTCCCAGCATGGTCACCTGCTGAATGGCCTGACGTTTTTCCACGCTCAGAACCAGCCGTGCGTCTTCGGCAACCTCATCCAGACCCTCGCTGTAACACAGCAGTCCGTTTTCGTCGGTGGTGATAACGCCGTTTTCCTGCATGTTGGCGATAAAGTTGCGGAACAGGGTTTTGTCGAAAAATTCCGGAGCATTGAGTCCGAACAGGATAGACATGCGTTCAGCCAGCAGGGTGCTCTGTTCCTCGAGTTCGCTGGCAGTAATTTTTCCCGATCCGTATTTGCGCAGAATGCCGATGACAATATGGTAACGCTCAAGAGTCTGGATAATGAGCCGTGACAGCATCCGCAAACGGAGCATGGACTCGGTGCCCGCTTCGGGACGGCTGATTCTGTCGCCTTCCTCCTCGAAAAGCAGGCCTCTGGACACCAGTACTTCAATCCACTGGTTGATGACCCCGGGGATCTCATTCTCGTGGTATTTCAGGAACAGTTCCGATTTCAGGTAAGGGTAGGCGACACCGGCAAGGAACTCGATCTTGTTCCTGCGCAGGGATTGTTTGTTCTCGAACAGGCTGGCGATCAGTGACGGCAGCGCAAACAGGTGCTGTATGTTGTTACGGTAGTAAGTCATCAGAATGGCATTGCTACCTTCCAGGGCAATGATATCGCCGAGCTTCTGGGGCTGGCGAGTGATCAGGCCCATGCTTTCACAGTAGGCAACCCAGTCCCTGCCACTGCCTTCGGGCAGTGTGACGGTCTCCGCGTAAGGGAAAGCCTTGAGCAGGTCTGCGTACTGATCCATCAGGCGGGTCAGTTGGCCTTCATCCATGGCGAGACGTTCTGTGCCCAGCAGCGCCGTGGCGGTAATGCCAATGGGATTGACGGCCACTGAGGCGTTGATGTGGGAGGCGACGCGAGTGGCCAGATCGGATACTGCGCGATTCAGCCATTTGGGCCGGTAGTTGGAATCATAGGCCTGTTCCCGCCAGCTGGGCTCGACTTCGTCCAGCACGTCGGCGAGGGGAATGGCTTCTCCAAAATTCACCGCCACTTTGCCGAAGGAGTTGTTCAGCTTGCGCACGGTCCTGGCCAGGGCGAATACGTTTTCCTTCTGTTTTTTCTTGCCACGCAGTTCACCAAGGTAGGACCGGCCTTCCATCACCTTCTCGTACCCGAAGTAGACCGGTACAAACACGATGGGCTTGCGATGGTCCCGCAGAAAGCTGCGCACGGTCATGGACAGCATGCCCGGGCGCGGTTGCAGCATTCGCCCGGTGCGGCTGCGCCCGCCCTCCACGAAGTACTCAACGGAATAGCCGCGGGAGAACATCACGTGCATGTATTCATTGAACACCGTGGCGTATAGCGGGTTGTCACGGAAGCTCCTGCGCATGAAAAAAGCGCCGCCACGGCGCAGGATGGGGCCGACAAGAGGCATGTTCAGGTTGATGCCGGCAGCGACATGCGGTGGCATCAGGCCATTTTTATAGAGCACATAAGACAGCAGCAGGTAATCAATGTGGGAACGGTGGCAGGGAACATAGACCACGGCATTATCCTGGGCCACTTCCTTGGCCACCTGGATGTTGTTGATGGAAATACCGTTATAGATGCGGTTCCAAAGCCAGGACAGCAGCACTTCCATCACGCGGATGGTGACAACCGACATGTTGGCGGCGATTTCATCCGCGTACTTGTAGGCTTTGGCGCGGACCTTCGCCGGCGGGATGTCGTCTTTACGGGCGGCTTCCCGTATGGCTTCCTTGACTGCCTGGGTGCGTATCAGGCCGCCGACCAGGGTGCGGCGATGGGACAGATCAGGGCCGAGGACAGCCTGGCGCACACCACGGAAATGGGTGCGAAGAATACGGGCCAGTTTGCGGTTCGCGCGTTCTTCACTGTCACGGTACTCATCAATGACCTGTTTCAGGGACAGGGGCTGGTTAAACTGCACATAAGTGCTGCGCCCGTGAACCAGGATGATCAGAAACTTCTGCAAACGGCCGGCGACAGACCAGGTATCCGATAGCACCAGCTTGACGAGTGACTTTTCCTTGTCCGGTGAACGCCCCCAGAACAGTGACACCGGGACTATCTGCACGTCCTGTTCGGGATGCTCAAGCCCGTGGCGAACGAGCGCCCGGAATTCGCTGGTGGGCACGGGTGCCCGGCGTCGCCGGAACAGTCCTCCAATCCTCCGGTACAGGAAGAAAAACGAATGGTTTTGCCCGTTCTTGACTGGCAGTGAGGATTCAGCACCGGGCAGGCCGGCACTCAGCACTTCCTGCTCCAGCACCAGGCGGCTGGACAGCGAACTGTACTGCAGTACGTAACAGACGGGTTTTTCGGGGTCCAGTCCCAGGGCTTCGGAGCTGTTGCCGCTTACATCCGTCCGGACCCACAAAAACAGAATCTTGCGGAAAAGGGTCAGGATCAGGCTGCGAAGGCCCAGGAAAAAACGCATGAATGGTTGCTCCGGTTCACAGGAAGAGGCGCTAAGTTTACTTGGTTGCGCGCAGTGCCGAAAGACATGGTGTCGTTCAGTTGTGTCGTATCGGTATGATACATTCCCAGTTCTGACCTCATAATAGCTGCAGGATCCGGATTATGGCGATATGGACACCCGGTTGGTCGAAAAAAGCTCCCCAGGGCAATGACCTTGTGCTGGCCATTGCCGGCAATGCGGTTCTTAAGCCTGAAACCGGGTGGCTGAATCCATGGCAGACGGTATCGCCGTTTGCCCTGGATGAGGCGGGGGCAATTTACGTTGGCCAGTATGATGGCCAGGCCGTGTACGTTGCCGGGGTAGATGCCGACGCTCTTCCGGACACGCCGGAGCCTGTGCCTTTGAGGGACGCAATACTGATGATGGAGGACGCGCCGGCAGACATGCTGAGTACGGCCTTCCAGGTCCACCAGTGGTGGCGGGACCATCGGTTTTGTGGCCGCTGTGGCGGGGCGACCGGACTTCACCCCCGGGAACGGGCGAAATGGTGCGAGGCTTGCAGCATTCCCTGGTATCCACGGCTGGCGCCCTGCGTGATTGTTGTCATTCGCCGGGGAGATCGTATGCTGCTGGCCCGTTCATCACGGGTGAAGCGCCACTTTTTCAGCCTGATTGCAGGCTTTGTGGAGCCGGGTGAAAACATTGAAGCAGCGGTGGCCAGGGAAGTGAAAGAGGAAACCGGCCTGGATGTTAGCGGTGTCCGCTATCAGGCGTCCCAGCCATGGCCATTTCCCCATCAGCTGATGTTGGGATTTTTTGCAGACTATGCTGGCGGTGACCTGGTATTGCAGGAAGACGAAATCGCCGAGGCAGGCTGGTACCGGCCGGATGAACTGCCACCTGTGCCACCTTTGACCACCATTTCCGGCCAATTGATTGATGCCATGGCACGAAACATCGTCGCGAAGGAGGGAGCACAAGGGTGACAACGCCGAGAGTGCTGGTTTTCGATTCCGGTGTCGGTGGCCTGAGTATTGCCGCCTGTATCCATCAGCAGTTGCCGGCAGTGAAATTGGTGTATCTTGCCGATAACGCCGCCTTCCCCTATGGCAATAAGGCGGAATCGGTGGTTGTTGAACGCAGTCAGGCCCTGATTGCAGCCGCATTGGGCGAATTCCCCTGTGACGTCATCGTTGTAGCCTGCAATACGGCAAGCACTGTCGTGCTTCCATATTTGCGTGCCATGACGTCCATCCCGGTAATCGGCGTTGTCCCCGCCGTCAAACCTGCGGTGGTTTTGTCAGTCAATCGCCGTATTGGTGTGTTGGCAACGCCGGCAACGGTGCGGCGTCCTTACCTGGTGGACCTGATCAGTGAATTTGCCGATGGCTGCAAGGTTGAGCGCCTGGGGCATCCGGATCTGGTTTACTGGATTGAGCGCCTTGTCACCGGCATTCCGATCCCCGGAGAGTCATTGTCCGGGGCGTTACAGCCGTTTCGTGATGCGGGTGTGGATACGGTGGTGCTGGGCTGTACCCATTATCCGTTGATCACTGAGCTGCTACGGGCACAGTTACCCGGAGTGAAATACTGGGTGGATTCCGGCGATGCCATTGCGCGCCGCACGGCCTGGCTGCTGGAACAGCAGGGGAGCCCGGCCGACAGTCTGAAACGCCCGATTGATCACAGGCCTGTTGAAGTAGCCCTGTTCACGGGTGCCGCGCCGCGCGGGCTGGGGGCCTTCCTGAGCCGGTTAGGGCTGGGGGATGCGAAAATCCGGGGGGGCTGGCCCGCAGCCGTCGAGTCGATTGCAGCAGCCGGAGCGGTTTGAATATTGCCAGCAATTCCAGGGCCGGTTTTGCGGCAGGTCAGAACGCGACGGCGCGGGCTGGTACGTGGCCGAGGATCTTCTCGATAACATCAGCGGGCCGGGCCGGGCCGTAGAAGAAACCCTGAACCTGATGGCAGCCAAGGCTTTTGAGGTAAACCAGTTGTTCGTCGGTTTCCACGCCTTCAGCCACGATTTCCAGTTTCAGGCCATGGGCCATGGCGACAATGGCGTTGACGATGCAGGCGCCCTCCTCGCCACTGCGAATGGCCTTGACGAAGGACTGGTCCACTTTCAGGGTGTGGATGGGCAGGCGGTGTATGTAGTTCAGGGAAGAGTAGCCGGTGCCAAAATCATCAATTGCAATTCTTACACCTAATGCGGCCAGTTCCCGGAGTTTCTGACTGATCTGCTCAAGATCGTTCATAATGACGTTTTCTGTAATCTCGATCTCCAGGTTATGCGGCGGGAAACCATGGGCGTGAATCTGCTCCATGAGGGTCTCGACAAACCGGGGATGCTCCACCTGTACCGGTGACAGGTTGACCGCCAGCCGCAGGTCACTGTGGCCATCACGGATCCATTGCCCGACATCGTGACAGGCCCGGTCCAGTACGCATTCGCTGAGTTTGGCTATCAGTTTGGTTTCTTCCGCCAGTGGCAGGAAGTCGCGGGGATACAGCAGGCCCCGCTCAGGGTGTTGCCAGCGCACAAGTGCTTCCAGACCTACTATCCGGTTACTGGTGGAACAGACCTGGGGTTGGTAGAACACCCGTAGCTCGTCCCTGTCCAGTGCCAGTCTCAGGTCCCGCTCCAGGTTCAGGCGGTTGGCGGTGTCGATGCTCATGCTCTCGGAATAGAAACGATAGCCATCCTTGCCGCGGGCCTTGACATGGTACATGGCGATGTCGGCATTCTGGATCAGGTGGTCCATCGACTCACCCGCCTCCGGATAGATGGCAATACCGATACTCACGCCCACGAACACTTCGTGATCACCCAGCTGGAACGGCGCTCTCAGGGCCTTGATCAGCTTCTTGGAAATCTGCCGCGCATCCTCGTGGCTGTGGATAGAGGGTAGCAGCAGTGTGAACTCATCGCCGCCAAAGCGGGAGAGGGTGTCCCCCTTGCGGAGGCACCGCTCCAGTCTCTGGGTAACCGCCTGCAGCAAACGGTCGCCCATGGCATGACCCAGGGTGTCATTGATGACCTTGAAACGGTCCAGATCAAGGAACATAACCGCCAGTTTCTGCTTACTGCGGCGGGCGTGGGTAATGGCCAGATCAAGCCGGTCCTTGAACAGGGCACGGTTGGGCAACCGGGTCAGCAGGTCGTGATAGGCCTGGAAATTGATAAAGGCTTCTGCTTCCTTGCGCTCGGTGACATCGCGGGCAGTGCCGTAATAGCGGGCTTCCCGGCTGTGCCGTCGGTCGCTTTCGTTATTGGCGTGGGGCCAGGTTTCCGGATCGATGGGAAAAGCCGTGATCTCGAAGTGCCGGTTGGCCTTGCTGCTACCCCGGGTTTTCAGGCGTACTTCCAGAGTGCGGGGATTATCTGCGGTTACGTTGGGGCCTTTCAGGGCGTAGGTGCCCCTGGCGATGTCCCGGTCATCGAGGATGTGACGAAAGTGCCTGCCGACAAGTTCAGCGGGCCTGTAACCAAGCAGGCTCTCAATCTTGCTGTTCACAAAGCAGAAATGGCCACCGCCATCAAGCATGAAAACGATATCGGGAGAACTGTTGACGATGTAACGGTGAAGCTCTTCCGACTTCTGTAGACGGCTGCTCACGTGCTCGTGGGCACGGATCAGCGAACGTTTGCCGAGCACGCTGTTCACCGTGGTCAGCAGTTCTTCCGGGTCAAAGGGCTTGCGGATATAATCCAGTGCGCCTCTGCGCAGGGCCCGGCTGACAGAGCTGAACGAACTTTCTCCGCTGACCACGATGACACCACAGTCAGGCTGGCGCGATGATAACCGTTCCATGACATCGAATCCGTCCACATCGGGCATTCGCAGATCCAGCATTGCCAGGTCAAAGGATTCAGTCTCGAGGATCCGGTAAGCCATACGGCCGCCTTCCGCCTCGGCGACCTCATAGTCTTTACCCCTGAGCAGGGATGCCAGGCCGGACAGCAGTCTCGGATCATCATCGACGACGAGAATGCGTGCCTTTGCGCCGCTGCCGGAGGTCCACTCGGTGCTTGAAGGTTTCATTTTTTAAGCCCGTCGCTTTTCATCATTCGTCATCGTTTTTGTTATTTGCCGCCGAGGGGAACAGTATTCGGAATGCTGTCCCGCCACGCCCTGTGCGGCAATTAATGATGCCCTCCATGTCATCAATCAACTGTTTCACCACGCTCAGGCCGAGACCGCTGTGGCCCTTGCCCTTGGTGGATTGAACCGGAGAAAACAGGTTCTTGCGGATATCGGCAGGAATTCCGTTGCCGGTATCCGCTATCTCCAGTTCAACCCAGGTCTTGCCGTTCTGCCATACAGGAGCGAGTGTGTGAACAGACACTTTGCCGCCCTCAGGCAAGCTCTCTACGGCATTGCGGACCAGGTTGATCACCACTTGCCGGATGACCGCGCCCGGCACAGTAACGTCAGTGGATTCGTCGCAAAGATCCAGCGTCAATGCCTTTTCGTTGTCGCTGAAAAGGCTGTCCTCCAGCAGGTCCCGCAGTATTCGTAGTTCGTCGTTCAGGTTGCACGCGCCCGCCAACTCCGCTTTTCCATGGTCCGGAGCGCGGCTGATCTGGAGCAGGAGGTCGCTGGCCCGGTCGAGTTCATCCCGTATGACGTCAAGCTCTTCCTGAATTTCGTCATCTTCAAGCCGGTTTCTCAGCTGATAGATATACTGCCGGATGATTGTCAGTGGATTGCTGACCTCGTGAACCTGGCGCCGGATAGTGTCGCGGGCCAGTTCGGCTTTGATGCTGTCCTGGCTATCGTTGCTGTCAGCCTGCATGGCAGCAACCGCCTGCGACAGCTTCTCGCTGAACAGCAGCCCGAGCTCTTCCGTCTGGCCCGAGTTGTCCCTGTCCGTACCGACGGCAAATACTCCGGTGCACTGGTCATTACCACTAACAGGAATGGCGACCAGTGACGGGGTTTTGAGCAGGGATAGCAGTTGCCGGTCCAGCACCGTTGGCGGGCGGTCGCCGAGGCACAGGGCTACTCCACTGGCGAATGCTTCGGTCAGAACACTGATGGCTGGCCCACTGGCAATCGTGAGGTCGGGGATGTCGCCATTGCTGGCAGAAAGCAGCGTCAGGCCATCTCCAGCAGAGCTGAAATACAGTGCTGGCAGGCCGGTAATCAGTGTCAGGCTGTTGACCGTTGCTGCCAGATGCTCGTGGGCGTTGCCGTGAATGGACGACAGCTCCAGTGCCTGGTTGGCCATGGCCTGCTTCAGTATTGTCTGCTTGAGCTTGTCGTTGGAGTGGCTGGCATCGTACCCATCAGACAACGGTATTCCGAGAGATTCGGCCATCCCGCCGACTTCCTGGTCAATGCGCCGGTTGATCTCCCGGGTCAACTCTTCGTTCAGGCCGAATATGGTGCCGGCGGCGGCAATACCGGCGGCATCGGATAGCGCCAGCCTTGTGGAAAGGCCTATAAGTTTGACCAGGTGGCCGGCATCACGGATTTCTGTTGGCACTGCCTGCTGGTAACGCATGGCATCGGCAGCCATGGGGCCGAGCCCCCAGGAACTGACCAGCTCTGCAGCGATGTCGGCATGGTGGTCAAAATAGTACTGTTGTATATCCCCTGGCGGCGTCTTGAGGGCGATCAGTTCGCCCACATTATGCAGCATGCCCAGCATGAAGGCCTGGTCAGGTTCAGGGTAGCGAGTCAGTGTTGCCAGTGCCCGGGCAGTGAGCGCCGTGGTCAGTGAATGGCGCCAGAAATCCCTGAGTTGTTGCCACTGGTCTGCCGCCAGTTCATAAAGGATCTGGCGCAGCGCAGCCGTCAGTACCAGCGTTCGGAAACGGTGTGTTCCAAGCCGGAGCAGCGCCTGGTCGATTGAACGGATTTCCGCAGCAGGACCATAAAGTGCCGAATTAGCGAGGGCAAGTACGCGGGACACCAGCGCGGTATCTGCTGAGACAATGTCACTGATGCTGCGGTAGCTCTTGTCCTGATTACAGGCTTCCAGCGCCCTGAGGGTCACTTCCGGGAGACTCGGTAACTGTATGTCAGGGGCAATCTGCATAAGCCTGCCTGTGATCAATACCGGGGATTAGTCGTCAGTTTCTGTTTCTGACAGTTTGTTCATAAATGCACGTGGCTTCCGAGCTTAGACAATAAGTCGGAGTTATTAAACAGTTAATGTCCCTTTTCTTGAAAGAGTATTACCCGCCTTCGGGTATGTGTAAACTTTTTACAGATAAAATGTAGCCGATTATTCCAGGTTTTGCTGATTGGACAGTACCTTTTTGGCTACAGTTCGAACTTTGATCGGGTTACACTTGAACCAGTTCACAAATTTCCTCCCGGAATTGTGCCAGTCAACGGATCAGGCAGCGCCTATCAGCAACACATGACAGACTCCCTTGCTCCCAAGCAAAATCAGAGCCAACCCAGAACGCTGGCGATTACCGGTGGCAAGGGCGGTGTGGGCAAAACATCGGTTGCGCTGAATCTCTCCCTTACTCTTGCCCGTGAGGGTCACAGGGTTCTGTTGCTGGACGGAGACACAGACCTTGCGAATGTCAGCATTATGCTGGGTCGCTATCCCACCCGGACCCTGGCCAACGTAATGGCCGGAGAGTGTCATCTGCGCGATGTGATCATGGAGGCAGAGTGGGGGCTTCACATTATTCCCGGGGCGTCCGGTGTGGAACAATGCGTGGAGATGGCCGCCGACGAGAGCCTGCGGATACTGAAGGCCCTCTCCCGACTCGAGAAAGCTTACGATTATGTGATTATCGATACCGCTTCCGGATTGCAGAAAACCGGTATGCATATGATTGCAGCGGCGGAACTGGCCTGCGTCGTGGTCACTCCCGACCCCGCCTCGCTGACGGATGCTTTTTCACTGATCAAACTGCTGCTGCGTCGCGGTTACAGGCGGACGCCCAGTGTGCTGGTGAATATGGCCCAGGGCGCCAGCCAGGCAAGATCAGTATTTCAGCGCCTCGAGGCTGCGGCCCAGCGTCACCTCGGGGTAAAGCTGCATTATCTGGGGGCTATCTGGCGGGATGAAACGCTGCGTCAGTCTGTGCTGAATCAACGACCGGTAGCGTTGATGCCGACGTCGGACCCTTCCTGTCGCCAGTTTCGTACCCTGGCGGATATGCTCAATGTGCGACTGCGCCAGCTCACTCCACGAAAAGCCGGAATTGCGGCCTATTGGCATCGCGTGTCTTCGGCGCCTGCGGCACCTGTCCCCTCCATCCGGCCTGATGAGCAACGCCCGCCCCCGGATCCGGCTTCGGAATGCAAACGGTTGATCAATGATATCGGGAAATTGCTGGCGGATAACAGCGATGCAACTCTGCTGCGTGATGAAGCGTTTACCGGTTTTTTTGCACTGTTGGGGCGCACAATGGATGCAGACACTATCGAAATTCTCCAGAAGGGTCTGGCGGCTCTTGACTGGGAGCGGCTGGGTAAGGATCAGCGGATCCATCTGGCGACCCACCTTCGCCACATCGCCGCTGAGATCGACCCGGGCCCGGATCAGTCCGGTTCAGGTCAGGACAGCGCGCAACGGGAGGCGCCCGGGACAGAGCGGATTCCCTATTATGACCGTATCAGCTTTGGCGACCAGAGCCGGCTTGTGAGAGCGCTCAGAGAACAGCCCTCCGATATTTCCCTGGATCAGTTATTACGGTCTCTCACAGATACTGACGGGAAGGGATCCTGACCCTTATTTCTGTCGCCTTTTTTTCCTGGAAATCACCTTATTAAATCGTCATGTTGTTTACTCTTTTTGTAGGGTAACTTTGCTGTGTCACCGCACTGTAATGTCCTCTGTGCAACGATCGATTTTATTTTCCGGAATCGTGGCCCGCAAAATGCAATGTGCAAGGGTCGGGAAAACAATCTTTCCTGCTCTGAAACCCACTGCACTTGATGGCCGCACAGCCAGAACGAGAAGGAGTTCAAGCCATGGCAAAACAGCAACCAAAAACCGGAACCTCTGTGTCCGGTGTTCTGGAGCAGCTACGAGGCAGAGATGTACTGATTACCGGCACTACCGGGTTTCTCGGTAAGGTGGTGCTGGAAAAACTGATCCGTACGGTGCCCGATATCGGCGGCATTCATCTTCTTATCAGGGGCAACAAACGCTATCCGGATGCCCGCGAGCGTTTCCTCAACGAAATCGCCAGCTCATCGGTATTCGAGCGTTTACGGCAGCAGGATAACGAGGCCTTCGAGCGTTTTATCGACGCTCGTGTTCACTGCATTACCGGTGAAGTCACGGAGTCGCGTTTCGGCCTGACACCCAACCGCTTCCAGGCGCTTGCGGGCCAGGTAGATGCGTTCATTAATTCCGCCGCCAGTGTCAACTTTCGTGAAGAGCTCGACAAGGCTCTGAAGATCAACACCCTGTGCCTGGAGAACATAGCTGCTCTGGCGCGGCTGAACAGCAAAATGGCCGTCATCCAGGTATCGACCTGTTATGTGAATGGCAAGAACTCCGGGCAGGTGACCGAGTCTGTTATCAAGCCGGCAGGCGAAGCCATTCCCCGTAGTAACGGCGGTTATTATGAAATTGATGAGCTGGTGCACCTGCTGCAGGACAAGATTGCCGATGTCCGTTCCCGTTATTCCGGCAAACTGCTCGAGAAAAAACTCGTCGACCTCGGAATTCGCGAAGCCAATATCTATGGCTGGAGTGATACATACACCTTTACCAAATGGCTCGGTGAGCAACTGTTGATGAAGGCCCTGTCAGGTCGCTCACTCACTATCGTGCGTCCATCTATCATCGAGAGTGCGCTTGAGGAACCATCGCCCGGCTGGATTGAGGGTGTGAAGGTTGCCGATGCCATCATTCTGGCCTACGCCCGCGGAAAGGTGTCCCTTTTTCCGGGAAAGCGCAGTGGAATCATCGACGTGATTCCGGTGGATCTGGTTGCCAACAGCATCATTCTGTCGCTGGCAGAAGCGATTGCCGAGCCAGGCCAGCGCAGGATTTACCAGTGTTGCAGCGGCAGTTGCAATCCGGTTTCACTGGGTGAGTTCATTGATCACCTGATGGCCGAGGCGAAATCCAGCTATGCCGATTACAGCCAGCTGTTCTATCGCAAGCCCACCAAACCGTTTATTGCCGTAAACCGCAAACTGTTTGATGTCGTAGTAGGTGGTATGCGCTTGCCATTGTCCTTCGCCGGCAAGGCGCTCAGGCTGGCAGGCCAGAACCGGGAGCTGAAGGTTCTTAAAAATCTGGATACAACACGGTCGCTGGCAACCATCTTCGGGTTCTATACCGCGCCGGACTATATTTTCCATAATGACGGGCTGCTGGCACTGGCCTCCCGCACGGCGGAAGTGGACCGGGTCCTGTTTCCGGTGGATGCCCGGCAGATCGACTGGCAACTGTACCTGCGCAAGATTCATCTTGGCGGTCTCAATCGCTATGCGCTCAGTGAACGCAGGCTCTACAGTCTTCGCGCGGCCCAGCCTCGCAGGAAGGCAGCCTGAAACCCGCAGGCCCGGAGGTCCCTGTCCCCCGGGTCGCTGTACTTGTTGTTTCTGCCAGTGGGTCTATCCTTTAAAGGCCGGCTTCAGAACAACGGGGTCACCCCTGGTCAAGTCGTCATTCTGGCTAAAAGTGCTGGCGCATTAGGACGTTAGTCTAATTCATTGTTCACTGGCACGCATGTTGAACTATGGGTATCCGTCTTCAGGGCTTGTTTGCCCGCACGCTCTATATTACATAACCGATAATGACAACAGACTCTAAAAGGGGAGCACAATGACTGATAAACAGGTTTATCCGGTAACTCCGGACATGGCCAAAGAGGCTTTGCTGAACCGCGATCAGTACGAAAAAATGTACCGCCAGTCGGTGGAGGACCCGGAAACCTTCTGGGCCGAACATGGCAAACGCCTCGAATGGATCAAGCCTTTCTCGAAAGTGAAAAACACCACGTATGATTACGACAACCTTTCCATCAAGTGGTTTGAAGATGGCCAGTTGAACGCTGCCGCCAACTGCCTGGACCGTCACCTGGAAAAGCGTGGCGACCAGACGGCGATTATTTTCGAGGGTGACGACCCCGCCGATTCCCGTCATGTGACCTATCGTGAACTGTATGAAGAAACCTGTAAGTTCGCCAATGTCCTGAAAGATCAGGGTGTGAAAAAAGGCGATGTGGTCACCATTTACATGCCCATGATTGTTGAAACCGGTGTTGCCATGCTGGCCTGCGCCCGCATTGGTGCCATCCACTCGGTTGTTTTCGGGGGTTTCTCTCCGGAAGCCCTCGGTGCACGCATAGCCAATGGCAAGTCCCGTTTTGTAGTAACTGCTGACGAAGGTGTTCGCGGTGGCCGCAAGATTCCGCTGAAAAAGAACGTGGATGCGGCACTCAACAACGAAGCCGGTGCCGATGTCGACAAGGTGATTGTGGTCAAGCGTACCGGTGGTGATGTGGCCTGGACAGACGGCCGTGACCAGAGCTATGAAGAACTGATGAAGGACGCATCGACCGACTGCCCCGCAGAGCCGATGAACGCGGAGGATCCGTTGTTCATGCTGTACACGTCCGGCTCCACCGGCGCTCCGAAAGGCGTGCTGCACACCACCGGTGGCTACATGGTCTACACCTCCATGACCCAGCAATACGTGTTCGACTACCACGATGGTGACGTTTACTGGTGTACAGCAGACTTTGGCTGGGTCACCGGCCACAGCTATATCCTGTATGGCCCGCTGGCCAACGGTGCAATCACTGTGCTGTTCGAGGGCGTGCCCAACTACCCGGATAGCTCCCGCATGGGGCAGGTTGTGGACAAGCACAAGGTGAACATCCTGTATACCGCACCAACAGCGATTCGCGCCCTGATGGCGGAAGGTGAATCCTGCATGAATGGCACCACCCGTGAAAGCCTGCGCATTCTGGGCTCGGTCGGTGAACCCATCAACCCCGAAGCCTGGGAGTGGTACCACCGCGTTATTGGTAACGGCAAGTGCCCGATCGTGGACACCTGGTGGCAGACCGAGACCGGCGGCATCCTGATCTCGCCGCTGCCCGGTGCCATTGATCTGAAGCCCGGGTCAGCTACAGTGCCGTTCTTCGGCGTGAAACCGGCGCTGGTAGACAATGATGGCAATATCCTGGAGGGCAAGGCCGAGGGTAACCTCGTTATCCTGGACAGCTGGCCAGGCCAGATGCGCACCATCTACGGTGACCATGAGCGCTTCAAGCAGACCTACTTCAGCACCTATAAGGGTATGTACTTTACCGGTGACGGTGCGCGCCGCGATGAGGACGGTTATTACTGGATTACCGGCCGTGTGGACGATGTTCTGAACGTATCCGGTCACCGCTTGGGTACCGCTGAGGTAGAAAGCGCGCTGGTGGCTCATGACAAGGTTGCTGAGGCCGCGGTGGTTGGCTATCCACATGACATCAAGGGGCAGGGCATTTATGTCTACGTGACTCTGGTTCATGGCGAAGAGCCTTCGGACGAGCTCAAGAAGGAACTGGTTCAGTGGGTGCGCAAGGAAATTGGTCCGATTGCGTCTCCGGACATCATCCAGTGGGCGTCTGGGCTGCCCAAAACCCGTTCTGGCAAGATTATGCGGCGGATTTTGCGTAAGATTGCGGCAAATGAGCACGACCAGCTGGGTGATACCTCCACACTGGCAGATCCGGGTGTAGTGGATGACCTGATCAGCGGTCGTAGTAACAAGTAAGGCCTGCTTGTGATCAGGCTGTTTACCTGTGAGGAATCTGTTGAATGACACAAACCATTATCGTCGCCGATGATCACCCGCTGTTTCGGGCAGCCCTGAAGCAGGCGGTCAGTCAGGCGGTACCTGATGCCAAAACCGTGGAAGTTGACAGCATCAAGGCACTGCAGGCGGCGGTAGAGTCGCACCCGGATGCGGATCTGGTATTGCTTGATCTGAACATGCCGGGCGCCCATGGCTTTTCGGGGCTCGTGTTCATGCGGGGTCAGTATCCGGGGTTGCCGGTAGTGGTTGTGTCAGGATCGGAAGAGATGCAGGTGATGCGCCGTTCGATCGATTACGGGGCGTCTGGCTTCATTCCGAAGTCCGCCCCTTTGCCGACTATTACCGAGGCAATTCAGGCGGTCCTGGAAGGGGATGTCTGGTTGCCGGTAGGTGTGGCGGACAAGATCGAGCGGATGCATTCGGACATGACCGATTTCTCCGAGAAACTGGCATCACTGACGCCGCAGCAGTTCCGTGTCCTGGGTATGTTGGCCGAGGGGCTTCTGAACAAGCAGATCGCCTATGATCTGGATGTATCGGAGGCAACCATCAAGGCGCATATCACAGCAGTTTTCCGGAAGCTGGGAGTGCGTAACCGGACCCAGGCGGTGATTGCCATTCAGCAGATGGAAATTGATCCTTCGGATACGTCGTTGTCTGGTAGCTGAATAGCGCAGGCAGTTTTAGTTTTTATGGAGACAGAAAAGCGGGAGGCCTCCAGTGGTTTTGTCGGATTACGCCTTTGGCTAATCCGACCTACATGTGAAGCAGGCCCCGGAAAGTAGGTCGGATTAGCGAAAGGCGTAATCCGACGACTCTGCCACGACTACCGGTATCACCCACACACCGACGGCACCCCCCCCGGCAAATCACTTGCTGGCGTACCCCAACTTCTTGTCCACCAGATTAAATAATTCTTCACCTCTGCTCCACCGGTCCAGGTTTTCCAGAAACTGGTCAGTAAGCGCCCGTTTCCAGCCGATGAAATCCCCCGACATGTGTGCAGTCATGATCACGTTGTCCATGTCCCAGAGTGGGTGATCCGCCGGCAGGGGTTCTTCTTCAAACACGTCCAGGGCGGCGCCGGCGATGTCGCCGTTGTTCAGGGCGGCTATCAGGTCGTCGGTCTTTACCACCGGGCCGCGGCCGATGTTGATCAGGCGCGCAGAGGTGCGCATGGCCCTGAATGCCTTCTCGTCAAACAGACCTTCGGTCTGGGGGGTCAGCGGGGCGGCGATGACCACGAAATCCGCGAGGTCCAGCTGCTCCGTGAGGTCGTCATTGCCGTGTACAGCAATAAAATCGGGATCGTCATGACGTGGCTTGCGGGCAATGCCATGGGGTTTCAGGCCGGCAGCTTTGCAAAGCCGGGCGATCTGGCCGCCAATGGAGCCGGCGCCGACGATCAGCACCTGCTTGCCTTCGGCTCTCTCGGTATCCCGGTGCTGCCATTTGTGCTCAGCCTGCAGTCGCAATGAACGAGGGAAATCCTTGGCGAACATCAGAATGGTGCACAGCACATATTCGGCAATGGTGCGGTCAAAAATGCCCCGGGCGTTGGTAACCACCACATCGCCTTCGGTCAGATCAGGGAACATCAGTGCATCAACGCCGGCACTGGTGGCGTGGATCCACTTCAGCTTGTCGGCCGAAGGCCATGCGGCGGCAAGCGCTTCGGTTCGAAAATCCGTTACCATCATCACGTCCGTACCCGGCAGGGTATCCCGGAGGGTGGGCTCATCTGAAGCAAAGCGGACCTCCGCCCGGGCCCGCAGCGCATCCATTCCTGGTGGTTCTTTTTCTCCGGGTGCTGTCAGAACGGTCACAACCGGTTTTTTGTGTTGGGTCATCTGTCCTCCGCCAATACAGTTTGTCCGCGTCCGGTCGCGGGAATCGACAGTCCGGATGTCAGCAATACAGTCTGGTATCTGTGTGTGGGCTGGTCAACCTGAGCCGTTACAGGATAAAGGTCGTAATCCCTTTAGCGCCAGCGCTGGCAGCCTTTCAGTCCGACCGCTGAATCTTTCTGTTTTATCTCTTGTACGCCCCCTGTTTACTGTCTAACCTGCAGGGGTATCTATTGTTTGCCCCGTCCCCAGGAGGTGTTTATGGCAGAAGCCGCCAACAAAGAAACCGGCCAGACCAAACCGCGTAAAGTGAAATACCGGAAGAACAAGGCCAGTTGGAATCCGGCGATGCAGGCGGTACCGGTGCCGGGCATCCGTCGCATGGTGAATATGGCGGCCACCATGAAGGATGTCATTCATCTTTCCATCGGTCAGCCTGATTTGCCGACACCAAAACATGTTATCGATGCCTATATCGATGCCCTGAATGCCGGGCAGACGGGTTACACCATGGATGCGGGCCTGCCGGAGTTACTGGTGGCGCTGCGGGACTATTACGGCGCCCGCTACGACCGCAAGCTGACCCGGGATAACATCCTGGTTACCAGCGGTGCCACCGAGGCCATGTACCTGGCGATTTCAGCCACCTCAGCGCCGGGGCGGCAGTTTATCGTAACGGATCCGTCGTTCCTGCTTTATGCGCCTCTGATACGCATGAACGGCGGTGAAGTGAAATTTGTTCCCACCCGCGCGGAAAACGATCACCAGCTGGACCCGGATGAAGTCATCCGGGCGATGGGATCACGTACTTTTGCACTGATTCTCAACAATCCGAATAACCCCACGGGCGCCGTGTATCCCCGCAGTACCATAGAGACAATCCTGGAGGAGTGTGCCTACCGTGGTATTCAGGTTTATGCAGATGAAGTCTATGACCACCTGATTTTTGATGATGATGACTTTGCCAGCGTGCTCAACTGCTCGATGGACCTGGATAACATCATGTGCATCAGCAGCTTCTCAAAGACCTACAGTATGGCCGGGTTGCGGGTAGGCTGGGTGATTTCGAGCCAGGCCGCTATCAAGTCCCTCCGCCGGCTGCACATGTTCACCACCTCGGTGGCAAACACCCCATCGCAGTTCGCCGGCGTGGCTGCCCTGACCGGCGACCAGCAGTGCGTCACGAACATGGTGAACATCTACCGGGAACGTCGCGACAAGGTGGTGGAGCTGATTGATCAGACACCTTATATGACCGGTTACAAACCCGGTGGTGCCTTCTTCGCGTTCCCGGACCTGCCGCCGCATGTGGATGGCTCAGATTTGGCGCTGCGGATGCTCAAAGAGACCGGGGTCTGCCTCGTACCCGGTGACGCGTTCGGTGAAGGTTGCACCAATGCCGTCCGGATCAGCTTCTCGACAACCTGTGAAAAGCTGGAAGAGGCGTTCGACAGGATCATTCCCTGGATGGCCAAGCAGCAGTTCTGACGATCATGTCAGCTCTGGATTGGGTGTTTGTGCAATGCCCCTACTGTTGGGAGACGCTGGAAATCAGCGTCGATCCCTCAGTGACCGATCAGGAATATGTGGAAGATTGCCAGGTTTGCTGCCAGCCAATCGTGGTTCATGTGGTTCTTGACGAAAACCTGACACCCTCAGTGGATGTCCGGCCCGAGAATGAATAAGGCGAGCACGAATAAGGCACCAATAAGGAGAGTCCCCTGATGTTCACAACACCGCAGCGTCTGTTATCGACGTTTGCCCTGATTTCCCTGGCGTTACTGGCGGGCTGCGCCAGCCTGTCCCCCTATTCCATATCCGAGGCAACACTGGAGCGACACCTCCAGGACACCGTCAGTGACTTTGACCAGCAACAACTGCAAAGCGGCTCACCTCTCAGCCTGAGCCTGAGCAATGCGGATATCACCCTGGGGCCGGACGGCCGTGACGTGGCGGTGATTGATCTGCGGGGCCAGGTATCCCTCAACGCTCTTCTGGCAAAGCTGCCGGTGGACATTGCCCTGAAAGTGGAAGGGGCCCCGGTCTACGACAGCGAGGAAAAAGCAATTTACATCCGCCGTCTGCAATTACTCGAGAGCAGCATTGATTCGCCATATTTCAAGGGCGACCTGCAGCCGGTAACCGACACCGTGATGCGAGCTGTTGCCCAGATGCTGGAGACCATGCCTGTGTACCGGCTGGATGAGACAGACTTTGCCCAGCGTATGTTCGGAATGGTCCCCATGGGTGTGAGGGTGGCCCCGGGCCGGCTGGAGTTTGTGATGGCCGAGTAGGCTATTTCAGGCGGTCACGGACGGCCTTGCCGATTTCCTGGGTGCCTCGCCTGGTACCGGCATTTTCTGCCAGATCCGCGGCAACGGCATCGAATAATTCCCGTCCGGCATCGGCTACTGCCGGGTTATTCCGCCCCAGCCATTCCAGCATGCGTGCCGTGGTAAAGAGCATGGCAGTCGGGTCGGCCAGCCCTTGTCCGGCGATGTCTGGCGCACTTCCGTGGGTTGGCTCGAACATGGATGGCATGTCCGGGTCGTCCGGGTTCAGGTTGCAGGAGGGTGCCACTCCCATGCCGCCGGACAGCACCGCCGCCAGGTCGGTCAGGATGTCGCCCTGCAGGTTGCTGGCAACCACCACATCAAAAGCCCAGGGCGCCTGAACAAACTTCATGCAGGCAGCGTCGACCAGCTCATGGTGCGTTGCCACATCCGGGTATTGCTTTGCCATTTCCTCGAAGGCTTCGGTGTACATGTCACCCCAATAACGCAGTGCATTGCGTTTGGTGACGATACAGACCTGGCTTTCGCAGGTTTTGCCGTCCAGTGTCTGGAAATGGCGGGTTCTGCCCTCTTCGGCGCGGGCTGCGGCCCGCAGGCGAGCCTGTTCAAAACCGTAGCGGATAATCCTGTCGGTGGCCCGGCGGGTGAACACCTCCATCTGGGTTGCTACTTCGTCCGGCAATCCTTTGCGGAGCCGCCCACCCTGGCCCACGTACTCGCCTTCGCTGTTCTCGCGAATCACCAGCATGTCGATGTCTTTGGCGCGCTCGTCGGCCAGGTACTGGCGGGCGCCGGGGAGAAGCCTGGCCGGCCGCTCGCAGACCCACTGGTCGAACCCCTTGCGCATATCCAGCAGCGGTGCCAGGGAGATGCTGTCCGGTAACAGGTAGCGGTCAGGATCGTCTACCGGCCCGGGATCCCCGAGAGCGCCAAGGAGGATGGCGTCATACTTTTTGAGCTGGTCCAGGGCATCCGCTGGCATGGATTCGCCTTTCTCTTCGTGCCAGGCATGGGAGGGCCAGGGAAACCGTGTCCACTCGAGTGGAAGGTTGTGGCTGGATCTCAGTGCTTCCAGGCAGTGCACTGCCTCGGCAACCACTTCAGGGCCTATGCCATCACCGGGTGTGACGGCAATACGGATTTTCTGGACCATTCCGGATACTCCTTTGGGGTCGCTTTGTTGGTAACGAAAGATGTGTGGTTCAGTGTAGTCATGTGACACGGGGAATCCACACGATTTAACAATACTTGGTTTTACCGGCAATGACTGGATGGCTATAGTTGATTGTATTGCTTTAAGATGTCGGGTCCTGTTTATTGAGCTGTTACGTTGTTCAGGAGTTTGAGTGGATAAGCCAACCGAATTGTTTGATGAGTCTCATTGTGAGCAATGTGCTTGCGGAGAGGGCCTCGATTTTTCATTCACCTTCGCGTTCCAGCCGATTGTTGATATTACTGACGAAAGTGTCTATGCGTACGAAGCCCTGGTTCGCGGGCCTGAGGGTGAAGGCGCGTTCAGTGTGCTGTCAAAGGTCAACGAGGTAAATCGCTATTCCTTTGACCAGATCTGCCGGGTAAAAGCGGTGAAACTGGCGGCCCGTTTGGGCATGAAAACCATGCTCAGCATCAACTTTATGCCCAATGCCGTCTACAACCCCGAGTACTGCATCAGAACCACGCTGGCCGCGGCACAAAATTACAACTTTGATACCCGCAAGATCATCTTTGAGTTGATTGAGACTGAAGATCTGTCTTCACTGGATCATCTTGTAAATATCATCAACTCCTATAAGGAGATGGGCTTTCACACCGCCCTGGACGACTTTGGTGCCGGCTATTCACGTTACAACATCCTGATAGCAAGCCCACCCGATCTGCTCAAGCTTGATATGGCCCTGGTACGGGATATTCATCAAGAACCCAACAAACAGGCGGTTGTTGCCGGTATCATCACAATGATGACGCAGCTTGGCGGTCGAATTGTGGCCGAGGGCGTGGAAGTTGAAGAAGAATACTTCTGGTTGCGGTCACAGGGCATTACCCTGTTTCAGGGCTACCTCTTTGCCAAACCGGGGTTCGAGTGTCTGCCGGAGCCTTACTTTCCCTGCCAGAAAAACTATCGAGGATAATAAACTTTGTTCTATCGCCTGATTACCATCGTTGGCGGACTCATTTTCGTCATTGTCCTGTTCGCCCTGATCTGGTTCCTCTGCAAGCAGTTCCTGCTTCGTCACGGCGTAAAGGAACAGGTGCCGGAACGCTCTACCGAGCTGGCGACATGGACATTTGCCGGTGTGGCGGTGGGCCTTGTCTTCGCGGTGTTGGGCGCTTTTGTTCTTGGCCCCTGGGCTTTTTACCGCACGCTGCGTGGGCATGAGATGCCGGTGTCTGATGCTGCTGCTATCTGGTGGGGCTTCGGTATTGTCGCAGCGTCGCTGGGCATTACCGCGGCCGGGTTTCTGGGTTTCCTGAAGCTCGTAGGCGCCTTCTAGTCAGGCAATACTGTTCAGTTGTTCCCGGAACCAGAGCAGCGCCGGCTCCCGTTCATAGGCCTTGTGCCAGTATAAATGGACATCAATAGCGGGGAGATCCGCCGGCGCGGACAGAATGTCGATATCCGCGCGTTCGGCAATGATCCGGGCGTAGTTTTCCGGCATGGTCAACAGCAGGTCGGTTCCTTCCGTTACCCGGCAGGCAGCGTAATAATGCTGGCATCTCAACCGAATGCTCCGCTGCACCCCGAACCGTGACAGCTCGAAATCCTCGATGCCCGGCCCTTCGGAACGGGATGATACCAGTACGTGTTTTGCCTCCAGGTAATTTTCCATGGTCAGCCCCTCGCGGGTCAGCGGGTGTCCCTTTCTGGCAAGAACCACCAGCCGGTCTCTTCGCAGCAACTCATGGGCGGTCTGGTTGCTCACCGGCAACAGCACGTCAACGGCAAAATCAAGCTTGCCTGCCGCCAGCTGGGTCTCCATATCCCGCCGGGGCACTCTCTGGCTGATAATCTCCAGCTCCGGATAGCTCTCCAGCCTGCCCATCAGCTTTGGCAAAAAGGTGGACTCCAGAATGTCCCGTAACGCCAGCGAATAGGTTTTACGCTGGTTGGCGGGGTCGAATGCGTGAAACTGGTTAACTGCACTCTGTATCTGGGTAAGCCCGGGCCGCATGGATTCCAGGAAACGGCGTGCCAGCGGCGTCGGCACCATCTTGTTGCCCTGACGGCTGAACAGTGGGTCGTCGAAATGCTCCCGCAACCGTGACAGGGAATGGCTGACTGCCGGCTGGGTAAGATGCAGGGCCCTGGCGGCACGGGTCAGACTGCCTTCCCGGTAGATGGTGTCGAATACATGCAGCAGGTTCAGATCCAGCCGGTTGAGTGCCATAGGGTGCCTCCTGGTGGTGAATAAACGGCTCTTATGATAAAGGATAAGAATAATTCAGTCGCGTAATAGTTCGGGGAAATCTAGACTGGTCCCATATCGGTCAAACCACGAGGATACGGCGATGGATTTCACGATTTCCGAAAAAGGTCAGGACTATCTCGAGCGCGTCAAAACCTTCATGAAGCAAGAAATCTTCCCCATTGAAGAGCAGTACCACAAGGAATTGATGGCGCAGGAAGACCGCTGGGTCGTGCTGCCTGTGATCAGGGAACTGAAGGAAAAGGCCAGGGCCGAAGGCCTCTGGAACATGTTCTTTCCGGACGAGAAAAACGGTTGCGGCCTGCTTAACTCTGACTATGCACTGATTGCCGAAGAAACCGGCCGCAGCTTTATCGCGCCGGAAATCTTCAACTGCAATGCGCCGGACACCGGCAATATGGAAGTGTTGATCCACTACGGCTCTGACGAACAGAAAGCCGAATGGCTGCCGCGCCTGCAAAGTGGCGAAGTACGTTCCGCGTTCTGCATGACAGAGCCGGGCGTCGCTTCGTCCGACGCTACCAACATGGAAGCCACAGCCATCGTGGAAGGGGACGAAGTTGTCCTCAACGGCCGCAAATGGTGGAGTACCGGTGTCGGCCACCCGGACTGCAAGGTTGCCATCTTCATGGGCCTAACCGATCCCGATGCCCACAAACACCGCCGCCACTCCATGGTGCTGGTGCCGCTTGATGCCCCGGGTGTACAAATCGAACGCATGCTGCCCGTTTTCGGCGCCTACGACGAGCCCTACGGCCACGGTGTGGTTTCCTTCGAGAACGTGCGTCTGCCCAAAAGCGCCTTTATCGCCGGCCCCGGCCGCGGCTTCGAAATCGCCCAGGGCCGTCTGGGTCCGGGCCGTGTTCACCACTGCATGCGAGCCATTGGTGCGGCGGAACGTACCCTTGAACTGCTGATCAGGCGCGCCACCAGCCGCGAGGCTTTTGGTCGTCCCATTGCCAAACTGGGCGGCAATCCGGACATCATCGCCAATGCCCGCATGTCGATTGAGCAGGCGCGGTTGCTGACGCTGAAGTGTGCCTGGGCCCTGGATACCAAGGGTATCGCCGGTGCCTTGCAGGAAGTCTCCATGATCAAGGCGGTGATTCCGCAGATGCTTCAGCAGATTGTGGACGATGCGATCCAGATTCACGGCGGTGCCGGCGTCAGCGACGACGACTTCCCACTGACCCAGCTGTTCGCCTATGCTCGGGTGCTGCGCCTGGCTGATGGCCCTGATGAGGTTCACCGGGCGATGGTTGCCCGGTTGGAGTTGGCTAAATACCGGAAGTGAGGCCACTAACTTCGGAGTGTGAGCGGACGGACGGGGCGTTCTGAAACACGCTCAAGCACATCCATGTGGCGCTTGAGCTCCGCCATCCCTGGCTCCGCACAGTTTCAGAACGCCCCGTCCGTCCGCTCAGTCGAATTTTGGGAGTCGGACTTCAGTGCGTTTCAGTGTCGAGCGGGGATCAAGCAGTTCACTGACATGTTGGGGAGCTGGAGCCGGATTACTCTTCCAAAACCCTGCGGAGCCATGGATGGCGGAGCGGAGCGTACAGGGACGTATTCACAGCGTGTTTTGGAAGAGTAATCCGGCTCCAGCTCTTGCACGGATTCAGATAAAACGAACTCAGATAACTAAGACAACGGTGAAACACAGATGACACAGCGAGTATTTATAACCGGCGGGGCCAGTGGTCTGGGCCGGGCGATTGCGTTGAAGTATGCCAGGAAAGGCGCCAGAGTCTGCATTGGTGACATTAATCGGGAACAGGGTGTTGCTGTTGAGCGGGAAATCAACAATTCTGGTGGCGAAGGTTACTTCGTTGAGTGCGATGTGCGCCGGCTGACGGATCTGGAGAAAATCTGTGAGGATCTTACCGGTAAGTGGGGTGGGGTGGACGTCGTTGTGAACAATGCCGGTGTTGCCTCCGCAGGCTCCATTGAAGACACCACCATGGCCGACTGGGAATGGATCATGGACATCAACGTGCTGGGTGTTGTTCGGGGCTGCAAGGCCTTTACCCCCCAGTTCAAGAAACAGGGCACCGGCGCATTTGTGAACATTGCCTCCATGGCAGGGCTTATGCTCGCGCCGCTGATGGACAGCTACAATGTATCCAAGGCCGGTGTGATTGCGCTCTCGGAAACCCTTAGCCAGGAACTGAGAGATTCCGGTATTCACGTCAGCTGTGTGTGCCCGGCGTTTTTCCAGACCAACCTGACCAGCAGCATGCGGTCGGATATTCCCGGCATACAGCAGAACGTGAACAAGCTGATGAAACGCTCCACCATCACTGCGGGGGATGTGGCTGACGATATCATCCGCTCAGTGGAGAAGGGTGATTTCTGGGTGCTGCCCCACGCGAAAGAACGCCGGATGTGGATGGTCAAGCGCCACGCGCCCAAAGCATTTGACTGGCTGATGCACCAGGAAAGCAGGCGCTGGATGAAGAAAATGGGCGGCAAGACCTGAACGCGGCCGGCTGCCATATTGGAAACAGAGGAGAGCCCTGAATGACCCAGATCGACCAGGCTGTTGATATCCGCGAAGGCGAAGAGCTGGATGTCGCGGCTGTTGACCGCTTCATGAAGCAGGCCGTTCCGGACCTGGAAGGCGTGCCTGCGATCAGGCAGTACCCCGGTGGTGCGTCCAACCTCACCTACCAGGTGGATTACGGTGACCGTTCCTACGTATTGCGCCGGCCGCCGTTCGGAAAGATCGCCAAATCCGCCCACGACATGCTGCGGGAAGCGAAAGTGATGCGGGCCCTCAAGCCCGAATTTCCCTATGTTCCCGACATCGTTGCCATCTGCGACGACCATGACGTACTGGGCTGCGATTTTTACGTCATGGAGCGCCTGAAAGGCATCATCCTGCGCCAGGATTTCCCCGCAGATTTTGAGCTCAGCGAGGCGGATACCCGCAAGCTGTGCCTGAATGTGATCGACAAGCTGGTGGACCTGCACAGTGTCGATGCCAGAGCCACGGGTCTGGATAAGCTGGGCAAAGGCCCCGGTTATGTTCAGCGCCAGATTGGCGGCTGGAGTGACCGTTTCCGCAAGGCCAGAACCGACGACGTGGGCGATTTTGAAGCCGTCATGGGCTGGCTCAGTGACAAGATGCCGGAGGACATTGCCCAGGTGGTCATTCATAACGACTACCGCTTCGATAACGTGGTGCTGAACCCGGACAACCCGTTTGAAGTGATTGGTGTGCTGGACTGGGAAATGGCCACCATTGGCGATCCACTGATGGATCTGGGCAACAGCCTGGCGTACTGGGTTGAAGCAGACGATGAAGGTGCTTTCCAGATGCTGCGTCGGCAACCCACCCATCGGCCAGGTATGCTGACTCGCAACGAAATGGTCGCTTACTATGCGGAAAAATCCGGCGTTGAAATCGACAACTTCGACTTTTATGAAATCTACGGCCTTTTCCGGCTGGCGGTGATTGTCCAGCAGATCTATTACCGCTATTACCATGGCCAGACCAGAGACAAGCGTTTTGCGGCGTTCGGCCATGCCGCCAATTACCTGGAAAAGCGCTGCCAGAGGCTGATTGAGGCGAGTGAACTGTAATGGCAACGATCTATCTGATTCGCCATGGCCAGGCCAGTTTCGGCGAGGAAAACTACGACCAGTTGTCGCCCCGTGGCTGGGAGCAGAGTCATGTTCTTGGCCGTTGGCTGGCGGGCAAAGTGACGCCCAGTGCGGTATTCGGCGGCAATATGAAGCGCCACCGGGAAACCGTGGAAGCCCTTGCCAGTGGTTACGGCGATGCGCTGCCGGATATGCAGGTGGTTGAGGGCTTCAACGAGTTCGACCATCTCCAGGTGGTCGAGCGTCTGCGTCCGGAATGGCAGGACCGTGAGCGTATGACGCGGGATCTCGCCGCCTTTCCCAAACCCGCGAGAGCTTTCCAGCAGGTATTCGAGGAAGCCATGGCCCGATGGGTCGGTGGTGAGCACGATGGCGAGTACGCCGAAACCTGGGGCGATTTCCGCGAACGGGTGATCACGGCACTGGAGCAACTGATTGAATACGCAGACGGCGGCGACACCCTGGTGTCCACTTCCGGCGGCCCCATTGCCGTTATCGCCCAACATCTGCTGCAACTGAGTGACCGTAAAGCCCTGGACATAAATTCTGTCATTGCCAATACCAGCGTTACCCGGATTCTGCACTCAGGGCCCCGCCGCAGCCTCGCGGTTTTTAACAACTACAGTCATCTGGAAGCTGAAGACGCCTCCCTGGTGACCTTCCGATAACGAATTGAGGTGAAGAATGAGCAAGCAAGACCTGTTTGACCTGAGCGGTAAAGTTGCCCTGATCACCGGTGCCAGCCGCGGTATTGGTGAAAGCATCGCCCGCACCCTGGCCAGCTATGGCGCCCATGTGATTGTCAGCAGCCGCAAGATCGACGGTTGCGAAGCCGTGGCCGGCAGCATTCGCGAGGCTGGTGGCAGTGCCGAGGCCTATGCCTGCCACATCGGTGAAATGGACCAGATAGAAGACATCTGGCAGCACATCGAATCAAGACACGGCAAGCTGGATATCCTCGTCAACAACGCGGCGGCCAATCCCTATTTCGGCCCGATTGAGGACACGGACCTGGGCGCCTATCACAAGACAGTTGACGTCAATATTCGCGGTTATTTCTTTATGTGTGCCCGTGGTGCGCAGATAATGAAGAAAAATGGCGGGGGCTCTATCATCAATGTGGCATCCGTCAACGGTGTTAATCCTGGCCATTACCAGGGTATCTACTCGGTAACCAAGGCAGCGGTCATCTCCATGACCAAATCCTTCGCCATGGAGCTGGGTCAGCAGAATGTGCGGGTGAATGCCCTGTTGCCGGGCCTGACCGACACCAAATTCGCCAGTGCGCTGACCAGCAACGAAGCCATCAAGAAGCAGGCCATGGCCCACATCCCCATGAAGCGGGTGGCCGATCCTGATGAAATGGCGGGGACAGTGCTTTATCTGGCCTCTGGTGCCTCCAGTTACACCACAGGCACCTGCATCAATGTGGACGGTGGCTATCTGACGATCTGACGTCAGCCATTACCGCTTTCGGTATCCTCGCTGGCACAGGCGAGGGTATCGAAATCTCTTTCCAGTTCCGCCGCGCGTTCCGCCAGGTGATCCAGGTGGCGTTGATCCGCCTGCTGTAACAGTTCGGTCATCAGTTCCGACAGCGCTGTCCGGCTTTCGGAAATCATCTGCTGATACCTTTTCCCGCGTACCGCTTCGTTGTTGTCGATCAGGTAACTGATCCGGTCGGCAAAGCTATCGCTATCCCTTCTTTCCTTCAGGGCCTCCAGCAAGGCCTGTTGCCAGTTGCGCCGGCCTTCCAGCCAGATTTCGGTCTGTTCACCACGGGCGCCGGACCAGGCGCTGACAGTTTCCCGCTGGCGCTTGTTCAGTGAGCCCAGCCAACGCTCAATCCGCTCAATGGTGCGCTCCGCCCGGGCCGCCCTGGTTTTCTCGGGACTGTCCGCCAGGAATTCGGCTTCCAGCTCTTCCTGGCTGTCCTCCATATTGGCGGCCAGCTGCTGCACCTGGTCATCACTCAGACTTGCCAGAAGGCGGGTAGCTGCAGGCTTCGCCCGATTGACCAAGGGCTGGAAGAAAGAAAACAGCGTTTCCTGATGGCCGGCAACTGTCGCCTGGTCCAGGTCACCAGCGTGAACATCGCTATGCAGCTGAGTCAGCCACCGGGAATAGAGAGGTAGTTCAGTGCTGCAGTGCCACTGGCGGAGCTCCCGTATGTCCTGCTCAAGCCGGGATTCCTGCTCCGCTGTCATGGGAATATAGTCGTCCACCCACCAGATAATGCCCCAGTCCGCATAGCGGTAGGCCAGTTTGGTGGAGCTGCATCCTGCCAGCAGCAGCAAACCGATTAATGCAATACACACGGGGCGCAACATGGAATTCAACCCTGATACGTTGTCCGGATGATACGTTGATGGAAAGTTTTCAGATGGAATTCTATTGCGTAGTCGGTATTCAATTGATAGCCAAACTGATCCGGTCAAGGGGCTCAACACGTAATCAGGTATAACTATTCAAAGCGTTGATAGTTCAGCCCCGGATCATCCGGGGCTTTTTTTAGCTTACATCTCCGGAATCCCATTACCGCGTATCGATATTGCCTTCCTGGTCGGAGATGACAATTTCTACCCGGCGGTTCTGTTGTCGTCCGCCAGAAGTCTCATTGCTTGCTACCGGGTATTGTTCGCCAAATCCTTTGGTTTCTACCCGGTCGGGGCTGATGCCCATCGCCACCAGTGCATCACGCACACTTTCCGCACGGCGCTCAGACAGCGCCTGGTTGTAGGATGCCTCGCCGGTGCTGTCTGTGTAGCCCTCCACACGCACACGGCGCTCCTCATACTCTTTCATGAACTCTGCCAGCCGCTCAACAGTCTCTTCACCGGAAGGCTTCAGTTCTGCCCGGTTGAGGTCGAACAGCACATCACCCAATGTCAGCACCATTCCCCGGTCTGTTTGCTCGGCCTGCATTTCTTCCATCTGACGGCGGAGTTCTTCAGCCTCCCGTCTCGCTTCTTCAGCGGCGCTGGAGCTCATCTGCAATTCAAGTTCCTTGCGACGTTCTTCGGCAGAAGTGATCTGTTGCTGCAATTCGGCCCGCTGGCCCTGCTCTCTGGCAATCTGGGCGTGGCGCTTGGCAAGGTAGGCAGCGTGCTCAATCTCGGCCACGTCTTCGCCTTCTTCGAGCAGGGTTTCGGCGCGGGACAACTGGTTCCTGGCGCTTCTTAACTGGCGATCTCCACTGCGGGCGACGTTCGGATCATCCCTGATCTCTTCGTAGACGGTCCTGGCCTCATCGACCTTTTCGTTGTCCTGGGGTGTGCTGGCACATCCGGCCACCAGCACAGAAAAGCTTACCGCCATGCCCAAAGTCATGTTGCGCTTGTTCATAACAATCTCCTTTTTCCGCTGAGGCCTTACTGGCGATTTTCAATTCGTTGGCGCAGAGACTCGATGCTTCTATTGATCTCTTCTACCGCCTGCTTTGCCTTCGTGGTGTCTGAGCGGGCACCGGCCAGCTGCGCATCCACGGTTGCCTGCTCAAGAAGCCGGCCAGCTTGCCGATAGTTTTCCTTTTCGATCAGTTCTTCGGCATCGGCTACTTTGTTTTGTGCCTGGTTAAGCAATACCGGCTCAAATTCCCTGGCATCCGAGGACACCGCCTGCTGGATAGCAGACTCTGCGGTTTGCAGCTTTCCATCCGGCCGTTCGGCGGAACTGGCACAGCCACCTACAATGACCGCGATGCCGAGAATACTGGCAGCGCCTAACATCGAAGTATGCTTGTTCATGCACTATCTCCTTACAGTGAAGGGCAGGGACGGTAGCCCTGCCTGAACTTGATCAGACACCCTGTATTTCGAACCCCGGCTTCAGGGAATGCGTTCCACAATCAGGATATCTGCTGCGGTTACGATTAAGGTTAGCAGCCAGTTCAGCATCTGGCCTGATGGAATGGCAATAAACTTCGCCAGTCACGGAGTGAGGCGGTGAGATTCGACCCCGATGACTCGCTGGATGCAGGTATCCGGAGTCAGTCACTTGGGAGTGTTGGGATCAGCGAATCCCGGTGCCACCGGACGGCGCCCGGGAAAGGGTTGTTCCGGTAGGTGGACGATGGTGGAGAGAATAGATAATCCGGTCCAGTACCGCCTGACCGTTCCAGGCCGGGTCATTGTTGACCATGCCGACAACGGCCCAGGTAGTCTCTGTATCATCCCGGGTAAAGCCGGCAATAGAGCGTACGTTTTCCAGATATCCGGTCTTGATGCGGCCTTTGCCGTCAAGACCGGCATTTCTAAGCCGTCTGGCCATTGTGCCGTCCATTGCAATCAGCGGCATGGAAGCCATCAGATCGGCTGAGTAATCGCTGTTCCAGGCGTGCTGAAGAATCTGTGCGCCCTGGCGGGCAGTGATGCGGCCGTGACGGGTCAGGCCGGCGCCATTATCGATAACCATGCCAGCAGTATTGATGCCCTTGTCCTGAAGCCACTTGTAGATCACGCGGATGCCGGCAACCCGGTCATCTTCATCGCTGTCCAGCCGGTACTCGGCGCCAATGGTCAGTAACAGCTGACGGGCCATGACATTACTGCTCCACTTGTTGATGTCCCGCACCATCGTCACCAGGTCAGGCGAGGTGGTTTTCAGTAACAGCCGGGCATCTTCCGGTGTGCTGGCCAGCAGACTCTTGCCGCTGATCTCGATGCCCATATCGGTAAGCAGCGAGCGTATCAGGGAAGCGGTGTACTGCTCGTGAGGCAACACAGACAGATACGCGGTTGTGCGACAGCCCCGGGGTAATTCACCGGTGACCCTGACGGTTACCCGGTGGTCCTCGTGGAAGATCGGTTTCCAGTCAAAGCGTCTGCGGGCAGGGCAGGGCCCTTCGGCTACTGCGGTTACCCTGTTGTCGATCACAACATCGTTCAGCGAGGGCGCACTCCAGGCCTGGGTGCCGCGTTCGTCGGCCCGTACCTGGAAGTGCACCAGGTTAAGATTGGTGAGGTAGGGTGACGGTTGGACCAGGAACGGCGCATGGGGGTTGTCACCATTGTCGTCGAAGCCGGGCAGTCCGTCAGCCAGCCTGAACACGTCGCCATCCAGTACCAGGTTGCCATGGATGGCGCTGATGCCCATGCCGCGAAGCTCGATCAGGGTGCTCCAGAGGCGCTCGATGGTCAGTTTCGGATCTCCGCCCAAATCAACATAGAAGTTGCCGTTGAGCGTGTCGCCCACGAGGTCACCATCGGTATAAAAGCTGGTGTTCCAGTGATAGGTTGGACCCAGAGTTTCCAGCGCGGCATAGGTGGTAATCAGCTTGATAATGGATCCGGGGCTCATCAGCGCGTCGGCGTTAATATACTGCTCAATGCCCGGGCCGTTGAGGGGAATCGCAGCCATGCTCAACGCCTGCTCGTCATTCAGCGACCGAAAGGCGTAATCGCGCATCTGGCCGCTCCAGGTTTTCTTGGATGGGGTGGCTGTTTCGGTGGTGGTCGATGAATCGGAAGCGGATGCGGTGCCCAATGAGAGTAAGAGCACCATGGCAGAAACGAGCAGGCGCGGCACTGCCCGACTTTGCTGGCGGCCTGTTCCGTTATGGGTCTTGTAACAATGGCTTCGTGCCGTCAGCAGCATGGTGCAACGCTCGTTGATTCTCGATCTACCTACAATAGCCCAAAATTCCTGCCCGTACTATGTGGAGAGACTATATATGACGTTAAAAAATGCCAGTAGTGTCGTTGTTTATACTGGCTTTTTGTTAATAGTTGTAAGTGCTCCATTTAATCAACAGGTTAGCGCACGAGCATCCTCAGCGTTAGGATATCAACAAGGGCAGAACCTGAACTGAAGTTGTGCGGGTACGTAATGCAATCATGAGCGCAATGGATACCGGAGACTGAGCTATGGCAACACAATGGACCCGAAGGCAGTTCCTGGCCACACTGGCGGCCGCCGGCCTTTCAGTTCGCATGTCGGCGCTGATGGCTGCGCCCGGCGCAGAAGCTATCACGCGGCCGATTCCGTCTTCGGGAGAACCACTTCCCGTGATTGGCATGGGCACCTGGCGCACCTTCAATGTGGGTGGCGATCAGCATCTTGTGAGTGAGCGTACGCAGGTGTTGAAGACGTTCTTCGAATGGGGGGGCACGCTGGTGGACTCGTCGCCCATGTATGGCTCGGCCGACGACGTGATGGGCGAGGCACTGGATGCTCTCAATGCCCATGAGCGGGTATTCGGCGCCAACAAGATCTGGACCCGCGACGGTGGCGCCACACGGGAACAGGACAGGGCATCGCGCCGGAAGTGGGGTATCGATCGTTTCGATCTGCAGCAGGTACATAACCTGTTGGCCTGGGAACCTCACCTTGAGACCCTCAAACAGATGAAGGCGGACGGGGATATCCGTTATCTGGGTATCACCACCTCCCACGGGCGCCGCCACCGGGATTTCGCACGAATAATGGAGCAGGAGCCGCTGGATTTTGTGCAGCTCACCTACAATGTGCTGGACCGGGAAGCCGAACAGCGGCTGCTGCCTCTGGCCAGAGAGCGGGGCATTGCCGTCATCGCCAACCGCCCGTTCCAGGGGGGCAGCCTGTTCCGTCGCTACCAGTCCGAACCATTGCCCGGATGGGCGGCAGAGGCAGGGTGCGGCAACTGGGCAGAGTTTTTCCTCAAGTTCATCGTGTCCCATCCCGCCGTTACCTGTGCCATTCCGGCGACAACCAAAGTGAAACACATGGAAGAGAACATGGGAGCGCAGTACGGGAACCTTCCGGATGAGCAACAGCGCCGGCAAATGGCCGACTACGTGGCGGGGTTATGACTGACGTATTCTGGTTCAGCTACTCGCTGTCGGATTTCCTGATGTTCGGGCCGGAGGTGTTTCTCCGGCTCTTTGTTCGTATCAATCAGGATTTCTGGCCCTGGCAGGGCGGCGCGGTTGCCATGATGGTGCTGGTTGCGGGGCTGCTGGTGCGCGGCGACAAGCCTGCGAAACGGGCCGTTCTGTTGCTGCTGGCGGCAGCATGGATATGGAGTGGTGCCGGGTTCCTGATGGAGTATTACGGCCCCATCAACATACCAGCCACCTGGTTTGGCTGGGCTTTTATTCTGCAGGCCGCGCTGCTGACGGTAGCGGCCCTGGTTTGGCCGTGGGATGGAAGCCCTGAAAAGCCTGCACGCCAATGGCATGCCGGCACCGCCTGGTTGGCGATGACAGCGCTGCTGTCTCTGCTGGCCGTGGCCCAGTCCGGCAACTGGCAGGCCATTGCGCTGTTCGGGATTGCGCCCGATGTGACAATTGCTGCATCAGTGCCTTGCCTGCTGCTGTTACCGAGGCGGGTTCGCTGGCTGTTTCTGCTGCTGCCGTTGCTGTGGTCTGTGTTCAGTGCAGCAACTCTGTGGACCCTCGGCACCCGGCTGATGTTTGTCCTCCCGCTTTTCACGCTGGTGCTGACGGTCATGAGCTTCTGGTTCAGTCCCAGGCCGGTGCAAAATCGGGATTAGCAATACGCTCGCCCCGGTCCAGCTTGTCGATCCCGGCAATTTCCTCTGCACTGAGGGGTATGTCGAGCGCATCCAGGTTGGCCTTCTGGTGCTGGGGCCGGGTCGATGAAGGAATTGGCACCACGCCACGAGAGGCAATCCAGGCAATGGCAATCTGCGCCGGTGACGCATTGTGCTCACGGCCGATGCGGATCAGGGTTTCATCTTCCATCACTTTGCCCACGGCAAGAGGCATATAGCCCGTCACAGTGATGCCCAGCTTCTGGGCATGGCCGACTACCTTGCGATTGGCGAAGAAGGGGTGTACCTCTACCTGGTTGGTGAAGATGGGCGTCTCTCCCAGAATAGCCTTCGCCTGGTCCATCTGGGCGCAGGTAAAGTTCGAAATGCCGATGTGTGTTGTCAGCCCCTCCCGCTGTGCGTCGCGCAAGGCACCGAGATATTCTTCCATGGGCACCTCGTCGTCCGGTGACGGCCAGTGGATCAGGGTCAGGTCCACGTGGTCCGTTTTAAGTCGTGCCAGGCTATCGTGGAGGCTGTTGATCAGGTCACTGCGGCGAAGCTGGTCGTACCAGATTTTGGTGGTCAGGAAAATCTCGCGACGCGGAATGCCACTGGAGGTAATGCCATCGCCCACTTCAGACTCGTTTTCATACATCTGGGCGGTATCGATATGCCGGTAACCGAGTGAGAGGGCGCTTTTCACCGCGTCTCTCGCATCATTACCCTTCAGACGGAACGTACCCATTCCGATTTTCGGAAGTGTGCTGAATGCCATGGTGTCCTCCTTTGTGAACGCTGTGACCTGTATCTGGTGTTCGCCCGCTGGTTCTTCAAGTGCCGGGTGGTTATCATACCGGCCCTGAAACACGGCAAGCCGATTAACGATCGAGGTCAAATCATGCTGACAGGGCAATGCCTTTGCGGCGATATCAAACTGGAATACGATGGCCCGCTGGGACCGATTGCTCTGTGCCACTGCAGCCAGTGCCGGCGCGCCCACGGCAGCGCGTTTTCCGCCAGTGCGCCGATACAGAAAATCCGTGCCCGATTTACGGCGGGTGAGGAACTGATCCGCGAATACGAATCCCGCCCCGGCAAGTACCGGGGTTTCTGTCCACGCTGTGGCAGCCAGCTCTACAGCCGGGTTGATGCCATTCCCGGTATCCTGCGTCTGCGGGTCGGTATGATCAACGAGCCTCTGGGCAAAGGGCCGGCATCACACGTTTATGTCGGCTCCAAGTCGGACTGGTTTGCCATTACCGATGATATTCCCCAGTACGACAAAACCGAAAGAAGCTATGATCCGAACTGACGGTGCCGGATCATTCCGCAGGTACTATCCGGTAAACCTTGCCATCGGAATGGTCTGTCAGTAACCAGAGGGCGCCGTCAGGCCCCATCCGTACGTCGCGGATGCGCTCCCCCAGGCCTTCCAGAAGATCCTCTTCCTCTTTGACATCCTCGTTTTCGATGCTCAGCCGCACCAGTTTCTGCATTTTCAGCGCCCCCACGAACAGGTCCCCCTGCCATTCGGGAAACTCGTCACCAGTGTAAAAGGCCATGCCGGAGGGGGCGATGGAGGGGTCCCAGTAATGCAGTGGGTCGGTTACGCCCTCCATGGTGGTCCTGTCAGTAATCGGTACCCCTGAATAGTCGATGCCGTAGGTGACGTCGGGCCAGCCATAATTGTTGCCGGCACGAATGATATTGATTTCGTCACCACCCCTGGGCCCATGCTCATGGCTCCAGATTTCGCCGGTGTCCGGGTGAATGGTCATGCCCTGGATGTTGCGGTTGCCGTAGGTAAAGAAGGTGTCGTTTACGGAAGGGTCGTCGGTGAACGGATTGCCGGGTGCGGGTTTTCCGTCAGTGGTCAGGCGATGAACGCCACCGGCGTCGTCGTCGGTTTTCTGTGCGCGGTCCATCTCACCACGGTCCCCCACGGCAACGTACAGGTAACCATCCCGGTCAAATTCCATTCGGCCTGCGAAGTGGCGGCTTGTGTTACCCCGCGGCAATGCCTCGAAAATAACCTCGACATCGGATAACCGATCGCCTTCGAGCTTCGCCCTTGCCACCCGTGTGGTCATGCCTTCGCCGCTGATCTTGTGGGCATAACTGAGAAACAGGGTCCGGTTGTCGTCAAATTCCGGGTGCAGGATGACATCCAGCAGTCCGCCCTGGCCTGAAACCACCAGATCAGGCACGCCGCTGACGGGCTCTTCTTGCAGTTTGCCATCCCGAATGCGCCGCAATCGGCCCTCACGCTCGGTGACCAGTTGGGAGCCGTCTGGCAGAAACGCCAGGCTCCAGGGATGTTCAAGATTCTGTGCCACCGTTTCCAGCCGGAATTCCGCTTTGTCGGAAGAGAATGTCTGTTCCGACAGGGCCGGTGCTGAAGCAAGCACAAAACTGAGGCCAAGGATCAGGCGTTTACAAGTTCGCATGGGAACCTCCGTTTCTGTTGGCGCCGTTCAATACCTGTTGATATTTGAGGATAGCAGTTGGAGCGCTCCTGCGAGGAGCCTTGTCTGCAGAGAAAACAGGTCGGGCCCTAAAAAATCAGGGAATCAGTGATTCTTTGTTTTAAACGATAATGATTCGTATTAAGATAAGCAAATAAGACTTGAGCCCACACTGAACCCTGCAACGGAGAAAAAGATGCCCCGAATTCCGGAACCCCTGTTCCGCCGCAAGGCGCTGTTCACCGCGATCGTTTGTACAACCCTGCCCGCTTTCGCTTCTGCCCAGGAAAATCAGCCCATAACACTGGAGGCACTGGATGTATCCGCCGAGCGCGGCGAGGTGTCGTCAGAGTCCACCGGCAGTTACACCAGTGGCACTACCACAACAACCATGAAGATGGAGCTCGGCCACCGGGAAACACCGCAGGCAATAACGGTGGTGACCCGCGAGCAGATGGACGATTTTGCACAGAACGATATCAACGATGTTCTCGAAGGCACCACCGGCGTGACGGTAGAATCGGTTGAGACTGATCGCACCTATTACACCTCCCGCGGTTTTGACATCAACAACTTCCAGTATGATGGCGTCGGCCTGCCGGCGGTCTACGATAACGTCCAGGGCGAACTGGACACCGCATTTTTTGACCGGGTCGAGGTGGTGCGGGGCGCCAATGGCCTGATGACCGGCTCCGGTAATCCATCGGCAACCGTTAACTTCATCCGCAAACGTCCGACGGCAGAGACCAATGCCTCGGTTGCTGTCACCGGCGGATCCTGGGACCAGAAGCGTATCGTCGGGGATGTATCTGGCGCGGTTTCAGAATCCGGCGCCATCCGTGGCCGGGTAGTAGCCGGTTACGAGGACAAGGATTCGTACCTGGACCGTTATAGCAATGAGAAACAGATGTTCTACGGCGTGCTTGAGGCAGATCTGACGGACACCACGCTGCTGACACTGGGCCACTCCATCCAGACCTCCGATACCGACAGCCCGCTGTGGGGCGCTTTGCCGCTGTTCTACACCGACGGCACCGCAACAGATTTCGCCCGCTCAACCAGCACCGCTTCGGACTGGGCCTACTGGGATAACACCCAGCACAACAGTTTCGTGGAGTTGCAGCAGGAACTGGCTGGTGGCTGGCAGGCCAAGGGCACTGTATTCCGGCTGGAGAATGACAGCGAATCAGAACTCTTCTACTGGTGGGGCGCGCCAGCTCCCGATGGCACGGGGGTTACTCCTTTTCCTAGCGAATATACATTGAATACTGAACAGTTGATGGTGGATATTTATGCAACCGGCCCCTTCAGCCTTGCAGATCGTACTCACGAGCTCGTTCTAGGTGCCAGCTGGTCGCGTTCAGAGACGACAGACAAGTCTTTGTTTACCTCGGAAACGTTGCCTCCTCTTCCACCACTGGAGCAATGGACTGGAGATTATCCGAAACCCGCATTTGATAGCGATGGCGGTGGATCGGACTGGACAGACCGAGAGACCTCAACCTACGCCGCTGCGCGCTGGACCCTGACTGACAGGCTGACGGCCATTACCGGGCTTCGTCTCACCTGGCTCGATAGCGAAGGCACCAGCTACGGCCTCACAAAAACAACCAGTTATGAAGCGGTTGAAACACCTTACGCCGGGCTGATCTATGATCTGAACGACGACCATTCCGTTTACGCCAGTTACACCGAAATCTTCACCCCACAAGCCGAACTGGACATCAACCGCGACCGGCTGGACCCGATTGATGGCGTGAACTATGAGCTGGGGCTCAAGAGTGAGTTCGCGGATGACCGCGTGAACACCACTATTGCCCTGTTCCAGACTGAGCAGCAGAACGTGGCAGAGGCCGCCGGCACATTTCCCGGCACCGCAGACCCCTACTACCGTGGCATCGACGGTCTTCAGAACGAGGGTGTCGAGCTTGAATTTGTTGGTGACGTTACCGACCGCATCCAGCTGTTCGCTGGCTACACCTACGTGAACATCGAAGACGCGGATGGCAACTCTGCCAGATCCTTTGTGCCGGAGCACCTGGCACAGCTACGGGGAACGTGGAAAGTACCAGGCGTCGAAGGCCTGGAGGTCGGAAGCCAGGTGCGCTGGCAGTCGTCCATCAGCCAGGAGCAGGGCGAGGCCACAACCGGTCCCAACGCTGGAGCGAAGATCGTTACCGAGCAGGAAAGCTACGCGGTGGTGGATCTGATGGCCAGCTACGACTTCGCCCGTGACTGGAACGCCACGCTGAACGTCAACAACGTGACCGATGAGAAATACATCGAGAGCCTCAAGAAGTTTGGCGCTTCTGCCCAGGGTTTCTACGGAGCCCCGGCGAACGCCAGCCTGACGGTCTCCTGGGTTTACTGACCGGAAAGCCGGGGGCGGGGAATCATTTTCGCCCCCTCCTTTTGACTTAGCGACAGAAGGAAGGAAAAGGAATGACGCCCGAACAGGAAATGATTGAAGGATTAAAGCTTGCTGCCGGTGCCGGCGCGGTTATCGGCCTGGTTGCCATTGGCCTGGCCCTGGGTTCGGCTGTTGGTGCCTGAGGGCTGCCAGTCGCGGCTTGCGATAGACACCACAGGTGCCGCAATAATCACCTTCGGGTAACAGATACTTCAGGCAACACCCCTTCCGCTGCGGGATAGCCGTCGTCTGCCCACCAAACACGGCGGGAATCCAGTCGATGAACCGGTTGGCGTCGTTGCTGAACTCTCCGAGCCAGCGCTGGGCCAGATCACAGATTTCATAAGGCTCTGCCAGGTTCCACACCATCGAAAATGGCGCCCCCAGTCCAAGGCCGATACTGCTCCAGTAGGCTCCGGGGCTCACCTCCAGTTGCTGCCTGAACACGGGATACCACGCTCTTGTCTGCCTCCCGACCGAGCGGACAAAATGTGCTTCATCCACGGCCGGCGCACCTGGCGTCTGGAACCATCGTGAGGTGGTCGTCTCTCCATCCTCCGCAGGAGCGAGAAAAATGCGCTCGGGATCGGGCAGGGCAGCCTGGCCGTACCGGAACAGGGATATGGTGAGTGGGGCAATCACATTCAACGCCAGATCCTGTTGAAGTACGGAAACCCGGGCCCGGACTGCGCGAGTATCGGAGGCCTGCGGGCAGTCAGCTTTGACCTGATCAACCAGCAGCGCCGGCTGCTCCAGGCACTGCGCAAGAGAAAAAAGACCACGACGTTCAATGGGAGAAGGTTGAAGAGCCTGGGCGAAGATGGATTCCCGGTTCAGCCTGGCTGACACCAGCAGCCGGGCGTAACGCTCGACCCATGTGGCCGTCATTCTGGCGTTGTCAGGTGCGGCCCATGGCGGCTTAATCCCCACAGGAAATAGACACCGCCTACCAGCGCAGCCAGCAAGCCGGCCGGCAACTGGTTGGGAAAGACCACGATCCGTGACAGGTAATCCGCCACGGCAAGCAGGAGGCCGCCCACCAAAGCTGCCACGATTAACTGCCTGCCAACCGTCTGTTGGCCCAGCACCCTTGCCAGGTGCGGTGCGATCAGCCCCACAAAACTCAGTGGGCCGATAACGACCGTCGCCGAGGCCGTCAACACCGCCGCCAGTAACAGCAGCAGCAGCCGTGCACGCGCCACCGAAAGTCCGAGGGAGGATGCCGCCGTATCGCCGAGGGGCAGAATCGTCAGTGGGCGCACAATCAACAGCAGTAAACCGCTGACCAGCACCATAAAGCCCAGTAGTCCCAAAGCCTCGCTCTCAGAAATCAGCCAGGTGGAACCGTACATCCAGTTCAGCAGTTGCGAGGCAACAGTCCCCCCAGAAGCCATAACCAGCCGCAGGCCGGCGTCCATGAACACATACAGGGCCAGCCCGCCAAGCAGCAACTGATTACCTGCAAACCGGTGTCTGCGGGCGAGCAGAATCAACAGGCCAAGGGCGCCAGCGGCACCCAGTGTGGCCGCGCCAAGCTGGCCAGGCCGGCTGACTTCCGCGCCCGAGAGTACAATCAATACCATGACCAGTGCGGCGCCACCGCTGATGCCCAGCATTTCCGGGCTGCCCATGGGATTGCCCGTCATCCTCTGGATCAGCGTGCCGGCCAGTCCCAGCGCCACGCCGGCAAGCATGGCTGCCAGCAGCCTCGGGCCGCGCCATACCCAGGCCTGGTCCCATTGCGGGATCGCCGTCCAGTTCCAGCCGTCCAGGCCCGGAGCCCAGCCCATGGACACAATCACGGTGATGAAAAGCAGTGCGGTAATAATGCCGGTAACCAGAACGGGTGAACGGCGTCTGGGCAGGAAACCCGCCGGACCGGATTCCTGTCCCGGCATGTGATGGGTGTTCCGAAAACTCTGCAGGGCCAGCAGAATGACAGGGCCGCCAATCAGGGCGGTGGTAGTGCCCGTGGGGACGAGAGAACCGTCACCCCAGGTGGAAGCCCAGTGTGCGAGGGTGTCTGCCAGAAGCAGCAGGCCTCCCCCCATGAGAGTACCCCAAAGCAGCCTGTTGCCCAGTGTACGGGCACCCAGCAAACGGGCCAGCACCGGTGCGGCCAGTCCCACAAAGGCCACTACGCCAACCCGGCTGACAATCGTGGCTGTCATCAATACCACCAGCAATAATGCCAGAGCACGAATCAGCCCGACCCTGGCACCCAGGGCACTGGCGGAAGTCTGCCCCAGTTGCAGCAATTGCAGAGGGCGCATCAGGAGCAACATCAGAATGGCAAGGAGGGTCACTCGAGGCCAGAGCTCCATGAACGGGCCCCAGTTATTCTGTACCAGGGACCCGGCTCCCCAGATAAACAGGTTACCCAGCCATTCACCCTTGAGCAGCAGGAACGCCATATTCATGGCGCCGAGGAAGAAGGTGATCACCAGCCCCGCCAGGATAACGGTAACGGGTGAGAATCCGAGCCGCCAGGTAAGCGCAATGACCATGCCTATGGCCAGCAAACCTCCGGCAATGGCTGCCAGGTCGGGGCTGAAGGCCAGTAAGCCCGGCGCGAACAGTGTTGCGACGGTAATGCCAAACTGGCCACCGGCCTCCACGCCAAGGGTGGTGGGAGAGGCCAGGGGGTTGCCCAGTATCTGTTGGGTAACGGCTCCGGCCAGACCCAGCCCGCAGCCGATCAGGATGGCGATGGACACCCGGGGAGCCCAACTGTAGTGCGCCAGTACCGACGAATAATTATTGGGATCAAAGGTCCAGAAGGCAGACAGCAGCGCCCCGATGTCCAGTTCGTTAAACCAGGGCGCAGAGCTGGCAATCAGGGCGCCGAACCACAGTACAACCGCCGCCACTGGCAGCTTTGCGGGGATGGCAGGGCGCGACGCGGGCAGCCCGGAAGCTTCAGCGTACATTGTCCGAGCCTCCTTCCAGCAGGGCATCCGTGAGCATGATTGCCAGCCGCTTGACCGGGAAAACACCGCCGAATGGCCACACGGCGTCTACCTGGTACACCTCGTTGCGTGCGATCGGGGGCAGGTAGGTCCAGAATGGGCTGTTGGCCAGGGTGCCGGCGAGCCCGGGCAAAACCGGGGAAATCACCACAATGCGGCTGTTCCGGTAGGGAGCGATGGCTTCCAGCCCGACAACGGAAAAACCCCAGAAATTGCCTTGCCGGGGCCAGGCATTTTCAAGCCCGAGGGCGCTCAGCGTGCTCTGATACAGGCCGTTGGGTGCGTATATGCGCACGTGGCGGTCATCCAGGAAGTTGACCAGGGCAACCGGCCTGTCTGTCATCCCGGACTCTTCGAGCCGTCGGCGCTGGGCTTCCAGGGTCTGCTCGATGTCCGCCAGAATGGCGTTGGCGCGGTCTTCACGGCCAAGCATTTCGGCGAGTGTTATCAGCATCTCGGTAGCTTTTTCGAACGGTCTGTTGTCTTCACTGTACACACTGATTGCGTAAGTCGGTGCGATGCTTGCCAGCAGACCGGAGGCGGGCGCCATTTCCGAACTGGTAACGATCAGGTCCGGGTTGAGTTCCGCGATGGCCTCCAGGCTCGGCGCCACGCGGGTTCCGATATTGGGAACTCCGGCTGGAAGCGCCGGCTGATTCACCCATACGTCATAGCCATCACGGTCTGCCACGCCCACGGGCGTTACGCCCAGCAACAGGAGGGCTTCCGTCGCTGCCCAGTTCAGGGCAACGATCCGTTCCGGTGCTTTGTCCAGGGTGATGGTACCGTGCTCGTGTTGCCAGGTTCCGGCGCTGGCCGGTAACGACAACAGGCCGGTGAGCAGCAGAGCCATAAAGGCTCTGACAGACGACTCAGTGAACATAGGAGACCCACTGGCCCGGCGCACGCTCCATCACGCCCATGGGTACACCGTAGATGGTTTCCAGCACCCTCGGGTCCATAATGTCCCGGGGGTTGCCGTCAGCGATCAACTGCCCGGTTTCAAGGGCCACCAGCCGGTCACAGAAACGGGCGGCCAGGTCCACGTCGTGCAGCACCACAATCACTGTAAGTTCCCGTTCTTCCGCCAGTCGGTGCACCAGGCGCAGGGTTTCCACCTGATGTTTTACATCCAGAGCAGAGATGGGTTCATCCAGCAGCAGACAACGGGTTTGCTGGGCCAGCAGCATGGCTATCCATGCCCGTTGGCGCTCGCCCCCGGACAGGGTATCAACAGAACGGTGCTGAAAGTGGTCAAGCCCAGTGTCGGCTATGGCCTGGTCGATCAGCCCGTGGTCCTCATCGTTGTATCGGCCCAGAGGCCCGCGCCACGGATAGCGGCCCAGGGCGACGAGCTCCCGCACTGTCAGGCCATCAGTGCCCGGCGGATGCTGGGGCAGGTAACCAACCATGCGGGCAAATGCCCGTGCGCCGGTGGTGCGCACAGACGTGCCAAGCAGGCTGACCTGGCCCGCAGTGGGTGACATCTGCCGGGCCAGGACTTTCAGCAGTGTGGACTTGCCTGAGCCATTGTGCCCGAGCAGCGCGGTAACCTCACTTTCCCGGAACTCAATACTGATGTTCCGAAGGATGGAGGTATCGCCGATGTTCACATCCAGGCTGGATACTTCGAAGAACGCAGACATGCAGGCTCCCGTGTTTCTGAGGCCTGCAGAATAATCTAAATGCGAATCACTATCAATCTAGTATTATGTATTCAGTGGCACCACTGGCCTGGATTCATGCCTGGCCAGTCTGCACCCGCCATTGGGCAGCGTAGGGGCCATCAGTGTTCAGTAGCTCCTCATGGCGGCCTGACTCCACAATCTGCCCCCCATCCACGACAGCGATGGTGTCAGCCTCCACAATGGTGGAGAGCCGGTGGGCGATCATGATCACCGTGCGGTTGTGGCCGATGCGCTTGAGAGATCGCTGGATGGCAGCTTCGGTTTCGTTGTCGACGGCGCTGGTAGCTTCGTCCAGTACCAGGACAGGCGGGTCTTTCAGCAGCGCCCGGGCCAGGGAAAGTCGCTGGCGCTGACCGCCTGAAAGGCGCACTCCGCGTTCGCCCACAGCCGTGGACAACCCTTCTGGCAGTGTTTCGATGAAAGACCAGGCTTCAGCGGTTTTTGCCGCTTCAATGATCTGTTCATCACTGGCGTCGGGGAACCCATAGGCAAGATTGTCACGGATACTGCCCTCGAACAGGTAAACATCCTGGCTGACCAATCCGATGGCCTGGCGCAGAGATTTGAGGCTGACGGACTGAATGGGTTGCCCGTCGATGCGAATCTGCCCTGCGGCGGGGTCGTAGAAGCGCAACAGCAGTTTGATCAGGGTCGACTTGCCGGAACCGGTAGCACCAACCAGTGCCAGAGTGTTCCCGGCGGGAACCTGAACCGATACGTTGTTGATGCCAGCACCGCTGGACGGGTAGTGAAAGCTGACGTTCTCGAAGGTGACTTCGCCCTTTACCGGCTGCAGAAGAGCTTTGTCAGCATCGTCCCGGACATGCACCGGCTCAGCCAGCAGGTCGAGGATGCGGCGGGTACTGGCCATGGCCCGTTCAAACAGGTCAATCACTTCGGCAAGACCGGTGAGGGGCCACAGCAGGCGCTGGGTCAGGAACACCAGTACCCCGTAGGCGCCAACATTCAGGGTACCTTCCAGCGCCATCATGCCACCCACGGTAAAGGTGGCAAGGAAGCCCGCCAGGATGGCCATGCGGATCACCGGGATAAACGCTGAACTGATACGAATGGCCCTGCGATTGGCCTCCACGTAGGCCTCGCTGCTGGCCTTCAGGCGTTCCGCTTCACGCTGTTCCGCGGTAAAGCTCTTGATGGTGGCAATGCCACCCAGATTGTTGGCGAGGCGGCTGGACAGGTCGCCCACCTTTTCCCGCACATCCGCGTACAGCGGGCCGGCCTTGCGCTGGAAGTAGAAAGCGCCCCAGACGATTAGCGGAATGGGTGTGAAGGCCAGCAGGGCAATCAGTGGTGACAGCACAAAGAACACCGCTCCCACCGCAACAACAGTTACCACTACCTGAATCATGGCGTTGGCGCCACCGTCCAGGAACCGCTCCAGCTGGTTGACGTCATCGTTCATGGTGGCAACCAGCTGGCCGGAGCTGCGGGCCTCGAAGAAGCTCATGTCCAGTTTCTGGGCGTGTTCGTAGGCATCCTGTCGCAGGTCCGACTGCAGGCGCTGGGCCAGATTGCGCCACAGAATCTGGAACAGGTACTCGAATATGGATTCCCCGGCCCAGATAAAAAAGGTGAGCACGGCAAGGATGGTGATCTGTTCCTGTGCGGTGTCGAAACCGAGGCCGGCGACAAAACTCTCTTCCTTGTTCACCACCACATCGATGGCAATACCGATCAGAATCTCGGGGGCAATATCGAACAGCTTGTTGATGATGGAGCAGGTGGTCGCAGCGATAATCTGCCTGCGGTAACCCCGGGCGTACTTCAGCAGGCGGCCGAGGGCGGCAAAGCTGCTGGTGGCGTGATGACTGTGTGCGGACATACTACGCTCGTCTCCCGTGAATCTGCAGACAAAAGGGCGGCAAGGGTAGCGGATTTTCCGGGATTTTAAAACAGAATCATTATCACTTGCGGGTGTTGCGTTGCAGCCAGCGGTCCAGCTTGTCAGCAAATTCCTTGCGGTCAGTCTGGGCGAGTGGCGGCGGGCCGCCGGTGACCTGGCCGGCGTTTCGCATTTCTTCCATGAAGTTGCGCATGGCCAGGCGCTGGCGGATATTCTCCCTGGTGAATGCCTGTCCGCGGGGATTGAAGACGTCCGCACCCTTTTCGATGGCTTCGGCGGCCAGGGGTATGTCCTGAGTAATAACAAGGTCGCCCTGGTGCATCTGGTCCATGATTTCGTTGTCGGCGACATCAAACCCCTGGGGGACCTGCCGGCGTTTGATGTAGGGGCTCGGCGGCAGGTTGATGGCGTGGTTGGCGATGAAGGTCGTCTCAACCTGCCAGCGGGTGGCGGCGCGGCAGAGAATTTCCCTGATGGGGACGGGGCAGGCGTCGGCATCGACCCAGATTGGCATGGCTGGTTCCTTCTTGGTTCAGTTCTGGGTGGAGTTTACCTTTTGTTGTTGTGAGCCTGGTAGTTGTGTTCCGCGTATTATTTGCCAGGTCTGCAGGTTTGGCGGGCTGCACTATTGAGAGGGGCTGTCCAAAAAACGCTACAAGCACTTCCCTGTGCGCTTGATTCCGGCCATCCATGGCCTCCAACATTTTTGGACAGCCCCTCTCAATTGTGCTTATAAACTTCAGAGGTATATCCGCGATAGCCGGGATAATGCCACGCTAAAGGACTGGGATCCCGATGAAAACGCATAGTATTTTTACTTTGTATCTTGCTGTAGTGCTTGGTCTTATTCTCATACCGGCGGGTACTGCACAGGCTGACGAATCAGAAGCCTGGGAAGCCCTCCGAGAGGGCCGGGCTGTTTTGATGTTGAGGCATGCACTGGCGCCGGGTACCGGGGATCCGGGTAACTTTGAGGTTGATGACTGCAGTACCCAGCGCAATCTGAACGACAGGGGCCGGGAGCAGGCAAGGGCCTGGAAGCCTTTGTTGGCAGAGCATGGCATCACCGAAGCGCGGGTGTTCAGCAGCCAGTGGTGCCGTTGTCTTGAAACGGCCCGGGAAATGGATGTGGGGCCGGTGGAGGAGATGACATCGCTGAATTCTTTTTTCCGCAACCGCGGAAATGGGCCGATGCAGACTGAGCAGACGATTGCGATTGTGAACGAGCTGGAACCCGGGTTGCCGGTGGTACTGGTTTCGCACCAGGTGAACGTGACGGCGTTGACGGATGTGTTTCCCTCATCCAATGAGGGAGTGATTATTGCCTTACCACTGTCCGGGAATCCGACGGTGCTGGCGAAGGTTTCGCCGGGAAGGTAGTCTGCACCGGATCATTGGCTTTGCGAGTCGGGTGCTTGCGGTACTGATGGTTGCTGTAATTCTCTGGGGCGTTGGCGATGTTATCTACATCATCTATGACAGGCTGATCACACCACCTTTCCTGCTGTTGAACATTAACGATATTTTCTACACCTTCGGCGCCTTCATGGCAGTGCTGATTGCCGTGGAAATCTTCATTAATATCCGGCTCTACCTTGGCACCAATGTCTTCCCGGTTCAGCTGGTTGTTGCTACCGCCCTCATGGCCATCGCCCGGAAAGTCATCGTGCTGGATTTCGATACCCTGACACCTATGTACCTGATTGGTATTGCCGCAACCACGCTGGCGCTTGGCATTACCTACTGGCTGTTGAGGCAGGGCAATCAGTATCACGATTGGGATGACTGATTGCCCTCCTGCGTCGGTATCGGCCTGGTTGCCGGAATACGGCACCGGACTGAATACGAGATTACGGGAAACACTTGTCATCAGGGACGACGAAAGTGAAACTGGTGACTTGCTGCTAACCTGCTCATACAAACTCCTAAAGCGAGGCTCCATGAAAACACTCACTGCGCTGGTCGCCAATGTGCTGTTAGGCTTCAGCATCCTTGCTGGCATGCTTTCCACCACTGCATTAGCCGATGAATACACCACAGGCACGGTCACCATCAATAATCCCTGGAGCCGCCCGACACCGCCGGGTGTTCCCATGGGTGTCGGCTATATGGCTATTACCAACCACGGTGACAGTGACGTGACCCTCACCGGTGCGGCCACTCCCAGAGCAAAAGATGTTTCCATCCACGAAAGCACCATGAAAGACGGCACCATGAGCATGCGCCCGTTAAAAGACGGCCTGAACATCCCTGCCGGCGAAACCGTGAAACTCAAACCCCACGGTTATCACCTTATGCTGGAAAAACTGGATGCGCCGTTGCAAGAAGGGCAGAGCATACCGATGACGGTGAACTTCTCCGGTGCCGAAACCATGGCGATTGAGCTTGACGTGGCGCCTCTGGATGGTGACATGCAGAGGAAAGAGCAGGAAATGGATCATTCAGGGCATTGACGGACCATGAGCGGAAATATAATACCAACGCGTTCGTATGATAGCGGTTTAATCGACCCCGGGATTTCCTGCTCCAATTGTCAGGCCTGTTGCTGCCGGCTGGAAGTTATGATTATCAGTGACACCGGTGTGCCTGACCGCCATATTGCGTTTGATGAATGGGGCGGTGAAACCATGCTGCGGCTGGCGGATGGCTGGTGCTCTGCGTTAGACCGGGAAACGTTCATGTGTACCATTTATGAAAATCGCCCCTGGATCTGTCGTGAGTTTGAAATGGGTTCCTATGAATGCCGTGAAGAGAGAACAGCAGTGATGGGAGTCCAGATTTCATGATTGAATTTCTAAATCAATGGCTTGTAATTCAGTAGGCTGGATATTATGCCATTGGACGCAAGGGGTAGGGACAGTTGACCTATTACATTCTAAAAGTTGCGATTACTGCTGTTCTGGTCGTCCTGATCTCGGAAATCTCCAAGCGTAGTTCCTTTATCGGAGCTGTTCTTGCCTCAGTACCTCTGACTTCAGTCCTGGCAATGCTCTGGCTTTATGTAGATACGGGAGACGTTGGCAAAGTCAGTGACCTTGCAAGCAGTGTATTCTGGCTGGTACTGCCGTCGCTGGCGCTGTTTGTTGCGCTGCCGGTTCTGTTGGCGCAGGGCGTCAATTTCTATCTTGCCCTGGTGGTATCTATCGGAATCACAGCAATCTGCTACTGGGTAATGGTGATTGTTCTTCGCTATTATGGGGTAGAGCTTTGAATTGTAGACGAGGTGCAGGTGATGTCTGTCCACAGCCGAATTGAAAAGGCGATGTCCTTTATGTCGGAGCACGCATCCGGTCAGTCAACGCTGGAGGCGGTAACGCCCGGTGAGTACAGGCGCCGCGGCCAGGGCGTTGCTATTCAGTACGGACTTCATGACACGCCTTTGGGTAAAATGTTTGTAGCGGTCACCCGGCGTGGTGTTTGTCGAATGGAGTTTCTGGAAGACAGATCCGCCGATGAGGTATCCGTCGAACTCCGCAACGCCTGGCCTGAGGGAGAATTGGCAAGGAATGACAATGCCACGAGCCATGTCATCGATATGCTGTTCAACGAACAGGGGGCTTGTCGACATGGTTCCTGGTCGTTGCATGTGGTGGGCACTGATTTCCAGGTCGCGGTATGGCGAGCGCTGCTGAAGATTCCACCCGCAAAATTGGCGAGTTACTCTGAAATTGCCAGCGCATTGGGTCGTCCCAAAGCCTCAAGAGCAGTGGGCAATGCGGTTGCAGCGAATCCGGTTGCGCTGCTGATTCCATGCCACCGCGTTATCCAGAAAAGCGGTGCCATCGGCGGATACCGCTGGGGAACAAACAAGAAACAGAGGGTGCAGATGTGGGAGAACCTGCGCCGGGAACAAACTGAGCTTCTTTAATACGCTGAGCTCCCACAGCAACCCTGAGGCATGAGGTTATTCGCTTACCACGGTAACCGGCCCGTTGGCATGCCGGACAACCTTCTCGCTGGTGCTGCCCAGGGTAAGGCTGCGCACCATTGAGTGTCCACGTCTTCCCAGAACCATGTGTGTCCCCGGATGGTTTTCCAGGTATTCAATGATTTCTTTGGCAGGTTCGCCCTGCAGAAGGACATCCTCCTTTGGCTCGACTATCCCGCTCACAGACTCTCTCACCGTCTTGAATACTTTGCGCCCATAATCTTTGGCCTCTTCCTCCAACTCAGTGGGCCACACGCCGGTAACAACCAGTTGCTCTACCTTTGTACCCGGAAACACGGCTAACAGCTTCAGCGGCTGGCCGGTCGCTTTGGCAAGATCGGCTGCCATTTTTGCGGCGTGTAACGAATGCTCTGAACCGTCACAAGCAACCACAATGCTCTGAGTATCTGTGGGCATGGTATTCTCCGTTTCTGTCAGATGTATTTTCAACATAACATTGCAGCGAGCCGCCAGCGGTTGACTCAGGTCAGCACCGCCGGACAGGTCCGGCGGTTGTGATGGAAACCGTCTCCCCCGGCAGCTCAGACAATATTATTCGCTTACAACAGTAACCGGCCCGTTGGCATGCCTGACAACCTTTTCGCTGATGCTGCCCAACGTAAGGCTGCGTACCAGTGAATGGCCACGCCTACCCATAACCAGGTGAGCGCCGGGGTTTTCATCGAGATACTCGATAATTTCCTGGGCAGGATCACCTTTGAGCAGGACGACTTCCGAGGGATCGGCTGTCTCACTTACCGCTTCTCTCACGTCATCGAATACGTCGCGCGCATACTGCGCTTCTTTTTCCTCAAGCTCATCCGGCCTTAGGCCGGCGATTATGAGCTTCTGCGCTTTTGAACCCGGAAACACGGATAACAGTCTCAGTGGGTGCCCGGTGGCTTTAGCCAGGTCGGCTGCCATTTTTGCCGCATGTATCGACTGCTCTGAACCGTCACACGCGACCACAATGCAAGGAGTAGCTTTAGCCATGTAGGCCTCCACGTCTTTATTGAGTGCTTTAATAACGTAGCATCAATTTGCATACCATTCGAGTGCCGGGCTCCTGAACCGGTCCGGGACCAGTATTTGCGCAAACGTTAATCCGCTGTTAGGTTTTTAAATAGGGCTTTACCTGAAGCTTCCCCGTTTTCCCGACGGCAGCCGCCGCTACGCAGCTATGGATGGAGAGTGTATGGCAGATACTGTCACCGAATTGCTGGCCCGCTATTGGGCCACCGGCTTCTTTATCGTTGCCACGATGGGCCTGTGTGCCTTTATGGTGGGCGTTTCCAGTCTGCTGGGCGGGCGCAGCCAGGGCGTCAGCAAATCCCTTCCTTTCGAGTCAGGCATTGTCGGTACCGGCGATGCCCGCCAGCGGTTTTCCGTCAAATTCTACCTGGTGGCAATGTTGTTCGTGATCTTCGATATTGAGGCCGTGTTCCTGTTTGCCTGGGCCATTGTCATCCCCGACGTGGGCTGGCCCGGATTCTGGGGCGCAGCGGTCTTTATTCTGATCCTGCTGGCCGGCCTGCTGTATGACAGTCGTACTGGTGCCCTGGACTGGGCGCCCGAACCATCTGGAGACGAAGTATGACCTACACCCTGACAAGGGCAGAGCAACCGGCAGAAGGTAGCAGCCGCTATCCGGTGCACCACCAGCAGCCGGCAGAAGACCCGGTCAAACGCCAGCTTGAGCGCAACGTGTTCACGGGCAAACTCAGTGAAGTGCTCAATTCTGCAGTCAACTGGGGGCGCAAAAACTCCCTTTGGCCCTACAACTTCGGGTTGTCATGCTGCTACGTGGAGATGACCACCGCCTTCACCGCGCCCCATGACATCGGGCGCTTTGGCTCCGAAGTCATCCGGGCCTCGCCGCGACAGGCGGATTTCATGGTCATCGCCGGTACCTGCTTTATCAAGATGGCGCCGGTGATCCAGCAACTCTACGACCAGATGCTGGAGCCCAAATGGGTGATCTCCATGGGTTCCTGCGCCAATTCCGGTGGCATGTACGACATCTATTCGGTGGTGCAGGGCGTGGACAGGTTCCTGCCTGTGGATGTCTACGTACCCGGCTGTCCGCCCCGGCCCGAGGCTTTCCTGCAGGGGCTGCAGTTGCTGCAGGACTCGATCCAGGAAGAACGCCGGCCATTGTCCTGGGTGGTCGGAGACCAGGGCGTCTACAAGGCGGATATGCCCTCCCAGCGGGAAAAATGGCGGGATCAGCGCATCCAGGCCACGGAACTGCGGACGCCTGACAAGCTTTGACCCGTTGACCTTTGTTTTATCATTAATTTTCACGAGCCGGACTGTGATCATGGACACGGATACTGTCAGTAACGCGGACAACGCCGGTGACGATCTGGTTGAAATCCTGAGACGGGATTTCGGCGATGCGGTGCTCCATGAGCAGCATACCCTCACCGGTATGCCGGTGCTCTGGGTGACACCGGCTGCGCTGACAGACGTGCTCGGTTACCTGAAAGGCCTGAGCGCGCCCTTCGACCTGCTCTACGACCTCTCCGCGGTTGACGAGCGCCTGCGCAGTGATCGTCGCGGCTTGCCGCCGGCTGACTTCACGGTGTTCTACCAGCTGCTTTCCGTCACCCGTAACGCGGACGTCATGCTTAAAGTGGCCCTTTCAGCCGATGACCTGAGCCTGCCCACTGTGACCGGGATTTTCCCGGCGGCTAACTGGTACGAACGGGAAGTCTGGGACATGTTCGGCATCAGCTTTGCCGGTCATCCCCACCTGACACGCATCCTCATGCCGCCGACCTGGTCCGGCCACCCGCTACGCAAGGACTACCCGGCCCGGGCCACGGAGTTCGACCCCTACACCCTGACCGTGGAAGGCCAGGACAGGGAGCAGGAGGCCATGCGGTTCGATCCGGAAGCCTGGGGGATGAAGCGGGAGCGGAATGGCGCCGAGTTCATGTTTCTTAATCTGGGCCCCAATCACCCGTCTGCCCATGGCGCTTTCCGCATCGTACTGCAGCTGGATGGCGAAGAGGTTGTCGACTGCGTGCCGGACATCGGCTACCACCACCGGGGCGCCGAGAAGATGGCTGAACGCCAGTCCTGGCACAGCTTCATTCCCTACACCGACCGCATCGACTACACCGGGGGAGTGATGAACAACCTGCCGTACGTACTGGCGGCGGAAAAGCTGGCGGGTATAGAAGTGCCGGAGCGGGTAAAGGTGATACGGGTGATGATGGCAGAGATGTTCCGTGTCACCAGCCATCTTCTGTTTCTGGGTACCTTCCTGCAGGACCTGGGCGCCATGACGCCGGTGTTCTACACCTTCAGTGACCGGCAGCGGGGCTATGAGGTGATCGAGGGTATAACCGGCTTTCGCATGCACCCGGCCTGGTATCGTATTGGCGGTGTCATGCAGGATCTTCCCCAGGGCTGGGAGAAACTGGTGCAGGGGTTCGTTGACTGGATGCCGCCGCGGCTGCGGGAGTATGAACGGGCGATGATGGAAAACGCGATCGTGCGCGACCGGACCCGTCATGTGGCCGCCTTCAATACAGCAGAAGCGCTTGAGTGGGGCGTGACCGGGCCCAACCTGCGGGCTACCGGCTGCAATTTTGATCTGCGTAAACAGCGCCCCTACTCGGGCTATGAACAGTTCGATTTTGAAGTGCCACTGGGCCACAACGGCGATGTGTTCGACCGGGGCCAGTTGCGCATCGAGGAAATGCGCCAGAGCCTGAGAATTATCCAGCAGTGTGTTGACCACATGCCCGCCGGCGACTACAAGGCGGACCATCCGCTGACCACGCCGCCGCCGCGGGAGCGCATGCTGGAGCATATTGAAACCCTGATCACACATTTCCTGCAGGTGTCCTGGGGCCCGGTTCTCAAGCCCCAGGAATCCCTGCAGATGGTGGAAGCCACCAAGGGTATCAACAGTTACTACCTGACCAGTGACGGCAACACCATGAGTTACCGCACCCGCATCCGCACCCCGAGTTTTCCGCACCTGCAGCAGATACCGTCGGTGATGCGCGGTGGTTTTGTACCGGACCTGATTGCCCATCTGGGCAGTATTGATTTCGTGATGGCAGACGTGGACCGCTGATGATGGCAGACACACCACAGACAACTGTGCTGATTGGCAGTGATGTTTTCGATCTCGATCCGGCCGATGAGGCCGCGATCGTTGACGAAATGGCGCATTACGAGCACCCCCGGGCGGCCTGTATCGAAGCATTGAAAATTGTCCAGCGCCGTTATGGCTGGGTGCCGGATGGCGCTATTGCTGCCGTTGCCAGGGTACTTGGTATTGGTCCGGGCGAGGTCGAAGGTGTGGCTACGTTCTACAGCCTGATTTTCCGTCAGCCGGTGGGCCGGCACGTAGTGCTTGTGTGCGACAGCAGTGCCTGTTTCCTCACTGGCTTCCAGGAGTTAAGGCAGGCCCTGGTGGCCCAACTGGGTATTGATTACGGCCAGACCACCGCAGACGGTCGTTTTACGCTGTTGCCGGTCTGCTGCCTGGGCGCCTGCGATGGCGCGCCGGCGCTGATGATCGATGGTGACACCTACGGCCCGGTGTCTCCCGGTGACCTGCCTGGCCTGCTGGAGGATTACCGATGAGTCATTCCATCGCCAGACAGCGTGACTCGGTTCGCTACCGTAGCCGGCTGATGCAGCCCGAGGCAGAACGCCGGCCGGATACTCATCCACTGACATGGCGGTTGCGGGACGATGGCGGGGTGGTATGGCTCGAAGAGTATCTGCGCAAGGACGGCTACCAGTCCGTGCGCAAGGCGCTGGCCGAGAGTGATCCACAGGCCATTATCTCCACCATGAAGGACGCCAATGTGGGTGGTCGGGGTGGTGGCGGTTTTTCCGCCGGCCTCAAGTGGAGCCTCACCCTGCAGGGCGGCGACATCCCCCGGGGCTACCTGATCTGCAATGCCGATGAGATGGAACCGGGTACCTTCAAGGACCGGTTGCTGATGGAGCAACAGCCGCACCTTGTCATCGAAGGCATGATTCTCGCCGCCCTGGCCAACAACTCTTTTTATGGCTACATCTTTCTACGGGGTGAATATGTGACGGCCGCCCGGGTACTGAGTCGGGCGTTGGACGAGGCGCGGGCCGGGGGCTGGCTGGGCAGGGATATCGACGGCAGCAGCTTCGATTTTGACATTGCCCTGCACACCGGTGCCGGTCGTTACATCTGCGGCGAGGAAACCGCCCTGATCAATTCACTGGAGGGCAAGCGCGCCAACCCCAGAGCCAAGCCGCCGTTTCCCGGACAGTCCGGGGCCTGGGGCAAGCCCTCCGTGGTGAACAATGTGGAAACCCTGTGCAATGCACCGGGGGTGATCCTCAATGGTGCCGAGTGGTATCAGGGCCTCTCGGGGGACCGGACTGACGATGGTGGCAGCAAGCTTTACGGTATTTCCGGCCTGGTCGAAAATCCGGGATTGTGGGAATTGCCTATGGGTACGACAGGCGCCGAGATCCTTGATCGGGCCGGGGGCATGCGTAACGGTCGTCAGCTCAAGGCCTGGCTGCCCGGTGGTGCCAGTACCGGCTTTCTGCTGCCGCAGCATCTGGAGCTTGCCCTGGATTTCGACACCGTGGGCAAGGAGGGCAGTCGCCTTGGTACCGGCCTGATGACGATGGTGACCCAGGAGCAGAGCATGGTGGCGCTGGTACGCAACCTGGAGGAATTCTTCGCCCGGGAATCCTGTGGCTGGTGTACCCCGTGTCGCGACGGCCTGCCCTGGACGGTCAGGGTGCTGCGGGCCCTGGCGCTGGGGCAGGGTGAAATCGGCGATATTGAACTGCTGGAGAAGCTCGCGGCCGACTGCGGCCCGGCGCAGACCTTCTGTGCCCATGCGCCCGGAGCAGCAATGCCCCTGCAGACGGCGTTGAGGCATTTTCGGAGTGAGTTCGCGCAGGGGATCAGCGAGCCCCGCATTAAAGCGGAAGAGGGATAGGCAGAGTCATGGCGACGATTCACGTGGATGGACAAAGTTACCAGGTCAACGGAGCTCATAATCTGCTGCAGGCGTGCCTGTCCCTGGGCCTGGATATTCCCTATTTCTGCTGGCATCCGGCCATGGGCAGCGTGGGAGCCTGCCGCCAGTGCGCTGTGCGGCAGTATAAGGATAAGAACGACGACAAGGGCATGCTGGTGATGTCCTGTATGGCCCCGGCAGCCGATCAGACCCGCATTGACATCGAGGACGAAGAAGCAAAAGCGTTCCGTGCCAGCGTGGTGGAGTGGCTGATGATCAATCACCCCCACGACTGCCCGGTCTGTGAGGAGGGCGGCCACTGTCACCTGCAGGACATGACGGTCATGACCGGCCATGACCGTCGCCGTTACCGGTTCGGCAAACGCACCCGCCGCAACCAGTTTCTGGGGCCGTTCATCGGTCATGAGATGAACCGCTGCATCACCTGCTACCGTTGTGTGCGCTTTTACAATGACTATGCCGGTGGCAGCGATCTCGGCACCTTTGGCAGCAAGGACAATGTCTATTTCGGTCGTTACCAGGAAGGTACCCTGGAAAGCCCCTTTGCGGGCAACCTTACCGAGGTGTGTCCTACCGGCGTATTCACCGACCAGAGCCATTCCGATCACTACGCCCGCAAGTGGGACATGCAGTTTGCCCCCGGCATCTGCCATCAGTGCTCCATGGGCTGCAACATCAGCCCGGGGGAACGCTATGGTGACATTCGCCGGATTGAGAACCGCTATCATGGTGAGGTAAACAGTTATTTCCTCTGTGATCGCGGTCGTTTTGGCTATGGCTACGTCAACCGCTCCGACCGTCCACGTCTGCCGGAGCGGCGGGAGGGCCCGGACAGCGAACCGGTGAGTATTGGTGTGGCTGATGTCCTCGCCCAGGCAAGTGACGCCCTGCGTCACGCTCGCCGGGTTATCGGCATTGGCTCGCCAAGGGCCAGCCTGGAGAGTAATCACCAGTTGCAGGCATTAGTCGGAGAGAGCAACTTTTCCACCGGCATTGAAGCCCGGGAACAGGCCTGCCTGGAGCTGATGATTCAGCTCCAGCGCCACGCTGGCCTGCCGACTCCGACGCCCCGCGGGATTGAAAACCATGACGCCGTGTTCGTGCTCGGGGAAGACCCGGTGCAGAGCGCCGGTCGTCTGGGTCTGAACCTGCGCCAGGCGGCGCTTTCCCGTTGTAAGGCACTGGGAGGGACCATTGGCATACCCGAGTGGAATGCTGAAGCTCTCAAAACCCTGGCACAGGACCGTTACTACCCGCTGTTTATCGCCTGGCCCGCACCAACAGACCTTGATGACGTGGCCGAAGCCCGTTATGCCATGGACCCGGATGGTATTGCCCGGCTCGGGTTTGCCGTGGCCCACGCCATTGATCCGGCGGCGCCGGCTGTGGAGGGCCTGGCTTCCGCCGAAGACCAGGCGGCGCGACGAATAGCCTCGGCACTGATGGCAGCGGAGCAGCCGCTGGTGGTCAGTGGTGGCTCGCTGGTTTCTGAAGCCGTGCTCGAGGCTGCAGGCAGTGTCGCCAGGGCCCTGTCCCGGCGAGCCAAAAAAGGTGGGCTGGTGCTGATCCGGCGCGAGGCCAATAGCACGGGATTGTCCCTGTTGGGCGGCCAGCCCCTGGACTGGGCGTTGGGGGAACTGGCCCGGGGGAATGCTGATGCAGTGGTGGTGCTGGAAAATGACCTTTATCAACGTCTGCCCGCAGGGAGAGTGGATGCAGCACTGTCGCGGGCGGAAATTCGCATAGTGCTGGATCACCAGCGCACGGCCACAGCCGAGCGTGCAAACTTTCTGTTATCCGCTGCCAGCTTCGCCGAGTCCGGCGGCACCCTGGTAAACCTGGAAGGTCGCGCCCAGCGCTTTTTCCAGGTCTACGATCCCGGCTATATGCGGCCGGAGACCCGCATCCATGAAAGCTGGCGCTGGTTATACGTGCTGGGGGCAACTCTGCGGGGCGAAACCGCCGGCGATATCAATCTGGATACCGTTGTTCATGCCTGCGCCGGCGCCCATCCCGCCCTGGCTGGCATGGTTGATGCAGCACCGGATTCGAACTACCGCATCGATGGCCAGAAGCTGGCACGGGAGCCGCACCGGTACAGCGGCCGCACCTCCATGCGGGCCAACCAGAATGTCAGCGAGCCGCGGGTACCCCAGGACCCGGATTCGGCTTTTGCTCATTCCATGGAGGGCTACAGCGGCTACCAGCAGCCCCGGCAACAGGTGCCGTTTGCCTGGGCGCCGGGCTGGAACTCGCCCCAGGCCTGGAACAAATTCACCGATGAGGTGGGTGGCCACGTGCGCGGCGGTGACCCCGGGGCGTGCCTGATTCACCCCGTGCCCGGGCAGGGTAGCTACAGTCAGCCGGTTCAGGGGGCCGGGGACACCGATACCCTGAGAGCCCTGATCCTGCCGCGGCTATTCGGAGGAGAAGAGACTTCTGCCCGGGCCACGCCCATCCAGCAACGGACGGAATTACCCTGTATCACTCTGAGCCCTGAGGATGCCCTTGGTCTGGCGGTGAAGCACGGAAACGTCGTGACCGTCAATGAGGTGACCAGGCTGCCGGTATACGAGCAGGAGAGCTGGCCCAATGGCTGGGCGGGCCTGCCGGCCGGACTCATTGCCGGATTATTGCCGGGGGAATCCCTGACACTGCGCAAGGTAGAGGAAGGTCAGCGATGAGTTGGTGGACGCCGCAAGTGGCAGCCGTTGCATGGTCCATGTTCCAGGCACTGGTGATTCTTCTGGGCGCCGTGCTGCTGGGTGCCGTGCTGACAGTGGTGGAACGCCGCCTGCTGGGGCTCTGGCAGGACCGTTACGGACCCAATCGGGTAGGGCCGTTCGGCACTCTTCAGCTGATTGCCGACATGATCAAGATCTTCTTCAAGGAAGACTGGATACCGCCTTTCGCCGACCGGCCATTGTTTGTTCTGGCTCCGGTTATTGCCTTTGCTTCTTTGCTGCTGTCGTTCGTGATCATTCCCATCACCCCTGGCTGGGGCGTGGCGGACATGCACATCGGCCTGCTTTTCTTCCTGGCCATGGCGGGCATCAGTGTGTACGCGGTGTTGCTCGGCGGCTGGGCCAGTGGCAACAAATACGCCTTGCTGGGCGCCTTGCGGGCCTCGGCACAGACCCTCTCCTACGAGGTGTTTATGGGGCTGTCGCTGATGGGGGTAGTGGCCCTCGCCGGGTCCTTCAATATGCGCGACATCGTCAACGCCCAGGAAGGCCTCTGGTTCATCATTCCCCAGTTTTTCGGATTCGCCACCTTTTTCATTGCCGGCGTCGCGGTGACCCATCGCCATCCCTTTGATCAGCCGGAGGCCGAACAGGAGCTTGCAGACGGCTACCACATCGAATACTCCGGCATGAAATTCGGCCTGTTTTTCATTGGCGAGTATGTGGGCATGGTGCTGGTATCGGCGCTGATCGTTACCCTGTTTTTTGGCGGCTGGCATGGCCCCTGGCTGCCACCGATCCTGTGGTTCGCGCTCAAAACCGGCTTCTTCCTGATGCTGTTTATGCTGCTGCGGGCTTCCCTGCCACGGCCGCGCTACGACCGCGTAATGAGTTTTGGCTGGAAGGTCTGCCTGCCACTGACGCTGATTAACTTACTGGCCACCGGAGCGGTGATGCTTCTGGCAGGTGCATAGGGAGGTTTTATGGAGAACGAGGAAAAACGGGAAAAAGAAAAGGTCCCACTGATCCGGTCATTGTCCTCGACCTCTTTCCTGAGGCTGGTGCCGGCGACCTGGTCCCAGATACGAACCCTGGGCATGGTGTTCATGCACAGTTTCCGCAAGCGTGAAACGGTGAATTATCCGGAACAGGAAGTGTACCTGCCCCCACGTTACCGGGGCCGCATCGTGCTGACCCGCGACCCTGATGGTGAAGAACGCTGTGTGGCCTGCAACCTGTGCGCCGTTGCCTGCCCGGTGGACTGCATTTCCTTGCAGAAAGGAGAACAGGAAGACGGTCGCTGGTACCCGGAGTTCTTCCGCATCAATTTTTCCCGCTGCATTTTCTGCGGCATGTGCGAGGAGGCGTGCCCGACGTCCGCCATCCAGTTGACTCCGGATTTCGAGATGGGCGAGTACGATCGCCAGCAACTGGTGTATGAGAAAGAAGACCTGCTGATCAATGGCCCCGGCAAGGATCACGACTATCACTTCTACAAGGTGGCGGGCCTGGCCATCGGCGGCAAGGACAAGGGTGAGGCGAAGAACGAGAAGGCACCGGAAGATGTACGTACGCTTCTCCCCTGACTCGACAAGGAGGCATTGATGGAACTGGCTTTCTACCTCAGCGGCCTGGTGGCGATTCTGGCCACAGTGGGCGTGATTACTGGCACCAACGCAGTGCACTCAGTGGTTTACCTGATTGTATCGCTGATTGCGGTAGCCCTGGTTTTCTTTGCGCTCGGGGCACCCTTTGCCGGTGCGCTGGAGATCATTGTCTACGCCGGTGCGATCATGGTGCTGTTTGTGTTCGTTGTGATGATGCTCAACCTGAGTCCGGAGGAGGAGCGCGAACAGACCTTGACGCACCCCCGTTACTGGGCGGGGCCATCGTTGCTGGTTCTGGTTTTGCTGGTGGCGGTGCTGGCACTGATCGGCCAGGGAACTGCAGGCGGGACCATTGACGGCGAACTTCTCACCGCCCGGACGGTGGCGCTGCTGCTGTTCGGCCCCTGGCTGATAGTGGTGGAGCTGTCGGCCATTCTGCTTCTGGCGGCTCTGGTTACGGCCTCTCACGTGGGTCGCCACCGCAATTCCCCTGGTAAACGTGGAGACGCCTCATGACGGGCATTCCCATGGAACACGGGCTGGTCCTGGCGGCCATATTGTTCAGCCTCGGGCTGTTGGGGCTGATGTTGCGCCGCAATATGCTGTTTGTGCTGATGAGCCTGGAAGTGATGCTCAATGCAGCGGCACTGGCGTTCGTGGTCGGTGCCACTGCCTGGAATCAGCCGGATGGGCAGGCCATGTTCCTGCTGGTGATCACCCTGGCCGCTGCGGAGGCCAGCGTGGGCCTGGCGCTGATGATCCAGCTGTATCAGCGTTTCCGCACCCTTGATCTGAATGCAGTCAGCAGGATGCGCGGATGATGGCAGCAGCAGTAACACTCTCGTTTCTTATGCCCCTGGCGGGCACTCTGATCCTGGCGTTGTCGGGTGGCCGGCTGCGGACCCGGGCCAGCGTCATTATCGGCGTGGGCAGCATAGGTCTGGCGGCCCTGGCGACACTGTCGGCGGTGCTCGGCCATAACGGCGCCACCCAGAGCGTGACCCTCTGGACCTGGATTGCAGTGGGGGAGTTCCGGCCCACCATCGGACTGGCGGTGGATGGCCTGGCGCTGGTGATGATGTCGGTAGTCACCGGAGTGGGCTTGCTGATCCACCTGTTTGCCGCCTGGTACATGGCGGGCGAGGAAGGCATTACCCGTTTCTATGCCTGGATGAACCTGTTCGTGTTCAGCATGTTGCTGCTGGTGCTGGGTGACAATCTGCTGTTGCTGTTCCTGGGCTGGGAAGGCGTCGGTTTATGCAGCTACGGGCTTATTGGCTACTACTACAGCAACAGCGCGAACGGGCAGGCTGCAGTGAAGGCCTTTGTGGTTACCCGCATCGGCGATGTGTTCCTCGCCCTGGGGATGTTCCTGATCTTCATGGAACTGGGTACTCTGGACATTGCCACGGTGCTGGCCCGGGCGCCGGAACTCTGGCAACAGGGGAGTGCCACCGCCAACCTTGCTGCCCTGCTGGTACTTGGCGGCGCCCTGGGCAAGTCCGCGCAGGTGCCGCTGCACACCTGGCTGCCGGACGCCATGGCCGGCCCGACCCCGGTGTCGGCACTGATTCATGCCGCTACCATGGTGACCGCCGGCGTCTACCTGATTGCCCGCCTGAACGGGCTGTTCCTGCTGGCGCCGGATGTAATGCTGCTGGTGGGGGTGATCGGGGCCGTCTCCCTGCTGCTGGCAGCCTTCGCGGCCCTGGCCCAGACCGATATCAAGCGTGTGCTGGCCTATTCCACCATGAGCCAGATCGGCTATATGTTCCTGGCGCTCGGTGTCGGGGCTTTCGATGCCGCCATCTTTCACCTGGTCACCCACGCTTTTTTCAAGGCGCTGCTGTTCCTGTCCGCCGGGGCGGTGATCATCAGCTGCCACCACGAACAGGATATGCGCCGCCTGGGCGGCCTCTGGCGCAGGCTGCCGGTGGCGTATGGTGGCTTTATCGTGGGCGGCGCGGCACTGGTGGCACTGCCGCTGGTGACTGCGGGCTTTTTCAGCAAGGACGAGATTCTGTGGCAGGCCATGGCGGCAGATCAGACCGGCCTGCTGGTAGCAGGTCTTCTGGGGGCGGTGCTCACCGGTGTTTACACGGTGCGATTGATCCTGGGAACCTTCCATGGTGAGGCTGGCAGCGATCACGCCCGCGATTCCGAAGCGGGAACCAGCCTGTTCACCCATCACCTGCCATTGGTGGTGCTGGCAATTCTGTCCACCTTTATCGGCGCGTGGCTCTACCCGGGCCTTGGCGAGCTGTTTCCGGAAGCCCCGGGAGCCAGCGCCGACACAGGCCACACCCTGTTACAGGTGCTGGCGATGGGTGCGGCGATCGCCGGTGTGGTGTTGGCGGCATGGCTTTTTCTGTGGCAGCGGGAATGGCTTGCCGAAAAGGTCCGCGATGGCGCCGGTGCGCGCCTGTGGATGCTGTGGCACAGGGCCTGGGGCTTTGATGCCCTGTTCGACCGGGTTCTGGTCCGGCCCTGGCAGTTGATGGTGAAGTACCTGCGGGTTGATCTGGTAAACCTTGTGATGAACCTGCCGGCACTGGCGGCGCGGGCGCTGAACGCCGGCCTGGTGCGAAGCCAGAACGGCCGGGTGCGCAGCTACGCCGTGGTGATGGTGCTCGGTGCCACGTTGATACTGGTCGCACTGTCGCTGGCACCGGGAGGTGGCGCATGATCCTGGTGTGGCTGATCCTGATTCCCTTCCTGGGGGGGTTGCTGTGCTGGCAGGCGGAACGCTGGAGTGATCAGGCGCCCCGCTGGATTGCCCTGGGCACCATGCTGTTCGTGCTGGTGATCAGTGTTGTGCTCTGGTGGGGTGTGGATTTCAGCCTGCCCGGCGGTGCCGGGAGTCAGTGGCTTCTGGAATGGCGGGTGCCCTGGATTCCCCGCTTTGGCATCGAGATTCACCTGGCCCTGGACGGCCTGTCGTTGATTCTTGTGGCGCTGACCGGTTTCCTGGGGGCATTGGCGGTGCTCTGTTCCTGGCACGAGATCGCCGATCGGATCGGCTTCTTTCACCTGAACCTGCTGTTTATCCTTGGCGGTGTGGTAGGCGTGTTCCTGGCCCTGGACCTGTTCCTGTTCTTCCTGTTCTGGGAGATGATGCTGGTGCCCATGTATTTCCTGATTGCGCTTTGGGGCCACAGTGGCTCTCCGGGGCAGACCCGTATCCGCGCCGCCACCCGCTTCTTTATTTATACCCAGGCCAGCGGCCTGTTGATGTTGGTGGCGATTATTGCACTGGTGTTCGTAAACTTCAGCAACACCGGCGAACTGTCCTTCAGCTATGACGTGCTGCGCAAGGCTGATGTACCGGAGCCCCTGGCTTTCTGGCTGATGCTGGGATTCTTCATCGCTTTTGCGGTCAAGCTGCCGGTGGTGCCCTTCCACGGCTGGCTTCCGGACGCCCACGCCCAGGCGCCCACGGCCGGCAGTGTTGACCTCGCCGGCATCCTGCTGAAAACGGCTGCCTATGGCATCCTGCGGTTCGCACTGCCGCTGTTCCCGGAGCAGTCCCAGGCATTTGCGCCTGTCGCCATGACGCTGGGGCTGGTGGGTATTATCTATGGCGCTGTGCTGGCGTGTGGGCAGCAGGACATCAAGCGGCTGATTGCCTACACCAGTATTTCCCACATGGGCTTTGTGCTGATTGCGCTCTATTCCGGCTCGGAACTGGCAATCCAGGGCGCCATCGTGCTCATGGTGGCTCACGCGTTTTCCAGCGCCGGCCTGTTCATTCTCAGCGGCCAGCTCTATGAGCGCATCCATACCCGTGACATGCGCATGATGGGCGGACTCTGGGGACGCATTCCGGTGTTGCCGGGGTTCACCGTGTGTTTGGTGGCAGCGTCACTGGGAATGCCTGCCACTGCAAACTTCGTGGGGGAATTCATGGTGCTGTTCGGTACCTTTCCCAGTGCGCCGGTGACGGTGGTGATCGCCAGCATCGGGCTGGTGCTGGCGGCGATCTATTCGCTGTTGCTGATGCAACGGGTGCACCATGGTCCCGCATACCGCGCCGGCCCGCTGGCCGGGCCTGACGCCAGGGAGTACGGCATAATGCTGGCGCTGCTGGTACTCACGCTGGCGGTGGGGCTTTACCCGCAACCCCTGCTGGACACCACCGCTGATGTTGCCGCGCCGATTGCAGAACTTTTCACTGGCAGTACGGAACTGGCAGTCAGGTCAGGGGAGGTGAACTGATGCTGACTCTGGCGAATCTGATGGCGATTCTGCCGCTGATTATCGTTGCCGCCACCGCAATCCTTGTGATGTTGGGCATCGCCTGGCAGCGGCACCATGGCGGAACGGTAATGGTGTCTGCCTCCGGACTGGTGCTGGCCCTGATAAGCATGCCGCTGGCGATATCGGCCCTGTCGTCACCACCGCTGTTGACTGTGGATGGCCTGGCGATCATGGGCAGCGTGCTGGTGCTGCTGTGCGCACTGGTAACCGTGGCCCTGAGCCATCATTACCTGGCTGGCTATACCGGCCCAAAGGAAGAGTTCTACCTGTTGCTGCTGTGTGCGGTGACTGGCGCGCTGGGGCTGGTGGCCAGCAGTCACCTGGCCACCCTGTTTATCAGTCTGGAGCTGCTTTCCATGCCCCTTTACGGCATGCTGGCCTACAGCTTCCGGACGGAGCGGTCCCTGGAAGCCGGTATCAAGTACCTGATCCTGTCAGCCGCAGCCACCGGTTTCATGCTGTTCGGCATGGCGTTGATCTACGCCCGCACCGGCCAGCTCGACCTTGCCGGGCTGGCTGCGGGTATGACAGCCGGCCCTGACGCCTGGGCTCTGGCCGGAGCCTCAATGATGGTGGTAGGACTGGGGTTCAAACTGTCGATTGTACCCTTCCATCTGTGGACGCCGGATGTATACCAGGGCGGTCCGGCGCCGGCGACCATCTTCCTGGCCACGGTCAGTAAACTGGCAGTGTTTGTGCTCCTGCTGCGTCTGACGATGACCGCGCCGGTGTTCAATAATGACTGGCTGAATTCCCTGTTCACCTTGCTGGCGCTGATCACCATGCTGGGCGGCAACCTGTTGGCGTTGTTCCAGTCCGATATCAAGCGCCTGTTGGGATACTCATCCATTGCCCATTTTGGTTACCTGTTGGTGGCGATTGTGGCGGGAGGATCGTTGGCGGCGGAAACGGTTGGGGTTTACCTTATTACTTACCTGCTTGCCACCCTCGCGGCTTTTGGTGTTGTTACCCGGCTTTCCAGTCCTTCCGTGGGTGAAGACGCGGCCGGCCTGCACCATTACCGCGGCCTGTTCTGGCGCCGGCCCTGGCTGGCGGCGGTGATGACGGTGAGTTTCCTCTCCCTGGCCGGAATTCCGCTTACCGCCGGCTTTATAGGCAAGTTCTACGTGCTGGCCCTGGGTGTTGCCGATAGCCGCTGGTGGCTGGTGGGCGGTATCGTGGCAGGCAGTGCCATCGGGTTGTTCTATTACTTGCGGGTGATGGTCACACTCTATCTGCCCGCGCCCGGAATGCGACGAATGGACGCCACCAACGACTGGGGTAACCGGATAGGCGGCCTGACGCTGCTGGTTGTTGCTGTGTCGATCCTGGTGTTAGGGGTGTACCCTATGCCCATCATCCTGTGGGTATCAGAACTATCAACGATCGCTTTTTGAGCGGTTACCTGAAACGGATACTGTCGCCGTCACTCAATTCCCGGCCGGGATGTCGTACCACCTCGTCGCCTTCGGCCAGCCCGCTCTCCACCGCAGTCACCAGGCCGTTGCTGCGGCCTGTTTTCACGGTTTGCATCACTGCCTGCCCGTCTTTCGCCAGAAAGACGGCGGGTCCGTTGTCGTGTTGGAAAACGGCGGATGCCGGCACCTGGAGCACATCCGCTGACTGCCATAGGATGAACTCTGCATCCACGCGGTAACCGTCTCCCAGCATTTCCCAGTTCTCACGGCCAGTGACCATATCGGCGATCACCCTGACGCGCTGCTCCTCCACGCCGAGGGCGGAGATGTCTTCAAACCCGACGGGTTCTACTCGTCGAACCACGGCCTCCAGGGGGGTTCCGCCCCAGCCATTGAGCCGCGTTTGTACGCCGGGCTGCAGTTTGACCGCATCAAAACTGAGGACATCGACCACCACTTCCAGGGCACCCGGGTCACCCAGTTCGAGGATGGGCTCGCCCGCCTGGATGACGCCCGCGCTTTTGCGCAGCATGCCCAGAACGCTGCCGTTGACCGGCGAGCGCACTGCCAACCTTTCTGCGGGCTTTTCCCCTTCGGTCCGCGCTGCGGAAACTTCCAGGCGGGTCCTGGCTGCGGTCAGTTCGTGGGCAGCGACTTCCTCATCAAAGCGGGCGGATCGCAGAATCGCCTGGGTGCGGGCGGCATTAGACTGGGCCTGTTGCAGGCGCTCATCCGACACGAAGTCGGAACGATCAAGATTGAGTAATCGCTGATACTCCGCTTTCGCCAGTTCGGCGTCGGCCGCGGCTGCCTGGGTTTTCTGACGGAGGGAGTTCAGCGCTGAACGTGCAGCCTCCACTTTTGCTTCTGCTTCCGCCCGGCTGCGGGCGTCCAGGGCACTGGCCGGCATCGGGTCCACCTCGGTCAACAACTCGCCGGGAATGACCTGGTCACCCACATCCAGCTCCACACGGTGCAGATAGCCTGCGACGGGGGAGGACACCACGTAGCGGTCTTTTACCCGGCTTTTTCCTTCTTCCAGAATGGTGATCTCCATGGGGCCCCGTTGTACTGTCGCCAGGTCTACCCAGACCGGCTCGGGCCGCAGGACATAAATCACAACAACGATTGCCACAACGCCGAGAGCAGACCAGAAGAGCCATTTACCCGTTATACGCTTTCCTTCCGTCATTAATGAGTTCCCTGTCTGTCTATTCCCGGGTTTTCAGCACCGCCACCAGATCCAGTTTACTCAATCGCCACCAGGTAATGCATCCGGATGCCAGGGCAGACACGATTACCACATTGGCTGCCAGGGCCAAGGTTCTGCCGGTGATGATCAACGGTACCCGGTACAGCTCGGTCTGCATCATGGCGACCACCAGGCTTGCCAGTCCGTGGCCTATGGCCCAGCCCAGAGGAATGCCCAGTATCAGCAGGATGGCCAGCTCACCCAGCAGGATATGAGCGACTTCATTGTGGCTGTAGCCCAGTACTCGCAGGCTTGCCAGATCCCGCCCGCGCTCTGCCAGTGAGATGCGCACGGTATTGTAGATGACGCCAAAGGCGATGACACCGCCCAGCAGGCTGATCACCAGAGTATAGGTGAGAAAGGTTTTTGCCAGTGTTTCGAAGAAACTGTCCAGCATTGCCTGGCGTATATTGATGGCCATGACACGTGGTGTGTCCCGCAGGTCGCGATAAACGGTTTCCGCCTGCCCTGGTTCCAGGTTCATCAGTACCTGGTTGATAACTGGCCCTTCCTTCAGTGCGCGGTTCATTGCGGCCAGGTTCATGTAGGCTCCCACGCCGAGAAACTCGCTGGTGACTCCGCTGACCTGCAGGTTGAGCACTGGTCGATGGCCTTCCAGAACCTGCACCTGAACCGGGTCGCCGGCGGCAAGCCCCAGCTCTGCTGCCAGGAAATCAGTCAACAGCAGCCCGGCAGGAGGTATGGCCACTCTGTTAAGGTGCTCGTCCACCACGAACTGCAACCGGGCGTCGTCAGGAATGCCGGTCAGGGCGGTTCGCCACTGCCGATGACCATTGACCAGCTCAACCGCTACAACGCGTCGGCCCTCGGTGTAACGCACACCCGGCTGGCGCGTCATACCGTACATGGCAGACTGATTGACCGGGTCGGTCAGGCTGACGGTCAGGTCCTGTTGCTGAACCCGGGCAAACTGCGTGTGTACCATCAGAGACACGGAGCTGAACTGGAAGTTGCCCACCATCACAATGGCCGTTGCCATGGCGATGCCAGTTACAGACATTGCAGCGCGGGCCGGGCGCCGTGCCAGTTGCCGCACAATCATGCGCGATGGCTGGCTGAAGCGAATCCACGACAGCATGCGTTCGGTGATGGTTACCCGGTAACTGGCAGGCGCCTCCGGTCTCATGGCTTCGGCCGGGGGCAGGGCAGCGGCACTGCCAATGGCGCGCCAGCCCCCGAGCAAGGCCACCAGAAGAGTCAGCAAGCCCAGCAGTAATACCCACAAGGGGCTGATGCTGAACAGCAGTTCCGGAAACCGGTAGTAGTCCATGTAGAGCTCACCCAGAGCCCGCCCCAGCCAGACACCTGCAACCGTTCCGATCAGCAGACCGATGAAGGCGATGGACAGCACCAGCTGGCTGTAGTGCCAGCCAATCTGCCAGTTGCTGTATCCAAAGGCCTTCAATACCGCAATGATGTCCCGCTGGGTGCTGATCAGCCGGGTGATCACGACATTAAGCAGGAACATGGCTACCGCCATGAAGATGGTTGGGAATATCACTGCCATGGTTTTCAGCTGGTTCAGTTCGTCGCTCAGGAAACGGTGGGAAAACTGTTCTTCCCGGGCGTAGGCGCCTGTGCTGCCGTAAGGGGCCAGCAAGCGGTCAAGCCGATCTATCACACCGGCAACCGGCAACGCCGGGTCCACCTGCAGCACCAGGCTATTGAAGGCGCCGCGCATGTCCATGGCCGACGCCAGTGCCTCCCGGGCCATCCAGAGCACTCCGTAGCGCTCGTAGTCAGGCAACATTCCGCCCGGGGGAATGACATAAATGAATTCCGGTGATTCAACAATGCCCACGACAGTCAGGCTCTGGCGCCGGCCATTGATGATGGCCCCCAGGCGGTCACCCAGCAGCAGGTCGTGGGCTTCGGCAAAGCTGCCAATCACGGCTACTTCGTCGTTGCGCGCTGCATGGGGCAGGCGCCCGTGGCGAAGGTAAACCCGGTTGACGTCCGGTTGGCCTTGCGGCGGCAATGAAACCAGGCGTGCAGACGCCGGATCATTGAAGCCGGGCACTTCAAGTTTGGCGACGCCTTCCACCCTGCCACTTATGCGGGTTACGCCAGGGATGTCCGCCACCCGCGGGAGTACATGCCTGGGGGCACGTTTCAACGAGGTGAACACATCCGCAAACTGGCGTTCCTGGTAGTACTGGGTGCGGGTGGCTGTCAGCGACGAGTAATTCACCAGTGACAGCAGGCACACTGCGATGCCACCGGCGATTACCAGGGCGATGGCCAGGGTCTGGCCGCGCATCTGCCATAGTTCCCGGCGTAGTTTGGTGTGCAGAGCACTGGCGCGAAAGAGTAGCATGGCGTTACCAGCTCAGGGTCCGCGGGTCCTGCCGCGTTGCGTTGCGGTATTCGCCACTGATGGTTCCGTCAGACAGCGTAATTACCCGGTCTGCCATCTGTGCGATGGAAGCGTTGTGGGTGATGATCACGGTGGTGGTGCCGGTTTCGCGGTTGGCGGTATCCAGTGCCGCCAGAACCAGTGCGCCAGTGGCAGAGTCAAGGGCGCCAGTAGGCTCATCACACAGCAACACTTTTGGGCGCTTGGCAATGGCCCTGGCGATAGCTACCCTTTGTTGTTCACCTCCCGAAAGCTGGGCGGGAAAGTGGTCCATACGCTTCCCCAGCCCCACCAGTTCCAGCGCCGCCTCAGGACTCATGGGGTCGCGAGCGATTTCGGTGACGGCGATAACGTTTTCCCGCGCGGTTAGGCTGGGGATCAGGTTGTAGAACTGGAACACGAAACCGACATAGTTCCGGCGATAACGTGTCAGCTCCCGGTCTTTGGCCCGCGTCAGGTCGATGTCCTGGTATTTCACCTCGCCGCTGGTAGGCACATCCAGCCCGCCAAGAATATTGAGCAGGGTGGACTTTCCGGATCCGGAGGCGCCCAGCATCACCACAAGTTCACCTGAAAACAGGTCCAGGCTTACTCCTCGCAGGGCGTGCACCTCGACCTCCCCCTGCTGGTACGTCTTCGTCAGCTCCGAAGTGTGGAAAACCGGTAGGCAGGAGGTTGCTTTGTCCATGTAATAGGCCTTTGCCATAAATTGGCTCGTGTCCATGGACATCGACCGGGTGGTTCGACCGATGGAGGTACAACACAATCTATTCCGATAGACTTCTCTATAGTAGAACAGACTGAGACCTTTTAATATTCAGGGGGTAAGCCATAAACCGAAAGGCGTGTGCTGAATTGACTTTGAGCCCTCAAGAACTTGAAACCCTGTTGGAAACCATCCCCGATGCACGGGATGGCCTTACCCGCACCGAGCGGATCATCTTGTATGTGTTGCAGGAAACCCGGCGCGAGCTGAACGGGCGCAATGTGCCCACGGTGATGCTCTACGGCCGGGTGGTGGAGCACGTTAATATCAGCGAGGCAGAGCTTCACGTTTACCTCGATCGGTTGGGCGTGAGGGGCTGAAGATCATGCCTGAGCACTGGATTTAGTAATTAAGGAGATTTTTCGTGGAGGGCGAACTGGTTGTTGTATCGGTCACGGCTCTGGTGGTCAGCCTGGTGGTCGTCTTTCATTTTGAGGTCACTCAGCTGCTGAACCGTTATTGCCCCAGCCGGCATATTTCGTCACCAAACCGGTTTCGAAACCGGCCGATCATACTTCTCAACATGTTCGTACTGTTGCTCGCCCATATCGTAGAGATCTGGATGTTTGGCGTGGCTTTCTGGTATCTGCTGGACCTGGGGGGGCTTGGGGCTATCAATGGTTATGGCTCAGTCAGCTTGCTCGACTGTGTCTATTTTTCCGCGGCCAATTACACCACCGTGGGGTGGGGAGATCTGGCGGCAACCGGTCATATCCGGTTCCTGGCCGGCACCGAGGCATTGGTGGGCTTCATGATGATAACCTGGTCAGCCTCATTCAGTTACCTGATCATGGCCCGTGCCTGGGGTAGCGAAAATGATTGATAATGGTGGTCAGTGGCCAACGCCCGGTTATGCTTTGGTCAGGGTGGCCGGATCCAGTCGATAGAACCCGCAGAGTACTTCGTATACCTCTGGTTGCTCCTCTTTCAGGTGGCGGGGATGCTGAAAGAAGGCTTCGGTCAGCACGGCAAAAAACTCGGCCGGCTCCGTCGCGCCATAAGGGTCCAGCCAGGGCTTCCTGTGATGACGGAGCGAGTGACGCAGGTGTTCGTAGGCCCGCGTCATGGTCTGCTGCCAGTGCCTTGCCTGTTCACCGCTGAGCGGGGGTGCGCCGTCAGCAGTGCCGTCCAGGTAATCCAGCTGGTGGGCAAATTCGTGAAGGATCACGTTGTGCTGCCCGGCCGGATTGACGGCACCTTGTTCGCACTGGGTCCATGCCAGCACTACCTGGCCGTGGCTTGAAGCTTCGCCGGAGCGGATCTGATTGCTTTCGCTCACGACAATCCCGTCACTCTCCACATTTCTGACATGATAGGCGTCCGGATACACCAGAATGCTGCTTATCTCGTCGAAATCGGAGAAGCTGCGGGCAACGATCAACAGGCAGGCGTGCCCGGCAATGGTGAGTCGCACGGTATCGTCCACTTCGAACCCGTCGCAGCCGTAAAAGGATTTTTCCGCGAGAAAAAGTTGTATGTGCTGTTCAAGCTGTTGCCTCAGGTCCGTGGGCAGCCTGTTATACACAGGCACACGGGACTGGAGAATTTCCCGCCAGTACTTCGGAAACGGCCGCTGCAGCTGACGTTCCCGTCGCCACCCCCGATAGAAAAAAAGATAGAAAACCGAGAACCCGATAATGGCCAACATACAAAGGGTGTAAATCAGCATTGGCGGGGCTCCGGTTGAGGATTCTGTTGAAGGGCTGACAGTGTAATTCCTATCCGTAGTCGTCACCAGGTTCCCCACTGCCACTAACAATTTGGGGTGAAATCCGTTCAGATATTTTGGCTTGAAAGTCATAACGCCTGCGATGCTATCCTTGAAACACGTTGACGCCGGTTTTTAACCTGATCTTCTTTAAGGAAAGCCATGGAAACCGAGATCGCTCCTCTGGACATGCTGCTCCGCCTCTCTGTTGCTGCCGGCCTGGCATTGTTTCTCGGCCTTGAGCGGGAGCTGCGTGGCAAGCCCGCCGGATTGCGCTCCCACATGCTGGTATCGCTGGGCTCGGCAACGTTCATTATTATCGGTATGAGCGTCCTGTTTGCCACAGCGCAGGGTGATCCCTCCGCCCGCATAGATCCAACCCGTGTCGTCCAGGGTGTGATAGGCGGTATCGGTTTTCTGGGTGCTGGCAGCATCATCCGTAGTGGCGGGCATATTCAGGGTATTACCACGGGTGCCTCAATCTGGCTTGCAGGCGCCATTGGCGTTTCTGCCGGAATTAATAACTTCTACCTGGCAGGGATGGTAACTGCTCTTGCACTGGTGATCATGGTGGTTCTTGGCCACTTTGAGCGTGGGCTGGTTTCCGAACACAAACAGTAAATTTTTGACACAGAACAGGAGATTTCCATGTCCGATAACAGAACCGTTGTCATTACCGGTGCCAATCGTGGCATCGGCCTTGAACTTGCCCGTCATTATTCCAGCCAGGGGTGCAATGTAATCGGTGTTTGCCGGGAGGTGTCTGCAGAGCTGAAAGAGGTGGCAGCCCGCAGCATTGATGGTGTCGAAGTCACGACCGACAACGGCATCCGGAAGCTGACGGACGGGCTCATGGGGCAGTCGATCGACCTGCTGATCAATAATGCCGGCCTGCTGCAGGACGAGAAGCTGGGCAGTATCGACTTTGACTCCATCCGCACCCAGATGGAGGTCAACGCCTATGCACCGCTGCGTGTGGCAGAAGCGTTGGTGCCACAGATCCCTTCCGGCGGTAAAATCGCCAATATCACCAGCCGCATGGGCTCGATTGCCGATAACGATTCCGGCGGCCGCTATGGTTATCGCGCCTCCAAGGCAGCGCTGAACGCTTTCGGAAAATCGCTGGCTTTGGATCTGAAGCCAAAGGGTATTGCGGTGGCTCAGCTTCACCCAGGCTATGTACAAACCCGAATGGTGAACTTTGGCGGGCTGATCACTCCGAAAGAGTCGGCTAAAGGCCTGGCAGCGAGGATTGACGGGCTGAACCTGGAGAATACCGGTTCATTCTGGCATAGCAACGGCGAGGCGTTGCCGTGGTAAGAATAGAGTCATTGTAAGTCTTTGTTTCGTTGATTTACAGGTGTCCGATCCTCTTCTATCCTTAAAAGTGGAAATTAACTACTTGGAGAATAGTCTGATGAGCAAAGCGTTGAATGGAAATTTTACGTCAAAGGACCAGGCCAAGAACGTTTGGGATGATCTGGTTGGGTCAGGAATTCCTCAGGACAATATTTATATCGATAATGACGAGCAAGTGATCAAGGTGATGATCCCGACGGAAGAACGTAAAGAGATAGAGGAAATTTTTGATCGTCACGGTTTGACCTATTAGGTCCTGCCGTAAAGATCTGGGTCAACAGGAAAGGCAGCGGAAGCTGCCTTTTTTATGTTTGAAACGTCCTGACCCTAGCGCACCACAAAAACAGAGATGTCACTGTGTTTGACAATATTGGCGCCATTGGAGTGCAGAATATGCAGTTTATCGCCGATGCCGGGTGCGTGGGAGGCCATAACGACCAGATCGGCTCCGCAATCCTCGATGACTTCGAGGAGTTTTTTGTCGAGCTCAACCGCGGTATCGGCAGTTGTTATGACCTTGCTCTCAGTTTTCAGGCCATGTGATCGGCCCTGCTCAGAGGCAAAGGTTGCCAGCTTTTCGGCGAGTTCTTCAGGATTGTGGGCGGCTTCTGAGGGCGTCGTGTTTGTGACGGTTACATAGTAGAGACTTGCCTGGTAGTGCTTGGCTATGTCGATAGCGGTGTTCAATGCCTTTGACATTTTTTCTTCATGTGCCAGATCTACCGGCACCAGTATTTTGCTGTACATGGTCATCTCCAGAAATGTTCAGGACAGGATTATTCCAAATCTACACTTTTAGAGTCTCAACGCATAGTGTCAGCTGTCAAAGCCAAAGCAGTGATTATTGATCCACAACAAGGCGTTAGATTGCCCATAAAAAAAGGCAGCCGAAGCTGCCTTTTTCAAACGTGCTGGCTGTTATTTAAACAGCAACTACGTTTTCTGCCTGAGGACCTTTCTGGCCTTCAGTAACGGTGAAGTCGACTTGCTGGCCTTCAGCCAGAGTCTTGAAACCGCCACCCTGAATTGCGCTGTAGTGAACGAAGACGTCCGGGCCGCTTTCGCGAGTGATAAAGCCGAAACCTTTTGCTTCGTTGAAGAACTTGACAGTACCGGTAGTAGTAGACATATAAACTTATCCTGGATTAAACATCAGATGTGCCGCCATTCCACCACAGTGGTGGTTGATCAGCTATGCGCGGAAAAAAAATGAGGAATCAAAACCAGGACGGTGCACTTACCAGTAACAACTGAGGAACGTCTTATTCTGAAATTCTTTGCCAGATCTTTTCTACCCCTGCACTTTAACACAAAAGAGGCTTTTGCCAAGGACTGTTTCGTAGGTAAAAACCTCTGGCCTTGAAAAACTGTGCCGAGACCAAGGTTCAGGATAGAGACCGGCAATCGCAGTACCCAGGGGAGGCTACCGTCCGGGACGCATCTGGTACCCGAAACCGGAGATAGCCATGTATGATATTTCGAGTGGAAAGCGAAGGGAGTTTGATTCTGAAGATACTGACTCCTAACACCCACAAGGGCCTTAGTCATTTCAATCGCCGGTTTCTCCTGCCTCAACTGCGGGATGCAGTGTTCATCTGGGCCTGCGTGAAAACCATCGTCAACGGCAACTCGCGATGCTCTGCGACCTGGTGGAGTCCATTCCCGAGAGCGAGCCAATAACTGTCGCCAGTGACTTCAACGACTGGCGTGGTAAGGCCCGTAGGGTAATGGAGGAATGCGGACTCATCGACGTTTTCGCAGCTGACCATGGCGTCCCTCCCAAAACCTTCCCGGCTGCCTTTCTGCTGCTGGTAGCCTGGCTGCTGTTCACCCATGGCGGGCCTGGCGCATCCTTTTCTCCAGTTTATTTCTCCAACCTCCCTCCACCGCATCGTTCCGTTCAGGACGAGAGCATAAGGGCCTCCGGATCCTCCAGAATATCGACGATGGTTTTCAGGAACTCGGCGGCATCGGCGCCGTCGTTGACCCGGTGGTCATAGCCCAGGCAAAGGGGCATGCGCAGGCGGGCTTCCAGCCTGTAATTGTCGATATCTCCCGTCGCCACCGGCTCCAGTTGCGCACTTCCCATGCCCAGAATACCCACTTCGGGGTGGTTGATAATGGGGGTGAAGCTGGTCGCACCGATAGGACCGGGATTGGTGAGGCTGAAGGTGGCGCCCGCCATTTCCTGCTTCGTCAGTTTTCCCTCCCGTGCCTTGTCCGCCAGCCGGGCCAGATCGGTGGCGAGCTCGATGGCGTCCTTGCGGTCCGCCCCGCGAACCACCGGTACCAGCAGCCCGGCGTCGGTGGCCACGGCAACGCCGATGTCGTAGTAGTCCTTGTAGACCAGCTCGTCGTTGTCCACATCAAGACTCGAGTTGAACCTCGGGAACTGCTTCAGCGCCACCACCAGGGCCTTGATTGCCAGCACCGTCATGGTCAGCTTGCCCCCGCGCTTTGCCACCTCGTCCTGGTGGCGGCCGCGGAAACGTTCCAGCTCTGTGATATCGGCAACGCTCTGGTGTAGGACATGGGGAATCTCCTGCCAGGAAAGGCTCATGTTGCGGGCGATGGCCTTGCGGATGGCTCCCAGGGGCTCCCGCCGGGTTGCGCCCCATTGGCTGAAGTCCGGCAGTTCCGGCGACTCGCCGCCGGCTTTGGAGGATTCCTTCGAGGCCGCCTCCTCTGAAAACTCCTCAATGTCTTCCTTGGTTACCCGGCCGTCGGGGCCGGAGCCTTCCACCTCGTGGAGGTTAACGTGAAGCTCTCTTGCGAGCTTGCGGGTGGCGGGAGCGGCGGGCACCGGCTGGTCGGATGACTTCTCCCGGTCTTTCGATCCAGCCTTTTGCTGCTTCTTGTCGTGCTTCTTCCGATCGCCGGACTTTTCACGGGGCTCTTCATGGGACTCTTCATGGGACTCTTCATGGGACTTGCTGTCGTCCTTTTTCCTGTCCGACTTTTTGCTTTTGTGGTCTTCCTTGCCGGACTCATCGTCCTCCTCGTCGGAGGAGGCCTTCCCTTCGTCGCCTTCACCATCACTGTAGGTGACCAGCACCTGGCCCACCTTGATGGTGTCTCCCTCGCTGACCTCGACGGACTCGATCGTGCCATCGAAGTCGGCTGGAATTTCATTGGCGGCCTTGTCGGTTTCCACGGTGAGCAGCGGGTCACCGTCCCTGACCTTGTCGCCTTCGCTCACCACGATCTCGACAACATCCGCTTCGGTAATGCCCTCGCCGGGGTCTTCAAGCCTGTACTCTTTTGACATGAACAATGACTCCTAGTCGGCCATGGCCTGGCGTGCGCCTGTGATAATGCGGGCGACATCGGGAATGTAATCCTGCTCCCGGGCAAAATACGGGGTGATCACGTCGTAACCGGTGACCCGCTGGATCGGCGCTTCCAGGTAATAAAAAGATTTTTCGTTGATACGGGCGATGATTTCCGCGCCCGGGCCAAAGCTGCGATGGGCTTCATGAACAATGACCACGCGGCCCGTCTTACGGACCGACTCGCTCAGCTTTTCATCGTCCAGGGGCGAAATGGATAGCAGGTCGATGACCTCCGCCTCGATGCCGTCTTCCTCCGCCAGCTTCTCCGCGGCCTCCAGGGTGCGGTGGGTCATGGCGCCGTAGGTGATCATGGTCAGATCACCGCCCTCCCGCGCGATCTGTGACTCTCCGAGGGGGATGGTCTCCTCCTCGTCGGGCACTTCCTCCCGGAACGCCCGGTAGATCGCCTTGCCCTCAAAGAAAATCACCGGGTCGGGGTCGCGCATGGCGCTTACCAGCAGGGCGCGGGCATTGCGGGGTCCGGAGGGAATCACCATTTTCAGGCCGGGGGTGTGGGCGTAGTAGGCCTCCCGGCTCTCCGAGTGGTGCTCCAGTGCCCGTACACCGCCGCCATAGGGTATGCGGCACACCATGGGCACGTTATAGCGTCCCCGGGTACGCCAGCGCATCCTCGCGGCCTGGCCTTCAAGCTGGTGAAAGGCAAAGTAGCTGAACCCGGAGAACTGGAGTTCACACACCGGTTTCAGGCCCGCGATGGCCATACCAACCGACATGCCCACGATGGCGGACTCCGCCAGTGGTGTGTCCATGACACGGTCTTCGCCGAATTTCTTCAGGAGGCCATCGGTCACCCGGAAGACACCGCCGTCGACCCCGACGTCCTCGCCCAGCACGTGGACGCTGTCGTCCTTTTCCATTTCCTGTTCCAGCGCCAGGTTTATGGCCTGCACCATCGTCAACTCAGCCATCGTTGTCCTCCCGGTACTGCTTCATGGTCTGCCGCTGCTCCTCCAGGTAGGCAGGTCGCTCTTCAAACAGATGATCGAACATAACCAGTGGATCATCCAGGGATTCTATCTGCTCCTCGACCTCGTCCCAGGCGGATTTCACTTCGTCGTCGATTTCCTTCTCAAGGGCATCGATGTCCTTCTTGCGTAATATCCTGCGGTCCTTCAGATATTGCTGGAAGCGGGGAATCGGATCCCGCTCCTCCCACTTTTCCTCCTCCTCTTCGTCCCGATACTTGCCGGGGTCATCCGCGGTGGTATGAACGGAGAGACGGTAGGTGACGCACTCGATCAGCGTCGGACCATCGCCCTTGCGGGCCCGTTCGGCCGCCTCGCGGGTGGCCGTATAGACCGCCAGCGGATCGTTACCATCTACCTGGATTCCAGGCATGCCATAGGCCAGTGCCTTCTGGGCCAGAGTCCGGGATTCGGTCTGTTGCTCCCGGGGAACGGAAATCGCCCATTGATTGTTCTGGCAGATGAAGATGTTGGGGGTGTTGAAGACCTGGGAAAAGTTCAGAGCTTCGTGGAAGTCCCCTTCCGAGGTGGCGCCATCGCCGAAGTAGGACACCACCAGCCGGTCCTTCTTCTGCATTTTCATGGCATAGGCAATGCCCACGGCCTCGGTGATCTGGGAGGCCACGGGAATGGAGATGGGCAGGTCGTTCTGGCCTTCCGGGATTTCGCCGCCTTCGTTGTAGCCGGCATTGAACAGCAGCAGACCGCTCATGGGCGTACCGCGCCAGAGTGCCACCGAGGTCTCCCGGAAACTGGGCACCATCCAGTCGTCGTCTTCCACCGCGGCGATGGAGCCGATCTGGCTGGCCTCCTGGCCCTTGGCCGGGGCGAAGGTGCCGATGCGGCCCTGCTTTTGCCATCGCAACTGGTATTCGTCGAAGCGCCTGCTCAGCAGCATGGTCCGATGCATGCGAAGCAGGGTGTCCTTGTCGATTTTGGGGTCAAGGTCCTTGTCGGGTTTGCCCTTTTCGTCAAGAATCGAAAGATACTCGACGGAATGCTCAAGCTTGATTTTCTTTCGTGGCATATCGATCCCTTTCGCTGATTGTCACCTATAGGTGTAGGCCTTATCGGCGGTTTTTCCAAGTGTCATTCGACCTGTGCCAGGTCTCGAAGCCCGAGTGCCATTCAAAGCCGTTGCTGAATGTGCCAACAACGCTATCACAGGCCGTATTGGCAAGAAATAACTCAGGTTACGGGGCACAACATGGGAAACATTTTCAGTGTCCGGGGGGCATGGCAATAATGCTGTGCGCTGTTAAGGAAAGGAAGCTGGCCCATTTTCTTGTGGGGATTTCACGCCGTCTGCAGCGTACCAATGCCCGGGTGGAGGATTACCTGGTTCTGCCCTTGCTCAGACGTGGTGGCGGGTGCCCTGGAGCTCAGCTCCGTTCGTGTGAGCCGCACGTTCCATGATTTCCGCAACGAAGAGTTGCTGGGCATCAGGGGCCTGGAAGAAATTTCGGGTTTCGACGGTGATTACATGGAGCAGGGGGGGCAAGCTGCACTAAGGTGATCTGAAAGGCCTGGTGGCAGCTGCTCTTTTCGGGCCTCAGCAACAAAAAAAGGCAGCCGAAGCTGCCTTTTTCAAACGTGCTGGCTGTTATTTAAACAGCAACTACGTTTTCTGCCTGAGGACCTTTCTGGCCTTCAGTAACGGTGAAGTCGACTTGCTGGCCTTCAGCCAGAGTCTTGAAACCGCCACCCTGAATTGCGCTGTAGTGAACGAAGACATCCGGGCCGCTTTCGCGAGTGATAAAGCCGAAACCTTTTGCTTCGTTGAAAAACTTAACAGTACCGGTAGTTGTAGACATAATCATAATCCTGAATTCGATAATTTAATGTGCAGCCAGACCATCCGAAATGATGACTGGTCAGCGTTGTGCGGAAACAAAAAACGCGCGGAATCAAAAACAGGACAGACAACTACTTAAATCAATCGAGATGCGTCTTATTCGTGAACTGCTGTGCTAAATCTTTCCTACGAGAGGCACTGTACTCCTATATTCCCGGGAGTAGCAAGTTTATTTTGACAGGCATTTATCACCATGGTCCAGAATATGAATAATTTGCCGGCCACAGTCACTGGTTTTGCGGTAGCCGGGCGACAAGGTAAAGTCAGGCTTTGACAACACGATAAGTCCACGTGGGAGGCAATTGATGAAATACATCTTTGAGGTTCGCATCCGTGAGGGGCACACCGCTGAGGAATACGCCGACGCCTGGGTTCGCGCCAGCGAGATCATCCAGCAGGCACCGGGTGCGCGTGGAACGGAGTTGCACCGCAAGATTGACGACCCGAACGTGCTGGTTGCCATTGCCAGTTGGGACAGCAAGGCCGACCGGGACGCAATGGAAGGGCAGCATAACCCGGAGGTTGCCCGCATCATCCGCAGTGCCGCGCCGTTTTGCGAGATTACCCCGATCGGAGAATTTGAAGACCCCGAATGGGTGGTGATGCCACAAAACAGGCGAGGTGGCTGAGTGACAAAGACTGGAAAGCGTCCTCAGATTTCGCCGGCTGCGGCGTTGCTGTTCCAGGGTGGTATCGGCGCGGTGGGCCTGGCGGCCATCGTTCTTTTCGGCATTCCTGTCCATTACCACGGCGTCAGCATCGGTACTACTGTTGTCTGGGGCGTGGCCGGCAGTGTGGCGACGTATGGCGTGATCATGATGCTTACCCGGCTGCCTGGCTTGCTTCAGGATTCACTGGAATCCCAACTGGAGAAATTGCACCGGTTTGCGTGCGATTATTCCTGGCCGGTGCTGATTGCGCTGGCAGCCCTGGCGGGTGCCGGGGAAGAACTGCTATTCCGGGGTGCGATACAGGGCTGGCTGGCCCAGCACGTGCACGGTTCGGTCGCAATTGTGGCCGCCTCCTTGCTGTTCGGACTGGTGCATTATCTCTCTTTAATCTATTTCATAGTGGCGACCGGGTTGGGTCTGGTGTTGGGGGTGGCCTATGCACTGACAGACAGTCTGGTCCTGGTGATGATCTGGCATGGGGTATACGACATGATTGCGCTGTTTTGTCTGCGCCGGTTTCCGGAATGGTTTGGGGTGCGGGTTGGATAAAGAAGCAACACGTCGTCTGTTCTTCGGGCTGGAAATCCCGACATCGGTCAAGCAGCGGCTGCTGTCGATTCAGCAGCCGGTCGCCGGTGCGCGCTGGCAGCGCGCTGATCAATTGCACCTGACCCTGGTATTTCTCGGCAGGGTAGAAGCTCAACAGCTCCCGGCTATTCGTGAGGCGGCCCGGAATCTGCCCGTGAAACCGTTTGATCTGACTGTGACGGGGCTTGGTTGCTTTGGCAGTCCTGATCATCCCAGAAATCTCTGGGCCGGGGTGCAGCCAGTGGGAAAGCTGGCCGAGATGCAAAGCGCACTGAGTAAACGTCTGGCGTCATCCGGGTTCGGGCAGGAGGGGCGCAGCTTCCAGCCACATATCACCTTGGCCCGCTTCAAGCGTGATGCGGGTTCGGTTGCCGAACTGCTCCAGACCCATGAAAGGCGACATGCAGGGTCCTTTTTGGTGGGCTGGCTCACCCTGTTTGAGAGCCTCCCGCGACAGGGAGGTTCCGTCTACCATGTGGTCGACAGGTTCCCCCTCGCGGGATGAGAGTGAGATCGACCACCCACGCAAGGCGAATTTTCGGTAAGATTCGAGTTTAAACCGTTTTGGGGTGCACGAATGTTCTACCACGAAGTCGAACCACGATTCAGCGATACCGACGCGCTCGGACACATCAACAACACCGTCTACCCTGTCTGGTTTGAGCAGGCAAGAACGCCGGTTTTCCGGATTTTTCATCCCTCCCTGACCCCTGCGGGCTGGCCGCTGATTCTCGCCAGGATGGAAATAGACCTCAAGGCACAGTGCTACTGGGCCACTCCGGTGGAAATACGTACCGGTTTTGGCAAGATCGGTAATTCATCCTTTGAGGTTATCCAGGAAGCGTGGCAGGACGGTGCACTGGTGGCGCGTGGGGTGACGGTACTGATTCATTTCGACTATGAGACTCAGAAATCCGTCGCTGTTCCTGATGAGATTCGCAGCCAGCTTGCCGCCCACAACTTTGAAGAATAAAGGTGGATTTTCAGTAAACAAAGCCAGGAGGTGCTGTGAACAGCTTTAACAGGAACGAAGTGGAGCGGATTTTTTCGTCAGCGCCATTTACTGCCGACATGGGCCTGGAACTCGTTGCTATCGAAGCGGGTGAATGCCGCTCCAGATTGGTGCTGGCAAGCAGGCACCTGCAGCAGGATGGTTTTGTTCACTTCGGGGTTCAGGCCACATTGGCGGATCACACGGCTGGAGCGGCGGGTGCCTCCATGGCAAAACCCGGGCAGATTGTGCTGACGTCAGATTTCTCCCTGAAGCTGTTAAGGTCCGCCAGAGGCACCCGGCTTGAGTGCATTGCCACCGTGCTCAAGGCCGGTTCATCCTTGACCGTGGTGGAGTCCGAGGTATTTTGCGGCATCGATGAGGACATGCGGCTGGTCTCCAAGGCAACGGTAACACTGGCTGTTGTGAGCCCCCGTGATGCTGCTGATACCCGGCCGGTTTGATGTCAGCTCCCGCCCCGACATGATGACATCAGCCATCCCCCCAGAGAGCTTTATCGACCTGCTGCTGGACGCAGTCTGTGTGGTTGGCCGACTCATTCCCGATTTTGTTTATCCCGCGGACACGGGGAAAACACAGCTGGCGATCACGGAGACCCTGCAGGGCGCCGGCGTCGGAAGCCATGAAGGCGGCGCCATGTACCTTGTGAAAAAAAGGGGAAAATTGAGCAGGCTGTTGCGCGGTTTGACCCTTGCCCTGCTGGTGACGCCCTTGACGGTTTTCACCTCACCTGCCGCGGCGGAGAAATCAGCTCCCCTGTTTCCCGGGCTTGTGGAACAGGCTGCCGGACTTGAACGTCTGCATAGCCTGGTGATCGCTGTGGAGGGTGAACCTGTGTTTTCCAGGGCCTTCCGGGGCCCCGGAACCGATGAGCCAGCCAATATAAAATCCCTGTCCAAGACAGTACTCTCTGCGGTGGTCGGCATCGCTATCGACCGTGGGGTTTTCGCAAGTGTGGATCAGCCCATCGCCGACATTCTGGCTGTGCCGGCCAGTGCCAGTGACCGTGTCGACGAAGTGACCATTGGCCATCTTTTATCCATGCAGGCCGGCCTGCAGCGAACGTCCGGCCGATATTACGGGGAGTGGGTCAACAGCCGGAACTGGGTGGATTACGCCCTCAGCCGTCCCTTTGTGGCGGAACCCGGTGCTGAAATGCTCTATTCCACCGGCAGTTACCATCTGCTGTCGGCGGCACTTACGGCAAGTACCGGGCGCAGCACTCTCGATATTACCCGTGACTGGCTGGGCGATCCGCTTGGCATACAGATTTACCCATGGCTAAGGGACCCCCAGGGGATCTACTTTGGTGGCAACGACATGCGTCTGTCTCCGATGGCGCTGCTTGAAATCGGTGAACTGTATCGCAACGACGGTGTGCATGAGGGCGAGCAGATACTTTCAGAGGAGTGGATCGACCAGTCCTGGACACAACGCGGCACGTCCCGATACACCGACGACCGTTATGGCTATGGCTGGTTTGTCACCGACCTGGGAGGACATCGCGCCTATTACGGCCGGGGTTACGGTGGACAGATGCTGTATGTCTTTCCCGACCTGGCGATGACGGTGGTAATGACGTCCGACCCAAAACCGCCGGCGTCCCCCTCGTTCATGCAGAAACAGAATGCGCTTCTGGAGCAATTTGTCATACCCGCTTTTCCGCTTGCCCCTGCTTCCTCGCCTCAAAGCTCTCAAGCTCAACGTTGATGGCATTGGTCGAGATCACGATTTCGTAAAGCGAATACAGCAAGGATACTGAAAGTAATATCAGGCTGATGCCAAACGCTATGGCGCCGGCAAGCTGAGCCCCGAGAAACACAACGAACATCGACATGGTGCACACGAAAAAGCTCAGTACGCCATAAGTTTGCATGCGTTTGGTCAGCACAATGCGTTTGCGCAGCATGCTGATCTGCCGTGCGATAAGAGCATGGTCCTCTTCGGTATCCATCTGCCTGAGCTGGCGGATCAGCTGGGCAAGTACAAGAAAGCGATTGGTGTAGGCAAGCAGCAGTAACGAAATGGCAGGGAATAGAAGGGCGGGGGTGGTGAGTGTCAATGTCTGCTCCTTGGTTTGCAGGGGACCGGCTGATCGGATCCGGTAAGGAACTACCAGTTGCCGTCCGTGATGTACTGGCCACTCCGGACTGGTCTGTTGTACAGATAGACCCAGGCGAGACCATGACTGGTCTGAATCTTTCTGCGCACATACAGGCTTGTTTTTTCCGCCCCTGAATCGTAACCCTCCAGTTCATCCAGCATCGCCAGTAGCGGGTCGTTTACGGCGTATACCTCCACCGTCACTCCGTCAGACGGTTTTGCCAGTGCGCCGGGGTAGGGGCCAAGGTTATACAGGCTCAGGCTGGTGAGCGTGTCCGAACCAATATAGCAGGCTTTGTCCAGCAGGTGATGGTTGCCGTAACCGCGCTTCAGCGAACCGTAGACCGCAACAAAATGTTTCATTGGTCCCCCTGAAGAAGGCAAAAACAACCGAGAGTCTAAAATGTCGGAAGGCATTGATCCAGTCGGCCTGCAACTGATTGGTATAGTCAGGCCATGACGGCGCTCTCATTGACGTTTTTGGTTGTGCCAGTGTCGTATTGGTTCAACCCGATAACCGCAAACAGGGCCACATTAGAGCTATCAACAACCCCGTAAGGGAGAGATAGCAATGGCCGTTAAATTCGAACAAGCACTTCTGGAATATCCGCAACAACGGGCGGGCGCCGCACGCCAGCCTGACAGCGTCGATCAGTCCGACCGTCGCGTTCCCATCAACCTGCGCCAGTCCGGCCCGACACCGGTAGAGATGCTGATTTCCACACGGGTGCGTAAATCACCCTACTGGCACCTTGCCTACGAGGCTGGCTGCTGGCGGGCGACCGTATACAACCGGATGTACCATCCGCGGGGCTACGTTCGCCCGGAAGACGGGGGTGCCATGGTCGAATACGAGTCCCTGATCAATGACGTCACCATGTGGAACGTGGCGGTGGAACGCCAGATCCAGGTCAAGGGTCCGGATGCGGAACGGTTCGTGAACTACGTGATCACCCGGGATGCCACCAAAATCAAGCCCATGCGCGGCAAGTACGTCATCCTCTGCAACGAGGAGGGCGGTATCATCAATGATCCGGTATTGCTGCGGATTGCCGAGGATGAATTCTGGTTCTCACTGTCCGACAGTGACCTGGAACTCTGGATGCGGGGCGTGAACATGGGTATGGGCTTCGACGTCAGCATCGCGGAAATCGATGTGGCACCGGTCCAGATCCAGGGTCCCAAGTCAGAGGCGCTCATGACCGATCTGTTCGGTGAGGGGGTAAAAGACATCCCCTATTATGGCCTGATGGAAGGCCAGGTTGCCGGCCACGACGTGATCATTTCCCAGACCGGTTTCACCGGTGAAAAGGGCTACGAGATCTACCTCAAGGAAGCCACCAGGTACGCCGAGGATCTCTGGTACACCGTGCTTGCCGCAGGCGAACCACATAATCTGAAGGTAATTGCCCCGGCGCATCACCGTCGCATTGCCGCGGGCATTCTCTCCTGGGGTCAGGATGTGGACCAGGAAACCCTGCCGTTCCAGTGCGCCCTGGCCTACCAGGTACCGCGCAACAAGGACGCGGATTACATCGGCAAGCAGAAGCTTGAGAAAGTCCGCGAGCAGATTGATGCCGGCCGTCCTCCCTTCAGCCATATCATGGTGGGCATCCGCTTCGGTGGTGGCAAGGTGACTGACTATGCCAACGATTTCTGGCTGATCAGTGGGCCTGATGGTGGCGAACCGGAGGGCTACGTCACATCGCCCTGGTACTCGCCGGAGCTGGAGACCAACATCGCGCTGGCTTATGTGCCGTTTGACCTGCGCAGTGTGGGCACTTGTCTGACCGTGCATCTGCCGGTGGAGTATGCGGCAGCGGACGGTTCAACTGCGGTGGAGGCAGAAGTGGTGGAAGTTCCGTTCCGGCCATCGGTGAACCCCAACGCCCGCGAGCGGGCCAGGGCAAAGGGTATTGACTTCGCCGACTAGCAGAAGTGGCAGGGCAGGTGCTGGCAGCTGCCTGATCCCTGCCTGGTCCACACGGGTAGCAATGGGGTGCGCAGCTTATGAAACTGGTGAGCGAAAAACAGGCAGCCAATCCCCGGGGCAAGGAAGCGGCAGCACGGCTCCGTGCTCTGGTGCGCTCGGCCTCCATCGAGGCGACACCGCGGCAGATACTGACAACGGAGCACCTGACGGACCTTCTGCCCGCGGGCACCTGTGTCTACGTTCCGTTCCTGCCAAAGGGCCGGTTCAGCGACACTCTTGATGCCTGCCGGCATCTCCTCAGCATAGGTATGCAGCCGGTCCCGCACATACCGGCGCGAATGGCGGAAAGCCGTGGGCAACTACGGGACTGGTTGGCACAACTGGATGAAAACCGCATCGACCGGTTGTTGCTGATTGCCGGTGACAGCGATGCGGTTGCCGGTCCTTTTCCGGACACGCTTGCAGTGCTCGAATCCGGCCTGCTGGCCCAGTTCCGGTTTCATGGTATCGGTGTCGCAGCACATCCTGACGGACACCCCATGGCAGACCGGGCCACCCTGGGCCAGGCCCTCAGCATCAAGCGCGAATATGCCCGCACTACCTCAACGCGATTGTGGGTGGTGACCCAGTTCACCTTCGATGCCGATGTGGTGATCGACTGGCTGCAGAGCCTGGGCGACATCCTGGAAGAGGTGCCTGTCTATATTGGCATGGCCGGGCCTACTCGGGTGAAAACTCTCATCGCCTACGCTGCCCAGTGCGGCGTAGGAGCCTCTGCCCGAACAATGTTGCGACGCCCGGGCAGCGCCAGACTGCTGCGCGCCTGGACACCGGACGGCATGGTGCGTGCACTGGTCCAGTATTGCCTGGATAACCCGGAGACCCTGCTGCGGGGTATCCATCTATTTCCGTTCGGCGGTCTGCGCCAGTCGGCGCAATGGATTCAAGAACATAGCGGGTCCGTCGAGGACCAGAGGGGACAGCTCCATGAGCCTTCAGTACAATAAGCTGACATCCGCAACACCGGCGCCAGCGGAGTTTCTGCCGCCAGGCACCCCGGATATCGAGATTGCCCGCTCGGTACAGCCTCAGTCCATGCTGCTGTTGGCCCAGCAGCGTTTTGGCTTGCCGGCTGAGAGCCTGGTGCCTTTTGGCCACTATAAGGCCAAGCTGGACATGGCCTATGTGGATACTTCCGACACCGCCCCCCGCGGCAAGCTGGTACTGGTGACCGCCATTACGCCAACGCCGGCGGGGGAGGGCAAGACCACCACCAGCGTTGGCCTGAACGATGGCTTTAATCGGCTGGGGGTACGCTCTTCGGTGTGCCTGCGTGAGCCATCCCTGGGTCCCTGTTTTGGCATGAAGGGGGGTGCTGCCGGCGGAGGCCGCGCCCAGGTGATTCCGATGGAGGATATCAACCTGCATTTCAATGGTGACTTTCACGCCATTACCACGGCCCACAATCTGCTGGCATCGCTGATCGACAACCACATCCACTGGGGTAATGAAGCAGGCCTGGACCCGCGCCATGTAAGCTGGCGAAGAGTTCTGGACATCACCGACCGTTCCCTGCGCAACATGGTGTGTGGCCTGGGTGGCGCGGCCCATGGCGTGCCCCGAGAGACCGGCTTCGATATCACTGTCTCATCGGAGATCATGGCGATCCTGTGCCTCGCAGACGGACGCGAGGACCTGAAGCAGCGGCTGGGTAATATCATCGTCGGCAGACGTCCCGACATGTCTCCGGTCACTGTTCGTGACCTGGGCGTGGAGGGCTCACTGACCGTTCTGCTGAAAGAAGCACTGCAGCCGAACCTGGTGCAGAGCCTGGAGCACAACCCGGTATTCATCCATGGCGGACCCTTTGCCAATATCGCCCATGGCTGCAATTCCGTCACTGCCACCCGCGCTGCCCTGGCCCTGAACGATGTGGTGGTGACCGAGGCTGGTTTTGGTGCCGATCTTGGCGCCGAGAAGTTCATCAATATCAAGTGCCGGCACACCGGCCTGCGGCCCGACGCCGCCGTGGTTGTCTGTACCATCCGGGCCCTCAAGATGCAGGGCGGTGTTGCCCGCAGCCAACTGGGTATTCCCGACCTGGCGGCATTGCGTAAGGGCGCTGCCAATCTGGAGCGACACATTCGCAATCTGCAACAGTTCGGTCTGACACCGGTGGTGTGTATCAATCGCTTCCCGGACGATGCTGAAGAGGAAATGGCACTGGTTCAGTCCATCAGCGAAGGCCTGGGAGTAAGGGCAGTGCCCGCCGACCACTGGGCAACCGGAGGTGAAGGCGCCACGGAACTGGCCCAGGCGGTGCTTGATCAGATGGACGAGGGCACGCCGGAGATCAGATTTCTCTATGAGGACAGCCTGCCCCTGGCGGACAAGATTCGCACCATTGCCACCCGCATCTACCATGCCGGTAGTGTGGAATTCACAACCGTGGCCAAGCGACAGCTGGAAGAATACGAGAGCCTGGGCTTTGGCCATCTGCCGGTGTGCATCGCCAAGACTCAATACAGCTTTTCGGCGGATTCCGCGGTCAGGGGAGCACCGTCCGGGCATACGCTGCCGGTGAGGGAAGTGCGCCTGGCCGCCGGAGCCGGATTCGTGGTGGCGATCTGTGGCGATATCATGACCATGCCGGGCCTGCCCAGGCGCCCGGCCGCCATGGATATTGCCCTGGATGATAATGGTCTGGTGGTGGGATTAACCTGAGTCGCTGCTCTCGAATGTGCCGTAGGTGGGCTCGGTGCGGGCGCGCTTCAGGGCCTGTCGGGAGGACGATGGCAGGCTGGCCATGGTGTCCGGCAGGGTGTCATTGGCCTCGGCCGGAGGGCAGAATTCCATCCGTTCATATTTGGGAGCCCGACCCATGAGTTTGCGATAGCAGCGGCTGAAGTGGGTGGCGGAGACAAAACCGCACATGGAGGCAATCTCCACGATAGAGCAGGAGGTCTGCTTGATCAGCCGGCGTGCGCGGTTCAGTCGCACCCGCAGGTAATAACGCGAGGGCGTGCAGCCCATGTGTTTGAGGAATAGCCGTTCCAGTTGTCGGCGCGATATTCCGGCCAGTGCCGCCAGTTCCTGCAGCTCGATGGGTTCTTCGATATTGGCTTCCATCAGCTGAGCGGCTTCCGCCAGCTTGGGTTGCGCGCAGGCCAGTCCCGGATGCATGGGCATGGGCTGCTGTTCCCTTTCCTCGCGCACCCGGTCGCAGACAAACATGTGGGCGATCGCATTGCTGAGCTCCTGGCCATGACGCCGTGCCAGGAAGCTGAGCATCATGTGCATGGGCACGGTGCCGCCGGTGCAGGTCATGCGTTCCCGCTCAACGGTGAACAGGCGGTTGTTGGTCTGGACCCGGGGAAAGCCTTCCTGCATGGCTTCCAGGCATTCCCAGTGGGCACTGCAGGCATGGCCGTCAAGCAGGCCTGCGCTGGCCAGGACATAAGGCCCGGTGCAGACAGCGCCCATCAGCACATGCCGTCGGGCCATCAGTTTCAGCCAGTTGACTTCCTTGCGGGAAAAGCTGCGGGTGACATCAATGCCGGCAACCACAATCACCAGGTCGAAGCTGTGTTCTTCCTGAATGGAGGCGTCCGGTACCATGGTGATGCCGTCACTGGCGCGGGCATAGTCGCCCGTTGCGGTGAGCAGTTTCCAGGAATAGAGCTCGGTGCCTGCCAACTGGTTGGCCATACGCAGGGGCTCGACAGCGGTGGCCAGAGCAATCAGGGTAAAGTTTTCGATCAGCAGAAAGCCGACCCGGTAGGGCTCTTGCGTGGGCCTGTTTGTGAACGGGCCTGTATCAGTGGTCACGATTAACCCCCTTGCCCGCCTGGGCATGGTGCGGCAGTCAGTACCCGGGACGTCCGTGTCAGCCACCACAACCTGAACACTAGTTGTTGCACTTGGATAGTGCAATGAGTGATCAGTTCCATTGTGAATTCATTCTAGGGCGGCGGTCAGACTGTCAATGGTCCACATGCGACATCATGGGCTTCAGGATGGTCCTGGCGCGACTTGCCGGCTGTCGTAAATTATCGTTCCGGTGTCGTCCGCGAGCATGCGGTCGGGCAGCGGTGGCGATATCGTTGAAGCGGATCCCCCGACAGGAGTCAGCAAATTGGCGATCAGTCTGTTCGAGCTGTTCAAGGTAGGCATTGGTCCTTCCAGTTCCCATACCGTCGGCCCCATGAGGGCGGCAGGACGGTTTGTTGCAGCGCTTGAGGCAGAAGGCCTGGTGGTATCGGTAAATCGGCTCAAGGTGTCGCTTTACGGCTCTCTGGGCGCTACCGGCAAGGGCCATGGTACCGGCCCTGCGGTGATGATGGGGCTGGAAGGGGAACTGCCTGACCGTATCGACCCCGAGCAGATGCCGGCCCGCCTGGGGCGAATCAGGAGCACCGGGATGCTGTCACTGTCAGGGCAACAGCCGGTTCGCTTCCGCGAGACCAGCGACCTGGTGTACTACCGCCGGAAATCATTACCGGACCATCCCAATGGCATGATCTGCCTGGCGTTTGATCCGGAGGGACGGTGCCTGTGCGAAAAGACCTACTATTCAGTGGGCGGTGGATTTGTAATGGATGCAGCGGCCGACGGCACTGCGGGTATTCGCGAGGATGACACGCCACAGCCATATCCCTTCGGCAGCGGCAAGGCATTGCTGGCGCTTTGCCGGCAGCACGATCTGACCATCGCCGAGATCATGTATGCCAACGAGCAGGCCTGGCGCACGCCGACTGAGATTCGCTGTGGCATCCTGGAACTCTGGCGGGTAATGCGGGCCTGCGTACAGAACGGTATCCGGCATGAGGGAGAGCTGCCAGGCGGTCTCAGGGTCCGGCGCCGGGCCGCGCTGCTATATCGGTCATTGATGGACAAGCAGCGGGTGGATCTGATCTCACCATCCCTGAGCGCGCTGGACTGGGTCAATCTCTATGCCCTGGCCGTCAACGAAGAAAACGCCGCCGGCGGGCGGATTGTAACGGCGCCCACCAATGGTGCGGCGGGCATTATTCCGGCGGTGCTCCATTACTACTGGGAGTTCTGCCCGCACGCAAACGAAGACGGCATTGTGCGTTTCATGCTGACCGCGGCCGCCATAGGCCTGCTGTTCAAGAAAAATGCATCCATTTCCGGAGCCGAAGTAGGGTGCCAGGGCGAGGTTGGTTCGGCCTGCGCCATGGCAGCGGCCGGTCTTGCAGCGGCGACTGGCGGCTCCCCGGAGCAGGTGGAAAATGCTGCGGAAATCGGCATGGAGCATCACCTGGGCATGACCTGTGACCCCATTGGCGGGCTGGTGCAGATTCCCTGCATTGAACGCAACGCCATGGCCTCGGTGAAAGCCATCGATGCCGCCATCATGGCCCTGCGGGGTGATGGCAAACACTTCGTGTCGCTGGACAAGGTGCTGCACACCATGAGGGAGACCGGCCGCGACATGCTGGACAAGTACAAGGAAACCGCAAGGGGAGGGCTGGCGGTCAACATCATTGAATGCTGATCGCCAGCCTCATTCGGGAAAGCCGGTCAGGACCTGACCCGTTCGTTGTCCGGATCAAACAGCGCCCGGTAACCTACCGCCTCGATACGGACGGGATAGTGCTCCTGGAAGTATTCCAGGGTCAGTTCCCGGCCTTCCTGGGCATACTCTGCCGGAATATAGCCCAACAGGATGATCCTGCCGACAGACGGCCCCCAGGCTGCGCTGGTGTTATAGGAACGCCGGCCCTGGCTGTCCACCAGTACGTCGCCGGTTTGCGGGTCCAGGATCGGCCACTGACCCACCGGATAACGAAGCACGCCACTGGCGTCCCGGTGCTCGGTCATGGTCATGGTGCACAGGTAGGCCGCCTGGTGTGGCCATTCCCGCTGTTCCAGGTAAGCGGCCTTGCCGTGGAAGTCCGCGTCTTTGACCTTGGGCCGCTGTAATCCGGCTTCATACAGATTGTATTCCGTTTCCAGGTCCACGTTCTGCAGCCGCAGGCTCTTCTCCAGGCGCCGGGTGTTGGCGTAGGTTTCGATGCCTACCGGGGTAACGCCGGCCTCAAATAAAAGATCCCAGATCCGCAGGCCATAACTGAACGGGAAGTAGAGTTCCCAACCCTGCTCGCCCACGTAGGAAATCCGGAAAGCCCAGACCGGAACGCCCTGAACGTTCAGCTCCCGCGCGGTGGCAAAGGGGAAGTTCTCTGCCGACAGTTCGTCCGGATCAGAGACGAACTGTGCCAGGGTTTCCCGGGCCTTCGGGCCCCAGAGCCCCAGGGTCGCCAGCTCATCGGTGCGATCCTGCACGCGGATTTCGCCCAGGCCTTTCTCCCTGGCCATGCGGGTGATCCAGCAGTAGTCCCGGTGGCCGGTATCGCCACCGCAGATCACCCGATAATCGTTGTCACTGCGGCGAATGATGGTCAGGTCGGAGCGGATGCCGCCACGGCCATCGAGAAAGTGGGTGTAGACGCCTTTGCCGTGGGGCGTGGTTCCGCCAACTTTGGCCACTGACAGGTATTCCAGCAGCGCCTCCGCATCCTTCCCGGATATGTCGAAGATTGCAAAGTGGGAGAGATTGATCATGCCCACCGATTCGCTCATCTCCAGTTGCTCGGCATTCGATACCTCCCAGAAATGCCGCGCGTCCCACTCGTGTTCCCGCACCGGGATAAGGTCACGGTGTTTCGCCAGCAATGTGGACTCGTTGGCGGCATAGCCGTGGGCGCGCTCCCAGCCTGCGGCTTCCATGAAATAGGCACCCAGTTCAACCTCCCGCAGGTAGAAGGGGCTGGTTCGCATCTTGCGGCTGGTGAGGTAGGGCTCCCGGGGATGAACCGCCGGTGTATAGATCTTTTTTGCAGTCTCGTAGCAGCGGTCGTAGACATAATCCGGGGTTTTCTGCAGCGGGTAGTGGCGGGCAATATCGATACTGTGAGGATCCATCTCCGGCGAGCCATGGGTCATCCAGTCCGCCAGAATTTTGCCCGCGCCCGGACCGTCTTTGACCCAGACTGCCTCACAGAACCACAGGTTGCGTACTTCCGGGGATTCGCCCATCAACGAGCCACCATCAGGCGTTACCGACAGCAGGCCGTTGAAGGAATGCTTTTCCTCCCAGCCCAGTTCACCCAGGATCGGAGTCATTTCGATGGCTTTTTCATAGGCATCCATAACCTGTTCCAGGGAAAGATCCCGCATCGACGGCGACATCCGTGCCTCGCCGGGCTCGGCAATGGCGCCGGGATAGACCAGCCGGGGGTTTTCTGACTCGTAATAGCCCCACTCGATCCGGCCACCCTCAGTGGTGGTAGGGTCACCGGTGTCACGAACATAGGCGGAGTTGCCCTGATCGCGGAACAGCGGATAGACAATCTGTTTGCCGGTGCCGGCCAGTTCTTCGTAGGGGCCGAAGAACAGCAGCGGGTGCTCCAGCGGCATCAGCGGCAGCGGTGAATTGGCGGTGTTGGCCATTAATGGCCCCCAGATGCCCATGGAGAGCACCACGTAATCGGTTTCGATGTAGCCCTTGTGGGTTTCAACGCCACGTACCTGGCCGTCCTGGACATCGATGCGGATAGCCGGTGTGTAGGCGAAGGCCTGCAGTTTGCCGGTAGCGACCGCTTCTTCCACCAGATCGCCGGCGACTTTCTGGGAGCGGGGCACCACCAGGCCGGCATCCGGGTCCCACATGGCCCCCTGGATCTGGCTTTCCTCCAGCAGGGGGAAGAGTTCTTTCGCCTGGCCCGGCGAAATCATGCTGACGTTGGTGCCGAAGGCCTTCCCGGAACCCACCTTGCGGCGGAGCTCATCCATGCGCTCGTCATCGTCGATACGGGCCACTTCCATCCCGCCGCACTTCACATAATTGCCACGCTTTGCATAGAAGGCCTGGCTGTATTTGGTGGTGTAGATGTTCAGCTTGTCATGGGAGGTGGTGAAGCAAAAATCCGATGCGTGGGACGTGGAGCTGATGTCCGAGGGAATGGCAGACTTTTCCAACCCTACGATGTCATCCCAGCCCAGCTCAATCAGGTGGTGGGCTACCGAGGACCCGACGATACCGCCCTGACCGATGATGACGACTTTTGCACGTTTCGGTAATTGTGCCATCTTGATTTCCCCCTTTACCCACATTGAACGTCCGCGTGCATGGCGGCACGACCCTGATTCAATGTGGCCCTGATTGTTCGGGGGCGGTAAATCCAATACGACATCAAGCCGTCCAAAAACGGCAGGGAGAGTGGGGGTGTAGCCCTCAATCCTGCTCAACCCTTTGCAGAAATTCTCCAATATGATCAAAGGCTTCTTCTGCCTCTGGCAGCATGTCAGGAAACATGTGCCATACGTGCACCATGCCGGGCCAGGTTTCCAGCTCTGCCGGTGAGCCCGAGTCTTTTGCCTTGTTGACGTAACGTCGGGCGTTGTCCAGCAGCATTTCCGAGTCGCTGGCATGGATCAGCACTGGCGGCAGATTTTGCAGATTGCCCCGCAGTGGCGACGCCAGCGGACTGGAGGGTGACAGGCGCATGCCAAAAAAACTCAGCCACCAGAGCACCGGCAGCGGCACCCGCATCAGGCTGCCAAAGGTAGGTCCAAGCAATGGATCCGTCTTAACGTTCAGGCGGTTGCTGGGGGCGGTCAGCGTGAGATCGGTGGATGGTGACAGGGCGATGGCGGCGTCTGCCTGGCGCAGGCCGTGGTCGCGAATCCACGCGATCAGCACCAGGGCATGGCTGCCGCCCGCGGAGTCACCGGCCACCACAGTGAATTCGGCTGCCCCGGGGCCGTCAGGCCCGTGTTCGAGTATCCACTGATAGGCCTCCTGGCAGTCCCGCAGTCCTTCCCGGTAGCGGTGCTCCGGCAATAGCCGGTAATCCACGGCAAAAACAGCGGCATTGGCCACCCTGGACAACTGGTCGGTGATGGTGCGGTGGCTGCGGGGGCTGCCGGCAACCCAGGCCCCACCATGAATATAAAGCACGCGCCGCCGGATATTTACTCCGGGCGCCAATACCCATTCCCCTTTCGGCGCACCGGCACCGGACGGGCGGAATTGCGAAACGAATTTCCTGCCTTCGCTGAGGCCGTCCATGTGTCTGCGCAGGGCCATCAGACGGGCCTTGCCCTTGAGTTCCCTGGCAGAGCGACTCATTTCCCTGATGGTTTCCAGTACCTGCTTATGGCCCGGACTGGGGGTGTAGTCACGTTTCGGGAAATCGTCTCTGTCCAGGTGCGCTAGATTTTCACCACGAAGTACCAGCACCGTCATCAGAACAATTAATAGCATTAATGCCAGCACAAACCAGATCATGAATCAGCCTTTTGGCAATCGACGTACTGTGATAACGGAGTTTTCACCTATTTGGAGGTCAAAGTAAACATCTGCAATCAGGTGAGTTCGCAGGCGCGTGAAAACGGGAAAAAATTGCCAAACGATGTCGTTGAGCGGGATCATGGTGGCAAATCAAATACAGGCTGAAGGTTAGCCATGGCTGATGTTTATCAGATTCTCGCCGACATTGTTCTGACCCTTCACATATTGGTGGTGGTCTTTGTTGTTCTCGGACTGATGCTGGTGCTGGCCGGGAATCGACTGGGCTGGCGCTGGGTGAACAATGCCTGGTTCCGGCTCGCGCATCTCGGCGCTATTGGCGTGGTGGTTGCGCAAGCCTGGCTGGGCGCCATCTGCCCGTTGACCACTCTGGAGATGTGGCTGCGCTCGAATGCGGGTGCGGAAGCTTATGGCGGCAGCTTTGTCGAACATTGGCTGCAGCAGGTTCTCTACTATGAGGCACCGGCCTGGGTATTTGTCACCGCCTACACCCTGTTCGGCCTGCTGGTAGCGGCAGCCTGGTGGCGCTTTCCGCCAAGGTTCAGGAAACGGCAGTAAGGCCGGAGTGGGCGGTCAGGCGGATTGCTTCTCGCTGCCTTCCAGAATCTGCCTGATTTCCGTGGCTGAGAGCGTTTCTTTTGCCAGAACGGCGCTGGCCAGAGCCTCCAGTTGCTGGCGATGGTCAGAAAGGAAGCTTACCGTGGCCGTTTCCAGTTCAATCAGTTTGGCCTGAACCTCCATATCGATCAGTTCTGCCATGTGTTCGCTGTATTCCCGGGGCTGTCCCAGTTCCCGGCCCAGGAAGACGTGTTCCTCACCAATACCCAATCCCAACGGTCCGATTTTCTCGCTCATGCCCCATTGCCCGAACATGCGCCGCAACAGCCTGGTTGCCTCCTTCAGATCGTTCTGGGCACCGGTGCTTACCTCACCGTAAATCAGCTTCTCCGAGGAGCGGCCACCCAGCATGACCTTGATGCGATCGGTCAGGTAGCTTTCAGTGTAGTTATAGCGGTCTTCTTTGGGGGTCTGTTCGGTCACACCCATCGACATGCCATGGGGGATAATGGTCACTCTGGTGAGCGGGTCAGCCTTGGGCATGAAATAGGCCATGATGGCGTGCCCGCACTCGTGATAGGCCACAACTTCTTTTTCTTCGTGAGTCAGTTCGGCATCGCGTTCCTCTCCCAGCACGATGCGGTCGCGGGCACGCTCGAAGCAGTCATTATTGACCTTTTTCAGGTTCAGCCTTGCAGCCGTCAGTGCTGCCTCGTTAACGAGGTTTTTCAGGTCGGCACCGGAAAAGCCGATGGTGCGGGCGGCAATTTCCCCGAGCTCAACACTGCTGTCGAGGGGGACTTTCCTGACGTGGACTTCAAGGATGGCCTTGCGGGCTTCCTTGTGGGGCATGTCCAGCGTTACCTTGCGATCAAAGCGGCCCGGGCGCAACAGGGCGCTGTCGAGTACGTCCGGGCGGTTGGTCGCCGCCAGAACAACGACACTCTCATGGCCTTCAAAGCCGTCCATTTCCGTGAGGATCTGGTTGAGAGTCTGTTCCCGTTCATCGTGGCCACCACCGAAGCCGGCGCCACGGGAGCGCCCAATGGCATCCAGTTCATCAATAAAGATCAGCGCAGGCGCTTCTTTGCGGGCTGTGTCGAACATGTCCCGAACCCGCGCTGCGCCAACGCCAACAAACATTTCGATAAACTCGGAGGCACTGATGTTGAAAAAGGGCACGTCGGCTTCGCCGGCAATGGCCTTGGCCAGCAGCGTTTTGCCGGTTCCTGGTGGGCCTACCAGCAGGATGCCAGTGGGCATATCCGCGCCCAGGGCCCTGTATTTCTCCGGATTGGTCAGGAAATCAATGATCTCGGTGATGTCGCGCTTTGCGGATTCGATTCCTGCCACGTCCGAAAGGCGGGTTCTGGAGAACTGCTTCTCCACCCGGTGGGCCTTGGAGCGGTTGAAGCCCAGAGCACCACCACCCTGCATCATGCGACGCTGGGCGTAAGACCAGAACCAGAACATCAGCCCAAGAAACAGTAACCACGGCAGGACGCTGGTCAGCACCTGTTGCCACGCCGGAGGTTCCGCCGGTTGGGCGCTGATGGTGACGGCATGGGATTCGAGCAGCGGAAGCAGGTCCGGGTCTTCAAGCGGCGGGCGGACGCTGTGGAAGCGGAGGGAATCGCTGTTTTCGGTCCAGGCGTTACCGCCCTCTTCAGTCAACCGGCCTTCAATATGATCGGCCCGAAGGGTAATTTCTTCCACGTGGTCGTTGGCGACGGCTTGCTTGAATTGCGAGTAGGGTAATTCGGCAATCGTTGGCTGTTGTCTTTCCTGGAACCAGAAAAACATCAGAATGATTGCAGCGCTCAGCCATAAAAACGAGTATTGAGACGGTATCTGTGGATTTTGCGGTTGTTCCGGCTGCTGGGGCTTTTGTGTCTGGGTCATGGTGTTCCGTCTTTATGGCTGTAAAATCTCCTGCCAATGGTGTTTTACACCGCGACTGGTCAGGTGGCAAGGGATAGAAACATGATTCCATTGGATCCGGAAAACTGGAGTCTACTGCAAGGTATTATCGTTTTTTGCGTGTGCGCGGCGGTCATTGCAGTGGCCGGCACGCGCATTACCCGGATCGTGGACCAGCTGGCTGATCGAACGGGAATAGGCGAAGCGGCGGCCGGTGCGGTTCTGTTGGGTGGTTCCACCTCCATCGGCGGTGTTGTGCTCTCGGTGACAGCGGCCTGGCATGGTCATGCTGAACTGGCCGTGAGCAACGCCTTGGGCGGTATTGCGGTGCAGACGTTTTTCCTCGCGGTTGCGGACATGGTTTACCGTCGCGCCAATCTTGAACACGCTGCCGCCTCAGTGCCGAACATGATGCAGAACGGGCTGCTGATCTGCCTGTTGTCGCTGATTCTCTTCGCTCCCTATCTGCCCGAGTTTACGATTGCCGGCATTCATCCAATAACGCCGGTCCTGTTGGCGGTCTATATCTACGGTATCTACCTGGTGCGGGGTGCGACGGAGTCCCCCATGTGGCGGCCTTCCGTTACCAGGGAAACGCGGGAGGACGAGCCCGACGACGTAAATACCATGCCTTCGCTGCCTCGGCTTTCGACTGAGTTTCTTATATTAATGGCAGTGCTGGGTACTGCAGGCTGGTCACTGGAGCCGGCCGCAACAGTGATCGCGGCCAAGACCAACCTGACCCAGACCGTTGTCGGGGTCATGTTGACAGCAATCAGTACCTCTATACCCGAATTGGTGACATCCATTGCCGCCGTTCGGCGCGGCGCGCTGACGCTCGCGGTTGGCGGCATCATCGGAGGTAACGCCTTCGATACCCTGTTTACCGCCGCCTCTGACATCGCTTACCGGGAGGGCTCGATTTACCATGCCATACCGGAGGATTCCAAATTCTGGGCGGTGCTGACCCTGCTGATGTCCGGTGTGCTGATGATGGGGCTGATTCGCCGTGAGCGCGAGGGCATCGGCATGATCGGTATGGAAAGCGTCGTCATTACCGTTCTTTATGTGCTGGGCGTGGTGCTGTTGCTGACCGGTGGCTGACCTGTCCGGTTAAAGTCTGAGCCGATTACTGTTGCCGGATACGCCACTTGACGCCTTGAGGCTGTTTCGCGAACTATGGATAGTCGCTTTCAGCCTCGAGGTTTCAATGAGCCCTCCCTTTTCCGACCAGACCCGGCGCCTTTACAATGAGCGCAAGAACCTGTGCCAGTCTTTGGAGCTCCAGGGTGTGGTGTTCGCAGGCAGGTTGCCGACGCTGGCCAGGCGCCTGGACAAGTTCGAGTCGGTGGAAGCATACGTAGAGGCGATCAAAGCCAAGAAGCAGCGCGACCCGGTGCTGTTCACGCTGCAGTTGCTGTCAATTGAAAGTCGCGAGGGCACGCCTGCGGAGGCCATGGAAGCGGTTACCGAGTATGCCGAGCCCTTTCGCAACCTGATGCGGGACCTGGCACTGCGGCACAATGTCAACATCATTGGCGGTTCCACACCGGTGAAGGAGGAAGATGGCCAGAGCTGTATTCTGACGCCCTGTGATTTTCCCTTTGCCCGTAATAGCGGTACGGTCAGGAACCTGAAGGATCGACGGCATGACCTCTACACGGTGAACTGGCGTGGACAGTAAGCCATCATGACCCGTTCGGTAACGCGCTTCAGGACGTTCGGTCGTTTATTGCTCGGGCTGCTGGTTCTGCTTTTGCTGCTCCTGATTGCGGGGGGATGGTACGCCCGGGTTGCCTGGGAGGAGTGGCGACAGGCACACGGCATCCGCAACCCGGAATGGCAGGGAGTTGATGTGTCTCTGGCCGCGGTCCGGCTTCAGGATTTCAGCGTGAGCCAGATGCGGGATGGCGAGGTCTATCGCGCCGAGGGCAGGGAGCTGTCATTGGGCTGGAGCTGGCACTGGCATGGGCCGATGCTGGACGTAGTGCGAGTGGGACAGTTGACGGTGGAGATCCCGGAATGGCCCGCTAACGAAGGGCAGGACGGGCCGTCTGCAGGTATGCCTGCTGATTTGCCGCTCTGGCTGCCGGAAACGGTTACCATTGATCAACTTGTTCTCATGCTTCCCGATGGTATACGTGCCCGGGGCGATCTGGCTGTGTCACAGCTTTCGGTGCCCGACGAGCGGGAACTTGTCACCAATGGCATGAACGTAGAGCTTCCGGTTGCCCCGGTGACCCTGGCGGACTGGCAGCTCCGGGCAGGGCAGGCAAATCTGATGTTTGCCGGCAAGGCCAGCGAGCAATCCGCTTCCCTGGAGTTTAACGATGGCACGCGTATCGAGCTGGCCCGGGTCGATGCCCCTGACAACGCCGCGCAGTTGGATAACGTCAGGGTCAATCTGGCCGGGACAAGACTGAATGCCCGGTATCACCTTCAGTCAATGGCACTGGAGGAACTGACTTTTGAGGGCCCTGTGGACGCAACTACAGCCACTATCCGTCACCCACAACTACTCCTGCAACCCTGGCGCCTTGCTGGCCGGCTGGAGGTCAGCCTTGAAGCGTTCAGCCTTGATGGCAGGCTCACGTCGGACGCAGGTGCCGGCGCCGATATTGCTTTCAGCCTTCCGTTCGCTGGCGTCCCGGATCTGGATGCTGAAATGACGGCCAGCGGCGCAAAGGCAAGTCGGGCACTGTCAAAAACCTTCACCGCGTGGCCGGCGGGACTTGAGATCGACGAGGGCAGCGTCGGGGCGACTCTGGGGGCAAGCTTGCCATCCCGGGGTGTCCAGATGCAGGGTGAAATCGTCTTTGATGGCGCCGGTGGGTTGTTTGCCAGAACGGCCTGGACCGGTCTCGAAGGCAAGCTCGCCATTGATCTTTCCGGAGAGCGGCTGGAGATCGACATGCCCGGCCTGGTTCTCGATACCGTCAATCCGGGCATTGCTTTGAAGAATATCGAGGTTTCCGGTGGCTATCGCTCTGCCACGGCGCAGTTGGGTACGGGCACGCTGACCCTGGAGCACGCCTCCGCACAACTTCTGGGTGGCCGGGTTTACATCGAACCGACGCAGTGGCAGCTTTCGGAGCTGCCTCTGCGGGTTCCTCTTGAGCTCAATGGCATCGAGCTGTCGGAACTGATGCAGGTGTATCCGGCGCAAGGCCTGGCAGGCAGTGGTGTGCTTGAGGGCACTATGCCGGTGTGGATCAGCGAGGAGGGGGTCAGCGTTGAGTCGGGACGGATTGAAGCATTGGCCCCCGGGGGCACGCTGAAACTGCCGGCAGACCGGCTCAGAGCGATGGCGCAGGACAATGAGGTGATGGCGCTGGTGGTGCAGGCTATGCAAAACTTTAACTACTCGGTTCTCAACAGCACGGTAGACTATGACCGGGATGGTAAGCTTGTTCTGGGATTGCGTCTCGAGGGCAGCAGCCCGGATGTGCGCGACGGTCATCCGATCGTCCTCAATATCAACCTGGAAGAAGACATTCCGGCGTTGCTGACCAGCCTGCAGCTCAGTGGCCGGGTCAATGAAGCGGTGACAGAAAAGGTGCGCAAGCTGATGCAGGAGCGGGAAGCACAGAGCGAGTCTGCCGGATCGGGGAACTAATCAGGAGTGTGGTATATGGATAGGTACAGGCCAGGCATGTTATCCGGTAAGGGGCTGGGCACGCCGGTGATGCTGGCGCTTGCTCTGAGTGCGGCGGCATGCACGCCCACGGTACGGATGGAGGCGCCCAGGGAACCCATCACGGTGAATCTTAACGTCAAGATCCAGCACGAAATCTACGTAAAGGTGGATAAAGACGTGGATGAACTTTTCGGCGAAAAGGGCTTGTTCTGATGATCAATTCTGAATTCAGGGAGTCACTCATGAAACGGTTTGTTCAACTTGGTGCGCTCATCCTTGTGCTTTGCCTGGCCGTGCCCGCGCTTTCGATGGAACTGGACGAGGCCAAAAGCCGTTTGGATGCAGCCAAGCAGCAGGGCCTGGTGGGGGAAACGCCAACCGGTTATCTGGAGGTGGTCAGGGCTGAGGGCAATGCCCAGGGCATCGTTGATGCGATCAATAAGGCCCGGCGGGACGAATACGCCCGCATCGCAGAAAAATATGATATTCCCGTGACCCAGGTGGAAACGGTGGCCGGCCAGAAAGCGCTGAACAAAACACCGCCGGGACAGCTCATCCTGGTGGATGGTGAGTGGGTCAAAAAATAGATGGCTCGCTTTGAGGAAATTGGCACCGCAACCATTCCCGGCAATGGAACCCGTTTGCGCCTGCTGCAACGCAATGATGAATTCTCGATAAAGATCGCCGGTACCAGCGGAGAACTGATGAACAGCCGGTTACACGGCTCGGAAGATGCCCTGGCGACACTTGCCTGCGAGCGGATAGCCAGCCAGCCGGAACCTCGCGTGCTGATTGGCGGGTTGGGAATGGGGTTTACCCTGGCTGCGGCGCTATCGGCACTGGGGGAAGATGCCCGCGTAACTGTTGCTGAACTGGTTCCCGAGGTTGAGGCGTGGAACCGCGGCGCGCTCGGTAGCGCGGCCGGGCATCCGTTGCATGATACCAGGGCCAGTGTTCACATCGGTGACGTGGCGGAGCTGCTCAGGGAGGGCGATGGCAACTGCGATGCCATCCTGCTGGATGTGGACAATGGGCCGGAAGGGCTTACCCGTAAGGAAAATAACTGGATCTACTCGCCTGCCGGTATTGCGGCGGCACAGAAATCTTTGAGCCCTGACGGCGTACTGGCGTACTGGTCGGCAGGGCCGGAGCACGCGTTTACCGAGCGGCTGCGCCGCGCCGGATTGTCCGTTGAGCCGGTCACAGTGCGCGCCCTGCGCCCGGGCAAAGGTGCCCGTCACGTGATCTGGCTGGCGTGGTAAACCCTCCCCGTTGCCGGATGGCCATTCGAAATACCGCTAGTCGGGTTGTATTTTCGGAGTTAATGGCCAAGTCTTTACAGTAAGATCTGATTAATTCTCTGGGATATCGGGAGGCATTTTCATGAAACCTTCAGCGAGTTTGATCGGCGAGCAGGAAGACCACAAGGTGGCTGCGGTTTTTGACACCGAATCGGACGCCAGGGGAACGGCGAAAGCGATATGTGAGGAAACAAGCCTGACGGATGAACAGGTGACGGTCCTCAGCCCGGACGACCGGCATCAGGGTAAGCAACTGGAGCCCGAAGATCGCGGAATCTGGAAGACACTGGTTCGTTCCCATATCGGTCTGGCTATCGTCGGTGCGGTAGCCGGATTTGTGCTGTTTCTGATACTGAGCACCGTCGGCGTCGGTTTCATAGCCCGTAATGCGGTTGTTGCCGTTTCAGTAATGACCGCCTTTGGGGCGGTATTCGGCATGCTGGCCGCAGGGGCAGTGACACTCCGTCCGGATCACACGCCGTATCTGGCCAAGGCGCAGTCTGCCCTGAGCGAGGGGAAGTACGTTCTGGCGGTGCACGCTTCCAGCCTTGAACAGCTTCAGGAGGTAAAGTCGCTTCTCAACGCCCGGAATATTAAAATAATGCCAACCATCTGATTTAACAACCAAGCGGGATTCTGTGTATGCAAGATCTGAAGCGCTCGCGGGTAACCATCATTGCCGTCAGTGCGATGGTTCTGTTTTTTCTCACCAACTATCTGGCGCGCTTCCTGTTCGGACTGACGGGCGTGGTGGTGTCGGTGGTGATCGCGGCGTTGATTGCAGCCTATATCAGCTGGTCGGTAGCCCGCATATTGAAGCGGGTGCCGACCAGTGATGAACGTGCACGGGTACTGTGGTCCTACGGTGGTTTCCTGGGTGCACTGTTCCTGGCCTGGGCAGCTTACGTCGGACTCTCTGGCGGACTGAATGCGGGCGCCGTTATATTGCTTCTCAGCCACTACCTGCCATACCCTGCACTTGCCCACCTGATGCTGTCCGATCGCGTAGTGAACAGGCTTGTGGGTGAGCCGGGCTAGTCGTCGCCTTCCTCGGCATCCCGGGCGCGCTCCTGGCGTTCGCGTTCTTCTTCCTTGGCGGCGTCGATAACCGCCATAAGTTCGTCCACATCGGCGCTTTCGGTATCGTGCTCGAAGCACCCGGTCAGCCGGCTGTCCGGATGCAGGTCGCCGGTCTCGTAGAGCGCCCAGATTTCCTTGCCGTAATCGGTATTCAGCAGTTCCGGTGCGAAACGGCCGAAATACCGGCGCATGTTGTCCACGTCCCGCTCCAGCATTTGCTCGGCGCTGTTGTTTCCGGATGCGTTGACCGCCTGGGGCAGGTCGATAATCACCGGGCCGGTAGCGTCCACCAGCACATTGAATTCTGAAAGGTCACCGTGGATAAGCCCGACGCTGAGCATGCGCACTACATCAGCAATCACCTTGCCATGGTAATCCCGCGCCTGTTCAGGGGTCAGTGATACCTCGCCCAGCTGCGGTGCGGCCTTGCCGTCTTCATCGGCAATCATTTCCATCAACAGCACGCCATCCACAAACCCGAACGGTTCCGGCACGCGCACACCGGCGCCTGCCAACTGGTAAAGGGCGTCGACCTCGGCGTTCAGCCAGGCGTCTTCCTGTTCTTTCTGGCCATAACGGGTTTTCTTGCCCATGGCCCGGGCGCGGCGGCTGTTGCGAACCTTGCGCCCCTCCTGATATTGCACGGCCTGCTTGAAGCTGCGTTTCTGCGCCTCCTTGTAGACCTTGGCACAGCGCACACTGTCGCCGCAGCGCACAACGAATACCTGCGCTTCTTTGCCACTCATTAACTGGTACAACACTTCGTCCACCATGCCGTCGTCGACAAGGGGCTGTAATCGTTTCGGTATCTTCATAAATCTGTCGGTTGCCTGGTTCGCCTGGCCGGCAATTCATTTTGGCCGGCACGTCTGGCCGTATACTACCTGATATTGGCGCCGGAACCCTCATGCACGGAGTGATCTGTAAAAGCTTCAGCTCTCGTAGCTAATCTGCAACACTGGCAGAAACATCTGGCAAGGGAGAAAACCATGAACAATGATCCGGTCATGCTTATAACCGGTGCTTCATCCGGAATTGGCGAGGCAACGGCCCGGGAAGCACACAAGGCGGGTTACCGACTCGTTCTGGCAGCCCGATCGGAGGACAGGCTGAAACACCTGCAAGCCGAACTGGGAGGCAGCGACCGGGTAATGATCGCCCGGTGTGATGTCCAGAGCATGGAGGACCAGCAGGCAGTTGTGGATAACGCGCTTGCCACCTTCGGGCAGATTGATGCGGTGTTTGCGAATGCCGGTCGTGGCGGTAAGCCCGGCGGGTTCAGTGGTGCCGACCATGAGGTGTGGAAGGATATGATCCTGACCAACATTTATGGTGCCGGGTTGACGGTCCAGTGCTGCCTGCCGGCGCTGCGAAAAAGCCGTGGCCATTTGCTGCTTACGGGCTCTGCTGCCGGAAGGACAACCATACCGGGCTCCATGTACAGCGCCACAAAATGGGCGGTCTCGGCCATCGGTTACGGGGTGAGAGAAGAGCTGCGGGGCTCCGGTATTCGAGTCACGCTGATTGAGCCGGGGATGGTGGATACGCCGTTCTTTGACGAACGCCCGGGAAATGCCCTCAAACCGGACGACATTGCCCAGGCCGTTATGTACGCCGTATCGCAACCGGCGCATGTGGACGTCAACGAACTTCTGGTACGGCCAACGCCTCCCGTGGAATGAGTCTGCCATAGGGTCCGGTGCAAAACGGTGCTTTAATGCTGAAAATTTCCAACACAGTGGAACTGGGTGAGTGGGAAATCGAACTGACCCAGATCCGCGCCCAGGGAGCAGGGGGCCAGAACGTCAACAAGGTGGCGTCCGCGGTCCATTTGCGCTTCGACATACTCAACTCCAGCCTGCCGCCGTTCTACAAGGAACGGTTGATGTCGCTCTCTGACCAGCGCATCAGCAAGGAAGGCATTATTGTTATCAAGGCGCAGAAATACCGCACCCTCGAGCTGAACAAGGAAGACGCCCTTGAGCGTCTGAAGGAGCTGATTCAGGAGGCAGTGAAGCAGCAGAAAGCACGGCGGCCCACCCGGCCGACCAGAAGCTCCCAGCGCCGGCGCGTTGATAAAAAGACCAAAAAGGGCAAAACCAAGTCCCTGCGGGGCAAGGTTCAGGTGTGATCTCCATTGCTTTAGACTGTAATAGGTACATGCAATGCAAGAAATGGAGAGTGCTATGACCACCCCAAAAGATCAACTTCGCGTGTTCTACGATGGCGCCTGTCCAAGCTGTGTCAAGGACCGCAAACTCTATGAGCGGCTGGCGGGCAAGGCCGGCGAATCGGTAGAGTGGGTTGACATCACCGGCCGTGACGATGAGTTGAGGCAGCGTGGAATCGAGCCGGAAGCCGCGCTTCAGGAGCTTCATGTCGAAGACAGCGAGGGCAGGATACATCGGGAACTGGATGCCTATATTCTGCTGATGTCACGGGTGTGGCTGCTGAAACCTCTCGCCTGGCTGATCGGCCTGCCGGTGATCCGCCCGATGTTGGCAAAGCTCTACCACAAATGGGTTGGAGAACGGCTTGAGAAAACCGGGCGTATGCCCAGGTAATAGGTCAGACAGAGTCAGGCACGGATCGACGGATCGCGGTATTCAGGCTAGGGTTCAGTTAAGGATTTCCCGAAACTGCGGAGCCCACCAATGCAAATAGCCTATCGTGCCCGTGACCTGGCAGAAGCCCATATTGTAGCCGGCCTGCTGCAATCAAGAGGTATTGAGACGCATGTTGGTGGCCATTACCTGCAGGGTGCCATGGGTGAGATCGGTGCTGCGGGATTTACCAACGTTCACGTCGAAGATGAAGACTACCCCCAGGCTCGAACGTTGGTCGCCGAGTACGAGGCCGCGAGGCCTCCCGAAACCGAACCGGCTGAGGAGGAGGACCGGGCCAACCGCTACGCCACCTGGTTTCTGTTGTTTTTGGCAGTTCTGATGGTGGTGCTGTTTGGGGCGTTGTGAGAATCGGCTGAGGAGTTGAAGCCATTGGAAGCCCGCTGTCCGGTTTGTGAAACGCCCGCGCTGGCGCCGTTTCAGACAATCAATGAAACCCGCTATCATCGCTGTGAGGCCTGCGAAGCAACAGTCATGGATGAGTCGGGCTGGCTGGATGAGCGTGAAGAAAAGTCAGTCTATGATCTTCACAACAATGATCCGCAGGACGAAGGCTACCGCCGTTTTCTCTCAAAACTGACCGGCCCTTTACTTGAACGACTGCAGCCCGGAGCACTTGGCCTGGATTTCGGCTGTGGTCCCGGGCCGGCACTGGCGGGGATGTTACGTGAGGCGGGAATGAACATGGCGCTCTATGATCCTTTCTTCTACCCGGAGGCGTCCGCGCTGGGGCGGCAGTATGACTTTATTACCTGCACCGAAGTTGTGGAGCATCTGCATCGTCCGGCGGAGATCTTCCATCAGCTGGATGCGCTGCTGGTCTCCGGTGGCTGGCTGGGCGTAATGACCTGTTTCCAGACCGACGACGAGCGCTTTGCCAACTGGCACTATCGCCGCGACCCGACCCATATCGTGTTCTACCGTCAAGCCACCCTGGAGTGGCTGGCCAGAGCCCATGGCTGGACTCTGGATATTCCTGCCAAGGATGTCGCGTTATTTCACAAGGTCTGATCTGAGGGGACGGGGCACTGCAGTACCGGGCAGGTATCCGGATTGTCGGTGCACGCTATTTCCGGGATTGCGCCGTCAAAGCGTTCAGGATTGATGGCAGCGGCACAGCTGGCGGCGGTTTCAGCAGCGGTGGTGCAGCCCTGGGCTGCCAGGGAATGGGCCAGGTTATTCCAGCCGGCGGCGACTCGTGGAAATTTCCGGGTCAGGCGCTGGTAATGGTCTGTGGCCAGCTTTGGTTGTCCCTGTTCCCAGGCGATATTGCCCTGTCCCATAATGGCGGCCGGCTGGTCCGGCCAGTTCTTCTCGGCGGTCTGGTAGGCGGTTGCTGCAGCCAGGGTTCGGCCAGTGGTTTCCAGGTCATTGGCCGACACCAGGAAACGTAGAGGTTCGGCAGTTGCCGGTAACTGGTCCGGGGGTAACATGACAGCTGCCCAGTTTTCCGCGCGTTCCCAGGTCGCCATGAAGACTTCCACGGTTTCCTCGTGGTGACCACGGGTATCAGTGTGAAGAATAAGGTTCCGTTCTTCCGCATCGAACCCCATAACCACAGCGAAATGCCACTGCGGCCACCAGCCGAATCTGAGATTCTGCATCACCAGCACGGGATTGCCGGCAGCTACTTCGTCCAGGAGGCTTTTCAGGGAACCATCCAGCGGATAGACCAGCAGCCCATGGGCACGGGCCGCGGCTACCAGCTCCACTTTCAGGCTGCCGTGTCGCTCAGGGAGATAGACCAGCTCCTTCAACACCTCAGGATTGGTATTCAGGCCCTGGCTGTTCAGCATCATGGCCAGGGAAGCAGGGCCGCACTGATAGCGCTCCTGCGGGTAAAAGGGGACGTCATCCAGCACCAGGCGTTGCTCGCCATCGGGGGCGGTATTCAGGGTCTCTGATTCAGGCCACTGGGGCCGGCTGGCGCAGCCCGCCACAATCGTCGCCAGTACAATACTGACAGCGATTCGCAGCAGGCGCGGATTGATGGAGATAGTCACGAAGTCAGCGCGCTACCGGATACAGTTGATGAAGGGGTAGATATTGGTGGCACACAGCATGTCGGTAACGACGAATACCAGCAGGAACAGAACGATGATGCCGACAACGTCTTCACCCACCGGCGCTTCTGCCAGTTGTTGCTCGAACGACGACAACTCTGCCGGTGTCAGGCTCTGGATGCGTTTTTCAACCTGATCCTGGCTGACGCCCATTTGCGCAAGTCTTTCTTTCACTTCGTCGCGCTCAAGCATATTCATCAGGGACTGGCGGTCAAGATCGGCTCGCTGTTCGGTCAGCAGTTCGCCGGTGCCAACCATACCCGCCGTGGCAGACGATGCCCAGACGGTGCCGAATGCCATCACGAGGGCCATAAAAAACGATACGTACCGCAGGTGCTTTCTTATAGTTTGCATTCCATTCTCCTTGCTTCGATTATGAAACACGATTCCCGTGTTCCGACTCTGGTTTTGCTGGCTGTATTTCAAGACGTCGTTCCGGCCAGTTCAGGATAGCTGAACGAGCGACCATAAGCTCTGCCAGTTCGGGAAATTCCCGTTGAATAACGTTTGCCGCAAATTCCAGTAAAAAAGCGGACTTGAGAGTAGCACGCGCTTTCTGGGTTCCAGGTTCCTGATAGGGGGCAGATGAGAGCAAAAGAAAGCCGTCATCCGGTATCCGAGCGCTTTCCATGTTGGCTTTTATGATACCGGCAGCCTGGCGTATGGGGTGTGACAGATCGGGGCTGAAGGGGCCGATTATCAGCGCCAGATTGGGCGCGTGCAGAAAGTCGAATCCCCGGCCGATGCAGATGACCCACTCCCGGTGCTCAATGTTCAGTTCCCGGTCGCTTTTCCTGATTCTGGCAATGTGCTGGATGTTGCCGTGAACCAGCGGTATCAGATCCCGCTGCACGGCCGGCGGCATATCGGGATACAGCGCTGCGATTTGTGAACCGGTTTCGTTGGCACTGGTGGCCGCGATCGCCGACAGGTCAAGGCACAGCCCGTCGTGGCCATGCAGCAGCAGGGCATCTTCGTCGGTTTCAAAGCCGCAAACCAGGGGGTATACCGTCTGGTGCCCCCTGCCAAACAATGCTTCAACCTGACCGCGGATACTGAAGGCGTGTGCCCGGGCCGCCTCACGGTCGCAGTTGAAGCCGGCACACCCCCGTTCCCTGGCGCCCTTCGAATAGTGATAGGTAATGATGATAAGCACCCTTCTGCCGGCACTGACCGCGTTCTGCACCGCGTCTGCCAGCAGGTCTCCGAGATAGGGCCAGCCCAGATCAAAGATGCCGCCGAGGTTGCGGAAGGGCTGGATGATGCCCATCGGCGTCCGGGTCACATGGGGTAGATGAATGCGGCCATCCATGCACTTCATGGCGATAATAAGGGTGTTGTGTTCCGCCAGGTATCGCTGTCTGGCCAGATGGTTCTCCGGGCTGCAGAAACTGGCCGAGTGGTTTCGGCTCAGTTCCATCAGCCAGTCAAGCCGCTCATTGATTGGCCGTGAATGAACAGGTGTGCTCATTGGGAATCACCTCTTGAAACCTAAAACGTAGACAGCCCTGTCGCCTCCATCAACCTGTATTGCCAGTATCGTAACCGGGATTCGTCCGCCCAGGCTTCGTAGGGCAGGCTCATTACCGGTACGTCGCCCGGGCCGTGACGCCACTGTTCCTCAAAAAACCCCGACGCTTTGAGCACGGTGTCGGAGTTGCTGTCTGACCTTACATGGGCGCTGGTTTCGAGATTCAGGTCGTCCAGGTTGCGGCGGCTGAAATTGGCGGAGCCCAGCAGCAGTTGTGCGCTGCCATTGCTGTCGCGCCGAACAAGAAGCTTGGTGTGGCATTGTTCGCCTTCGGTGTGACACCAGCGCACTGTTATACCGGCCCTGTTGAGTTCCATCGCAGCCTGGCGATTGGGGATTCCGCTCTTCTTGAGGCCGAAAGCGTCGTTATTGGCGTCAAGCAGAACACGGATATCGACGCCCCTTTCATGGGCTTCTTTCAACGCGTTCAGCAGGCTGCGGTGAGACAGGTAGAAAATGGCCAGATCCAGGCGGTCTCCGGGCGCTGCAGTGCCAATGATATCCCTGGCAGCCGCGCGTATAGCCGACTCGGTGATAATTCTGATGGTGTCCGGTGAACCGGACCCGGAATCGGGCAGGCTGCCCAGCGCATTGTCCACAGCGGCTGTGTCCGCGCCGGACATCGCGAGCACAGCCCTCTCCGTTCTGAGCAGGTCTGCGACAGCGGGCCCGCCAAAGCGCAGGCCGATGTTACTGTGACGGCTGCTGCCGTCGTGGGGATTGGCAGAGGTTACCAGCCCAGTGAAACCGTCAGCACTATCCACTACCAGCGTTTTGCGATGGTTGGCCTTGAAGTTGGGCAGTGCCAGATAGCTGCGCAGGGTGACCGGCTTTTCGCCCAGAGCGTTGGGCAGCCAGCCGGCGGATGCGGAGTTGCCCGTCCACTGGCAGCAGACACGCCATAGTCCCGACCAGGCAGGGTTGCTGTCACGCAGCGGCCCGAGCCGGGTTTCCACCACTGGTATGCCAGCCTGCCGGAGTTGCTGGAAATGAAGAGATGTTGTACCGCCATACACCGTATTGATGGGGTCGGATATCACGATGATGTCCATCCCGGGATGGGCCCCTTTGCGTGCGATCAGGGCATCGGTAAGCTGGCGGGCCAACGGTATCTGGCGGCTGCCATCAGCACGGGAGTCATTAAAGAGGAACATATCCACCAACACAAAGTGCTGTGCATTGGCGATCATGTCGAAAATTTCAGCAAAGATTTCCTGGTCCAGACGTGGCTCTTCATTGCCGAAGTGCAGGGTTCTGTCGATGAGCAGCCTGGGGTTGATAAGGGGCTGTTCTTTGCCGTCGAAAGCGAGACCCTGGGGCAGAGCTTTGAGCGAGTGGTAAAGGCTGGTTGTGGTGATCGCCAGAACAATCAGGGCAATCAGTAACTTGAATGTCATTGTTATGCTTCCCGGCGGAGACGTCCAAAGGGTAAACTATACGCAGAAAGCTGGTTGGCGTCTTTTACACCCCTGTCATCCCTGGTTAATTGCCGTGGGGGCGTGATCGTGGTCCCAGCTAAACAAACCTTTACAAAAAAACAGCCCTGGTAACCTATCGCCGCCTGCCTTCGCTTTCTAAACTTGCACGATCAATTACTTACCTTAACGGTTACCGTGAATTCACTGGCTTTTGTATTGTCCCGACTTTTCAGTCTGCGCCTGCTCATTATTGCGCTGGCGCTGATCTTTGCCTTCATGGATGAAGCGATTCCGTTGCTTGGATGGGTGGATCGCCTTCTGTTCGGCTTGCTTGGAAATCCTGCCGGCATGGATGATGCTGGCACGTTGGTGAACATGTCGCCAGAGGCATTCGGCTCGGCCCTGGGGGTGAGGGGGCTTTCCGAACCTCCCTGGTCCGCGGTCGCCATTCGTACCGGGCTGATGGCGTCTGCACTGTTCCTGGTACTGGCGGTTCCCCGGCTGGGCGGTGGAGTGGCCCTGCCGGTGATTCTGCTGGCGGCCGGATCACTGGTGGTGCTGCAGGCAGCTTTGATGTTTTACAGGAATGCCTGGTTGCCGCTTGGGGAAGTGGTCACGCTGCTGGTGGCAGGGTACCTCATCATGCTTTTCTGGCTGCAACCCCGGCGTGATATCGAAGCGCTCTCCAGAAATGTACAGGGCGCGCGTACCCGGCTGGGCAGACTGTTATTGCAGCAGGGCCACCCGGATGAGGCGCTGGAGGCGCTTTCTGAGTGCCCTGTCGGCGAGGACACTCTTGCCCTGCAGTACGATATTGCTATCCAGCAGGAGCGTAAGCGTCAGTACGACAGGGCCTGCGCCACCTATCGGCAGATTCTTGATCACAAGCGCAGGTACCGGGATGCGGACAAGCGGCTGGCAGCCCTGGAAAACCTGGGTGCTGAAGGTGCCACTGCGGGTGCGGGAAGCTTCGACAGTACACGAACGTTGGTGATGCCAGAGCACAATGTCAGCCGGCCGACACTGGGCCGCTATGAAATCGAGCGTGAAATCGGGCGAGGCGCCATGGGTGTGGTCTATCTCGGCAAGGACCCGAAAATTGCGCGCACGGTGGCCATCAAGACACTGAGCTACCAGGCGTTCGATGATAATGAACTGCGGGATCTGAAGTCCCGGTTCTTCCGCGAAGCAGAAGCGGCCGGGCGCCTCAGTCATCCGGCCATTGTCACCGTGTATGATGTGGGAGAGGAGGCGGACCTGGCCTTTATCGCCATGGACTACGCCAAAGGACGTCCGCTCAGCGAGTTTGGCAGGGTGGGCCGCTTGCTGCCCCTGGCAACGGTGCTGGACATTGTCGCCAGAGTGGCAGATGCCCTGGATTACGCCCATCGCCAGAAGATCATTCACCGTGACATAAAACCTGGCAATATTATTTTTAATCCGGACAGTGGCGAAATAAAAATCACCGATTTCGGGATTGCCAAGATTTCGGATGACTCCCGGACCCGTACCGGTAATGTCATGGGAAGCCCTCTCTATATGTCCCCCGAGCAACTCAAGGGCCAGAAGGTAACCGGTGCTTCCGATATCTACAGCCTGGGCATCACACTGTACAAACTGGTATCCGGAGAAACCCCCTATCAGGGGGACACTCTGGCGAATCTGACCTACCAGATTCTCAACAAACGCCCGAAGAGTGTCCGCGAGTTCAATCCGGAACTGCCTAACGGTGTTGTTCGTCTTATCAATAAAGCCATACAGCGGGAGCCGGATAAACGTTTCCTCAGTGCCTCCACCATGGCAGAGGCACTGCGGCGGCAGGCATCCCGCGAGGCGAGGGAGGAGGCATGATGATTCCCCGGGTAGCCGGCCTTACCGACGTCGGGGCTGTGCGCGCAGCCAATCAGGATGCCATTGACTGGCGAATCAGTGATGATAACCGTCAGGCATTGCTGGTGGTTGCTGATGGTATGGGCGGCTATCAGGGCGGAGAAATTGCCAGCCGGATTGCTGTAGATACAATCATGGAGGCTCTGGGTGGGCATCTGATGCCCGCAAACCGCTGTCATTCAGACGCGCTCCCGGACGCGATGCAGGCAGCCATTACCCTTGCCAGCGAACGCATACAGACGCGCAGGGACTCAGATGCAGCCCTTGCCAAAATGGGCACGACTGTGGTGCTAGCCTGGGTCATCGACGGCGACGCTCATATCGCTCACCTGGGGGATTCCCGCTGTTACCTTGTTCGCAACGCCGAGCTCCAGTGCCTGACCCGGGACGATACGGTGGTTCAGAATATGCTGGAAGATGGCAGCATCCAGCCGGATGATGTGCCTCACGTGCCTTTCAGAAACGTACTGACCCGCGCTCTGGGCGCGTCGTCCCCGCTCGCCAGCTTCCGGCAGGTAGCGCTGGAGCCGGGCGATGGCCTGCTGCTGTGCTCTGACGGGCTTACCGGGGCGCTACCGGAAGCGGACTGGCTGCCACTGATATCAGGCCAGGAATCCCCGGAAGCCAAAGTCCGGGCACTGGTGAATGCAAGCCTGGATAACAAAGCCGCGGATAACGTGTCCGTTGTTTTTTTGATGCTCAATTAAAGAAGGAGCCCTGTATGGCGTCACTTTCCCAACTGGTGGACAACGTTGTGGTGACCACGTTTGAACTGGACCAGCCCACGATCCATGTTGGCAGGAGCCCGGGCAACGATATTCGCATCGACGAAATTTCCGTGAGCGGTCATCACGCGGTTATCGAGTCGGTAGCAAATGCCTACCTGGAAGATACGCTGGACTACTACATCACGGACAGCAACAGCACCAACGGGACTTTTGTGAATGATATCCGTATCAGCGGACGCCAGCGCCTGAACAGCAATGACATAGTGCGGATTGCCTGGAACGAGTTCCGGTTTGTGGACGAGGATGAGAGTGCAATGGAAAAAACCGCCTATATTCTTGACTAGCGGTCAAGGATTCATGACGATCCGGGAGAAGCGGTCCAGCAGGGAAGAAGCCTCCGGCGCGCTTCTCACGCCTGCCAGCAGGGCGCCGGCATCAAGCCCTTCTTTGACAAGGTCCGGTGCCTGGACCTCAAGATAAGCCCGCATGATGTCCGCTGAAAACTCCGGATGGAACTGAACACCCCAGGCGCAGGGACCAACCCGGAACGCCTGATGGGCCTCAAAGTCATTGCGGCCCAGCAGGATAGCGTTTTCCGGCAGCCGGAGAACGGATTGCCGATGAGTCAGCTGGGCAGGGAACTGGCGGGGCAGGCCCTTGAACAGGGGGTCATGCTCAGCGGTAGCCAGCAGTTCTACCTGGTGGGTGCCAGTCTCCCGGCCCGCTGGATGGAAGCCCGCTTCACCGCCCAGGGCATGGGCCAGTAACTGATGGCCATAGCACACACCCAGAACCGGTATTTCAGCCGTGACCGCCTCTGCAAGCCACCTTGCCGTCTGCTCGCTCCAGGGAGCCCGGTCACTGACCATGGCTGGCGAGCCGGTCACGACAATACCATCCCAGTCCCGGGGCTGGCCCGGAAGGTCATCAACGGTCACGTCAACCACATGGAGGTTGAGTTCCGGTGCCAGACCGGCCACAAACCAGCTGTCGAAATCCCCGAAGACATCACGGATAGCCGGGTAGGTGGTACCGGTTTTCAGTAGGACGACCCTTGGCAAGTTACCGCTCCTGTTCGTCTGCGATCACGGCGTTATGGTAGACGTTCTGTACGTCATCAAGATCGTTCAGCATATCCATGAATTTTTCGAACAGCTCGATATCGTCGCCTTCAATGGTTGTGGTGGTCTGGGGCAGGAACTGGATTTCGTCCACTTCGAATTCCAGACCCTCAAAGGCTTCCTGTAGTGCCTGGCGGGCCTTGGCGTATTCAGTGTGGGGTGCGAACACGGTAATCATGCCGTCTTCCTGTTCAATGTCGGTGACATCCACATCTGCCATCATCAGCGCTTCGAGGGCCGCCTCTTCGTCATCGCCCCGGAAACCGAATATGGCACAGTGATCGAACATGTGGCTGACACTGCCCTGGGTGCCAATCTTGCACTTGGTTTTGGTAAAGGCCAGGCGAACGTCACCAAAGGTGCGGTTGGGGTTATCGGTCAGGCAATCCACGATGGCCATGCAGTTACCCGGCCCGAAGCCCTCATAGCGGGCAGCGGAGAAGTCCTCGCCGGCTCCGCCCTGGGCTTTCTCGATGGCTTTTTCAATAACATGCGCGGGCACCTGGTCTTTCTTGGCGCGGTCGATCAGGCCACGCAGTGACAGATTGCTTTCCGGGTCCGGGCCGCCAGACTTGGCGCACACGTAGATTTCGCGACCGTATTTGCTGTAAACCTTGGTTTTGGCGGCGGCCGTTTTGGCCATGGAGTCTTTGCGGTTCTGATAGGCTCTGCCCATTTCGCTGCCTCAATGTGGTTTCAAAAGTGCGGATTTTACTCGACAAAACAGACCGGTGACAGAGTTATTTCCCGGTTGCCTGCTGCACCCAAAGTTGTAAACCTTTGCCACTTTAGGGTCAAAGACGTTGTGTTTTCCAGCTGATAGCGTGGGAGTGTCCCTTGATCCCCGGAGGTTTTCATGCCACGCCGATACGCTGCCAGATGGATAGCCATGGCCGTGAGTCTACCGATATTGCTGTCGCCTGTAGCGCAGGGCGACGAATCGGACCAGCAACTGGGCGTCGCGCGTGAGATGGTCAAGGTGCTTGAAGCCTATGCCGTCTACAAGATGGGGCAGTACGATCTGGCTTTCGAGCGTTACCAGGCTCTGGCCGAATCGGGCAGTCATCAGGGCATGTACAATCTGGCGAACATGTACGCTGCTGGCCAAGGCGTAACGCAAAGTGATGTCAGGGCGTTTGAGTGGTATCTGAAAGCGGCGGAAGCCGGCAACAGGCTGAGCATGGCGGAGGTTGCAAGAGCTTATGCCGAAGGTGCCGGTACTGAGGCAAGCCCGGTCCAGGCTCACCACTGGCAGGCCATGGCGGCCGAGGAGCCATGACAGGGCGTACGCTGGCCATGTCAGGCGCATGGTTAATGGAGTATTACCATGTCGTCATTTATTCACTGGGTAAAGGTAAGTATGCTCGGGTCAATAGTTAACTGATATGGTCGCAGGTAACCCACTGCAGATCGGCAGACCCGGGAGTCACATGATGAAACGCGCAACAGTTCTGTCTTTGAATCTGGCCCTTGTATTGGCGTTGCCAGGCCTGGCTTCAGCCCAGCAGCCATCGCAGCAGCAGGGACAAAACCGGGCGCAAGGCCATAATCAGGGTCAGATGCAGGGGCAAGAGATGCGGGGCCAGCACCGCGGTCAGATGCGTGGCCAGGGCAGGCAGCCGATGACCGGCTCCGGCCTCATGACACCGGAAGAGCGGGAACAGTTACAGGAGCGGGTCCGTTCGGCTGACAGCCAGGAAGAGCGCCAGGCCATCCTGGACGAGCACCGTCGGAAAATGGCTGATCGTGCGCGGGCCCAGGGCATGAACCCGGAGAACATCGAGGGCTTGCCGTCGTCTTCCGGCGATGATCCCCGAAGCCGCCAGATTCGTGGCCAGCCAACTGGGTCACCCCGCAGTGGCGGGGCCGGCCCCGCCACTGCTCCCGGCCAGGGAACCGGAATGAATACGGGCCCGGCAACGGGCACCGGCCGCGGTTCAGAGCTGCCTGTTCCGGGGCAACAGGACCGTGCCGGTGTTATTCGCTAATCCCTATGCGGAAAGATAGTCCACCGGCCGCCGGTAATTTTCCTGGCTGACCAGATCGATACCGCAGTCGACACTGGATACCCAGTTCAGGAACTGTTCTACCATTTCCGGGCCCTCAAAGCGCTTACCGTGCTGTGGCACGATGGCGCTTACGTCCATCTGTCTTACCATATTGGCCCATAACTCACATACCTTTCGTGACGCAATATAGCGCCGGTGGAAACCGATCATGTTGGGTATGTGCCTGTCGAAGTCGGTCACCGGCTTGTGGTCGTCTTCCCCGCCCATGGACGCTCCCAGGTCCCCGGAAAACAGAATTTTCGAGACCGGATCGTAGAACTGCAGATTGCCCACAGAGTGCATGAAATGGGCGGGCAGGCACTGGATATACGATTCCCCGAAAGGCACGTTAATGCCGCCGTCCGGGACGCTCAGAATGCGGTCATAGACGCTTCCGCTGAGTTGCCCGGTTACATAGCCGGAGACCAGGTGCGGCAGGAAACGGGCCCAGAGGCGAGAAGTGACGATTTTGGCGCGGGTATGAACGATCCAGCGGTCAATGGCGCCGATAATATCCGGGTCCTGGTGGGAAGCAAACACGTAGTCCATTTCGCGGATGTTCATGTACCGCGATGCCGCAACAGACAGCGGGGTGTAGGTCAGATCGCCGCCCGGATCAATCAGCGCCTCGTGCTTGCCATCAACAATCAGGAACTGGTTGGACTGTACGCCCTCGCCGGTTACCAGTGAATCGAACATCAGGCATTTGTGTTGACCGTTATCAAACAGGACGATGGGTTCCGCTGCCATTCTTGTCTCCCGGTAGGCTGACTATCCGGCCAGGATGGCCGGATACTGCAAAATTTTCGGGAGAATACAGAATGGTTAAAGGTGACCTATTGCGTCAGGTCAAGAAACTGATATCAATCAAGAAAGGCTTTGAGGCATGACTCAGGCAAGCCTGGGAACGCGTCGAATGCTCTTGCGGATACCCTGGTCCAGTGCCGAACTCATCAGTTTTCCGGTGTAGGGCACAATGTCATCGAAACAGATGGTGTACAGAATGCGGGTCCTGCCGTCAGCAACGTCCTCGAAGCGAATCCTGCCCAGATGATTGCGAATGGGGCTCATGCTGGTAATGGTGTACTCGATCAGCAAACCCGGTTCAAAGGTAATCACCGTTTCCCTGAGGCTGACGGGGCCGATTCCGATTTTCCGGATAGACCCGACGCCGTTGGGATCGGCCTGGTCACTGTCGCGAATTCGCTTTACCGGGGCGCCAATCAGTTGACCGAAGCGCTCATGGTCCGCAAACAGGGCAAATACCCGGTTTCGCGGCACATCAAAGGTTTCGTCAATTTCAATCCTGTAAGTTGCCATAGCCGCACTCGTGAGAGACCATTTCACACAGAGTATCCGGTTACGTGATACAACAAAAGTCGTAGAACTCCGATGACCGGATCGCTGGTTATGCTCCTGATGACCATCATTCCGGCTGTTCCCGGACAAATCCCCGAGGCCGCGCCCCCGATTTACAAAGTTATTGCGCGCCAGTGCTATGCTGGACAGATACCCAGCGAAAAAGGAGCAGAAAGCCCATGATCCCAAAGACCATGAAAGCCATGCTGCTCACCGGCCACGGTGGCATCGACAGACTGGAGTACACCGAAGACGTACCCACTCCTGAACCCGCCTCGGGAGAAGTTCTTGTTCAGGTAACCGCCACTGCCAAGAACAACACCGATCGCAAGGCCCGTGAAGGCCTCTATCCCACCCGGGAAAAGGGCGAAGTCACCTCCTTTCAGATGGGCGGCTCAGCCACGCTGACCTTCCCTCGAATCCAGGGCGCTGACGTCGTCGGCCATGTCGTCGCCGTTGGCAAGGGCGTTGACGAAGGCAGAATCGGACAGCGGGGACTGCTGGACTTCAATCTTTACCCCGACGAGCGCCGGGACATCAACCTTGTCCCGGACTACTACGGCCATGGTGCCGATGGCGGTTTTGCCGAATACATTGCTGTTCCCTCCGACCAGTTTCACCATATCGATAATGCCGATCTCGCGGATGCCGAACTGGCGTCCATGGGCATGTGCTCCTATCAGACCGCCCTGCACATGCTCACTTCCGCCAGGGTCAAGTCGGGTGAGCACATACTTGTCACTGGGGCCAGTGGCGGGGTTGGCACCGCGCTGATCCAGCTGTGCCGGATCATGGGTGCGATTCCCTATGCACTGAGCCAGCAGGACAAGTCAGAGGCACTCCTGAAACTCGGAGCCGAAGCCGTACTGGATCGCTCGGACATGACCGACTTTGCAGACAAGGTTCGCGCTGTGACCGGTGGTCGCCCGATTGATGCGGTGATGGACCTGGCCGGTGGCGAGATGACTGACCAGTTTATCGACACCATGATCTTCGACATGAACCGCCGCGGCGACTACCCCCGCCTGAGCATTGCCGGTGCCAGCGCGGGCAATGTCAGCGAAATCATGTGGACCCGGATCTACCTTTACCAGGTGCAGGTGTTCGGTGTGTCCCACGGCACCCGGGATGAAGCCGCGCAACTGGTTGAGTGGATCCGCAGCGGCCAGTTAAAACCGGTGCTGCATGCGGCCTTCAAGCTTTCTGATCTGCACGACGCGGAACGCTACTTCGTCAACCGCGACAGCAATTATCTGGGCAAGATCGTGATTGTCCCCGATGCCCAATGGGCGGAGCATGGCGCGCCTTTTGCCCTGGAGAAGTGATGATGCATCCTGAGCTGAATCTGCAATTGATGGATACCCATGCCGGCGGTGATGTGAGCCGGATTGTGACTGGCGGGATCTGCCCGCTGCCGGGTGCCACCGTACGTGCCCAGATGGAATATCTTCGGGATGAGGCGGATGGCCTGCGTAAACTGCTTCTGAACGAGCCCTATGGCATTCCGGAGATGTCCGTGGACCTGCTGGTGCCACCGAGCAACCCCGAGGCAGTTATCGGCTATATCATCATGGAGGTGATGGGGTACCCGATTTATTCCGGCTCGAACACCATTTGCACGGCCACAGCGGTGCTTGAGGCAGGAATCGTCCCTAAACGCGAGGGCTGGCAAAGCTTCATGCTGGAGGCTCCGGCGGGTCTTGCCAAGATTGACGCCCTGGTGCGTGATGGTGTCGTGGAGGCTATCACTTGCGGGGGGCTCCCCAGTTATATCGACACCTATCAGACCAGCATTCATGTTCCGGCAATCGGCGACGTAACCTTCAGTATCGCCTACAGTGGTGGCTTTTACGCCCTGGTGGACGCGACAAGCCTGGGATTTTCCCTGAACATGGACGAGGAGCGCAGGCTCAGCGAATGTGCCTATCACATCATCGAAGCGATCCAGACGGAGCGCGGTTTTTCCCACTACACGCTGGGGGATGTGGGTCCGGTACCTTTCCTGCACTTCATGGGGCCGGTCGAGCAGCTTTCGGACCATTTCTACCGTTCCCGTTCCGCCACTTATGTGCACCCCGGCGTGATCTGCCGCAGCACCACAGGCACCGGAACCTCGGCACGGCTCGCGCTTATGAACTACGAGGGCACGATCAGCCCCGGCGACCGGCTGGAAACCGTCTCGCTGCGGGAAACCGGGTTTATCGGTGAGTTCACCGGTGTGCGCCAGGAAGGGCCGCACGAGGTGGTTGAGAACACCATTACCGGCAAGAGCTATGTGCTGAGCCGCGGCGACATCATCGTGAACTGTGACGACCCACTGATCGACTGCCGCGGGCTTACGCACATTCTGACCAGTGCGCATCCGGAATGAGTGGCAGTGTTTTCTTTTGGTAGCCTGCCGGTTTTGGGGCGGGCTTGCGGGGTGGCATCTGTATTTTTTTTGAAAAAGAACTCGCTTCGCTCAGACATCTTTTTCTGGCAAAAAATCCAGATACCACCCCGCGCCGAGCAGACACCGGCGGGTTCGCAAAAAAAACCGCACAACAAGGTCAACTCGATCCGGGCATCCCTGTGCTGCACGTCGATAGGGGGGTGGGGGTATCTTTTCTGGCAAGGAAAAAGATGTCTGAGCGAAGCGAGTTCTTTTTCCAGAAGAAAAGATACCCCCACCCCCCGGATCCGCCCGCAAAACATCAGGCTACCAAAAGAAGAAAACTCCCAACCAACGCCTCAGACACTCTGAACCCGAACTCCCGAAGCCTGAGCAGGGATGACCTCTGCCACTGTATGCAGTTTTTCCAGTTGGGACTGGAGCATGGTGATCGGGCGGGCGCCTTCCAGCGTCAGGGCGATATCAATGTGGTCCCCGGCAGACTCTACTGCCATTCTGGCAATGCGGAAGCCGCGAATACGGACTACCTGGCACAGGCGCTCCAGAGCGGCGGCTTCCCGGAACATTCGGCAGTGGAGGGTGTAACTGGGCATTGGGATATCCGTTTGCGGGGTCATGCTACGTGCTCCTTGTTGGCAGGGCTGGTGCGTCGGGTTTCATCGAGCATTTCGCGGTTGCCGGCGCCGGGTTTGACAATGGGCCAGACGTTTTCTTCCCGGCTGATGGCAACGTGAAGCAACATCGGGCCATTGAAAGCCAGGATGGTTTCGATGCCGCGGCGAATCTGGTCGGTGCGCTCGATGTACAGCGCCGGCATGTCGAAGGCGCGGGCCATGGCCACGAAGTCGGGGTTGTCGTCCAGGTTTATCTGGCTTTCCCGGTTGTTGTAGAACAGCTCCTGCTGCTGGCGCACCATGCCCAGGCACTGATTGTCCATGATGATCAGTTTTACCGGCAGGTTGTAGCGGCGGATGGTGGCCAACTCCTGGGCGTTCATCATGAACGATCCGTCGCCGGTGACGTTGATCACTGTGCTGTTGCGGTCGGCAAACTGGGCGCCGATTGCAGCGGGCAGACCAAATCCCATGGTGCCAAGGCCACCACTGGTGAGGTGGTGGCGCGGATGGTCGAACTCATAGTGCTGGGCCACCCACATCTGGTGCTGGCCGACGTCGCAGGCAATCACGGTATCGTCTGCGGCGATGCGGGAGAGCTGGCGGATAAACGCGGGACCGGTAATCGGGGCCAGGGGCTCTTCGTTGTCAGCAGCCTGGAAGCCGCCGGTAGTGTGCCAGGTGCGGCACTGTTTCTGCCAGTTGCTGATGGTCAGTGATTTTTTCGTCAACTCTGCGGTCAGTGCCGCAAGAATTGTGTTCAGGTCACCGCGTATGGCCAGGTCGGCGGGGCGCAGTTTGTTGATTTCAGCGGCGTCGGCGTCGATGTGAATCATCTTTGCATCGGGGGCGAAGCCGTCGAGTTTGCCGGTGGCCCGATCATCCAGGCGGGCGCCGATGACCAGCAACAGATCGCACTCATCCACGGCCCGGTTCGCGGCGCGGGAGCCGTGCATCCCCAACATGCCCAGGTTGTAGGGATTGCACTTGCCGGCGTTGCCAATGCCCTTGAGGGTAACTACTGCCGGCAGGGCAGAGGACTCGGCAAACGTCCGGAAGCTGTCTTCGGCATTGGCCAGGCTGATGCCGCCGCCACTGTACAGCAGTGGCTTGCGGGCGGAGCGCAGCAGCGACAGTGCTTTGGCCAGGTCCGGGCAACCGGTTTCCCGTGGCTCTGGCGTGGGGAAGGGCGCATCGGTGACTTCGGCAAGCAGCAGATCTTTGGGTATGTCTATCCACACAGGCCCCGGTCGACCGCTGCGGGCCAGTTCAATGGCTTCCTCCATGATACCGGGCAGGGCGTCAGCGTCGTCAACCAGGTAGCTGTGTTTGACAATACCCAGGGTCATGCCCAGTACGTCGGTTTCCTGGAAGGCATCGGTGCCGATCAGGCCGGAAGGGACCTGGCCGGTGATGACCAGCATCGGGATGGAATCACGGTGGGCGTTGGCAACGCCGGTAATCAGGTTGGTGGCGCCGGGGCCGGAGGTGGCAATGCACACGCCCGGTTTGCCGCTCGCCCGGGCATAGCCATCGGCGGCGAGGGCACAGCCCTGTTCGTGGCGGCACAGCACGTGTTCCACGCCCACATCGTCCACCAGCGCGTCGTATAGCGGCATGATGCAGCCGCCCGGATAACCGAATACCGTGCTGATGTGGTGGCGGTGAAACGCTTCGAGAATATGCTGTGCGCCGTTCATGGTTGTTTTCCTTTTTTGCTGCAAAAAAAAAGCCCCCGGGACCTTTCGGTGCCGGGGGCTTCTGGTGTCTTGTCAGGTTGTTGCTATCTCACCCGCTTGTCCACGCAAAAGCCCCCGGACGGTACCACGACCACCAGGACCAGCTTCACAAGGACAACCACTGCGTTGAGATTCATAAAATCAGGATCTGCTCTGAATCTGTAAGAGATTTAAGTGTAGAATCTAACCCACGAAAATAACCGGACGCAACTGTTTTCTGGTAGTTTTTCAAACACGCACCCGGGTTAAAACCGACACCATCCGTTTCAATCTGTGAGCAGGCAATGACCAAAGCAAAACTGGGATCTATCGGCTTGTCCCTTCTGGTACTGGTTTTACTGGTTGTCTGGATGGTCACCGGAGAGGTCAAAGTGGCCCGTGAAGAGGTGCCGGAGCAGGCGCCCGGGGACAGAGCTGCTGCGCCCTCGGTACAGGTGGACCTGTTGCAGGCGAGGCTTTATGAGCCGGCATTGATGGTGCAGGGTCAACTGGAGCCCTGGCGAACGGTGTCTGTTGGAGCGCGGATTTCGGGTACCGTGGAAGAACTGATGGTGGAGCAGGGAGACCGGGTCAGGGAAGGAGATGTTCTGTTACGCCTGTCCGAGGATGGTCGCGGCACAGCGGTGGAACAATGGCGGTCCCGCATCCGTAAGCTGGAGGCAGATCTTTCCGCCGCCGAGCGGCTCCGCGCCCGCGATCTTGCATCTGAATCCGAGGTGCTGACCCTGCAAAGTGAGCTTGCTGTTGCCAAAGCGGAACTGGCGCGGGCACGCCTGGCGATGGATCATCTGACCCCGCGCGCGCCTTTTGTCGGCACGGTTAATCGTCGCGATGTGGATCTGGGTGATCTGGTTCAGGTGGGCTCGCCGCTACTGGAACTGGTCCGGGTTGACCGGCTGAAAGCAACGGGCCAGATTCCGCAGCAGTCTGTGGGCAATGTTGAGGAGGGCCAGAAAGTGTCGGTCCGCTCTCTGGATGGCGACACACTGGAAGGCCGGGTGAGTTTTGTTGCCACTGCGGCAGACCGGGAAACCCGCAGCTTTGCGGTGGAAGTAACGGTGGAAAATCCCGAGCGCAAGCGGGTGGCTGGTGGAAGCGCAACCTTGCGGATTTCACTGCCCGAGGTCAGGGCCATGTTTATTTCACCCGCCTATCTCAGCCTTGATGACGATGGTCGTCCCGGTGTTCGCCACGTGGGCGAGAACAACGAGGTTGTTTTTTCCAACGTCAGATTGCTGAACGTTACAACCGACGGCGCCTGGGTCACCGGTTTGCCGGAGGAAATCCGGCTGATAACCCGTGGTGCCGGGTTTGTGTCGGTCGGGCAGCAGGTGCGCCCGGTGAATCGTGATGCGGACCGGGGCTGACCGGTATGCGAACCCTGATATTCGCCGCACTTGACCGCAGTCGAACAACCTTTATTGCGCTGGTGTTCCTTATTCTGGGCGGGATAGCTGCCTTCCAGGCCATACCCAAGGAAGCCAATCCGGACGTCACCATTCCCATGATCTACGTGTCCATGACGCTCGAAGGCATCAGCCCGGAAGATGCCGAGCGCCTGCTGATCCGGCCCATGGAGCAGGAGTTGCGTTCCCTGGAAGGGATCAAGGAAATGCGCAGTACCGCGTCCGAAGGCCATGCCTCGGTGATGCTGGAGTTCGACGCCGGCTTCGACCCGGATGTGGCGCTTCAGGATGTGCGGGAGAAAGTGGACACGGCCCGCAGCGATCTGCCCCGGGAGGCGGATGAACCGAGGGTGAACGAGATCAACGTGGCGCTGTTTCCGGTGCTGTCGGTTGGTCTGTCCGGACCATTGTCCGAGCGTGAACTGGTCACCCTCGCCCGGCGTTTGCAGGATGCCATCGAAGGAATTCCGGAAGTGCTGGAAGTGGAGATCGGCGGCGACCGGGAAGACCTGCTGGAAGTTGTCGTCGACCCCCAGGTGCTGGAAAGCTACGGCATAGATTTTGACCGGTTGGCATCGCTGGTCTCCCGCAACAACCAGCTGGTAGCTGCCGGCAGCCTCGATACCGGCGCCGGCCGGATGACCATGAAGGTGCCCGGCGTAATTGAGTCGGTGGAAGATGTGATGGCCATGCCCATCAAGGTGGATGGCGATACCGTGGTCACGTTCGCGGACGTTGCCATGCTGCAGCGTACCTTCAAGGATCCCACCGGGTTTGCAAGGATCAACGGCGAGCCCGCCCTGGTGCTGGAAATTTCCAAGCGTACCGGCGCCAACATTATTGAAACCGTGGGCCAGGTAAAAGAATTGATCAGGGCGGCAGAGTCCGAGTTGCCGGACGAGCTGGAGGTCCGTTATATCATGGACCAGTCCGGTGATGTGCGGGATATCCTCAGTGACCTGCTCAACAACGTGCTCACCGCCATTGTGCTGGTGATTATCCTGATCCTTGCCGCCATGGGGCCCCGCTCGGCCCTGCTGGTCGGCCTGACAATTCCGGGGGCCTTCCTCACAGCCATTCTGGTGATTTGGGGGATGGGCCTGACTCTCAACATTGTGGTCCTGTTCAGCCTGATACTAGTGGCGGGAATGCTGGTGGACGGGGCCATCGTGGTGTCGGAACTGGCCGACAGGAACCTCTCCGAGGGACAGACTGTGCGATCCGCATGGGGCGAGGCTGCCAGTCGCATGGCCTGGCCCATTATTGCCTCCACCGCAACAACTCTGGCGGTTTTTGTTCCATTACTGTTCTGGCCAGGTGTGGTGGGTGAGTTCATGAAATTCCTGCCCATCACCGTGATCATCGCGCTGACCGCTTCCCTGGCCATGGCGCTGGTGTTTCTGCCGGTGCTGGGCAGTCTCAGTGGTGGCAGGCGCAAGCCCCAGGCCTCGCCGGACGGGCGGATAACCGGACTGTACCGGAGCCTGCTGGCGCGCTTACTGGCGGTACCGGGCTTCACTTTACTGGGTGTACTGGCCGCGGTTGTGGTGATCTACGCAGCGTATGGCAAATTCAATCATGGTGTAGAATTTTTTCCCACTGTCGAGCCTGATTCGGCTCAGGTCCAGGTGAGGGCGAGAGGTGACCTGTCGGTGGAAGAGCGGGATGTCATTGTGCGGCAGGTGGAGCAGAGACTGCAGGGAATGCCTGAAGTACAGGCACTGTACGCCCGCTCCATGGTCAGCCCCGGCAACCAGATGGCACCGGATGTTATCGGTGTGCTTCAGTTCCAGTTTACCGACTGGTTTGAGCGCCGGTCCGCCACCAGGATTCTGGAGGATTTCCGCGAGCTCACGGCGGACATTCCCGGCGTTGCGCTGGAGTTTCGTAAACAGGAAGGCGGACCGGCTGCTGGCAAACCCATCGAGCTGATGGTCAGCAGCTTCGACCCGGACAGGCTGGACGAGTACGTCAGTCTTATCCAGGACCGAATGGAGACTATAGGCGGATTCGTCGATATCGAGGATGACCGCAGCCTGCCCGGTATCGAGTGGCGCCTGAGTGTGGACCGGTCAGCGGCGGCCCGCTTCGGCTCCGACGTGTTGAGTGTGGGTAGTGCCGTGCGGCTGATTACCAATGGACTGGTGCTGGCCACCTATCGTCCCGAAGATGTGCGCGACGAGGTGGATATTGCAGTGCGGGTGCCCAACAACTGGCGTGAGCTGGATCAGTTCCAGCGCCAGACCATTCATACCCGGCGTGGGCAGGTTCCTCTTTCCGAGTTCGTGGAACTGGAACCGGGCGAAAAGACAGGAACTATTGTGCGGGTGGATGGCCAGCGGACAGTGACCATCAAGTCAGACGTGGAGTCTGGCCGCACGGTCGATGAACTGCTGAGGACCCTGCAGCAGCAAATGCCCGAAACCCCGGAGGGTGTATCGGTTCGTTTTGCCGGTGAAAATGAAGACCAGCGGCAGGCAGCCAACTTCCTCACTTCCGCCTTCCTTGTAGCCATTGCGTTGATGCTGCTGATTCTGGTTACCCAGTTCAATTCCCTGTACCAGACCCTGCTGATTCTGTCGGCCATTGTGCTTTCCACAGCCGGAGTGCTGCTGGGGCTGCTGCTCAATGGTCAGGCCTTTGGCATCGTGATGGTGGGTATGGGTATCATTGCTCTGGCGGGCATTGTGGTGAACAACAACATCATTCTGATAGACACCTATAACCAGATGCGCAAAAGTGGCATGGAAGCCTTTGAGGCGGCGCTGGAAACCGGCTGTCTGCGTCTGCGTCCGGTACTGTTGACTGCCATCACTACTATCCTGGGATTGACGCCAATGGTGCTGGGGGTGAATGTGGATCTGACAACGCCGTCTCTGGGTATTGGTTCACCCTCAACCCAGTGGTGGACGCAGCTGTCCAGTGCCATCGCCGGGGGGCTGGCGTTTGCGACCATACTGACTCTGTTACTGACACCGACGATGCTGGTTCTGGGTGATAAATCCGGGCGTAAAATGAAGCGGCTGTCCTCTTTGCTGGCAAAGAAACAGTCGGCCAGCTGACCGAAGAGCAGAGGTTTGTTATGCAGATAGTCCGGTCCTTTCGCGGGTCCGTTGTGCATGAAAGCTGTAAATGCGGTTTTCAGTCGCCAATACAGGCTTTAAGCTTGTGGTTGGTAACAATCATTACAAATAGTGAATTTAATGATTTTTCTGGATAGTTTCCACACGTTCGCTGAGCCACTGGTCCGTTATTTCCTCGGTATTTTCTTTCTGATGATTGGCCTCCAGTTCACCAGCCGTAGCCTCGGCCTTGATGCAAGGATGGGCTTTTCGTTTATCCATTATGGTAAACGGGCGTCAGCCGGCTGGTGGCACCGGAATATCTTCAACGTGTTCCGCGCGCTGATTCTGGCAGTGGTTGTGGGGCGTATCTTCGTGGATATCGACCCCTGGCTTGGGGTGTTCGGCTGGCTGTATCGCGGCCCGGTCCTGGTGACCGGGATGGTGTTGCTTCTGGTGTCTTTCAGCCTGGTCAATTACCTGCAAGCGTACATGCATGATGACTGGCGCTCAGGGGTGGACCCGAAACAGAACCGTCATCTGATCACCGGCGGCCCCTTTAGCCGCAGCCGTAACCCTGTGTTCATGTCGGTCATGCTGGGCCAGTCGGGCTTTTTCCTGGCGCTGCCCTCGGTGTTTTCCCTGGTGTGCCTGATTGCTGGTGTGACTGTGTTGATCCGGCAGGCGAGAGTAGAGGAGCAAGCTCTCACCGACGTCTTCGGAGATGCCTACGAGGCGTATCGCAGGCAGGTTCCCCGCTGGCTCTGATCCGGTTTCGGTCGCGCTCTGATTATTTGCGCGCTTCCTTGATAACGTCGTAGGCATGGCTGATCTCCCGGGTACGTTCTTCCGCCATTTCCCGCATGCTCTCAGGCATGCCGCGGCCAGCCAGTTTGTCGGGATGGTTTTCACTCATCAATTTGCGATAGGCTTTCTTGATTTCCGCATCACTTGCCGAGGGGGAGACGCCGAGAGCCTTGTAGGCATCGTCGATCTGGCTGGCGGAGGACGCCTGGCCGGAGGCACCGGCCTTGCCTGTGTGAGCACCACGCAACATGGCTTCCAGCTGGTCCACCTGGGCCTCCGGCAGCCCCAGGCCGCGGGCAATACGCACCAGCATTTCATGTTCAGCCGGATGCACCACGCCGTCGGCCGCAACGGCGGACACCTGAACCTGCAGGAACATCTGTAGCAGCGAAGGCTGACGACCACTCACTCTGAGGAAATGCTGCAGTTCCGCATCCAGATCGAAATCGTCGGCCTTGCCCCGGTTGAAAGCGTCCTTGGCGCGTTTCCGATGTTCGCCGGAGAGCCGGAAACGGTCAAACAGGCCTTCCGCGACCTTTATTTCATCACGGGTAACAACGCCATCGGCCTTGCACAGTGCGCCCATCACTGCAAACACGGATTCCAGAAAATCTGTCTGTACATTGCGCAGTTTCTGAAACAGGCGGCTCTTGATATAACGGGTGAGCAGAGCACCCGCAACTGCACCAATCAGTAATCCGGGAAAGCGGCCAAACAGGTAGCCGATCAAACCGCCGATAAACAGGCCGAACATGACAGTGTCCTTTTCAAAAGTTTAAAACTGCGCAAAGTATACGGGGGTGACAACATCATGACCATGGACCTTTTCGACCAATCATTATCGGAACCAAGGGCCGAGCCGCTTTGCGAGGGCGCGGTTGTTCTGCGCCGGTTTGCCAGCGCCAACGATGCCGGACTATTGAAGAAAATCGGGCAAGTGGCGGACCAGGCGCCGTTCCGGCAGATGAAAACACCGGGCGGTCATACCATGTCGGTCGCCATGACCTGTTGCGGTGACTGGGGCTGGGTAACCCATGCCAGGGGGTATCGTTATCAGCAGCAGGACCCGGTTTCCGGCGACCGCTGGCCGGCAATGCCGGACCTGTTTCGTTCCCTGGCAGTCGAAGCCGCGGCGAAGGCGGGTTATGCCGGCTTTGAGCCGGATTCCTGCCTGGTGAACCGGTATTCACCGGGTGCAAAGATGGGGCTCCATCAGGACAGGGACGAGGAGGATTTTGGTCAGCCCATTGTTTCTGTGTCCCTGGGTACACCGGTGACCTTCCAGTTCGGCGGCATGCGGCGCAGCGACCGGCCGCAGCGGGTGTCTCTGGAGCACGGAGATGTGATTGTCTGGGGTGGCCCGGCGCGGCTGCGATATCACGGGGTATTGACGCTTAAGGCCAGCGACCATCCGTTAACCGGCGCCTACCGATACAATCTCACTTTCAGGCGGGCACACTGACCCGTATTATTGCAGCCAGGCGACCGTCAGCCCGGCAATCAGGGAGAGTATCATCGGGCCTGCGACCCGGGTGCCCAGCTCTTTCCGGCCGATTGCACCGGCAATGCCCGATTTCACCAGGTTGTTGGTGGCGGCGGCAATCACAATGCCAATGACAGCCGTTTGTAATGCAATAGACTCTTCGGACATTCGTGTCAGGGACAGGGTGATGGCGTCTACGTCTGCAATACCGGAAGTGGCAGCCAGCACGAAGATGCCCAGCTCGCCCAGCCACTCCTGCAGAAACTCTCCCAGCAGGAGAATGATCACCAGCAACAGCCCGAAGACCAGGGCTGATTTCAGATCCAGCGGGTTCTGGGTGAGTTCCGGCCGGCTTATTTCCAGCTGTTTCCGGTTGCGTTTCCAGATGATGATGGCAGGCACATACAGCAACAGCGTCATCACCATGACCGGCCATACCAGTCTGGGTAACAGCGCAGGGTTTATCAGTGCGCAGTAGATCAGAATACGGGGAAACATGGTGCCGCAGGCGATGAGAATGCCACTGGCAAATTGTGGGCTGACGTCCGGGGACAGTTTGGATTGTCTTGCGTAGTGGAGTGTCAGTGCCGTTGAAGAGCTTAGTCCCGCGAACAGGCTGGTAAACAGGATGCCTTTGCTGGTGCCAGCCAGGCGGATGGCAAAGTAGCCTACAAAGGAAATGGCCGCGATCAGTACCACCATCCACCAGATTTCCCGGGGGTTGAGCACGTCGCCAGGGCCCAGATCCTGATTGGGCAGCAGCGGCAGCATGACCACTGAAATAACCAGCAGTTTCAGAGCCGCATCCAGCTCGTGCGACTGCAGTTTGTCGACCAGCCCGTGAATTTCCTTCTTGTTATCCAGGATCAGCGCCGTGACCACCGCAGCACCGGTAGCAATGGCCGGGTCCACGGCCACGGCTATCGCGCCATAACAGAAGGTGAGCACTATGCCGATGGTGCCGGTGATGCTGAAGTTGCGGATATGGGTAAGGCGCTCACTGAAAGCCACCAGGGCAATCGCCACCACACTGACCAGCAATACCGGAAATGCCCATTCGGTGACTTCCTCCGCCAACAATGCAGCGACGCCCCCCAGAAGACCAATCAGCGCAAAGGTGCGAATGCCGGCAATGCGCTCGCCGGACGCCTGGTCCCTGGCATCCCAGCCACGCTCCAGACCAATGATGGCACCCAGTAACAGGGCAATGGCAAGGTTCAGGGTGATCTGATTGTTGGCGATAAACTGGCTGGTTACTTCATCCATGGAGCAATTCGCTCTCCGGTTTGGCGGCTCTTGGAGGTTTTTGCTGGCTGTTGCCGTGCAGAGGCAGGACGGCAATATAAGATTTTGATTTTCAAGTATAGCTGGACCCCGTTAAGCTTTCAGCTTATTAGGGAGGACGGGATGCTGACAAGCTATCTGACCGGGTTGATCGTGTGTGGCGGAATCATAGTTGCCATCGGTGCCCAGAATGCCTACATCCTGGGCCAGGCGATACGCCGGGAACATCACTGGTATTGTGCGGGAATCTGCATGACTGCAGACATACTGCTGTTCACGGCGGGTATGTTCGGGGTCAATGCGGCACTGATGGCGGTGCCGGAGGCACTGGATGTTCTGCGTTGGCTCGGCGTGGCATTCCTGGGTTGGCTTGCGTTAGCGGCGTTCTACAAGGTCGCGACGGGCCGCGGGGGCCTCGGGGCTGATGCCCCGCCAGCAACCAGCATCCGGGTGGTGGTTCTGACAACTCTGGCGGTCACTTTACTGAACCCGCAGGTCTATCTGGACACCCTGTTGCTGATTCCTGCCATCGGAGCGCAACAGGAGAGCCCGGCCGTGTTTGTGGCCGGGGCCAGCAGCGCATCGGTATTGTGGTTCGGCTTGCTGGCGTTCGGCGGGGCGGCGCTGTCGCCCTGGCTTGCCAGCCCCATGGCATGGCGATTTATTGACGGGGCTATTGGTTCAATGATGGCGGCGATTGCTTTCCATCTTGCCAGTAACGGGCTGTCTGGCTAACGGGCGCACTCGATGCAGTAGCGCACGGTAGGGTCAATTTCCAGACGTCTGGGATTGATGGGTTCTCCGCATTCCATGCAGTCACCAAAGTCATTGTTGTCGATCCGGGTGAGCGCCGCTTCAATCTGCCGTAGCTGCAGTTCCGCGCGCTCCTTGCCCGCTTTTGCCAACGCCTGTCCCTGCATGGCATCCATTCGCGACAGCCGACCCACGCTCTGCTGGTCAAGGTGGACAGTGCCACTGCCTTGCTCACGCACCTCGCTGGTTGATTGCAGGTCGTCCCGCCAATCCAGTAACAGTCTGCGGAATTTTTCCAGTTCGCTTTTATTCATAGTCATCGGATTCCGTCAGGTTGTGTATTTGCCGACGCCTGAACAGGTTTTTTCGCTGTTGTGGCAAATATGGCAGACAGCGCGATAAGCACTGCCAGTATGCCTGCGATGCTTCCGGCTGCCAGCCCGGCATCCAGCAGGAGGCCGATCAGGATCGGTGAGAGCGCGGTGGAAAGGACCATCGAGGCCTGTGCCACCGAACGAATCGCCCCGATGTGACGCACGCCATACCGTTCTGGCCAGATTGCGCCACCTGCAGCGCCTATGCAACCAAGGCTCATGCCGGTAAGGGCAAGATAGATATTGGGCGTCCACAGGTTATCGGTCAATGCCAGCACCAGCAGTCCGCTGATGATCGGTATCAGCCCAAGAGACAGCGACCGTTGAGCGCCCACGCGGTCAACCAGTGCGCCTGCAAAGAACAGGCTGATAAGATGGCCGGTCGCAAAACCGGTGAACGCCATCGCCACTCTCTCTGTGGGCCAGTCCCGAAGGTCAGCCACCGCCGATTGGTGGAACAGCATGGCGGTTACCGAGAAGGGCACCGCCAGGGCCGCCGGCAGAATGCGGTAAAAGCCGGGGTCTCAAAGGGCCTGTGCCCGGCTGAACCCTTCGGCTGTCGAGTTGTCAGTCGAATCGGCGAGCTGTACGGGGTGCGCCGCATTGCGGGCCAGAAGCAATAACGCAGGCAGCGCAACGACAATGAGAATGCCGGCTGCAATAAACCAGGGCAGGCGCCAGCCACCCCATACCAGAATAAGACCGGCGGCGGCCGGAAGCGTAGCCTCGGCGACCGGAAAGCCTCCGGCTGTGAGGGCCATTATGCGGCCCCGGCTCTGGTTGAAGTAACGACCTGCGACGGTCATGCCGATATGGGATAACATGGCCTGGCCCCCAAAACGGGCCAGCAGAAACCCCGGCACCAGCATGGCCCAGCCCGGGGCAAGCCCGATCATCAGGCAGCCGGCTGCAAGCATTCCTACTGCTAACAGGGTCACTGCCTGCACCGACCAGCGATCCGCCAGCGGCCCCACTTTCAGCAGCAGTGCGGCGGAAAGCAGGGTGGCGAGGCCATAGGTGAGCCCGTAGGTGCTGTTGGCAAGGTCGAAGCTCTCCCTGATTCCGCTACCGAAAACCGAGAAAAAGAACGTCTGTCCGAAACCCGATGTGGCAGTTGCCAGAAAAGCAAAAGCCGCCAGCGACGGGCTCTCGCGCATGAAAGCAGGGTAGTGCATTTGTGTGCCTTATTTATTTAGGACACTAAGAAATTTCCGTAATTGAACTTACTTTCCCGGGGCCATTCTGGTAAGCTTCGCCGCCTTAATTTCGCAGCCTATGAACTTACTCTGATGAACGTCTTCGCGATCTTCCCGACGATCACTCCGCCATAGCGCTCTGTGCGCTCTCCAGGTTAATTCCTTGAGCCAATAGCCGGTATTCGCCCGCGGCGAGTGCCACGGATCTTATTGTCTCCGAGTTTTCGTCTCAAGACGTCCGGTTTCCCCATGCCCAAAACAGTGATTTCAGGTTTTACCCACAATTTCCTTGGCAACGCGCCTGTCTGGTACAAGCAGGTTATTGTCCTGTTTCTGATCGTCAACCCCCTGATTGTCTGGTTGCTGGGTCCGGCAACCGCCGGTTGGTTCCTGGTGGGGGAATTTATCTTTACCCTGGCCATGGCGCTGAAATGCTACCCGCTGCTGCCAGGTGGCCTGCTGGCGGTGGAGGCGTTGCTGATCGGGCTGGCAACGCCGGAGGCGGTGTATCACGAAGTACTGATCAACCTGCCGGTGATTCTGCTGTTGATGTTCATGGTCGCCGGCATCTACTTCATGAAAGAGTTGCTGCTGGTGACCTTCACCCAGATCCTGGTGGGCGTGCGCTCAAAGTCTGCGCTATCCCTGCTGTTCTGTGCAGCAGCGGCACTGTTATCAGCGTTTCTGGATGCATTAACGGTTACCGCCGTTATTATCAGCGTGGCGGTGGGTTTCTACTCCGTCTACCACAAAGTGGCTTCCGGCAAAGGTTATCACCACGGCAGTCACAATGCCCACAGTGACGAGCATGTGGTGGAACTGCATCGTGAAGATCTGGAGGAGTTCCGCGCCTTTCTTCGCAGTCTGCTGATGCATGGCGCCATCGGCACCGCGCTGGGTGGCGTTGCAACCATGGTGGGGGAGCCCCAGAACCTGCTGATTGCAAAAGTGGTGGGCTGGAATTTTGCCGAGTTTTTCCAGCGTATGGCGCCCATCAGCCTGCCGGTTCTGGCCGCAGGCCTGTTCACCTGTTGGTGCCTGGAGAAATTGCGCTGGTTTGGCTATGGCGCCCGTCTGCCAAAGCCGGTGCGCCAGGTGCTGGAAGATTTTGCGGACAACGAGCGCAAGAAACGCACCAAGGCGGATCAGGCCGCCCTGTGGGTGCAGGCCATGGCCGCCGTGGTACTGGTGATCGGGCTGGCGTTCCACATCGCGGAGGTGGGGCTGATCGGGCTGTTGGTGATTATCCTGATCACTTCGTTCACCGGGGTGACCGACGAGCACCAGATCGGCAAGGCGTTCCAGGAATCCCTGCCGTTCACTTCGCTGTTGGTGGTATTTTTTGCCGTGGTGGCGGTGATTCATGAGCAACATCTGTTCAAACCGGTGATCGACTTTGTGCTGGCCCAGCCGGAAGTGCATCAGCCGGCGCTTTTCTTTGTGGCAAATGGCCTGCTGTCGATGATCAGCGACAACGTCTTTGTCGCTACCGTTTACATCAGTGAAATCAAACAGGCGCTGGATGCAGGCGTTATATCCCGGGCCCACTTCCAGGATCTTGCTGTTGCCATCAACACCGGCACCAACCTGCCCAGTGTTGCAACACCCAACGGCCAGGCGGCGTTCCTGTTCCTGCTGACATCCGCCATTGCACCACTGGTACGGCTGTCCTATGGCCGCATGGTGATTATGGCCTTCCCCTACACCGTCGTCCTCGGATCCGTTGGTCTGCTGGCAGTCATCAACTTTCTGTAGATTCTCTTTCCTGAATCAATTGACTGGACTTTAACCATGCTGAACAAGCTCAAAGCCAACTGGCTCTCCAATATACGGGGCGATCTGCTCGCCGGTATTGTGGTGGCGCTGGCACTGATTCCCGAAGCCATCGCTTTCTCCATCATTGCCGGCGTAGACCCGAAAGTGGGCCTTTACGCCTCGTTCTGTATTGCTGTGGTGATCGCCTTTGTCGGTGGCCGTCCCGGTATGATCTCGGCTGCCACGGGGGCCATGGCGTTGCTGATGGTCACTCTGGTCAGGGAGCACGGCCTGGAATACCTGCTGGCGGCTACGCTGCTTACCGGCCTGCTGCAGATTATTGCCGGCTACCTGCAACTTGGCAGCCTGATGCGGTTTGTGTCCCGCTCGGTGGTAACCGGGTTTGTGAATGCCCTGGCCATCCTGATCTTTATGGCCCAGTTGCCTGAACTGACGAACGTCACCTGGCATGTTTACGCCATGACCGGCGCCGGGCTGGGCATTATCTATCTGTTCCCGCTGATTCCGGTGGTTGGCCGCATCCTGCCGTCGCCACTGATCTGTATCGTCGTGCTGACGGCTTTTGCAATGATCTACAACATTGATATCCGCACCGTGGGCGATATGGGCCAGCTGCCCGATACGCTGCCGATTTTCCTGTGGCCGGACGTGCCGCTGAACCTGGAAACCCTGATGATTATCCTGCCGTACGCGGTGGGGCTGACCGTCGTGGGCCTGCTGGAATCGATGATGACAGCAACGATTGTGGATGATCTGACCGACACCACCAGTGATCGCAACCGCGAATGCAAAGGCCAGGGTGTTGCCAACATCGGTTCCGGGCTGCTGGGGGGGATGGCCGGCTGTGCCATGATTGGCCAGTCCATCATCAACATCAAGTCCGGTGGCCGGACCCGCCTTTCCACCCTGGCGGCGGGTGTGTTCCTGCTGCTGATGGTGCTGGTGCTGGATCAGTGGCTGGTGCAGATCCCCATGGCGGCGCTGGTGGCGGTGATGATCATGGTTGCCATCGGTACCTTCAGCTGGGGGTCCATCAAGAATCTGAGGGAGCACCCGCTGTCTACCAACATTGTTATGGTGGTTACCGTTATCGTGGTTGTGGCAACCCACAACCTGGCGTTCGGGGTACTGGCAGGTGTCCTGCTCGCCGCACTGTTCTTCGCCAACAAGGTGGGCCACTACATGCTGGTGACCTCGGAGTTTGATGAGGCATCCGACACTCGCACCTACAACGTGGTGGGGCAGGTGTTCTTCAGTTCTTCGGAAAAATTCACGGAATCCTTTGATTTCAAGGAAGCAGTGGATAATGTAGTCATTGACCTCACCCGGGCGCACTTCTGGGATATCACGGCGGTAGGTGCGCTGGACAAAGCAGTGATCAAGTTCCGCCGCGAAGGTGCCGAGGTTGAGATCATCGGCCTGAACGAAGCCAGCGCCACGATTGTTGACCGTTTCGGGGTGCATGACAAACCCGATGCTGTTGACCAGCTGATGGGGCACTGATATGACACAAGCTAGGGAATCCAGCAACGATCCCGGTCGGAATAACAACCATAATGATCACCAAGGCGAGGTTGAGATGCTACGAGTAGTTGCCTGTATCGACGGCTCCAGGGCCGCACCGGCGGTGTGTGATTATGCCGCCTGGGCCAGCAAGCACATGGAAACGCCCATGACCCTGCTGCACGTGCTCGATGAAGAACGCTATCCGACAGAACCGGATCTGGCCGGTAACATTGGCCTTGGCAGCCGCGAACAGCTGATGGATGAACTGGCCGAGCTGGACCGCAAGCGCTCCAAACTGGCGCTGGAGCACGGGCACCATATGCTGGACGAAGCTGAAGACCGCATGAGAACGCTGGGCATCGGGGATGTGATCAAGCGCCAGCGCCATGGCGACCTCACCGAGTCCCTGCTGGCCCTGGAAAACCAGACACGCCTGCTGGTGATGGGGCTTCACGGCGAGAGCAGTTCGGACCGGGACGTGCACGTGGGGAGCCAGCTGGAAACCGTCATTCGCAGCGTTCACCGCCCGATTCTCCTGGTGCCGGACGAATATCGACAGCCCAAAAGCGCGATGCTGGCGTTCGATGGCAGCGCGACTGCGTTCAAGGGCGTGGAACTGCTGGCCGGAAGCCCGGTACTGAAAGGCATGCCGATCCACCTGGTGATGATCGGTGCAGACACCAATGACCGCTGGGAGCAGCTCAAGAAGGCGGAGAAAATGCTCGCTGACCTTGGCGCCGAAATCACCCTGGCCATTCGCGCCGGAGACGTAGAGCCAACCCTCCACGCCTATCAGGAAGAGAACGATATCGATATCCTGGTCATGGGAGCCTACGGGCATTCACGGATCCGCCAGTTCCTGGTGGGCAGTACCACAACCACGATGCTCAAGACTGCCCGGAAGCCTCTGGTGATACTGCGTTAATGCCGTCTTGCCGTGGTTCCGGAGCCGCGCCACTGTTGTTGAGCGGTTGGTTCCTGGTGCTGATGACATTTCTGACCGGTTGCGCAGGCGGTATGCAACCGTTGATACACCCCGGAGTTGAGGAAGCCGTGCAGAACGATGACAGCTTTCTTTCCATTCAGTCCAGGCAGAGGTTAGCCGTTACCAACGGCCAATCCGGGTTCTACATGCTGGATTCCGGGCACGAGGCTTTTCTCTACCGTGCGGCCCTGGTTGAAGCCGCCGAGCAGAGCATCGACGTACAGTCCTATATCTGGAACAACGACGCTTCCGGACGGTATCTGGCCGGCCGGCTGTTGCTGGCCGCGGACCGTGGAATACAGGTCCGGCTGTTGCTGGATGATTTCAACGCCGAGGGTATTGGTGAACTCTTTGCTGCCCTCGACACCCACCCCAACATTTATATCCGTCTTTTCAACCCGGCCAGAAGCCGCGGTGGATGGGGCCGGTGGGTGTCGTTCCTGATGGATTTCGATCGTATCAACCGGCGCATGCACAACAAGACCTTCGTGGTCGATGGGGCTGTGGGTGTTGTTGGTGGTCGCAACATTGGCGATGAATATTTCGGGTTTGATGCAGATCTCTATTTCCGGGACCGTGACGTGCTCTCGCTGGGGCCGGTCGTTAACGGAATGACCGACAACTTCCAGGCTTACTGGGACAACCGCTGGGCTTACCCGGTGTCAGTTCTTTACCCGGACACACCAGCTGAGGGGAATGTGGTTGCAGCGCTTGATCAGCTTCGCCGCCAGGCCAGAGCACAGGACGGCCTGCCGGTGCCCGCTCCGGCAGACAGCCCGCGGGGAAGGACTGAGCTTGTAGAACTGTTCGACCGTTTGGTGGTTGCCCATGGTGAGCTGGTCTTCGATCTCCCTTTTGAAACCATGGAAGAGCCGGCTGAAACTCCCAGACGGAGCGCCAAAGCGCTTCAGATATTGGCGCAGGCCGCCAGTCAGGAAATCCTGATTGAATCCGCCTACCTGATACTCACCGAGAAACAGCTGAAGCTATTGGATGTGGGGGATCGCCAGGGGCTGAAGGTTACTGCAGTGACCAATTCACTGGCATCCAATGACCTGGTCACCAACCATGCCGGGTATGCCCGCTGGCGCCCTTACATGCTCAGGCAGGGAATAAGGATCTACGAACTCAAACCCGATGCGGAGGCCTGTGAGCAATGGCTGCGCAACGATTCGGTCTGCGCTAGCGGGGACGCCAGCCTGCATACGAAATCCGTGGTGTTTGACCGCAGCACTCTGGTGGTGGGTTCCTTCAACGTCAATCTTCGCTCCATCTACCTGAACGGCGAAACCGTGCTGGTTATCCACAGTCCGGAGCTGGCAGAGGCGGTGGCCAGGGACGTCCAGTCGCTGATGCAGCCCGGGAACAGCTGGGAAGTTTCTCTGGATGATAGCGGAGACCTGCACTGGCGTAGCGGAGAGGAGTCCTATACAAGCGAGCCGGCCGTAGGCTGGTGGCGGGGCGTGAAGTCCCGCTTACTGTCATGGTTGCCGATCGAGAAGTATCTCTAGTCTTGCCTCTGTTTTGTTGGCCTCGAATAATTCCCCGATAAGTCTGGCAGGCTCGGCGATAACAGCTTGGCCACTTATCTTGATCCTGAGCACGAATGGCGTGTCGATCACATTTGTCGTACGGATTTATTGTGCGAATGTTTAGCCTGACCTGACGCATTTGAGTTCTGGTATCTATCCATAACCAATAATTACAAAAAGGCTCCCTTGTAGCCTATGATTTTACGCTTCTTTCTCAGTATATTGGCCCGGAAAACAGCTTCGAGTTTCAAATTCTTGTGTCCGGAATCTGGATTGTCACGGATTGATTTGAGCTGGTATTTAACGTTGAAATAGCCGCACTAAAAAGCGTGGTAGCCCAATGTAAAATCGGTTCTGCCAGTTCATAGCCGCGACAGAGGCCACCATTATGAATATTGCAGTCAAACACTCCCGAGCGAGCTGTCCTCACTTGGAATCCTGGATATGGCGCGCGAAGACCGGTTTTATCGTCACACCCGCTTGATTGCAGACATCTTCGATATGCCAACCGTGGCTATTCCCACATTGACATCGATCAGCAACGGCTTCTTAAAGATCGACAAGAGCTTTATTAATGATCTTGCCAGGAATCTGAAAGAGGGGGAACTTGTCGCCGGCTTCAGGTATTGCCCACGGCAGGGACTTGAAGTAGGTCGCAGGGGCATGGAATCCGCAGAGCAACAAAAACTGTTGATCGGTCTCGGATGCGACAAGATTCAGGGTTATCTGCCGGGGCGCCCGGTCAGCGCTGAGAACATCCCTGCGATCCTTGGTGAGCGATCACAAAGTAGACCATTTTATTATTTGAACTCAGGAGTCAAGGATGTTCGGAGCCCAACTGAAGTCTGATGAAAAACGGCTACATGGTGTTGATGCACTGCAAATTCCGGGTGCCCTCTTACTGTACGGCCTCTGAGGTGCCGATCAACTCGTTCGTACGCGCCAGTTTCACCGGTATCTCTTTTTTCCTGGGGGCTTGGCTGGGCCTTACACAAACCGTAACCCCGGATGGTATTGCCGTCCTCTGGCCTGCCAACGCGGTACTTTTAACCGTTTTATTGCAGACATCACAGAAAGAGTGGCCCTTGCTAACGGTCGCTGCTCTGATTGCAGCCAGTTTAGCCAGTATCTCTGCTTCTTTTCCGCTTTGGAGCGTGGCCCTGTTTGGCCTGGTAAACATATTCGAAGCCCTGTTGGCAGCTTTCCTGATCCGGCGATTCGCCGGTAAAGACTTCGAATTTCAGTCACTCAGGGATATGAAAGTCTTTTTTCTGGCGGCACCTGTGGTTGCATGCTCCGCTTCCGCATTTCTGGGCGCGGCCATTTATGAAGCCCTTGCCCGAACCGAAAATACCTTTTTTGTGTTCTGGCGTCTCTGGTGGTTCGCCGATGCTGTGGGTATGGTTCTTCTCACACCCTTACTGGTGTCGGCCTGGCATGCGATAAAAGCAAAAAGGCAGATTGTTAGCGCTCCGCAGCTAGCGGAACTTGCCGCCATATGGTCCGGCATCGCCATAACTGGCATTTTTGCCTTCCGTACTGCTCGCCAGGCAGACGTCGAGTTTTTTCTTGCCCCCGTGCTGCTGCTTGGGTTTGTCGTTTGGACTGCAATCCGCCTGGGGATACTCGCGACCACGGGGACCGTCACATTAATTGCCGTGCTGGCCACCGCTTTTCTTGTCCAGCCGACACAATTTTTTTCAGCAACATCGTCTCCCCAGGACACAGTCTGGCTTACCCAGGAATACCTTGTGGTGATGAGCATCATTGCCGTGGGGCTTTCAGGGCTGATGCAAAAAATCAGACATCAACATGCCTCTCTTGCGCTCCAGGATCGCGCCATGATCGCGAGTAATGACGCCATTTCCATTGTTGATGTGCAACGGGCTGACACACCGATCATCTGGGTTAACCCCAAATTCGAAGAACTATTTGGTTACAGCGCTGGAGAGATTGTTGGCCTGAGCTGGCGGCTTCTGCAAAAAGGTATTCGCCAACAGTACAACCATGACACCGTGAGAGCGGCATTGGCCGACAAAACGCCCTGCCGTGCACAACTCAAAAGCTACACGAAGGCCGGCAAACTGCTCTGGATAGATTTCAGTATGGCCCCAGTCCGTGATCCCGCCGGACGAGTCACACATTATATAGGCATCCATCACGATCTTACGCAGGCAAAGGAAACCGAGCAGCGTCTGAAAGACGCTACTGAGTCGATCCAGCGGCACAATGAATCACTGGAAGAAAAAGTGCGGGAGCGCACTGCCTTGCTACAGAAGGCTAACCAGGAGTTGGAGAAGGTCGCCTCAGTAGATTTCCTGACCGGCATCTCAAACCGCCGTCATTTCTACGAACTCGGTCAAAGAGAATTGACCCGACTGGGGTTGGATGGGCGGATGGCAGTCTTGATCGCTTTTGACCTGGATAATTTCAAAGCTGTTAACGACACGTTCGGCCATGAGGCAGGTGATCAGGTTCTTCGACAGATTGTAACGCCGGTCGAGAACAGTATTCGTCCAACCGATTTTTTTGGGCGGATTGGCGGTGATGAATTTCTCATACTTTTCGCGGACACCTCGGAAAGCAAAGCAGTCGAGATTGCGGAACGTATCCGCATAGAGATCATGGAAATATTATCACCTTATGGCTCTGCCTCGCTCAGGGTCACGGCGAGCGTCGGTGTTGCCGAGTGGGATCAAAGCTGTGATCTCAACCAATTGATACGCTGGGCGGATCTGGCCCTTTACCAGGCCAAGGAGGAAGGGGGCAATCGCGTGCGTGCGCGGCAATCCAGTAGTTAGAAATACAGTTATTAACAATGGATTGTCGCAGGACGTTCAGGCGCTGTTTCCCGCCGCCACTCCCGAGGCCCACGCCCACTGGAAATTATGCCCGCCAAGATGCCCAGTTACATCCGCCACTTCGCCAATGAAGTGCAGGTCCGGCTGGTCCAGAACAGCCATGGTTCTGGATGACAGTTGGCGGGTGTCCACACCTCCCAGGGTCACTTCGGCGGTGCGATAGCCTTCGGTGCCGGCGGGTTTGATGGCCCACTGGCCGAGAGCTCGTGCCGCCTGTTCGATGTCGCTGTTTTTGTAGCCCTGCAGGGGGCCAGTCCAGCCGTGAAGGTCGTTAAGCGCCTGCGCGAAGCGTTTGGGCAGGTGCTGCATCAGGTATTGGGCAACGGTGGATTGGGGCCTGTTTTTCCTCAGCTGGTACAGGTCCTGTTCAATATCCGTGGCGGGCAGCATGTTGATGCTCAGTGTATCCCCGGGTTGCCAGAAGCTGGAAATCTGCAGCATGGCCGGTCCGCTCAGACCGCGATGGGTGACCAGCATGGGTTCGCGGAAGTGTTCGTTGTTGCAGTGGACGTCTACCGGGCAGCTTACACCTGCCAGCGGGGCGAGTTGTTCTTTCAGCTCCGGGTGCAGGGTGAACGGCACCAGCCCCGGGCGTGTGGAAAGCACGCTGAGCCCGAACTGCCGCGCGATGTCATAGCCAAAGCCGGTCGCGCCCATGGTGGGGATGGACAGTCCGCCGCAGGCGACAACCAGGGACTCACAGGAGAAAGTGCCGGAGGTGGTTTTTAGCTGGTAGCCGTTGGCAGCGCGACTGATCGCTTTGACACCGGTTTCCAGCCGCACTTCGGCGCCAGCCCATTCGCATTCGGTGAGCAGCATGTTGAGTATTTCCTTGCTGCTGTCTTTGCAGAAGAGTTGGCCGGCGGCTTTTTCTTCATGTTCGATGCCGTGTCGTTCCACCAGGTCCAGGAAATGCTGGGGGGTGTAGCGTTTGAGCGCGGAGATGCAGTAGTGGGGGTTGTCGGAGAGGAAGTTGGCCGGAGTGCTGTTTAAATTGGTGAAGTTGCAGCGGCCGCCGCCGGACATGAGGATCTTCTTGCCCGGTTTGTTGGCGTGGTCGATCACCAGGACTCTGCGGCCGCGGTAGCCGGCTGTAGCCGCGCACATCAGGCCTGCTGCGCCGGCGCCTATGATGATTACGTCGTGCTTTTCTGAGGTCATGGTCCGGAATTCCGGTGTTCTGTTTTTGACGCTCCCTGACTGCCCTTAACCCGTGCCTTGCCAAACATCTGTGCTGCCCGCCGCTATGCGTTACCTGGGCGCAGTATACATTTTCTGCTGCTCTCAGGGCAGATGGACGGAGCCTTCCATGTAGAATGCAGCCTGGCCTGCGATGGCTACCCGGTCGCCTTTCAGCTCGCAGCGCAGTACGCCACCCCTGGCGGACACCTGTTTCGCCAACAGTGTGTTTTTACCAAGTTGCCTGGCCCAGTAGGGCACCAGTACGCTGTGGATGGAGCCGGTGACGGGGTCTTCGTCGATGCCGGCGCCGGGGGCAAAGTAACGGCTGACGAAGTCACAGTCATTGCCGGGAGCGGTGATGATGACGCCCTGGTTGCCAAGCTCCCTGAGTTTGCGGATGTCCGGCTGAGCGGATCGTACGGCGGCTTCGTCTTTTAGGGAGATCAGGTAGTTAGTGTCGTCGGGCACAAATCGGGCTTTGTCGGGAACATCTTTCAGGGCTTCGTGAATCAGGTCCGGTGTCGGACGTTCTTCGAAGGGAAGGTTGGGGAAGTCCAGTTCCAGCCAGTCGTCGTCAGTCTGCCGGACATTCAGGGGGCCGCTTTTGGACTGGAGTCGGATCCATTCACGCTCCCATCCCAGTTTATTGAAGATGACCCAGGCGCTGGCGAGGGTGGCGTGGCCGCAGAGGCTGACTTCTACCGTGGGTGTGAACCAGCGTATGTGAAAGTCTGCATCGCCTTCCGCCGGCAGTGGCACCAGGAACGCGGTTTCCGACAGGTTGTTCTCCCTGGCCAGCGCCCGCAGTGTGTCGTCTGGCAACCATTGTTCCAGTGGCATGACGGCAGCGGGGTTGCCGCCGAATATCTCGCTGGTGAAAGCGTCGATCTGGTAAATCGGTAGTTTTTCCATGTTTCCCTCCGTAGGTTAATCGCGTCCAGCAGGCCGGCCGCAACGCCACACCTTCCTTTTTTTAGTCTGTTGACGAACTGTCATTTTGTGACAGTCTGTCGATTTCTTCTGCGCCCATCTTCCTTCACCACTGACTTCGGGTTTAAACTGGATGCGCTGATCAAATTTCGTACGCGGATCTTCCTCAGTACGCCGAATGCCACTCCATAATCACAACAAATCGGAGGCAGTCATGACCATCAGTTCCACTCCCGAGGGCGTTGCGGTTGCCCCCCGGCATCTGCGCTTTGACCTTGCCGAAGACCTCAGAACTCTCTGGCATGGTAACGACGCCTTCCGTACCGCCTTTTTCAATGCCCTGTCTCTTCAGTTTCCGGATGGAGAGCAACAGTTTATCAATGCAGTCCGCCTTTATCGTGACCAGGTGGATGACCCCAAGCTGAAAGAGGAAATTCGTGGGTTCATCGGCCAGGAAGCTCTACATAGCAGGGAGCATAAGCATTATAACGAAGCTCTGAAAGCGAGAGGCTATGATATTGCTGCCATTGATGAACGTTTTCGCAAGCATATGGACTGGGTGGCTGACCTGGCTCCCAGCCGGCAGCTTGCCGGAACCTGTGGCGCGGAGCACTACACCGCAGTCCTGGCCAATGCAATTCTCCGGCATCCGGAGTGGCTGGACGGTGCTACCCCCGGCATGGCCAGGCTGTGGCGCTGGCATGCCATTGAGGAAACCGAACACAAGTCCGTGGCTTTCGATGTTTACCGTCATTGCGTTGGCAACGAACGGTTGCGGCGGGTTGTGTTCCTGTTTGTGACCTGGAATTTCTTCAGGTACACCTTTCTGAACACCTGCAGTCTGCTGAAAACCGATGGCAAATTGTGGAGCCCCGGCACCTGGGTCGGTGGCATCAACTTTCTGTGGGGCAAGCCGGGGATATTGCGCAGGTGTTTGCCGGATTTTCTGGCCTACTTTCGCGAAGGCTTTCACCCCTGGCAACAGGATAACCGTGACCTGATCGATAAAAACCTTAACGAACTTGAGCTGGAACAAACTGCCCGCCAACAGGCAGCTGAAATTACCAGGGCGTTGTGTAAGACTGAGTGCGGCCAGGAACAACGACAATAAAGGGAAGTGTCCGGCACCAACGGCTTCCCGCAGCTGGAGCCACCCATGCGCGTTGGCCTTATTGTGGATTCCGCTTGCGACTTGCCCTATGAGTTCAGTCGCAGGCACGACCTGTTCGTGCTCCCCGTAACAGCCGTAATTGATGGTCAGACCTACATTGACGAGCACGAGCCTGTCCGGACCCAGGAATTCTACCAAAGCGGATTGCTGCTGAAGGGGCACCATGCCGAGACGCAGGCATTCTCTGCCCGGCAGATTCATGATCTGTTCATGGAGAAGATTGTGACCCGGTTTGACGTGGCGATCTGCGAGACGGTTACCCGCTCCCGCAGCCTGATTTTCCAGAATGCTACCGAAGCCATGAATAGCGTAATGGCCCATTACCAGGGCGCACGCAAGGTCGCCGGTCGTGATGGCAAATTTTCCATGGGAGTAGTCGATAGCAGGCAGATTTTCGCCGGTCAGGGTCTGTTGGCGGCACACACGCTCAGACTGATCGGACAGAAACTGTCGGAGAATGCCCTCCGTCATGAAGTGGAAACCTTCACCGACAAGATTCACACCTGCGTGATTCCCCGCGATATGCATTACCTCCGGCAGCGCGCCCGAAAGCATGGCGACAAGAGTGTCTCGGCGCTGGTGGCCTTTCTCGGCGAGACCCTGAACATCACTCCGGTGATTTTTGGCCTGGGTGCCGAGGGTCAGCCTGCTGCCAGAACCCGTAGTTTTGATGCGGCGGTGGAAAAGGTTATGAACTATGCGGCGGGCCGGGTAGAGGCAGGGGTGCTGACGCCCTATGTCAGCCTGTCCTGCGGGCTGACCTGGACCGAAATCGAGGATCTTCCCGGCCTGAACCGCCTGCGCGATGCATGCGAACAGAATGGTGTGGAACTGCTGCTGTCGCAAATGGGCATTACCAGCAGTATCCATGTCGGCCCCGGCAGCCTTTGCCTGGCGCTGGCCGCAGAGCCTCACCAGTTCAGCGATTTCCGGTAAACTCCGCATCAGGCACAACCGCGCCGTGCCGGTACTCTGCTCTCCGTGGTATGGTGTGTACTATGTGGATACCAACCGAACTCTTCTGGGCCTATCTGGTGGCCATTTCCCTGCTAACGGTGACGCCAGGAGTCGACACCCTTCTGGTGATGCGAAATGCCGGGCGAGGTGGTTTGCAGGACGGTTGCGTGACCAGTGTCGGTATCTGCAGCGGGCTGTTCATCCATGCCACCCTGTCAGCGCTGGGCATTTCGGTGTTGCTGGTGGATACCGCATGGGCTTTTACCGCGCTCAAGTGGGCCGGTGCCTGTTATCTGATCTGGCTGGGGCTGAATTCACTGCGACAGGCCACGAAGCGTATCCCCGAAACAATTGCAGAGCCAGAGACTGCCGGTGCCGGGGCGGCCCTGATGAAACCGGTATCGAGCCGGGTGGCGTTTCGCGAAGGCCTGCTCTCAAATGTACTGAATCCGAAAACAGCGCTGTTTTATATGGCACTGTTGCCCCAGTTTATCGACCCGGCTGGCAATGCCTTCCAGCAATCCCTGTTTCTTGCAGCGGTTCATTTTGTGCTTGCCATGGCGTGGCAGTGCGCACTGGTGGTGCTGGTGGTCAAGTCCCGCCGGCTTGGGGTGGGGCAGGGCATAAAGCGTTCGCTCAACGCACTGACCGGCGGCTTCTTCGTTGCTATCGGTGCAAAGCTGGCTGCGCAGTGAGCGCAGCCTTTACTTTTCCAGGTACTGTAGCTTGTCTGGCTTGCCGTCCCACTCTTCGGCGTCCGGCAGCGGATCTTTCTTTTCAGTGATATTCGGCCACTTGCCTGCAAGCTCGGCATTGAGTTCAACAAACTGGACCTGGTCTGCGGGCAGTTCGTCTTCGGAGAAGATGGCCTCTGCAGGGCACTCCGGCTCACACAGGGCGCAATCGATACACTCGTCCGGATCAATCACCAGAAAATTCGGGCCTTCGTAGAAGCAGTCAACCGGGCATACTTCCACGCAGTCCGTGTATTTGCACTTGATGCAGTTATCGGTAACGACAAACGTCATAGTCAGCTTCCTGGTCCAGTAGTCGATCTCATCGGAGTAATAATAATTGCGCGATATTGTATTGAGCGGCCTGCCTACTCGCAAGCGCCGAGGCGCACTATCGTTATTACCTGTATCAATTAAGCGCGATTTTCCCCTTATTTTTTCAGCAGTTCCTTCAATTCATAGAGTCGGTTCAATGCGTCGCGGGGTGTCAGTCCGTCGACATCCAGTTCCGCCAGAGTCTCTTCCACTCTGCTGGGTTCCAGGCTGGCGAACATGTCCCCCTGGAGGACCGGCTCGCTGACCCGGGCACGGCGTTTGCGTTTTCCAGGCTCGGTCGCAGACGTTGCGACTTGAACTGGCACGGGACTGGCCGGAGCGGCGTTACCCTCAAGATGGGAAAGCTGTTGCCGCGCATTACGGATAACGTCCTGGGGCACACCCGCCAGCTTGGCCACCTGCAGGCCGTAGCTCTGGCTGGCGGGGCCGTCATGGACATTGTGCAGGAATACGATGGAGTCGTCGTGCTCTGTTGCTGTCAGATGAACGTTGACTGCGTGCTCAAGTTCGTCAGCCAGTTGCGTGAGTTCGAAATAATGGGTGGCAAACAGGGTGTAACAGCGAATGTGTTTCGCCAGATGGTCTGCGGTGGCCCAGGCCAGGGAGAGTCCGTCGAAGGTGCTGGTGCCACGTCCGACCTCATCCATCAGCACCAGGCTGTGCTCGGTGGCGTTGTGGAGGATGTTGGCGGTTTCCGTCATTTCCACCATGAAGGTCGAACGCCCCCCGGCAATGTCATCGGACGAGCCCATGCGGGTGAAAATGCGGTCCACAGGGCCGATAATCACGCGGTTGGCGGGCACAAAGCTGCCGGTATAGGCCAGCAGGGCAATCAGCGCCGCCTGGCGCATGTAGGTTGACTTGCCACCCATGTTCGGGCCGGTGATTACCAGCATACGGCGCTGGTCGTCCATCAGCAGGTCGTTGGGCACATAAGGATCGCTCAGTAATTGTTCCACCACCGGATGGCGACCTTCCTCGATGTCAAAGCCGGGATTCTCGCTGAATTCCGGCGCGCTGAAGCGCAGGCTGGTGGCGCGCTCGGCAAAGTTACTGAGCACATCGAGTTCCGCCAGCGCCTGGGCGGCATCCTGCAGGGGCGCGAGTTCGGCGGCAACGGCTTCCAGCACCTCGTCGTACAGGGCTTTCTCCCGCGCCAGCGACCGGCTCCTGGCGCTGAGGGCCTTGTCTTCGAACTCTTTCAGCTCCGGAGTGATGAAGCGCTCGGCGTTTTTCAGGGTCTGGCGACGGATGTAATCCACAGGCGCCTGACCGGACTGGGCGCGAGTGATTTCGATGTAATAGCCGTGCACACGATTGTAGCCCACTTTCAGTGTGCTGATGCCAGTACGCTCCCGCTCACGGGTTTCCACATCCAGCAGGAACTGGCCGGCGTTTTCGCTGATGTTGCGCAGCTCATCCAGCTCTTCATCGAAGCCTTCCCGGACCACGCCGCCGTCACGAATAACCACCGGTGGATTGTCGATGATGGCGCGCTCCAGCAGATCCGCCAGTTCGGGATATTCATTGATGGTGGTAGCCAGCTTGACGATATAGTGGGAATTCACCGGCTTAAGACCATCCTGCAGGTCCGGAAGCGCCTGGAACGCGTCCCGCAGTCGCGCCAGATCTCTTGGACGGGCCGAGCGCAGTGCCACCCTTGCCAGCACCCGCTCGATATCACCGATGCTTTTGAGCAGGTCGTGGACCGGCTCGTAGTGAAATCCTTCCAGCAGCGCAGAGACAGCCTGCTGGCGCTGTCCCACCACGGTGACATCCCGCAGCGGCCGGTTCAGCCAGCGCCGGAGCTGGCGGCTGCCCATGGCAGTGGCCGTTCGGTCCATTACCCAGGCCAGGGTATGCTGGGTACCGCCCATCAGGTTGGTGTCGATCTCCAGGTTGCGGCGGCTGGTGGCGTCCAGGATAACTGCTTCCTCGCGACGCTCCCGGCTGAGCTTGCGAATGTGGGGCAGGGCCGTACGCTGGGTTTCCTTTGCGTATTGCAGCAGGCAACCGGCAGCGCAGATTGCCAGGGTGAGATCATCACAGCCAAATCCGGTCAGGTCCCGTACCTGTAGTTGCTGGGTGAGCACGCGGTGGGCCGTGTCGGACTCAAACAGCCAGGGGCCCTGGCGGCGAATACCGGTATAGCCTTCCAGTACCTCCTGGTAGGGGAACTCCTCGCTGACGAGGATTTCCGCCGGTCGCAGGCGCTGGAGTTCGCCCTGCAGGCTTTCCAGGTCATCCAGCTCGGACACCGTAAACCGCCCGCTGGAAATATCCAGCGAGGCGAAACCGAACTGCTCCCGGTGGCTGTAAATGGCGACCAGCAGGTTATCGCGGCGGTCTTCCAGGAAAGCGTCGTCGCTCAGGGTGCCTGGCGTCACGATACGAACAACCTGGCGGTCTACCGGGCCCTTGCTGGTGGCCGGGTCGCCAATCTGCTCGCAGATGGCGATGGATTGACCAGCACGGACCAGACGTGCAATGTAACCTTCAGCGGAATGGTATGGAATGCCGGCCATGGGAATGGGGCTGCCACCGGACTGTCCGCGGGCGGTGAGGGTAATATCCATCAGTTCGGCGGCCTTGCGGGCATCGTCGTAGAACAGCTCGTAGAAGTCACCCATGCGGTAGAACACCAGTTCATCGGGGTGTTCACCCTTGATTTTGAGGTATTGCCTCATCATGGGCGTGTGCTGGGACAGATCGGTCTGGGCTGCTGACATGAACGGGTCCGGATCCATTGGCTTTATGGGAAGGCAGGGATTGTAAGAAAATAACCGCCATGATGAAACGAAGGAGATCATTATGTCACTGACCGACGAAGCATTGGCGGACGCCGGAGAACAACTGGCTGAAGTGCTTGAGCGGCGCCAGCTTACCATTGTCACTGCCGAAAGCTGTACCGGCGGCTGGGTGGCCAAGGTACTGACGGACCGTGCGGGCTCATCTGCATACGTGCTGGCGGGGCTGGTTACCTACAGCAATGGAGCCAAGACCGAATTGCTTGGGGTCACTGAGCCGTCCCTGAACGAATATGGTGCTGTCAGCGAACCGGTGGTGCGGGAAATGGTTGCCGGCGCGCTGGCGGCCACAGGCGCCAGTGTTGCGGTGGCCATCAGCGGTGTCGCCGGTCCCGGCGGCGGCAGCGAAGACAAACCGGTGGGCACGGTGTGGTTTGCCTGGGGCAGTTCACCAAGGGATACCGAAGCGGTGGTTGAAACCTTTCGCGGAGACCGTGATCAGGTGCGGCGCCAGGCTGTGCTGTATGCGTTACAGGGAGTTAGGGGCTTTCTGGAAAACTCCTGAAACCGGGGGTTGGTCTTGTCCGCGGGTTATGTTTTAATACTGTTCAAATATACAGGAGTCCGGCTTTGCCGTGTTCCGCAGTCCACGATTTCGGCCGTTGGGGTCCCGTCCCGATAACGGCACAGGCGACAGAGGGTTTGCAACGATGGAAGACAAGCGCAACAAAGCACTGAGTGCAGCACTTAGCCAGATTGAACGTCAGTTTGGCAAGGGCGCCGTGATGAAAATGGGTGACCAGCCCCGGGAAGCCATTCCTGCGGTTTCCACAGGTTCACTTGGCCTGGACGTAGCCCTGGGTATTGGTGGCCTGCCTTACGGTCGGGTTTGCGAAATCTATGGTCCGGAAAGTTCTGGTAAAACCACCCTGACCCTCCAGGTGATTGCCGAAGCCCAGAAGGATGGCAAAACCTGTGCCTTTATCGACGCCGAGCACGCCCTGGACCCCATCTACGCCGAAAAGCTGGGCGTGAATGTGGACGACCTGCTGGTCTCCCAGCCGGATACCGGTGAGCAGGCGCTGGAAATCGCCGATATGCTGGTGCGCTCCAATGCGGTAGACATCATCATTGTTGACTCTGTCGCTGCGCTGACTCCGAAAGCCGAAATCGAAGGCGAAATGGGTGACAGCCACGTGGGCCTCCAGGCCCGCCTGATGTCCCAGGCCCTGCGTAAGCTGACGGGTAATATCAAGCACGCCAACTGCCTGCTGATCTTTATCAACCAGATCCGCATGAAAATCGGCGTCATGTTTGGTTCGCCGGAAACCACCACCGGCGGCAACGCCCTGAAATTCTACTCTTCTGTGCGTCTCGACATCCGCCGCATTGGCTCGGTGAAAGATGGCGACGAAGTGGTCGGTAACGAAACCCGCGTGAAAGTGGTCAAGAACAAAGTGGCCCCGCCCTTCAAACAGGCGGAATTCCAGATCATGTACGGTAAGGGCATCTACCATATGGCGGAAGTGGTGGACATGGGCGTGAAAGAAGGCTTTGTTGACAAGTCCGGCGCCTGGTATGCCTACAAGGGCAACAAGATTGGCCAGGGCAAGGCCAATGCCTGCAAGTTCCTGGAAGAGAACCCGGATATTGCTAACGAAATTGAAACCGCTGTGCGCGATAAGCTGATGCCCAAGCCGGTCAAAAAGGGAGCCGCCGCTGAAGAAGTGACAGCGGACGCCAGCGGCGAGCTTCTCTAGCCATAGACAGTTCCCGGACTATCGGGGGGAGGTAATATGGATGCAAAGAAAAGACTGTTGGTCGTTGCCCATGCTCCCTCCCCGAATACGCTCAAGCTCCGGGAAGCGGTAGTACAGGGCGCGCAACACGAGGACATTGAAAACGTGGAAGTCACCGTACTTCCGCCGCTGGAAGCCGGGCCCGACGATGTCCTGGCTTGTGACGCCATTATCCTCGGTACTACTGAAAACCTCGGTTATATGAGTGGCGCCCTCAAGGATTTCTTTGACCGCAGCTATTACCCCTGTCTGGAGAAAACCCAGGGCCTGCCCTTTACGTTTTACATCCGCGCCGGGCTTGACGGCACCGGCACCCATCGTGCCATCGAATCCATTACCACTGGCCTGCGCTGGCGTCTGGTGCAGGAGCCACTGCTGTGCCATGGCGAATATCGGGATGAATTCGAGGGTCAGTGCCGCGAACTGGGGCTTTACATGGCCGCTGGTCTGGATGCAGGCCTGTTCTGAACAGGTGCGCCAGCTGAGGCACCAAAGCCCCGGAGCCTAGGCTTCGGGGCTTTTTCTTGTGCGCCCGGCACGGGCGCACTCCTGGAGGTGCAAGTCCTCCCATAAGCTGGCCACAGCGAATGAAGTGAAGCGCAACTGCGGAAGGGCGACCGACCGTGGGGAGGAAGCGTGGAACGTAAACCG
>NZ_SRZX01000004.1 GCF_004792665.1 Marinobacter orientalis
ACCAGACTCTGCTCAAACTGGACGGTGACCCCGACGACCCGATTCACGTCAAGGCCTTCGACAAGGCCGGTTGCCTTGGCCACCGGATGATCCGCACGCTGGAAGAAATTGACCTGATTCCGGACGAGGAATACCCCCTGCTGATGGAAAGCCATCTCAGTGGCTGGGAATTTGCGGTTGAAGCGTGGATCCACGATGGCAAGATCCAGTTCCTCAACATTTCCGAGTATGTAACGCTGGGCTACTCTGTGTTCGTGCCCGCTACAAAGGAACTCGAGAGCTGGCGCCACGCCATTACCAAGCAGATCGAATTGCTGATCAAGACCTTTGATATCAAGTTCGGCCTGATTCACCCCGAGTACTTTGTAACCGCAGACGGCGAAATGTACTTTGGTGAGGTTGCTTACCGGCCACCCGGATTCAAGGCCTTCGAGCTTATCGAGATGGCCTACGGCTTCAACGCCTATCAGGCATCGATGCTGGTATTCGATCCCAAAAGCACGAAAGAGGAAGTGGCTGCATTTTTCCCCAAGGAAGTGGAGGGTGCGAAAGGCTATGCGGGCTGCTTCGGTGTGTACCCACGCCGTCGCGTAGTCAGCAAGCTGGAAATGCCCAAGGAAACCATTGAGCATCCCTATTTCGTGTCACACGAATTGCATGAGCCGACAGAAGAGACCGTTCCGGATCGGTCAGCCTTCGGCACTCATTGGGGCCTGGTGTTCTTCTTTGGTGACGACCCCATCACGATGCGGGATCTGCTGAAAGCTCAGGAGGATCTGGACTTCTACGTATAAAGCCAGATTTTCGCTGATATTTTCGGCCAGAGACCGAGGGAAGCGTAGCGGGCTCAAGAAGCCCGCTACGCTCTTGGCCTATCAACGCTGTGACTTGAAATAATCGAAGGACTGCTTGGGTACATCAGGCCGCCGCTTCAAGGTTTCGCATCACATCTCTTCATGAACCTGGCCATAGGCCAGCATTGCGAACAAACAGGTACCGCCAAGGATGTTGCCGACAAGTACCGGGGAAATATGGTGGACCATGGCGGTAAAGATATTCATGTCCCCGGTGAGCACCAGAGTGAAAATTTCGTTTGACCCGGCAATTACATGGGTAAAGTCGCCCGCTGCTATAAGCCAGGTAAACATGACGATAACGAGCACTTCGGAGCCCTTCGCGGAAGGCAGCATCCAGACTATGGCAGCTATGAAAAAGCCCGATGGAATACCGCGCAAAAGTGTTTCGGCCGGCGTCAACGTAGCCAGGTGTTGCGATATTTCCAGAATCGCCACGAAGGTGTCCGCGGAAAGGATGCCACCGTGGACAACGATGGCGGCGGTAATAAACGTGCCACACAAATTCGCCGCGAGGACAATTGCCCAAAGGCGCGCAGTGCAATAGAACCGATTACGAGTCGGTTGGGCCAGAACCGGCAGCACGACGGTGATGGTGTTCTCGGTGAACAGCTGAAGCCGGCACAGGATCACGAGGACAAACCCGAACGAGTAGCCCAGGCTTTCAATCAACATCAGGTAGGGATGATATGAGCCCAGATTGGAGCGGATTATTCCCTCGACGAGGACCGAGGTGGAAATCCCGACGCCCGCTGCCACACCCGACCACCAGAGCGAAATTTTCGGGCGTTGTAGCTCCGATTCGCCCTCGCGCATGATGATGGAGTAGACAGTCAGCGACGATAGTTTGCCATGTTCAGCGACGGCATCCCGTTCTTTCGGAGTCAGTGACTTTTCGCTCGATGTCGGTGTCTGTTCACGGGATTCGCGATCCTGGGCCTTGGCGCGAGACTCCTGCTCATCTGCGGCCTCCCTGGCTTTCTTTTCGGAGGAAGTGTCCCGATTGGTTTCCCCGTCGCTCATTCAACTGTCCTTTAGCCATCCAGAAACGCTTTTTTGCTGAAAGATCAAGCCTGCTGGAAAGTTGTCTTTGTAATTATGATAGCTGAGATACTGAATTCCGACACAACGAAAGCCCGAAGAAGGGGTAAACTTCTCATACAAGGGATACATGGAGCGTGCATAGAAGGAAGGCGGATCAACGAACGATCTTGTTGAGATCATCCGTATCCGAAGCAAAAGACGTTATTTGATAGACTTATCAGCTGTTTTCGGTATCTGTCGTTAAACTTATCGGCCACTTTTCAGGTTAATCTGCTTGGAACCTGCAGAGACAATTTGCCCACTTTTACCCTTGCCTACATACTCAACAGACCCGCCAGACTTTAAAAACGCAGCAGTCTGCTCTTCAATTTTAGCGGTAGTAACTGTGTCTTTTATGAGTTTATTGCTCATTATGCTCTCCGGATTGATCGTTGGTTTGTTCGTTAACTTCAGTGGCCTATTATGCCTGAAACAGGAAAATATTGTTGCAGTAAATAATCAAATGAGGCTCTTACTCTATTGTCCGGTACTGTAATATGAGACGTATTATTTCATGATCGCTTATGGCTGATGCCAGCGACTGATTTACTGATGCTCTCTGTGGCAGGTGAATATCGAATTTTGACCGCAAAACCTCCACCACCTGTTTATCCACAATGGGATCGAACTCCCGCCCGGCATAAATGTAAATGCGCTGGATAATAAAGTCTTTATTTGCCATAAAAAGCAGGTTTCTCGGTTAAAAACCAGATTATTTGAAGTGGGCCCGATCGGCCGGACAGTTTGAGGGAAGCGAGTCATTTTAGCAGAACATCAGAGCCGTTATCGACGTTATCATAACGAAAATTATTGCGGTATTTTTTAAATACCATCTTTGGGTATTATTTTTGTTTAGTAAAGATCCGGAAAACAGGCCTTGAAGCGAACGACGTCAAGCAGTCTCTTTCTGGCGATTCCGTTCCAGCAATACCTCGAAGTCATCCTGGCGCAGAGGCATCGAAACCTGGAAGCCCTGGGCATAGTCGCAGCCGCAACGGGAGAGGTATTGCAACTGCTCATCGTTTTCAACGCCTTCTGCAACTACCTGGGCGTCTATCGCATGGGCTATGGCGATTGTACTCTCCAGTATGCGGTCGCTGTCACCACCCTGCGCGGCGTCATTAATCAGCTCTCTGTCTACCTTGACACAGTCCGCCTTGAACTCCTGAAGGCCTTCAAATGCAGACGGTTCGGTACCCAACTGATCGATTGCCAGGTGTAGCCGCAAACCTGCCAGACCCAGGCTCCTGACTGGATTGAAAGCGCAGGCATGAATGTTGTTAAGGGAAGTCGGCGACAGTTCCAGGCTAATGTGGCTCCCACTGAGGCCAATTTCTGTCAGCCGCGCCCGCCATTGGTCCATAAGGTCTGGGGTAACAAACGAGGCCGGTGATTCGTTGATGTTGATGGGAAAGGCCTTGTCACTCAGGTCCCGCCACCGATTTGAACAGGTAATCGACTGTTCCAGTACGTCGAGGGTAATGCAGTTTGCCATACCGTTTTGTTGGGCAATCCCGAGAAAAGCAGCCGGAGTCAACAGTCCCTTGTACGGATGATTCCAACGGAGCAAAGCTTCTGCCCTCGCTATGGTACCAGTGCTGATGTCGATTACAGGCAGGTAGTAAACCTCCAGCTGGTCCTCCCTGAGGGCATCATCCAGCTCTCTGCTCAACAACAGGCGCTCTGCTTCGCTCTGCGCGATCGAGGCTCTTATAACCCGGCGCCGGAGTTCCTGTACCAGGTGGGCTATTGGCAGGGCCTGTATGACATGATCGCTGCCACGATTCCCGTTAATGTCCAGCGCGGCTTCTTGCCAGTCTTCAGGCAGTTGCTCCATTTCGCTCTGGATCAATTGCACCAGCTTTATCATGAGAGGCGTCCTCCGTGATACTCGGCATGCTTAGCAATCTGTTCGCAAACACGCTATCAGAAACTGCCGATTTCCGTATGTGCGGTAACAGACGGACAGTGTGGTTCTTCAGGATCCAGAGTTGGCGGTTGTGCCAGTGTCCCGTCTGGCTAATTCGTTCACCTACTGCGAGACCTTTAACTGATGGTCTTTTCAAAACAGTGCTTCTCTGCCCTGCGCTCGCTAAAAAGTACTGAATACGCGATGCTGAGTTCGTGACGAGCGTAATGATATTGCGGGTTTAATCCGGGTTTCTTGGGCCAGGAATGCAACTAAAATCAGTACAGGTATGATTTTGATTTTAATCGTTTAAAAATGGAGGCGCAGGCCGGAATCGAACCGGCGTGAACGGAGTTGCAGAACGAGCCACAGGAACAGGGTTTATGTGCAAATACAGTATCTTAGCGGAGGTTTCTTCAAGTAAGACTGCGCTCATTCACTTTTTATAAAAACGTTTCCACTCAATAAGTTACGTTTTCATTTTTTGGGTGATTATTTGAGTTCCCCCGCTTCGATTGCCGATTACCTGATCAGGCCTGCACCTGCTGGCCTGATTTCAATCCACCAGGTACCGACAGCAATTGATGTGATCCCTAGATCGAGAGAAGATACCGCTTTCAGACTTCATGGATGAATCCTGCGCCACCTCTGCAAACCAACAACCACAGGAAGGGACTTGCCATGAAACTCAAAGATTCCGTCGCCATTGTCACCGGCTCCTCCTCCGGTATCGGCGCCGCCATCGCCCGCCTGTTTGCCGAACACGGCTGCCACGTGGCGATCAACTACAGTAACAATGAGGACGGCGCCCGGGCAGTAGCCGCCGACTGCGAGAAGCACGGCGTAAAAACCCTGGTAATGCGTGCCGATGTGGCGGAAGACGTCGACTGCCGCGCCCTGGTGGACGCCACCCTGGACCAGCTGGGCCGTGTTGATATCCTGGTAAACAACGCCGGCACTACCAAATTCTGTGATCACGCCAACCTCGAGGGCCTCGACAAACAGGACTTCCTCGACCTGTACGCCGTCAATACCGTGGGGCCCTACCAGATGACCCGTGCCGCCGAGAAAGCCCTGCGGGCCAATGGTTCCGGGCACATCATCAACATGGCTTCCATTGCCGGTCTCGCTGGTATCGGCAGTTCCATTGCCTATGCCGCCTCGAAGGGCGCTCTGGTAACCATGACCCGCTCCCTGGCCCGGATCATGGGCCCGGAAGTCCGGGTCAATGCCGTCTGTCCCGGTTTCGTACAGGGTGAATGGCTGAAAAAAGGCCTGGGCGAAGACAAGTACGACGTGTTACTGGAGAAGACCAAGGGTGCCTCGCCCCTGCACGATACCGCCTCACCGGAAACCGTAGCCGACGTCTGCCTCGGCCTGATCATCGGGGGCGACCTGACCACCGGGGAAACCATCCTCATCGACGGCGGCGCTCACCTGGGCATGGCGCCGGTCCGTCGTTAACAGCCCTGATCAGATGGCCCACTTCGAAATCAACGAGAACGTCCGTATGAAAAACCGACTGCCCCGGGAAACTATCTCTATCGTTACGACCCTTGAAGACCTCGCACAATTGGCAGACTATTCGCTGATGGATCGTCTGAACTGCGACCCCGACGCGAATGCTGGCGGAAATGACCACGCCCCGCGCCAGGTCTTCACCGGTCACTATGTCCCCGTCGATCCTACGCCAATCGAAGCCCCCGATTACGTCGCCCACAGCCAGGACCTGTTTCAGGAACTCGGCTTCGCCGACAGCATGGCGCAGTCGGCTGACTTCGTCCGCGTGTTCTCTGGCGACCTTTCATCCGTTCCGGAACCAATGCGCAAGGTCGGCTGGGCCTGTGGTTACGCCCTTTCCATCTATGGCACCGAATATAACCAGCAGTGCCCGTTCCAGACCGGCAACGGATACGGCGACGGCAGGGCAATCTCCGTGCTTGAAGCCGTCATCAACGGTCGGCGATGGGAAATGCAACTCAAAGGTGCCGGCCGGACGCCATACTGCCGCGGCGCCGACGGCCGGGCGGTTCTGCGCTCGAGTGTGCGGGAATTCCTGGCACAGGAGCATATGCATGCGCTCGGGGTGCCAACATCCCGGTCTCTGAGCCTGTACGTTTCGACAACGGAGAAAGTTAAGCGTCCGTGGTACTCGGAAGGCTCGCGTTCGTTGAATCCAGACCGGCTGATCTCAGAGCCGGTTGCCATCTCTACGCGCGTTGCCCCCTCGTTCATCCGGGTGGGCCAAGTCGAACTCTTCGCCCGTCGTGCCCGGAATAAAGCACACCCCAGAGCGATGGAAGAGCTGGAAAAGATTGTATTGCACCTGATTGATCGAGAATACGGTGACGTCATCGACCATAAACTGGACATCGAAAAAAAGGTGGTATTGCTTGCGCGCGAGTTCCGCAGCCGACTCACTTCTCTGGTGGCTAACTGGATCCGCGTCGGCTACTGCCAGGGCAACTTCAATAGTGATAACTGCGCGGTCGGTGGCTTCACACTCGACTACGGACCATTCGGTTTCTGCGAGGTCTTCAACCCCCTCTACCAGCCATGGACAGGCGGTGGGCATCACTTCTCGTTCCTGAACCAGCCGGCGGCGGCAGAGCGCAACTTCCAGATGTTCTGTTCGGCTTTACGGCCGTTGCTGACCGCGCATCAGGACTGCCTGTGGCAGCTCGACGAGATTCGAAGCGATTTTTCAAAGGTGATGCAGGCGCAAATGGAAGCGATGTGGGCTGCCAAACTTGGGCTTGATGCGTTTCACGCAGACTTGTTCAGCGAGCTTGAAACGCTGATGGTGCAAACGCCCGTGGATTACACCATCTTTTTCCGCGAGCTCTCGACCGTGCCTGACGACATCGGCCCCCTCAAGAAAAGCTTTTATAAAGAACTGAATAGTACAGGGGCGTTAAGATCATTGAAGCAAGAGGCAGCCTCCGAAAGGATGGAAAAGCGCTGGTCAGCATGGCTCGCCAAATGGCAAAGGCTCACTGGCATCGGTAGCCTCACCGACGCAAACTCTTTGCCGTCCCGTTCTCGCGAGGAGCTTTCCAACCAGATGAAACTCGTCAACCCAAAATACAGTATGCGGGAGTGGTTTGTTGCACCCGCTTATCAGCAGGCGTCCAAGGGCAACTACGCTCCACTCCGGGAGTTGCAGCAAGTCATGACGCAGCCATACGCCGAACAATCGAAAGCAATCGAGGGAAAATACTACAGGCTGAAGCCGTCGAGGTTATTCGAAGTCGGTGGACTGTCCCATTACAGTTGCTCGTCCTGACCGAACAAGTACTGGAAAAGTTGATCGAAGGACGTTACCTGAGTCCTGCCAGCACACTGCTACTTCGACTTCCGGAGTCGACGAAGCCTGTGAAACATCGGTTCATTCAACAATCCTGGGCGCAGGCTTGCCAAGCAGCGTCATCAACAGAGATAAAAGTCCCGGTAAGCCAAAATCAATCGTTATCGGCAACTTTAAAGTCCCACTTCAGGCAGGTTGATTTTTCAATCTTGATGTTAGCCTCAGTCGCTATTGTTCACTTTAACGACGCTTTCTTTAAAGTGCTGCTCACTCCCACCTGATTTACTGTGTTTGAAAACGTGGACTTCTGCCTACTACAACTCACAAAAAGGGCTCCGCTGTGGAAATTCTTGATTTCGTTATGACCAATCTTGACCTGCTTGGCAAGCTCACCCTGGAGCATATCGCGTTGGTGGGAGTCGCCGTAGGGCTGGCAACCCTGACAGGCGTCCCGATTGGCATCGCGATTACCCAGAATGAGCGAGTTGCAACGGTCGTGCTTTATGTTGCCTCGATCCTGATTACCATCCCTTCAATCGCGCTATTCGGGATCATGATCCCAATATTGTCCACCATAGGGCATGGTATCGGGTACTTGCCTGCGGTCATCGCAGTGTTGCTTTACTCCCAACTCCCCATCATACGAAACACCTACACTGCGATCCATAATGTCAGCCCGGGCCTTCGGGAGGCTGCCCGTGGCATCGGTATGACCAGCGGCCAGCGCCTGCAAAAGGTTGAGATCCCGCTGTCTGTGCCATTGATCATGGCGGGTGTACGAACAGCGGTAGTGATGAATATCGGTGTAATGGCTATTGCCGCTTATATTGGCGCCGGCGGACTTGGCGTTCTGATCAGTCGGGGAATATCCCAGAGCGATCCCCGACAATTGGTGGTTGGAGCCATTGCAGTCAGTCTGCTGGCTATCATCGCTGATCGATCTCTACTGTTACTGCAGCGCAAATTGACCCCCAGGGGCCTCTAACCTCTCGCAAAAACAAAAATCGGGAAACGAAACATGATTACACTCGACAACCTGACCAAGATTTTTGATACAGACCGCGGCGTGGTCAGTGCCGCCGACCATATCAACATGGAAGTACCGCAGGGAGAGATCTGCGTTCTCCTGGGGCCTTCAGGTTGTGGCAAGACAACCACCCTCAAAATGGTTAACCGGATTATCACTCCGACATCTGGACGGGTCCTGATCAACGGAAAAGACACCAGCGAGCAGGACACTGTGTCTCTGCGCCGCAGCATTGGTTATGTGATCCAGCAGATAGGGCTGTTTCCGAACATGACCATCGAGGAAAATATTTCAATCGTGCCAAAGCTGATTGGGTGGGACAAAAGCCGTTACCTGAAGCGCGCTTCGGAATTACTGGAAATGGTCGCGATGGACCCCGCCATTTTCCTGAAGCGCTACCCGAACGAGCTGTCCGGCGGCCAGCAGCAGAGAATTGGTGTGATCAGGGCTCTGGCCGCCGACCCCCCTGTAATGTTGATGGATGAGCCCTTTGGCGCGATCGATCCCATAAACCGGGAAGTAATCCAGGACGAATTCCTGAAGCTGCACCGGGAACTCAAAAAGACAGTCATGTTCGTGAGTCACGATATTGATGAAGCGGTTAAGATGGCCGACCGTATCGCCATCTTTAAAGAAGGTAAGCTCATTCAGTACGACACGCCAGACGATATTCTCTCGCATCCCATTAATGATTTTGTGAAGGGCTTTGTCGGGCGGGACCGCGCATTAAAACGATTGCAACTGGTTACCGTCGCGGAGGTACTTGAAACCGAATCCAGTGTTGTCACTGCCGAAGATTCCCTCGCAACAGCCCTACAACGCATGACCGATGCGGGCTACGAGCGGGCTATTATTGTCGTTGACGGCGATGGGCGGCCGGTAGGCTACGTGTCCCGCAGCGTAGCCACCACCACAAAGGGCAATTGTGGTCAGCACAGCTACAATCTGCGCACCCTTGTCCGTCCCGAGGATGATCTCCGCACGGTGGCCTCGAAAATGTTCACCCACGATGCGACCTGGCTTCCATGCGTATCCGAGCATGGAAAGCTAATGGGAGTTGTTACCCAGCGCGGCATTACCCACCATCTGGGCGCCACTTACAAATCCTCTCATGCTAAAGAGCAAAATCTGCAACACGCGCGGGTGGCGCCATGAAAGGGCTCGGAACGTCCCGTTTTTTTCAGTTGCCGGTACTGATTGGCGTCTTCCTGCTGGGTGTCTACCTCCAGCGTTCGGGCCTGATCGACGGCATGCTGTATTATTGGGAAGACATAGTTTACCTGACCAATCAGCACATTCAGCTGACGATCATATCAGGTAGCCTCGCAATCGCAGTCGGCCTGCCTCTGGGCATCGTACTGAGCCGCCCGCGTTTCATAAAGGTATCCGAGTGGGCCATGCAGGGACTGAATATCGGCACGACGATACCCACCCTGGCGATCCTCGCACTGTCTATGAGTCTTCTGGGCATCGGCTTTGTGCCTTCCGTCTTCGGTCTCTTTATTGCCTCCCTCTTGCCGATTGTCAGAAATACCTACACCGGTTTGCTGGGCATTCCCGCCCACCTGAAAGAATCCGCCTCGGGCATTGGCATGTCTGCAGGCCAGATGCTGTTGCGTGTCGAGATACCCAACGCAGCCAATGTGATCTTTGCAGGAATCCGGACTGCCCTGGCTATTAACGTTGGAACGGTACCGCTGGTCTTCCTGATTGGCGGTGGTGGCCTCGGAGAACTGATCTTTACCGGCATCGACCTGTTCGATACTGAAATGATGCTTGCAGGCGCACTGATGACCGCGCTCCTTGCCATCACCGTGGACATCCTGGTTGCCGCATGCGCCTTTCTGATGGTTCCCCGGGGCATTAACCCATCTCGCGCCTGAAGCCGTGTCAGACGGCTCGGGCATTGAAGAAACCGGCTACTTCACCCGGAGTCGCCACAAAACAAAAGTCATCTGGAGCATAAACCCATGAAAACTCTGAAAAAACTGGCATCCATTGCCACCGTCGCCATTTCCATGACCTTTGGCGGTGTTGCAGCCGCAGAAACCATCGTGGTGGGCGGTAAGAATTTCACCGAACAGCAACTGCTGACATCTATGACCGCCCAGTACCTTCGTGCCGAAGGGTATGATGTGGATACCCGAGCTGGCATGGGCAGTGCCGTGCTACGCTCAGCCCAGGAAAATGGCCAGGTCGACATTTACTGGGAATACACAGGTACCGGTCTGATTGTTTATAACGACGTCAAAGAAAAACTCGGACGCCAGGAAGGCTACGAAAAGGTACGTGAGCTTGACATGGAGAAGGGCCTGGTCTGGCTGGACCCGTCTGATGCCAACAATACCTATGCTCTGGCAATGCAAGCTTCAGAAGCCGAAGCAATGGGTATTGAAACCCTCAGCGATATGGCCACCGCCATCAACAACGGTAAGGAATTGGTACTGGCCAGCAACGCCGAGTGGTATGCCCGCGAAGATGGCTACCGCCCGTTTGCAAAAGCTTATGATTTCAAACTGCCAAGGGATCAGATCAAGCGTATGGACTCCGGCCTGACCTACTCAGCGTTGAAAGAGGGCCAGGTTGACGTGGCCCTGGTATTTGCCACTGACGGACGTATCCCGGCCTTTGATTTTGTCCTGTTAGAAGATGACCGTAATTTCTTCCCTGACTATGCAGTCACTCCGGTAATCCGCCAGGAGACCCTGGAGGAAAATCCGGAACTGGAGGAGCAGCTCAATAAGCTTTCAGGTCTCCTGGATAATGAAGTCATGGCTCGCCTGAATGCCCGGGTAGACGTTGAGAGACAAGACATTGGAGAAGTTGCCCGCAATTTCCTCGCAGAACATGATCTGATCTGATCGAAATCCGGTACTGCCCCGTGCACCTTTTATCGGGTCATGGGGCTTCCTTGTTTAGATCTGCACGCAAATCACAGAGAGTTCGACATGATTACCAACCTGAATGTGGCCGTCGCCCAGATAAACTGTCAGCTGCTGGATGTGGAGGCCAACCTTGAAAGGCATCGTGAGTACGCCAGTCAAGCAAGGCAAAACGGTGCCGAAGTACTGCTGTTTCCCGAGTTGTCCCTGACCGGTTACCAGGTGGGCCGCAATGCGCCCAGTGTCGCCATGCGCAGTGATGACCCGGCTCTACTCGACCTCGCAAAACATGCAAAGGGCATCACTCTTGTAGTAGGTTTTGTAGAGCGGGCCCGGGCGGGTGAACTGTACAACGCCATGGCTTACCTCAGGGACGGCAGAGTTATCCATGTGCATCGTAAGATCAACCTGCCTACCTATGGTGGCTTGGACGAAGGCAAATGGTTCCATTCAGGTAGCCAGATTGGCAACGTGGCACTTCGCGAGCACTGGGAATCTTCATGCCTGATATGTGCGGACCTCTGGAACCCCGCCCTCACCCACTGTGCTTTCCTCAAGCAACCCGAACTGATGCTGGCCCCGATCAATTCGGCTTCAGGAGTGGTAAGCGAGAACTTTTCCAACGAGGATAACTGGAAAATCAACGTCAGTTTCTACGCCATGATTTACGGCACGCCGGTATTGATGGCCAACCGTTACGGGCATGAGGAGGATTTGTGGTTCTGGGGTGGGAGCTGCATTTTGGGTCCGAAAGGCGAGATCCTGGCGGCCGCGGACGACGGCGAATGTATTATTCAGGCGGAACTGGACCAGCGTGCCATCGATCGCGCTCGCTTCGAAATGCCCACGGTTCGGGACTCCAACACCCGACTGATCCGGCGGCTTCTGGAAGATCATTACTGAGGCCGGGGGGGCGTAGAAAAGGGCGGCCAGGGCCGCCCGGAAACCTTTTGCTCAATGCCTCAGTCGTTAAAGTCATACAGACGGGACGGGTTGGATACCAGAATTCGTTCCCGGATGTCAGGGTCCTTCACCCAGACCCGCAGGTCTTCCAGCAAGTCGGTGTCATCCGGCATCAGCCCGGGGAAATGGGGGTGAGGCCAATCGGAGCCCCAGATACACCGGTCTGCGTTAGCGGCCACCAATGCTGCGGCAATCGCTGTTACATCCGGATAAGGATACTTCTCCTGCATGGTCACCCGATAGCTACCTGAAAGCTTCACCCAAGCCTTGTTGTCTTTCAGAAGCTTGAGCAATTTCTGAAACCCCGGTTCCTCCACGCCCAGAGCTGCAGGCATATGCCCCATGTGGTCGAACACCACCGGGACCGGCAAAGCGGCGACCCGGTCCATGATGTCATCACAGTCAGCGACATTGATCAGAAACTGAAGGTGCCAGCCCATGCCGGCAATTCGATCCGCCAGCTTCAGCACTTCCTTCCACTGCAGGCCGCCCCGAAACAACAGGTTCATCCGCACACCCCGGAACCCGGCCTCATGAAGTTCTTCAAGTTCAGCGATTGTTATTTCAGGATCGACCACGCAAACACCGCGGTAGTCATGCCCTTGTTCTCGCAGTTGCCTGAGCGCATGCAGGTGCAAGCTGTTATCGGTGCCATAGACGCTGGGTTGAACCAGAACACCCCGATCGATACCGAGAATTCGGTGCAGCTTGAGGTAGTCCTCAAGGGACGCTTCTGGTGGTGTGTAAGTGCGATCAAGGGCAAAAGGGTAGTCCGCGCAGTGGGCAAAGACGTGGGCATGGGTGTCACAGCTTCTGGCCGGGACAGCCATCTCCGGCCCCCGAACCGGTGTACGAGCTGCCTTACAGAAGGGAATCTCGGAACTCATATCGGTTACTCAAAATGAGCGCGGCGGCCAGAGGCCGCCACGCAGGAGCTATCAGAATGTGGAAGTGATCCAGTCGGCGATTTTGCCGGCGAAGGCCTGGAACTTGGGATTGTCGTCCAGCATCCACTCTGTGTGGCCACCGCCTTCCAGCAGGAACAGCTGTTTCGGGCCGGGGTAACGTGCATAGAGTGAGCGGGCCTCCGTGACGGGATGCAGATCATTCTCGGCACCATGCGCAATCAGCAACGGAATCTGCGCGAACCTCTCATCAAGATGTGCCTCCGGACAGAAGCTGATCAAAGAATCCGCGAAATCGAAGGTGGACGTCACACCATAGCCGGGTGCCTTTACCAGTTCGGTATAGACGTATTCGCGGCTAACAGGATCCAGCGGGTAAATGTCGAACGGGTCGATACCATTCGGCTCTCCACCTTTCGCCAGACGGAGACGCTCAGCGGTCATAAAGGCACGGAACTGCTTCCATCCGTGCTCGCCCCGCTGAGCCTTCTGAACACGGACAGCGTCAAAGAAGCCGTTCATGGCAATCAGGCCATCAACCTGGTCTTCGCAGATGCGAAATGCATCCAGTACCAGGCCGCCAGCCATACCCCAGCCCGCCAGCACCACTTTGCGCTCCTCTTCTTTAGCACGCTCGGCAACTATGGCAACCGCATTGGCGATATCTCGCACCTGCTCTTCGATGAGAACGCGCTCACGCTCACCTTCTGACTCACCAAAGCCACGGTAATCGAAGCCGAAAACTGTAAAACCCTTACGGGAAAGAAAACGGGCGTAACGTTCCGGGTGGATATTTTTCTGTCCGGTAAAACCGGAACATACGATGACGATGGGCAGAGCGGGGTCGTCGTGTTCTTCATTTTTGAAGAATGCGCCGTCGAGGGTCAGTTTGTCGCTCTGGAATTTCACTTTTTGTTCGATCATGTCGGGTTCCTGCCAATGGGCGTTGTTGTTAACCATTACGCCTCCCATCATCAGAAAATCCCGATCGACAAAAATTTAATAAAACGCCATTATGCATAAAGAAAGCGACATTCCGCTCAGGCTGCCCTATGACAGACCCGAAAACTCAGAAAATCGGCTTCCTCGCCGTGCCCCAGTTTTCCATGCTCTCGTTCGTCGCTGCGCTGGAGCCATTGCGTGCGGCAAACCGGCTGAGCGAACACTCACTGTACGAATGGCACATCTTTTCCCAGGACAACCAGCCAGTGGCGGCCAGCAACGGCCTGCCTGTAAGTCCAGACCGCCAGTTCGACGAAACCGACGATATCGACATGATGATCGTAGTGGCGGGAATCGGCACCACAGAAATCCGGGACAAGAAGCTCTTCGAGTGGTTGCGCCAGCTCTCGCGCAGGGGCGTAGCGCTCGGCGCCACATCCACGGGCTCCCTCTTGCTGGCCCGGGCCCGCTTGTTGTCAAATCACCGCTGTACAATCCATTGGGAGAACAAGGAAAGTTTTGAGGAAGAGTTCCCCGGACTGAACATCACCGGAGAGCTATACGAAATCGATAGCAATATCATGACTTGCTCCGGAGGCCTTGCCAGTCTCGACATGATGTGCCAGAAAATTGCTCTTGAGCATGGCGGAGATCTGGCCATGGGGTGCGCCGAACAGTTCATTCACCCCCATATTCGCCCGGCAAACGAGCAACAGCGAATGGAGCTCCAGTTCCGGCATAACACCAGCCATCCGCGGCTAATCAAAGTTATCCAGCTCATGCAGAATCAGACCGAGGAGATACTGACCTGCACCGAGATCGGCGAAAAGGTGGGGCTGTCGACCCGTCAGATGGAAAGGCTGTTCCGGACTTACCTGAGCACTACACCTAACGCCTTCTATATGCAGCTTCGACTGGAACGGGCCAAGCACTTGCTGCTGCAGTCCACTATGAGCATTACCCAGATAGCAACCGCCTGTGGCTTCAACTCTACCTCCTATTTTACCCGCTGCTATTCCAGAGGTTTTGGGTTAACACCCCGAGAACAGAGGCAGAAGCTCTAAGAAAGCTGTGCCGAAGTTGTCGCCTTTTTTCAAACTGGTGTCGTTTTTTTTGCTGTCCACAACAGCGGGAACACCAATGATGGGAGCATAATAAAACCGGGAGCCTTCCATGTCCGACCTGTCTTTACCGGCCCAGTTGCTTGCCCTTGACTCAACAGCGTTACCACCCGAAGTCTATGACCTGGCTCAGACCTGTCTGCTGGATCTGATTGGCGTGGCAGCAGGCGCCACGAACACCACTCTGGCCGGGATAGGTAGGCACTTTGTTTTGGATCAGTATCCCGGCAACCAACCGCTCCTGTTTTCCGAAGGCTCTGCGTCCAGTACCGGTGCTGCCTTGTATGGCGGCTGGCTCATCGACGCTCTGGATGCCCATGACGGCCATGTTCTGACCAAGGGCCATGCCGGTGTCGCCATACTGCCGGCAATGCTCTCTCTCCCCGAAACTCAGGAGTTATCGGGGCGTCGGTTCCTGGGAGAACTGGCCATCGGTTATGAGATCGCGATCCGGGCCGGCATCAGTCTTCATAACTCAGCCTGCGATTATCATACCTCCGGAGCCTGGAACTGTCTTGGCGTCACAGCCGTAGCAGCTCGCCTGATGAACCTGTCTGCAAAGCAGGTGGCCGAGGCTCTGGGCATCGCAGAATTCTACGGGCCCCGCAGCCAGATGATGCGCTGCATCGAACACCCCACCATGCTCAAGGATGGCTCTGGCTGGGGTGCTATGACCGGAATTGCCTCTGCACTATTAGGCAGAGCAGGCTTTACCGGAGCACCAGCGGTGCTAATGGCACAGTCCGACACATGGCGCGACCTGGGAACCCACTGGTATTTCCTGGACACGTATTTCAAACGCTATCCGGTGTGTTACTGGGCTCAGCCTGCGATAGAGGCATCGCTTTCGCTGCGGCCCGGTATTGCCGATGCTGACGAGATCCAGGAGGTTCGCGTCACCAGCTTTCACCAGGCGGTTCGGCTACACACGCCCCACCCGAGAAGCACTGAGGAAGCCCAATACAGTTTGCCCTGGGCTGTTGCCTGCGCCCTTTACCGTGGCTCAGTTGACCAGCGTTCAGTAACCGGCGATCTTGAGAACCCGAAGGTCACGCAACTGGCGAGAAAAATACGTCTTCTCGAATCGCCTGAATTCTCCCGCCAATTCCCTGCCAGGCGCTACGCTACTGTAACCATCCAACTAACCAACGGTCAGGAATTAGTCAGTAGTCGGTTCGAGGCGCTGGGAACGCCAGGCAATCCGATAGGCCGAACCGGGCTTGTCAGCAAATTCCACGAACTAGCACAACCTGTCATTGGCTCTCGGGCGGATATCCTCGAGAGCATCGTAGACGCCCTGCCCAATCGACCGGTCACTGATCTTTTGGCGCAACTGAGCGACCCCATTCAAAACATCCCACCAAAGGAAATTATCAGCACGCATGCTGCCGAGACTTGAGCACATAAACCAGACCCAGTCCCGTTATCTCGCTTTCCTGAAGGCCCTCAAGCATTCAGGGTTCCATGGTGAGATGACGCCCGACTTTGCCACCCGGACAGTACTTGCAACTGACAACTCCATCTATCAGGTACTGCCACAGGCCGCCGTATTCCCGATGGACAAGGCTGATGTGCAACGGCTCGGTTGTCTTGCGTCAAAAATCGAATGGAGGGATATCGTCCTCAGCCCACGAGGAGGCGGCACGGGAACTAACGGTCAATCGCTGACTGACGGCATTGTTGTGGATCTGTCCCGGCACATGAACCGGATTCTGGAGATCAACGCCGCCGAAGGCTGGGCTCGCGTGGAAGCGGGTGTGGTCAAGGACCAGCTCAATGCGGCTGTAAGCTCCCACGGCCTGTTTTTTGCCCCGGAGCTTTCCACCAGCAACCGGGCAACCATTGGCGGGATGATCAATACCGACGCCAGTGGACAGGGGTCGGTCATGTATGGCAAGACCCGCGATCATGTCGTGGAACTGGAAACCGTGTTAATGGACGGGAACCTTTTGCACACGCGGGCACTTGACGCCGGGCAGGAGGAGAAGGCTTCAGGGGAACCCACGCTGGCGGGCGGAATCTACCGGACACTCTCTGACATCTGGGATCGCCGAAAGACGGATATCGAAAGGCACTTTCCAAAGCTGAACCGTTGCCTTACGGGATACGACCTGGCCCACCTGCGCGATGATGCCGGGCGGATCAATGCCAACAACGTTCTTTGTGGTTCGGAGGGGACCCTCGGTTTCATCGTCGAGGCCAAAGTTAACCTGCTACCCATTCCGAAGTACCAGGCTATGGTGGTGGTTCAGTATGACAGTTTCGACGCCTCCCTGAGGGATGCACAGACGCTGATGACAGCACGACCAGCCTCGATCGAGACCATCGACAGCAAGGTTCTCGCACTGGCACAGACAGACATTGCCTGGCAGGACGTGGCATCTTATTTCCGGGTGGGAGAAGGATCTCCGGTACGTGGTGTAAACCTTGTTGAATATACCGGCGACGACGAAAACCAGGTCCGTCAGGCCATAGATGTGCTTACCGACATGCTGGATAGCCCGGAACGTAGCCGTGCCTGTGAGTATTCGGTGGTCCTGGGAGAAAATGCCGTCAGTCAGATCTGGAAAATGCGTAAGCGTGCGGTCGGTCTCCTTGCCAAGACATCCGGGGAAGCCCGACCAGTAGCCTTTGTGGAAGACACCGCTGTTCCTCCCGAAGATCTCGCTGACTTTATCAGTGAGTTTCGCGATGTCCTCGACCGAGAAGGGCTCAGCTACGGGATGTTCGGACATGTCGATGCCGGCGTACTCCATGTCCGCCCGGCCCTGGACCTTAAGGACCCAGAGACCATTGTCACTGTCCGACGTGTCACTGAAGAAGTGGTTACTCTGGTCCGCAAATACCACGGATTGCTCTGGGGCGAGCATGGTAAAGGTTTCCGCTCCGAGTTCGCGCCAGGATTTTTCGGAGATCTGTATCCGGAATTGCAGGCGATCAAACGTGCCTTCGATCCATACAACCAGCTTAATCCCGGCAAGATCGCAACTCCCGATGCCAGCATCCCGCTGATAAGACTGGACGAGCCAGGACAAAGGGGCAAACTGGACCGTATGATACCAACGGCCAGTCGTCGCAATCAGTCGGACGCCATGAATTGCAATGGAAACGGCGCCTGCTACAACTTCGATCCAGATGATGCCATGTGCCCGTCATGGAAGGCCACTCGTGACCGCCGGCACTCACCCAAAGGTAGAGCGTCCCTGATCCGCGAGTGGCTCAGGTTGCTCGGGCAGCAGGACGTTGACACCGAAGCGCTGGCAGCGAGCTCAGATCCACGCCCTGCTCTGCCAGTACTCCTTAGCCGGATACGCTACACAAGGGCGCGAAACCGTGGTGAGTACGATTTTTCCAACGAAGTCCGGGAAGCCATGGACGGGTGTCTTTCCTGCAAGTCCTGCTCCGGTCAATGTCCGGTCCAGGTAGATATTCCGGAGGCGCGTGCAAGATTCCTTCACCTATACCATGGACGCTACCTTCGGCCGGTCAAAGATCATCTGATTGGGCGCCTCGAACAACTGATTCCGTTAATCGCTAACCCTCTATGCCGGCCAATCTATAACAGTCTGATGAACTGGCTTCCTGTCCAGGCAGTTATCCGGAAGCTCGGGATGGTCGATGTTCCCCTGCTGGCAAAGCGAACGCCTCTCGACGCAGCCGCTGGACTCGGCATACCTATGGCTTGTGAAGAAGAACTGAGGGAGCTGGATGAAAATGAAAGAAAGCGGTCGCTGATCATCGTTCAGGATGCGTTTACCAGTTATTTTGAAACAGATACTTTCGCAGCAATCCTCGAGTCCCTGCAGCATCTGGGCTTTCGGGTCTGGCTGCTGCCGTTCCATCCCAATGGTAAACCGCTACATGTACATGGGTTCCTCAAACAGTTCCGAAAAACGGCAAATTTGCACAGCGAGGCATTAAGAGCTCACGCCCGGTTCGGCATCCCATTGGTAGGAATTGACCCTTCCATGACTCTTGCCTTTCGCTCGGAATATCGAAAGTACGCTGAGTCTGACGTGCCAGTTGTGATGCTTTTACAAGAGTTTCTTGCTCAGCGTACAGAACAGTTTGCTCGCAAAAGCACTACCCAGCCCGGCCAAAGCGTTATTCTGCTCGGCCATTGTTCTGAAAAAACCAATGTCGGTGACAGCATGGTGCAGTGGCAGCGCGTCTTTGCGGCCTTAGGGATTGCCTTGAGCGTAGAGAACGTGGGTTGCTGCGGAATGGCCGGTACTTATGGCCACGAATCACGGAATATCGCTACTTCCCGGAAAATCTATGAGCTCTCATGGCACAAAAAAGTCACCGCCATGGAAGCCAATACTGTGTTATTGGCAACCGGGTATTCTTGCCGGTCGCAAGTACAGCGGATGGAAAATCTTCGCGTTCCGCACCCTCTGGAATATCTCAGGGACCGGTTGATGTTCGCGGTCAGTAATGAGGAAGGCCAGAAAGCCGACTAACACCGAATGATGCCAGTTGATCTGGCTGCCCCTCGGTGACCGAGTGATGGGAGGGCGATCTGACGGGACTGTTGCTCGCACTGAGGACGGCGTTGGCATCTTTCACGGTACTGTCCGACTGGATAACGGCGGCGGCTTTGCCTCCGTCAAAGCGGACCTGCCGGAACCGTTCGATGCCTCTCACTACACCGGCATCGAACTTCTTACCCGGGGCGATGGAAGGACCTACAAGATCGGCCTTCGCAACAGCGTGGACAGGCGCAGCATTGTGTACCAGCATGCGTTTACACCGGATACGGAAGACTGGAGCCGCATACAACTGCCGTTCAGTGATTTCGTTCCTACATGGCGCGGCAAGACAATTACCGATGCGGAACCATTGGATCTTGAACACCTGGCCTCAGTCAGCCTTTTCGTTTCCGGACGGCAGGTTGGTGAATTTCGACGGAGGATGCAGGATTGGGTTCTGTTCTGATCTTGAAATAGAGCGGGACTTCTTCACCCGACGGGCCCGGCTCAGTTCATCCTTCACATAGGCCCCGACGGCTTTGAGCATACCCAGGTCCGGATCAGCCTCTTCGCCATCCGCCAGCCGGAAAATCTGCTGGTAGTACCAGGCCTGCCCGCCCAGCACATTTACTATTTTGATTGGCATCAGCGGACTGGCGGGTGAGAAAAATCCCCGCTGGGCAAGCTTGACATGATCTTCGTGGCAAACGGTTTTATCGATGCGCCCTTCAAGCAGATCCCTGGGCGTATCTGGATCCGTGCAGAGCGGTCGGCCAAGGCCAATCACGTCGGTTTCGCCACTGGCAACCACCTCTTCCATAAACATGCGCGTCCGGAATCCACCGGTGACCATCATCGGGCAATCGCACACCTCACGAATCGTCTGGGCGTAATCCAGGAAGTAAGCCTCCCGCCTGCGAGTGCTTCGCCGCATGGCCGGCCCATCACTCGCGGTATCGGCATCACCACTGTACCCGAGCAGCCGCGGCTGTTCGTAGGTGCCGCCGGAAACCTCCAGCAGATCAATACCCTCCTGATTGAGCCAGCGCACCACGCTCACAGACTCATCGAGCGTGAACCCGCCCTTGCGGAAATCGTCGGAATTCAGCTTTACCGCCACCGGAAACTCCGGCCCCACAGCTGCGCGAGTCGCCCGCACCACCTCAAGCAGGAAACGGGCGCGATTTTCCAGCGAGCCACCCCAGCGATCAGTGCGCTGGTTGGTGACCGGCGACAGAAAAGACGACAGCAAATACCCATGAGCCCCATGCACCTGAACGCCAGTAAAACCCGCCTCTTTCGCGATCCGGGCCACGTTGGCAAAGCGCTGGATAAAGTCGAGAATCTCCGGCTCCGTCAGTGCCCGTGGGCGGGCATAGTTGCCCATCAGCGATAGCTGCACCGCAGAAGGTCCCATTGGGCGCGAGGTAACGTAACGCGGCGACTGCCGACCGCCATGGGATATCTGCATCCACAAATGGTTACCGTTGCAGGTGCCCGCTTCAGCCCAGGTACGCAACTGCGCCATACCCTCAGGCTCTCCTTCTGCCGGCGCCGGATCAATCGCAACGTTACCCGGCCGCTCCAGCACCCGGTGATCAATCATCACATTGCCGGTAATCAACAGCCCTGCCCCGCCATCGGACCAGCGCCGATAAAGGGTTTCATGGCGGTGGGTGGCGTGTAGCTGGTCGTCTGCCAGGCCCTCGGTCATGGCTGCCTTGGCAATTCGGTTGGGCAGGACTGCACCGCAGGGCAGTTTCAGAGGTTCGCCGAGGGGCGATTGGGGCATAGCTTCATCCTGATGGTTTTGAATGTGGGAATTTCCGGGTTAAAAAGTCAAGCCAATCATGAGCGAAAATGCCTACGCCTGCGCGGCTTGTCACTGGTCATCACCTGAAAACCACCAACAATCATTTCGCGAAATTGTTTGAAGAGTACCATGAGCTGGATCATGCAGTTCACCATTCTGCCCCTTTCCGCGAACATTCCTAAAAAGAATATAAACCGCGATTTACCGCATCAATAGCGCCGGCCAGATACCCCGTAAACTCACGTGACCACTCACTGCCAATTCCGGTTACCCGGTTAGCCCATGCACCTGAGCTCGGCGACAAGGCAGGCATAGGGTGATCGCCAGAGGATCTTTGATCCGTGTCGGTGGCGATGTAAATCTCTTTAGCCCAGTCCTTGATAAATTCTGCCTCTGGATTCTCCGCTTGCGAACCAAACAGTCGCACGAACTGTGTGCGGCAAGCAGTAATAAGCTCTTCCTCAGAAACACGACTGCGCACGTCAGCAGGCACACCCAGGAAACCAAACAATGCCGCCTTCCCTCCCTGAGTAGAAGCATCATGGATCTCAACCATTGGCCCAACTGCACTTCGAGCCTCTCCGGATAACCCTTGATCTCGCCAGAAAGGCTGGTCGAACACGGCAATATATTTTGCATGAGGGGCCATCCAGGTATCTGTCTCTCTCCACTGTCTTGCAAGCACGTCCGGCAAGGCAGGCGAAAACGTAAGTTGAGACTCAACTAATCGGGGCGGCATGGCCAACAACACATGTTCTGCAAAATGGCTAAAGGTTTCTCCTCTCGCATTTTCGCTCACTAACTCGACATGTGGTTCTGACATGCGCAGGTGGCGGACCGCCCGGCCTCTCACTACACGCGCTGAATCAATCCGCCGGTATAACGCATCAATGAGGGTATACATGCCACCGGCGATTCGCATAGATGGCGGAGAATTGACGTACCCACGTGTTCTCTCAGGCGGCTGATTCGATGAACGCTCCAGAAGCATGTCGCCGGTTTCAAATTGTTGGAAGGTCTCTAGTTCAAGTTCATCTACCAGTCGCGCCATATCGGTCTGGAATGCGGGCCAGAACCAGGAGGGCCCGAGATCGAAGCCCCCAACGCCTGACACATCCGGTTTACCATCAGAGTGGATCGTAGAAGCAATCCGCCCACCAAGAATCTCCCTGGCCTCTAGAATGACATAGTCTTTGATGCCCTTCTTCTCAAGAGAATATGCGGCGTATAAACCCGCCAGACCGGCGCCAACAACGGCGATGCGCACGTTTTGCATGAATAAACTTCCCATGGTGATCGTGATGCTTTGGCAATTCTCCGTTCTAACCGTGGTCTGCGCAAAGGCGATCTTTGAGCCTGGGGCTGTTTCTCCCGATAATGAAATGCTTCAGCGCGGACGGTACCGTAACGATTGAAATTGAACGCCTAACTCCTGAGCTTGAATATCACACTCATTGGATTACTACCTTCATGGCTCTGGTATTCAACTGGACCAAAATACGTGAAGGGCGCAGCTTTGCCATTACGCAGCTTATTCTCGCGGACAAATAGGTTCACTGAGAGCCCAAGCTTTTTGTGTTCGATCAGTTCCCGACCGCGCTTGCTTTGAGGCGTAGCTGAGTTCTGGCTCTGCCAATGAAATGTTCGCTCATCGATCCAATGATCAACATAGCGGTGCTGGACGCCTTTACCCTGCTTGTTTAACGTCACCAACAAAATATGCGCATTGGCATCTTTCAGAAAGACGTGACCACTTTGCCAATTGCCAGGATTAAAAGTCGCTCCAAATAACTCCGGAATATCCTCTCTCGGGATTTCCTGTCCGACAGCCATTTCCAATGGATCTATAATCTCGCAAAAGCGTGCGAACGTTCGAAACTGTTCGAGAAGCTCTGGAGTGACAATAATGTCTTCATACTCTGGGTTAGCAGCTTCGAGCCGATATTCACCGACGGGGGATTTACGAACCGTCCGAAGAAGGTATTGTGTGTCGCCTGCCTCATCCATCCGTTCAATCGCGAGCGTTTTCCCAGTGATCGATCCAGCCTGATTGGGGTTAATCTGCTCAAGCAACAGATAATCACCATCTTGAATCGGCTGCTTTCCGCCATTCATGGAGTTACCGGATGCTCTGGCAATGAAATGACGATTTGGCTCTATTCGCCCGTGTCCCAAACCGATGGATCTGTACTCCGGCTCCTCAGCGTGACTGTTTCTAAAGTGGCCACAAGCGATCTTCAAGGATGGGAAGTAAGGCAACTCCGTTCCAGAAGGAGTAATCGGGACTACATTTTCAGACGACGACTGTTCTTGCTTGGCAGACTGCCGTGCTTCATAGGAGGCCAGGCGATAATCAATTAACTCCTGCACCATCTCCTCGAAAGGCGGTATCTCATCACCTTCCAGCTCAATAACTGGCTTAAATTGATCGTTTTCAATCTCAAAAACAGCTGGAGACTTATTGGTCCAATGATCGACAGGGTTCTTCTTCCAGTATTGCTGCCATTGTGCCGAGGAACCATCAACGTCCTTTACTGAAACAGCAATTTCTTGATACAGCCTCGGGCGGCGTTTCAATGTCTCCCAGGATGCGTGGGCCAGTTTCGAGAGCTTTGGTGGACTACGCCATCCGCCTAACTGTTGGAACGCGTCCAGCAATATCATTTTGAATGATTTGCTCATGGCCGTCGTCTCAACTTCCAGCAAAAACGTTTCGTAGCGGGACAAGAGTTCTGTCTCAATCACGGTGAGATCTTCCATGTCCCGAACCAATCCAAACCAGCTTCCGTGCAGCTTGCGAGTTTTAGCGATACTGGCGCCGAAATGATAGTACTCGGTAAGTGTTGGACGACGACCCAATGTATCTTTCAATACCTGATAGTCTTTTTCAGCGCCCTGATGATCAAGACCTTTCAGGAAGTCGATCACCTCCAGATCGTAATTGATAAAGCATCCGTCTGGCAGGTCCAACTGATTCTTTTCAGCTTTCCTGGCAAACTCGGCTAATTGTCGGTGATTCATCGCCTGGCCAATGAGGGCCTGAGGTTTATGCAGGAAACTCTGGTGGTTACCCACAAAATCCAGAATCACAAGCTTGTCTTTCCCTGTGGAGACGCTTTTCCGTAGGCCCCGGCCAATTTGCTGAAGAAACAGGATCTTGGACTCCGTCGGGCGCAATAGCAGCACCGTATCAATGGCGGGCAGATCGACGCCCTCGTTAAACAGGTCGACAGAAAAAATTACATCCAGCTGACCATTTTCCAACTTCTCCAAGGCCTCGCCACGAGACATCTCAGATTCACCGTGAACGGCTGCCGCCCTGATTCCTTTTTTTGCAAACCGGCTCGCCATAAAATCGGCATGAACCCGTGAAACGCAAAAGGCCAATGTCCGGCTTTGCTTCTCTTCACTCCATACCTTGAGCACGTGTTTGGCGCGTCCATAAGTAGCCAGCTTATTGGCAAGCAGATTGGGATCAAACTTCCCGTTGCGCCAGGGGATCTCCGTATAGTCGACCGTCTCGTCGTAGATGCCGTAGTAATGAAAAGGCACCAGGAATTGGCCTTTGACGCCTTCAAACAACGGGTACTCGAAAACCAAGTTGTCGTCACACAACGAAAGGATATCCGAGCGGTCTGTCCGGTCTGGGGTTGCCGTCAATCCCAGCAGAAATTGCGGCGCAAAGTAACTCAGAAGCCGATGATAGATGGGTGCTGCGGCATGGTGGAATTCATCAACCACGATATAATCAAAATGCCGGGGGTCGAATCGATCCAGATGCGTTTCTTTGCCGAGTGTTTGCACCGAAGCACAAAGGATGTCCACTGTTCGATCGCGCTGCTTACCCATGTAAAAACCAACGCGGCTATTCGGCTTGATCCGCAAGTAGGTCTCAGCCGCTTGATAAAGAATTTCTTCGCGGTGGGCGACAAAAAGAATCCGACGGGCTCCCATTTGAACGGCATCAAAGGCGGATAGCCAGGTTTTACCTAAACCCGTTGCTAACACGACCAAACCCCTTCGGTAGCCTTCTACGCGAGTCAGATCCAGTGCCTCTAGTGCTTCCTGTTGCACTTCATTAGGTGTTGGTACTTCCTGTTTCTCGTCACTTCCCGGTTCCAGCGACTTTTCTGGTGGGTTCCTTCGTTTCTCGTACTCATCGATCCAGTTATCAGTGAGCGGCACAACATTTGGGTGTTTGAACAGTTCCTCGAACCTGCTGGCAGCCTCGAGGTACCCAGGGTCGGGAGGGAAATCCACCTGATAATTCCATTCCAGCCCGTCCTGAAGCGCTTGTCGGCTGATATTGCTAGAGCCGATAAACGCCCTGCCCCACATTTGGTGATTCTGAACATGGCCAGCGAAGAGGTAGGCTTTCAAATGAAAGCTACTCCCCTGGCTCTGGTAAACACGTACCTGAGCTCCATGGTCATGCAACAGGACAAGCTTTCTTAGCGCCTCCGAATCGGTGATATCCAGATAATCGCTTGTGAGGATGCGGATACGGGCCGGATCAGATTCTCGCTGCAGCGCGCTCACTAAATCCGGGAACAACAGATTCAAGCCAGTAGTTTTCACAAACGCTACGGCCATATCTATTCGGTCAGCAGCTTTAATTGCCTGGCACAATTTCGGCAGAAAATGATGTTCTGCACCGCCCGTAGTTAGCTTATTCTGTGGAGCCGGCACCTTGGTCAAAAGAATGTTCAACCACTGCTCATGCCTATCGGGACGTTGATCGTCAGTGCGCCACAACCGAGAGGATTCGAATCCTGGCAGGTCCTGGATCCACTGCTGGGCAAGCGATTCATCAGCATCAGTAAAGTGCCGGCCATTGTGGTTGCGTTCCCCCGTCCCAATCTTGAAACTCATGTAGAAAACGCCATCCGGTTTCAGGGCATTCCACAACCGGCCAATAGCTTCGGGTACCTCGGCAAGGGGCAAATGCAGGAGGCTTGCACAAGCCCATATACCATCGTAAGTACTGGATTCGTGGATATCCGTGAAATAGCGATGCTGAACCGATAAACCGGTCTTTTCGCGGGCTAAAGAGGCGATGGCGTCTGAACCATCAAAGGCGGAAACACGGTAACCTTTATGATCAAAAAACAACGCATCCCGGCCAGAGCCACAGCCCGCATCAAGAATGTGTCCACCTTCGCGAACTTGCGGCAGGAACGCCTGGTAAAGCTCTTCCATGCTGACTTGAAACGTTGATTCCACAAACGCATCGGCATTGTTGTTGTAATAGGCCAGCGTATCCGTCATTAAGTGGTTCCCATGCGACTAATTAGCCTGAAGTATATCTGGACCAGGCTACCAGGCGGACAGGACGCGGCCAACAGACTTTTGGGTGCTATCTACACCAAGCAGCCTATAATGCCGGGCTCAATCTACATGCTGCGTACTTGAATTCCGGAATCTTCCCGTCCGGGTCGAGCGCCGGGTTGGTGAGCAGGTTGGCGGCCGCCTCCACGAAGGCGAAGGGCACGAACACCATGCCTTCGGCCATTGTCTGATCCACCCGCGCCGTCAGGGTGATGCTGCCGCGCCGGGTGGCAATCTGGATTTCATCACCCATTGCCACGCCCAGGCGGGCCAGCTCTGCGGGCGCCAGAAACGCGGCCGCTTCCGGCTCCCGCTCGTCCAGTACCCGGCTGCGACGGGTCATGGCGCCGGTGTGCCAGTGCTCAAGTAATCGACCGGTGAGTAACACGATGGGATAGGCCTCATCCACTGGCTCGTCCGGCGGCAGCGGCCGGGTTGGAGAGAACCTGGCCCGGCCCCCGGCGCGTGGGAAGGCATCCGAGAAGACAACGTCCTGCCCAGGGGCATCGTCGGCGGGGCATGGATAAGTCACGGAACCTTCGCGTTCCAGGCGGGCCCACGAAATATGATCCAGTGAGTGCATGCCCTGCTTCATCTCAGCGAACACTTGCTCAGGGCCGTGGTAGTCCCAACCCAGTCCGAAACGCCGGGCAATTTCCTGGATAATCCACCAGTCGGGCTTTGCCTCCCCGGGTGGCGACAGCGCGGCACGGCCCATTTGCACCTGCCGGTTGGTGTTGGTGACGGTGCCTGATTTTTCCGACCAGGCTGTCGCAGGCAGGATCACGTCGGCAAACTGGGCGGTCTCGGTGACGAATAGGTCCTGCACCACCAGGTGTTCCAGGGCACCGAGCGCGGCCCGGGCGTGGGTCAGATCGGGATCGGACATCGCGGGGTTCTCGCCGAGGATGTACATGCCCTTGATCGTCCCCGCCGTGATGGCATCCATAATCTCTACCACGGTGAGCCCGGGTTCCGGGTCCAGTTCGGTGTTCCAGAGTTCTTCGAAAGCGGCGCGCAGCTGGGCATCCCCGACCGGTTGGTAGTCGGGCAGCACCATCGGGATCAGGCCAGCGTCGGATGCGCCCTGCACGTTGTTCTGCCCGCGCAAAGGATGCAGGCCGGTGCCGGGCCGGCCGGTGTGGCCACAGGTCAGTGCCATGGAGATCAGGCAGCGGGCGTTGTCGGTGCCGTGCACGTGCTGGGAGATGCCCATGCCCCAGAAGATCATCGCTCTCTCGGCCTCCGCGTAAGCGCGGGCCACTTCGCGAATGACCTCTGGCTCAACGCCGCAGAGCGGGCTCATTACCTCTGGGGTCATATCCGCGACACTGGCGGCCAGTGCCTCGAAGCCCTCGGTGTGGGCATCAATGTAGGCCTGGTCAAAGAGTCCTTCGCTGATAATCACATTGAGCATGGCGTTAAACAGTGACACGTCGCCACCCGGCGAGAAACGCAGGCTGCGCCATGCATAGGCATCCAGCGCCTGGCCCCGGGGATCGATGATGATCAGTCTGGTGCCGTTTCGTGCTGCCTGCTTGAAGTAGGTCGCGGCCACCGGGTGGTTCACCGCCGGGTTGCAGCCGGTAAGGATCACCACGTCGGCCTCGAGTGCCTGCATGAAGGAGGCGGTGACTGCGCCAGAGCCCAGGCATTCCATCAGCGCCGCCACAGAGCTGGCGTGGCAAAGCCGTGTGCAGTGGTCAACGTGGTTGGAGCCGAAACCGGTGCGCACCAGCTTCTGGAACAGCCAGGCTTCTTCATTGGAGCACTTGGCGCTACCGAAGCCGGCAAGCGCATCCGGTCCGTGTTGTGTTTTCAGTTGGGTTAACCCGTTTGCCGCAAGATCCAGTGCCTCTTCCCAGCTTGCCTCTCGAAAGTGGGTTAACGGATTAGCCGGATCAAAGTCAGGGTCAAGCCCCTTGGGTACGCCCTCACGGCGGATCAGCGGCCGGGTGAGCCGTGCCGGGTGCGAGGGGTAATCGAAGCCGAAACGGCCCTTCACACAGAGCCGGCCCTGGTTGGATGGGCCATCCCTGCCTTCAACAAAAAGGATGCGCCCCTGGTGCTCGCCTGTCTGAGTCGGCTCGTCTTTAACGTGATAGGTCAGCTGACAGCCCACCCCGCAATAGGGGCAAACGGAGTCGACGGTGCGATCGGCCGTGGCGGAGTCTCCGCAGCCCTGAGCATCGATCAGGGTCGCAGGCATCAGCGCCCCGGTAGGGCAGGCCTGCACACATTCGCCGCAGGCAACGCAGGTGCTGTCTCCCATGGGGTCATCGAAATCAAACACCACCTTGGACGCAGCACCACGGTGCGCCAGGCCTATAACGTCGTTGCCCTGCACTTCGCGGCAGGCACGCTCGCATAAGCCACAGGTGATGCAGGCATCCAGATTAACATTCATGGCTGAATGAGTGGCGTCGTGGCCTCGGGCGTGGGTCAGCGAATCCGATCTTGGGGCAACGTGGTGAACCGTGGGCTCGTCGCGCTCTGAGCGGGCCGGGAGGCGCTGGCGCACTGCATCGGCATCGATGGCCAGTTGATCCGCCGTATGCCACAGGTGGCTGGATCGGTCCGGGCTTTGCGATTGCTCGGGCTGATCGGCCAGCAGCAATTCCAGCACCGCTCTGCGGGCATCCTGGGCACGGGCGGAGGCTGCGCTTCGCACCACCATGCCGGGCGCTGCCTCGCGAATACAGCTGGCGGCAAGCACCCGCTCGCCCTCCACTTCCACCATGCAGGCGCGGCAATTGCCATCCGCGCGGTATCCCGGGACGTCTTTGAAGCAAAGATGCGGGATAGTCTCGCCGGCGCGCTTGGCGACCTGCCACAGGGTTTCGCCGGGGTAGGCCTGAACTTCAACGTCGTCCAGTGTCAGGGTAAAGCTTGTGGTCGCATCGTTCATGGCTGCCTCCCCCTAACCTTTGGCGATCAGGTTGCTGCTGGCGAGTTCGCTGCGGAAGTCTCGCAGCAGGCTCAGTACCGGGTTCGGTGCAGCCTGGCCCAGACCGCAGATGGAAGCATCCACCATCACTCTGGCCAGCTGCTGGAGCGTCTCCTCATCCCACGTATCCCGTTCCAGCAACGTGAGCATTTTCTCGGTGCCCACACGACAGGGAGTACACTGCCCGCAGGACTCATCCGCGAAAAAGCCCAGAAGGTTGGCAGCCGCGTCGGCCAGATCGTCCTGATCCGACAGCACGATTACGGCTGCGGAGCCGATAAAGCAGCCGTGCTCCTGCAGGGTGTCGAAGTCCAGGGGAATGTCGGCTTTGCTGGCTGGCAGTATGCCACCGGAAGCCCCGCCAGGCAGATAGGCTAGGAGTTGGTGCCCTTCTGCCATGCCGCCGCAGTATTCTTCGATCAGTTCATTAAGAGTAATGCCGGCGGGAGCGAGATGAACCCCGGGCGTCGCGACCCGCCCGGAGACCGAAAAGCTGCGAAGGCCGCGGCGCCCATGCCGCCCCTGGCTGGCGAACCAGTCAGCGCCCATGGCGTGGATGCGCGGGATCCAGTAAGCCGTCTCGACGTTATTGACCAGGGTGGGCTGGCCAAAGAGCCCTTTCTGGGCAACGAACGGCGGGCGATGGCGTGGCTTGCCGGGCTTGCCCTCAAGTGACTCGATAAGGGCGGATTCCTCGCCGCAGATATAGGCCCCGGCGCCACGGCGCAGGATGATAAAACCGGGCTCGACGATTTCGGCCGACTCCAGCTCGGCAATGGCTTCGGTCAGCACTCTGTGCAGCCCGGGGTACTCGTCCCGCAGATAAATGTATAGGGCCTTCGCCTCAACCGCCCAGGCGCTAACCAGCGCGCCCTCGAGGAATACGTGGGGTTCTCGTTCCAGGTAATAGCGATCCTTGAACGTGCCCGGTTCACCTTCGTCGGCGTTGATCACCGCATAGCGTGGCCCCGGCTCAGCCCGCACCGCCTGCCATTTACGGTAGGTGGGAAATCCGGCGCCGCCGAGGCCGCGAAGGCCTGCATGCTCGAGTTCCTTCGCCAGTGATTCGATGCTCACCCGGCCTTCACGGCAATCCATCAGCAACTGATAACCGCCGGCCGACCGATAGTCCGCCAGACGTTGCCAGGAAATTTCCTCTGGCTGAACCTGCCCCTGCTCTACCGCGGCCTCAACACTCCGGGCGTTGGCATTCAGCACATGATGATGTCCAACGGCCACCACGGGCGCCGTTTCGCAGCGACCCATGCAGGGGGCGCGCAGTACCCTCACCGTTTTGGGATCAGCCCCATCCGATAGCGCCTGATGCAACGCTTCTGCTCCGGCCAACTGACAGGAGAGCGAGTCACACACCCGCAGAGTTATCTCCGGCGGTGGCGTTTGCTCGTCGTGAATAACGTCGAAATGGGCGTAAAAGGTAGCCGTTTCATAAATGGCGGCCATTGGCAGATTCATGAAGGCGGCCAGGGCGCGAAGGAGGGGCATGGAGAGGTAACCGTAAGCGTCCTGCACTGCATGCAGGTGCTCGATCAGACGATCGCGCTGGCGCAATGACGAATCACTACGTTCGTCACCGATCAGGTCCCGCAGCTCCGACAGTACAGTCGACTGCAGTTGCCGGCCACGAAGGGCAGAGCGCCGGCGTTTGGGCTTTTCTTCGTTTGTACTCATTGTTTTTGACCAGGCCCAGAGGTACAAAAGACAGCCTTGTTGGCTGGCCTGACTATCTAGAAATCATTGAAACACATCCGGCTATCCCGGCGCTAGAGATCCGAAGCTGGTTGGATAGGGAATTGCTCCTCGGCTGAAGCTTTCAATGTGAGGAATATTGGGGAAATAAATAATGGAGGCGCGGGTCTGACATGGCCCCGAGATATCGCTCTGAAAGAAAATCCACGCTGCACAGGTACCCCGGTCTCTATCTGAGCGAGGATGGCGTCTACTTTGCGGTCCATTCCACAACCAAAAAACGTGGCAGTTTGAGAACGAAGGATCGAAACGTCGCAATTAGGCGGTGGTCGGTACTTAGCCAATCGTGGGAAGCAGAAGTCCATGAGTGGCAGACCAACTCCCTCGCTGAAAAATTGAATAGTTTTTCGACACCGGCAAGTAAAGGGGATCACATCCTTCTCCAGGACTACCTGAAGAAATGGAGAACGGAGGTCCTTGGCCATCAAGTAAAAGGCAAGCCCATAGTTTGGTCGGAGTGCCGAGCCCTATCCCGACGAGGACCAAACAAAGGAGCGCCTGTCGCTATGCCAACCAGAGTTGATTACGCAAGCGACGCCCGGCAGCTGGAACAGAGTGACGACGCAAGATTTCCTCTTTCCGACCCTCAAATTCTTCGCAAGATTCGTAAACTGCTCTCCCCATGGTTGCCGATGCCGACACGTTACAATAGCCTCAAGAACACGTTGAACCGTGTCTTCCTCCATGCCGTTCAGGAAGGTCTTATTGACAGAAATCCGATGATTGATATCCGTAAGGCAGCCGAAGAAAAGCGCAAAGTGCTGATCCCCGATGAAGCCTACCGGAAGATCACGGAGCATTTATGCGTTCACCGCCACAACAAACGCGACATGGACGGAACCTGGCGCGCAAAGATTTGTGATCTCATCTATATGATGAGTCAACAGCCGATCGACGTGTTTAATCTGAAGGAAAGCCGGGGCGAGCTTTACGACAAACCCGTTGATCGTGGAGATTATCCGCTTTGCTCGTCACAAGACCAGAATCGGTAGCAAGTTAAACACAGGACGATGCATGCCGCATGGAGAGATGCCTGCAAGAAAGCCGGCTATGGCGGCATGTATCACCTCAGCGATCTTGCAAGAAGGGACTGACTGAAGAATTCCTGAGCCAGGGAGAAGATGACAAAGACGGTCATGAAACGGAAGCTATGCGTAATCATTATCGGTTGATCAAGCCGCCGAAGCGGGCGAGGACAACGATCAGATTTGAGCGGGAGCAGAAAGTATCTGAGTGAGCGAGGTAAAATCGAAAATTCTTCGACGGTCCTGATTGCTATGGAACTTCTACTGGGAGTACACTATTTGTGTACACGCATAGGGTGAGAATCATGCAAACGATCAATGTTCGGGAAACCCGGGAAAAGCTCTCAAATCTTTTGGACGCTGTGGCCGCAGGAGAAGAGGTTGTAATTCTGCGCCACGGTAAACCTGCCGCACGCCTGACCGCGGCCCTGCCCGAAAAGATCCAGTTTCCAGACCGTTCGGAACTCAGAGCATCTCTGCCACCTGCCAGGGAAAACTCTGCGCAAGCGGTACGGGAACTAAGAGATGAAGAGCGCTATTGATGTTGTACTTCGATACGAGCGCCGTTCTCCCCTACTACAGACAAGAGCACGCTAGCGATCGAGTTCAGACATTGCTTGAGTCGCAAACCCAGCCGGTTCTTATCAGTCATCTGACGGAAGTCGAGGTGGCAAGCGCACTGGCCCGATGGGTTCGGATGGGAGAGCTCAGCGAACCCCAGGCGAACCGGATCGAAAGTGCATTCCATGATGACGTCAGCCATGGGCGCTTCAGCCTGTGCCCCATTGAAACGGCCCACTATAAACGGGCCAGCCACTGGATTGGCACAAGGAAGACAAGCTTGAGGACGTTGGATGCACTGCACTTGGCATGCGCAGAACATCACCAGGCTCAACTAATCAGTGAGGATGAAGCGTTGGTGAACGCGGCCGTTTTCTTTGGCTTAGACGCCCGCCTTGCTTCAAAGGGCGACTGAGCACCATGCCTAGCCCAAAACACCTCACTCGAACACTTTTTGAGCAATGGGAAACTGTCGAGGCACTGGTGCGGGCCACCCGGGAGATGCCGGCGTTCTCCGAAGAGCAGGTTCTTGCTGCCATTCGCCAGGCTCAACCGGCCCTGGACGACGTTCAAGTCAGGGATGCTCTACGCAGGCTTTTGGCAAGTGGCGTGCTGGAGGTTCAAAGTCGCTCTGAAAGCTTCGTGGTCAATGCCCATGTACTTGAGTTTGTGCGTGGCCTGACGCATGAACACGAACTGGGACTGTCTTCAGTCATTCAGGCGCGCATCGAAGCAATTCGTGGCGCGACTGAGGCTCTCACCGCCGGCATCGAAGCCGGAGATACCGGCCAGCAGACCCAGGCTATTAACCGACTTTCTACCCTGTTCAGAGATATTGCCCGCCAGCTGGAGCAGGACCGCCATGCGATTGCCGAGCTGGCCGAGCAAGCAAAGTCAGCAGACACTCGGGCTCCCATAGCAAAACGCTACAAGTCCGTCCTCGACGCCTACGATCAGTATGTTGAACCGATGAACGAGATGATGGATTCCGGACCTTCCGGCATTTTCTACCACCACCTCGCCGCAGCGGAAGACGCCCTCGACCTCGGCTACAATCGCCTGGTCACCAAAGGCGCACTCTACAGCCATCTCAACCGTCTCCGGCACGTTGGTTATCAGGCCAAGGAACTACGCCGACTGGGGCGAATCACGGCTCAGCAGTGTGCTGATATTCTGTTACCCCTCCGAGAAGAAGCACGCCAGCATAACAATCTTTCCTCAGCCATCAGTCGGCTGTTGGGACAGGTTCGCAAAAAAGGACTCAACCGCACCTTTCGCAAACGCCAAGGTCATTCCTGGCTGCCGGTGTGGCGCGTGAATCAGAGCCGGAGTGTGTCTGTAGGCGACGAGGTGAAAACAATCATGGCCGAAGCCAGGAAGTTTGAGCCCAGTGAACGGGAGTTCCCGGACGAAGTGGATGCAGCGCCCATAACCATTGCTGAGTGGATTGACGAAGACCAGCTCCGACGACAGTTATCCGATGCACTCCCAGTCAGCAACCTGCTTGAGTGGCTGAAGCATCACTACCCCTCCCTACCTGACCAGGTTCTTCTGCGGCTCTATCATGACCTGGCACGGGAGGACCTATGGGAGGTGGAGCTGGAAGCGCAGCCTACAACATCCGCCCTTTCCCAGGTTTCAGTGCATTACTGGCCCTATCGTCTGACACAACCGATGAGCAAAATCCGTGAGTAATACCAGCCAATTCCAGCAAATCGCCAACAACCTGCCGAATCTGGCCCTGCTTTTTCGCTGGTTCAACCGGGGCCGGCACCTCAACCGGATTGCGGAGCCGGTGTTATGGGAAGAACTTGAGCGCAACCTAGACGACTATACCGCCATTTTTAGCGCATTGGGTTCTGACCTTCGCCTTGATGGCCGGGGCTTCGCCTGGTTCCATCAGGACGACGGAAGCAGCAATACCAACAAAGCCACACGACAACTGGCGCTGTTGTTCATGGTCATCTTTGATACTCAAGCGGATGCCGGTATTCCGCTGATGAAATTCGAGCATTGGCGAATCGATCAAACCCTGCTGACAACGGTTTTCGAGCAACACCAGGACTTGCTGGAGGCAGAAGAGCTGGATCTGTCCGGCCTGGTGAGCCTGATGAGAACCGCAGAAAACTTCGGCTTTGCCCGTTACGATGGCGGAGCCTGGCAGCTGTTGCCTGCTGTGTGTCGTTACCTGGATCATTACGAAGAACTGGCCAGCCAGGTGGATCAGGATGAAGATGTGTCCTGGGCAGGCGATCAGGACGACGAGGATAATTCCCTATGAGTTCCGATTACGGATTCCAGCAGCTGGTACTTCTCAACAGCGCCGGCTATGAGCGAGCAGAGCTCCCTCTGGATGAGTCAGTTTCTCTGATTGCCCCCAACAATACTGGCAAGACCAGCCTGATTAATGCCCTGCAATACCTGCTGATTATCGACAAGCGGCACCTGGATTTTGGCGCCCACGACAAAGACAAGGCGAGACGTTTCTACTTCCCATCCAACAGCAGTTATATCCTGCTGGAAGTCACTTTGCCTGAATCTGGCTCTGTGGTGCTAGGGTGTGTGGGCAAGGGAGTTAGCCATGACTACAATTATTTTGCCTATCAGGGCCCTCTGCATATCGAGGAGTACAGGCTGGACAATGGCAAGCTGGTGACACAACCACAGTTATTGGAGCAGTTGGCTCACCACGGGCGGACGGCCAGTTTCTACTCATCCGCTGATTTTGCCGAGATGGTCTACGGCGGTGCCCGCAGGCGGGGACAGACCAGCTCCGAATTTACCGTGTTCCGGTTGGAGAACCGCAAGGATGCCAACGCTTACCGTCAGGTTCTCACCCGGACCCTGCGCCTGGACAAACTCAGTTCCGGCGAAGTAAAACGTCATCTGCTGCAGATCTTCAGCCGCCAGCTGCCGGACTCAGTGGTGGATTTCAAACAGGAATGGGACAAGGCCTTCGCTGAGGTAAACCAGGACCGGGAACAATATCGGGCAGCCCATAACCAGCAAACCCTGATCGACGAGCTGGAGCGGCAACAGGACGAGCGACTCGCCACCAGAGGCCGAATCATTGCCCGACGACCGCTGATCGATGATGGCCTGCAACGCTGGCAAAACCATTACCAGACACAAAGCGAAAGCCTCGAGCATCAGCATCAGAACCTGCAAAAGCAGGAGGCGGACTTGCTTCAGAGGGACAGGGATCAAACCCGTCGCCAGAGTGAACTCAATCAGCAGCTGGCGGCATTGAAGAAGAATGAGCAGCGCTGTGACGAACTGGAGAACCGGTTCACTCTAATCCATGATCGCAGCCAGCTCGAGCAGCAACTTGCCAGCGCTACCGAAGAACGCGACCGTCAGATCGCCCTGCTCACCAATGCCCATGGACAGTCTGCTGTCGCCACTGACCATCAGCTCCGGCGCGAGGAACAGGAGCTCTCGGCACTCCGCAAGGAACAGGAAACGCTGTCGGACAACCTTTACCTCACGCTCAAACAACACCTCTCCGAAGAGCAGCTCAGTGTTCTCAACCGGGGGCTCAACCGGCAACTGCTTACCCTGTCCCCTGGGGACTATCAACTCGAGTCTCAGCAGCTTCTACAATGGCTGCAAGATATGCCCGAAGACTGGTTTGAACTCCCCGGGCTGAATCTGTCTGTTGCAAACCAGGCACCACAGTATGAACAGCGATCAGCAGAAGAGATTGCCCAACTGATTGAGGATTGCCAGGGCCGGCTCCGGCAATTGCAGGAACAGAAGGCAGCCAGCCGGGAAATGGAGAGCCAGAAGAAGCGTAAGGCAGAACTGGAGCAGGAAGTAAAAAGCCTGGAAAAAGATCTGGAACAGTTTGACGAGCTGACTCAACTTCAGAAATCCCGCCCGGATCGCTTAAAAGAAATGGAGGTAGCCAGGCAGGAGCTGGCGGAGATTGATCAAGCCCAGACACAGGCCAGCGCACAGCAGCAAACGCTGAGGGATCAGATTCAGGAACTGATCAACAAGAGACAGGCCCTGGACACCGCTCACCAGGAAATAGATCGCATCCGTCAGAACCGTGGCGACTCAGACGACCAGTTTAACTGGCTCTCCGACCTGCCCCATACTCCCTGGGTTGGCGACACGGAGCTACCGCTCGACCAACTGGCGCAAACGCTGCGGGACTATCAGCGGGACTGTTATCAACTGAAGGACCTGGACCGGGATCTGCACCACCGGCGCATCACCCTCCACAGCAGTGGCCTGACCAAGTTCCAGTATGCACCCAATCCGGAAGAGGAAATCCGGTTGATGGTAGAGTTTCGCCACCATCTGGCCCGGGAAGCAGAAGCCCTGGAAAAGAAAGCCCGCAGTGCCGTGGTCACTGTGACGGCCAGCCTCCGGGATCTTCGCGGCAACCTGCAGTCGTTCGAAAATGCCATGCATGAATTCAACCGACTGATCAGCCGCAGAAAACTGTCAGACCTCAAGGTATTCCGCATTCAGCCGGTTCACGAGAGTCACCTTGTCGAAGCCATCGACCTGCTGATCCAGACGTCAGAAAAAGTGGAATCTGGCGAATCCTTCGAGCTATTCAATCAGACCAGCGTACTGGACGACCGACAGTTGGACCAAGCCCGCCAGTTACTGATCGACGAAGGTAGCGCTCGCCATGGGCTGAAGGTTGCCGATCTGTTTCGTCTCACCTTCGAACTGGGCAAAGAGAACCAGGCCATCGAAAGCTTTGATGACATCGACAGCGCAGCCTCCAACGGCACCGTGCTGATGGCCAAGCTGGTCACCGGGCTGGCCATGCTGCACCTGATGCAGGACAAGACCCGCAATGTCCAGGCGTTGTGCTACCTGGACGAAGCCCTGGCGCTGGATGCCGCCAACCAGAGAAGCCTGATCAAAACAGCTTCCGAATTCGGTTTCGCACTAATGTTTGCTTCGCCTTCGCCGTTGATTACCGCCCACTACTGCGTGCCCATCCAGCAGATGAGCAACGGCATGAACCATATCAGCCGTAAGCACTGGCAGATTCTGCAGCCGCTTGAGGCTGTCAAGGCATGAGCTTCCATCAATGAACAGATCGCTCAGAGAAGCATTGATCAAACTTGAGGATTCCGGCGGAGAATGCCTCGGTTCACGGTTCACCCCCTCACAAAAACGGGTGCTTGATGAGTTCATTATCAGGACCGCTTGCATAACCAAGAAGCGTCAGGGCAACGGCACTGTCTACCGGATCAGCAACCCACCAGTCTTTATGCAGAACCTGCGGGAGTTAAGACCTGATGCTGAATTAGACAACCAGGCGGTGCCAATTCGGGCACAAAACCTCGGGCTTACCCGGTCCACAAAAGGTCGAAAGAACTCGCACGAGGCTTCTTACAGGCTACTGAAAGCAACAACCCCAGGCATAACGTGGCAGTGTGACGAAAAGGCACTCGATTTATGGCAACTGACATATCTCGCCGGCGCCCTCGCCATCGATATCGGTCAGGTGGAAACTTCCCTGACCACAGACAGCCCCTTGTGGCTGGTGGAAAATCAGAGCCTGCTGGACGACACCAGCTGGGTGCCCAAGGACCTGCATGGGTCTGTACTCTATTATCAGGGCCAGATCAGCGAACGGCTGGTAGAGTGGTTATGCGGTAAAATGCGAAGCCCACGGATTCTTTTCTTTCCAGACTATGATGGCGTTGGTCTCGAGAACTACGCTCGCCTGCGGATAGCGCTAGGTGAAAACATCGAACTATGGCTAATGCCTGACTGGAAACGAAAACTGCAACGCTATGGCGATCCTGAAGTGTGGCGCAATACTCTTAAATATGTCGCCAACGCCGAGGGGAAATTAGGTTCCTATCAGGAGCCAGAGGAGGTGCTGGAGCTTTTTGAGGCGCTCAAGCTAAGCGGTAAAGCATTGGAACAAGAGGCTGTCTTTCTGGTCACATCCGACAGCTAACCAAGCTTGTTCAAGATGCTTTGCGCATTCGGTGATTCGCTCTTCTGCCATGCATTGAAGCGGATAATATTTTGGGTTTAATTTGGGTATTTTTTGGGTCAGGAATGCAACTAAAATCGACAAAGGTAATGTGTTGATTTTAATCGTGAAAAATGGAGGCGCGGGTCGGAATCGAACCGGCGTTAACGGAGTTGCAGTCCGCTGCATAACCACTCTGCCACCGCGCCGGGAAAAGTCCGAAGGGGATTCGTAACTTTTATGCTCTCAGGTGGGCATTGAGAGACTGTGTCGATTGGAGCGGGAAACGAGATTCGAACTCGCGACCCCAACCTTGGCAAGGTTGTGCTCTACCAACTGAGCTATTCCCGCTTGATCAACGAGAGCGTATTCTACGGATTCGACTGTTTTCGTCAACCACTTTTTTCAACTTTCTGTTTTACTTCAGATTCCGATCGTTTTTCACACAAAGAACAGGCAGTCCAATGATAGAATTTCCGCTAGTATCAGGAACACACAACGACATTTCCTGAACACAGACACAGGAATTTCAGATGCCCTCACCCGGCCAGCTCGAGTATCACGCTGATCGCCTCGTCATCACTGGCGACTGGACACTGCCGAACTACGCCAGATTAAAGCAGGAGGTAACAGCTGCACTGGCATCGCAGAAAGCGAACGACCATTGCCCGGAGCTCACGTCCATTGCAGCGCTCGATACAGCAGGAGCCTCACTGTTGGCCGATCTCCTGGGGGCCCAAAGGTTAGCGGAGCTGACTGACGAGGCATCTGAACTGCCTGCCGAGCGCCGGGACCTGTTACGGTTGGTCGCCGATGCCATGGCCGCGCCGGACGAGGATCTGCCGCAGAACGAATCTGTAATAACCGCTTTTCTTGCAAGGGTTGGCCAACAGGTCGCGGATTACTGGGGCCAGCAACGCCTGCTGATGGGCTTTACCGGGCAGATCCTTGCTACGATGGCCGCGATTCTGCCCACCCCCTGGCGGTGGCGGGTGACACCCCTGGTCGCCCATATCCACCAGACCGGGCTCAACGCATTGCCTATCGTTGCCCTGCTTACCTTTCTGGTGGGCGCCGTGGTCGCTTTTCTGGGCGCCACCGTTCTTGATGACTTCGGCGCGACCATTTACACCGTCAACCTGGTGGCGTTTTCCTTCCTGCGGGAATTTGGCGTGCTGTTAGCAGCCATTCTCCTGGCCGGCCGCACTGCAAGTGCTTTTACGGCACAGCTCGGGTCCATGAAAGCCAATGAGGAAATCGACGCCCTGCGTACCTTCGGGCTCAGCCCGATTGAGCTTCTGGTGATACCCCGCGTACTGGCGATGGTTATTTCCCTGCCGATACTGACCTTTGTCGGCATGGTCAGTGGCATCGTCGGCGGCTCACTGGTGTGCGTGATTGTCCTGGATATTTCCATACCCCAGATCGTCAACATCCTGGAGAGCGATGTGAGCACGATACACTTCCTGGTGGGGATCGGAAAAGCTCCGGTATTCGCCTTTGTTATCGCAGTGATCGGCTGCCTGGAGGGCTTCAAGGCAGCCGGTAGTGCCGAATCCGTCGGTGAGCACACCACCTCTGCCGTGGTACAGTCGATCTTCATGGTAATCCTGTTGGACTCCATTGCTGCAATTTTCTTCATGGAGATGGGTTGGTGAGCGAACAGTCCTCGCAACAGGATATCGTTATCAGGGTCCGGAAGCTTTGCAACCGGTTTGGTAACAACGAGGTCCACAAAAATCTGGATCTCGATCTCTACCGTCGCGAGATACTGGGCGTCGTTGGCGGGTCCGGAACCGGTAAGTCTGTATTGTTACGCAGTATTGTGGGGCTTGTTCAGCCCGATTCAGGAGCCATTGAGGTTTTTGGCCAGGAGTTACAGGCGCTCTCGCCGGATCAACGGTCCCGGGTCGAGCGGCGCTTTGGTGTGTTATTCCAGAGTGGCGCCCTTTTTTCGTCGCTGACACTGCAGGAAAATGTTGCGTTGCCGCTGATCGAACACGCCAGGCTGTCCCGGGAAGACGCCGAACATCTGGCGCGGGTGAAGCTGGCGCTGGTTGGCCTCTCCGCAAACGCATACACCATGGTTCCCGCCCAGCTCTCCGGCGGCATGGTGAAGCGCGCTGCACTGGCGAGGGCACTGGCGCTGGATCCGGAAGTTCTGTTTCTTGATGAGCCCACGGCCGGACTTGACCCCATTGGTGCGGCCGCGTTTGACCGCTTGATTGTTACCTTGAGGGACGCGCTGGGCTTCAGCGTGTTTCTGGTCACCCACGACCTGGATACGCTGTACAGCACGTGCGACCGGGTGGCAGTGTTGTCCAATAAACGGGTACTTGTTGACGGCACACTGGAGACCGTTGAATCCACCGACGACCCCTGGATCCGTGATTATTTCCATGGCCCACGTGGGCGGGCTGCCCAACATACAAGGACAGCGAACAGCGGGGAAACTGAATGAACCGGGAGAAATGCTGAGATGGAACCCAGAGCACATCACGTCCTGATTGGACTGTTCACCCTGATCTTTCTGGCCAGCGCCCTGCTATTCGCACTCTGGCTGGGCAAGACCAGCGCAGACCGTGAGTATTCGTGGTACGAGGTTATCTTTAATCGTGGCGTCAGCGGGCTGACCGAAGGAAGCCCTGTCAAATACAGCGGTATCGAGGTGGGCGATGTCTACGAACTCAGGCTCGATCCGGAGGATCCCCGCAACGTAAGGGCTCTTATCCGCGTTTACAGCGATGTACCTATCAAGGAAGACACCCGGGCGGGCCTCGCCCTGACCAATATTACCGGCAGCATGAGCATTGAACTCAAGGGCGGAAAACCCGAAAGCCGTACGCTGGACGGCGACCGTAAGTCCCCCCCTGAAATTCAGGCTGAGCCATCAGCCTTGAATACACTCATGGCCAGCAGCGAAAAACTCTTCGCCAAACTTGATGAGGTATTGTCGAACGCCAATGCCATGATCTCGCCGGAAAATGCCCGCAACCTCACCGATAGCCTGGAGAACATCGAGGCCATATCATCAGGCCTGCTGGAACAGCGGCAAGAGCTGAGCAGGCTGGTAGCCAGTTTTGATCAGCTCAGCGGTCAGACCGAGGCTACACTGGAAACCTTCCGACGCTTCGGCCTTACCGCCAATTCTCTGCTGGACAACGAAGGCCGGCAGTTATTTACCACCGCCCAGAGCGCCATGGACTCTCTGGAGGCCACCACCACCAGGCTGGAGCAACTTACAGCCAGGAATGAGGGCGCTCTGGACCAGGGCATGCGGGGTGCGGCAGAACTGGCTCCCGCTATGCGGGAGTTGCGCAACACCCTGCGAAGCCTCAACAATGTCGTCTACCGCTTTGAAGACGATCCGGCAGGCCTGCTGCTGGGCCGCGACCCGATAAGGGAGTTTAATCCGTGATAGCCCCATTGATGCGACGAGTGATTGCCGCTGCGGCCACCCTGTCACTGACTGCCTGTACCGTGTTTCCGGACCAGCCGGCTCATCAGATTTTTCAGCTGCCGGCGCCGGCAGTGCAGGAGACGGCGGCTGAATCCGTCGACCGCACTCTGCGTGTTACCACCCCCCTGGCGGTGGCGCCGATCGACAGCAACCGTATTCTGGTCAAACCGGATGCCCACGAGATCCGTGCCTACGAGGGAGCCCGCTGGAGCAATCGTTCGCCAATCATTGTTGGCAACTACCTGCTCGAATCGTTCCGGCAGGACGGGCGGCTGGCAACGGTGGTGGGGAATACCAGTCCGGCGCGCAGCGACCTGACACTGGCTGGCGACCTGACCCGGTTCCAGGCCGAATACCCGGGTGGAGAGCACCGCAATGGCAACCCGGTTGTCCATCTTGAACTGAACCTGCAACTGATTAACGAGCGCTCTCGCGAAACCCTCGCGAGCAAGCACTTCGGGGTTACCCGCCCGGCCAACGGCGAGGATGTTGCAAGTGTGGTAGAGGCTTTTGGGAAAGCCAGTGATGAACTGGCCAGGCAGGTGATTGAATGGACAGCCGAACAGCTCTGAACCGTATCAGCCTGCTTCCTTCTCGGGAAACAGGTCTGGCCAGGCGGCCTTGAGATAGAGAATCATTGACCACAGGGTCAGTACGGCTGCGACATACAGCAATACCGTTCCCACATAGGTCCACACAACACCTGGCGGAAACGCCAGCAGCATGATAATCGCCACCATCTGTGCCGTGGTTTTGATTTTGCCGATGTAGGATACCGCCACACTCCCACGGCTTCCGATTTCCGCCATCCATTCACGCAGCGCCGAAATCACGATTTCCCGGCCGATAATCACTGTGGCCGGGACCGTAAGAATGAAACTGCCATGGGACTCGATCAGCACCGTCAAGGCAACCGCCACCATCAGTTTGTCCGCAACCGGGTCCAGAAAGGCCCCGAACGGTGTGCTCTGGTCCAGCTTTCTCGCCAGATATCCGTCCAGCCAGTCAGTAGCCGCGGCCAGGCCAAACAGGCCAGCACTGACGAGATAGCTCCACTCGGCCGGCAGGTAGTAGATGATCACGAAAACCGGAATCATCAGGATGCGGGAAAGAGTGAGGATATTTGGTAAATTCATGCTGTCCCTATTCGTCATGCAGTACTGCGTAGATGGTTTCCGCCAGATTCCTGCTGATCCCCTGAACCTTGGACATTTCGTCGACACTGGCCTTGCGAAGCTCCTGGATGCCGCCAAAGTAACGAATCAGGTCACGGCGGCGCTTGGGCCCCACCCCCTCGATACCTTCAAGGGTAGACTGTCGGCGCTTCTTGTCACGTCTTGCGCGATGGCCAGTAATGGCAAAACGATGTGACTCGTCCCGGATGTGCTGAATCAGGTGCAATGCCGGGGAATCCGCCGGTACCCGATACAGGTCGCCGGTCATGCCATCGATCAACTGTTCCATCCCTGCCCGTCGTGTAACACCCTTGGCCACACCGATCAGCGGAATATCTTTAATTCCAAGCTCATCAAACACTTCCCGGGCAATATTCAACTGCCCCTTACCACCGTCAATGAACACCAGGTCGGGACGTTTACCCTCACCCGCCACCATGCGCCTGTAGCGCCGGGTCAGCACCTGACGCATGGCACCATAGTCATCGCCGGCGGCTACACCTTCGATATTATACAGGCGGTAATCGCTTTTCAGCGGCCCATTCTCGTCGAAAACCACGCAGGATGCGACTGTGTTTTCACCGTGGCTGTGGCTGATGTCGAAACACTCCATACGCGACGGGGTTTCCGGAAGGTCGAGCAGATCCCGCAGCGCCAGCAGGCGACGATAGACAGTCTCTTTGCTGGCCAGGTGGGACAGCAGAGTCTGACGGGCATTGGTCATGGCCATTTCCAGCCACCGCCGGCGCTCGCCCCGCACATTCTTGCGGACCCGGGTGTCCCGTCCTGCGGATTCTGTCAACGCCTGTGACAGCAACTCCTGTCCTTCCACATCCACCGGCACCAGGATATCCGGAGGGATTTCCCGCCGAGCGCTGCCACCGAAATAATACTGTCCCAGGAATGCACTTAACAGCTCCCCCTCGGACTGCTCAAGGGAGTACCGCGGGAAGTAATCCTTGGTGCCCAGCACCCGGCCACCGCGCACGATAATAACCACGATGCAGACCACGCCGGCATCCTGGGCAATAGCGACCACATCCGCATCGCCTCCTTCGCCGTGGACACTCTGCTGTTCCTGCACATGGCGAAGGTGGTTGATCTGGTCCCGGTAGGCAGCGGCCTTCTCAAATTCCAGATTTTTCGACGCCGTTTCCATCGCTGCCATCAGGTCCTGCAGAATGGCGGGGTTCTTGCCTTCCAGGAACATGGTGGCGTGACGCATGTCTTCCTGGTAATCCTCTGGCGTAATAAAGCCTACGCAGGGAGCCGTGCACCGGTTGATCTGGTACTGCAGACAGGGACGGGTCCGGTTCCTGAAATAGCTTTCACTACAAGACCTTACGCGGAATATCTTCTGTAGAATATTAAGACTTTCCTTGACCGCGCCGGAGCTTGGAAACGGCCCGTACCAGGTACCGCCACCTTTTTTGGTGCGCCCACGACGAAACGTCAGCGATGGATAGTCATCGTGTGAGGAGCGGTAAATATAGGGATAGGATTTATCATCCCGCAGCAGAATGTTATAGGGAGGCCGCAGGGTCTTGATCAGGTTCTGTTCGAGCAACAGCGCTTCCGTTTCGCTGCTGGTAATGGTGACCTCGATGGAATTTATCCTGGAAACCAGTGCCTCGGTTTTCGGGGCCAGGCCGGTCTTGCGGAAATAACTGGTGACGCGTTTTTTGAGGTTGCGGGCTTTGCCCACGTAAAGCACATTGCCGCTGGCGTCATACATGCGATAGACGCCGGGCCTTTCGGTCAGCTGTTTGAGGAAGCTTTTGGTATCGAACTCCCTGCCATTCCCGGCCTCCGGAGCCTCAGTTTGGGAGTCAGGCCTTGTCGGCATCGAGTAACCCGAGCCTGACCGCCATCAGGGCCAACTCAACGTCACTGGAAATTTCCAGTTTTTCGAAAATCCGATAGCGGTAACTGTTGACGGTTTTGGGACTGAGGCACAGCTTGTCGGAAATGTCCTGCACTTTCTGGCAGTCCACCACCATCAGGGCAATCTGCATTTCGCGCTCGGACAACCGGTCAAAGAGCGTCAATTCACCGTTTTCGTCCAGCGCATCCCCGCCTCCAAGCTGTTTGAGCGCCATTTTCTGGGCGATTTCAGGGCTGATATAGCGCTGCCCCGAATGGGCCATGCGAATGGCCCGCACCATTTCATTGATATCGGCACCCTTGGTAATGTATGCCGATGCACCGGCCTGCATCACGCGTGTGGGATAAGGATCATCGGCGCAGGCGGTTACCACGATTACCCGGATCGCATCATCAATGCGCAGAATCCGGCGTGTGGCTTCCAGCCCGCCAATACCCGGCATGCGGATATCCATCAACACGATGTCCGGCCTGTCTTTGCGCACAAAATCAATGGCGTCCTCACCCGAAGCGGCCTCGCCGATGACATCAATATCCGGGTTGTCCGCCAGCATCCGGGTAATACCGGACCTGACCAGTTCATGGTCATCTACAACCAATACCCTGATCAAAACTCACCTCGCACGCGGCATTTATTGGAATTCACGGATTGTACCGGTTAAGGGTGCCCGGCGGTAGATGCATCCACCAATACCGGGACCAGGTCACGCGCTTGCGTCCGGATTGCCCAGGCTTGCCGTATTTTCAACCGGGTCAAACCAGACCACCAGATCCCCACGCCGGACTGCCGACTTCACCCGCTCCCGCTCCGCCATGGGGTTTTCAGTATCGTTGAGGCCGTGATAGCGGGTGCAGTACTCGTCGACAAGCCCCTCTAGCTGGTCGTCCGGGAGAAGTTCCGCGTCTACCACGAATTTCTCTTCGCGGGGATCCGCCTGGGGCTCCTGGCCTGTGTCGTCGGTCATTGTGTGCTCCGCCTCAAACCGACAATGGTAATGGGTTTGAGGCGGATGTAGAAGGCCCGACTTCTCAACACCCAAAGGATTCTCTATCATCCCTGCTTTCAGTTATCGGGCACGATATGAACCAATCCGTTTTCCGTCTGACACTGCCTATCCTGTTCGGCTACCTGCCTCTGGGCATGGCTTTTGGTGTGCTGTTTACCACCCAACTGGATTATCCCTGGTGGGCAGCCCCGGTCATGGGCATCCTGATTTATGCCGGTGCCGGGCAGATTCTCGCGGTCAGTCTGCTGGCAGCCCAGGCCGGGCTGCTGGAGGTGTTCATTGCCATGTTCGTGCTGAATGCCCGCCATCTGTTCTACGGTCTTTCCCTGCTGGGCCAGTTTCACGGGGCGGGCTGGCGCAAGGCCTACCTGATTTTCGGCCTGACCGACGAGACCTATTCCCTGCTGACGAGCCGCGCACGCTCTGCAGACAGGCATCATGAGCAGGCGGTGGATTTCCGCATCACTCTCTTCAACCAATGCTACTGGGTCATGGGCTGCGCCCTCGGCGCCCTTCTTGGCGCCAACGTTGCGTTCGACAGCACCGGTATCGAGTTTGCGCTCGTGGCCCTCTTCATCGTCCTGACCATCGAACAGTACAAGGCACTTGGCGATGCCTTCCCGGTTATCGCCGGTGCTGCCGCCGCCGCACTCGCCATTCTTGTTCTGCCACAGGCACACCAGCTGATCGGGGCCATCGTGGTTGTCAGCGTGGTATTGCTGGTACAGTACCTTAATCTTCGCCGTACCCCGGACGCTGAGGGGGCAGGCCATGGCTGATAGCTGGTATCTGGCAGGATTCATTGCGGTTGCCGCCGCTGCCACCTTCGCCACCCGTGTCATTCCGTTCCTGTTTTTCCATAGGCATACGGAACACCCTCTGGTCCGGCACCTCGGCCGTTATCTCCCGGCAGCGGTCATGGCGCTGCTGGCGACGGTGTATCTTCAGCGCTCTGCCACCTGGAGCAACACTCTTCCGGGCTTTGACGCATTGATACCCGCTGTCCTGGTGGTGGCGATTCACCTATGGCGCCGCAACGCGCTTTTATCCATCGCCTCTGGCACGATAGTCTATATGGCTATACTGCAACTGAACCTGATACAGGTGTAAACCATGGCTCCCGACAAGCCTTTCTCCCAGGCCTGCGAGAACAACAAGCAGCCTATACTTGACCGCATCAGGAACACCTTTACCGCCCCGGGCACAATACTCGAAATCGGCACGGGTACCGGCCAGCACGCCGTTCATTTCGCATCGGCACTGCCTCATCTTGTGTGGCAGCCAAGCGACCGTCCTGGTGCCACCGCCCACTGCCGTGCCAGAATCAGGGAAGCCGCCCTGGACAACCTACGTCTGCCCGTTGAGCTGGATGTGGCTTCCGGGATCTGGCCAGGAGACAGTATCGATGGCGCTTACTCTGCGAACACCGCCCACATCATGGCATGGGAGGAAGTGGAGGCGATGTTCGCCGGCCTCGCAAAGCGGATGAGAACGGGGATGCCATTTTGCCTTTATGGCCCATTCAGCTACGGTGCAAAGCATACCAGCGACAGCAATCGTCAGTTCGATCGGCATCTCCGCATGCAGGCACCACACATGGGCATCCGCGATATGGATGACCTGCTGAAACTGGCAGAGCAGACGGGATTCCGGCTCGAAAGTGACCATGAGATGCCCGCCAACAACCGATTGCTGGTGTGGCGTAAACTGTAGACAGTCACCGTATAGCATTTACCGGAAAAAGGGAGAAACAGACCATGAGCCATCAGAGGCTGACAATGCGGATCAGCGGCAAGGTGCAGGGCGTCTACTATCGCGCCTCGGCAGCAGAGAAGGCAGAGGAACTCGGCGTGACCGGCTACGCGAAAAATCTGCCTGACGGACGTGTGGAAGTGATAGCCGAGGGGCCGCAGACTGCATTGGCATCCCTGCAGCGATGGTGTAACGATGGCCCGCCCGCGGCCGACGTGGACAGGGTCGACGCCACCGAGGGCCCGGCTACTGGTGAATTCACCGGCTTTGAGACCCGGTAACCACCGCCAGGATGCCGCTCCTCGACACCTTCCTGAATACCCTTGAGATCACCCTGCCGGTATTCGCCATGGTGTTTATCGGCCTGGGCCTCAGGCGCCTGGGCTGGATAGACGCCACCTTCATCAATACCGCGTCTGCACTGGTATTCCGGGCCACTCTGCCCACCCTGGTATTCCTCAGCATCATACGTGCAGACCTGGATACTACCCTCAACCCTGCGCTGCTGGGATTTTTCGTAATCGCCACCCTGGCCAGCTTCCTTTTCTGCTGGCTCTGGGCGCTACGAGCCGTGCCAGTGACTGATCGGGGCGTGTATGTCCAGGGTGCCTTCCGGGGCAATTGCGGTATCGTCGGCCTCGCGCTGGCCGCCAGCCTTTACGGCGACTACGGCCTTTCTGCGGGCGGTCTGCTGTTGGGCGTGGTGATCATTTCCTACAACGCTCTCTCGGTCATTGTGCTGACCACTTATCAACCGGGGCAAGCTGCCAGCTGGAGACGGATTCTCCGGGATATCGTGCGCAACCCCCTCATTCTCGCTGTCGTAGTCGCCGTGCCATTTGCCTGGTCCGGGATCACCCTGCCCGCGTGGCTGATGACCAGCGGCGATTATTTCGCCTCCCTGACCCTGCCCCTGGCGCTGCTCTGTATCGGCGGAACTTTGTCGTTAAGTGCCATGCGCAGTGATCGCAAGCTGGCCATCAGTGCCAGCGCCATGAAGATGGTCACCTTGCCGGTACTGTGCACGCTGGCCGCCTGGCTGGCCGGGTTTGAAGGCCGGGAACTCGGGCTGATGTTCCTGTTCTTTGCCAGCCCAACGGCAGCCGCCAGCTTCGTGATGGTCAAGGCACTGGGTGGCAACGATCGCCTGGCTGCCAACATTGTGGCTCTGACAACCCTGATGGCCAGCATTACTGTGACTTTGGGGGTATTCATCTTGCGCGGCGCAGGGCTGATATAGGCCCCGCTGCGGCTAATCAACGCAATAATGGCAGGGGCCAGCACCTCCGCTGGAGGGACAAGAAAAGGCGGACCGCGCCTGCCAGCTCGATCCACCCTGGCACTGATTTTCTATTCAGGCAATTTGCCTGTTACTCTACCGCGACAGGCTGGAGCGGGATATCGATCAATGATCTGCCCGCCAAATCGGCTATATCCGGCATTGAGCACGGCTCAAGCAGGCTGTGTGCTCCCGGTATATCTTCAAGCTGCTCTTCGAAGGTTTGCAGCCGATCGCCATGTCCGCCTTGCCCGACCGCGGGAATGGATACCAGCAACGTCTGGCCGGTATCAGGATCATGCCCATGAGGGATACACAGCTCCGGATGATCAAACTTGCCTGAATCATGCGCAACACGCCAATCGGTCAGACCGGTTTCCATCATCTCGATCACGGAGGCCTCGTCGGTAGGGCCAAGATCAAAAATCCTCATGCCCGCATCCAGATTGTTGAAATTGATCGTCGGGAAATGACCTGCAGTCTTGTAGGTTTCCAACACCTGTCGCAGGTTTTTCTTGGCGCCATTGTGGAAGTACGGACCGGTAAACTTCACGTTGCGCAGACCGGGGGTCTTGAACGCGCCATTCATCAGGATTTTCTCCCCGGGAATCACGTCCGGGATGCACTGATTGGTATTAGGATTATTGTTGGGATCGCCATTTCGCTGCTCCTGTGCATTGCCATTGCCCACCAGTCCGGGTCCACAGGCTAATGCCAGATCGAATACCCGCGGGGTGAGATCGGTCGGAGAAGTCGGAATCAGCAGCTCTCCCGCGGCGATTACTTCAGCAATCTTACTGATCGCCGTTTCGTCCAGATTATCGGGCAGGTTCTGCCCGCTTTGCAGCAGCAGGATCGCCTCCCGCAACCTGGCAAAAGACAGGGGTACTCCATTTACCGCATCGCCTAGAGACAGGTCCTCGACAGAGGGCCGCACACCAATGTTGTAGAACCCGGCATCGTATACGTGGGCCTGCCCGTTGAAAGCAATCATGCGCTCCATGGGAACTTCAAGGGCTTCCTTGCGCAACTGGCCCGGCTGCAGCGGCGGAACCGGCGCCGCCCCAAATCCGGTCAATGCTGAGACAGTCGCTCCGGTAAATTCCGGGTTGAAGTGGCAGACCGCACACGCGGTGGCCCCTGCAAAAAACCGTCCCGCACCCCGTTCGATGCTCAACAACGCATTGATCGCAACGGCTTCATTAGGTGATTCAGCGCAAGTCAGAGGATCCATGCAACCGCCAATTGCTGTACCTGAAGGCACTGGAAATTCGGTATTTCCAGACTCCGCGCCCGTAACCGCCCCAGGATGAATGAACTTCGCATAGTGCGCGGTGCAAATCTGCTCGGCATTGTCGACTGCGGCTGCATTATTGTTGCCTGCAAGCAAGTCAACGCAGGTCTCGAGCGGCATTCCGGTGACATCAATCGTGACCGCTCGCCGCCCGGCTCCACTGGTCACACTGCCCGTAGCCACACCACCTGCCAGCAGGTCAACGATGGTATTTTCCGTGAACAGGGTCGCCTCATAGGCCTGGACGGCCAGACCGAAGAACAGAGCGAAATTGTACTCCAGCAGCGTAAAGTCCGTTCTTGGGTCCGTGCAGGCAACCTGAGACACGGGCGGGTTTTGGGTGTCATCGACAGCCAGGCACACATCCGCACCAATGCCATCTCCCCAGAACCGTTCATCAAAGATATCCCGGATAAGGCCTCCATAGGTAACGGTCAGGCCCCGCCCAGTACCACTACAATCCGACAACGCTCCAAGCAGCGAATCGTTACAGGCAACCATCTGATCGGCCAGCGGTACGAGGCCGGCAAGCTTACGCCCTATGTGGGCAAACTTCCGATTGGCGAACTGCATCTCGAAATCACTCAGGGGCGGGCCAACGGCCTGAGAGGCCAGGGATGAGAACGGAATCAGCAGTTTTTCGTCCTTAATCTGCCCGTCTACATAGATTTTCACCCTCGCGTCCGGATCGCGGAATCCCAGCGGACTTACGCCATTAAAGAAAGTATCAGCTCGACCGTCCCAAAAGTTTCTCAGGTTATAGATGGCATTGATCACGGTCGGAGCATTGCGCGGTTCAACCCTTCTCGCAGTGGCTGGTATTCCGGGACCGAGAGCAGTGAACAGGGCGTCAAAGCCCTCATCAGTGTCCGCCAACAGAGCATAATCCACCCGGCCCCCTGACAGCCCAGCAAAGGTTCCGGCCCGGACGCCCTGGGATGAGGCCACATCATTGATGTCCTGGTTCGGATTTCCTTTCGGGCCACGACCTGGTGTTCCATCCGGGGCATCAACACTCCAGCCCAGAGCCAGAAGATGGGATTCATTGACCGGAAAGCCAACCATGGTACCCACGTCATTCGCGCCATCGTAGTGGGGCGAGGTCAGGGCCTGATTGACCGCCAACAGGTCAAGGACAAAATCACCGCCCTTGAATCCCGGGCTCAGCTGATTGTTACGGCGGTGGTCAGCGCCCGCGTGATAATGACAGGTGGCACAGGCAGTGACGCCATCCCCGCCAACCTGCATATCCCAGAACAGAGCTTTGCCCAGAGCCTGCAATGCCTCCTTTCTTTCCGGTTCCGTAACCTGCAACCATGCCCCGTTGCCGGTTCCATCCAGCAGTCCCAGCATATTCACATCGGGGACTGTAACCTGGTTCAGGGGCGCAACTTCCTGGGCGTGTGTACCCGATGATCCCAGCACCAACAGTGACGCCAGCACTACGCACCGCAAACGGTGATGGCGGGCCCGCACTGTCCTTGATTTAGCTTCCATATCAGTTCTCCCAGCACACTGATTACCCTGACGGTTTTCTGTTCCTTCCAAGGGCGTCCCGAGACTCCGTTTCTGAGGTCGTCCGGAATAACCCCGAGATGCAATTTCGGAGGAGCCCTGAATAATGTTAAGTAATGCCCGATGGGCGTGCCTGAGGAACGTCTCCCTATCTTTGTAGGCAGAAAGGACTAAAATATTTTCAGAAAAGCAGGACATACCTCCCGGCTCCCCCTCTCGGAGGAAGCGACGTGGCATCACAAAGGACTGGATCAGCCCCACGGGTACTGGCAGTTTCCGATTGCTCGATTCTTAATCTCGGGCTGGAGAGACTTGTCTGGTCAAACGCTCCTCATCTGGAGTGGGAAGGTGCCATATCGGATATGGAGAGCCTTGCAAAGGCGAACGGGCTTGACGCAAATGTCATCGTGACGGATCTGGATTCCGCCCTCGGTCAGGAGTGTTTAAGCCTGCTAGGCCAAGTTGATCATGTCTCCATCGTCGCGCTGGTGGGCACTGCTACCAACGATCAGATTGATGCAGCGGTTTTGAAGGGGCTCAAAGGGGTGGTTCAGAAGCAGGCACCGGACCATGCGTTGCTAAAAGCAATTCTGGCTGTTCACCAGGGAGAGCTTTGGCTCGACCGTCTGGTCACCAGCCGAATACTGCGGGGGCTAACAGCTGGTGAGGTCAAGCCCGAGAGCATCCTGGACCGGCTGACAAAAAGAGAGCAGTTTATCTACAAAACCATTATCACCCGTGCGGGGGCTCCTTCACGCTTGATCGCCAACGATCTGCACATCAGTGAACACACGCTGAGAAACCATCTGACAGCCATCTACTCGAAGCTTGGAGTGTCCAGTCGACTCGAGTTACTGGTGCTGGCGAACCAGAAAATCCCACGGACGGAAGGAGATCCCGGGTTGTCTAAACAGTAGCGTGACGGCAACCATTGGCGTCTTTGCACTGCGCACCGCAGGGATTATCTGAATAAATACAGTTACAGGGCTTTAAACCAGAGCATCCTCGGTCTGGCTGCCTCACGGCTGTCACCAGCATCCTTCCAGCGATACTCGGTGTTCAGTAACTTGGAGATCTGATCATCGAAGTCGTAATACGATAGGCTATACTTCAGCGTTAATCCCGTGTGGGAGACCGAAGGATAGGGCTTGTTATCCGCCACGTCGACCGGGAGTCGCTGAGCCAATGTCGCACGGATCTTCAAAGAAATTACGCTGGTGGTGGCTCGCGCCCTTGTTGCTCATGGTGCTCGTCGCTGTCACCGTGTGGCTGATGTCATGGAACATGTTCAAGCCACTCATCATCGAACGTGTCGAGCAGACGACCGGGCGTTCTGTCGCCATCGAGGGCGACGTGAAGGTCGATTTTCTCCCGCGCCCGGAGATTTCATTGCATGGGATCAGGATCGGCAACCCGCAGTGGGCGACCTCACCGCACATGCTCGAGGCCCGGCGTCTCAGCGTCTCCCCTTCGCTTATCGACCTGCTCACTGGCAAGCTGGTGTTGGATGTGGTCGAGATGGCCGGCCTGACCCTCCATCTGGAACAACGCCGTGATGCCCCCGGCAACTGGGTATCCGGGGATACGACGGAGAGAGAAACCGTACAGTCATCTGCGTCCGATGAAGAGCCGGCTTTACCGGTGATCATCCGCCATTTCTCCCTGTCGGATGCGCAGGTGCGCTACCGGGCACCGGAGGCCGATGCCCCGGCTGAACTGACAATTCAGTCTCTGCAGATCCAGCGTAACCAAGCGTTCCTCGATACCGAGGCGACACTCACTTTCAGAGACCGCCGCTTTCATCTGGAGGCCAGGACCGATCCACTCGAGAGGCTGCTGGACAAGACGCAGCCATTCGGTGGCGAGATCTCAGTCGGCTCCGAGGGGGACCGATTGACGAGCACCTTCACTCTGCCCCATCCGCCATCGCTGAAGTCCCTGCAGGCAGAAGCCGGGCTCAGCGTGGCGGCAACCGCCAACTGGGCCCGCTGGCTGGATTTTCCTGTTGTGTCACTGGGCGCTCTCGAATTCGCGACACATCTTGAGCGCCATGGCAGTGAATGGCAGCTCAACAACATCGAGGTTTCCGCCCTCAACAGCCGGATCACCGGTGAGCTCGAGCTGGAAACCGCTGGCCAGGCTCCACTGCTGAATGGGAGCCTGCACGCCATCTCCAGCATCGCAGGCGGCAGGATCGAGACCAACGCCGAGCTGACCGGCAACCTCGACAGCTTCTCGTCAGAGGCGCAGGTCACATTCGAGGGGCTGGACATGGACACGCTGGGCATCGCCCTTCCCCCGGGTAACACCCTGGATGGCGACCTCGATCTTACACTATCTAGCGGGAGGTCGACGCCACTGCGACTTGCCATAAAAGGCACACTCCGCGACAGGCCACTGAACGTGACGATCAAGGGAGGGCCCCTGCCCGGCCTGATCGCGCTGGATGAGGACTATCGCTTCGAGGCCGAGGCCAGCTCCGGAAACCTGCAAGCCCGGGTCGATACCCGCCTCGCTTCGCTGCTGAATCCCTCAACGTTCGCCGGCGATGTAGCGCTCGGCGCCTCGGGCGCTCTTGATATGGAGGCATGGGTAGGACCGGTGCTGCCTTCCTTGCCCGAGTTTCGCCTCGCAGGTCGCCTGCAGCGGGACAGCGAACGCTGGTCTGCCACCGGGCTCAAGGGCGAGATAGGCGGGACCTCTGTCGCTGGCAGCGTGGAATTTCACAATGTCGAGCGGACAGAGGTGCAGGCTGACCTCGAGGCGGGGCACATTGTTCTTGCCCGCCTTCTTCCGGAAGGTGCCGGAATTGAAGAGGACTCCCTGCCGGACCTGCTGCGTGGCGTTAACGGGCAGTTGGCGCTGCGGGCAGACAGCCTGGTGCTAGCCGACGGCACCACCTTACAGGGCCTTGCCCTCTCGGCTGGCCTGAAAGCGGGGAGGCTGGAAGTCGATCCCCTGCGCTTTGGTCTTGCCGACGGCTCAATAACGGGTCGCCTGGTTCTGGATGTGACCGGTCAGACGGCCTCTGGAAGCCTCGATGCAGTCTTCGACGATATTGCGCTGGCGGGGCTGGTCGAGACCTTCACGCCGGTGGAGGACCGGCTGGGCAGATTTTCAGGGGAGCTGCACCTTGAGATGCGCGATACTCTGCCCGACGACAGGCGCAATGACCTCTGGCTTCCGTTCATCGGGCGGGTGACGCTGGAGCCCTCAACACTTCGCTTCGAGGCCCCTCAGGCTGACACTGACCTCACGCTGAGGCTTTCAACCCCCGAGGGAGAGAATGGCGTTCGCCGTTTTCACCTGGATGGAACGGGGCGCTACGACGGCCACCCGGCATCGCTCTCCCTGGTGGGCGACTCCCTGCTTCACGCCCGTTATCTCGATCGTCCCTATGCCGTGGATCTCGAGGCCGAAATTGTCGGTAGCCGGATCGGGCTGCAGGGCATACTCCTGCGCCCTCTTGCCCTTCAGGGTCAGAACCTGAAATTCACCCTGGAGGGCCCCAATCCCCAGCGCCTGACCCGACTGCTGGGGGTGGCGCTGCCGCAGTTGCCACCTTACTCACTGTCGGGCAACCTGGAGCTGAATGACCAGCGCTGGACGTTCGAGAACATGAAAGGGGAAATCGGCGGCAGTGACCTCGATGGCTGGCTTAGCCTCGATACGCAGCCCCGTCCGCCACGGCTGACGGGCGAGCTGCGTTCCGCCTCCCTCGACATTGCCGACTTGGGATTCATCATTGGAGCAACACAGACCGCCCGGAAAAACGAGGACCGGTTCATCCTGCCCGACACGCCCTTTGTTGGCGAAGGCTGGCAAACCCTGGCGGCCGACATAAGCTATCGGGGAGAGTCGGTGCGGGCGGGGAATCTGCCTCTGAGCAAGGTGGACATTGATTTTTATCTGGAAAACGGCCATGGCCGCTTTGAGCCGGTCAGTTTCGGCATCGGCAAAGGGAGCATCGATCTGGTGTTCGACCTTGATGCCGGGAGCAGGCTCCCTGTCGGCACCATGCAGGTGGAGATGCGACGGGTTGAGCTGAGCGATGTCCTGCGGCACTGGAACCTCGCCGATGACAACATGGGCATTATAGGAGGGCGTGGCAAGTTCTGGATCGAGGGCCGATCGGTCGCCGAGCTTCTGGCGTCTGCTGATGGCGGCCTGCTTCTGCTGATGACCGGTGGCAGCCTCGATGCCGTGCTCGTGGAACTGGCCGGACTCGACGCTCTCCAGGCTTTTCTCAGTTGGGCGCGCCGGCGCGATCCTGTTCCCATCGAGTGCGCCTATGCCGACCTCCAGGCGCGCAGCGGTGTCGCCAAACTGGACACCCTCGTTATCGATACCCTGGACACCACTTTCACGGCCGGAGGAGAGATGGACCTGAACACGGAGCGCCTGGATATCTCTGTCTTCGCTCACCCAAAGGATGCCAGTGTTCTTGCCGGGAGTGCGCCCTTTCATCTGGGCGGCACTTTCGATGATATTGAACCAGGCGTCCATGGCAGTGGCCTGGAGCTCGGGGTGCGTGCCGGAATCGGCGCCGTGCTCGGCGCCCTCAGTGGTCCCATTGCTGCACTCCTGCCCTTGCTGACAACGGGTACCGATCCCGATCTGGAGTATTGTAAAGGGCTTGTCAGTCGCTCCCATGAGGCGATACGGAGCAAGGAGGGCGGACCATGAACCGACACGACTGGACCGGCGTTCTGGTGGCAGTGGTACTCCTCAGCGGCTGCGCCGACGCCCCCGTTAACGAATCCGCGCGGCTCGAACATCAGGATTCGCCCCAGGCGGTGAGGATCAAAGCCCTGCTTCTGGAGGAACCGGGCCTCGCCGGCGCGGCCATCGACGTGGACATCCGCAACGGTCGCATCGTTCTGGAGGGCTTCGTCGAAACCGGCGATGGACGCGAGCGGGCCGAAGCCATAGCCCGCGAGCACAGTCCGGGCAGCGAGGTTGAGAACAGAATCATCGTCAAGTAAGGAACGTAAAGACGCCCACGATCGAAAGACCACCGGGGATCCACATTATTACCCGGGAGCAGAATCAAGATCCGCTGCTCGAACTGTTTGCTTGAAAAAGAGCGTGCGGCGGCCAAGACTTACCAAATAGTTTCCGTGAGCCAAGTATTGTTATTGATCTGGAAAATTTAAAATCCTGGAGACCGGCGATGCGTATCATTGAACGGCACCGATTGCCGACGGCCGAACCTGGGCACCGCCTATATCAATCCAGCGCCGGGGCCGGCACCTTCAGAAGGACGGCATTCGCATTGGCATTGCTACCCCTGCTTGTCCTTTTGTCAGCCTGCGGGGGGCACGCACGGTTGCCGGCGCAGGCCGGGACCGGCTCTGATCCTGCGCTGCCCGAGCCGCCCGGCAACCTGTTTCCCACCGTTGAGATTGCGCCAGCGGTCGGGTGGAAAAACGGCGCCACTCCGACGCCGGCCGCGGACATGGAGGTAACGCCTTTTGCCGAGGACCTTGACCACCCGCGTTGGCTGTATGTCCTGCCGAATGGCGATGTGCTTGTCGCCGAGACCAACGCGCCACCGGGAAAAAGCGGAATCGACGGCATTAAAGGCTGGATCATGAACTGGGTCATGAAACGCGCCGGAGCCGCTGTCCCGAGCGCCAACCGCATCACCCTGTTACGCGATCTCGATGGTGACGGCAAGGCTGAATTCCGCAGTGTCTTTCTCCAAGGCCTGCATTCACCCTTTGGAATGGCGCTGGTCGGGGATACCTTATACGTGGCCAACGCCAATGCATTATTGAAAGTGCCCTATCGGCGCGGTGAGACGACGATCACCGCTGCTCCAACCAAGGTTACTGACCTTCCGGGCAAGGGCGACGAGTTGAACCACCACTGGACCAAGAGTCTGCTCGCCAGTGCTGATGGCGCTCATCTGTATGTGGGCGTCGGATCCAACAGCAACGTCGCCGAGAACGGAATGCATGTCGAGCACATGCGTGCGGCAATACTCGAGGTCGATGCCGCCACCGGCGCTACCCGTGTATTTGCTTCAGGCCTGCGCAACCCGGTGGGGCTGGACTGGGAGCCACATACGGGAGCGCTGTGGGCGGTTGTCAACGAGCGCGATGAACTCGGCAGCGATCTGGTTCCCGATTACCTGACATCGGTCCGCCGCGACGCTTTCTACGGCTGGCCCTACAGTTACTACGGCCAGCATGTGGATGAGCGTGTGAGCCCCCAACAACCAGAGCTGGTTGCTCGCGCAGTCTCACCTGATTTTGCCCTTGGCGCCCACGTGGCACCTTTGGGTCTGGCTTTCAACGACAACAGTGTGGCCGGCTTTGGTGAGGGCGCGTTCGTCGGCCTGCATGGTTCCTGGAACCGAAGGCCACTGAATGGCTATGAAGTCGTCTTCGTACCCTTCACCGATGGTCGCCCGAGCGGCCCGATGCGGATCGTGCTGTCGGACTTCCTGGACGCGGACGGCAATGCCCGCGGGCGACCTGTAGGGGTGTCATTGGATAAGCAGGGAGGTCTGCTGGTGGCCGATGACGTTGGTAACGCGGTATGGCGCGTAACAGCGGCCTGTCATGACAATCGCCTTCGGAATGGAGCTGTGCAGAATTGCTCAGAGCGTCCCTGACAACCTACTGGAGTTTATAACCGACGGCCACAGAATGACCACGCAAACCAACCTTGCCTATGCGAACTTTAGCGCGCAGTGACCGGGAAACTTCTGGGTAAGATTTCGTGATCGAGCGACGCAGAGTAAAGGGTGATCGCGCTCCATCATTCACTGTGTCGAGTCTCTTCAGTTTTATCGCTAAAAACTCGATTACGGCCAGCGTTTTTGGCCCGATACATAGCGCTATCGGCGCGCACCAATAAGGCTTTCAGGCTATCCCCCTTCATCCACTCTGTAACTCCCAGGCTTACCGTCACTGGGTTTCGCAAACCAAAATCTGTGGCCACAACCCGGGCCCGAAGTCTCGCGGCAAATTCTGTGGCGCCTATGAGGTCTGTACCGGGCACCAGTACCAAAAACTCCTCACCGCCCCAGCGACCCAACTGATCGCCCTTCCGCAAGCAGGATTCCAGGCTGCTAACCAGGGTTTTCAGAATCCGATCCCCTTCATCGTGCCCATAGGTATCGTTGACCTCCTTGAAATGGTCGATATCAAATAATACCAGAGAAAAAGAAACGCCATAGCGTTCGGCATTGGCCAGGAACACCTGTACCAGATGTTCGATTCGATAGCGGTTCATTGCGCCAGTCAGAGAATCGGTGGTTGCCAGCTCGTGCAGATGGTCGTTCGCGCGAGCAAGCGCCTCTCGCTCTGACCGCAAGTGTTCGTTCAAATCAGTCACTTCATGAGCAGAAACCAATACTGCCAGATCGTCACCCATGTCTCTGGCTGACGCTAACTCCTGTGGCAGCCACGCCAGGCTTTTCCCACGCACCTCTTCCCGCCATGTGGCAAAGGATTGTCGCGGCGTGAGCTTCAGTTGCTCATCCAGCCGTTCGAGTATTTTTTGCGGTTCCCCCGCCCAGTCGATCGTTTCGACCTGCTCCCGGCGAAAGAAAAACAGCCAGCCGCGGCTAGTGACATCTATCACCAAGGGCATGGCCAACAGTCCACAACAGCCACAATCAAGGTCGTCGACTCCCGGATAGCCGGCCTCCGCAAGGCTCATGGTGGACCAGGGGTTGAGTTCCCGCCACTGTTCCGCAAGCCACGCTGCCAAATCAAACAGTTGGGATTTTACCGGGGTACAGCCATGCCGGGAAGCATGATCGCGATAAACCAAGGCCACTCCGCTGGCCTGAAATAATCGCAGCCACTCGGCGGCATGTTCGGCGAGAATATGCTCTGGCCCTTGCTCCAGCACTTCACGCGCCAGTACTATCCGGTTTTGGCGGATCTGATCCCGATAGCGGGCCTCAGCCTCCGCTTTCAGCAAAAACAGGCGCTGGGCGGCCACCCGCACCAGGATCGCTACGCTATCGCGTCCGGAAGGGGTCAACACTTCAGCATCCCGCTTGTGACAAACCAAAAGGCCCCAGAGCCCAGTGCTCGAGTAAATAGCCACGGACATTGAAGTGGCGACTCCCATGTTCTGCATATATTGGCGATGCACGGGGGACACAGCGCGCAGAGCCCCCAAACTCAGGTCTACGGATGGTTCAAGAGAAGGTACCAGGGGTACGGGGTCCTGGTATGTATCTGCTATAAAACGCAGCTGGTTGACCCCGTATAGCGCGCGCACCTGTGGGGGGATATCACTGGCGGGGAAGTGGTGATTCAACATGGACGGCAATCGCTCGTTATGACTTTCCGCCATCACGCGACCATTCCAATGTTCGTCGAATCGAAAGACGAGAGTGCGGTCATGACCGGTAATCGACCTGACCGCCGCTACCAATTCATTCAGCACGGCCGCTTCGGTATCGCCACGGACCAACGTTTTCAGATGCTCATTGGCCACCGATCGCCAGCGATAACGGGTTCGCGGCGCAACGGGTTCCAGCTCCACCACCACGGAATCGCCGGAGTGAAAGGCAGCAACATGAAACTTTCGGGTTTTACCTTCTGCTTCCCGGCCAACCACCAGCCCGGCGGGCAACTGGTCACACTTGGCAAGCCCTTCACGCAAGCTGCGATGCACTTTCTTGCCCAGCAGAATCTGAGGCGACACCAACAGGCTCTCCTTGACAGAAACGCCGAGGAAAGCCTCAATATTGGCGCTCACCTGTTGAACACAGGTAAGCTCCCGATCAAGGCGAATTAAAACGCCAAACCGCTGAATGGCACCGGGAATACGGACCGGCTCACTGTCACAAACGGCGAGAGCTGCCTCTATCTCCGCCTCTGAATAAAGTGCGTTATCTCCCATGGATCAGTAACTGCCACTGGTCAAGGTGGGTATGTAGAGTTGAAAAAGTCATATTAGCCCCCTCAATAATGCTCCTGGTATCATCCTGGTAGCTCCGCTCCAAATCCGTGCTCAACCAACTGCGAAAAGCCGCCCAGGAGTTGTTCCATTGATGAATATTAAAAAAGCTCGCGCCTGAATTCTCATTCAGACCCAGTGTTTGAGCCAGATGTTTGGCAATAAACCGACCGCCTTGGGTAGAACCCTCAATCACATAGAGTACCCCCAGCAGATAAGCCCCACTGCCGTCCAACCGGAGTTCTGTGGGGCCCCGCATCAAACCCGAGGAGTCACAACCCAGCGCTCGACAGTCATTGGCCAGTAGGGGCGCGCGAGGGAGATACCGATAATTCGGATCTGGATGTCGCTCAAGAAGGGCCGCTGTAGCAGGAGCCAGCTGTGACTCCAGGGCTTGATAAAACGCCAACATGGATTGTATTAGCTGGCCATACTCCATTGCAGTCAGCCGACTGGACAACAGTCTCTTCATTAGTGGCTGGGATTCCAGGGCCAGGTGGGCTGGCCGGGTTTCCTCGCGCAGTTGTTTCAATATTGCTGGGCCGATAACCCCTCCAGGCGTAGCTATAAACAAACAGAAGCAAACGCAGAAACTTATATCGCCTTCTGTTTTATCTGCCGGCAAGAATGAGATGGATCCTTGATTTGGACAACTTGTTGGTGCAGATAAGCTCTGACCCGCTTGTTAATCTCTGTCTAAATCCGGCATTTTTAAGGTTTCTGATAGTAGACTGAAAGTCCCCTCTACCATCTGTAGCCGGCAGGGCGGGGGGTGACCTTGTATTCCTCACAGGTTTCCGTCCGGGGATCCCACTTGAGCAAATCGCCACCTTGTTGGCAACTAATCCCGGTGTGTGACTCTGAGATATTCCTCGCAATCCCCGGTCGAAAGCGGCTTAGCGTATAAATAGCCCTGTCCTGCATCACAGCCCAGTGCTTTGAGATGGTTTTCCTCTTCCTTGGTCTCAATCCCCTCGGCCAGTACCTTCAGTCCCAGACTGTGTCCCATTTGTATGATCGCTTTGGCAATCGCTTCATTTCCCTGGTCGTTCGGCAGCCCCCGCGTGAATGATTGATCTATTTTTAAACAATGGAGTGGAAACTGCTTCAGGTAATTCAGGCTCGAATAGCCGGTCCCAAAATCATCTATGGCAAGCGTGACCCCCAATTCGCGAAGCAGGTTGAGCTTATTCAGCACCTGGTCAATGCCTTGCATGATCACGCCTTCCGTGACTTCCAGTTCCAGCAAGTCGGGCCGTAGTCCTGTGCGTAAAAGCACATCATTTATTCGGTCACAAAAATCAGCCTGGCGGAATTGATGCGCAGAAATGTTCACCGCCATAGACCCTGTCGTTAAGCCCTGAGACGCCCAGTAAGCGCGCCGGGTGCAGGCCGATTCCAGTATCCAGTTCCCAATCGGAATAATCAGGCCGCAGTCCTCCGCAATAGGGATGAATTGACCAGGGGAAATAAGTCCACGGGAGGGATGCCGCCATCGAACCAGTGCCTCCAGACCGACAACATTCTCTGTTTTGAGGTCAAGTTGAGGCTGATACATTAGAAACAGCTCATTACGTTCGATGGCACGATGCAGGTCGCTCTCAAGGGTCAAACGATCCAGCGCTCGCATATTCATTTCAGGTGCGTAAAACTGATAACGGTTACGACCCAACTCTTTGGCAACGTACATAGCCGCATCGGCATTACGCAGCAAGGTTCCCGCATCCTCTCCATTGCGGGGAAAACACGCTATCCCGATACTCATGCCGAGGATAATTTCGATGTCCTCGAGGATGAATGGAGAGGTAATGGCAGTGAGGAGCCTATCGGCAATGAGAGCGGCATCCTGTTCTTCCTGAACTCCCGTTAAAGCCACGATAAATTCGTCGCCGCCTTGCCGGCTTACCGTACCCTCGGAGTTCACACAGCGGGACAGCCGCTTTGCGACTTCATGAAGAACATGGTCGCCCAGCGCATGCCCGAATACGTCATTCACGTGTTTGAACCGGTCGATGTCCACAAACAGAAGGGCAACTTGTTCATCGTGGCGCTTGGCGTGCGACAGCGCTTCATTGAGTCGATCTGTTAAAAGCAGACGATTTGGCAAATCTGTCAGCGGATCGTGAAGTGCCATATGGCTAAGCTGCTCGTTAGCCCGTTGGCGCTCGGCCACGGCGCTGAGGATATTGGCAATCCCCTGTAAAAAGCCGACATCATCGGTTGAGAATTTGCGGGGTGTATCGGTGTAAGCGCCCAGCACTCCGGCCGGTTTTTCAAATCCGCCCACCAGAATATCGACACCGCTCATAACACCATGGGAAGTGAGTAGTTCGGACGGAGCGAATTGCGAATCCTCACTGAAATCATGAATGATGACGGGTTCGCGGGATGCGAGGACCCGATACGTTTGTGTTTGCTCCACTGGATCAGCCACCTGGCGGCCGATCCAGCCTGGCTTCCATCCGATGCCAGCTTTCAGAACCAGGGGGTTTTGCGGCCCATCGAGGAGCAGAATGTTGCTGAACTCTACTTTCAGACCCTGCGCGATTGTCGATGCCGCTTCCGTATACACCTCGTCGAGACTCGTGGCCGACAATGCAAACTGTCCAAGCGCGGCGGCGAGCCGTTGTTGCTGTGCCCTGGCGTGTAGCGCCAGTTCTGCCTGTTTTCGTTCAGAAATGTCCTGAACGGTACCGAAAAGGCCCACGACCTCGCCACTATCAGCTTTTCTTGGCACTGCGACTACCTGGACATAAGATTCTTGGCCGTCACCTCCCTTTGTGCGAAGGTCAAATCTTTGCGTTTGGCCGGATGCAGTTGCCAGATTCAACATTTTTTTCAACAGAACAGCGCTTTCAGCGTCGTAAAGGGTTGAGCTCTCAAGGAGGTTTTTAGGGGCGTCAAGCCGACTGTCTCTTCCGAACATCCTGTACACTGCCTGTGACCAGGTAGTGTCGTCGGTGATGGGGTTGTACTCCCAATCCCCGATCTTTCCGACCAGCTGGGCCTCATCGAGACGCTCCTGGGTCCGCTTCAGATGGTCAATGTCCGTGCATGTGCCGAACCATTTGACAATGTTGCCCTCAGCATCGCGCATTGGAAGGGCTCTGCCGAGCATCCAGTGATACACCCCGTCCCGCCGACGTAGCCGGTATTCAATCTCATAGGGTTTGCCGCTGTTCGTCGCTTGCAGCCATCGCTCGGCAGCACGCCCGCGGTCGTCTGGGTGAAATGGTGGATTCCAGCCATGTCCAAGGCTCTCTTCGACGGTCAGCCCGGTGTAATCCAGCCAGTGTTGATTAAAGTCGATGTGCCAACCGTCGGGACGAGTGACCCACACAATTTGCGGCATGGTTTCGACCAGAGTCCGGAATTCCGCTTCGCTTGAGCGCAATGCATCCTGGACCCGTTTGAACTCTGTGCCGTCATGGACCGCTACCAGCTTGGCTCGCCCCTTGTTAAACACCCTGATGTCTAATCATTATCATGGCTCTCGATCGTAAAATTTGGCAGCCCATTCTGATTCATAGTGGAATGGATATCGTTGTGTAACACGTCCCTCTAGCGCTGACTGGCATGCAGGGCAGGCCACTTAAAAGTGCCTGCCCATCAAATGCCATCGGTAACAACGGCTTCAACCTGCATTGTGACAGACTGTCGGTGGCATTGTTCCCTTGCGTCGGTAGCTCACGCCTCGCTGGATGAGGTCGACCTTTATCCGGTAAAGGATGGAGAATTACTCACTGCCTATCCCCCCTGCACGATGGGACACAGCTTCATGTGGGGTTGAGCAGCGGTGTGGCAATGTCCGGATGAAACCAGTGACATTGAAAATCTGTATGCACGTGCGGATGCTGACATGTACTGCGACAAACGGAATCGTTCAGCGGGCCGGGGTGTAAGAGCGTCTGCCGGATGTGCGGCTGAGCCTGCTAACAGATAGAGTACTGCGCGGCTGGCTCGCCCGAGGAATCAGGTGGACCAATTTTGTCCCAAAAATGAAAAAAGGCCCTGATTTTTATTCAAAAAATCAGGGCCTTGATTTGGCGGAGAGGGAGGGATTCGAACCCTCGATACGCTATTAACGTATACACACTTTCCAGGCGTGCGCCTTCAGCCACTCGGCCACCTCTCCAATACCTTCAAAATCTTGCCTGAATTGTTTCGCGCTGCGCTTGCTTTGCAAGCGTACTTTCCAGGCGTGCGCGTTATCCGGCACTTCGTGCCTCACCCCTTCGGGGACGTCGTCGCTCATTTGAGGGCGCAAACTTTAATGGTTTTATCGGGGTTTGGCAACTCAAATTTCTATATCGTTTGGCCAGGAGTTCTTTCAAAGCCGGTGCTGGCTAACGATTGAACAGATTCAGTACGATGGTAAGAACAACGCTGATCAGGATCATCGAGGTAACAGGTATGAACAACTGGCTTCTGTCCGAGCGGATATTGATATCCCCAGGCAGCTTGCCGAACCACTGGAACAACCAGGGTGCGAAGTGGACCAGAAGGCCCAGCACGACCAGCGCTATACCCGCAATTATCAGCCAACGTGACATATTGACTCCACTTCGATATGAATCGCTTAAGCAATTAATACCGTTGATGTTCAGCGATAAGTAAAGATCACTTCAACCCCCTGGTAGGGCGTTCTAGGCTATGGTGCTGGTTACTGTTATCAATATAAAGCACAACACTTCCCGAGAGGATACGCTGACCTATGCCCTTCCAACGCCTGTTGATTGCCAATCGTGGTGAAATTTCCGTACGCATCGCAGGTGCGGCAGCTGAACTCAACATACCGACGGTGACGGTATACGCGCAGGACGACAGCAAGTCGCTTCATGTCAGGAAGGCAGACGCATCAGTAGCCCTGAACAGGTCGGGGCCGGCAGCCTATCTTGATGGTGAAGAACTGATCCGCATCGCGAGGGACTGCGGCTGCGACGCCATTCATCCCGGTTACGGATTCCTCAGTGAAAACCCGGGCTTTGCGCGCCAGTGTGAGGCGGCCGGGGTGTTCTTTATCGGGCCCTCGCCGGCGGTGCTGGATGTCTTTGGCGACAAGGCAAGCGCCCGGCAGCTGGCCAGGAAGCACGGCGTACCGCTGATTCATGGCACCAATGAGCCCACCAGCCTGGAATCGGCCAGATCATTCATGAAATCTCTGGGTGAACCCGGCACCGTGATGCTCAAGGCTATCGCCGGTGGTGGCGGAAGGGGCATGAGGCCTGTCCATTCACTGGCAGAGCTGGAGTCCGCCTTTTACCGCTGCCAGTCAGAAGCGACGGCGGCATTTGGCAACGGCGATCTCTATATTGAGCAGCTGATACCTGATGCGAGGCATATTGAGGTCCAGATTATTGGTGATGGCACAGCTGTTACCCACCTCTGGGAAAGGGATTGCACCCTGCAACGGCGGAACCAGAAGGTAATGGAAATAGCTCCGGCACCGGGCCTGTCCGCTGAACTGCGCGATCAGCTACTGGCAGATGCAGAAATGCTCAGCCGCGCTGTCGGATATCGCGGGCTGTGCACCATCGAGTTCCTGGTGGATATGGAATCCGGCCATTATGTATTTCTTGAAGCCAACCCCCGTGTGCAGGTCGAACACACGATCACCGAAGCCATTACCGGGCTGGATCTGGTCCAGCTTCAGATTCTTGTTGCTGCCGGCATGACACTGGCAGAACTGGGTCTGGACTGTGCACCGGAACCGAGAGGCCGGGCAGTTCAGCTTCGGATCAATCTGGAAACCATGGCGCAGGACGGCAGTGCCAGACCTGCAGGCGGAACAATAGAGGCCTATGAACCCCCAACCGGTCCAGGGGTTCGGGTCGATGGGTACGGTTACGCCGGCTACACCACAAGCCCGGCCTATGATTCCCTGTTGGCGAAACTGATTGTCCATTCTGAAGGCGACTACTCCGCCCTGCTCCGCCGCGCCTATCGCGCCCTCTGCGAATTTCGTCTGGAGGGCGTCCCCAGCAACATCGGATTGCTCCAGAACATCCTTCAGCACAACCGGGTTCAGTCGAACGAGCTATCCACGAGGTTTATTGACACCCACGCTGCGGAGCTCATACCCAACGAGGCGAAACCTCATCCAGGTCTGTATTTCGAAGAAACCGGCCAAACCCTGTCGGCCGATAATGTTATTGCTGTCGGGCCGGAAGGTTCTGATCCGATCACAGCGCCGGCCCAGGGCGTCGTTGTCAGCATTGATGCAGCACCCGGCCAGGCGGTTGTGGAAGGACAACAGGTTGCGGTACTTGAGGCAATGAAAATGGAGTTTGTGATCAGGGCCGGGCAAAGCGGGCATGTAGTGGCTCTGGCTGCCGGGGCTGGCGAAGCTGTTTACGAAGACCAGCCCCTGATGTTTATCGAACCCGGGGAAATGGCCGCTATCGACGTCTCCACGGAGGAGTCCATGAACCTCGATCATATCCGGGCGGACCTGCAGAAAGTTCTGTCACTTCACGATCAGCTTACCGATGACAAACGGCCCGGGGCGGTGGCAAAACGCCGCAAAACCGGTCAGAGAACCGCGCGGGAGAATCTGGCAGACCTGCTTGATGATGGCAGTTTCATGGAGTATGGCGCCCTTGCCCTCGCCGCCCAGCGCACCCGCCGCAGCGCGAAAGAACTCCAGGCTCTCAGCCCGGCTGACGGACTGATCGCCGGTATCGGCACGGTGAACGGCGAACTGTTTGCTCCGCAGACTGCCCGTTGCATGGCCATGAGCTACGACTACACGGTATTTGCCGGCACCCAGGGCGTGATGAATCACAAGAAAACCGACCGTATGCTGGAACTGGCCGAAAAGCAGCGGCTGCCCCTGGTCTTTTTCACCGAAGGCGGGGGCGGCCGGCCCGGCGATGTGGACTGGATTGGCGTAGCGGGGCTGGACTGCACTACCTTCATGCGCATGGCCCGGCTGAGCGGCACTGTGCCCCTGATTGGTATTGCATCCGGGCGCTGTTTTGCAGGTAACGCCGCACTGCTGGGCTGCTGCGACGTGATCATTGCCACTGAAAACGCCACCATCGGTATGGCCGGCCCGGCAATGATCGAAGGCGGCGGCCTTGGCCGTTTCATGCCCGAAGAAGTCGGCCCGGTCTCAACTCAAAGCCGCAATGGTGTTGTCGATATTATCGCCTCCGATGAGGAGGAAGCTACCCGCATGGCCAGACAGTACCTGGCTTTTTTCCAGGGCGATGTGCCGGCCGGCGAAGCAGTCGACCAGCGCGAACTCCGGCACCTGATTCCGGAGAATCGCTTGCGTGTATACGACATCCGCCGGGTGATCAACGCCCTCGCCGATCAGGATTCAGTGATAGAATTGCGCCCTCACTTTGCACCGGGAATGATCACTGCCCTGGTTCGTATCCAGGGCAAGGCCTTCGGGTTGATCGCCAATAATCCCATGCATCTGGGTGGAGCCATCGACGCTGTTGCGGCAGACAAGGCCACCCGCTTCATGCAGCTGTGCGATGCCCATGGCCTGCCGCTGCTCTCCCTGTGTGACACGCCGGGCTTTATGGTCGGGCCGGAGGCGGAGAAACAGGCCACCGTGCGCCATGTGTCCCGGATGTTCGTCACCGCTGCCAGCATGGTGGTGCCCTTCTTCACGGTGGTGCTGCGTAAAGGCTATGGCCTCGGCGCCCAGGCCATGGCGGCCGGCAGTTTCCATGCGCCAATGTTTACCATCGGCTGGCCCAGCAGCGAGTTCGGGGCCATGGGACTGGAGGGCGCGGTTCGTCTGGGCTTTGCCAGGGAACTGGCAGCCATAGAAGACCAGGACGAGCGCAACGCCCTGTTCGATAAGCTTGTGGGGCAACTCTATGAGCGCGGCAAGGGCGTCAGCATGGCAAGCTTCCTCGAGATCGATGCCGTGATTGACCCCGCCGAAACCCGCGACTGGCTGATCAGGGGTCTGAACTCCGTCGATCCGGAGTCCCTGCGGGGTGGCCATCGGCCAGTGGTTGATACCTGGTAGTCGCACTGTGGCGGCAACCCGTTCCCGGTTTATGCAATACTGGGACTGGACACATTCCGGATTAGGACCGAAAGGAGTTAGTTATGCTGTTAAACGCCGAGCAATCGACGCTGGTACTGGTGGACCTTCAGAAGAGACTTATGCCTGCAATCAGCCATGGTGATTCAGTCCTCGCGGAGAGTGTGCGACTTGCCCGGATTGCGAAGTTACTGAACGTTCCTGTGATCGCCACAGAACAGATTCCGGAAAAACTGGGACACAACGACGACGACATATCCACGCTTGCCGACCAGACCGTCACCAAGATCCACTTTGATGCCTGCGGCGGGGGGCTGGTAGACGCCATGCCCAATGATCGTAAACAGGTCATTATCGGGGGCTGCGAGACTCACGTCTGCATGTTGCAGACCGCCCTGTCGCTTCTGGCCGCCGGCTTCGGTGTCTGGGTGGTGGAAAACGCAACCGGTTCCCGCCATGACAACGATCGTGATGCAGCTCTGGAGCGCCTGCAGCAGGCTGGAGCCACCATTGTTACCGTCGAGATGGTGGCTTTCGAGTGGATGCAGCATTGCGAGCACCCGCGCTTCCGTGATGTCCAGAAACTGATCAAATAGCGACAGGGATACCAGATCACACAACCGGAGATCATCATGCTCAATATGGACTTTAGCCAGAAAGTCGTTATCCATACCCCCGATCAGGAATGGATTTCCAGCCCGGCTGGAGGCGTTCTCCGTAAACCTCTGGCGCGTGAAGAGGCGGAGCGCGGCCACGCCACCAGTATCGTTCGCTACGAGCCCGGCGCCAGTTTCAAACGCCACGAACACCCGCTGGGTGAGGAGATTCTGGTGCTGGAGGGCGTATTTTCCGATGAAACCGGTGACTACGGTAAGGGCACCTACCTGCGCAATCCGCCCGGAAGCGGCCATGCGCCCTTCAGCAAGGAGGGCTGCGTGCTGTTTGTAAAGCTTCATCAGTTTGATCAGCGCGACACCGCCACCGTCCGCATCGACACCAACACCGCTGAGTGGTTACCGGGAATTGGCGGGCTTGAGGTGATGCCGCTGCATGAGTTTGAACACGAGCATGTCGCTCTGGTGAAATGGCCTGCAAAGGAGAAGTTCCAGCCCCACCGGCATTTCGGTGGGGAGGAAATACTGGTGCTATCGGGCGAATTTTGTGACGAAAATGGACGTTACCCGGCAGGCACCTGGATGCGAAGCCCTCACATGAGCCAGCACCACCCGTTTGTCGACGAGGAAACGGTTATCTGGGTGAAGACGGGCCACCTGCCCTTCTAACCACCCGGTCTGGCCCAGGCTGTCTTGCAGGATTAACGGTTACGGCTCTGATCAACAATGATTAACTCATCCAGATCGAAGCCACGGGCCTCGGCGGTCTTCTTGAATTCCGCCAGGGTCTCGTCGTCTACCGTTGGTGTCCTCGACAGAAACCAGACGTAATCCCGGTCATATCCGGTGATATAGGCGAAGCGGTAGTCTTGATCCAGTCTGAACACGACGTAAGAGGCGTAGAAAGGCCCGAAAAATGACACTTTCAAATGCCCGTTGGCTTCATCGTCAACGAACACCGCACGACCCTCGGCTTCCTCCCACTTCCCGTCCTCCTCTGAATAGCCCCGGTTGATCACCCGGATGCTGCCATCGTCCTGAAGCGAGTAATCAGCGGTGACATTTGACAAACCTTCCTCAAACGAATGATCCAGACGCGCGATTTCATACCAGGTGCCCTTATAGCGCTCCACGTCCAGATCGCTCACGGGTTCAATTCCATCGGGCACACCGGTACATCCTGCCAGCACCAGAACAGCAGACATGATCAGACTCTTTGCATTGGACATAAAATGGATTCCTGAAGGGGTCATAAGCCAGATCCGGCTACGATTTCCGGACAACCTTAAAATTTACGTTTACGTAAAGTAGAGATATCTGACTGTTACCGTTAAAATTTTCAAATTCACCAAAAAATGTGTGATCTCCAACCATTGACGATGGTGTAAAAGCTATCTAGTCTTTTTCCGCCGGGCCCCAAAAGGGCCCTGCACAATGAAATCATGCCAGCCGGCCAACCCGCCGGGGCACAACAACAAGACAACCACGAAGCCGTGATCCGGCCAGGTGGAAGAGGATTTCAGCATGTTACTGGTAAATCAGTCTCAGATGATGGGCTTTTGCGCCCGCATTCTGCAACTCCCGTTAATGGCTCTCCTGACACATCCCGTTTTTGCACTACGATCACCCGCATCGTATCCGCTACGAAGTTCCGACCTGACACAATTACCGCAGCCCTGGCCCGGGCTTTAGACCAGTCCACCACCCGTTTACGATCCGCTTCGGGTTTTGCCCGCAAACACAGCAGGCATCCGCAGCCATCGTAGCCGGCTATGCAAACGCGTAAAAAGGAACCAGAACGATGACTGTATTTGCGCATCCTGAATTCGACCATCACCAACACCTGACTTTCTGCTGCGACCCTGAAACCGGACTGCGAGCCATCATTGCCGTGCACAATACATCCCGCGGCCCCGCCCTGGGTGGTTGCCGCATGTTTCCCTATGCCAGCGATGAAGAGGCCCTCCGCGACGTACTGCGCCTGTCACGGGGCATGACCTACAAGTCTGCTCTGGCCAATCTCAATCTGGGTGGCGGTAAGTCCGTTATTATCGGCGACCCCCGTGAGCACAAAACCGAAGCCTTGCTGGAGTCCATGGGCCGCTTCCTGGAACAGCTCGGCGGACTGTACATTGCGGCAGAAGACTCAGGCACCAGTGTTGCTGACCTGAAAATCATGAGCCGCCAGACCAGCAATGTTGCGGGCATCAAGGAACGCCCCGGTTTTGATGGCAAACCGAGCAGCGGCGACCCGTCACCTGCCACAGCCTGGGGGACCTTCGTGGGCCTCCAGGCCGCGGTGAAGCACAGACTCGGGCGCAGTGACCTGGAAGGACTGACGGTGGCCGTCCAGGGTATTGGCAATGTTGGTTACCGACTTGCCCGGCATCTGACCGAAGCCGGCGCAAAGCTGTGGGTGTACGACATTCATCAGGACCAGATGGACCGGGCGGTGGCAGAGCTTGGTGCCAAACCGGCCACGGCAGAGGAGATTCTGTATTTGCCGGTGGACGTAGTGGCACCCTGCGCCATGGGCGCGGTACTGAATGATCAGTCCATTACAAAGCTGCAGGCGCCCATCGTTGCCGGTGCCGCCAACAACCAGCTTGCCAGCCCGGCCCACGACCGGCTGCTGTGGAAGCATGGCGTACTCTACGCCCCTGATTTCGTGATCAATGCCGGCGGCATCATCGATGTGTATTACGAGCGCACTGGCGCGGACCCCGCCACGGTGAAGCAGCACGTCGACACTATCGGCCTTACGTTACAGGAAATTTTCCAGCGCTCAGACCGCGACGGCCTGCCCACCGGGCAGATCGCAGATCAACTGGCAGAAGAACGATTCCACCATATACCGCGCTGATGATGGCGAAGTTATTGCCATCACTCGTTCCCGAAAACAAAAACAGTAAGCAGGAGAAAACAGATGAATAACCCTTCTTCACCCTCCCCCGATGGTGCCATGGGCAAAGCGGCTGCCGCGCGGGGGCTATGGTCCTCGCGCCTGGCATTTATACTGGCGGCCACCGGTTCTGCGGTAGGCCTCGGCAATATCTGGAAGTTCCCGTATATCACCGGCGAGAATGGTGGTGGTGCCTTTGTTCTGGTCTATCTGCTGTGTATAGCCGCCGTGGGCCTCCCCATCATGATGGCAGAGGTTCTCATTGGCCGCCGTGGCGGCCTCAGCCCCGTTAACAGTATGCGGGCGATTACCCGGCATGAAGGCCTGAAGCCTGCATGGAGCTGGGTGGCCGCCATTGGCGTACTGGCCGGGTTCCTCATCCTGTCATTTTATTCGGTGATTGGTGGCTGGGCCATTTCCTATGTGGGCACAGCCGCCACCGGGCAACTGGCAGGCCAGAGTGCCGAGTCGATCGGCGCTATCTTCTCGGGTCTCCTGGGCGATCCGGTAAAACTGCTGATGTGGCACACCCTGTTTATGGCACTGGTGATGATTGTGGTTGCTCGTGGTGTCCGTTCAGGGCTTGAGCGTGCCGTGAGCATACTGATGCCTGCCCTGTTCGTGTTGCTGCTTATCGTTGTGGGTTACGCCATGACCACTGGCCATTTTGGCGAGGCGGCGAGCTTCCTGTTCCAGCCGGACTTCTCCAAACTCACTACCTCCGGCGTACTGGTGGCCCTGGGCCATGCCTTTTTCACCCTCAGCCTGGGCATGGGCATCATGATGGCCTACGGCTCCTATCTGCCAAAAAACATCTCCATTGCCAAGACCTCAGTTGCCGTATCACTGATGGATACCGTGGTGGCATTGCTGGCCGGGCTGGCAATCTTCCCGATCGTATTTGCCAACGGTCTTGAGCCAGGTGCCGGCCCCGGGCTGATTTTCCAGACCCTGCCGCTGGCCTTCGGCCAGATGCCCATGGGCAGCCTTTTTGGCACGCTGTTCTTCGTGTTGCTGATTTTTGCCGCCTGGACATCCGGCATTTCATTGCTGGAGCCGTTGGTGGAATGGCTTGAAGAACAGAAAGGAATGAACCGCACCCTCAGCACCCTCGGTGCCGGTATCGCCTGCTGGTTGCTGGGCATCGCGTCCATACTGTCCCTGAACCTGTGGTCCGATGTGGCACCGCTGGGTATGTTCGCGATGTTCGAAGGCAAGACGATCTTTGATCTGCTGGACTTCCTGACGGCCAACATCCTGTTGCCGCTCGGCGGACTGCTGGTCGCGGTGTTTGTCGGCTGGTTCCTGTCCCGTCCGAGTCTGGAAGAGGAACTGTCCATGTCACCTGCCGTCTTTACCGCCTGGTATCGGGTGCTGCGGTATTTCACACCGATCGCCGTGGCCATCGTGTTCATTTACAACCTGGTTTAACCTTCCGGCAGTGCCGGCACCCTGAGGGGGTGTCGGCACCATCCTCCCCTGCTATTCGACCACCCTGGACGCCGCCGGGCGGTTCAGAAGCCAGACCGTCATCAGCACCCCATGCAGGATCAGGAACGGCACCGCTATCAGCAACAACCCCGACCAGTCAAACGCTGCCAGCACCATTCCCGCACTCAGTGCAGCCGTCGCCTGCGAACCGAACACCATCAGGTCATTCAGGCCCTGCACCCGGAAGCGCTCTTCGTCCCGATAACCGTGAGGCAGTAGCGTGGTGCCACCCACGAACAGGAAATTCCAGCCAATACCCAGCAGAATCAAGGCAGACAGGTAATGCTGGAAACTGATACCGCTGAAGGCCACCGCCACACACCCGAGATATGCCAGTAACCCCAAGGCCATCATCCGCGGGATACCCACAACCCGAATCAGCCAGCCGCTGACCAATGACGGCAGATACATGGCCATGATGTGGATCTGGATGACCCATTTGGCGTCTTCAAGGGGGTGGTTGGCTATCTCGGTCATGCTTAAGGGCGTAGCCGTCATGATGAAGCTCATAATTGCGTAACCGACGGCGGCAGCGCTGATCGCAGCCCACACAACCGGTTGCTTCAGAATGTCGGCCATCGGACGACCGCCCCCGGTTGTGGTCTCCCGCACCTGTTCGCCACTGGCACGATACCCCAGACTCAATACCGCCATGGCAAGCAACTGAACCGCGCCCAGGGCGAGCCATCCGCCCATGAAAGGATATTCCGCCTGGCTACCACCCCCGGCCAGAGCAATTTCCGGCCCCAGCCAGGCGGCCACGAGTCCGCCCAGAAGAACCCGGGCGGCAGCGGAGCCGGCCATTTGGGGCGATACCGATTCCATGGCCGCAAAACGATACTGATGTACTACGGCCAGCCCTGTTCCACCCACAACGGCGGCGGCACACAGCAACGGAAAACTGGTGGTCCAGGCTGCCAGCATCCCAAGCATGCCTGCCAGTGTTCCGGCGAGCGTTCCCAGCAGCATCACCGGTTTTCGCCCGATGCGTTCCATCAGCCATGTGGCAGGCTTTATTGTCAGTACCGTGCCCACAACAACAAGCCCCACCGGCAGGGTGGCCAGTTCCGGTGACGGCGCCAGCAGGCGGCCGTGAATGCTTCCGATAAAAACGATAAAAGGGGCGGTGCACATGGCAAGAGCCTGTGCGGCGACCAGTATCCATACATTGGCAGGCATAGGGCGGACCTATTTCTTCCGGTAAATGATTCCGGGGTGGCACTGCACCATTTCATAGAGATCAGGCAGCCCGTTCAGCGATTCCGACGCGCCCAGTATCAGATAACCCCCGGGATTGAGAGTGGCATGAATGCGGGTGAGGATGTCCTTCTTCAGCTCTGCCGAAAAGTAGATCAGGACATTCCGGCACAACACAATATCAAACTTTCCCAGCATGTAGCGTTCAAGCAGATTCAGCTCGCGGAACTCGACCATGTTCTTGATCTGCGGCCTGATCTGCCAGCTGCCGTTCACGGCGGGGGTAAAGAATTGTTTCTGGCGTTCCGGAGACAGGCCACGGCCGATGGCAATCATCTCATATTCGCCACGGCGGGCCACTTCCAGTACGCTTTTGGAAATGTCCGTCGCTGTAATTTTGACATCTCTGAGTTTGCCCGGCCGCTGGCGCCGGAACTCTTCAATAATCATGGCAACGGAATAGGGTTCCTGACCGGTTGAACACGCCGCTGACCAGATACGCAGTGACTGTGCCGATTTCTGGTCGCCAAATTCCGGTAACAGTTTTTCCTGCAGGATACGAAACGGGTGGTTATCCCGGAACCACAGGGTTTCATTCGTGGTCATCGCATCGATGACCACTTCTTTCAGGCTGCTACGGCCGGTACGCTTTATCCGCTCCAGCAACTCACCCAGAGTGTTGAGTCTGTTTTCTTCCATGATCCTGCGCAGCCGGCTTTTGACCAGGTACTGCTTGTTATCCCCCAGCAAAATGCCACACGCATCCTGCAGGAAGGTCTTGAAGGCCTCGTATTCCTGTGGCGTTATTTCAGCTTTCATTGGATCTCAGTATCGGGTGAGTCGGAAGCGACAAAAAACCTCACTGCTCGCGGTCAATAATCTCCATGACCCGCTCCGCCAGCTCATCAGGACTGAATTTGGCCATGAAATCATCAGCTCCCACTTTTTGCACCATAGCCTTGTTGAACACGCCACTGAGAGAAGTATGCAGCATGATATAGACGTCACTGATGGCAGGCTCGTTTTTGCACCTGGTAACCAGAGTGTACCCATCCATTTCAGGCATTTCGACATCGGAAATGATCAGAGACAGGTGATCTGAGGCGCGGGAACCGTCTGCAGTGATTTCCTTGAGGTAGTCATAAGCCTGCTTGCCATCATTCCTGGTCACAACGTCCATGCCAATAGCATTCAGGCAGCGTTCAATCTGGCGCCTGGCAACGGTGGAGTCATCCACCACCAGTACCGGCAGATGACCCGGCGCACGCGCGGCACTTCTGGTGCGCAACTCCTCGCCCACATCCTGGTCAAGTGGTGAAACCTCGGAAAGGATCTTTTCCACATCGATTATCTCGACAATTCTGTCATCGATGCGGGTCACTGCGGTCAAATAGACGTCTTCTCCGGCCCCCTTGGGCGGCGGAAGTATGTCTTCCCAGTTCATGTTGACGATACGATCAACACCGCCAACCAGGAACCCCTGGGTCTTGCGGTTATATTCGGTGATGATTACAAAGCAGTTTGCCAACTGTTCCCGCGGAATCCCGGGAAGCCTTATCGACATCGCAAGATCAATAATCGGGATAGTCTCCCCCCGGATATGGGCAACACCACACACCATGGAACGGCTGTTGGGTATGGAAGACAGTTTCGGACACTGAAGCACTTCCTTGACCTTGAATACATTGATGCCATAGACCTGCTGGCCCCGAAGCCGGAACAGCAGGAGCTCCAGGCGGTTCTGACCTACAAGCTGCGTGCGCTGATTTACACTGTCCAATACCCCAGTCATCGTCTCTTCTCCTGCTCACAACCACTCGCTGGCGGCACGCATTTTGCTGCGTAACTGTTATGCGCCAAATGGCACCCTGAGGTGCCGGTTTATTGACTCTGGAAGGGCTTAACGGCTGTATTCGGAAATCATTAGAAATTTCTCGAATAACGAGCATTTACCCTATTAATTGCTAGCATAGGACAAACCGCAGCTTATGCGCATCAGCATTTTCGTTACTGCACTGCTAATGTCTACCATCGCAGGCACGGCCACCGCCTCCAACACCACAGCGGAGCAAATCTATTCCGCTGCCGATGACTTCCTGCAGGCATTTGCCGAAAACCAGGCGGATGAGGGGTTCTCTGTCGCTTTCGATAGCGGCAAACTGGATGCCCGCCTCTCCCTCGCCACCTGCGACGAGTCGCTGGAGGTAACGTTTAGCGGTGACCCCTGGAAAACCACGCAACCGTCACTGCTGGTTTCCTGTGAAGGTCTTCGGCCATGGCGGATGTTCCTGCCGGTTTCCGTCACCATAACCGGCGATGCCATGGTGGCTTCGCGCCCCCTCAGCAGAGGTGAACGGCTGACGGAAAGTGCATTGAGTACAGACTCCGTCGTGGTCAATTCCATAAGGCGCGGCGCTATTACCCGCCGGGATCAGCTCGTCGGTATGGAAATGCGGCGGGGAATCAATGCCGGCACAGTATTCACACCTGATCTGCTGCTTACCCCTGCGGCAATCGAGCGGGGAGATCATGTTATTATCAGCGCCCGCAGCGGAAACTTTTCGGTGAACTCCCGCGGCAAGGCGCTGGCCAGCGCCGGCATAGGGGAACAGGTTCTGGTGGAAAATCTGTCGTCGTCGCGCACGGTCCGTGCCCGTGTAACAGCACCGGGCCATGTGGAGATTCCCATGTAATGCTTGCCGCGGCGGAATCCATTGGCCGGCGGTGGCAAGCTTTTGCCGCAGAGCGGCCAGATGACTGACTTGTAATCTCATCCGTGTAAAAATTTGCTAAAGAAATGTAAAGCCATGCCGATAACCAGGTATTAAACTCGTGGAGCCGCCCAATGCGGCTGATCAGCCAAGCAGGTAACCTTATGTCAGTTGACTTTAATGGAATAGGCCCAGGCCAGGTCAACACCCAGAAAACCACGGCCGACAAGTCTTCCGGTACTCAGAACACCCAGCCCTCTGCGACAGAGCAGGCAAAGACCCAGGCTCAGGGTCCCCGCGGTGAAAATGTCAACCTGAGCAGCCAGGCTAAAGACCTGAAACAGCTTGAGCAGAAGCTGGGCAACTATCCGGAAATGGACGATGATCGCATCGAACAGATCCGCTCTGCCCTGGAAAATGGCTCTTACAAAATTGATGCCGAGAAACTGGCCCAGAAAATGCTTGAGATGGATGAAAGCATTTTCGGGTGAGTAACTCATGGCCGCAATTGATGAACTGAAAGATCTTCTTGCCGAGGATATCCGTAAGCTGGACACACTGGCGGATGTTCTCAATCAGGAAAAATCCTGCCTCTCCAGCTCTGACGTTAGCAAGCTTGAGACCTTGACCGGCGAAAAGAACCGGCTGCTGGAACAGGTCCGCGAAAGCGCGAAACGGAAAATCCGGTTGATGGTTGCCATGGGTTTCCGCCCCGACAGTGGCGAGCCCTCGCGGTTCATCCGCAGCGCTGGCCTGCCGGACCTTGTCGCACTCTGGGAAGACGCCGACAGGCGCTTGCGAGCCTGCCAGGCAATTAACCAGAGCAATGGCAGAGTCATCAGTCACCTGCAGAAACGCCTTTCCCGTCTGACCGACATTTTCCGTGGCGTTTCCGGGCACCAGAAGCTTTACGGGGCCCAGGGAGAACAGAAGGCGGTATCCCACAGTACCATTCTTGCTAGCGCCTGACCGTAGCAACTTCCAGTCAAATCAGGCCGACCTGCCTGCCAAACTCTGTTAAAATCCAGGATCAGCCAGCAGCCATCAGAGTATGGCAGCAGACAACCCCGGAGCTAGCAGCGTGAGCCGTTATAGAATGACAATTTCCGTTAAACCGTTTCGATATGTGATGCAGATCGCTCTTTGCGTAACCCTGTTGCTGGGCATCACCTCATCACTGTCTGCCCAGGAGCACCAGAACGAATTGCCACAGGTGATCATCGAAACCAGTGAAGGCGTGATCGAAGTGACACTGCGGCCGGACATTGCACCGGAAACCGTGGACAATTTCCTCGCGTACGTGAGCAACGGATTCTACGAGGGCACCATTTTTCACCGGGTCATTCCGGGCTTCATGATTCAGGGTGGAGGATTTGACAAAAACCTCAACCGGAAGCAAACCCGTGATCCGGTGCGCAATGAGGCCAAACCGACCGCCAAAAACCTGAGGGGCACCATTGCCATGGCTCGCACCAGTTCGCCGGATTCCGCAACCTCCCAGTTTTTTATCAATCTGGCCGATAACGACTTCCTGAACGCCGGTGTCCGCGGGCCGGGCTATACCGTGTTCGGCAAGGTCAGCGGCGGTATGGGTGTCGTCGATGCCATCGCCGGCAAGGCAACCGGTCGATCGGGCGGCATGGGCGATGTGCCGAAAGAGCCCGTCATTATTCACAGCGTGTCCCGGAAAAAGGCCGACAGCGCTACAGAGTAGCAGCAGAGAAGAAAAGGCGGTGACCAGACAGTGAGCACGGACATCAGTCCCCCATCCATTGAGACCGCTGCCATTGAATGGCGGGAAGGTGTGCCCTGCTCCACCCGTTTTGACGATGTCTATTTCAGTCGTGATGATGGACTGGAAGAAGCCCGTCACGTGTTCATTCGCCATAATCGATTGGCCGAGAGGTTTGCCAGGGTTCCAGCCGGCGGTTCATTTGCCATCGCCGAAACGGGGTTTGGTACCGGGCTGAATTTTCTTGCCGCCTGGCAAACCTGGGAAGCGTCAGGCCCCGCCGATAATGCGTGCCTGCACTTCATTTCCGCTGAGCGTTATCCCCTTGACCGTGAAGATCTCCGCCAGGCGTTGTCCTTGTGGCCGGAACTCGGCGATTACGCAGCTCAACTGCTTGACCAGTACCCGCCGCCAGTCCAGGGCGCTCACCGGCTGGTGCTGGCCGCCGGGCGTATCCGGCTGACGTTGTTCTTTGGCGATGTCCTGGAAGCCTGGCGCGAACTGGACTTCCATGCCGATGCCTGGTTTCTGGACGGTTTTGCCCCGGCCAAAAATCCGGACATGTGGGAACAGGCAGCGATCACGGCTCTCAGACGCCATAGCAGACCGGGCACCACGATGGCGACCTTTACGGCCGTTGGTGAAGTTCGCAGGCTGCTCACGAATGCCGGGTTCACGATGCGGAAAACGCCGGGGTTCGGGCGCAAGCTGGAAATGATGGCCGGAGAGCTTCCCAGGGTCCCGGAGGCGGGCGGCCATGAAAGCCCGACAGCTCCGCATTCCATCGCCATTATAGGCGCAGGCGTTGCTGGCAGCCTGCTGGCTCGCAACCTGGCCCAGCGGGGAGTTGAAGTAACTCTGATAGACAGGGCGGCGGATGCAGGCATGGCAGCATCGGGCAATTGCCAGGGCGCCCTGTACGTGAAGCTCGGCGTGGAATTCAATGACCAGGCGAAGCTTGGCCTGAGTTCCTTGCTGTTCAGTCAGCGCTACTACGCTCAATCCGGGGATCATTGCTGGCACCCTACCGGCCTCATCCAGCTGGCCTACAGTGATACAGAGGCCGTCCGACAGGCCCGCTTCATCGCGCGCAATGATTACCCACAAGCCGTTCTCCGCCCCATCGACGCCACCGAGGCCTCCCGCCTGGCCGGCATTCCCGTCAACAGCGATGGCCTCTGGTTTCCCCTCAGTGGTTGGCTGGAGCCCGGCAGGTTGTGCCGCTCGCTGGTCCGCCACTCGCGGATACGTCACTGCTTTGGCTTTGACGTGCACCGGCTGACTCCCTGCAACGGCAGATGGCACATTGCCGGAAACGGTGAACAGGATGTTGTTGCTGACCGGGTGGTGATCTGTGCCGGGCACCTTACCCCGGAGCTGATACCGTTGCGCAGTGAATTCCGCTTCCGGACCATCCGCGGACAGGTTTCCCACTTACCGGAACCATCACTGAATAACCCTGCCGTTGTACTCTGCGGCCCGGGATACATAAACCCCGCTCACAAGGGTACGGCACTGACCGGCGCAACCTTCGACCTTCATGATCATTCGCCGGCGCTTTCAGTTGAAAGCCACCGCGAAAACCTTTCGATGCTGGCTTCCATGGTGCCCAGTGTATTCAGTGGTCCAGCAATGCAACTGGACCCTGCCTTGCTTGAGGGAAAAGTGGCGTTTCGCTGCACAACCCATGATTACCAGCCCGTTGCCGGCCCCCTGACCGACCCTGCGGGCCGCACACTGGAAGGCATCGACCTGTTTACCGGCCTGGGCAGCAAGGGCCTGACCTACGCCCCGTTGCTGGCAGAATATCTGGCAGACCGAATTACCGGTCAGCCACAGTGTCTGCCGGCGTCTCTGGCCAGGCGCGTCGCAACCCAGCGCTGCCACAGGCGGGATGCATCAGCATCGGAAACTATTGGCGCCTGAAGCAATCCAACATCCGGCCGATAACCTGAGAAGGCCCTGTTATGTCCGGAGCAAACGATTATGTCCATCTATGTCAGTGAACCCGGCCGTCCGGTCGGTACACGCCTTCCCGAGATATTTCGGGGCCGCCGCGTGGGCGAGGTCACAGAGCTGACGGAAACCCATAAACTTGATGTCAGCCATAGCGAAAACACCGATGCCGAGTTCCAGATGGCAGCCAGGTCCGGGCGTCATCGTGCACTTGAGGAATACGGCTCAGCGACAGCCGGGGAGCCCAAAGAGCGAAGGCTTTACCTTCCTGTCTCCCAGATATGCACACCGACCCTGTTTTCATTGCCCGCTACTGCCACGGTGGCCGACGCACTGGAGACCATGGAAGAAAACGGTATACACCACATTGTCATTACCGCCGACGGAAACGTGGCAGGACTGGTGGATCTTCGCTGGTTACTGACCTGGTTGCACGAATCAGAAGATCACGCCCCGGATTCCGGTTTCGTGAATATCGAGTTACCGGCATTTCTGACCGCTTCGCCGGAAACCGATGCCCACCAGTTGGCAAGGCTGATGCTGGCTCACCAGCTCAGCGCCGCACTGGTCGTCGACGAGACCGGCCGTCCTGCCGGGGTAGTGACCAGCACTGACTATCTCCGGCTATATGCCAGTGCAGGCCGCCATGAGGGTAGCGTGTAGTCAACAGGTGGGGTAATGAGTCTGCGCGAGCTCGCGGATTCAGAATCAGCTCTCAATGCCGTGGCTTGCCAGAAAATCAACGAATGCCTCTTCATCCATGACCGGAACCTCCAGACTTTCCGCTTTTGTGAGCTTTGAGCCTGGTTCCTCCCCCGCGACAACACAGGCGGTTTTCCGGGAAACACTCCCTGCCACTTTCGCACCGAGAGACTCGAGCCTGTCCTTCGCTTCGTCCCGGGTCATGCCGGACAGACTGCCTGTCAGCACCCAGGTCTCTCCTTTCAGGGGCTTTTCGGAAGCGGTAATTTCCTCGCTCTGCCATTGCACCCCGGCATCCCGGAGTGCCTGAATGATTTCCTGATTATGGGATTGATCGAAGAAACTGCGGATATGGCCTGCGACAGTAGGACCCACATCAGGAACCGACTGCAACGCCTCCTCATCCGCTTCACTGATCGCTTCCAGAGTTCCGAAGTGGCTGGCCAGAGCCTTCGCCGTGGTTTCGCCGACCTCACGAATCCCCAGGGCATAGACAAACTTCCACAGTACCGGATGGCGGGCGCGATCAATCGCTTTGATAAGGTTGCTGGCCGACTTTTCTCCCATCCGCTCCAGGCCGGTAAGGTCGGATTTCTTCAGCTTATAAAGATCAGCGACGGTATGGACCATCCCCCGATCCACAAGAATATCAATCCACTTGTCACCCAGCCCCTCGATATCCAGCGCCTTGCGGGACGCATAATGGCGAATGGCTTCCTTGCGTTGAGCAGGGCAGAACAGCCCACCGGAACAACGGGCCACGGCTTCGCCTTCAATCTGTACAACATCGGACTGGCACACCGGGCAGACTTCGGGTAATTCAACAATCCGGGCGTTGTCGGGGCGCTGCTCGGTCACCACCTTGACGACCTGGGGAATCACATCACCGGCACGGCGAACAAATACGGTATCACCGATACGGGCATCCAGCCGGCGAATCTCATCCATGTTATGGAGCGTGGCATTGCTGACCGTAACGCCACCCACGAACACCGGTTTCAGGCGGGCAACCGGTGTTATCGCGCCGGTGCGCCCTACCTGAAATTCGACATCCTCAATAACCGTGAGCTCTTCCTGCGCCGGGAACTTCTGGGCAATGGCCCATCGCGGCGCGCGTGATACAAAGCCCAGTTTTTGCTGCAGCGCCAGACTGTTGACCTTGAAAACGATTCCATCAATTTCGTACGGCAGCCCCGCCCGCTTTTCCATAAGATCATTATAAGCATCCAGACAGGCTTCTACCCCCGTCGCCTTGCACATTTCCGGATTTATCCGGAATCCCCACTTTTTTACCTGTTGCAACGCTTCCCAATGTGTTGCCGGTAGACGGCTCTCATCCTCCAGCGCAACACTGTAGGCACACATTTCCAGCGGGCGGCGCGCTGTGACCGAGGATTTTTTCTGGCGCAGGCTGCCTGCCGCCGCATTGCGGGGATTCACGAAGGTTTTTTCGCCCCGATCGGCCAGCCGTTTGTTCAGCGTTTCGAATCCCTTCCGAGGCATATAGACCTCTCCCCGTACCTCCACAACATCCGGGAACGAATTACCACGGAGCTTCAGCGGTATCGAGGAAATGGTGCGGATATTTGCGGTGATGTCTTCACCGGTATAACCGTCACCCCGGGTGGCTGCGCGGGTAAGGATGCCGGATTCGAAGTGCAGGCTTACCGCCAGGCCATCAAGCTTGGGCTCGCCGACGTACTCGATATCGTCACTGGTTTTAAGGCGGTCCCTGACCCGGCGATCAAAATCCCTTAGCTCCTCTTCGCTGAACGCGTTATCGAGTGACAGCATCGGAATGCGGTGTTCCACCTCCTCAAAGGTGGTTTCTCCACGGGCGCCTACGCGTTGTGTGGGTGAGTCAGGGGTAACAATATCCGGGTATTTTGCTTCCAGATCCTGCAGTTCCCGGAACAGACGGTCGTATTCCGCGTCTGGCACCTTGGGATCGTCCAGGACGTAATAGTGATAATCATACTCGGCAAGCATGTCCCGGAGCTCTGCGGCCCGGCTGATAACATCCGGAGTAGCTTTGGTCATTTTTTTGGGCTTCGCTCTTTGCGTTCAAATTCGCGAATGCGCTGACGACAGTGTTCGATAGTTTGCGGGGTCATCACGCTGCGCCGCTCGTCCTTCAGCTCGCCACCGAGGTTACGTACCACACACTGCGCCGTCTCCAGCATGAACTCGAAGGCCTGCATGGAATTCGTTGGCCCCGGCATGCTCATGAAAAAACTGATGCCGGGAGTGGATAGGGCCGGCATGTCTTCCGGCCTGAATGTACCCGGCTCGACTGCGCTGGCGACGCTGAACTGGACAGGGCTGTTAGTGTCTGTCTGTTCATGACGGTGATAGATGTCCATATCGCCATGCTCAAGGCCGCAGGCCTCAAACAGAGCTTTCAGCTGCGGCCCGGTAAAGTTCTCATCGGTTTTTGCCAGCACATTGATAACCACCACTTCCCGGGCTTCGGGACGGTTTGCACCGGCCAGTGGCTGACCTGAAGTGTGTGCCGCCTGCTCCCGCCGCGCAGTGTCCTCCTCCACTTCGGTAGTCACCGTCGGCGGGACGACGGTTTCGCTCTGTTGCTCCGCCCGGGGCTCGGACTGATCCGGCTTGGGGCGAGCCGCGATCCTGGGCTCTCCTATAATGCCATCGTCCGCGGGAGGCATTTCTGGCTCATCGTCAACCGCGCCCCACCCGGTATCGGTGTCAAAAGAAGTGTCATCAGGTTCGCGGGCGGCAGTATCCCCCGCCTTTTCCGTTTGCGCGGGCCGCTCCTCGGCCGCCTCGCCCCTGGAACTTTTTACAACCGGTCGGGTTGGCTTGGGATCGGGTCTTGCCAGGCGATTTTTTTCCGGTTTTACGTAGCCCCGCTCTTCCAGGGTATCACGGGAAATGGTCCGGGCCCCGCCGTTGGGGAGTTCCGGATTATAGTCCTTGTCCAATGGGGAATCGTCCAGATCATCCGCCCCCATACCGGAAGAAATTGCACTTGATTCCTTGCGGGCGCGCCTCATGCGGCGCAAACCATCTATAACAATACCCAGAATAACCAGGGTACCGATGGCAATTAACCATTCCCTAAGAGACATAGTAGTGCTGTCCTGTTTGCAGATCGGATATCGTTGCTACTCTAAAAAAAGCCTGTAATGAATACAACGCAAACACAGGCCAGATGGCGGTTTCGTCATTTTTGCACGAACATTGACTGGCGGACACCCGGTCAGGCCTCTGCCAGTGCTGCGGCCTCATCCACATCAACCGATACCAGCCGTGAACAACCCTGTTCGTGCATGGTAACACCCATTAACTGATCGGCCATTTCCATGGCGATTTTGTTGTGGGTAATGTAGATGAACTGTACCTGTTTCGACATTTCCCTCACCAGATTGGCGTAACGGCCCACATTCGCATCGTCCAGGGGCGCGTCCACCTCGTCCAGCATACAGAACGGTGCCGGATTGAGCTGAAAAATCGAAAACACCAGCGCAATTGCCGTCAATGCTTTCTCGCCACCGGACAGAAGATGGATCGTGCTGTTTTTCTTGCCGGGCGGCCGCGCCATGATCGCCACACCTGTTTCCAAAAGATCTTCACCGGTAAGCTCCAGGTAGGCGTTGCCACCCCCGAATACTTTCGGGAACAGAGCCTGCAGCCCACCATTCACCTGGTCAAAGGTTTCTTTGAAGCGCTGGCGGGTTTCCCTGTCAATCTTGCGAATGGCGTTGTCGAGGATTTCCAGGGCTTCCATCAGGTCTTCATGCTGACTGTCCAGATAAGTCTTGCGCTCACTCTGTACCTGATACTCCTCAATAGCTGCCAGGTTAATGGCACCCAGGCGCTGAATCCGTGCGCCAAGTTTCTCCAGCTCTTCTGCCCAGACCTCTTCGGTGGCATCCTCCGGCAATGTCGACAGAACCTCATGCAGGCGGATATCCAGTTCTTCCAGCTGCTCGAGGTGATTACCAGCGCGAATTTCCAGTGCCTGGGATTCCATCTTCAGCTTTTCAAGGCTGGCCCTGACGTCCTGAACGCTATGTTCTATGCGGCTGCGGCGCTGCTCCTTGTCGCGTACGTCCCGATCGATTTCCTCAAGTGCGTCCCGCGCTGCGCCCAGCTTTCCTTCCTCGGCAAGACGACGGTCCAGCAGGCCCTCCAGCTGCATCTGCAGGTCTTCAATGGGCTCCTCCGCGCTCTCGCGGCTTTCCCGAAGGATATCCAGGCGTTCGTCCAGACGCTCTTTCTGCAACTGCATGCGGTCAATGGTCTGCCGCAGGCCGTCCCGCTGACTGTTCAGGGACTGCAGCTGAAGCTGTAACTGGTGTGCACGGTCGCGATCGTGCCTGGCCTCCTGGCGCAGGTGGTCCAGGTTTTCCCGCAGCACATCGCGACGCTCAAGCAGACGTTCTTTCTCATCATCACTGTCTTCCGTGGAGGCGAGAGCCTGCTGCCACTCCTCACGGGTCTCCTGCAGCTGTTCCTGCTGGCCTTCCAGATTCATGGACACATCCGCCAGATCGTCGCCAATACGTTGCAGCCGGGCATCGATCTGTTCGGCACGGGCTTTCAGGCCGCTGATCTTCGATGACAGGGCTGCCAGGTCCCGGTCAGCATCCGCCAAACGGGCCTGGGCTTCGTCTCTGGTCGCCTCTGCACGCTCGGACCGCTCCAGCAAACGGTCCAGGTTATCCGTGGCGGATTCAAGGGCGGCTTCTGCCTGTTCCAGCTCCCCTGCCAGTGCGGTGACCTTTTTCTGGCGCTCAATGACACCGATCTGCGCGGCGTCAGAATCAGGCATCAGAATCCAGTCTACAGAAACCCAGGCTCCTTCAGGCGTGATGATGCTTTTCCCCGGCGCCAGCGTGTCTTGCCGTCCCAGGGCTTCGTTCATGGTCTCTGCCGTATCCACCATTGCAAGCAGGGGAGCCATGCCACCGGCACCGGTTACCTTGCCGGCAAGCCCCTCTGAATGGCTGGTGCCACTGGACTCACTGCTTACCAGTGCCAATCCGCGGGGGGCCGCGGCCATCTCTGATTGCACCGAATCCAGACCAGGGACACTGAGCCCCTGGGTAAATCGGCCGATTACCTGCTCAACCGCGAACTCCCAGCCATCCTCGATTTTCAGCTGTTTGGCCAGTCGCGGGCTGTTGCTCAGGCCCCGATCATTCAGCCAGGCCTGCAGGGTATCGTCGTGCCCTCCCATCTGTTCATCAAGCAGCGCCTGCTGGGATTCCAGTGATGCTCTCAGGCTCTGGACCCGTTGCCGCGCATTGCTGGCTGTCTGCTCTGCATCCCCCTGTTGATGCCGTGCCTCCCGAAGTTCATCCTGAACGGATTCGATCCGCTCCGATGCTTCGTCCCGCTGTAATTCCAGGGTTTCCTGCTGCTCGAGAAAATCATCCAGCCCGGCACGGTCAAGTTGGCTTTCAAGCAGTTCCTGCTCCTCTTTCAGCTTTTGCTGGCGGCTGCGAAGCTGCTCAATGGCATTTTCCAGGGAACGGATGCGGGACTGGGCCAGCTCGGCCTGGCGACGGGCATCCGCGGAGCGGGAACTGAAATCCTCCCAGTCATGCTGCCATGCGCTCATTGCATCTTCGGCATTCTGAAGTTTTTCGCCGGACTCTTCAGACTTCTGTGACAGCGCTTCCTGTTCCGGCTCCAGCATATCGAGCTCTTCCCGGATTGCGGACAGTTTCTCCTGGTCCTGCTCCAGTTCACGGGCCAGTTCGCGCTGGTTCGCCATGGCCTGATCCAGCTCTGCAGCTGTCTGGCGGCTGCGCTCACGCTGGTGTTCCAGGCTCTGTTCAAGGCGGGCGATATCAGCGCCGGCTTCGTAATAGCGGGCCTGGGCTTTGTTGAAGTGCTGGTTGCGGTCCTGGTGACTTTCCCGCAGGGTATCCAGGGAGGTTTCCAGGCTGACACGCTCGGACAGTTGCCTCTCCAGTTCCAGTTCGGTATCCCGGATCCGCGAGCGCCAGGTTTGCAGGTCCTTATCCAGTGACTGCCAACGCAGAACTGTCAGCTCGGCCTTCTTCTGTCGCTCTTCCTGCTTGTATGTCCTGTACTTTTCCGCTGCCTGGGCCTGGCGCTCCAGATGTTGCAGCTGTCGCCCCAGTTCGTCCCGCAGATCTGTCAGACGCTCGAGGTTTTCCCGGGTGCGGCGTATACGGCTTTCCGTTTCCTTGCGGCGCTCCTTGTACTTGGAGACGCCAGCCGCTTCTTCAATATAGACTCGCAGCTCTTCCGGCTTGGCTTCGATCAGCCGGGAAATCATGCCCTGCTCGATGATCGCGTAGCTGCGGGGGCCCAGGCCGGTGCCCAGGAACAGATCGGTTATGTCGCGGCGACGGCATTTGGAGCCGTTGAGGAAGTATTCTGACTGTCCTTCCCGGGATACCCGGCGCCGGACGGAGATTTCGTTGAAGCGGACAAATTCGCCGGGGGCGGAACCGTCACTGTTGTCGAACACCAGTTCGATGGACGCCTGGCCAACCGGTTTGCGAGCGCCGGAGCCGTTGAAAATGACGTCCGACATGGACTCGCCACGGAGGTACTTGGCGGAGCTCTCGCCCATGACCCAGCGGACGGCATCAATGATATTGGACTTGCCACACCCGTTAGGGCCCACAACAGCTGTCATGTTGGAAGGGAAGGGCACCGTAGTCGGGTCTACGAATGACTTGAAGCCAGAGAGCTTGATGGATTTCAGGCGCATATCAGGCGCTCACCTCTTGCTTCAGAATACTTAATACCTGTTGGCGCTGATGTTCACCAAACTCGCAGATTGCCTGTTCAAGGCCGGGGGAATCACCCCGCAGAGCGGCATCGGCAAGCAACCGGAAAAAGCGACCGGTTTCCTCCAGTTCATCGCGGAAATTCTCCAGGGCGACAAAATAGGTGCGGCTGATGGCGGGACGGAAATTTTCCAGGGTCTCTTCCAGGAACGGGTTTTCCACCAGCCCATAGGTGTAGCGCATAACCCCGAAACCCGCGTCGATCACCTGTTCTGCCGCATCGCCCCTGGAGGAATTAAGCGCATCGATTACCGCCTGCAGCTCGCGAACTCGCGCCATGACCCCGGACAACTGCTCGCCGGACCAGCGCTCAAGCAACTTGCGCCCCAACATGCACAGTAGGTCGATATAGATATCGTAGAGGCTGTTCACCAGTTCCGGTGTCAGACTGGATACCACAGCGCCCCTGCGCGGAAAAATTTCCACCAGATGACGGCGCTGGAGAATCAGCAGGGATTCGCGCACCGAGCCGCGGCTGACATTGAGTTCTCCGGCTACCTTCAGCTCCTGTATCCGTTCGCCCGGTTTGAGATCACCGGTGACAATGCGTTGCCCGATATGCTGGGCTATCTGCTCGGAAAGACTTTCGGGGGCCTGAAACCTCATAAAGTTGGTCGCTCACTCACTACTGGCAGCCAGGAATAAGCGCAGAAGTTTACCACAGCCGCTGGCCGGCCCAATCCCCTTGTCCGACATTTTGACGATCCGGTTGGTACGGCAGTTTACTGCCGGTTTATTGACATACCGTTTAGCTCTATCATCAATAAATCTATAAATTATATTAGATATATATTATAGAACATTGTTATTGCACGTTATTATTCGATTGGCTGAAAACTTGCTTGCTGATACGCAAAATACCTTCAACGGGCCGTGTCGAGTGAAAAACATCCCAACGATCAACAAGTCAGGACCTCAACCTCAAAAGCTCGCGGCGCTCAGACAGGCTCATCGGGAATGGACTGAATCACCGGATGCCCTCACCCGTCTTACCCGCAGGCTGTCAACGACCCTCAATCTGGAAACCCAACTGGCCATCCTGGCGGAAGAGATCAGCGCCGTGGTGCCCTTTGACTGTATGAACTACCGCCACCAGATCGCCGCCCGCGAGTTTGTGTATGCCACCGGCATGGGCGGCCCGCATCGTTGCGATTACCGCCTGAACCTGGAGGGAAGCTTCTATGGCACCCTGTCGCTCAGTCGGCGCCAGAAATTTGCTGAGCAGGAACTGGAAGGCATTGAGCTGATACTGGCTGCTGCTATCTGCCCGATTCGTAATGCCTGCCAGTTCATTGCCATCGAACAGGCCGCGCTGACAGATTCCCTGACCGGTGTGCCCAACAAGCGCGCAATGGACGAGGTCCTGGCGCGGGCATGCTGCCTGGGTGACCGGCATGGCGAGGATTATTCGCTGATTCTGTGTGACCTCGACCATTTCAAGGCGGTTAATGACCGGTACGGCCACGTAGTCGGGGATCACATCCTTAAGCTGGCAGCCGTCGAGCTGCAGAAGGCGGTGCGGAATTCGGACAGCGTCTACCGCTTTGGCGGCGAGGAGTTTGCCATCCTGCTACCCCACACCAATGAAAGCCATGCCCGCGTCGTTGCTGATCGAATTCGCGAGTATATCAGCTCCATATCCGTTAACTGTGGTGACACTGACGTTTCGGTCAGCACCAGCTGCGGTGTGGCCCAGCGTCTTCCCGATGAAACCGCCAATCAATGGCTGACGCGCGCCGACGAAGCCTTGTACCGGGCGAAAGACCATGGTCGTGACTGCACCAGGGTTTTCGCCGCTATCGGAAACTGATTATCGCTTCGGTGATTTGCGTGCGACAGGCTTGCGAGCCGGTTTCTGATCGGGGCCCGAGCTGTCCACCTGCCAACGGGGATTGCCTGATTTCCGGGGTGCGGAACTCGGTTGTTTCCGGCGCTGGCGATCATGAACCTTCTGCTCGGACGGCGTTTTCGCCGGAATCGCAACCGGTTCCAGGTCCACTGCCTTACTGAGCGAGTCAACTGCTTTCTGGTCCAGCTCTTCCCACTTGCCCACGGTCAGCCGGCTGGGCAGGAAAACCGGTCCATAACGCACCCGCTTGAGACGACTGACCCGAACGCCCTGGGATTCCCACAGTCTCCGCACCTCCCGGTTACGCCCTTCCAGGAGAGTGACATGGAACCACTGGTTGATCCCCTTGCCGCCTGCTTGCGTAATATCGGAAAACTTCGCCATGCCATCGTCCAGCAGCACACCTTCCGACAGCCGCTTGATCATGGCTTCATCCACTTCGCCAAAAACCCTTACCGCGTACTCGCGGTCAATCTGGCGGGACGGATGCATAAGCCGGTTGGCGAGTTCCCCATCGGTGGTGAAAAGCACCAGGCCGGTGGTGTTGATATCAAGCCGGCCAATAGCGATCCAGCGATGGTCACGGAGCCGCGGAAGACTGTCGAACACGGTCGGACGCCCTTCCGGGTCGCGACGGGTGGTTACTTCTCCTTCCGGCTTGTTGTAAATCAGCACGCGCCGGAGCACTTCTGCGCCTGCCTCAATATCAAGGCGCTTGCCGTCGAGCTCAATCCGATCGCTGACAGAGGCTTTCTGTCCAGGCTCGGCCGGCTGGCCATTAATAACCAGACGGCCGGCCTCTATCCAGCCCTCGACTTCCCGGCGTGACCCTACGCCAGCCCGGGCCAGCAACTTCTGGATGCGTTCCGGGCCGGAAGGCGTGCTTTCTTCCTGCATTTTCTTTTCAGGCTTACGGGGGCGATCTGCCGCCATGAATCTGTCCTTAACAAGTGGCTGATGCCGGCGGCATCAGTGAAGTGTCTGCTCTGGCGAAGAGTCCGGTGTCATTTCGCCGTCCTCCTCGCCAGCATTCCTGGCCGGAGAGTCGAATTCGATCTCGGCCTGCATGTTTTTTTCAATTTCCCGCCCGATCTCTTCAAGATCGCGGATTTCGGAAAGCGGGGGCAACTGATCCAGCCCCTCCAGGTTGAAGTAATCCAGGAACTGTTTCGTGGTCGCGAACATCGCCGGCCGGCCGGGCACGTCGCGGTGGCCCACAACCCGTACCCATTCTCTCTCGAGCAAGGTGCGGACGATGTTACTGCTAACGGTGACACCCCTGATATCTTCAATTTCACCCCGGGTAATGGGCTGGCGATAGGCAACCAGGGCCAGGGTTTCCAGCAGAGCGCGGGAATAACGCTGGGGCTTCTCCTCGAATAGCCGCCCGATCCAGGGCGCGTACTCTTCCCTTACCTGTAGCCGGTACCCGCTGGCCACCTTTCTCAGTTCAAAGCCCCGTCCCTGACACGATTGCTCCAGCAACAAAAGCACATGCTCCATGATCTGCCGGCCCGGGCGCTCGTCTTCCTCAAACAGTTCCCGCAACTGTTCCACCGACAGCGGCTTGCCCGCGGCAAGCAGTGCCGCCTCGATAATCGCCTGGATTTTTCTGAGGTTTTCTTCATTCATGGTTCACTACCGGGTATCGAATTGCGCGATGTCAGACGATCAGCGGGACGCCCTGGCCCTGACATGAATCGGGCCCAGCGTTTGGGCCTGCACCACCTCGATCAGCTGTTCCTTGACCAGCTCAAGTGTCGCCAGGAAACTGACTACAACACCGAGGCGCCCCTCTTCCGCTATGAACAGGCTTTCGAATGTCACAAACTGATCGTCCCTTAATACCGAAAGTATGGCCGACATGCGCTCACGGGTGGACAGCCGCTCTCTTTCAACATGGTGGCTGGTAAACAGATCCGCCCGTTTCAGCACACCCTGGAGTGCCAGCAGAATTTCCCGCAGTTGCACATCCGGATGTGGCTGACTCGACGGCATCTTCGGTAATGCTGCCGAAGCGGTGAAGTTGTCCCGCTCCAGCCGTGGCATCTGATCCATGTCTTCAGCTGCCTGCTTGAAGCGCTCGTACTGCTGCAAACGCCGGATCAGCTCCGCCCGGGGATCCATCTCTTCGTCATCCTCGGCTTCCTGCCGCGGTAGCAACATCCGCGACTTGATCTCCGCCAGGGTGGCAGCCATCACCAGGTATTCCGCCGCCAGTTCAAAGCGCAGGGCCTCAACGGCGCCGATGTAATCCATGTACTGCCTGGTGATTTCACTGACATCAATGTCCAGGATATCCATGTTCTGGCGCCGGATCAGATACAGCAACAGGTCCAGGGGCCCTTCAAACGCCTCCAGGAACACGGCAAGGGCATCAGGTGGTATATACAGATCACGGGGAAGATCAACCACCGGTTTACCGGAGACCCTTGCCAGCGGCGCCTGCTCAGCGACAGGAACGGACGCCTCCGCCACCTCTTCTGCCACTGATTTGCCTGCGGTATCGTCCGTCATGGTGTCTCCAGAGTCGTCAGCGCCGGTGTTCAGCGATAGCTCAGCCCCATAGCCGCGCGAACTTCCTCGAGGGTATCCCGCGCCGCGTCCCGGGCATGCTCACAGCCTTCTTCAATAATGGCGTTGACCAGATCAGGATTGCTCTCATACTCCCGCGCACGTTCGTGCAGCGGGCGCTGCTCTTCAATGATCGACTCAATCAGCGGCTTCTTGCAGTCCAGGCAGCCAATGCCGGCACTGCGGCAGCCGGTTTGCACCCATTCCTGGGTGTCGGCATCGGAGTACACCTTGTGCAGCCCCCAGACCGGGCACTTCTCAGGTTCCCCCGGATCGGTCCTGCGCACACGTTGCGGATCCGTCTGCATGGTGCGAACCTTCTGGGCCACGCTGTCCGGCGCCTCGCGCAGGCCGATGTAATTGTTATAGGATTTGGACATTTTCTGGCCGTCCAGGCCTGGCATTTTCGATTCCGGTGTCAATAACGGCTGGGGCTCAGGCAGGATCACCTTGCCGCCGCCTTCAATATAACCGTAAAGCCGCTCACGGTCCCCCAGGGAGATGTTCTGCTGTTCCTTGAGCAGGGCCCGGGCCGTCTCCAGCGCCTCCATATCGCCCTCTTCCTGATAGCGCTTCTTCAGAGTGCGGTAGAGTTTTGCGTTTTTCTTGCCCATTTTGACGATGGCGCCCTCGGCATGCTCTTCAAATCCGGGTTCACGACCGTACAGGTGGTTGAAACGGCGTGCGATTTCCCGCGTGATCTCAACGTGGGAGACCTGGTCTGCGCCTACGGGTACCCGTCCTGCCCGGTACATGAGAATGTCCGCGCTCTGCAGCAACGGGTAACCCAGAAAACCGTAGGTAGCCAGATCCTTCTCACGCAGCTTTTCCTGCTGGTCCTTGTACGTGGGGATGCGCTCAAGCCAACCCAGCGGCGTTATCATCGACAGCAGCAGGTGCAGCTCGGCATGCTCAGGCACCTTGGACTGGATAAACATTGTGGAGGAGCCGGGATTGACACCGGCCGCCAGCCAGTCAATCACCATATCCCAGACGCTTCCCTGGATATCGCTGGGATCGTCGTAGTTGGTAGTCAGCGCGTGCCAGTCCGCGACGAAGAAAAAGCACTCGAATTCATGCTGGAGTTTGACCCAGTTCTTCAGAACACCGTGATAATGGCCAAGGTGCAACTTGCCGGTGGGACGCATGCCGGACAAAATCCGTTGCTGGGAATCGACAGAACTCAAAGCATGAACTCCTTCTGTTTATAGGGAACAGCCATCTTATTCGAGGCTGACCGGGCATTATAGACTTATGTGCACCCGGCGTTAAGGTACCTTTTAAAAACCTGTCACCGGCACCTTAAAACAAAAAACCCCCGGAAGTCCGCAAGGCAGACCCGGGGGCTTTGATTCACCGGCGGAGATTTACCAGCCAGTCACTTCCTTCAGCGCCTTGCCGATTTCAGCCAGGCTACGCACGGTCTTGACACCCGCATCGTTCAGGGCGGCAAACTTCTCGTCTGCTGTACCCTTACCACCGGAAATAATGGCGCCAGCGTGGCCCATACGCTTACCCGGAGGAGCTGTGACACCGGCGATGTAAGCCACTACTGGCTTGCTGACATTTTCCTTGATGAAGGCAGCAGCTTCTTCCTCGGCGGTACCGCCGATCTCGCCGATCATCACGATGGCCTCAGTCTGCGGATCGTCCTGCAGCAGTTGCAGGATATCGATGAAGTTGGAGCCCGGAATCGGGTCCCCACCAATACCGACACAGCTGGACTGACCGTAGCCGAAGTCCGTGGTCTGCTTGACCGCTTCGTAAGTCAGGGTGCCTGAACGGGAGACAATGCCCACCTTGCCCGGCTTGTGGATATGGCCCGGCATGATACCGATCTTGCTCTCGCCCGGCGTGATCACACCCGGACAGTTGGGCCCGATCATACGAACGCCCTTGCGATCCACGTACTCTTTTGCGTAGAGCATATCGATGGTCGGGATGCCCTCGGTGATGCATACAATCAGCTCGATGCCAGCGTCTGCAGCTTCGATGATCGCGTCTTTGCAGAACGGTGCCGGAACATAGATTACGGTGGCTTCCGCGCCCGTTTTCTCGACCGCTTCACGTACGGTATTGAATACCGGCAGGCCGAGATGCTCGGTCCCGCCCTTACCGGGGCTGACGCCACCTACCATTTTGGTGCCATACTCGATGGCCTGCTCAGAGTGGAAGGTACCCTGTGCGCCGGTAAAGCCCTGGCAGATAACTTTGGTGTCTTTGTTGATCAGGATGCTCATTATTTACCCCCCGCGGCTTTTACGACTTGCTCTGCCGCGTTCGACAGACTGGTGGCAGCAATGATGTTCAGGCCGCTATCGGCGAGTACCTTGGTGCCAGTTTCTGCGTTGTTGCCCTCAAGGCGAACAACCACGGGAACCTTCACGCCCACTTCCTTGACCGCACCGATGATGCCCTCTGCAATCATGTCACAGCGGACAATACCACCAAAGATGTTGACCAGAACGGCCTTGACGTTGGCATCGGACAGAATGATCTTGAACGCCTCGGAAACGCGCTCCTTGGTAGCTCCGCCGCCAACGTCCAGGAAGTTGGCAGGCTGGCCGCCGGACAGCTTGATGATGTCCATGGTGCCCATGGCCAGGCCGGCGCCGTTAACCATGCAGCCGATGTTGCCTTCCAGCGCCACGTAGTTGAGCTCCCACTTGGCAGCTTCCGCTTCCCGGGAATCTTCCTGGGAGGGATCGTGCATTTCGTGGATTTTCTTCTGGCGGTAAAGTGCGTTGCCGTCGACGCCAATCTTGGCATCCAGGCAGTGCAGGTCTCCGGCCGGGGTAATAACCAGCGGGTTGATTTCCAGCAGCGCCAGATCACGCTCTTCAAACAGCTTTGCCAGACCCAGGAAAATCTTGGTGAACTGGCCAATCTGCTTGCCTTCCAGGCCCAGCTTGAAGGCAAGCTCACGGCCCTGATACGGCTGCGCGCCTACCAGTGGATCGACTTCGGCCCGGAGGATCTTCTCGGGGGTTTCTTCGGCTACCTTCTCGATCTCGACACCGCCCTCGGTGGACGCCATGAACACGATACGACGGGTGCCACGGTCAACAACCGCACCCAGGTAAAGCTCCTGGTCGATATCGGTCAGCGACTCAACAAGGATCTTGCTGACCGGCTGGCCATTCTCGTCGGTCTGGTAGGTGACCAGGTTCTTGCCCAGCCAGTTTTCGGCAAAAGCGCGGATCTCGTCCTTGCTCTTGACCAGCTTGACACCGCCGGCCTTGCCGCGGCCACCGGCATGTACCTGGGCCTTTACTACCCATGCGTCACCGCCAATCTCGTCAGCGGCAGCCACTGCTTCCTTGGGGGTATCGCAGGCAATGCCCTTTGATACCGGCAGGCCATATTCAGCGAACAGCTGCTTGCCCTGATATTCATGCAAATTCATAGTCAATTTCCCGAATTAAAAAATTCCTGGTTTGCGTTACTTCTTTTTCTTGCGGTTGGCGATATGAATGGCACCGCCGGCCACGCCCAAAGCTGCCTCGTGCACGGACTCGGACAGAGTCGGATGTGCAAAGCAGGTCAGGGCCAGATCTTCGGCGCTGGAACCGAACTCCATGGCAATCACGCCCTGGGCAACGATTTCAGAAGCCTGGGGACCAACCACGTGGAACCCGAGGATCCGGTCAGTCTTCGCATCAGCGATAATCTTGACCATGCCGGTTGCCGAGTTCGCTGCCATGGCGCGGCCATTGGCGGCAAACGGGAAGGTACCCACGTTATATTCTTCACCCTCGGCTTTCAGCTGCTCTTCGGTCTTACCAACCCAGGCAACTTCCGGAAAGGTGTAGACCACGTTCGGAATGCAGTCGTAATTCACCTGCGGCTTATGGCCGGCGATACGCTCGGCAACCATAACACCCTCTTCCGACGCTTTGTGCGCCAGCATGGGACCTCGCACCACATCACCGACAGCCCAGACACCCGGAGCTTCTGTCTTGCAATTGTCATCCACAAAAATGAAGCCGCGCTCGTCCATCTGAACACCTGAGTCTTCGGACAACAGGTTGTCGGTATAGGGTCGACGGCCAACAGCCACGATCAGCTTGTCGAACTTGGCTTCCTGCTTACCATTGGAATCCTCATAGCTGACGTTGACCAGTTTGCGCTTCACTTCCGCACCGGTCATACGTGCGCCCAGCACAATGTTGAGGCCCTGTTTCTGGAACTGTTTCAGCGCATCCTTGGCGATCTGCTGGTCAATGGTCGGCAGGAAGGTGTCAACTGCTTCAAGCACCGTTACTTCTGCGCCCAGTCGCGCCCAGACACTGCCAAGCTCCAGCCCGATGATGCCGGCACCGATAACGCCAAGACGCTTGGGCACTTCGGTGAATTCCAGTGCACCCTCAGAGTCAACGATATGCTCACCGTCAAAAGGAGCAGGCGGAATCTGGATGGGCTTGGAACCGGTGGCGATAATAACGTTATCAGCCTCGTAGGTTGTGGCCTTGCCATCCTTGTCCGTCACTTCAACCTTGCGGTTGGCCAGCAACTTGCCGTGACCCTGAATCGACGTTACGCCGTTGGCCTTGAACAGACCGCCGATACCACCGGTGAGCTGGTTCACGATGCCTTCCTTGCGCTCCATCATCTTGCCGATGTCCATCTTGACATCCTTGGCAATGATACCCTGATCCGCAAAGCCGTGGTGCGCTTCCTCGTACTTGTGGGAAATCTCCAGCAATGCCTTGGAGGGGATACAGCCCACATTCAGGCAGGTACCGCCGAGCCGGTGCTTGCCTTCCTTGTCGGTCCACGATTCGATACACGCGGTTTTCAGTCCCAGTTGCGCTGCCTTGATTGCGGCAACATAGCCGCCCGGGCCGGCGCCAATGACGATTACGTCGTACTTGTCAGACATGTTTTATCCCGTTTATCCAATTCGTTAAGTGTCGGCTCAGACGTCCAGCAGAATGCGTGCCGGATCCTCAAGCATTTCCTTGATGGCTACCAGGAACTGTACCGCTTCCTTGCCATCGATCATGCGGTGGTCATAGGAGAGAGCCAGATACATCATCGGCTGGATTTCCACCTTGCCGTTCACCGCCATCGGACGCTCCTGAATCTTGTGCATGCCCAGGATCGCGGTCTGCGGGGGATTCAGAATCGGCGTGGAAATCAATGATCCAAAGATACCACCGTTAGTGATGGTGAACGTGCCACCGGTCATTTCATCGATGCCAAGCTTGCCTTCTTTGGCCTTGGTTCCGTACTCGACGATTTTCTTTTCAATGCCGGCAAGGCCAAGTGCATCGGCGTCACGCACAACAGGCACAACCAGGCCACGGTCGCTTGACACCGCGATACCGATATCCTGGTAGCCATGGTAAACCATGTCGTTACCGTCGATGGACGCATTTACCGCCGGGAAACGTTTCAGCGCTTCGGTAGCGGCCTTGGTGAAGAACGACATGAAGCCGAGTTTGACCCCGTGACGTTTCTCGAAGCTTTCCTTGTACTGCTTGCGCAGTTCCATGACCGGTCCCATGTTCACTTCGTTGAACGTAGTAAGCATGGCGGCAGTTTGCTGCGCATTGACCAGGCGCTTGGCGATGCTGGCCCGCAGCCGGGTCATTGGCACACGCTTTTCAGGGCGCTCGCCGGAGCCCAGGTCGACCTGCGGCATATCGCCGGCGGGCTTCGCTTCCGCAGCTGAAGTGGTACCTGAAGATTTCGCCGTATCTATATGATTCTGAACATCTTCCTTGGTAACACGACCGTCTTTTCCGGTACCTTTAACGGCATCCGGATTGACATTGTTCTCTTCTGCCAGCTTGCGGGCCGCGGGGCTCAGAATGGCTTCGCCGGAGGATCTGGCAGTTTCTTCAGAGGGCTGTTCGGTCGCCTCTTCCTTCTTGCCTTCCTCTTTTCCGCCATCATCCTTGGCAGCAGGCTTTGATTCGCCCGCAGCCCCTTCCTTGAAGGTTCCGACCACTTCACCGCTTTCCACGGTGTCGCCTTCACCCTTTAGTATTTCCTCAATCACACCATCAGCCGGAGCGACCACCTCGAGCACGACCTTGTCGGTTTCAATATCGACAATCAGCTCGTCACGGGAACAGGCTTCGCCGGGCTGCTTGTGCCAGGTCGCGACTGTGCCTTCTGCGACCGACTCTGGGAATACGGGGGCTTTTATTTCAGTTGACATCTCGGGTCCTTAGTTCGGTAGCTCGTCAGATTTCAAACGCGTCGTTAACCAGTTTTTTCTGCTCTTCAATGTGGACGGACATATGCCCACAGGCGGGAGCAGCAGAAGCGTCACGACCCGCATACTGAAGATAAAGTTTGGGGTTGTGGCGATGCAGGGCATTTCTCATGTGATGCTGACTGCTGTACCAGGCACCCTGGTTCATCGGCTCTTCCTGACACCAGACTACGTGCTTGAGCTTGCTGTACTGGCTCAGGAGCTCATCCAGGTCATCCCCGGGGAACGGATACAGTTGCTCGATCCGAACGATCGCGACGTCATGCCGCTCGTCGGCCTTTTTGCGCTCCAGCAGATCAAAATAGACCTTGCCGCTGCACAGGATCAGGCGATCGACCTTCTTCGGATCGGAAAGCTCTTTCTCAGGCAGCACAGTCTTGAAAGTGCCGGATGTCAGATCCTCGAGATCAGAGGTTGCCTCTTTATGCCGCAGCAGACTCTTGGGAGTGATGGCTACCAGCGGCTTACGCAGTGGGCGTTTGACCTGACGTCGAAGCATGTGGAACACCTGCGACGGGGTAGTAGGCACACATACCTGAATATTGTGTTCTGCGGAAAGCTGCAGGAAGCGCTCAAGACGTGCTGAGCTGTGCTCCGGACCCTGCCCTTCGTAGCCGTGGGGCAACAGCAGGGTCAGGCCACACAGGCGCCCCCACTTATGCTCGCCACTGGTCAGGAACTGATCAATGACCACCTGGGCGCCGTTGGCAAAGTCACCAAACTGGGCCTCCCAGACAATCAGACCTTTGGGAGCAGTGGTTGCATAACCATATTCGAATGCCATGACTGCTTCTTCGGACAGCAGGGAGTCGAAAATTTCGAATCTCGGCTGGTCCTCCGCGATATGCTTGAGGGCGGTATGGGTCGCGCCGTCTTTCTGGTTGTGCAGCACAGCGTGGCGGTGAGAGAAGGTACCGCGGCCAACGTCCTGCCCGGTAATACGTATCGGGTGTCCCTCCTCGAGAAGCGTCGCATAGGCCATGATCTCGCCGTAGCCCCAGTTGATGGGCAGGGCGCCGGCCGTCATCTTCTCGCGATCACTCATGATCTTGGAGACCTGGCGCTGCACACTGAAACCTTCCGGTATATGGGTCAGCTTTTTGCCAAGCCTCTGGATTGTCTTCAGGGCGACACTGGACTTGCACTTTGCTGTCCATTCGTGGCCCAGATAGGGGGTCCAGTCTACATAGAGCTCTTTATTGGGCTCTTTGACCAGGGACTTGACCACATGATCGCCCTTGTCCAGTTCGTCGCGATAGTCCAGTTCGAGCTGCTTGGCTTCCTCCTCGGAGATAATCCCGTCTGCCACCAGTTTTTCGGCGTAAAGGTTGCGGGTGGTCGTCAGCTTGCGAATCTTGTCGTACATCACCGGCTGGGTGGCAGCCGGCTCGTCTGCCTCATTGTGGCCACGGCGGCGGTAGCACACCAGGTCAATCACCACGTCGTTCTTGAACTCGTGGCGATAATCCATGGCCATCTGGGTGACAAACATCACGGCTTCGGGGTCGTCCGCGTTCACGTGCAGGATCGGGGCCTGGATCATCTTGGCCACATCGGTGCAGTATTCAGTCGACCGGGCGTCTTCCTGTTTGCTGGTGGTAAAACCAACCTGGTTGTTGATGACGATATGAATGGTACCGCCAACGCCATAGCCCCTGGTCTGGGACATCTGGAAGGTTTCCATGACCACGCCCTGACCTGCAAAGGCTGCGTCACCATGCATGATGATGGGTACACACTGAGTGCCGTTGGGATCTTCACGACGGGTCTGACGGGCGCGAACAGAGCCTACAACCACTGGCGAGACAATCTCCAGATGCGACGGGTTAAAGGCAAGTGCCAGATGGATTTCACCACCTTCGGTCATGACGTTGGATGAGAAACCCTGGTGGTACTTGACGTCACCCGAGCCTGAATCGGCGAGTTTCTTGCCCTCGAATTCATCGAACAGTTCTTTCGGGTTTTTGCCAAGCGTGTTAACCAGGACATTCAGGCGGCCACGATGGGCCATACCCAGCACAATTTCCTTGGCACCGTAGCTGCCCGCCCTCTGGATAAGTTCATCCAGGCAGGGAATCAGGGTCTCACCACCCTCAAGGCCAAAACGTTTCACACCGGGGTAACGGGAACCAAGGTATTTTTCCAGCCCTTCTGCAGCCGTGAGACGCTCAAGAAGGTGCTTGCGGGTGCCGGCTTCGTAATTCGGACGGGAGCGTACGGGTTCCATCCGCTGCTGGAACCAGCGCTTGATCCGCGTATCCACAACATGCATGTACTCGGCGCCAATACTTCCGCAATACGTCTCGCGAAGGCCGCCAACAATATCCCGAAGCTTCATGGTCTCGGAACCGAAGTTCAGGGAACCGGTCTGAAACTCAAGGTCGTAATCCGTTTCGGAAAGCTCATGGAACGAAGGGTCGAGATCTTCAACCTGAGGACGTTTCCAGACCCCCAGGGGATCAAGCTTTGCTTCCTGATGGCCGCGGAAACGAAAGGCGTTGATCAGCTGGAGCACACGAATCTGCTTCCTGTCTGCATCAGACGTTGCGCTGGCAGGTACACCGCCGGTGGCAAGAAAACGCTGATTGCGGGAAATGTGCTCAAACTGCTGGCGTATAGATGAATGATCTATATCGCGGCCTTTGTAGCCATCCACACTGGGAAGTTTATCGAAATAGCTGCGCCATTCTTCGGGAATGGCATTGGGGTCTTTCAGGTAGGTTTCGAAAAGCTGTTCAACATAGGCAAGATTGCCACCTTGAAGGTGGGAAGTCTGCCATAACTGCTCCATTATGCTTTCGTGCATTTTGAATAGCTCACCTTGGGCTGGTGCGGGGAGCTGGCAATGGTCGGCCAGGGGTATATCTGAGTCAATACGGGTTTTTACGGGATCGACTGTGGCCACCACATCCAACCAGGATGTTTTCCGTTCCCCGGTGGTTATTATACTCAGCAAAGCCACAGGGGGAACCTTATAGGTTCCCGCCACGGCCTGCATAGTGTGCACCCTGCTAAGACCTTTGACTATAAGCCTTTGGTTGAAGGGCCCGCATCGTTGCGGGCCCTTCCAGGTGCCAAACGTGTCAGCACAGTATAGCGTCTGTTCCAGATTCTGCTTATGTTGCCCGCTGAAGCAGAAGATTGCGGATGTGGCCGATTGCCCTTGTCGGGTTCAGGCCTTTAGGACATACGCTGACACAGTTCATGATGCCACGGCAGCGGAATACGCTGAACGGGTCGTCAAGATTGGCAAGCCGCTCTGCCTGGGCGGTATCACGGCTGTCCGCTAAAAAGCGGTAGGCCTGGAGCAGGCCCGCCGGACCAATGAACTTTTCCGGATTCCACCAGAATGACGGGCAAGCCGTGGAACAGCATGCACAGAGAATACACTCATACAGACCATCCAGTTTTTCCCGGTCTTCCGGAGACTGATACCGCTCAATGGCAGGTGCCGGGTTATCGTTAAGCAGGTACGGCATCACCTTTTCATACTGCTTGTAGAACAGGCTCATGTCGACTACCAGGTCGCGGATAACCGGCAGGCCGGGCAGCGGGCGCAGCACCAGCTTGTTATCCTTGACAACTTCTGACATCGGGGTAATGCAGGCAAGACCGTTCTTGCCATTCATGTTCATGCCATCAGAGCCACAAACACCCTCACGGCAGGAGCGACGATAAGCCATTGACGGATCGCGCTCCTTGATCAGGTTGAGCACATCAAGGACCATCAGATCCTTGCCTTCCGGCACCTCAACCTCCACGTCCTGCATGTAGGGCGCGTTGTCGGTCTCCGGGTTATAGCGATAAAGGCTCACTAACATTTGGACGTCCCCTTTAGTAAGTCCGGATCTTCGGCTCGAACGTGTCCACTGTCTTCGGTGCGAAATTTACAGCACGCTTGCCGACACGCTTGTCTACCGGGTAATACATGGAGTGTTTGAGCCAGTTCTCATCGTCCCGCTCGGTAAAGTCGTTGCGGGCGTGAGCACCGCGACTTTCCTTACGCTCGAACGCGGAAATGGCAGTTGCCAGAGCCACTTCAAAAAGATTGTCAAGCTCGAGCGCTTCGATACGGGCGGTGTTAAAAGCGCTGCTGGTATCAGCCAGCTTGGTATTGCGCACACGCTCTCCAATCGCCTCCAGCTTCTTCAGGCCCTCTTCCATGCTCTTGCCGTCACGGAAAACACCAAAGTACAGCTGCATGCAGCTCTGCAGGTCTTTGCGAACCTCGGCCACGCTTTCCCCTTCCGATGCACTGTTGAGGCGGTCAAGGCGAGCCATGGCATTTTTGATGTCCTGCTCACTGGCATCATCGACTTCAAAACCGCCACGAAGCTGTTCTTCAATGTGCAGGCCAGCAGCGCGACCGAATACCACCAGGTCAAGCAGCGAGTTGCCACCAAGACGGTTGGCGCCGTGTACGGACACGCAGGCCGCTTCACCACAGGCGAACAGACCGGGAATCGGCTTGTCGTTACCGCTTTCGTCCTGGGTCAGAGCCTGACCACCAACGTTCGTGGGAATGCCGCCCATCATATAGTGGCAGGTCGGAACCACGGGGACCGGCTCTTTCACCGGGTCTACGTGCGCAAACGTACGGGAAAGCTCACAGATACCCGGCAGACGCAGATTCAGTGTTTCTTCACCCAGATGATCCAGCTTCAGCAGAACATGGTCCTTTTCGGGTCCACAGCCGCGGCCCTCAAGGATCTCGATAACCATTGCCCGCGCGACGACGTCACGGCCGGCCAGGTCTTTCGCATTAGGAGCATATCGCTCCATGAAACGTTCGCCCTCGGAATTGATCAGATAACCACCCTCACCCCGACAACCTTCGGTTACCAGCGTACCGGCACCATGGATACCGGTAGGATGGAACTGCCACATCTCCATATCCTGCATCGGGAATCCGGCCCGCAGCGCCATGCCAATGCCGTCACCGGTATTGATCAGGGCATTAGTGGTGGAAGCATAGATACGACCCGCGCCGCCGGTCGCCAGAACCGTAGCCTTGGACTTGATGTAAGCCACTTCTCCGGTTTCGATTTCAATGGCAACAACGCCAACCACTTCGTCTTTACTGTTCTTGACCAGATCAACCGCGTACCACTCGTTCAGAAAGGTGGTACCGCCTTTCAGGTTTGCCTGGTAAAGGGTGTGCAACAGAGCGTGACCGGTGCGGTCCGCAGCAGCACAGGTACGCGCCGCCTGAGTGGGGTTGTCCGGGCCCTTGGACTGGCCACCGAACGGACGCTGATAAATGCGGCCCTGCTCGGTGCGGGAAAACGGCAGGCCCATATGCTCGAGCTCGAAGACCGCCTGCGGGCCTACCGAACACATGTATTCAACGGCATCCTGGTCCGCAATATAATCGGAGCCTTTTACCGTGTCGTACATGTGCCAACGCCAATCGTCGTTGGGATCAGCACTGGCGATGGCACAGGTGATGCCGCCCTGCGCAGACACTGTGTGGGAACGTGTCGGGAATACCTTGGTGATACACGCTGTGTTAACGCCGGACTCGGTCAGCTGAAGGGCGGCACGCATACCGGCACCGCCACCACCGATAACAATCGCGTCGTAAGACATGGTCTTGATATTAGCCATTAATTAAAGCCCCCAAAGAATCTGAATGCCCCAGACCACATACACGAACATCGTCAAACCGCACAGCGCCTGAACCAGGAACCGGGGCAGCGTCGCCTTGATGTAATCCGTTGTTACTGTCCAGAGCCCTACCCAGGCGTGCGCGCCGATTGACAGCAGGGCAAGCAGGGTAAAGATACGGAACCAGGTCTGATCAAAAAGTCCCGACCAGGTCTCGTAATTGACGTCGGACGTCAACATGAAACCGAACAGGAAAATTGTATACAGAGCAAGTACGTAGGCGGTAACGCGCTGGATCATCCAGTCGAATACGCCGCTGCGGCCGAGGTTTGTAACACTGTCTACACTGTTCACCATACCCAGACTCCTGCAAGAAGGATGAGAATAACGGAAATCACGATTGTGGCTTTCGCCGCGAGCCGGCCACTTTCCAGCTCTTCGCCGATGCCCATATCCATCAGCAGGTGCTTGATGCCCGCAACCAGGTGATACAGCAAGGCAGACAGAATGCCCCAGGTAATCAGCTTCGCGAGGAAGCTGTCCAGCAATCCATTAACACGGCTGAAGCCCTCTTCCCCCGAAAGGGAAAGCTGAAGTCCGTACAGCATGAATGCAACACCCACGAAAATGATGATGCCACTGATGCGATGCAATATGGACGTAATGGCTGGCAGCGGAAAATGGAACTTGCTGAGATCGAGATTTACTGGTCGTTTGCTATTCACAGCGCTCTCACACTCTCTCTTGGTTCCGCGGAGCCGGCAAAACCGGATGCGGATGGTTGGTATGTAAGGATCATTGTGCTGAACGAATCCTGCACACGATTGGCTAAGGAGGGAGAAAAACCGGCAGGCGCTCTTTTAGTGTCTGGCGCTGCGGCCTGGTATATCCCCGATTCCGGGATACGGATTATAAGGAGTACCCCTGCCAATTACAAACGCGCAACCTCGCCAGAGCCCGTTAAATCAGGGCCTGACACTCGCTATATAGATCATTGACAAATTCGATTTATGCCCGTGGAAGGGCGCATTCCGGCTTTCCCTGATTTACAGCGAATGTCAAATAAAGGGTTTTATTGGCTCCTCCATTGACAAAAAAAGCCAACGCCCTATATTTTGCCGCCAGTTTTGCGATAATACGCGCCTTTCTAGCGTATCCAAATCCTGATAAATAGGAGAGCACCATGACCGACAGGAAAGCCACGCTTTCGGTGGGTGACAAGTCCATCGAGCTACCAGTGTACTCGGGCACCGTCGGCCCTGACGTCATCGACGTGAGAAGCCTGGTCCAGGAAGGCGTATTTACCTACGACCCCGGATTTGTATCCACCGCGGCCTGTGAATCCCAGATCACCTACATTGACGGTGCCAACGGTGTTCTACTGCACCGCGGCTACCCGATTGAGGAACTGGCCGAAAACTCCGACTACCTTGAAGTCTGCTACCTGCTGCTCAATGGTGAGCTGCCCACGGCTGAAGAAAACACGCATTTCCACGACACCATCAAAAACCACACGATGCTTCATGACCAGATGCGCAACTTCTACCAGGGCTTCCGCCGGGACGCGCATCCCATGGCCATCATGTGCGGCGTCGTTGGAGCGCTTTCGGCTTTCTACCACGACCAGATGGATGTCGCCAACGTCGAGCAGAGGGAAATCACTGCCCACCGGCTGATTGCCAAGATGCCGACTATTGCAGCCTGGAGCTACAAGTACAGTGTTGGCCAGCCGTTCGTCTATCCGCGCAACGACCTGACCTACGCCGAGAATTTCCTGCAGATGCTGTTCGGTGTCCCCTGTGAGGAGTACAAACCGAACCCGATCCTGGCAAAAGCCATGGACAAGATTTTCATCCTGCACGCAGATCACGAACAGAACGCCTCCACCTCCACAGTTCGCCTGGCAGGCTCTACCGGCGCCAACCCCTATGCGTGTATCGCCTCCGGCATTGCTGCACTCTGGGGCCCGGCTCACGGCGGCGCCAATGAAGCCGTTCTGGATATGCTGGCGGAGATCGGCGACGAGGCCAACATTGAGAAGTTTATTGCCAAGGCCAAGGACAAGGACGATCCGTTCCGCCTGATGGGCTTTGGCCATCGGGTTTATAAAAACTTTGACCCGCGCGCCAAGGTTATGGCGGAAACCGCACATGAAGTGCTGACCGAACTTGGCCTGGAAAATGACCCGCTGCTGAAAATTGCCCAGCGACTGGAAAAAATCGCATTGGAAGATGACTATTTCGTCGAGCGCAAGCTCTACCCGAATGTGGACTTCTACTCCGGCCTGATCCTCAAGGCGATCGGTATTCCAACATCCATGTTCACCGTAATCTTCGCCCTCTCCCGCACCATTGGCTGGTTCTCCCACTGGAACGAAATGGTCAGTGGCGATTACCGTATCGGTCGTCCGCGGCAGCTGTACACCGGTAAAGAAGCCCGGAAATACCCAAAAAAATAGATAAAAATGGATATCGGATCAGGGCCGCTGCATAGCGGCCTTTTTTGTGTCAGCTCATTCTGTAATGATTGAGGCTGTTTTCCCCAACAATAACCAATTTCCGGAGACAGATTTTATGAGCGTAACCGCTGCATTCATCGGACTGGGCATTATGGGCTACCCCATGGCCGGTCACCTGGCAGCCGCCGGCATCGACGTACAGGTCTGGAACCGTAGTGCCGGAAAATCAGCGGCCTGGGCCGACAAATATGCGGGCAAAGCCTGCGACTCCATCGCCAGCACTGTTATCGACGCCGACTTCGTATTCACCTGTGTTGGCGCTGACCACGATCTTGTTGAAGTGTTCGAGGGCGCTGACGGCATCATCGCCAACGCAAAGCCCGGCGCTATTCTGGTGGATCATACAACAGCCTCTGCCGGCATAGCGGAACAACTGGCCCAACTTGCCAGAGCGCGCAATCTGGAGTTTATTGACGCTCCGGTTTCCGGCGGTCAGCAGGGAGCCGAGAAGGGACAGCTCACCATCATGTGCGGCGGAGAGCCCGAGGCATTTTCGCAAGCAAGGCCTCTGATGGAACACTACTCAAAAGCCCTGAACCTGATGGGCCCGGTTGGCAGCGGCCAGAAAACCAAGATGGTAAACCAGATTGCCATAGCCGGCCTTGTTCAAGGGCTGTCCGAGGCGCTTCACTTCGCAGAACAGGCGGAGCTGGATGTGCGCAAGGTGGTGGACGTCATCTCGAAGGGTGCTGCCCAGTCATGGCAGATGGAAAACCGCTCCGGCACGATGATTGACGGAGAGTTCGAACACGGCTTTGCGGTTGACTGGATGCGTAAAGACCTGGCGATCTGCCTGGAGGAAGCGCGCAAGAATGGTGCCCGGATTCCCGTTGCGGCGCTGGTGGACCAGTTTTATGGAGATGTCCAGCAGATGGGCGGCAAACGCTGGGATACGTCCTCCCTGATCCAGCGGCTGAGGAAGAAGGGGTAGCCCCATTTCCCCCGGCCCCTCTCCCGCGAGGGGAGAGGGGAACCAGGCGCCTGCTCCACTACTTTTCTTTCGGCTGCCACTTCCCGTTCACATACCAGGCAGACCAGCCGGTCGCCTTGCCGTCTTTCTCCGACATGACGTACTGTTCCTTGGTCTTCCGGCTGTAGCGGATAACGGTAGGATTACCCTCCGGATCCCGCTCGGGCGCCTTCATCAGAAATTCGTACTTGGGATCAATTTCCTCACGATGGGGCTTGATCTCCATCACCAGTGGTGGACGTGTTTCCCGGTTCTTGGGAAACTTGCTGGCAGCCAGGAACAACCCTGAAGCCCCGTCACGAAGCACATAGGTGTCATCAACCTTCTCGCACTTGAGTTCCGGCATGGGCACCGGATCCATCTTGGGGGGTGCTGGCTCACCGCTCTTCAGCAGCTTGCGTGTGTTTTTGCAGTCGGGGTTGGTACAACCGAAATACTTGCCAAAACGGCCAGTCTTCAGCTGCATTTCAGAGCCACATTTGTCGCACTCCAGTGTCGGCCCCTCATAGCCCTTGATACGGAAAGTGCCCTTCTCCACTTCGTACCCGGAGCAATCGGGATTGTTGCCACACACATGCAATTTGCGGGTCTCGTCCACCAAATAGCTGTCCATGGCAGTTCCGCACTTCGGGCAGCGGCGTTTTTTGCGCAGCAGGCGGCTTTCGCCCTCACCTTCCACATCCTCATCGGCGCTGACCACCTCGTCGCCCGACACCAGATTGATGGTGGTCTTGCAACGTTCCTTCGGCGGCAGCGAATAACCGGAACATCCCAGGAACACGCCGGTACTGGCCACGCGAATCTGCATCGGGCGACCACAGCTCGGGCACGGAATGTCGGTTTCTGTCGGGGTATTGGCCCGCATACCGCCATCTTCACTGCTCTCGGCCTTTTCCAGCTGCTGCCGGAACCGGCTGTAGAAATCGTTCAGCACCTTTTTCCAGTCAACTTCCCCGTTGGCTATCTCATCCAGCTCATCTTCCATCCTGGCGGTGAAGTCAAAATCCATCAGGTTCGGGAAAGATTCAGACAGGCGCTCGGTGACGATCTCGCCCATTTTCTCTGCGTAGAACCGGCGGTTCTGAAGACGAACGTATCCGCGGTCCTGGATGGTGGAGATAATCGAAGCGTAAGTTGAAGGCCGGCCAATGCCCTGCTTTTCCAGCTCCTTGACCAGGCTGGCTTCGGTATAGCGCGGAGCCGGTTTGGTGAAGTGCTGGCTGGGATCAAGTTTCTTCAGCTCCAGTGTTTCATTAACCTGGATGTCGGGTAACGCAATATCCTCGTCCTTTTTGCCCGACTGGGGCGCCACCTTGAGAAAGCCCTCGAACTTGATGATACGGCCGCGGGTGCGGAGCTCGTAATCGCCGTTAGCGACCACAATCGACGTACTCAGGAACTCGGCATCGGCCATCTGGCAGGCGATGAACTGGCGCCAGATCAGGTCATACAGCTTCTCAGCGTCTTTCTCCAGACCGCTGATATCCGCCGGCCTGCGGCCAACGTCTGTCGGACGAATCGCCTCGTGGGCCTCCTGGGCGCCCTCCTTGCTGCCATAGACCCTCGGGTTCTCCGGCAGGAACTTTTCACCAAACTGTTTTTTGACAAACTCCCGACAGCTGGTCACTGCATCCTGACTGAGGTTGGTAGAGTCAGTACGCATGTACGTAATGAAACCTGCTTCGTAGAGGCGCTGGGCCAGCATCATGGTTTTCTTGACGCTGAAGCCCATCCGGTTACTTGCGGCCTGCTGCAGGGTGGAGGTTATAAAAGGTGCCGATGGCCGCGATCTGGTCGGTTTGTCTTCACGTTTGGCAACCCTGAAAGTACCCGCTTTCAGGCGCTCAACATGCTCAGTACTCTGTGCCTCATTGACCGGACGGTAGGCTTTGTCGTGGTAACGGGTGACCTCGAAACGAACCGGCTGTTCGGCCTGCTTTGAGGCAAGGTCAGCATGTAGCTGCCAGAATTCTTCGGGGATGAACCTGCGAATTTCCCGCTCACGCTCAACGATCAGCCTGACCGCCACTGACTGAACCCTGCCAGCGGAAAGACCCCGGGCAATCTTGGCCCACAGCAACGGGGACACCATATAACCGACAACGCGGTCGAGGAAACGGCGGGCCTGCTGGGCATTAACACGGTCAGTATCCAGATCACCGGGGTCGTTGAAAGCCTCCTGGATGGCACGCTTGGTAATCTCGTTGAACACCACGCGGCGATACTTTTCAGGTTCACCACCGATTGTTTGCTGAAGGTGCCAGGCAATTGCTTCACCTTCACGGTCCAGATCCGTTGCCAGATAGATGTGATCAGCGGATTTCGCCAGGCGTTTCAGTTCACTGACCACCTTTTCCTTGCCGGGAAGTATCTCGTAGCGGGCGCTCCAGTCGTGGTCCGGGTCTACGCCCATGCGTGCAACCAGCTGCTCCCTGGATTTGCGCTTTTTGTGAGCCGCCTTTTCGTCCGGGCTCATCTTGCGGGTGAGCGCAGCCTGCCTCGCGCGCTCTTTCGGATCCGAGGTTGAGCCGCTGCCACTGACTGGCAGGTCACGAATATGACCAACGCTCGACTTCACAATAAAGTCGGAGCCCAGGTATTTGTTGATGGTCTTCGCTTTCGCTGGCGACTCGACAATAACGAGACTTTTACCCATATCGGAGATCTGTGTCCTTGGCGATAATTCGGTTAAAAAATCAGCAAACCGTAAACTCGCTGTAAAATCAGTCGGCTAGAAAACGCTCCATAGCCGCCACATTGGTATAGGTGCATTGTTTTACAGGGTCAAGAAAAGCAAGACAACCCATTCTTCTGTTTGTCCCCGGCTTTTTTGCACCGTCAGAGACAGGAAAGCCCGGCATTTGCCGGGCCTCCTGAGGGCTCGCTACCAATCCGGCTTACCGGATCAGAGGCGCTCCCACACAGTCGCAATGCCCTGACCGAGGCCGATACACATGGTGGAAACACCAAGTTTACCGCCTTTGGCCTGCATTACGTTCAGAAGCGTGGTCGAGATTCGTGCGCCGGAACAGCCCAGCGGATGGCCCAGGGCAATCGCGCCACCGTTCAGGTTCACTTTCTCCTCCATCACGCCAAGCAGTTTCAGGTCTTTCAGCACCGGAAGGGACTGGCCTGCAAAGGCTTCGTTCAGTTCCCAGAAGTCGATGTCCTCGACTTTCAGACCTGCACGCTTCAACGCCTTCTTGGTGGCCGGAACCGGTCCGTAACCCATGATCGCGGGATCACAACCGGCAACTGCCATGCTGCGGATCTTTGCCATTGGCTTCAGTCCCAGCGCTTCGGCACGCTCCGCGGACATCAGTACCATGGCGGCGGCACCGTCAGTCAGTTGTGAAGACGTACCAGCGGTCACCGTACCGTTCTTCGGATCGAAGGCCGGCTTGAGCTGGCCCAGGGACTCAACCGTGGTCTCGGGACGGATGGTTTCGTCCTCTTCGATCAGTACCTTGAAGCCGTTCTCGTCGTGACCCTCAATAGGCACGATTTCGTTCTTGAAACGGCCTTCCCGGGTCGCTTCATGGGCCAGGCGGTGTGAGCGTGCGCCAAACTCGTCCTGCTGCTCACGGGTAATACCGTGCATTTTCGCCAGCATTTCCGCAGTCAGGCCCATCATGTTGGACGCCTTGGCGGAGTACTTGGACGCAGCCGGATTGTGGTCGAAGCCTTCGGTCATGGGAACGTGTCCCATGTGCTCCACACCGCCAATAACAAACACGTCGCCATTGCCGGTCTGGATGGCCTGGGCCGCCGTATGGATCGCACTCATGGCAGAACCACACAGACGGTTGACTGTCTGCGCCGCAGATTCGTGGGGAATGCGGGTCAGCAGTGAAATCTGACGCGCTACGTTGAAGCCCTGTTCCTTGGTCTGGTTTACACAGCCCCAGATCACGTCTTCAACTTCTTTCGGGTCGAGCTTCGGATTACGCTCAAACAGTGCTTCAATCAGCGCAGCCGACAGGTTTTCCGCACGTACATTGCGGAAGCAGCCATTTTTGGCACGACCCATTGGACTCCGCACGCAATCGACGACGACAACGTCTCTCGGATTAAGGCTCATAGATCTTTCTCCGTTCGGAAATCTCGTTCAGGGTTAGCCAAAGAACTTTTCGCCAGTCTTGGCCATTTCACGCAGCTTCTCGGTCGGGTGATACAGGGGACCCAGATCTGCAAACTTGTCTGCCAGCTCGACGAACCTGTCGACACCCATGTCGTCGATGTAGCGCAGGGCACCACCACGGAACGGCGGGAAGCCGATACCGTAGACCAGACCCATATCGGCGTCAGCCGGGTCTTCAACAATGCCGTCTTCCAGGCAGCGAACGGTTTCCAGACACAAAGGCAACATCATGCGGGCAATGATGTCCTCGTCGCTGAAATCATTCTTACCCTGAACGACCGGCTCAAGCAGCCTGTAGGTTTCTTCATCAACAACCTTCTTCTGCTTGCCTTTGCGGTCCAGTTCGTACTTGTAAAAGCCTTTGTCGTTCTTCTGTCCGTAACGGTTGTTCTCGTACATCACGTCAATGGCTGTGGTGCCTTCGTGCTTCATCCGGTCCGGGAAGCCCTCGGCCATCACTTCGCCGGCGTGCTTGCCGGTATCCATGCCGACAACATCCAGCAGATACGCAGGACCCATCGGCCAGCCGAACTTTTCCATAACCTTGTCAACATGCTGGAAATCGGCACCATCGCGCACCAGGTTCACGAAACCGCCGAAGTACGGGAAAAGAACACGGTTTACCAAGAAGCCGGGGCAGTCGTTGACAACGATCGGTGTCTTGCCCATGGCCTTGGCGTACGCAACCGTAGTTGCAATCGCACGGTCGGACGTCTTCTCGCCACGGATAACCTCAACCAGCGGCATCATATGCACCGGGTTGAAAAAGTGCATGCCACAAAAGTTTTCCGGGCGCTTCAGGTTGGCCGCCAGCTTGTTGATGGAAATGGTGGAGGTGTTGGAGGTCAGGATGGTGTCTTCGCGAACCGAATCTTCGGTTTCACGCAGCACGGCATCCTTGACCTTTGCGTTCTCGACAACCGCTTCCACAACCAGGTCGACGTTCTTGAAGTCGCCATAGTTCAGCGTTGGCGTAATGTTGTTCAGAACATCGGCCATCTGGTCGGGCTTCATCTTGCCCTTGTCGATGCGCTTGGTCAGAAGCTTCTTGGCTTCCTTCAGGCCCAGGGCAATGCCATCCTGGTTAATGTCCTTCATCAGGATAGGTGTGCCCTTCAGGGCTGACTGGAATGCAACACCGCCGCCCATGATACCGGCGCCCAGTACTGCAGCCAGTTTTACTTCGTTGGCTTCTTTTTCCCACGCCTTGGCCTTCTTCTTCAGTTCCTGATCATTCAGGAACAGGCCAACCAGGCACGCGGCCACGTTGGTCTTGGCCATCCTGGCAAAGCCTTTGGCTTCCACCTCGATTGCCTTGTCACGAGTCAGGCCGGCGTGCTTCTGCATCACCTTGATGGCCTCAACCGGTGCCGGGTAGTTCTTGCCAGCCTGGCCGGCAACATAGGCCTTGGAGATCTCGAACGCCATCATGCTTTCCATGGCGTTCAGCTTGATCTTGCCCTTTTTCTCTTCACGACGGGCCTGGTAATCCAGCTTGCCCTCGTTGCACTGATTGATGATGCCGATGGCAGCTTCCACCAGCTTTTCACTCTCGAGTACGGCATCCACTGCGCCGATGTTCAACGCTTTGTCGGCACGGTTCTCGGTACCGCCGCAGATCCATTCCACTGCGTAATCAACACCAACCAGGCGGGAGAGGCGAACAGTTCCGCCGAAGCCCGGGAATATGCCCAGCTTCACTTCCGGCAGGCCCACTTTGGCCTTCCTGTCCATTACCCGGTAATCGGTGGCCAGACACATCTCGAAGCCGCCGCCCAGAGCCATGCCATTGATGGCGGTAACTGTGGGGAAAGGCAGATCTTCGATGGCGCTGAATACTTCGTTAGCCTTCAGGTTGTTGGCAACCAGGTCTTCTTCCGGCCCTGCGAACAGCTCGGTGAATTCTGTAATGTCGGCACCAACGATAAAGCTGCCCTTGGAGCTGGTCACTACCAGGCCTTTCAGGCCCTTTGTCGCTTCCAGCTTGTCAGTCGCGGCGCGGAGCTCTTCAATCGTCAGACGGTTGAACTTGTTTACTGACTCACCCTGCAAGTCAAAGTTCAACTGAGCGATCCCGCCTTCGATCTCTTTAACCGTGATGGCTTTACCTTCGTAAATCATCAACTGATCTCCAGTCTGTGTTTGGAACTGCTGAAACAGCCGCACAAGCGCTCGCCATGCGGCCGCCGATGCAGCGAGATTTCGGTCACTACCCGATCAATCGATCCAAAAAATTCATACAGTCGTTTGAATCGTGAGGTGACACGATGAAAAAAAATGGCTCGTTTGTCAATTTGTTTCTGGAAGAATCAACCCGGACTGCCTCCGAATGAACAGCCGAACGGCACCTGGAGGCGAATGGAACTGTTTTTGATCAAGCAATTACAGCGGAATGCCTCGCAAAACTGCTTGATTGGCCAGCCCAGTTACTTTACCTTCGGATTACGACTTTAGTCCACAATAATAAAGCAGCCTTACGGAGACCCATCCGATGAAAGACGCTCCCGTGCGGGTACGCTCACTCGTAACAGCCCTGATTCTGTTGTTGATCGCTTCCTTTACTGTCCGCGCGCAAGAGGGAGGAGACGGCTTCCTTTCCGATCTTCACAGCTTCCGCATCAGCAATTATATCGCACTTGATGCCTACTACCGTTTCAGCGCCACTGGTGATACCGAGACTCTCAACGAAATCGTGGCCGCTATCAATAAGGCCAACGAAGCCATGAACTCTGTCGCAGACAGCACCGCAGGGGTACTTTCTGCAGAGCAGGTAGACAGTCTTAACGTCGAATTCGACCGTTTCAAAGACCTGATGCGCAGCAACATTAATGATGTTCGCAACACTGGATACCCGGACCTGCGCCTGGTTTCCGACATGGCGAACCAGGCACTCCTGATGAATCAGGCGGCCACCAAACTGTACCTCCTGGCCCAGGAAAGTAGCGAAACCGAGATTGACAACCGGGTAGAGGCGGCCCGCTCTGCCGCAGTCACCATTGCCCAGATGATGGCGAAGTATTCCGCTCGAACCAACTCCTCGGTTGCCCAGACATTTCAGGGTTCATCCAATGATATCGCGCTGGATGAGCAGGCACGCCTGTTCGATGCCCTGCTCGCGGAGGTAACGGAAGGCAACGCTCAGGGCCAACTGAAAAAGACGTTGAATGAGCTGACATCGAAGTGGGAATTTATCCGTGCTTCTTATATCAACTATAATGACAATAACGTCGCCTTCGTAATCGATCGTTATTCCAAAGCCATTCTGGACAGTCTGGCTACCACCATCGACCTTCTCCGGGACAATGCCTGACTGTTTTGATACCGTCACTGTTGATTTACACTTTTCAGGTAAAGAGTTGCCTGGATAAGCCCTATTAAGACTTCATCCGCGAAGGAGCGATGCGATGTCAATCTATCAAAAAATTCTGGTGGCCATTGATCTGACAGAAGAGGCCCCGCAGGTTCTTAACAAGGCCGTCGAGGTCAGTAAAGCCCATGGCGCACAACTGATGCTTGTGCACGTGGTCGAGCCGGTTGGCTATGCCTACGGCGGCGACATTCCCATGGACCTGACGGAACTTCAGGACCAGCTGGACAAGGCAGCAAAAGAGCAGCTTGCCCAATACGGCACGCAGTATGATATATCGAAAGAGAATCAGGTGGTGACCGTTGGCCGTCCGGAGTCCGAAATCCACCGGCTATCGAAAGAGCAGGATGCGGATCTGGTTATTGTCGGAAGTCACGGGCGCAAAGGTTTCCAGTTACTTCTGGGCTCTACCGCCAACGGCGTCCTGCACGGAACCGTCTGCGACGTGCTTGCCGTTCGGATTCAGTAGAACAATGTGATGTGTGATGTCAAGGGAGGGCGCTTCAGACAGCGCCTTCACCTCGTATTTTTGTTTCCAGCTTACGAAGCTGGCTTTCCAGGGAAAAGCTCACGCTGGAGGCCATTGAAAAAAAGTTCAGCAGCGCCTTGAGGTTGCTGTCACCCTTACAGACAGAATGGATGCGCTGCCACAGGGCCTGATTGACCAGCTGCAAACGCTGGTTTCTCTCCACCAGCCCTTTCAGATCCCAGTCCGGCTGCTGATCATTCCGTTTCGCCAGATACTGCTGCAGCAGATAATGGGAGACGCTTCGCATTATGAACTCATCATTGCTGGAAAAAGGCAGGTGGTGTACCGCCATGGACTTCAACTCGGACAGCACCGGGCAACCACTGGTGGCCATTTTCAGACCCAACAGTGAGCGCAGCGCCTCCTCAAGTGTTGTCGACTTTGAGTAGGTCCTGTGATCGTCAGTAACAACGACATCCACCTTTTGATAAGCATCCTCAGCCTGGAATGCATTCACCACCGGCAATATTTCCACAGCCGCCGGGCACTGCGGCGATTCCGCTGCGCTCAGGGGACAGTTTGAGCACTGACAATGCCCTAGCCTGGTCCACGCTGGCAGGTTGCCTTTCGCTGCCGTGGGCTCATCCGTTACTTTGAAATCCACGGACCGGCTATCTTCAAACCTGAATTGATACGTTACGTTCATTGATTCGCCTGTTCCTCCAACTCCATCCACCGCTCGATAACCGTTTCCAGGCGGGCTTCCCTGTCACCCAGTTCCGCAAGGGTCGCGGATACATCGTCCGCCGCGCCGGAATAGAACTCCGGGTCCGAAATCTGCTGCCGCAGGTCTTCCAGCTCACGCTCCAGTTTTTCGATCTGGCCTGGCAATTGCTCCAGTTCCAGCTTGAGTTTGTAGCTGAGCTTGGCGGGCTTTACCTTTGCCGATTCGGTACCGGACGATATGGACGCAGGCTCCGGGGACGGGGCTGGCCTGTCGTTCATTGGTGGTTTTGACGCCTTTCGAACCCCGCCCTCGGAGGGAAACCGCCCACCCTGCCTTCGCCAGTCGGTGTAACCACCGACAAACTCGGCAACTTTACCAGAGCCGTCCAGAAATACGGTGTCGGTTGCCACATTATCGAGAAACTCCCGGTCGTGACTGATCACCACCACCGTACCGGCAAACTCCACCAGACGGGACTCCAGCAGCTCCAGGGTTTCCACGTCCAGATCGTTGGTCGGTTCGTCGAGCACCAGAATGTTGGCGGGTTTACTGAACAGTTTGGCGAGCAGCAATCGTGCACGTTCGCCGCCGGAGAAGACACGTACCGGAGAACGTGCACGCTCCGGGCTGAACAGGAATTCCTGCAGATAGCCCAGCACGTGCTTGCTCTGACCGTTGATTTCAATGAACTCACGCCCTTCGGAAAGGTTATCGAGAGCGTTACGCTCCAGATCCAGCTCACCGCGAAGCTGATCAAAATAGGCCACCTGGAGATTCGTACCCAACCGGATCCTGCCTTCAGTGGGCTTGAGATCCCCTAGCAGCAGACGCACCAGTGTTGTTTTCCCGGTTCCGTTTTCACCAACCAGGCCGATCTTGTCACCCCTCAGAACGGTCATATTCATGTCCCGGATAACCGGGGTACCGTCCGGGTAGGAAAATCCTGCTTCGCTGGCTTCCACCACCAGTTTTCCGGAACGGGCCGCATCCTCCACCGAGAAGCTGGCAGTGCCCCCACGTTCGCGCCGCTGCCGCCGCTCTTCCCGCATTGCCTTGAGCGCCCTCACCCGGCCCATATTGCGGGTTCGCCGCGCCTTGATACCCTGGCGTATCCACGCTTCTTCCTGTTTGAGGCGTTTGTCGAATAACGCATTCTGACGCTCTTCCTCTTCCAGCGCCTTTTCCTTCAGGTCCAGATAGCGGTCATAGGTGGCGGCAAAACTCACCAGATGGCCCCGGTCCAGTTCCACGATTCTCGTTGCCATCCTGCGGATAAAGGCCCGGTCGTGACTGACAAACAGTATCGCCCCGCGGAACTGACCCAGAGCCTCTTCCAGCCACGCAATGGCAGGCACGTCCAGATGGTTGGTCGGCTCATCCAGCAGTAACACATCGGGCTCTGTAACCAGCGCACGGGCCAGCAGAACTCTTCGCTGCCAGCCACCGGAGAGTGTATTCAGCCGCTGATCCGGGTCGATGCCATATTGGGCGAGAATGGCGCCAACTTTCTGGTCCAGTCGCCAGCCATCAAGTGACTCCAGGCGCTCCTGGACTTTCATCATACGATCAAGGCTTGCCTCATCCGCGTTCTGCGTCAATTTGTGGAATTCGGCAAGCAGATCGCCAGTCTCCGGAAACGCGCCGGATACGGCTTCATAAGCCGTCCGGGTATCGTTGACGGGCAGGTTCTGGGGCAATACCGAAAGCTTTGCACCGTCTTCCAGTCTCACGGTTCCACCGTCCGGCACTACCTCGCCGGTGACAATTTTCAGTAAGGTGGATTTTCCCTCCCCGTTTCTGCCCAGAAGGCACACGCGTTCTCCAGGCTCCATGGTCATGGATGCCCGGTCAAGCAATGGCTGCATGCCAAAAGCGAGAGATACGGCATCCAGCGTTAACAATGGCACGTTATGATTTCTCCGTTGTTGCGGTCGTTGTATCAGCCGCGAAAGTAACAGCGCTTCCCACCAGGATATCTCCGGCTGATTCATGAATCGCATTCATTCCGAAAATCACGCCATCAGAGGTACGCCGGTAGGTTCCAAGCTCCCTGAGTGGCTGTAAATCCGTAGCTTTTTCGCCACGGTCAGGATCGACAGTGGTCATAACGCAGCGGGAACAGGGTTTGACCAGACTGAACGCAATGTTGTTGATAAGCAGCGTCCCCCACTCGTCTTCCGTCCAGGGAGTAGCACCCTCGACCACTATATTGGGCCTGAAGCGGCGCATTTCCACCGGGTCGTCGAGCCGTGAGTTCAATTCGTCCAGGGACGCCAGATTGGTGATCAGGAATGGGAAGCCATCAGCAAAACTGACACGACGATACTCGTTAACCCGACTGGCATCAACGCGGCGAAAGGTTTCATCGGGCATGAAAACAAAACGGAAAGGCCCGCCGCAATACCGGGACAGGGCCTGGGAAGCCTCCGTGCCATCATAAACGGCTTTGGCCCAGTCCCGCCAGACTCTGACCCGGCATTCGTCACCGCCGGCAACCAGCGGGAATTCCCCTTCACCCGGGATATCCACAATCACCTGACCCGATTCCATGCGGGTTCCAACCCTTGCAAGTTCCGGATTGGTACGCTGGGTCACAAATTGTCGATCAGCATCAACAATCATCCAGCGCCGATCACCCGCAGGACCGAAATCATCGATATGAAACGAGGAAACCCGAATCCCGGCGAGGGATTTAACCGGATAGACATACAATGAATGCACTTGCATGAGGGTTCCCCGAAAATGGTTAAATGTAGTACTTTCGATCAGGAGTATACCCGAGAATCGCCGGTTAACTGCAAGGAGAGGCAATATGACCAGTGAGCGCCATCCAGGCAAAGCGAAACAGGCATTCCTTGCTATCCTGGCAAGAAGGGGCATCAAGGATAAACGGGTACTGGAAGCCATGGAAGCTGTGCCGCGGGAAGCATTTGTCGGGGCCCGCCAGACCAGGTATGCCTATGATGACAGTCCACTGCCTATAGAAGAAGGGCAGACCATCTCCCAGCCCTATATCGTTGCCCTGATGACCGAGGCGATGCAGCTCGAGCCGGACAATACCGTCCTCGAAATCGGTAGCGGTTCTGGCTATGCGGCAGCGGTTCTCTCCAGAATTGTAAAACAGGTTTACACCATTGAGCGGCACCCTATGCTGGCGAAACTGGCCCGGGAACGTCTGGCTGACCTGGGCTATGACAACGTCAGGGTCCTGTGTGGCGATGGCACCCTCGGCTGGCCGGAGCACGCTCCCTTTGACGCCATTGTTGTGACCGCCGGTGGACCCCGTGTTCCGGAATCCCTGGTCAGGCAACTGGTTATCGGCGGGCGCCTCGTCATTCCAACCGGTCCGGCTATTCACCAGCAAAAACTGCTGCGTATTACCCGCGTCAGTGAAGATGAAACAGAGTCCGAAGATCTCGGTGGTGTCCGGTTTGTTCCTCTTATCGGCGAGGAGGGCTGGCGAGACACTGAAGGCAGGATGACCACACCTTCCCCCAAAAAAGGATGACTGACCGGCAGACATCGCCTGCGGACGTTATGGTTGCCTGATGCCCTGAAATCCGAGGCGGGGATACTAGGTTTCTGTACGTCTCTTCATTTCCATGAGTTGCGACAAACTGAGTGACGTGGATTTTACTTCTTTCGTTACAACGTAAATCAGATAGCGATCTATTCCGAGCTCTTCTTCGAGTAACTGTTCGATAAACGTTTGAAAATCCGACAGACTGCTGGTTGTTACCTTGAGTATATAGTCATAGCCACCACCGGTCGCGCAGCACTCCACAACCTCATCAATGCTCTGAATGCGTTTTTCAAACCGGTCAAAATCTGACTTTTTATGAGCGTTCAGTGAAATGGTCAGAAAAACCTTGGTCAGATCGATAATTCTGTCGACAGCGACCTGCCCCCGATAACCAGTTATAAGGCCAGCTTTTTTGAGTTTGGTCAGTCGCAGCCAGCAGGGGGTCGGCGATCGGTTCACCAATTCAGCAAGCCGATTTTTACTTATTTGTCCGTGCTGCTGAACCGCACTTAAAATGCGGACATCGAGAGCATCTAGCGCGACTTTTTTCATATTGTTAACGCTACAAATAGCATCCTGATGACGGCAGTCTAGTCACCCGGGTGGGTATCTTCAATATTTGAGTTGCTATATTTCAGTTGCTAGTTATACATCGCCGTTCAAGCAGCTTCGCTGATCAGAGTTTTCTGTCTGTCAGACTTTCAGACGTGCAGGTTCGGGGAGGGAATGCGCACGACAACATGCCGTCACGGTGTTGGCCAGCAGACAGGCAATGGTCATCGGGCCGACGCCGCCGGGCACCGGTGTGATCGCGCCTGCAATATCTTTGGCAGCGCCGTAATCGACATCGCCAACCAGGCGCATCGTACCGTCACCCTGGTCAATCCGATTGATACCCACGTCAATCACTGTGGCACCTGTTTTGAGCCATTGGCCTTTGACGAACAGAGGCCGTCCTACAGCCGCGACAACGATATCTGCAGCAACCACGATATCGGGCAGATTCCTCGTATGCGAATGTGCCACGGTTACTGTGCAATTCTCTTTCAGCAGCAACTGTGCCATGGGTTTGCCCACGATGTTAGAACGCCCGATCACGACCGCGTGTAACCCGGCCAGATTACCGCAATACCCGCGAAGCATCATCAGGCACCCTAAAGGGGTGCAAGGCACCATAGCCGGTTGGCCAGTGGCAAGCAGGCCAGCGTTGGAAACATGAAACCCGTCCACGTCCCTGGACGGATCAATCGCATTGGTCACCAATGCTTCGTCAAGATGCTCTGGCAAGGGAAGCTGAACGAGGATGCCGTGAACCGATGGATCAAGATTGAGCTGTTCGATCAGCGCCAGAAGTTCGGCTTCGACAGTATCTGCGGGCAGCTTGTACTCGTATGAGTGCATACCAACTTCAACCGTCTTCTTTGCCTTCGAGCGGACATAGATCTCGGATGCGGGATCTTCTCCAACCAGCACAACCGCAAGGCCCGGAATTAGTCCATGAGCCTGTTTGAGTTGCGTAACGTGCTCAGCTACATTTTCGAGTAGCACAGCTGCGAACGCTTTACCGTCGATAATCCGCGCCGTCATGTGTATCCCCTTCCGAGTTTGCTGGCCGACCTGCACTCCCGCCGTGTTCGGTAACCCAGTTCGCACTGGTTTCAATCCCTCCCAGCGGAAAAAAATGCACCTGTTCAATGCCAAAGCCCGGCTGTTGCTCTTTATACACAGCGAGCTCAGACAACAGTTCTGTGGGCTCATAGGGCAAAAGTAGCTTGGTCACGTCCCTGGCCCGGCGTTGCAACACCTTCATGCTGGGGCCGACGCCGCAAGACAGGGCGTATTTCATCAGCGTCTGGATCCTGGCAGGTCCGGCCACGCCGATATGGATTGGCAGGTCAATCCCCTCGTCTGCGACCCGATTGGCCCAGGCGATGACCGGCGCAGCTTCGAAACAGAACTGGGTAGTGATCGCTACCCTCGCATCGGTCCGCCGGGAAAAAGCCTGCTTCCAGTTAAGCGCTTGCATGACAATCCTGTCAGAGCCATCGGGATCAATATCGCGGTTTCCCTCAGGGTGGCCAGCAACATGCAGGTGTCTGAAGCCATCGAACAGTCCTGTTTCGATCAGCTTCAAGGAGTCTTCGAATTCGCCAGCCGTAGTAGTGCGCCCGCCGCCCAGGAGCAATGCCTGTGTCACACCTGCCTCGCCCTGATACCGGGCGATCCAGTCAGCCAGTTCAGCGCGGTCCTTTATGATGCGGGCAGGAAAATGGGGCATGACGGCGAACCCGTCATCGGTCAGGCGACGAGCGGTGCGAACCATATCCTCAATCGGTGTTCCATCGATATGAGCGATATAGACACGCGTGCCTTCAGGCAGAATATCACGAAAACTTGCAACCTTTGCGGCGGTCCGCGGGATGACCTCAATCGAATAGCCGCGAAGGAAGTTCTCCAGTGGTCGGGATGTCTGGTCCTCTCTGCCGGCAGCGGTGGATTTAGAGGGAAAGGAAAACAGTGCCATAAAATCTCTCCTGTCTGCTGGCAGTTGGCCAGGCTCTGTTTCTATACCTTCAGGCCGCCGCGATTTTCTTGTTAGGGTCAAAGAACGGCCTTTCGACCACAGTGGCCGTTGTTTTCCCAAGGGGCATATCAACGTCGAAGATTGTTCCAAGCTCCGCAAAATCCGCGCTCACCATGGCCAGCGCAATGTTCTTCTTCAGCCGCGGAGAGAATACCGCTGAAGTAACCTTACCCACGCACTCACCGTCTTTCTCCAGCGCCCAGTATCTGGTGTTAGGGCCCGACAGCGCGGGACCGTCGATCACCAGACCAACGTGCTTGCGAGAGACACCTTGTTCACGGATACGCCTGAGTGCAGCCTTACCAATGAAATCAGCCTCCATATCCAGCTCAACCAGTCGATCAAGGCCTAGTTCATACGGATTGGTATTGATGTCCATATCGGCGTGGTAGGACAGCATTCCGCCTTCGATACGGCGAATTGTCGATGTATGACCCGGTTTGAGCCCAAATGGAGCACCTGCAGCCATGATCTTCTCCCACAACTCTTCACCTTTCGAAGCGTCCTGCAGGTAGAGCTCATAGCCCAGCTCGCTCGACCAGCCGGTGCGGGAAATGATCAGAGGAATGCCGTCGAGCTCACAGTCGCGTAGCCAGAAGTAGCGGAGATCGGTAATGCTCTCACCGAACAGGGTTTTCATGATCTCGCCGGACTTCGGGCCCTGCAGCTGAAGCGGAGATACTTCCGGTTCGCGGATTTGCACGTCCAGCCCAGCGTTGATGGCGACACCCTGGGCCCACAGCAAAATGTCGCTGTCAGCCAGGGAGATCCAGAAGCGATTTTCCTCGAGACGCAGCAGGACAGGATCGTTCAGAATCCCGCCCTCGGCATTTGTAATAAGCACATATTTACACTGGCCGACAGCACATTTTGAAAGATCCCGTGGAGTAAGCAGTTGCGCAAACTGTGCGGCATCGGGGCCAGTGATCTCGACCTGGCGCTCTACGGCTACATCACAGAGAATGGCGTCGTTGACCAGGTTCCAGAAATTCTGTTCGGGATCACCAAAATCGCGAGGGATATACATGTGGTTATAGACCGAGAAGCCATTCGCGCCCCAGCGCACGGTTGCCTCGAAATAGGGAGATTTGCGGATTTGTGTTCCAAAGCCAAATTCTTTCTGTTCGTGCTTACCCATTTTTTCGTCCTCTTATTTTGCAACCCCGTCCCTGTTCCTGGCCGTGACACTGCGCACAACCAAAAACCCGGCACCATGTAAATGATATGAGGAACTCGCCGAAAACGGGGCCTAAACAGAAGCCACAAAAGCAGGTATCAGGACTATTTTTCCGCGTCTTTTAGACTGTTTGGCCTAAAGCCGGACCTGATAATCTCTAGTGTCCGGGAAAGACAACAGTTTTGTTACCGTTGAGGAAACACCGTCGCTCAATATGCAGCTTGATCGCCTTTACCAGGGCGAGGCGTTCAGTATCACGTCCTTTTGCTACCAGGAGCTCCGGCGTGTAGGTATGATCCACCGCCTCCACTCCCTGGGTGATGATCGGACCTTCGTCGAGAACTTTACTTACGTAATGCGCAGTCGCTCCTACCAGCTTCACTCCTTTGTCATAGGCCTGATGGTAGGGCTTTGCGCCCTTGAACCCCGGCAGCAGCGAGTGGTGGATGTTGATGGCACGCCCGTGCAATTTTTTGCACATATCGTCGGACAGTACCTGCATGTAGCGCGCCAGCACGACCAGGTCAGCATCGACTTTCTGGATGATCTCCCATATCCCGGCTTCCTGCTGCGACTTTGTTTCCTCAGTAATGGGCAGGTGGTAGTAGGGGATGTCGTGCCAGTCAGCCAGCCCTTTCAGGTCCGGGTGGTTGGATATGATAGCCGGAATCTCGATATTGAATGCGCCGGTACGGTAGCGATGCAGAATATCCTCCAGGCAATGGTCATACTTTGATACCAGAATAACCAGCCTGTCGGGAATCGATAAATCCCGCAGCTCCCATTCCGTGTCAAAGGCTGTAGCCCGGTCGGCGAACTGACTCCGCAGGCTTTCTTCGGAAAATTCGCCACCGCCAATATAATAAAACTCTACCCGGAAGAAAAACCGTTCAACATCATTGTCGTCAAAAGTATGTATTTCATAGGCATAACACTCATGCCTGTATAAGCATCCAATGATCAGATCAAGCACACCCAGTTTGCTACCCGAGCTTCCGGCAAGGATATAGGTTTTTTTATTGGTATCCATAAACCTGGTCCCTTAAGAATTGAATTCGCCAATTTATGCTTCAGTCGCTAAATGATATGAGGAACCTGCCGGAAACGGAGGCTAAACAGAGGCTATAAATATGGATATCAGGACTATTTTCCTGCGGCTTTTGGACTGTTCAGGCTAAAACCGGGAATGGCGAGAGTGCAAAAGGTAATCAGGGGGTATCAGAGAAACCGGCCAAAGCGAGAGTGCGCGGGAATGCCAGGCTGACGGTGAAGCCCGGAGGCTTCGCTAAAAAAAGAAACCCCGCGCTCTCGCTTGAGAGGGAGGGGTTTCCGGAAACTGGAGCGGGAAACGAGATTCGAACTCGCGACCCCAACCTTGGCAAGGTTGTGCTCTACCAACTGAGCTATTCCCGCTTGATCAACGGACGCGTATTCTACGGATTCATCCCTGTCCGTCAACTCTTTTTTGCGATCAGCCTGGTGTTACTGGCCAAACCGCTTCCCTGACTGCAGGAAGCTTTCTTCCTCCGGGCTCGAGCGGCGTTTCAATGCCCGGTTTCGGTGGGGAAAGCGGCCGAACTTCTGGATAATATCCCGGTGATCTCTGGCGGATTGCAGGAAACTTTCCATGAAGTCCCCTGCAATTCCGCCAGTGGCGGATGCCAGCTGCTCGTAGCAATCCACCGAAAGATTCTGGTCTTCAATTTTCTCGGAATGTTGCAGCGGCATATAGAGAAACGCCCGCTGAACCGGTGGCAATGCCATGTCATGTCCGCTGCGCATGGCATTCCTGCACAGTTTGATAGCCAGTCTGTCATTATCGAAGGCCAGCGCTCCGCCACGGTAAATGTGGCGACTGAACTGATCCAGCAGGATAATCTCGGCCAATGCCCCGCCTGGCACCTTTCTCCAGTGGCGCAATCCATCCTCAGAGGCAAACAGAACCATGGATATGAAACGTCGGCGAATCTCCTGATCGAAGGCGCGAGACGATCGGAACCAGCGATTGCGATGCTCGCTGTCCGGCAACCCGTGTTCATCGAGTTCGCCAAACCAGAAATCCAGAATCTCTTTCCAATCGAACATATTGTTTACCCTGTTGCATTGCTACAGGCCGGCCACCGGGCCGGCAATGCTACACTCTACGATAACTATCAGGCTATTGGTCATATCAGGAGATGCCATGAACCACGACCCCAGAATCATTCTACTCGCGCACGGAAGCAGTGACCGGCGCTGGTGCCAGACCTTTGAAAAACTTGCCACGCCAACGCTGGATTCAGTGCCGGGCTCTCGCATCGCCTACATGGAACTGGCAGAGCCTTCCCTGGAGACTATTATCTCCGAAGGCAAGAACGACGGCATCACCACCTTCACGATCGTTCCGCTGTTCCTGGCTGCGGGTCGTCACCTGAGAAAAGACGTACCCGGAATGATAGAAGAGCTTCAGGATAATCATGATGTCACCATTACGCTGGCGCCACCGATCGGGGAAAATCCACAACTGGGCAATGCAATCCGTGATGTGGTGACCCAGGAACTGGAACGACAGAAACAGCCGGCGTGACAATCTCCGTGACAAAGCTGCCCGCGCTGACACCTGAACCGGCAAATCATAAGGAGTGAACGATCATGAAAAAGCGGATTTTGGTTACCGGAGGCACTGGCTTTATTGGCCAGTCGCTGTGCCAGAAACTGATCGCCGAGGGTCATATCCTTACCGTTTTAAGCCGGCAACCGGCGCCCGATGTCCAGTCGGTGTGCGGTCGCGTCGAAGCGGTGAACGATCTTGAAAAGCTCCGCGACCACGAGGGCTTCCACGCTGTGATCAACCTGGCTGGCGAGGGCATTGCGGACAAGCGCTGGTCCGAGTCGCGCAAGCAGGAACTCAGGGACAGCCGTATTGCCCTTACCAACCAGCTGGTGGATGTGATACGGAGCTGGCAGACGCTCCCGCCCGTTCTGGTATCCGGTTCCGCTGTCGGATTCTACGGCGATCAGGGCAGTCGCCGGGTCACTGAGGATACTCCGCCCAATGATGAATTTACCCACCGGCTGTGCAGTGACTGGGAACAGGCAGCGCTCAGACTGGAACCAGATGGAGTGCGTGTGTGTCTTTCCCGCACCGGCGTTGTTGCCGGGCCCGGCGGCGGGTTTTTGCAACGTATGTTACCGCCGTTCAAGCTTGGGCTCGGAGGTCGCCTCGGCAGTGGTGAACAGTACATGCCCTGGGTGCATCGTGACGACGTAGTAGCGGCCCTGATCTGGATGATGGACAACGAAGGTGCACGGGGAGCCTACAACGTTGTCAGTCCTAACCCGGTGACAAACCGACAGTTCACCAAATGTCTTGCAGGTGTTCTCGGCCGGCCGGCAATTTTTCCGGTTCCTGCGCCGGTCCTGAAAGTCGCGTTGGGAGAAATGTCACGGCTGCTACTGACAGGGCAAATGGCCATACCCGAGCGGCTTGAGGCTGAAGGGTTCGAGTTCCGCTTTCCTGATCTCAGCCCTGCCCTCGCGGATGCCGTTGGATATTGAAGGGCGCATTCCGACGGCCTGTTTTTTTCAAAAACCGTTTGACAGGCCGGATCGCCTTACTTAATATACGCGCCACCTCGATGAGGCAAGGTTTTGAAGCGATGCGTCCCCTTCGTCTAGTGGCCTAGGACTCCGCCCTTTCACGGCGGCAACAGGGGTTCGAACCCCCTAGGGGACGCCAACTTTACAGCCTGCCTGTTACTGCTTGCGGCCATCATGTTCTGGTGACCCGGAATGCCTGCCATGATCGCCAAGCTGATGCTTTGAGTCCTTCAGTACAAAAATTCCCACGCCGATAAAAAATCCTACCATCAGTAGAACGGTCACAATGCCTGCGATAACAACTGCGTCGGTATACATAGCCTTACTCTCCTGAACAGTTCCGATTAACTGTTTTCAGATTACGCTCACGGCCCCGACAGCATATTGATCTGAGTCAATGGCACCGACGGCCATACCCCGTCAAAACCCTGAACCGCTACACATTTCTTCCGATTTTTCCTGTATTTGCAAAGCATTTGCAAGAAACTGCTGTTATAGTCCTGAAGATATAGCCTGACCGTTAGCGACCAAATCCTCCCTGTGCGGCCGAAGTATAGGACATGCAAAAACTGCTGAATCGTCTGCAACAATTTCGAACGGGGTCTCCGCTGTCCTTCCGGCTACTCGCTTATATCCTGCTATTCAGTACCGTGTTCACACTGATTTCCTCGGCTTTCCAGATCTATTCAGACTATCGTAAGGATCTGGCCCAGATTGACCGGCGGATGGAGGTGATTGAGACCGGTTATACCTCCAGCCTTGCCCGCAGCCTCTGGGCACTTGACCAGAAACTGCTACAGACCCAGCTCGAGGGCATCCTGAGCCTTCCGGACATCGTCCATCTGCGACTCAAGATCGAGCCTGATTCCGAACTGGTGATGGGCAACATACCCCGTGACACAAGGACCACCGAACATACCTTTGAACTGGCGCATGGGGGGGGAGGCACGTTCACCCTGGGCCAACTGACCGTAACCGCGGATCTGGACCGCGTGTATTCGGACATGAAGCAAAAGGTTGTGGTGGTACTGACGACCGAGTTTCTGAAAATCTTCGTTGTGTCGATTCTGATTATCTGGATATTCCAGTATTTCGTTGTCCGCCATCTCAGCACCATGGCCAACTATGCCCGCAACTTCTCCCTCAGTAATCTCTCGCAACCACTCGAACTGGACCGACCCGACAGTCCGCTGAATCGAAATGATGAACTGGCCCAGGTAACCGATGCCATCAACCAGATGCGGGAGCGACTCAATGATGACGTGGAGCGGCAGGCCAGGGATGCCGAGGAGATTCGCAAATTCTCCAAGGCAATTGAGCAAAGTCCCTCGTCAGTACTGATTTGTGACCGTCAGTGGCGCATCGAGTTCGCGAATCATAAGTTCACACAGCTCACCGGCTACGATGCCGATTCCATCCTCGGCAGGCATCCAGGCATGCTTTCCGAGGATGCCCATGCCAATCGCGAGAACCGGCAGTTGTGGCAATCCATTCGTCTTCAGGTTCAGCGTGTTGGCGTTTGGCAGGGTGAAATCAACAGCGTTCGCAAAAACGGTGAGCGCTTCTGGGAGCAATTGATTGTCACTCCCATCAAGAATGCCAACGGAGAAGCAACCGGGTACCTCATCCTCGGCGAAGACATCAGTATCCGCAAACGATACGAGCAGCAGCTTCTGCGGCAGGCGAACTATGACATTCTCACCGGCCTTCCCAACCGGATGCTGGCGCTTGACCGGCTCAAGCTCGCGTTGGCCCAGGCGCGGCGCGAAAGCTCGCTGGTTGGCGTCATGTTTCTGGATCTGGACAACTTCAAACACATCAACGACACCCTTGGACATGATGCAGGCGACAACCTCCTGATTGAAGCAGCGCGCCGCATTTCGAGCTGCCTGCGGGGAACCAGCACCGTTGCCAGACTTGGCGGCGACGAGTTCCTGGTTATTCTGCCAGGACTGACCGGCCCTGAAGCAACCTCTCAGGTAGCAGAGCGTATTCTCAAGACCTTTGCCCCGCCCTACCTGCTCAACGGCCAGGAAGTGTTTGTCACCACCAGTATCGGCATAGCCATATTCCCCAATGACTCGGATAACAGTGGCACCCTGTTGCAGCACGCCGATGCCGCAATGTACCAGGCCAAGCGCAAGGGCAAGAGTGCCTACGCACTTTTTGCTCCGGAAATGACCGAAGTGTCCCACGAGAGACTGCAGATGGAATCGCTGATGCGCCGGGCACTGGAACAGAAAGAATTCGAGCTTTACTACCAGCCGATTGTGCATACGGATTCCGGCGAACTCTCGTCGGCAGAGGCTCTGCTACGCTGGAACAATCCCGGCCTGGGCATGGTCATGCCCGATCGTTTCATCCCGCTGGCAGAGGAAACGGGTCTGATTACACCTATCGGCGAGTGGGTACTGCACGAAGCCTGCCATGCGGCGATGCGCTGGAAAAAAACCATGGGCACCAGCATCGGCATATCGGTGAATGTATCTCCGCGGCAGTTCCGGGATCCGGGTTTTGTTTATACCGTCATGAATGCTCTTGAATCCAGTGGCCTGGAGCCCCATCAGCTCGAACTGGAAATTACAGAGCGCCTGATACTGGATAACACCATTGAGACCGCTGATATACTGCGTCAGCTGGATCAATCCGGCGTTCGCCTTGCTGTGGACGATTTCGGAACCGGCTTCTCCGCGCTGAGCTACCTTAAAAGCTATCCGTTTGATACGCTGAAAGTTGACAAATCCTTTGTACAGGATGTAATGAAAGAAGCGGACGACGCAGCCCTGGTCAGGGCCATCATCAATATGGCCCACAGCCTCAACCTGCAGGTTATAGCAGAAGGAGTTGAGGAAGAAGCACAGACCCACTTCCTCCAACGGGAAGGCTGTGACTACTCCCAAGGTTATTTTTACAGCCGCCCGCTGCCGGAGGACGATTTCCGGTCATGGCTCAGATCCAATCATCGGGTTCGCTGAAAAGCCACTGAGTAAAAATGGACTTATCATGGAAGAAACGATACTCGTCATTAATTGTGGCAGTTCATCACTCAAAATTGCACTGTTTGACGGACAGCTGAACAAGGTATCCAGTGGCCTGGCTGAACGTCTTGGCAAAGATGACGCCTTTGCCACGGTCAAAGGCCGCGAGGAACGGATTGACCTTAGTGCCGGAGCCGGCCATAAGGAGGCGCTGAACGCACTTGTTAATGTCTGGCAGGACTGCGGGCTGCTTGATGAAACACCCGCTGCCATTGGGCATCGGGTCGTCCATGGCGGCGAAACCTTTCGTGAAGCGGCACCCATCAATGATGACGCACTCGCTGCAATAAAAAACTGCGCGAGCCTGGCGCCGCTCCACAACCCGGTTAACCTGACAGGAATCGAGGCAACCACAGCCCTGTTTCCGGACGTTCCCCAGGTCGCGGTATTCGATACCGCCTTCCACCATACGCTGCCGCCGAAAGCCTATCTTTACGCCCTCCCCAGGCAGCTGTACAACGACTGGGGTATTCGGCGCTATGGCTTCCATGGCACCAGCCATCAGTTTATGTTGACTGAGACAGCCCGCATTCTGGGCAAAACCCCCGCCACCACATCCATTATCTCCGCTCACTTGGGCAATGGCTGCAGTATCACCGCCATTCGTGACGGCAACAGTGTTGATACCAGTATGGGGCTGACACCTCTGGAGGGGCTCGTGATGGGCACTCGCAGTGGCGATGTAGACCCCGGCCTGTTTGATTTTCTTGCCAACAAGGACATGAACGCAGAGCAGGTTCACCGTATGCTGAACAAAGAGAGTGGCCTGCTGGGATTGTCGGGCCAGACCAATGACATGCGGGCCCTGTGCGAACTGGCAGATCACGGCCATGAACCCTCGCAGACTGCCATTGATGTCTTCTGCTTCCGCCTCGCACGATACGTAGGAGCCATGATGGCCTCCCTGGCGCATCTCGATGCCCTCGTCTTCACAGGAGGGATCGGCGAAAACAGCAGTCTGGTGCGGAAAAGGACACTGGAGCACCTCGGTCTGTTCGGATTCACCGTCGATGGCGAGCTGAACAACCATCACGGCAACATCAGTAATGGACAGATTGAAGGGGCAGACAGCCGCTTCCGTGTTCTGGTCATACCGACCAATGAAGAACTTGTGATAGCCAGGGAAGCGCTGGTGGCCTCCCGGAATGGCTGAATAACGACGAATCAACGCAGGAAGCCATCCATGGCAAAAAGTCTTTTTATTGCGCCAACAGCCCTCAACTCCGGGTTAACGTCGGTCTGCCTGGGCATGCTCAGAGCACTTGAGCGAGTGGGGGTCAGCGTAGGGTTTTACAAACCGTTTCGCCAGTCAGTCTATGACGGTGAGGCCCACCATAACGGAGGGGAAGACAGCTCCGTGGCTTTTGTTCGGGCCCGTAGTCATCTCGAGCCTCCCGACCCGATGAGCCTGAAAGAAGCCCAGAACCTTCTCAATACCGGTAAGGACAACCAGCTCCTGGAAACCATCGTGGGCGAATATCAGAAAGTAGCCAGGACCGTTGATGTGGTTATTATCGAGGGTCTGGTACTGGACACAAAAGAAGCCTATATCGCAAGACTGAACATGGAGGTAGCCCGCAACCTGGGTTCCGAGGTTGTTCTGGTCAGTACTCCGGGCACTACCGATCCACAAAGTCTCGACGAGGAACTGGAGTTCTACGCCCGACTGTTCTCGAGTCCGTCGGATCCGGACGTGATCGGCGTGGTTCTCAACAAGGTTGGCGAACCCGAGAGATCTGAATTCACGCCCTGGGTAAATTCCAGAGTCCCAACGGAAACGGTTGATTATGACCAGGCCTGTAGCGTTTTCAGGGACGGCCAGTACCGGCTGCTTGCTGTCATTCCCTGGCAACCGGAGCTGATGGCGCCACGGGTTTCGGACATTGTCCGTGAAATGGACTCGGAAGTACTCCACGAAGGGGAAATGCACACCCGCCGTGTCCAGAAAGTGACCGTCAGTGCCCGCACTATTCGCAATATGATAGACACCCTGAAACCGGGCACCCTCATGGTGACGCCGGGAGACCGGGAGGACATTATGGTAACCACTGCGGTTGCAGCACTTAATGGCGTCCCGCTCGCCGGCATCATGCTGACAGGCGGGCTTATGCCCGACGACAGAGTAATCGAACTCTGCAGCCGGGCACTGGAAACGGGGCTGCCCGTCATGAGAACGAAAACCAATACCTACGAAACGGCTCACCGCCTCGCCAGTCTTTCGCCCGCCATCCCTGCGGATGATCCGGACCGGATTGAAAAAGCCATGGAGGCAGTTGCTACCCGCATTGACGCCGAATGGCTCAGAGAACACCTGAAGGTAGAACGCCAGCGCGGGCTATCGCCACCGGCTTTTCGCTATTTACTGTCGGAACGCGCCCGGGCCGCTGGCAAACGCATCGTCCTGCCGGAGGGCAATGAACCCCGTACGGTCCATGCGGCGATTATCTGCCACCAGCGCAATCTGGCTCACTGCATAATGCTGGGTGACCGTAATGATATTGAAAATGTGGCCCGGTCCCAGGGCCTGGAATTGCCTGATGAAATGGAAATCATCGACCCTGCGGAGGTTCGCGAACACTATGTCGAGCCGATGGTGAAGCTTCGCAAACACAAGGGCCTGGCCCCGGATATGGCCAAAGCGATGCTGGAAGACAATGTGGTTCTGGGAACCATGATGGTTGCCGAAGACAAGGCTGACGGGCTGGTATCGGGCGCTAACCACACCACCGCCAACACTGTGCGCCCGGCGCTGCAACTGATCAAGACCCACGAGCATGCAAAGGTGGTGTCTTCTGTTTTTTTCATGCTGCTACCGCAACAGGTTGTTGTCTATGGTGATTGCGCAATCAATCCGGATCCCGATGCAGAGGACCTGGCTGATATAGCAATTCAGAGCGCAGGTTCGGCGGAAGCGTTCGGTATTGAGCCGGTAGTGGCCATGATCAGCTACAGCACCGGCGAGTCGGGCAGTGGCGAGGACGTGGACAAAGTGCGGGAAGCCACCAGAATCGCACGGGAAAGGCGCCCTGATCTGATGATTGACGGCCCCCTGCAATACGACGCCGCAGCCATCGAAAGCGTTGCCAGAAGCAAGGCGCCCAACAGCAAGGTCGCCGGCAAGGCAACGGTCTTTATCTTCCCCGACCTTAATACAGGTAACACCACCTACAAAGCGGTTCAGCGCAGCGCCAACGTAGTGAGTATCGGCCCCATGCTTCAGGGCCTCAGGAAACCGGTTAACGACCTTTCCCGGGGAGCGACGGTGGAAGACATCGTCTTTACCATTGCTCTCACCGCAGTACAGGCCAGGCAGGTGGAGGACGCAGGGTTGATCTGAAGCATCAGCCCTGCGCTGGCAGGATCAGCGTTTCCTGCTCTTCATTCTCGCTTTCTTTTTCACCGGCCGGCCTTTCTTGAGGTCGTTGTCCTGCTTGACCTTCTGACGAGGGGTCAGCCGGCTGACCTTGTTGGCAAACGGATTCTCACTGGAACGGAATTCAAAGCGGATGGGTGAGCCGTTTACCTTCAGTACCTTGCGAAAGGTATTCTCCAGGTAGCGCTTGTAAGCGCCCGGTAACGCATCTGTCTGGTTGCCGTGCACCACGATTACCGGGGGGTTGGAGCCGCCCTGGTGGGCATAACGGAGCTTGATACGGCGCCCCTGCACCAGTGGCGGCTGATGCTGTGCGGTTGCATCCTGAAGAATGGCAGTAAGCCGGTTAGTGGGCCACTTGGCCATCGCGGATTCGTAGCAGTCATGAACCGAATCGTACATCACACCAACACCGGAGCCGTGCAGTGCGGAAATATAGTGCTTGTCGGCGTAATCGAGAAAATCCAGGCGACGCTGAACCTGCTCTTTCACCTTCGCCTTGTCTTCAGGGTCCATGCCATCCCATTTATTGATGGCGATGACCAGTGAGCGGCCCGCATCCAGAACAAAACCAATCAGGTGAAGATCCTGGTCCACCAGCCCTTCCCGGGCATCGATCACCAGGATAACCACATGGGCGTCGTCGATGGCCTGCAGTGTCTTGATAATGGAAAACTTTTCCACGGTCTCGCTGACGTTCTTGCGGCGGCGAACGCCTGCTGTATCGATCAGCGTGTACTGGTGATCCATACGCTCATAGGGGATGTAAATGCTGTCCCTGGTGGTGCCGGGCATGTCAAAGACCACAACCCGATCTTCGCCCAGCATGCGGTTAACCAGAGTGGATTTCCCCACATTGGGTCGACCGACGATCCCGATCCGGATACCCGGATACCGATCCGCCCTGTCCTGGGCTTCACGCTCTTCTTCCGAAGGCAGCAGTTCCTCAAGCATCGAACGGATGCCGCGGTTGTGAGAGGCTGCAATCAGAAAGGTCGAAGTGAATCCAAGGCCGTGAAAATCAGAGGCGGCAATGTCAGGGTCCTGACCGTCAGTCTTGTTGACGACCAGGTGTGCCCGCTTGCCGGTTTTGCGCAGATGGTTGGCAATCAGTTCGTCACCGCCATTAAGCCCGGCTTTGCCGTCCACCAGGAACAGCACGATATCAGCCTCTTCAACCGCCTGCATGGAATGGCGGGCCATTTCTGCGTCAAGGCCTTCCTCGTTGCCAGTGAGGCCACCGGTATCAATTACAATAAACCGCTGGCCCTCGTAATCGCCCTCGCCGTATTTGCGGTCACGGGTGAGGCCCGGAAAATCCGCTACAAGCGCATCCCGGGACCGCGTCATCTGGTTAAACAGTGTCGACTTGCCAACGTTGGGACGCCCGACAAGTGCAATTACAGGGGTCATAATCTTTCGCTACACAGTGAACAGGGCCGGCGCTTCACAGCGATACGGCCGGAAAGGAACGCTCAGTCGCGCTCCGGTAATTTAAGAACAGACATCTTACCGCTATTGCCGTAAACCAGCAGGTTTCCATTCTGCAGGCGCTGGAAAGGCACCCGCAATCCTTCGTCGTCAAACTCCCGCTGGCCCTCGAGGCTACCGTCCTCCAGTGACATCATATGGATGTAACCTTCATAATCTCCAACCAGCAGATAATCGCCGTAGACAACCGGTTGCGTGGGCTGACGCCAGGAGAGCTTATCCTGAACCCACAATTCGCGACGGTCAGAGCCGCGATAGGCGGTAATGTTACCATCGGCTCCGGCTATGAAAATGTTGCCGCTGCCTATCATGGGAGATTGCAGGCTGGATTCCTTACGGCTCCATATTTCCTGGCCACTCTGCAGGTCCACCAGGGCCAGCTTGCCCTGATAACCAACCACCATGGCCGCGCTTTCCAGAATCAGCGGCTCTCCGGCAACATCCACCAGTCTTTCCAGCTCTGTGCGCCCCTGGGGTTGACCCACTTCATACTGCCACACAGGTTGCCCGGTCTCAGTGGAAATCGCCATCAGCTTGCCGTTGGACAGTGACGCCAGCACCAGATCCGCACCTACCAGCGGTGATGCCGCCGCGCGAATGGACAGGACCGGTACATCACTGTCGTATTGCCAGGCCTTTTCGCCACCATTGACATCGAACGCCAGTACTTTACCGTCAATCGTCTGTGCCACTACAAGGCGGCCGTTTGACTGCGGAGAAGCCACCGCCTCGTTTGGCAGGGACTGCTCCCATAACTCGGTGCCGTCCTGCCGCGACAGAGCTTTCAGCTGCGCATCGCGGGTAACCAGATACAGGTTGCCCTGGTCCCCGCCAACTCCGGCACTGATGTCCTCGTCGAGATCCTGATACCAGACCACCTCTCCATTTTCCGGCCTGACAGCCCAGATTTCACCTTCAGCCGAGGCGGCGTAGAGGATATCGCCGGCATTCAGTGGTGCCAGGTAAAGGAAGTTGTCATCGTGCCCCTCCCCCACGTACATGGTCCACACAGTTTCGAGCTCAACGGAGGCGGAAATTTCAGGCACCGGCGCTGGCTGCTCATAAGTATCCGTGGCACTGCAGCCGGCAAGCAGTGCGATCACCAGCAGGACGATCAATGGTGCGGGACGCATTTGCCCTTTAAACACCAGGGGCATCAGTCTCCCTCCCCTACACCAAGATCCGAGAGCTTGAGCTCAAGAATACCGCTACGCCCCTGCTGATTCTGATCTCTCGCCGCCAGGTAGGCGTCACGGGCAGCGTCACGATTACCCTGTGCCAGCAGGATATCGCCTTTCAGCTCTGAGAAAATGGCGCTGAAACTACCGGTATCGTCCACGCTCTCAATGGTGTTGAGAGCGACGTCATACTGCTCGGCACCAAACTGGGCCCGGGCCAGCCGGTTACGGATCACCAGCGCCAGGGCGCCGGATTCTTCCGCATTCTCGCGGGCCCAGGTAAGGGACTCGATGGCAGCTTCCGGGTCATCCTGGTCCATCATCTGTTGCCGGGCCAGCATCAGCATGCCATAGATGGCAAATGCGCTGTCACTGTATTCCTCACGCAGGTTCTGGGCCACGTAGGCAACTGTCTCGGCGCGGTTTTCATCGCTCTCATCGCTGTAGGCGTTGATCAGGTCGGCAAACTGCGAAGCGGCTTCGGTGCGCTGCTGCATCTGATGGTTCTGCCAGGCCTGCCAACCAAATACGATAGCCAGTGCCGCGGCGATACCGATCAGGAGCGAGCTGCCGTTTTTCTTCCACCAGTCCTTGATTGCCTGGACCGTTTCTTCCTCAGTGCGAACTTCAGCCATGATGACTCCTGTAATTGATGATTATTGTGCCTGCAGCCTGTCGGCCCGCCATCAGCGGCCCAGCAATTCTTCCAGTATGCCCGCGAGTTCGGCCCGGGCAATATCCTGTTGTGATTCATCCGACCGCAACGGCTTGAGTGCCACTGAGTCGTTGGCCAGTTCGTTTTCGCCAAGAATGATGGCGTAACGTGCGCCGCTGCGATCTGCCTTTTTCATCTGGCTCTTGAAGCTGCCACCGCCACAATGGCTCATTATCCGGGCGCCCGGCAAGGCAGAACGCAGTGACTCGCCAAGTGACAGTGCGGGTGCCACCGCAGCCTCTCCCATCGCAGTAACATACACATCCACATTGCCGTTGGCACTGGCCGGAACCAGGCTGAGAGTTTCCAGCAACAGAATCAGCCGTTCAAGGCCCATGGCAAACCCCACAGCGCAGGTGGGTTTGCCACCCAATTGCTCAACCAGCCCGTCGTATCGGCCACCGGCGCATACGGTACCCTGTGCGCCAAGGCTGTCGGTGATCCACTCGAAGACGGTTTTGCCATAGTAGTCAAGCCCACGCACCAGGCGCGGGTTCACCGTGTAATCGACACCGGCGGCATCCAGCAATGAGCGAAGCTCGCGGAAGTGCTCCACTGACTCATGATCGAGATAGTCATCCAGCTTTGGCGCATCCGCCAGAACCTGCTGGGTTCCAGGGTGCTTGCTGTCCAGGATACGCAGGGGATTGGTGGCCAGGCGGCGCTGGCTGTCATCATCCAGCTGATCCCGATAACCGGACAGATAGGCCACCAGAGCCTCCCGGTATTCACGGCGCGCCGCCGAGGTACCGATGGAATTGATTTCCAGGCGGGTATGTTCGCTCAGCCCGAGCTCACGCCAGAGACGGGCCGTCAGCACAAGCAGTTCGGCATCGATATCAGGGCCGTTCATTCCGAAACATTCCACGCCGATCTGGTGAAACTGGCGGTAGCGACCTTTCTGCGGGCGTTCGTGACGGAACATGGGGCCTGTATACCACAGGCGGCGGGTCTGGTTGAATAGCAGGCCATGCTCTTCAGCAGCGCGAACACAGCCGGCAGTGCCCTCCGGGCGCAGAGTCAGGCTGTCGCCATTGCGGTCCTCGAAGGTATACATTTCCTTCTCGACAATATCCGTTACTTCGCCAATGGACCGCTTGAACAGGTCTGTCTGTTCTACCACTGGCATGCGGATTTCCTGGTAACCGTATTGCGAAAGCACCCGCCTGACTGTGTCTTCGACAAACTGCCATACCGGCGTCTGTTCTGGCAGGATATCGTTCATCCCGCGGATTGCCTGGATCTTAGCCAAGTTACTACCTTTTCTGTTTCAGTGATTTGACGACCAGCACTCAGTCAGTCGAGCGGGTAATGATCGCGTCTTCCTTTTCCTTGCGACGGGCGACTTCCTCGCGGATCAGTCGTTCCAGATCCTCGGTCAGGTTGGCATTATCGAGTTTCTGGTTGGGCTTGCCCGACATGTAGAACAGATTCTTCGGGCTACCACCGGTGAGACCGAGATCCGCCACCTTGGCCTCGCCCGGACCGTTAACAATACAACCGATAATGGCCACATCCAGCGGCTCGTTCACATCTTCCAGGCGGGCCTCAAGGTCATTCATGGTCTGGATAACATCGAAATTCTGGCGCGAACAGCTTGGGCAAGCCACAAAGTTTATACCGCGGCTGCGCAGACGAAGGCTTTTGAGTATATCGAATCCGACCTTGATCTCCTGAACCGGATCTGCCGCAAGGGACACCCGGATGGTGTCGCCAATACCGTCCATCAACAACATGCCCAGGCCAATCGATGACTTCACGGTACCGGAACGAAACCCCCCTGCCTCGGTGATGCCCAGATGCAGTGGCTGGTCGATCTGCGCTGCAATCTGGCGGTATGCCGCCACCGTCATGAAAACTTCAGAGGCCTTGAGGCTGACCTTGAAGTTCTGGAAATCGTGTTTGTCGAGAATATCGATATGGCGCATGGCCGATTCCACCAGTGCCTCTGGTGTAGGCTCGCCGTATTTGCGCTGCAGGGCTTTTTCCAGCGAACCGGCATTGACCCCGATTCGAATCGGAATATTCCTGTCCCGGGCGGCGCTGATAACCGCACTGACACGATCATCCCGTCCGATATTTCCCGGGTTGATCCGAAGGCAGTCAACACCAAGCTCCGCCACCCTCAGGGCAATACGGTGGTCAAAGTGGATGTCCGCCACCAGAGGCACCGATACCAGGGAGCGGATTTTACCAAAGGCCTCGGCAGCGTCCATGGTCGGCACCGATACCCGGACGATATCGGCACCCGCTTCCTGGAGCGCCCGGATCTGGCCCACCGTAGCATCCACGTCGCAGGTATTGGTGTTGGTCATGCTCTGAACGGCAATCGGAGCGTCCCCACCAACGGGAACATCACCCACCATTATCTGGCGGGATTTACGTCTTTTGATAGGAGATTCGTGATTCATAGCTGCCAACCGGAAAAGTGTGTTCGTAACTATCAGATATCCAGCGAAAATTCTGCGCGGTTATTGAAAGCCCTGAATTCGGATATATCCACGGCTTCCCCATCGAAGCGAATGGACTCGACAGCATCAACAGCGCCAACAATCACCTCAATCGGCACTCTGCCGGAAACCTCGACGCGATCACCATCCCGCTGCAAAGACCCCAGCAGACGATTGCCAGCGGAGTCCGTCACCTGAACCCAGCACTCACCGCTGAACGTCATTTCCAGTCGGGCGTTTCCCACTGCCGCGTCCGGCCGCGCGCTTTCCTCGAATGCTGGTTCCTGAGTAATGGTGACCACCGGTACACGGCTCTCGTCAATGTCGCCTGTTGGTTCTGAAGCCTGTTCCCCCACAGGCCTGGCGGCCTCACCGGAATCGCTGTCTGCAACCAGAGGAATTTCACTCTGTCCGTTCATCGGTGCCGGTATACCGCCGTCTTCGACAGCCAGCTCGTCGCTGCCCGGCTCAACCTCCGTCCGCAGCGGTTTCGCGACATCGCCGTTTTCTCCGCTAGAACCACCGACGGCGCCTGAAGCATCGCTGACGTCAGTCTCGGACTGCGCTGGCTCAACCGACTCTTCAACCGACTCTGATGGCATGTCGGAGGTACCCGGCTCTTCGGGTGCAACGGTCATACCGCTGTTATCCAGAAAACGAAGACCCACAAATACGGCAATGGCAATAACAAGAACAAAAAACAGCAGCTTTGCAATATGGCGCTTCTGGCGCCTACGGCGCTCAATATCAACCAGCGGATTCAGCTCTTCCGCCTGCGCCTTTCTTTCCCGCAGTGGTTCAAGCTCCTTGTCCAGTGTCGCAATAAGGCTGTCCGGGTCGAGGCCAACCTGCCGCGCATAAATTCTGACATATCCCTTCAGGAACAGTTCACTGTCGATCTGTTCGTAAGCGCCATCCTCGATGGCATGTATGACTGCCGGACGCAGGTGTTGCGCATCAGCCACGGCCGAGACACTCAGCCCCTTCTGTTCCCGTGCGCGCCGCAGTTGCTGCCCTGCGGGTTCATTCACCACTGGCTGTTGTGTGTCATCACTGTCCATTTGACGTCATCACCCTGTATTGTTGGTATTCGACAGAGTTCGGAAAGTTGTTCTTCAGCTGCAGTCCCAGACTCGATGCCAGATTCCGGTCACCGAAGTGGCGGGCAATGCGAATGCCTGTATACAGGCTTTCCGGAGAATGGCGAAGGTTCCGGTTTCGCTGCATCAGATTGGTCAGACGGCTGTAATAGCGAGCAGCAGCCTCATATTCGCCGCTCTCCACCAGCGTGCGCGACAGCGCAAGCAACGATCTGGCGTCGCCACGGGATAATTCGACGGCCCGTCGATACGCCGTTACAGCGCCATCAAGATTGCCCAATCGCTCTTCAGTCAGGCCAAGATTGAAAAAAACCGATCCACGCTCAGGGTAGTCAGTATCCCGCGAAGCGGCCAGGAACTGGTCACGAGCCTCTTCAAATCGCCGCTCCCGATACAGATAGGCGCCATAATAAACCCGTCCACGGGTGTAGTCGGGATCGCTGTCCAGGGCATCTTTGAATGCTCGCTCTGCCAGTTCCGGTTCACCCTCTGACTGGTAGACCAGGCCCTTCGCGGCAAGAGCACCCGGGTTTTCCGGCGAAAGCTCGAGAGCGCGGTCAATGTGGTTTCTGGCGCGGTCTATGTTGTCCTGGCCAATATAGGCTGTCGCCAGCTGAACGTAGTTCTTTACTGCTTTCTCACGATCGGCTTCGCGGGCGAATCGGCTATCGGTTTTGGTCACACAGCCTGTGACAAAGATTGCCAGTAATACCATGGCAAATGCAGCCCGTACCCTGTTTACCGGTTCAGATGTCACAATGGATAATTCCTCTTGTATTCAGGGGCGAAACCTCACCCGGACTCATGGACTGACCTGGTGCACCTGTATGTAACGCTGGCTTCTCCTGGTCCGATCTTCCACCATGCCAACAAGCTGCCCGCAAGCCGCATCAATATCGTCGCCGCGGGTTGTTCTGACAGTTGCAATATACCCCGCCTCATTGAGAACAGCCTGAAAGCGACGGGTGGCGTTCATGCTCGGACGCCGGAAATCACTCTCGGGGAACGGGTTGAAGGGAATCAGGTTGATCTTGCACGGTAAGCCGCGCAAAACAACCGCCAGCTCCCTCGCATGTTCCGGCTGATCATTGACCCCTTCAATCACTGTATACTCGATGGTTGCTTTGCGTTTATCCGGCAGGCGGGCGAGATAACGGCGCGTGGCAGCCAGCAACTCGGAAATCGGGTACTTCTTATTCAACGGCACCAGTTGGTTACGCAATTCATCGTTGGGCGCGTGAAGCGAAATGGCCAGTGAAACATCGGTAACCTCGCCCAGCCGGTCTATTGCCGGAACCACGCCGGAAGTGCTCACCGTCACCCTGCGCTTGGAGATGCCGTAAGCCAGGTCCTCCATCATCAGGTTCATGGCGTCAACCACGTTATCGAAGTTCAGCAGCGGCTCACCCATGCCCATCATCACCACGTTGGTGATCGGGCGATCCGGGCCGGGCTCGAAGGGCATGAACGCCTTGCGGGCCACCCAGACCTGGCCAATAATCTCGGCAGCGGTCAGGTTACGGTTGAAGCCCCGTTTTCCCGTTGAGCAGAAAGTACAGTCCAGGCTACAGCCAATCTGGGAAGAAACACACAGAGTGCCGCGTTCACCATCAGGAATCAGCACAGTTTCGACACTGTTGCCGTTATCCATGCGCATGGCCCACTTGCGGGTACCGTCTTTCGATGATTCGTCGTAGACCACTTCCGGCCCGCGAATCTCTGCCACTTCCTTCAGTTTTTCCCGCAGCACCTTGCTCATATTGGTCATTTGATCGAAGTCATCGGCACCACGCTGATGAATCCACTGCAACACCTGTGTTGCCCGGAAACGCTTCTCCCCCAGGGATTCGAAGAAAGCCTCCATCTTGGCCTTCGGCATTCCCAGAAGGTTGGTTTTCTCAGCAACAGCTGTCATTTCATAACCTCGATCAGATAACCAATCCGGGCCGGAAATGGTTCCGGCCCGGTGCAGCTCAATCAGCCGCGGGGGCAGATCTCGCCGTCATTGAAAAAATACGCGATCTCGCGCTCGGCAGACGCTGCCGAATCCGAACCATGAACCGCATTGGCATCAATGGACGATGCAAAGTCGGCGCGAATAGTGCCTGCTTCCGCTTCCTTGGGATTGGTAGCACCCATCAGGTCGCGATTCTTCACGATAGCATCTTCGCCTTCCAGAACCTGAACAACAACCGGGCCGGACGTCATGAAGGCAACCAGATCATTGAAAAACGGGCGTTCCTTGTGCTCGGCATAGAACCCTTCCGCCTGCTCCTGAGTCAGATGCATCATCTTCGCGGCAACAATCGCCAGTCCCGCTTTTTCAAAGCGGGTGTAAATCTCGCCGATCACATTTTTTGCGACTGCGTCGGGCTTGATAATCGAGAGCGTGCGCTCGTTTGCCATGATCTGTCTCCATTACAGGTTCTGAAAAATTTCAGGGTTGGGATTATACGCAGTCCGGAGGCAACTGCCTACCGCACTGAACGGAGACGGGTAACAACGTCAACGATTTGCGTCGCTGCGAAGTCAATCTCCTCCACTGTGGAAAAACGGCCAAAAGAAAACCTCAGAGCCCGATGGGCCTGCTCATCTCCCAGACCTATTCCTCTCAACACGAACGATGGCTCAACGGTCGCAGACGCACAGGCGGATCCGGACGACACTGCAAGATTCCTCAAGCCCAGCATCAGGGACTCCGCGTCCACGCCGGCAAAAGACAGGTTGACGATGCCCGGCACCCGGTGTTCTTCACTGCCGTTGAGCGCTACGCCGTCAAGGTTCTTCAGGCCTTGCAGAAAGCGGCTGCGGAGACGTTCCAGCATCGCCTGCTCTTGCTCAAGCTGCCCGGCTGCAAGCTCGAACGCCTTGCCCATCCCCACAATCTGGTGCGTTGGCAGCGTGCCCGAACGCATTCCACGCTCGTGCCCACCGCCATGAATCTGCGCTTCGATGCGCACATCCGGTGACCGACGGACATACAGTGCGCCAATACCCTTGGGACCATATACCTTGTGAGCAGACAGTGAAAGCAGATCCACCGCCATGGCGCTGACATCCACTTCGGTTTTACCGGCCGCCTGGGCCGCATCGACATGAAACAGTACGCCACGCTCCCGGAGCATGGCTCCAATCGCTGCAATGTCCGTCTGACAGCCCAGTTCGTTGTTCACCATCATCAGACTCACCAGAACCGTATTGTCGTGAAGTGCGCTCTCGACCTGTGCCGGGGCAATGCGGCCATCACTCCCGGGCTTTAGCCAGGTTACACTTACGCCGTTCTGTTCAAGCCATTTGCAGGTATCAAGTACCGCCTTGTGCTCGATTACCGATGTCACAATGTGAGGGTCGTCCCGGCCCGCAACCGCGCCTTTGATGGCAAGGTTATCGGATTCGGTGGCACCGGACGTCCAGACGATTTCTCGTGGGTCAGCATGGATAAGGCTGGCAACCTGCCGACGGGCACCTTCCACTGCAGCTTCGGCCTGCCAGCCGTAGGCATGGGAGCGGGAGGCAGGATTCCCGTAAACGCCATCCGGCGTGAGGTACTTGCACATTTCTTCGGCAACGATGGGATCTACGGGCGTGGTCGCCGCATAATCCAGATAGACAGGTTTTTTCATAGAATTTTCAGGATAATCGTTCAGGCCGGCGCCTGATCCGAGAGGCGCTCGGTGTTGATCGTCTGTGAATCACCTTCCGAATGGCGCCTGTTCTGACGGGTAGCAACCACCTGGATCTCCCGCTTTCTCATCAGGTCACCGAGACTGATATCACTCAGAAACTGATGGATCTGATCACTCAGATCAGACCACAGGTGGTGGGTCAGACATTTCTCGCCATTCTGGCAATCACCCTTATTGCCGCAACGGGTGGTATCCAGGGACTCGCTGACCGCGTCCACCACCTCCGCAATATACACGGAGTCTGGTGTGCGGCTCAGCCGGTAGCCACCACCGGGCCCCCGGATACTTGTCACCAACTGGTGACGGCGAAGGCGGGAAAACAACTGCTCGAGATACGAGAGGGAGATCTCCTGCCGGGCAGATATATCTGCCAGACTGACCGGCCCCTGATCCCCGTGAAGGGCCAGATCCAGCATTGCCGTCACCGCATAGCGGCCTTTGGTGGTCAGTCTCATAAACTCAGCCCCGGTCAGGAATTGATTAGGCTTTATAAGCGGCGAGTATGAATTGACCAACCATTTCAGTCAAGTATTCACCGCTTTGATGGTTCATCGTCCCGCACGCAGTCGAAATCTTCCTCCTGAAGCGGCGGCATTTCTCCGTTCTGGTATTCGCTGTTGACCTTCCTCAGAGCCTTGCACATATTTTCGATTCGATCATCCACCACATGCATGTGGTCCAGCAGGCTGCGCATGGCCCGGGCAACCGGGTCAGGCATTTCCTCGGTCACACCGTAGGCGTCGAACCCCATGCGCTCTTCCATTTCTTTGCGGCGAACACTGTCTTCGTCCCTGCGTTTGACGACAACACGGCCAGGAATGCCGACCACCGTCGCACCCTCGGGGACCGCTTTGGTCACCACCGAATTGGAGCCGATCTTGGCGCCCTCTCCCACTTCGAACGGGCCGAGTATCTTGGCACCTGCACCGACCACAACACCATTGCCCAGCGTAGGGTGTCGCTTGCCCTTGCTCCAGCTGGTACCACCCAGGGTTACGCCCTGGTAGAGCGTCACATCATCACCGATAACCGTAGTTTCACCGATGACAACACCCATCCCGTGATCGATGAAAAAGCGACGGCCAATGGTCGCACCCGGATGAATCTCTATGCCGGTCAGCCAGCGGGCAATAGTCGAGAAGGTGCGCGCGAGCCACTTCAGGCCCAGATTCCAGAGCCAGTGACAAAACCGGTGGAAGAGGAGCGCATGTAGGCCGGGGTAATTGGTCAGAACCTCAAAGGTATTACGAGCTGCGGGATCACGATGAAATACGCTGTTTACATCTTCCTTTAAACGTTCAAACATAACCCTATTCCTGCTCACCGGCTGTAGAACCAGCCCTGGAAGTGTTTTTTACTGTCTTTTCAGAGGACTTCTGGACAGCAGTCAGAACCCCCCTGAGTATGTTGATCTCCGTCTGATCGAGTTTCGCTCTCTGGAACAGACGACGCAACCTCGTCATCAGCAGCCCGGGTTTCTCGCGGCGATGGAAATCGACATCCACCATCACCTGCTCAAGATGCTCGAAAAAACTCTCGACATCCCTTACCGGTGCCGGTGGCACATCCCACCCGGCATCCCCCGGCGCGGCCATGGCTCTGAGGTAGGGGCTGCCGTCGCCACCTTCAAGTCCTCGCAGATAATGCATGCGCAACTCGTAACACATCACCTGGACAGCCATGGACAGATTCAGGGAACTGTAGTCCGGATTGGACGGAATATGAATGTGAAAGTTGCAACGCTGCAACTCCTCATTACTCAAGCCATGGTTCTCACGACCGAAAACCAGTGCAACAGGCCCTGCACCTGAGTGTTCGGCGGCCATGGCAGCCGCATCGGGCGGTGCCATGGCCGGCCAGGGGACCTTGCGGCCACGGGCGCTGGTACCCATCACACAGACACAGTCGGCAATGGCCTCGTCGAGAGAGGTAACAACGCGGGCATTATCGAGTACATCCGATGCACCGGCCGCCCGCGCGTAGGAGGTTTCATCAGGGAACGACACTGGATTGACCAGCCAGAGACTACCCAGCGCCATATTCTTCATGGCCCTGGCAACGGCACCGATATTGCCGGAGTGAGAAGTCTCAACCAGAACAATCCTGACCTGGTCATCAAAGGTGTCGGTGCCCTCCTGGGGCATCGCTGACTTGTGCATGGCGCTCGTGTCTCTGTAGTAACCTGTAAATAATGATCCCGAAGGGCCTGCATGATACCAGATTTTGCCCCGCCCCTGCTTCTTCGAATGCCCCCTGATACAGCGCCCCCAGTGACAATGCGGAGCCGAAAAACATACAAGTGGCACTTGTTTTTGATATGATACGCGGCCTTCACACACCCGGATAATGAACACTCAGATGCAACCAGCTATTAAAATGGCCCTGCGCGTCGCGCGTCAGGGGTCCGATTATCTGAAAGCACACTTCGAACGCCAGGAACCCAATGGCGACAGCGAGGACCGCCGCAAGCAACTGGAGCGGGTCGAGCAGTCTGTTTACGACAATTTCTCGGAGCAGCTCGAAAAGGCCTACAAAGACCACATGATCGCACCGTTGAACGACGCGGATGCAGGCGCCAACGACAAAAGCTGGCACATATTTCCGGTGCTGGGGCGCGAAAACTTTTTACGGGGCATTCCTGATTTCGCACTGGCACTGCTGCAGAAGAAAAACAACCGCACCGAGAATGTGTTGCTGGTCAACCCCGTCACCGGTGAAGAATATTCCGCCAGCCGCGGCCACGGTGCAGCCCTGAACAGCCGGCGCGTACGCACAAGCGAAATCAAACACGCCGATCGCGCTGCAGTGGTCAGTAACCTGCTTGACCAGACCCGATATGGGGATGATCCGCTGATGTGGGGCGAGATGGCATCATTGCTGGCCCGCGACAGCAGCATGTTCCGCACGGCCGGCTGCATTGCCCTGGATATCGCAAGGGTGTCTTCCGGCCACCTGGACGCTGCTGTCATTTTCCGCCCCGAACCTGCAGATCTTGCCATTGGCGTAACTCTGGCACTGGAATCGGGCGCGCTGACAGGCGACTTCTCCGGCAATCCGTCAACGGAAAAAGCGAAACAGCTTATTGTCGCCAACCCCAAGCTGTTCCGTGAAGTCCTGAAAACGCTTCACCCCTTCCGGGGCCGTTTGCCGCGCTAAGCCGGAGACGCACAAAAAAGCCGCAACCCCTCGGGGTGTTGCGGCTTTTTTGTGGTAGGCCGGTTTAGGTTTACATCCGGTTCAGCCATTCAGGCGGTTGCTCTTCTTCCTCTTCCTGCCCTGCCAGGCCTTCCTTCGGCGGCACAATCAGATCCTCACGGGCAACCCCGAGGGCAACCAGCATATTGGCAGCAACGTAAATGGATGAATAGGTACCCACAACCACACCAATGATCAAAGCCAGCGCAAAGTTATTGATAGCTTCACCCCCCATGAAATAAAGGGCAAACAGAACCACAAGTGTGGTGCCGGATGTGTTGATGGTCCGGCTGATGGTCTGGTGGATCGATTCATTGATCACGTGCTCGGAATCTCCCTCCCGCATCTTGCGGAAGTTTTCACGGATCCGGTCCGCCACAACAATCGTGTCGTTCAGGGAGTAGCCGATGACCGCCAGCAACGCGGCCAGCACACTCAGGTCAAAGGTCCACTGGAACAGCGAAAACACGCCAAGGACAATAATGACGTCGTGGGCGAGCGGCACAACCGATGCGATCCCGAACTTGAACTGAAAGCGCATGCCCACGTAGATCAGCACCACTGCAAGCGCAATCAGCATCCCCAGCCCGCTGTCTTCCTTCAGTTCGTCACCGACCTGGGAGCCTACGAACTCGGAACTCACCAGCTCCAGTTCGGCGCCTTCTTCTGAAAGCACTTCCATCACCTCGGCCGCCAGCTGATCATTCTCGGACTCGGCCATCCGTATCAGCACTGTGGTATCCGAACCGAAATTCTGCACCACAAACTGCTCGTAACCGGCACTCTCCAGAGTCTCCCGGATATCGTCCAGGGCCGGGGCCTGCTGATACTCAAGCTCAACAGACGTGCCCCCGGTAAAATCAAGCCCGAAGTTCAGGCCGCGTATCGCCAGTAACGCAATCGCGATCACAATCAGGGCGATAGACACCACGGAAGCAATTTTCCGTGCGCCCATAAAATCGATAGGTTTTCTCTCAACTTCAGACATTGGCCAGCTTACCTCCGATCGACAACTTTTCGATCTTTCGACCGCCGTATACAAGATTCACGATGCTGCGACTGACCATCAGCCCGGAGAACATCGATGTGAGAATACCGATCGACAGCGTCACCGCGAACCCTTTCACCGGGCCCGATCCCATGGCGAACAGGATCACTGCCACCAGCAAGGTGGTGATATTGGCATCGAAAATCGACACAAACGCTCTGGAGTAGCCCGCATTGATCGCAGACTGCGGCGGAACACCTGTTTTCAACTCTTCCTTTATGCGCTCGAAGATAAGCACGTTGGCGTCAACCGCTATACCCACCGTCAGCACGATACCCGCGATACCCGGCAGGGTCAGGGTTGCCGAGAGGATCGACATACAGGCAATCAGCAGCATCAGGTTAAGTGTCAGGGCAACATTGGCGATCATGCCAAAGCCACGGTAGTAGACCACCATGTAACAGAGCACCAGAACAAAGCCGAGCAGTACCGACATCATGCCGGCATCAATGTTTTTCTGCCCCAGGCTTGGGCCGATGGTGCGCTCCTGCACGAAGTACATCGGCGCGGCCAGTGAGCCGGCTCGCAGCAGCAGCGCCAGCTCCGAAGCTTCCGGAATGGAATCGAGACCGGTAATCCGGAAACTGATTCCCAGGGCGGACTGGATTGTGGCCAGGCTGATTATGCCTTTTTCAACAACGCGGTTGTCGACGGTACGGGTTTCGCCGTCCACCACCACTTCTTCTGTTTCTGTACGGTATTCGATAAACAGCACTGCCATTCTGCGCCCGATGGCGTTGCGGGTAGCCCGGTTCATCAGGTCACCGCCCACAGAATCCATGGTGATATTAACCTGGGGCTGACCATTCTCGTCGAAGCCCTGCTGGGCATTGGACACATTGTCGCCGGTTACGATGACATCCTCTTCCAGGCGTGCCTCGCGGTTGGGATTGTCACGGAACTGGTAAGTTTCGGTACTCGCCTCTGGCGCATCCTGCCGCGCCTCGAGACGGAACTCCAGGTTGGCGGTGGCACCCAGTACACGCTTTGCCGCCGCCGTGTCCTGGACACCCGGCAACTCGACGATAATCCTGTCGGCACCCTGGCGCTGCACCAGGGGTTCCGCCACACCAAGCTCGTTCACCCGGTTACGGATGGTCGTCAGGTTCTGCTCCAGGGCGTAATCCTGGATAGACTTGACCTCGCCTTCCGAGATCGTGAGCACCAGACGGTATTCTCCATCCTCGGTCTCTTCGTCCAGCAGGAACTGGTTGTACTGATCGCGAACAAGGTTGAATGCCTCACTCCGGGACTCTTCATCCCGGAAGGTCAGAACGATAGAGTTGTCGCCTTCCAGGTCACCGCCACGATAGCGTACGCGCTCTTCCCGCAATTCACGCTTGATCTGACTGGACATGGCTTCAAGGCGTTGCTCCACCGCAGTCTCCATATCCACTTCCAGGAGGAAGTGGACACCACCGCGCAGATCAAGGCCCAGTTTCATCGGCCCGGCACCAAGGCTTTTCAGCCATTCCGGGGTAGAGGGTGCCATGTTCAGGGCTACCAGATACTCCCTGCCGAGTGCATCCTGAACAATCGGCCGTGCCCGCAACTGGGCCTCAGCGTCATTCAGCCGGATCAGGGCATCACGCTCCTGAATCTCGGATTCCTTGACGACAATCCCTTTGGCCTCGAGTGCATCAACGGCCCTTTCAAGAATCCTCTGATCGACCTCGGTGCTACTCCTCGCACCGGTAATCTGTACAGCGTAGTCATCAGGGAAGACATTAGGCAGAGCGTAGATGAATCCGATCACCAGTGCGATCAGGATTACCAGATTTTTCCAGAGCGGATACTTGTTCAGCATGGGGTCCCTTTAAGCCGGCCAGCGGACCGGCTGTGATGTTTCAGCTTGGCAAATTCAGACCTGAGTCGAAAACCGGTCGATCAGATGTCCTTCAGAGTTCCTTTCGGAAGTGCCGCTGCAACAGCAACTTTCTGAACCTTCACTTCAACATTGTCGGCAATTTCTATTACGATGAAATCGTCAGTTACCTTGGTGATCTTTCCAGCCATGCCGCCGGAAGTAACCACTTCATCACCCTTGTTAAGGCCCGCCATCAGTGCCTTGTGCTCTTTCGCACGCTTGGACTGGGGACGCCAGATCAGGAAGTAGAAAATCAGGATAAAGCCGGCGAAGAAAATCACCTGCCCCATCACTCCCATGCCGCCGGCACCTGGATCCTGAGCCATAGCCAGTGCCGGCATTACGGCAAAGAGTGCAGCAACAAGTAACTTGATTGATTTCATTGACTATCTCCGTTTTTTAAGAAAAGTTCAGGTAGCGGTTCAGAACCGGCTTGTCCCGCTGTCATTGGGCCATTGCTGGCACGGTTTCACCCCGGCGGGCATAGAAGTCGCTAATAAAGTCCGACAATGTACCTGCTTCAATTGCGCCACGCAATCCGGCCATCACCTTCTGGTAGTAACGCAGATTGTGAATGGTATTGAGTTGTGAACCGAGCATTTCTCCACACTTATCCAGATGATGCAGGTAACTTCTCGAAAAATTGTTGCAGGTATAACAGTCGCACTGGTCATCCAGCGGCGCGGTATCGTGACGATGACGTGCGTTGCGGATCTTGACGATACCGGTAGAGGTGAACAGGTAACCATTGCGGGCATTACGGGTGGGCATGACACAGTCGAACATGTCCACGCCACGGCGGACCGCTTCCACAAGGTCCTCCGGGCGGCCAACACCCATCAGGTAACGCGGGCGATCCTCCGGCATTTTCGGTGGCAGGTGATCCAGGATCCGGATCATATCCTCTTTGGGCTCTCCTACTGACAGCCCGCCGATGGCATAACCGTCGAAACCAATTCCGGTCAGGCCTTCCAGTGAGCGGTCCCGCAGCGATTCGTACATACCGCCCTGGACAATGCCGAACAGCGCAGCCGGGTTGCCCGCGTGCGCCTGTTTGCTGCGCTCGGCCCAGCGCAGGGACAGCTCCATGGACTCGCTGGCCTGCTTTTCCGTGGCGGGGTAAGGGGTGCATTCATCGAAAATCATCACGATGTCGGAGCCCAGGTCGCGCTGCACCTGCATGGCAATTTCCGGCGACAACTCCACCGGGGAACCATCTATGGGGGAACGGAAGGTCACTCCCGCTTCCGTGATCTTGCGCATCTCCCCCAGGCTGAATACCTGGAAGCCACCGGAGTCTGTCAGGATCGGACCGTGCCACTGGGTAAAGTCGTGCAGGTCACCGTGGGCCTTCACCACTTCGGTGCCCGGCCGCAACATCAGGTGAAAGGTATTGCCGAGGATGATCTCCGCGCCGATATCCTTGATATCCCTGGGCAGCATGCCTTTGACGGTGCCGTAGGTGCCCACGGGCATGAAAGCCGGCGTTTCCACCGTGCCCCGGGGAAAGGTCAGACGCCCGCGCCGGGCGCGGCCATCCTCGCCCAGTTTTTCAAAGGACATAAAACACTGATCGGTCATGATTGCTCTCCGGATTCCGGGCGCCCTTCTCCGGCACAGGATTTAAGGGCACCCAGGCTCGGTTCCTGCCCTGTAATAAACATGGCGTCACCGTAGCTGAAAAAACGATAGTGCTCGGCAACGGCTTCGCGGTAAGCGCTCATCACGTTCTGATAACCTGCAAAGGCACTGACGAGCATGATCAGCGTCGACTCTGGCAGGTGAAAATTGGTCACCATCGCGTCCACGGTCTGAAAACGATAACCGGGATAGATAAAGATATCCGTTTCACCCCTGAACGGGCTCAGTACACCGCCGCGGCTGGCCGATTCCAGCGATCGCACAGAGGTTGTGCCTACTGCAACCACCCGGCTGCCGCGAGCCCGGGCTGCATTAACCGCATCAACAGCGGCCTGGGATACATGGGCCACTTCGCTGTGCATTACGTGATTTTCAATACTGTCGACACGCACCGGCTGAAAAGTGCCGGCCCCCACATGCAGCGTTACAAACGTGCTTTCGATGCCCCGGTCCCGGAGTTGCGAGAAAATGCGGTCGTCGAAATGGAGCCCTGCGGTCGGGGCAGCTACGGCGCCGGCCTCTCTGGCATAGACGGTCTGATAGCGCTCCCGGTCACTGGATTCATCCGGGCGGTCCACATAGGGCGGCAACGGCATGTGACCGATGCGCTCGAGGAGTTCCAGCAAGGGTTCGCTGCTATCGCACAACAGGTGAAACAGTGCCTCCTCCCGCTGTTTCATCAGCAGGTGAGTGCCGTCTTCCAGAATTATCCGCTGCCCCGGTTTCAGCGCCCTGGATGCCTTCACGTGAGCCAGCATGTCGTGCTCCCCAAGCAGCCGCTCCACGAGCACCTCAACCTGGCCTCCGGTCTGCTTTTTCGCGAACAACCGTGCCGGTATCACCCGGGTGTTATTGAACACCAGCAGGTCGCCGGGCTGCAGAAGGCCCGGAAGGTCAGAAAACTGTCGATGGGAAACTGCGCCGGAAAGGCCGTCAAGGCTCAGCAGGCGTGACGCGCTGCGCTCCCTGAGTGGATACCGGGCGATGAGTTCATCCGGCAGATCAAAGTGAAAATCGGAGACGTTCATTGGATGGACTGTTCACGACACCGCGTTGAGCGGCTTGTAAGTGGTAGCGGCGGGCGGACTCGAACCGCCACGGGTTTTACCCCAACGGATTTTGAATCCGTCGTGTCTACCAATTTCACCACGCCGCCATCGGAGAGTGCGGGGAATTATACTGAGGTTGAATCTGAAAGCAATAACAAGTGCCGGGCTTCCTTGTTCCGGCAGGCCTTTGTTACAGACGATCAAACAGTGACAGCCTCGATACCTGCGCAAACGACTGCTGCGCCGCCTGCAAAACGAAGCTCTGGAAGCTCAGGTTACTGATGGCCTCGGCGTAGTCCACATCCTGCAGTTCAGAGCGGATCTCTTCGCTGTAAACGGAGGAATCCTCCAGAAAGGACCTGGTGGACTCCACCGCATTCAGTCGCCCGCCCAACTCGGTCTGCTTCTGCACAACGCTTTCCTGGGCGTTGTCCAGATTCTGCAGGGAGGCGGCAATCAGGTCGTCATAAGCTGCCTGGCCTGCTGGCGAGCCCTTGTCGATGGTATCCAGGCCATCAATCAGGTTTTCGAAGGTGGCAAATACCGACTGTTTTTCGCCTGCACGGATGGTGAATTCATCTCCGGCCGCCGCATCCGTGATAGTCGCCTGCACCCCCGCGATCTCAAATGGCTCACCACTGACATAATTAACGGGCGAATCCGGTAGAGGGTCTCCTGTCCGGCTATTGATGGCGGTTATGGTTGCAGTGGCTGTGTCCACGGTCAGGGTGATATCGTCGGGTGAGACGGTAGCAAGATCTCCGTTATCAGTGACCCGAATGCCGTCTATTCTGGCTTCTGCCGCATTGGCAGGGTCACCTTCAGCAAACACAGCAGCCGCAATGTTAGAGAAAATTCCCTTGCCGTGATCGCTGATTGGAACGGTTACACCGTCATCAATCTCCAGCACTCGCTGCCCTTCGTCACCCTGGTACACCCAACTGCCTGAGTCATCCTTGGCAAACGCCGCTGTGTTGCCCTGGAAGCCGCTGAAGATATACTCCCCTGAAGCGTCACGGGTGTTGGCAATGTTTGCCAGCTGCCCCAGCCGTTCCTTGATTTCGGAAGAAATGGACTTGCGGTCATTCGCAGACAGAGAGCCATTGCCGGCCTGGACCGTCAGTTCACGAACACGCTGGATAACATCCACCGAACTGGCCAGTGTGCTTTCTTCCTGCTGCAACCGGTTCTCCGCAAGTCCGGCATTGCGCTGGTAGGTTTCAATACGGGACAGTTCCTGGTCCAGCTTGAGAATGCGGGCGGCCGCAACAGGATCATCCGACGGCCTGTTCACCCGTTTACCGGTGGAGATCTGCTCCTGAGTCTGGTTAAGACTGCTGTTCAGGTCCTGCAGCCGGTTGATCCCGCCGGAGAATATCTGTTGTGATGAAATTCTGATCATGTCACATCACCTCGTGCTGTTACCGGAAACTCTGTAACAGGGTATTGAACAAATCCTGAGCCACGCTCATTACCTGGGCCGAGGCGTTATAGGCGGCCTGGTACTGGATCAACCGGCCGGCTTCCTCATCCAGGTTGACGCCCGAAACCGACTCCCGCTGGTTGCTGGACTGCTCCAGAAGGGTCTGGCCTGCGTCCTTGTCCAGCTGGCTCTGGCGGGTTTTCACACCGATATCCTCAACAAGCCCGGCATAGCCTTCGGCAAAGCTCTGGCTGCCATTGTTCAGCGTATTTTTGGTGCCCAGCGCGGCCAGAAATTCAGCGTTACGGTTATCCGACACGCCGTTGGTGTTGTACTCAATCTTGAAAGAGTCTTCGGGCCTGGGATTGCCGGAGATTTCAAACTGGAAACCGAAATACTCGTCAGAGCGCGGGTCCTCAGTAAAGAACTTATTAGAGACGCCCTTCTCAAACACATTGACTGGCGGAGTGCCCGAGGCGTTGCCTGCAATAAGTGGCGGGTCCCCCGGAGCTGCGTTTGAGTCAAAGACGTCGTAAACAAGCGTGCCTCCATCGTCACGGAACCGTATTTCCAGCGGCGGATCAAGCTGACCGTCCTGGCGGAAATTCGTCAGCAGCGAGTTGGTAAACGGGTCCCGTACGTTGAGCATCCTGCCCTGGTTGATGGTTGCATCACCGGTATTCGCGTCATCCCCTTCTGCCCGTACCGGGCTGGCGAAGGCCAGGTCCTCTTCCCGATCGACTTTCAGATCAATATTGGCCGCGGCCTGCCGTGTCGGCTGGATAAGGAACTTGTCGCCGGCATTAAAGGTGCCACCTTCCACGCGGATATTGAACCCTGGCATGGAAATCTCTGACTGCACCGGGTCTGGCAAACGGCCCTGATTGACAACCTCACCGGTCGCCCGGTCCACCAATTCGAAGTTGCGGCCGTCGCCACCAAACTCCAGCGACCAGCTGCCGGCCGGCAGCGCGGCACTGTCCGTAATCTCTACCGCCAGCTGCGCGTTCTTTGGAGCGGCGTTGTTGGCATTGGCCACCACCCTTCCCTGCTGCGCGGCTTCCGAGTTGATGTCACTGAAGAACAACCCACCCAGGTCACCCTCGAGGTCCATACCGATTTCATGCTGTTGATTGACGGTATCAGACAGCGCTATGGCGACACGTCCCAATTCGTCGAATGCCGGCTGCAATCCCTCCGACTCAAAGCGCCGCAAGCCGCCCAGTTTGCCGCCACTGACCTGTTCGTCCACGTTCAGAACCCGGCCACCGGTGGTCAGGGTAAACGCCAGCGACATGGGATCCTCGGAATTCACACGAGTGCCCAGTTGCGCTGCCTGGGATCCAACCACCAGAGCCTGGCCATTACTCAGGGAAACATTCACCTGGCTACCTTCGGCCCGGGTCACCCGGATGCTGACCAGTTCCGACAGCTCGCGCAGTTTCTCATCCCGCTTGTCCAGCAGCTCATTCGGCTCGCGTCCCTGGGCCAGCCCGGGCGATTCAGAGATAGCCTTGTTCAGTTCCGCGATGCTCTCGAGCAGTGTGGTGGCGTCTTTTGCGCCCTGCTGCATCTGGGTCTTGACCGATTCCCGTTGCTGAATAAATTCCTGGTTGAGCGCTTCAAAACGGTTGACCACCTGTTGCGCTTCGCTGAGAACCAGTTGCCTCTGGGGCAGCGAGGCCGGATCTTCTGCGGCGTTCTGCAGGCTGGCAAAGAAATTGTTGAGAGCATTACTCAGCCCCGTGGACTCCCCACCCAACAGGTTGTCCAGCCGGGACAATTCGGAATTAAGGGCCTCCTGTTCCCCGAACAGCGTGCTGTCTTCACGCACCTGCTGGGTCAGGAACTCATTCGCCAGCCGGCGAATATCGGTCACGTTAACCCCGGTACCCACAGATCCCGCACCGGTGCGCTGAGCCGCCTGGGTTTCGAACTGAACTTCCTGGCGGCTATAGCCTGGCGTATTGGCATTGGTTATATTGTTGCCGGTGGTATTCAGCGCAGTCTGGTGCCCGAGGATACCGGTCAGACCAATATTGATAAGCCCTGCCATAACCTTTACTCCTCAGCCCCGCGGGAGCCCATGGACAGCGTTGTCATGGAGTCGTTATTCATGATGCGGCGAATCTTGGCGCCGTAGTTCGGGTCGGTGGCGTAGCCGGCCTGCTGCAGCCTGTCGGCAAATTCATCAGGGTTGTCCGCCGCTGCCAGAACCTCGCGGTAACGGGGATTTGACTCAAGGAACGACACATAATCGCGGAAGCTGGCTTCATAGTCTGGATAGGCCCGGAATGCGGCCCGCTCGTTCATTGGCACACCTTCCCTGAACTCCGTAGTGGCAATATTCACCGATTCACCCTGCCAGCGGCTGTCCGCCTTGATACCGAACAGATTGAAACTGGGTGAGCCGCCGTCACCCTCGATCATGTGCCGGCCCCAGCCGGTTTCCAGGGCTGCCTGGGCAACCATCAGGCGGGGGTTGATACCGCTCTGCTCCGCCACTCTTTCAGCCATCGGCAGAAGTTCGCGCACAAAATGTTCCGGCGAGTCGAAGCGGTCTGGCATTACTTTGCCTGCCGTCGGATCAGTCGCTGACGCGGCGGTTTCGGCAACCTCATTCACCCTGTCCACCTGCTCCGGCAGACGCGGCGAGAGCACCGGCAAACTGCGGTCATAGTCAGCCAGCGCCTTCTTATGAGCGGCCATGGGTTCGCCCTTATCATCCATGCCGGGAATCTGCCGGCTAAGCTGACGAACCAGGGCTTCGGAAAGGCCGGTGCCCTGCTTCTGTGACAGTGTCAGGCTGAGCTGGCTGTCAAACATCTCGCGGTAGAACTCCGACTGCTGGCTGTTCAGGTAGTTGCCCTCGGCAAACACATCGCCCGCCTTACGCATCGACTTGACCATTTCAGACAGAAACAGGCCTTCAAACTGCTTTGCTACTTCCAGCAGCGCTGCATCCTTGTCAGTCCTGGCCTGGGTTTTCAGGTCATTAAGACCTCCGAAATCGGTATAGACCTGTGCTTTCTGAAGACTGAGATCCTGCATCACGCCACCTATATCACGATCAGCTCGGCCCGCAATGCGCCGGCCTGTTTAAGCGCTTCCAGAACTGCCATGACGTCACCCGGCGCCGCACCAACCTGATTTACCGCCTGAACAATCTGGTTCAGAGTGACGGCCGGGCCGAACTTGAACATCCTTGCCGGCTCTTCGGTGATCGCAATCTGGGTGTTGGGTTCAACAACGGTCTCGCCATCGCTGAAAGGGTTGGGCTGATTCACCTCCGGATTCTCTTCAATGGTCACCGTCAGGTTGCCGTGGGTCACCGCGGCCGGACTCACTTTCACGTTCTGCCCCACCACAATCGTGCCTGTACGACTGTTGATGACCACTTTGGCGGCATCCTGTGCCGGATCGACGGTAATGTTTTCAAGAATGGAAAGGAAACTCACTCGCTGGGACGGATCACGGGGCGCCTTTACCGACACCGCCGTGGCATCGTGGGCATAGGCCATGTCCGGTCCCAACTGGCCATTGATGGCTTCCACCACCCGGCGAGCCGTGGTGAAGTCAGCGCGCATCAGGTTGAAGGTGATGGTATCGCCCCTGTTAAAGGGGGAGATCACCTCGCGCTCGATGGTGGCACCATTGGGTATGCGGCCAACACTGGGCACATTCACGGTAATGCGCGAGCCGTCAGCGCCCTGGGCACCAAATCCACCCACTACCAGGCTTCCCTGGGCCATGGCATAAACCTGGTCATCGGCACCTTTCAGAGGGGCCATCAACAGCATGCCTCCCCTAAGGCTGTCGGCATTGCCGATGGACGACACGGTAATATCGAGTTCCTGCCCCTGCTTGGCGAACGGGGGCAGCGTGGCGGTGATAGTCACGGCAGCCACGTTTGCCAGGTTGGGATTTACGCCCGGCGGCAGGGTGATTCCGAACTGGTTCATCATGTTGCGGAAGGTCTGGTTGGTAAACGGCGCCTTGTCGCCGGTGCCATCCAGTCCCACCACCAGGCCATAGCCGACCAGCTGGTTGTTGCGCACGCCCTTGATACGGGCCAGGTCCTTGAGCCGGTCCGCCAGCACAGGCGCCGCGATGACTGACAGCGCTACCAGCAACACCCCGAATCTCAGCATTTTCATAGCGGGAACCACTCACTGTTGAAGAATCGTGCCAGCCAGCCCATCTGATTGGCCTGGTCAAAATCGCCGGTACCGCCGTAGGCGATCCTGGCGTCAGCAATACGGTTGGAGGCAATGGTGTTATCCGGCGAAATATCCTGGGGGCGAACAAGCCCGGTCAGACGGATATATTCATCGCCATTGGTCAGGGACAGCCATTTCTCACCACGGATATGCAGAACACCATTCGGGAGCACTTCGGTGACGGTTACGGTAATGTTGCCCGCCAGACTGTTGCTCTGATCGGCTTCCGCCTGGCCCGCAAAATCCCGCTCCAGATCGATATCGGTACCCAGGTCGATGTTGCTTCTGCCCAGGATACGAGGGTCCAGGATGGAGATTTCATTGTCTTTGGTAATGCTGCTTTCGGCGTTCTTGCTGGCGCGGGTTGACTCTTCCAGGGTCACGGTCAGGATGTCGCCAACGTTCAGCGCTACGGTATCGCCGTACAGGCTGTAGTTACGCGAGGACTGGTAAATAGCACCTGACTCCGGGTCTCTCTGCATCATGGCCTCGGCCCGAACCGGTGAATAGGCCGGGTCGTCCGGCATTGCCCGGGGGCGGCTCATGGCGGTACAGCCCTGAAGTACAGCCAGCGCCAGCACGACAGTCAGGATTCCTGCACCGTGCCTGCCTGATCTGTCAGTGATAATGGGTGTCATGATGGCCCTCCTGAAACGCTGCTACCGGTTAACCGATATTATTCGTGATGAACTGCAACATCTGGTCCGTTGCAGAAACCACTTTGGAATTCATTTCGTAGGCGCGCTGGGTGGTAATCATATTGACCAGCTCCTCCACCACTTCCACGTTGGAGGCCTCAACCATGCCCTGTTCCAGGGTTCCGAGGCCGCCGATGCCGGGCTCACCTTCAGCGGGATCGCCACTGGCATTGGTGGCCTTGTAAAGATTGTTGCCGATCGCCTGCAGGCCCTGCGGATTAATAAAGTCAACCAGGGTGATCTCGCCCAGATTGACGGGTGTCGCCTGGTCATCGGTCACCGCAGACACGGTGCCATCCTTACCGATGGTAACGTTGGTGGCGTTCTCCGGAATATTGATGTTGGGCTCCAGGGTGTAGCCATCCGGATTGACGATGTCGCCGTCGGCATTCAGCTGGAACTGGCCATCACGGGTGTAGGCAATCTGGCCGTCCGGGAGCAGTATCTGCATGAAACCACGGCCGTTTACCGCCATGTCCAGGGGCTGCTCGGTGACCTCCAGGTTGCCCTGGGAGAACTGTTTGGTGGTGCCAACGATACGCACACCCGTGCCCAGTTGAAGACCGGATGGCAGCTCCGAGTTCTGGGTATTCAGACCACCGGGCTGCCGGTCAATCTGATACAGCAGGTCCTGAAACACCGCCCTGTCCCGCTTGAAACCGGTTGTGTTCACGTTGGCCAGGTTGTTGGAGATGGTGGACATGTTGGTGTCCTGCGCGCTCAACCCGGTTTTGCTGACCCAAAGTGCTGGATGCATGTCATCTACTCCTTGCCGGGGCCGCTTCAATGCGGCCGAATTTTGCCGCTTTCACGCCCACCCGGACGATGTTCAATAGGTTTATCAGAGATTCTGCAACAGTCGTGCCGAAGCCTCGGAATTCTCATTGGCAGTAGTCATTATCTTCACCTGCATCTCGTACTGCCGGGACAGCTGCAGATTGGAAATCATCTCTTCGACGGCGTTCACATTGGAGCTTTCCAGAAATCCCGACGCCACCCGCATGTTGGCGTCTGGCGGCTCCGGACCGTCCAGCGCCTGGTCGGCTTTACGGCGGATAAAACCGTCTTCACCTTTCTCCAGGGCTCCGGGTGGCGGATTCACCAGTTTCAGGCGGTCCACCTCGACCAGCTGGTCTGGTGGTCCACCCACAGGAATTACGGAAATCGTGCCATCGGCACCGATCTGCACATTATCGAAAGGGGGTAATGCAACCGGGCCGCCATTGCCCATCACCATCTCGCCGCTGGAGAGGCGCATCAGGCCATTCACATCAATCTGCATGCTGCCGGAACGGGTGAACACTTCCTGGCCCTGCTGGTTCTGCACTGCCAGCCAGCCATCGCCTTCAAGGGCAACGTCCAGCTTGCGGCCCGTGTCCATCAGGGCGCCCGCAGAAAGATCCGTTCCCGGCCTTTCGGCCATGGCATAGGCGCGTGTGGGGTGATGCTCACCGAAAACCGGCATGCTGCGGGCCTGGGCAAAATCCCGCTTGAAACCGGTGGTGCTGACGTTAGCCAGGTTGTTGGCGTGGGCACGTTGGGAAAGCATGTTCTGCTTGGCGCCGGACATTCCAATATAGAGGGCTTTGTCCATGGGAAAACTCCTGCCGGAATTTTGACTGTATTCAGTCTTTCCATTGTTCTAGCAGGAGTTGTGCCATGTTCAGTTTTCAGGGTTAGCGGAGGTTGATGATCGTCTGGGTGACGGCATCGGAGGTTTCGATGGTTTTGGCGTTAGCCTGGTAGTTACGCTGGGCAATGATCAGGTTTACCAGTTCGGCGGAGAGATCCACGTTGGATTCTTCGATAGAGCTGGCCTTGATAGAGCCTAACGTTCCGGTATCCGGCGCGCCGACGATGGGCTGGCCGGATTCGAAGGTTTCCACCCAGGTAGTTTCACCCACCGGCGACAACCCGTTGGTATTGTTGAACGATGCCAGAGCCACCTGCCCGAGGGACTGTGACTGTCCGTTGGTGTAGCGGGCAAACAGAACCCCCTGATCGGAAACATCCAGGCCTGACAGACGGCCAGTCGCAAACCCGTTCTGGCGCTGATCGTTCACCCCGAAGTCGCTACCGAACTGGGTGGTGTTACCCAGGTCCAGTACAAAGGCAGATGTAGTAGGTGGGTCGGGAATAGGAGTGGTAACTTCCTCCCCCGGAGCCGGAGGGCCGTCCGCGCCGTTGGGTCTGCCGTCAGCGTCCTTGGGCGTCCAGTCATCGATCAGAATTTCGCCATTGGGATCACCGTTCACCGATTGCAGTACGCCGTCCTGATTGAAACGGGCCTGGTACGGATTCTGGTCCGTGCCTCCAACGAACTCACCATCAATCTGTGTGAACACGGACCACTCACTTATTCCGACACCATCACCCGGTGAAGGCTGTTTTACATAGAACTGAGTCATTTCGTGGGAATTGCCCAGGCTATCGTAAATAGTAGTGGAAGTGGCGTGGTTATAGGTGCGCTGATCCTGGGGATTGAACTGGTTGGTGATCTCAATGGTCCGCGAGTCCCACGAATTGGTCAGGTTCGTGGTGCCACTGGTTGACGCAATGTCCGTTATTTCGCGGTCTGCCGTGGGCCTTACTGTGCCCACGGCTGTGTCCGGACCCTGGCCAAAGTTGGTACTGCTATAGCTGGCGGTAAGATTGTTGCCACGATTATCGATCAGTCTCAGATTGCCACCAGTCAGCGATGCCGAAATCGTCGGCGCCTGGGCGTCATTGATGGCATTGACCAGAGACTGAGGGTCAGTCACACCCGTTGTATCCACCGGCACCGTTACCCCGCCTACGGCGAGATTGAAAGCAAAGTTGCCGTCATCTATTGCATCCTGCAAGTTCCCTTCCGTCATTCCCTCGTAGGTGGTGGTCGCAGATGCGGAAAGCCCTTCCTGGGCATTGAGTATAGCCACTACATCTGCCGCTGAGGAATCTGCACTGATGGACGCGCTGACGACACTGCCATCCTCGTAGGTGATATCAAATGTTTCAGCAGGAAATCCTGGATCGACAGCTGTAAAGTCGCCCATGTCCGCCACCCGACGCTCCAGCACCGTCTCCCGGGAATCCAGATTGACGTCCGTACGCAGATTTGTGGTACGCCGTGGTGCCAGGTTATCGGTTTCTACCTGCAGGTCGTCACGAATACCCGACAGGTTACCGTCGTCATCGGCCACAAAGCCCTGCACCCGCATATTCTGGTTGTTGGTGACAAACCCGTCCTTGTCGATACCGAACTGACCGGCTCTGGAATAACGGACTTCGCCGCCATTGTTGAGCACGAAAAAGCCGTCGCCGTTGATCGCGAGGTCCAGGCCGTTGTCGGTGAAGCTGATGTTGCCCTGGCTGAAGGACTGCTTGACGTCCTGCACCCGCACACCATCCCCAATCGGATTGGTGCCCGCACTCAGAAAGCCACTGGCGTACAAGTCGCCAAACTGGGCCTTGCTGCCCTTGAAGCCCACGGTACTGGCGTTGGCAATGTTGTTACCGGTGACATCAAGGTCCACCGATGATGCCCTTAAGCCGCTAAGACCTGTATTGAAAGCCATACTTCACCTCTGATTTTTCACCGGTATCAATTAATCTGCTCAACTTCTGACAGGGCGATGGAACCCATTCCAGCGAGGTTCAGCGTAATATTGCCGCCCTTGCCCAGCGAGACGCTGTCAACATTGGCGCTCATCATGGTGCCAAGCTGCTCAGGGCCTTCCGGGTATGACGCTTCCGCCACTACTTTGTAGGGGCCGGGAGGCAAACTGTTGCCGTTGCCGTCCTTGCCGTCCCAGCTGAATCCGGTTACACCGGCCTGCCGGGAGCCCATATCAATCTGCCTTATCCGTTCGCCGGCCTGGTTCTCGATCGAAATCCTCAAACCGGAGGTGCTGGCCGGAACTTCCACATTGCCTGAAATCTCGCCGTCAGCGCCCAGGATTCCCACGGAGGATGGCGCCAGAACAGTACGCCCCACCATCGCCGAGGCCTGCAGGGCCTGGGTGGAGCGGAACTGGTTTGCCACATCGTCCACACTGCCGGAGAGACCCTGCATCTCTTCCAGTGAACTGAACTGCGCCAGCTGGGAGATGAACTCACCATTGTCCTGGGGCTCCAGCGGATTCTGGTTCTTCAACTGGGCGATCATCAGTTCCATGAACTCGTTCTTGCCAAGCTCATTGCCGCTTTTGGTCTGCTGCTGCTCGAGCTTGTATTTGCTCAGCACATCCGAGGCATCTGCCGGGTTAATTGCGCTCATGTTTCAATCCTCGCTCGGTTACTGCTGACCCAGTGTCAGGATGCGCTGCATCATTGATTTGGCGCTGTTCATGATGTCCACGTTCATCTGGAAGCTGCGGGACGAAGACATCATGTCTGCCATCTCTTCAACCACATTCACGTTGGGATAATAGACATACCCCTCTTCGTTCGCCGCGGGATGATCGGGTTGGTATCGCATCTGCAGTTCGGCGTCGCTTTCAATGATGCCCTCGACCCGAACGCCGGCACCCTGACCTTCTTCGCTCCCGAAGGCCAGACCCTGCTGCTGTGACGGGTTCAGCATGGACTGCTGGATGGCTGCGAACACCGGCTTGCGGGCACGGTAGGTCTGCTCGGTACTGGAACTGGCAGTCTCGGCGTTGGCGATGTTGGACGCTGTGGTATTCAGCCGCAGTGACTGGGCTGTCATGCCGGACCCGGCGATATCGAAAATGCTACCCAGTGACATGGTGTTGCTCCTCAGTTAAATGACTGCGCCCGGATCACTGACCCGAGAGTGCCTTTTTGATGCCGGTAACTTTGCCGTTCAGGAACTGGAAACTGGCCTGGTAATCCATGGCGTTTCGCATGAAACGGGTCTGCTCCTGCTGCGAGTCCACCGTGTTGCCATCCACTGACGGCTGATGCGGAACGCGGTACAGCAGCTCGCTGTCCTGACCCATGGTTGACGTGTCCATGTGTGACTCGTGCGTCCGGCTCATGCCGAACCCGCTCATGCCTTCCTGGGCTTTCTGCATCATCGCCTGAAAGTCGATATCCCGCGCTTTGTAGCCCGGTGTGTCCGCATTGGCGAGATTGTTTGCCAGCACCTCGGCACGTTTGACCCGCCCTTCCAGGGCGTGCTGGTGAATGCCTAATGCTTTATCCAGGGTAATAGCCATAATGCCTCCGATACCTGCACCCGGCTTTGTTCAAATTGCCGTTTGTGCTTTATGCAGGACTGAAAGCAATCACGATGCCAGTTTTTACGGGATGTTGCGGGGCGGGGGCTGGGGCGGAATCCGGATCACTCATGGGAAGAGAGCAGGCATTAAAGCGGCAAGGGATTTCCCCCGCCGGAACCGGCAGGGGCAACTGCCGGCAGTTACTGCGGCCAGCGACTCACAAACTCTTTCTGATCGGGCCTTGGTACTGCCGGTTTGCTCGCGGTTACGGTACCGGTGAAAAGAAAGCCGGTAATGATCTCATTATCTTTGAGCCCCAGGCCCCTGATGATATCCGGATGATAGGCGAGACCACCCGTGCGCCACATGCCGCCATAGCCGGCAGCCTCCAGCGCCAGCAGCAAATAGCCCATACCAACAGCAGCCGACATGGTCTGCTCGATTTCGGGCACCTTGGGATGCGTCTGGTGACAGGCAATGCCGACGATAACCATCGGCGCCCTCAACGCTTTCTTGCGAAGCTTTTCCCGTGCTTTTTCCGGCGCATCGTCACCACAGGTTGATGCAAACAGATTACCCAGGGCGTTCAGGGCCTCATCCCCTTCAATGACCAGGTAACGCCAGGGACGCAAAAGCGCGTGGTCAGGCGCCCTTGCGGCGCAGGCGAAGGCTTTTTCCAGAGTCCCGGCATCGGGTGCCGGCGAGGCCAGGCGGGGCTCCGAAGAGCGGTTCATCAATGCATCCATTACTGCAGTCATAGTGTCTCGCTGTGGTTGGGTATACGCCGTAGTTTCGAGCCTGGATACCCTTACGAATTGTGGGGAAGATAGTTTGCTGTTAGTCTTCCATCTATGTACTTTCCACGATGAACACGTATTTATCTACCCTGAAAACAATAAATGATCCCGTAGATCCTTATATGAACCAACAGCAAAGCCTTCGCTACCTGGTGGATTCGCTTCTGAAATGATGAGCGCACCGATCGACCTGCGTAACGCCAGCACCGGCAAGGCTGCTGTTCTGCATTCCCAGAACAACCCCATTGCCATCCCCCCCATGCCGGATTATAACGGCAGAATTCTGGCATACACCGCCACCGCGGGCATCATCGTTTCGGGCATGCTTCAGGATGTATTTGGCCTTTGGATGCTATGGCTGCTCGCAGGCGCCCTCTCCTGGCCTCACATCGCCCATCAGGTTACCCGTCGGACCTTTTTGCGCAACTCGGCCCGTATCCGCCAGAAAATGCTGCTGGTGGACTGTGCCATCGGAGGCGGGTTCGTTGGTTGCATCGGGCTGGTTGCAATCCCGTCCGTGGCCGTCGCGTTGATGCTGATGTTCAGTTGCCTGATCATTGGCGGCATCCGCCAGTGGCTGTTCGGTACGACCATCATGGCTGTTAGCTGTGCCATTGGCCTGGCCATTGCAGGCCCGGCAGAGTCGTTCGAGTCACCGCTGATTACCAGCATTGTCGCGATACTGGCCACCGGGCTCTACATATGCGTTACTGCCTTATACTCCCATCAGCAGGCCCGTGCCCTGATGATGGCAAAAACCCAGATCCAGAATCAACGTGAACAGTCCGCCGCACTGTCTCACAAGCTGTCCAAATACCTCTCCCCGCAGGTGTGGCAGTCCATCTTTACCGGTGAGCGCGATGTGCGGCTGGAAACCCGGCGGAAAAAACTGGCCGTGTTTTTTTCCGACATCAAGGGGTTCACCGAACTTTCCGAGGAGATGGAACCGGAAGCACTGACCGAACTGCTGAACCACTACTTCAATGAAATGTCTGAAGTTGCCCTCAAGTACGGCGGCACCATCGACAAATTTGTCGGTGACTCCATCATGATCTTCTTCGGTGACCCCTCCAGCCGCGGCCAGAAAGAGGACGCCTTCGCCTGTGTCTCCATGGCCGTGGAAATGCGCAAGCACATGAAAATACTGCGCCAGAAATGGCGCAGCCAGGGCATCAAGACGCCGCTGGAAATCCGCATGGGTATCAGTACCGGGTACACCACCGTGGGCAACTTCGGTGCCGAAAACCGCATGGACTACACCATCATCGGCAAGGAAGTGAATCTGGCCAGCCGCCTGGAATCCCTCGCGAAGCCCGGCGAGATCCTCATCTCCCATGAAACCTTCTCTCTGATCAAAGAACGCATCATGTGCCGGGACAAGGGGAAGATTACCGTGAAAGGCTTCGGCCGGCCGGTGCCCATCTATGAGGTAGTGGACTTCCGCCGTGACATGGGCCCCAACCGTAGCTTTCTGGAGCACGAACACAGCGGGTTTGCGATGTATCTGGACTCGGAGAAAATTACCGAGCGCGAACGCGAGTCCATCCTGTACGCCCTCGAAAATGCCGCCGATCGCCTGCGCCAGGAAGCGAACTCCTGACTCCGCTCGCGCCTACTGCCTGATTAACCTCGGCCCTGCTGCATCTTCCGGCCTGGTGCTGCGCCATGGGTTGATATCCAGTCCGCCCCGGCGTGTATAGCGTGCGCAAACCGACAGACGCTGCGGACTGCAGCGTGCCATCAGGTCCATGAACATCGTTTCCACACAGTGTTCGTGGAAATCCTGCTTCTGACGAAAGCTTACGATGTACCGAAGCAGTCCTGCCCGGTCCATTGCCGGCCCGGTGTAGTCGATCAGTACCGTGGCCCAGTCCGGCTGCCCGGTTACCGGGCAGTTACTCTTCAACAGGTGGGAGCAAAGCTTCTGTGAAATCACATCACCACTGGCTAACAGACAATCCGGGTTGTAGTCATATTCCACGGAATCCAGCAACTCATCATCGATGAGCAGGAACCCTTGTGGCCGTCCGATCGCCCTTGCTCCCTGGTCGACACTGTGCAGCTCCACTGCCACCGAAGCGCCGCTTGCACTGGACAGATCCCGGGAAATGACCTCCCTGACCTGATCAGCCGAGGAGAACACCGTCTGGTTCAGGGAGTTCAGGTACAGCTTGAGCGACTTGGACTCTATGATGGATGGCGATGCCGACGGCACGCGCACTTCCGCCCATGCCACTGCAGGCACACCTCCCGGTCGCAGCCAGGAAATTTCCCAGGCCTGCCAGAGATCTTCACCAAACCACGGCCAGCGGCCGTCTTCCAGCCCGATGCGCCGACGGTTTTCATCCCTGGCAACGGGGAACAGCAGTTGCGGATCGTAGGCATCCGGGTAGTCGCTGGATTTGCCCAGCGGGGCATCAAAAAGGGCCATGAAAAATCCTGCGACCAGACATCAGTGACGAATGCCCTTGCCGCGCGCCAGCATGCGCAGGGAAACGGCAGACAGAATGGTGATAAACACCACAATCATACCAAGGGCAACGTACGGATTGACATCCGATACGCCAAGAATGCCATAGCGGAAGGCATTCACCATGTAGAGGATGGGATTGATCATCGACACTCCCTGCCAGAAGCCCGGCAGCATGTCGATGGAATAGAACACCCCACCCAGGTACGTCAGTGGTGTGAGAATAAATGTCGGCACGATGGAAATGTCATCGAACTTGGTGGCCAGCATGGCGTTGATGAAACCACCCAGTGAAAACAGTGCCGAGGTGAGAAACACCGTCAGGATTACCATCGGCAGATGATGAATCGACAGCTCGGTGAAGCCCAGCGACAGCAGCGTCACAATCAGGCCAATACCCAATCCGCGGGACATGCCGCCGGTGACATAGCCCGCCAGAATGATCCAGTTGGGCACCGGTGAAACCAGTAATTCCTCAATGCTGCGCTGGAACTTCATGGAGAAAAACGACGACACCACATTGGCATAGGAGCTGGTGATCACTGCCATCATGATCAGCCCGGGAACGATAAACGACATATAGTCGAAACCATCCATAACCCCGATGCGGGAGCCGATGAGATTGCCGAAAATAATGAAGTACAGGGTCATGGTGACCGCTGGCGGCAAAAGGGTTTGCGGCCATATCCGCATGAACCGGCGGATTTCACGGGTCACGATGGTTTTGTAGGCCGTCAGCATGGCATCTGTTCTCATGCCGCGTCTCCCTCCCTGGCGGTGCTTGGGTTATTGTCCTCCACCATGCGAATGAACAGCTCTTCCAACCGGTTGGCCTTGGTGCGCATGCTGACCACTCGGATGCCCTTCTCTTCCAGCTGGATGAACATGCCATTAAGACTCTGGCCTTTTTCCACATCCACCACCATGGCGCCCTCGCCATCAAGATGGCTGTAGAAACCATCAAGAACCGGTGCATGCCCGAGCGGCTCGGCGGTGTCCAGAACAAAGGTTTCCGAACTCAGTTGCTGCAACAGCTCCCGCTTGCTGGTATTACGCAAGATCCGGCCATGATCAATAATGGCGATGTTACGGCACAGCGCTTCTGCCTCTTCCAGATAATGCGTTGTCAGAATAATGGTGGTGCCCTGGCGGTTCATTTCCTCAAGGAACGTCCACATGGATCGACGCAGCTCGATATCCACGCCGGCGGTGGGTTCATCCAGAATCAGCAGTTTCGGTTCATGAACCAGCGCCCGGGCAATCATCAACCGGCGCTTCATGCCGCCGGACAGCATCATCGCCGGGGTATTGCGTTTATCCCACAGCCCCAACTGACGCAGATACTTTTCGGCCGACTCCGATGCTTTCTTCAGGGGAATGCCATAGTAGCCGGCCTGGGTGGTGACGATATCGAACACCTTCTCGAACTGGTTGAAGTTGAACTCCTGGGGCACGACGCCGAGGTTCAGTTTGGCGTCCGAGAGATGGGTATCGATATCGGACCCGAAAACACGCACCTTGCCTGCACTCTTGTTCACCAGGGAACAGACGATGCCAAGCGTGGTGGACTTTCCTGCGCCATTGGGTCCCAGCAGTGCGAAGAAATCACCTTCGGCTACGTGAAGATCAATACCCTTGAGGGCCTCAAAGCCGTCGCCATAGGTCTTGACCAGACCTTCAATTTCCAGTGCGTTGGTCATAATGAATCCAGAGGAACAAAAACAGGTAGTTATAGGTTGTGCCAAGGGAAGAGGAATTCAAGTAGGCAGGGCGCTGTCGCACGAATCGGGAGGAAACTCAGAACTGCGGGTCAACGATAGCTCAGCATCCTTATCTGATCATCCGTATCGTTGGTGCTCTCAGGCACCAACGATACGGGAAAGGCTCCAGCGGGATTCAGCCCCGGTCACATCGTAATGTTCCGGATGCAGACCTTCTGTGCCATAGGGCAGGCACTCGGCGATGCTGAGGGATTCCTGGCCGCCAAGGCTTTCGTTGTACCTGGCCAGGTCAACAATGCGGGCAGACTTGAGAGGACGGCTGTCATGATCTGTCATAATCATCACTTTCGGCCACAGGCGACGCTCTGGCGTATGGGAAACCACAACTCCCCGCTGGCCATCCGTCAGCTCAACCAGGCTGCCGGTAGGATAGATGCCAGTGGCCTGAATAAACTGCTCCACCAGGTCTTCCTGAAACTCGATATTGCGCATGTCATAAAGCAGATTCACGGCACGGGCAGGCGTCAGCGGCTCTGCCCCATCGCGGGGGCCAATCAGGGTTTCAAAGTACTCCGCCAGCCCGGCAACCTTGGCCAGCAGTGGAATTCTGTCACCGCGTACGCCTTCGGGAAAGCCGGAACCGTTATGCCGCTCCCGGTGCCCCTGAACAACGCTGATAACAGCTCTTGATAACCCTGTGTCCAGCAGCTTCTCTACACCCGTTTCCACGTAACGACGGTAGGTCGTGAAATCACCCGCATCCAGCTTGCCTTCGTTACGCAGAATATGGCCCGGAAGGTCCAGCTTGCCAATCTGCGACAGCAGGCAGCCCAGCCCAAGGTGATTCAGAAGACCTTCATTCAGACCAAGCTGACGACCGCAAACCAGGGCCCATACGGCGGTATTCAGGGAGTGCCGATAGAGATAGTCATCGTGATGCCGTGTTCGGCTGAGCCAGAGCAACGCATCAGGATTGCGAATCGCACTGGCAACCATCCTGCGGGTTACTGTAGCCACTTCCCGCCAATCCGGCGTAACCCCTTCCTTTATGGCTTGAAACACCTGATGGAGAGAAGCCTCTGCATCCGCCATTAACTTTCTGGATACTTTGAGCTCCTTCTTCATGCTGGTTACATTTTCGTAGCTGACCGGCTCCCTGATGCTCAGCGGGGGCAGTTGCACCAATTCGCGACTGGTTCCCGCTCGCATTGGCTTATCAGTAGAGTAGCGGCTGCCAGATTTGTTCTGCTCAATGCTTTCACGGATTTCCGCAACGTCAATGACCACCCACTTGCAGTGGGACAGCACTGAGCGGACGTCGTCCTGGGAGCGGATATGGAAACCCTGGATAGGGAAAGGGGTCTGGTGCCACGGGCGATCAAGATCAGACACAAACATGCCGATTTCAAGATCATGGGCAGCTATTTTCTTTTGACGAATTCCCACGGGACACCCCCACACGGATACGAATCGATAGTCACCATTGTGGACACCGCGGGAAAAGAGTCCATTACATTTTTGTAGTGCAAGGTAACCAGAATGCGACAGAGAGTAACGAAAACTATCAGCGGGAAACAAAGTGTAGCAATGTGACAGGGCTCACATTTAACATCGTGTCATGCATCTTCGAACTGCAGCCCGAATCCATCATTGGTCTTGCGCACCACCATCATATCCAGAACCGGGGCGGGCACCGGCAGGCCCTGCACCTGGACCTGAACCTTGTCCCCAATTGATGGCACAAACGGTTCGGTATCCACCACCACAAAAACACCGCCATCGGATATGTCTCTGGTCGAAAACACGAACTCACCCAGTTTTTCATGAGTTACGCGGACTTTCGCACTCATCGCCGTGCGGTTATGTATTCTGCGATCATTTCCACCCATAGTCTGTGTGCCCGCTACTTTCTGCATAGTTTTTATAGTCTTCCGAAGCATAGCACCATTTTTAAAAGAATATGGTAACGGTGTATTGACACCGTGCTGAATAGTAATGAGAATGGTTGTTGTTTTTAAACATCGCTGACTCTTAATACCATTCAGCAAGTCACCGCTTACCGAAACAGATAAAGGAAGGCCCAATATGCGCTTAAAACTAGCCGCTACCGCCCTTGCCGCAGCCTGCGCCCTGCCAATTCAGGCCAGCGCCGACGGAGAGGTCAACATCTATTCCTACCGTCAGGCCTATCTGCTGGAACCTCTTCTGAATGCCTTTGAAGAAGAAACCGGTATTGAAACCAATGTGGTTTTCGCCAAGAAAGGTCTGGCAGAGCGTCTGGAGCGGGAAGGTCGCAACAGCCCGGCTGACCTGGTGATGACCGTGGACATCTCCCGCCTTAACGAGCTGGTTGAGCGGGGACTGGTGCAAAGCGTCGACAACGACACGCTGGAGCAGAACATCCCGGAACACCTGCGCCACCCCGACGGAAAGTGGTTTGCACTGACAACCCGTGCCCGCCTGATCTTCGCTTCCAAAGAGCGCGTTGAAGAAGGTGAGATCACGACCTACGAAGACCTGGCCGACGACAAGTGGGAAGACCGCATCTGCACCCGCAGTGGCAAGCATCCGTACAACATTGCCCTGTTCTCATCAATGATTGCCCACCACGGCGAAGAAGCAGCCGAAGAGTGGCTGGAAGGCCTGAAAGACAACCTGGCGCGCAAGCCCCAGGGTGGCGACCGGGACCAGATCAAAGCCATTCACGCCGGCGAATGTGATATTGCCATTGGCAACAGCTACTACTATGGCAACATGCTGAACGACGAGAACCAGCGTGAACAGGCAGAAGCCGTGCGCCTGATTTTCCCCAATGCCGATGGCCGGGGCACCCACATCAACATCAGCGGTGTCGCACTGACCAACAGTGCCCCCAACCGCGACAACGCCATTCGCCTGATGGAGTTCCTGTCCACACCACAGGCGCAGAAGATCTATGCCGAGGCCAATACCGAATATCCGGCCAACCCGGAGGTCGAGCCGTCCGGCATTGTAGCCGAGTGGGGCGAAATCAATCCCGATGACCTGTCCCTGCAGGAAATTGCCGAACATCGCAATGCGGCAGTACGTATGGTCGATCGCGTCGATTACGACAACTGATTCAGGCGCTTTACCCAAAAAAGCCGGGACGTTGGTCCCGGCTTTTTTGTACAATCCCGGCCCTGAGCTTTTCATGAACCCCAAGGGAACCTATGACCGAGGCCATCACCGCAGACCAGACCGGAGCTGACCATCCCCTGCTGGCCAGGCGGACCTCGAAACGCTGGTTGATTACTGCAGCACTCACTACAGCCATTGTGGTGATGCCGGTCCTGTCTGTGATTATCCTCGCCCTGTTTCCCGAAGAAAACATCTGGCCTCACCTGCTGGACACCACCCTTCCCCGCTACCTGATCACAACCCTTAAACTGATGGTCGGTGTTGCCATAATCACCCTTTTCATTGGCCTGGCCACCGCATGGGCGGTCACCATGTGCGAGTTCCCCGGCCGCAGGTTTTTCGAGTGGGCCATGCTGTTGCCGTTTGCGGTGCCGGCTTACGTGATCGCCTATGTATACACCAGCCTCCTGGATTACGCCGGGCCCGTTCAGACCACCCTGCGGGAATGGTTCGGCTGGCGTAATGCCACTGATTACTGGTTCCCGGAAATTCGCAGCCTCGAAGGCGCCACGCTGATGATCGGCCTGGTGCTCTATCCCTACGTCTATCTGCTGGCAAGGGCTGCCTTTCTCGAGCAGTCGCCGTCATTATTTGCCGTCAGCCGCAGCCTGGGCCACTCGGCACTGAGCACCTTTTTCAGGGTGGTGCTGCCGATAGCACGCCCGGCCGTTGCCGTCGGCCTGTCGCTGGTACTGATGGAAACACTGAACGATTTCGGCACCGTCGACTTCTTTGCCGTCCAGACTCTCACTGCGGGCCTGTTCGATACCTGGATGAATCTGGGCAACCTCGGCGGTGCTGCACAGATTGCCACCACCATGCTGGCCTTTGTGGTGATTCTGGTCACCCTTGAACGATATTCACGGCGCAAACAGCAGCAGTTTGCGGCGCGAGACAATCGCGACCCCATTCGCCGCTTCACCATGTCATTTCCGCGCCAGATGATCTGCGTAGCCGTCTGCGCACTGCCAGTCATATTCGGCTTCCTGTTACCAGCCATTACTCTGGGCCAGTACGCGTGGGAATACTTCGATGAAAGCTGGAACACAGACTTCATCCGCAACACCCTCAACAGCCTGTTCCTGTCCGGCACCGCTGCCCTGACCACGCTGATTATCGGGGTGACACTGGCCTACAGTCGCCGCCTTCACAATAGCCGCGGCATGCAGATCATGATGCGGCTCTCCAGCCTGGGCTATGCCATGCCCGGTGCCGTGCTTGCGGTGGGCGTGATAGTGCCGCTGGCGGCGTTCGACAACCGGGTAGACAGTATCATGAGGGATACCTTTGGCATCAGCAGCGGATTACTGCTCAGCGGTTCGGCCTTCGCCCTGATCTTTGCCTACACCGTACGCTTCCTGGCGGTATCGGCCGGAAGTGTGGAAAGCGCGCTGCAGAAAATTACCCCGAGCATGGACATGGCTTCCAGGTCGCTGGGGCATACACCCGGCCAGACCCTGGTCAAAGTGCATCTGCCGATGCTCCGGGGCACCCTGATTACTGCAGCTCTGGTGGTGTTCGTGGATGTAATGAAAGAATTGCCTGCCACCTTGATCCTGAGACCGTTCAACTTCGAGACTCTGGCCACCTACGTGTATCAGTTTGCCTCGGATGAACAGCTGGCACGCAGTGCACTGCCCGCGCTGATTATTGTGCTGGCCGGCATCATACCGATTATCCTGATGAGCAAGTCCATTTCCGGCACCCGCTCCATCAGTTGATGCCACGGGCAAGATCACAGACTCTGTCAGATAACCGGCCTGGAATGGGCGCCCTGCACCACAAAGCGTCCCTGAAAAACCGCCACCGGCTCGCTAACCGGTTCCGTCGAGGGCTCGCCACAGTAGACTTCTGCAATCAACGACAACCGCCCTTTGCCATGGCGGGCCAGACTCTTGCGGAACCTGGCGGGAATTTCACCGCCGGGTAGACGGCACAGGGCATAGAAGTCACTCTCGACCGGTTCGATATACTCAATTTCACCAACCTGTATCACCACATTACCGGCCAGACCCAGGTCGGACAAAACCAGCTCAACCAGACCCCAGGCTGAAATCACCGCTACCGAATAGACGCTGCCCCCAAAACCGGTGCCCTGATGGTTATGGTTGGGCTCCAGGGGAGCACTGACCAGCAGTGCGTGGCCATCGTAGGACAGTAATTCCACCCCCAACGCTTCCGAGAGCGGAATCATGCTTTGAATGCGTTTCTGAAAACGGGCTAACTGAGTCATATTCCCTCCTGAACATGACGTCAGTTTATGCCCGTTTCAGTGCTTTCCCTATGCGACTTACGTCGGTTCACTGCCGGCAGTGCCCTGTGAAATTGATGAATAAGGCCTCTTCCCCTACCCCGCAAACCAGTAGCCTGTGATAAACTCCTGCCCCGCTATCAAACAGGCGTTCGGCACTCAGATTGCAGACTGCACTCTGGCCGCGCCGCACATTCTCAACTGACTCCGGAGACCGGCTTATGGCCAAGAGAATTCTGCGCACGCTGCTGGGCACTGCCCTGCTGGCAATGGCTGCTATTGCTCAGGGTGATGACCAGCGGGTGGTCGCGATTACCCAGATCGTGGAGCATCCGGCACTGGATGCGGTGTACCAGGGAATCAGGGACGAACTGGAAGAACGGGGATACAACGATGGCGACAACCTTCGCATCATGCATGAAAGCGCTCAGGGCAACTCTGCCATCGCCTCGCAGATCGCCCGTAAGTTCGTGGGCGAAGGCCCGGACGTAATTGTCGCCATCGCCACTCCGTCCGCCCAGACCATCGCTGCGGCCGCGCGCAAAACGCCCGTGGTGTTCTCCGCCGTTACCGACCCGGTGGCTGCCCGGCTTGTCAAAAGCCTGAAGGCGCCCGGCGCCAACATTACCGGTGTTACCGACATGCTGCCCATCGAGAGACACCTGGATCTGCTTGAGCGGGTGGTACCCGATGCCAGGCGCATTGGTACCGTTTACAACCCCGGTGAAGCCAATGCGGTTGCCTTGGTGGAAATGATCGAAGAGAGTCTGGAAGCCCGCGGCATGGAACTGGTGAAAGCTGCCGCCACCAAGACATCCGAAGTGCTTGGCGCCGCCCGCTCCCTGGCAGGCAAGGCAGACGCCATCTACCTGACCACAGACAACACCGTCATCAGTGCGGTGGAGGCGGTGATCTCCGTCGGGGAGCGTGCCGGCATTCCGGTATTCGCGGCTGACACCGCCACCGTCAGCCGCGGCGCCGTGGCCGCGCTCGGCTTCGACTACTACGACCACGGCCGCCAGACCGGCGCCATGGTCGCCCGCATCCTGGAAGGCGCCAACCCGGCTGACATGGATGTAGAGTCCGTCGACACTCTGGAACTGTTCGTGAACCCCGCTGCCGCAGAACGCATGGGCATTACCCTGTCCGACGATCTGATCAGCGAAGCGGAAGAAGTCATAAACAGCGACCAATAACACACTGTTCACGGGCTGCCTCACAAGGGCGGCCCGTTTTCATTTACGGTGAACCTGCCCCATGCTTAGCAATATTGCCTTCTACGGCGCCATAGAAACCGGCCTCATCTACGGCCTGGTTGCCTTTGGTATCTATATCTCCTTTCGCGTACTCGATTTCCCGGACCTGACGGTAGACGGCAGTTTTCCGCTGGGCGCCGCCGTTGCCGCCGTGCTGATTATCGACGGCGTCAATCCCTGGCTGGCGACCGGCGCCGCCGTGATTGCCGGCATGGGTGCCGGTGCCGTGACGGCACTGCTTAACGTCAAGCTCAATATCCTCAACCTGCTGGCCTCAATCCTCACCATGATTGCGCTCTACTCGGTGAACCTGCGGATTATGGGCCGCCCCAACATTGCATTGTTAACCGAGGAAACCGTGCTCACACCCTGGTACAACCTGGATCTGGAATTCCACCAGGTGCCGGTATTGCTGTTTACCCTGGTAGTACTGGCGGGTCTGGTACTGCTGTGGCGCTTCATGAAATCGGAAACCGGCCTGGCCATGCGCGCCACCGGTGCCAACCCGAGAATGGCACGGGCCCAGGGTATAGCCACCGGCGCCATGATTGTTCTCGGAGTTGCCCTGTCCAACGGCCTGGTAGGCCTGGCAGGCGCACTGTTCGCCCAGAGCCAGGGGGCGGCAGACGTCACCATGGGCGTGGGCGTGATCGTCATTGGCCTGGCTTCGCTGATTGGCGGCGAGGCCGTGCTGACACCCTCTTCGGTGGTGCGGGCCCTGACTGCCTGTGTGATCGGCGCCATCATCTACCGGCTGGCCATTGCCCTGGCGCTGAACGCGGACTTCCTGGGCCTGCAGGCGCAGGATCTGAACCTGATCACCGCGGTGCTGGTCACCCTGGCCATCGTACTGCCCGGTGTTCGCTCGTCCGTTGTCGCGCGGCTGACCCGCAACAAAGCCTGAAGGAGGACACATGATTACAGCAACCGATCTGACACTGACCTTCGGCAAGGGTACGCCCCTGGAAAACCCGGCCCTGCGCGGCATGAGCCTGACCGTTAACCAGGGGGAATTTGTCACGGTTATCGGCAGTAACGGCGCTGGTAAATCCACTTTCCTCAACGCCCTCGCCGGAGAGGTGATGGTGGACAGTGGCAAGATCATTGTCGATAACCAGGACGTCACCAAGTTGCCCACCTACAAGCGCGCGGGCAGTGTGGCGCGGGTCTTTCAGGACCCCCTGGCCGGCACCTGCGAAGGCCTCACCATCGAAGAAAACCTGTCGCTGGCCATCAAACGTGGCCAGCGCCGCGGGCTGAGCGCAGCGGTCAAGGGCCGCTACCTGGAGCAGTTCAGAACCAGCCTGGCCTCGCTCAACCTGGGCCTGGAAAATCGCCTGGGCGACAAGATGGGCCTGCTCTCGGGCGGCCAGCGCCAGGCCGTCAGCCTGCTGATGGCCAGCCTGACACCCTCGGCCATCCTGCTGCTGGACGAACATACCGCCGCACTGGACCCGAAAACGGCGTCCTTCGTGCTGGCGCTGACCACGCAGATCATTGAGCAACAGAAGCTCACTGCACTGATGGTCACCCACAGCATGAAACAGGCGCTGGAAGTCGGTGACCGGACGGTGATGCTGCATCAGGGCCAGGTGGTATTCGATATTGCCGGCAAGGACCGGGAAGGTCTGGAGGTGAAGGACCTGCTGGAACTGTTCGAGAAACAGCGCGGGCTGGAAATCACCGACGACAGTCTGCTGCTGGGTTAAGGCTGCACCGGCGGGGAATGGCCGGAACCTTCCCCTGCCGGACAACTTTTTCCGATTTCTGCCTGCACAGTTTTTGACCACAACATCTAGTGGTTTCTGGTAATGCCGCTCAAGACGGCGTTTCTGCGGCAGTTTCCTAATTTTCAAGTATTCCTTCATTGATTTTCTTGCGCTTTCGGACGCTGTCTATAGTTGTCTTCTTATTCACAGACCACTATATCCTGTTATACTCATCCAATATTCACCCATATATAGGGTTTTCCGGCCCACCCGCCGCTATGTGGAACACCGGGAGCAAGCCGGTAAAACACAGGGCAAGCCGCTTTCACTGAAACCTGACCCCAGGGCCTTTACGGGCGTTACGGCTGGCAGGATGAACACCAGATCTAGTGTTTAACCGGATCTGAAGCACAACAGCCTTCCGGGCTGGTGCAGTTTGACGAAGCAACGGGGTATGGCCGTGTGCGGTTTGCAGCGGTCATCGAAAGATACAACGGACATTCGAGGGCAGTAATGAACGCTAAAGCACAGGCGGTGGTAACAACAATTCCAATGCAGGAAGCTTCGCTGGACATCTGGAACAGCAAGTACCAACTCAAAACCAAGACCGGCGAGCCGGTTGACAGGGACATCGACGAGACCTACAAGCGTGTTGCCACTGCCCTCTCCCAAGTGGAAAACAAGGCCGACCGCGCAAAACACATGAAGGATTTTGCCTGGGCTCTTCGCCACGGCGCGATCCCCGCTGGCCGCATCACCTCCAACGCCGGCGCGGAAGCTCACAAACCGGCTACCTCCACCATTAACTGCACCGTGTCCGGCACTGTCCGGGACTCCATGAACGACATCCTGGAGAAAAACCACGAAGCCGGCCTCACGCTCAAGGCAGGTTGCGGCATCGGTTACGAGTTCTCCACTCTGCGCCCGAAAGGTGCCTATGTAGCCGGCGCCGGTGCGACCACTTCCGGCCCGCTGTCGTTCATGGATATTTTCGACCGCATGTGTTTCACCGTGTCCTCCGCCGGTGGCCGCCGTGGTGCCCAGATGGCCACCTTCGACGTGCATCACCCGGACGTGATCGACTTCATCCAGGCCAAGCGTGAAGACGGCCGCCTGCGCCAGTTCAATTTGTCGCTGCTGATCACCGAAGACTTTATCGAAGCCGTGCGCAACAACGACGACTGGCACCTGTCTTTCCCCGTAACCGGGAAAGAAGCCGCCGACGAAGGCCTGAATCTTAACGACAGCAGCCAGTTCGTCTACCGTGACTTCCCGGTACAGAACGGCTACGTGGTCAACGATGAAGGCAAGGTGGCGTGCAAGATCTACCGCACCCTCAAAGCCCAGTTCATTTGGGACACCATCATGACCAGCACCTACGACTACGCCGAGCCGGGTTTCATCCTGATCGACAAGGTCAACCAGATGAACAACAACTGGTTCTGCGAAGATATCCGCGCCACCAACCCCTGCGGCGAGCAGCCCCTGCCTCCTTACGGCAGCTGCCTGCTGGGTTCGGTGAACCTGACCATGTTCGTGGACTACCCGTTCACCGACAAGGCCAGCTTCAACTATGAGAAATACCGCAAGGTCGTGGCCATCTTCACCCGCATGCTGGACAACGTGGTGGAAATCAACGGCCTGCCGCTGGAAGAGCAGCGCCACGAAATCACCTACAAGCGTCGCCACGGCATGGGCATCCTCGGCCTGGGTTCCACCCTCGCCATGATGCGCATGCCTTACGGCTCGCCGGAGTCCGTGCAGTTCACCGAAGACGTTGTGCGTGAAATGGCCGTGGAAGGCTGGCGCCAGTCCCTCGCCCTGGCCGAAGAGAAAGGCCCGGCGCCGATCATGGACGACGAGTTTGAAGTAACACCAAAGATGCTGACCAAGTGCCCGCAGCTGTCCGAAGACGGCTACAAGCTGGGCGACAAGCTCAAAGGCAGGGTACTGCATGCCAGGTACAGCCGTTACATGCAGCAGATTGCCGGCGTGGAGCCTGAGCTGATAGAGAAACTGGCCGAGAAAGGTGGCCGCTTCACCCACCACACATCCATCGCACCCACCGGCACCATCAGCCTGTCACTGGCCAACAACGCCAGTAACGGCATCGAGCCGAGCTTCTCCCACCACTACGCGCGCAACATCATCCGCGAAGGGCGCAAGACCAAGGAAAAAGTCGATGTATTCTCTTTCGAACTGCTGGCCTACCGCCACCTGGTCAACCCTGGTGCCATGCCTTTCTCTGAAGAAGAAGAGAAGCGCCTGCCCCACTACTTCACCACCTCCGAAGACGTGACGCCGGCGCAGCACGTGGACATCCAGGCCGCTGCACAGTTGTGGGTGGACTCCTCCATTTCCAAGACTGCCAACGTACCCCAGGACTTTGCGTACCCGGACTTCAAAGATATCTACATGTACGCCTACGACAAGGGCCTGAAGGGTTGCACCACCTTCCGCTTCAACCCCGAAGCCTTCCAGGGCGTACTGGTCCAGGAAAAAGACCTGGAAAACACTCTCTACGAGTTCACCCTGGACGACGGCAGCAAAGTGACCCTCAAAGGCAATGAAGAAGTGGAATATGACGGTGAAATCCACAATGCCGCCAATCTCTTCGATGCGCTTAAAGAAGGCACTTACGGTAAGTACTGATCTGCGATAACCGACACAGGACAAGACATCATGACAGTTAAAATCAGCAACAAAATCGTCGGCTACCGCGTCAAGAAAGCCGAACCGGAAGCCACCGAGCACCAGCCACCGGTGCAGGCGGAAACCAAGCCCGTGCAGATGAATGAATACATCGAACGGCCCGACTTCCTGCTGGGCACGACTTACAAGATCAAGCCGCCGATCGCCGAGCACGCGATGTACATCACCATCAATGACATCCTGCTCAACGAAGGCACCGACCACGAAAGCCGGCAGCCCTACGAAGTATTCATCAACTCCAAATCGATGGAACACTTCCAGTGGGTTATTGCCCTCACCCGCGTTATCTCCGCAGTATTCCGCAAGGGTGGCGACGTGACCTTCCTGGTGGAAGAACTGCGCAGCGTGTATGACCCCAACGGCGGCTACTTCAAGAAAGGCGGCGTATTCATGCCCTCCCTGGTGGCTGAAATCGGCGCCGTGATCGAGAAACACCTGAAGGCCATCGGCCTGATGGAAAGCGAGGAAATGAGCGAAACCACCAAGCGCATCCTCGCCGAAAAGCGCGCCGAGTTCGAAGCCAGCCACAGCACGGCCACCAACGACGACAAGGCCACCGACTTCCCGCCCAACGCCACCATGTGCGGCAAGTGCAGCACCAAGGCAGTGATCGTGATGGACGGGTGTGCGACTTGTCTGGCTTGTGGCGATAGTAAGTGCGGTTGAGGTGATTGACCGTGATTAGTGATGAGGAGGCCTGGAGTGAGAACTTTGGGCCTTTTTTGTTGTTGGGGCTGACAACCTTCGGAGATATACGACAGTTGACGTTTATTGCCGAGACAGCCATTTTCTGAATGACGGTAGCTTTCTGATAACCGACTAAAAAATATGGGTGACCTCCAGAAAGCAAGGAAATATGCGCGTTGGGATAGAAGTCATTTGTCGTTGAATTCGTTGTTAGGCAACGGAATTGAGTATGGATCTGACCAGTACCGAGCGAGAAGCCATAGGGTTATGCATCTGCACAGAGGCGGTTAACGAGATAGTTAATCATGCCTTGCTTGACGTCAGAAAAAGCTCGAGATCCGCTGGCGAAGCGCTTGTTTATTTCAAGGATATTGTTCATCGGTCGTTGTTCATTATTCGATTCCTTGATTTCGCCAAAGAAGCTGGAGACAGTCGATTGACCGGCGTTTCTGGATCTTGTGTTGATATTCTCGATACGGTTTGCACCAATAAGTACCTTGGTATTGATGGCAGCGGTTGCAAACTCGAAGATGCGGTTCAGGAATTGAAAGATTCGTTAAATCAAAAGGCCCCTGTAAGACTTTGGTTGCCCACACTGGATGTGAATGCAGAAATAGAAGTATCAAGAATTGAGTTTTTAAAAATTTCCGGAAACAGCTCAAAGCACAATATTTCAAGATTAACTGGTGTTTCCAAAGGCATTCATAGAATTCTCTCTGAGCACGGCTACGATGTTCCTATTGAGTTGATTCCTCTCGCTTTAGAGGATTTTCAGGAGCATCTGGAACAAAACTATTTCATCTATTATGCAAGCTGGATGGCGGAATTGTTAAACGAGGTGCGCTGGGGTATTCAGAGATACTTGGAGCCCTTGTTTGCAGTTTCGTACAAACCCGGAAATGATGGATTGTCCTATCGGTTCGATTATCCAGATGGGATCACTCAGGAGATTGCTAAACAATGGTTTTGGCGCTTGATGAATCACATCAGATCTGGCCCATATGTAGATCATTTTCACACGCCCAATAGCCTTAAAGAGCAGAGCTCGCTTGAATGGGAGTTATGAGTCCAGTGCCTAACAAGAACAGTCACGGCGACGTCTACTACATTGCGGCTTCGCCTCCATTCTGCAGCCGCGCGTGCTGTTGGCATTGAGGCTGAAGAAAAACCCCGATATCTCAGCTCCGGTTTGCCAGGATCAGGCTAACGGCCAAGGAGACACCTCCAGGCATGTAACCACGCATCCGCTCTCCTGTGCGCTACACTCCAGGCAGCAGTTCACCCTTCTACTACCATTACGGGAGGACGACTATGCCGGACTACGAACTCTATTATTGGGACCTGCCCTTTCGCGGCAATTTTATCCAGCTTTTGCTGGAGGAGGTTCAGGCGGATTATCGGAAGCTGGATGCCAGCGAGGTCTATCCTGACAGCAACCTGAGCCTCCATTACCCCGGGATGGCACCACCGTATCTTTACGACTGCAGGGCCCAGCTCTGGTTCGCCCAGATGCCGGCAATTCTCATGCATCTGGCGAAGGCGTACCATTTTCTTCCCGACGAAGCTGAGCAACACACCCTGGCCCTGAAGGTGATTCTGGACTGCAACGATGTCCTCATGGAAATCACCAACCACAATGGCATGGTGATGTGGGAGGAGGGCACATGGCAGGAGTTCCGGGCCCATCGTCTGGCCGACTGGATGACCATCTTTGAAAAGACAGGTCAGGCGCATTCCCTCAAGCCGGACACGGGCTATCTGCTGGGCACCAGGCTCACGGTGGCCGATATTGCGACTGCTGCACTGTTCGGTTCCCTGGTCCACAGCTTTCCGGAACTCGCCAGGGATTTGGAACACCACGCCCCCACGGTGGCGAACCTCTGCGAACGTATGGAAAGCCGCCCCTCTATAGGTGCTTTTCTGGACAATCAGCGGCGGGAATTGGGTAACGCCTACTGTGGTGGTCAGATTGAGCAGTCTTTGCGGGACGTCATACGGTAGGCACAACCGGGTTCACAAAGCCCGTGAGCAGAAAAAGGGGACAGATCGGGTCTGTCCCCTTGGGGCTTCACTCGTGAAGCGATGATACACCCGGACGGATCTAATTTTCCAGGCAGCACTCCCATGGCTAAAGTAATAAGACGCGGCTATGAGGACGATTGATTGAAACCACGAACAGTTTTACTTCGTGATGACCGTCCGCAAGCAAGATCCAACAATGAGGAGAGGCCGAACGTGAGCTATCCCCCAACCGACGACACTGACAAAGCCTTTCTCCAGCAAGCTGTTCAACTGGCCATGGAATCGGTCGACGAAGGTGGAGCCCCTTTTGGCGCTATGGTTGTTCACGATGGCAAGGTTATTGCGAGGGCCGGTAACCGGGCAAAGCTAGATTGCGACCCTACCGCCCACGCTGAGGTAGCCGCAATACGCATGGCAGGCAGGATGCTGGGGAACTCGCATATGCCGCAAGCTACCTTGTACGCAAGCTGCGAGCCCTGCCCCATGTGTCTGGCCGCCACTCACTGGGCTCGTATTCCCCGTACTGTGTTTGCCGCACCTCAAGAAACTGCAAATCGTGCCGGCTTTGCCGACGGCAATATTGCAGAGCAACTCTACGGCCAGACTCACCCCGCCAGGCCCGAACAATTGGGATTGACCCAGATCGAACTCGAGAACTCGGCGGCGCCTTTTCGGGCCTGGCTTATAAAGCATGATCTACCGCCATATTGATCGCAAAAGGCTCTAGACATCCTTGAAAAGGCCACGACTAGTGTCCCGTCTGCTACCTTTAATGGTGACAAATTAGTCAATATTGATACTGGGAAAACCGAGGATTGCTTATGGCTCTTATAATTGCTGGTCGTTTAGAGGACCAGGACAAAGCTGAGGAGCTCACTCAAGCGCTCCAGCACGCCGGGATTTCAAAAAGGAAGGTTTCGCTCTTTTTTGTCAATCCTGAAGGACAGCACCACATTCTGCCTTTCGGCGGCGATGAGAATCACTCTCCCGGCGCGTCAGAAGCAGGCAAAGGCGCGTTGATCGGTGCCGGCGCGGGTGCGGCGGCGGGAGCTGCCATCGGATCCACCGGCGGGCCGGTCGGTTCCGTTATCGGCGCTGGGGTCGGCGCGTATACCGGATCGTTAACCGGGGCCGTTACCAAAACAGACGATAAGCCGGAATCCGACGCAGATACCGCCAAAGAAGAAGGGCCGGTGACTGACCGAAAATCCGGACTGCACGTCGCCGCAGAGCTCAATCGTGAGCAAAAGGATAAGGTAGTGGAGCTGATTCGCGATCACGGAGGCAAGGACGTCGAGGAAGCAGACGGCAAAATTGAGGACAGTCACTGGCTTGACTTCGATCCTACAAAACCCATCAGGCTCGTATCCTGAGAGCCAGTGGGGAAAACCGGGACAGATTTATTTTTTGGGGTTGCGATGGTCGGTGCTGAGATCTTGCTGCGCTAATAAGTCGATCAAGTTCGTTCCGGCCGTTGGCCTCCACCGAACGCCCTGTACAGAGCGCTGAACAACGGCGTCATGCCTCTCTCTCCGCCTGATTCGCCGCATAATAACGCTTGACGTTATTGACGCCCTGCGTCATCATTTATTTATGATCATATCGTTCAGCTGCAAGGATACCGAGAAGCTGGCAAATGGTCGTCGCGTCAGGCGCTTTGTCAACTTTGAGCGTGTTGCCTTGCGGAAAATCAGGCAACTCCAGGCTGCAAGCCAGCTGGATGATCTTAAAGTACCGCCCGGTAATATGTTGGAGCCATTGCATGGTGACCGCCAAGGTCAACACAGCATTCGAATCAACAGGCAGTTCCGGGTTTGCTTCCGCTGGACAAAGGCTGGTGCGGAAGATGTCGAAATTGTTGATTACCATTAGGAGGTAGCTCATGCGCAACATTGAAGCCGTAACGCCAGGCGAGTTACTGAAGGAAGAGTTCCTTGAGCCGATGGGCATTTCTCAATACCGCTTGGCTAAAGAGATAGGGGTGCCTGCTCAGAGGATCGGCCAGATTATTGCTGGAAAGCGTTCGATAACCGCAGACACGGACCTGCGACTTTGTCGCTTCTTTGGCTTGTCCAATGGCTACTGGTTGCGAGCTCAGGCAGCCTACGACACTGAGATTGCGGAAGATGCCCTTGAGGACCAGCTCAAGAATATTCGTCCGTGGAGTGCTGTATCCGGAACCGGGCCCCGAGCATAACCAAAGTAATCATTCACTGGGCTGCGGTAACGGTTTGGGTGCTTTTTCTTGGTGGCAGAAATCTTGTGCTGGAGTTGCAATCACTATGACGGAATCCGAACAGGTTACCGGCCTTTCGCCAGAGCGCCTTCTTCACATTGAAGACCATCTTGACCGCCGCTATATCCAGCCGGGGAAATTGCCCGGCACGCTGACACTGGTGGCCCGGCGTGGGGAAATTGCCTATCTGAAAGCTCAGGGGCTGATGGATGTGGAGCGCAACAAGCCGCTCTGCCGGGATACGGTTTTCCGCATTTATTCCATGACCAAGCCGATTACGTCTGTCGCCATGATGCAGCTCTATGAGCAGGGGCGGTTTTTGCTGGATGATCCCGTACACAAGTATATTCCGGCCTGGAAGAACCTGCGGGTTTACAAAAGCGGTGTCTATCCCGACTTCCTGACCGCACCTGCAACCAGCACTATGACCATTCGCGACCTGTTTACCCATATGTCGGGCCTGACCTACGGGTTCATGAACCGCACCAACGTTGACGCCGCCTACCGGGAGCTGAAGCTGGATGGCAACCGGAATATGACACTGGAAGCGTTCGTCGGTCATCTGGCAGAACTGCCGCTGGAGTTCTCACCGGGTACCGCCTGGAACTATTCGGTCAGCACGGATGTGCTGGGGTATCTGGTGCAGTTGCTGGCTGATAAGCCGTTTGATGAGTATCTGCGCGAGCATATCTTTGAACCATTGGCCATGCCCGACACCGGCTTCGATATTCGTGACGATCAGCTTGACCGTTTCGCCGCCTGCTATCAGTACGATCCTGTCGATCAGTTCAAGCTGCAGGACGATCCGCAGACCTCCCCTTTCCGGGAAAAAAGCAAGTTTCTGTCTGGCGGCGGCGGGCTGGTTTCCACCATTGACGATTATTTCCACTTTGCCCAGGCACTCTGTCAGGGCGGCGAGTTTGGCGGGCGACGGATCATTGGCCGAAAGACTCTGGAATTCATGCGTCGCAATCATCTACCCGACAATCAGGACCTGCCTGGCCTCTCTGCCGGCGCGTTCAGTGAAACACCTTATGCCGGGAGTGGCTTCGGTCTGGGCTTTTCGGTAAAGACTGACGTTGCCAAATCCCAGATCAACGGATCGGTCGGCGAGTATGGTTGGGGTGGCCTGGCGAGTACCAACTTTTTTATCGATCCTGTGGAGGAGCTGGTGGTGATCTTCATGACGCAACTGATCCCCTCATCGACCTACCCGGTCCGTCAGGAATTGCGGGCTATTGTTAATGGGGCGTTGGTTTAGGGCAAAACCGGGACAGATCTATTTAATCCGAATCAGTATCGAAATAAAGGGAGAAAGATCGTGAAATTATTACAAGTGGATTTCGATTTTACTGGCCCATTTGGCGAAGAAATGGCGGAAAAATTGGCGGGCCTGGCTGAGTCAATCAACAGTGAGCCCGGTTTCATCTGGAAAATCTGGACTGAAAGTCGAAAAGATCAGCTGGCTGGAGGAATTTACCTGTTTGAAGATGAAGAAAGTGCTAATGCTTACTTTAAAATGCATTCAGCCCGCTTGAAAGAGATGGGAATCAATGAGGTTCGGGGACAGATCTTCGATGTGAATATTCCTTTATCCACTATCACTAAAGGCCCTGTCGACTAGTCGTCAGCGATCCTGAATCTCCGCCAGTGCGGTATCGATGTCCTCGCGGTTGTCAGGGCGTACAAGGCGGGTGATTTCCTGTCCATCCTTCAGGAAGATTAGTGTCGGCCATAACTTCACCCCAAGTGTCCGGCCCAGCCGGCGCCCTTTTCCATCCTCTACCTTTACGTGTTCAACCCCGGGATAAGCCTCCATGGCGGCCCTGATGTGCGGCTGCGCTGCCTTGCAGAAGCCACACCAGTTTGTGCCGAACTCTATCAACAAGGGGCCCTGGCTATGGGCTAACGCCTCCGGAGTTATGGTTTCAGGTGTATATTGGCTGTCATACGGCATGATGTTTCCCCGGTAAGTAGCAGGCAACGTTTGAGCATAAGAGCTCAAATGATACCTTTTTATGGAACCAGTCATCCAGACATCGGTTAGGCAAATATCGGAGGGCGCTATGGCAGGTGGATGGTCGCGTGATGGTGCGGTTCAGGATCAGATTGATGCAAGCGTTGAGGATGAGGTTCAGCGAGCCCGCAGCCAGCTGAACCAGGGGGAGAGCGCCACGGAATGCGAAGAGTGTGGCCGCCCTATTCCGGAGGCCCGCCGCAAAGCGATTCCGGGTGTCCGGCTTTGTGTCGAGTGCCAGTCCGCTTTCGAAAAACAGAAAACCCGATCAGGTGGCATCAATCGCCGTGGGAGCAAAGACAGCCAGCTGCGTTGAAAAACCGGGACAGAATTATTTTGTATGGGTCAGTCGCTGGATGGAGGTAGTATCGAGCCCTGACCGGGAAAGACAGGCGTCCCCTGTCGGGCCGCCGCTTCGCAGCGCGTCATGCAGCATTGCTATCAGATGGAGTTCCAAATGAGATTCTTGGTTTTCTTGGGCACCGTGCGGGATAGTACTCCTCCGAAGCCGGCCCGCCTGGGGGTTCGGGTCACAGAAGCGGTTCTCGAATGTCTCAAAAGTCGATATGCCGAACATGAGGTAGAGTTGGTTGATGCTCTGGATTATCCACCAGAAGCTGTCTTTGCAATGATACATGTGCCCAGGGCACAAGAAGTCTTTACGGCGGATGGTTCAGTGCAGTCCGGGGAGGATCAGGGGAGCGGTGAAAACGAGTGGTGCTACACTGATGACTGGAACCCAGGGTCAATCACAACATAACGCGGTTAATGCTGTACTCAAAATAACAATATCCAAAGATGGAACGCACTTATGTCCGAAGCATTCGAGACCGTTCATGCCGATGTCATTGTCATCGGTGCCGGGGGTGCCGGATTGCGTTCCGCCATTGCCGCAGCGCAAGCCAACCCCGCCGCAAAGGTCGCCCTGATCTCCAAAGTCTATCCGATGCGTAGCCACACGGTATGCGCCGAAGGTGGCGCCGCCGGCGTCGTTCAAGCGCATGACTCCCTTGAAAACCATTTTAACGACACCGTATCCGGTGGCGACTGGTTATGTGATCAGGATGTGGTGGACTACTTCACGCACCACGCCACCGAGGAGATGGTACAGCTGGAACACTGGGGCTGCCCGTGGTCGCGCAAGGAAGATGGCAGCGCGGCGGTACGACGTTTTGGTGGCATGAAAATCGAGCGTACCTGGTACGCCGCAGACAAAACCGGCTTCCATATTCTGCACACCCTGTTTCAGACCTCGCTGCAATATCCCAACATCCATCGTTTCGATGAGTTCTTCTGCACCGATCTGATCGTTGATGACGGACGCTGTCAGGGGGTTATTGCGATCGAGATAAAAACCGGTGACATCAAGGTCTTTCTCGGCAAGGCCATTGTACTGGCCACCGGCGGTGCCGGTCGGGTCTTCCGCTTCAACACCAATGGCGCCATCGTCACCGGTGACGGCATGAGTATGGCCTATCGCGCCGGTGCCGTATTGCGGGATATGGAGTTCGTGCAATACCACCCGACCGGCCTGCCCGGCTCCGGCGTTCTGATTACCGAAGGCTGTCGGGGTGAAGGCGGTATCCTGCTGAACCGCCATGGCTACCGATATCTGCAGGACTATGGCCTGGGACCCGAGACACCAATCGGCAAGCCGGAAAACAAGTACATGGAGCTTGGGCCGAGGGACAAACTGAGCCAGGCCTTCTGGCATGAACAGCGCAAGGGTAATACTGTCCCCACGCCGCTGGGCGATGCGGTGATGCTCGACCTGACCCATCTGGGAGAAGCCAAATTGCTCCAACGTCTTCCGATGATCTGTTCGCTGGCCCGACACTATGTCGGGATTGATCCGGCCAAGGAACCGATTCCCGTCCGACCCGCCGTCCATTACACCATGGGTGGCATCCGCACAGACATCCACACACAAACGGAAATAGCCGGGCTCTATGCCGCAGGAGAATGCTCCAGTATCGGTCTGCATGGCGCCAATCGACTTGGCTCGAATTCGCTGGCTGAACTGCTGGTCTTTGGCAAGGTGGCAGGTGAACAGGCAGCCGATCACGCTTCCAGGCAGCCGCCCTGCAACAACGACACACTGCTCAGCTTTGCCAAAGATAAAGTGGCGGAACTGACAGCCCTGAGAGAGCAAAAAGGAACGGAAAAAGCCAGCCGTTTGCGTCATGAAATGGCGGCAGCCATGGAAAAGGCCTTTGGTATCTATCGACTCGGCGATGAAATGCAAACGGGTCTGGATACGATCAACGAACTCAGGGCCCGCTACAAACAGGTCAATGTTGAAGATCAAAGCCGGGTTTTCAATACTGAATTTCTGACAACGCTGGAACTGGGGTCCTGCCTGGAACTGGCTCAGGTGATGGCCACATCGGCGCTGCAACGAAAAGAAAGCCGTGGCGCCCATCAGCGGCTCGATGACTATAAAACCCGTGACGATGAGAAGTACCTCAGGCACACCCTGATGCGCTATTCGCCGGACGGCAAGCCCATACTGGACTATGAGGCCGTTAACATCACCCGCTCCCAGCCAAAAGAGCGTGCCTACGGCGCAGCGGGGGAACAGCAAAACAAGCAGGAGGGCGGATCATGACAATCCCTGCAACAGACAATACATCAGAAACCGCACCCTCAAAAAGCGAAGCCGGAATAACGCTCGAAATCCTGCGCTATATTCCGGGAACGCATTCAGAACCCACATTTCAACGTTTTGAAATCCCCTACGTTGAAGACTGGTCCATGCTCGATGCGCTGGGCTATATCAAGGATGAGCTGGATTCAAGCCTGTCCTACCGGTGGTCCTGTCGTATGGCTGTCTGTGGCTCCTGCGGCATGATGTTTGACGGCGTACCCAAGCTGGCCTGCGAAACCTTCCTGCGGGACTACTATCCCCGGCCGATTCGCGTTGAACCACTGGAAAATTTTGGCATTGAACGGGATCTTGTGATCGATCAGGAGCCCTTTCTGGAAAAGCTGGAAAGCGTCAAACCTTACATTATTGATGCCATGGCCAATGCCCCTTCCGGAAAACCGGGAGCGCCTGCGGGTCATGAAAGGGAAACCATACAGGCGGGCGAGAACAGACAGACGCCGAAAGAACTGGCCCTGTTCGACCAGTACAGCATGTGCATTAACTGCCTGCTGTGCTACAGCGCCTGCCCGCAGTTCGGACTGAACCCGGCGTTTCTCGGACCTGCGGCGATCTCACTGGCCCATCGTTATAATCAGGATAATCGGGATCAGGGCAACGCGGATCGCGCGCCTGCACTCAACGAAGAAGACGGCGTCTGGTCCTGTACATTTGTCGGATACTGCTCCGAAGTCTGCCCGAAATCTGTTGATCCGGCATCCGCCATACAACAGGAAAAAGTCCGGGGTGCAACAGACTGGGCACTTTCATGGCTCTTGCCAAAAGGAGCCCGCTGATGCGCCAATCACCCTATCATCGTCCCCGTGATCCCTTCTGGTACATGCGACGATCCGTCTATCGCCGATACATGGTGCGAGAGGCAACCAGTGTCTTCATTGGGCTTTGGATGCTGAATCTTATCCTCGGCATCCTGCAACTGAGTCGGGGGGAAGCGGCATGGACTGCCTGGCTGACATGGCAACAGCATCCACTGATGCTGACCTTCAGCGGCCTGACACTCATCATGGCCATGGTGCATACCACTACCTGGTTTGCGATCGCACCCAAGGCCATGCCGAAATTTATCGCCGGCAAGGCTGTTGTTCATCAGCAGGTCGTGATCGGACACTGGCTGGTCTTCGGACTGGTGAGTCTGTTTCTGCTTGTTGCCGTTTACTGGGGGGCCTGAACATGCGCTGGAAACACCATGAACCTTTTTTCTGGTCTCTGTTTGGCGCAGGTGGCGTGATCAGTGCTTTTTGCGTGCCGGTCATGGTATTGCTGACAGGCTTTCTGCTGCCCTTGCACTTATTGCCTGAAGCGGCATACAACTATGAAAGCCTGCACGCATTGGCTCAGAACCTATGGGTAAAAGGCGCTATATTGGTTATTGTCGCGCTCAGCCTCTGGCACTGCGCCCATCGTATCTTTCACGGGCTGCATGATGTAGGCGTATCGACCGGCCCTCTGGCGCGCACCCTGACCTACGGCCTGGCCGGGCTCTCCAGTCTGGCCCTGTTGATTCTGTTGCTAACACTGTGATTATCAAAACCGTGATCATCAACACCTGCGCGCGAGTTCTTTCAGAAACCCGGACAGATTTATTTTTCTGAGTGCGGATAATTTCTCACCGTGTGGATATCTGGTCCTCAAGGCGTTAGTGGACTCATCCTTCTTGTTATCTGTGATGATCACCGTAGATGCGATATGTATTCTTACCTTCTTTTTTTGCAAGGTACATCGCTTCATCAGATTTCCGTATCAAAGTGTCGATGTCAGCTCCATCTCGAGGATATAGTGAAATACCAATGCTGACACCAAGTTCAACTGCATCAGTATGAATCCGGAAGAGAGTAGCTAGTTGTTTGATTATTTTTTCAGAAACCCCAGCGGCCTCTTCATCAGAAGTCTCATCGAGAAAGACTACGAATTCGTCGCCACCAAAACGAGCAACAATATCTGAACCCCGTACACAGTATTTAAGTTCCTGGCTCAGCTTTTGCAGTATTTCGTCGCCGAATTTGTGACCCAACGTATCATTTACTGACTTAAACCCGTCAACATCAATGAATAGGATGGAGCTTTCGTGCCCCTTTCTGTTTGCTCTTGCGATTGAAGTAAAGCAGACCTCCCTAAATAGTCTCATATTCGCTAGACCCGTCAATTCATCGTACATAGCTCGATGGTAGAAAAGATCCCTTTCATCCTGCACAAGACCAATCAATATCACCGAGACTATGGAAATGACAAACATGATCTGCACTTCGAAAATGCCGTAGTGCGAATAGCCCGAGAAGATGAATAGCGACAGCGCAAAAAGATTACCTATAAACGCGAAGACCAATCCATTGCCAAGTCCCCATTTAACCGTACTCCAGACAACCGGAATTAAAATCAGATAGTAATATCTTGAAAACTGCTCGTCCATTTTCCCTAGCTGAATGACCAGGGCCGTCAATATAATAATTATTAGTAATGCGACTACTTTTTGCGGCTTTAACATATTCCGCAAAAGCGATGAGATTAATTCCCGCCAGCCAAGCTTCCAGAATTGATAGAATAGCAAAAAAATGGGAATTGCAGTGACAGCACCCGTGAGGTTGCCGACAAAGAACGAGGATGATCTATCAATCAGTGAAAAAAAGGAGAGCGTATTTGAACCTATGCCACCCACAAATATAACCGTCGATATGAGTGCCGTTAACACGGAGGCAACCATTACCGATAAAAAGAACTTCGCGTTTATAATCTTTTGTGGTGAGTTTATTTTTCTAAGTATCAGACCGGCTAAACCATAAATGACAAACTGCCTTAAATCCGGAATGAACATCTCAAGGTTGTAATTGAAAACATCTCGATACGGCAGGCCACCCAGATATATCGCCAGAAAATGAACAGGTAGATATTTTCCTCCCAAAAGAAAAATTAAAAACATCGCATAGGCAGAAGGAGGGTAGAACAGACTCACGCCCTCGGTCACTGTAAACAGGTAAGCCACCTGATTGAGAGCCCAGAATGTGAATATAAAGAACAGAGAGTTTAAAACATATCGCCGGGCATGAGTCTTTGCGTCCGCCGGATTCTGAAATTCCACGCCGTAGTTCATTACGAAAGCCAAAGTCCAAAAAGCATGAGTTGCCTTTGTTCTCTCACCCAAATGGCACGGATCAGAAGAACGCCAATGCGTTAGTCTAGATTACGTTAAAAAGTGAATCAGCAACAATAGCGTAGTCACAGATTTTATTAATCGCAAAGACGACGAGAGCAGGCTCCAAACTTTATGCAGGAAAACCGGGACAGAATTATTTTTTCTCTTGGGCCCGCAAAGACCTTACTATACGCCCTCTTTTTGACGGATTCGGAATTCTCCTGATGCTCAAGTCCATTGCCCTGGCGGCACTGCTTGTTATGCTGCTGGCGTTTCTCGGCTTTCAGTACTACATAACATCGGTGCCTGACCTTGCGGAGCCTGTTTCCGTTGAGGCAACCCGGTTCATAGAACAGGACAATTCCCTGTTAGTGACGCTGAGAGATAGCGAGGGCGATCGCTTCACCGTGGGCCTGCGCGGAGACATCGAAAACGAGCCGGAAGAGACCGCCCTCTTCTTCATCAGGAACCCGGATCTGGTGCCCTATGTTTATTGGCCCGGTCTTCGCAGCAACGATGAGAAACGGGTTCTGGAGCTGCTCGAGGACGTAGTGGAAAGCCGGAAGCAGGACGCGGCGGTATTCCGGATTTATAAGGTTCTGAAGAACAGGAACTGACACCCCGACAAAAACGGGGACAGGTTTATGTTTTGCTTTCCCGACATCTTGACGGTATTCAATCTGAAAGCAGTTGGCACCGGACAACCTTTCCACCGCTTCAAAACAACAAATTACTGCAATGCTCTGAATGAGTCTGACAGGAAAAATATGACAGCATACGTAATCGGACAGATCACGGTAAAAGACCCGGCCAAATGGGAAGAATACCGGAGCAGGGTTCCCGGCACACTGGCTCCCTGGGGTGCCGAACTTGTACTTCGTGGCACGCGAGCAAAAGTGCTTAGCGGGAAACACCCCCACACGGATACCGTTGTTATTCGCTTCCCGGACCCGGAATCCGCGCTCAAATGGCACAATTCCGCCGCCTATCAGGAACTGGTGCCTCTTCGTACCCAGGCAGCGGAGGTGGATCTGATCAGTTATGAATCCGATTCATAGGCATCTTGCCATGCTTGAAAAACGCATACCTCCCCTGCTTCTGGTGCTGATGGTCGGTGCGGCCATGTGGGGCATTTCTACCCTGACTTCACCGGTACCGCTGGATGACACCCTCCGCACTGTTGCCGCCGGCGTGATATTTGTTGCTGGCACCCTGTTTCCCATGGCGGGCGTGGTGGCCTTCCGGCGCGCCAGAACCACGGTAGACCCTCGCACGCCCGAGGCCAGTTCAGCTCTGGTCTGCTCCGGTATTTACCGGTATTCCCGCAACCCGATGTATGTGGGATTCGCGTTCTGGTTGCTGGCCTGGGGTGTGTATTTGGGATCTGGCTGGGAGCTACTCGGCGTGGTGTTTTTTGTGCTGTATATGAATCACTTCCAGATTGCTCCTGAGGAGCGGGCCCTGCGGGCGCTGTTCGGTGATCAATTCCGCGCCTATGAGCAACAGGTTCGACGCTGGCTCTAGACTGTGGGTAATTTCTCCCCCTGTGTAACTTTGCATCCGGAAAAGACCAGGAGACTACCGTGCACCTACCTTTCTGGCTAACCACTGCCCTGCTACTGCCGCTCCTTCTGTACCAGGGCAAACGCGCCCGAAGGGTTACGCCCCGGTTACCTGAAGCCCAGGGCTCTCCTGCTGGCCAGCACGGTGACGGCAAACCGGACCTACGCCTGCTGGTCATCGGTGAATCCACAGCGGCTGGTGTGGGTGTTGCCAGCCATGAGCAGGGACTGGCGAGCCAGTTGGCTCTGCTACTGCACGAGCGGACGGGTCGAACCGTTTCCTGGCACACCTTTGGCGTCAACGGTATCCGTCTGCGCCAGCTCCACCGGGAACTGGCGAGCCTGGAGCTACCGGAAGCCGATGTGGTGCTGCTGAGCATGGGCGTCAACGACACCACCGGATTCACGCCCCGGCATCGGTTCCGCCGGCAATTGCTGGCGCTTCGCGACACACTCGTCACACGTTACCCGGGGCCGCTATACCTGCTGAGCGTGCCGCCCATGCACCTGTTTACTGCGTTGCCCACCCCACTGCGGCAAATCATGGGGTGGCGAGCCAGGCAGCTGAACCGGGTGTACGAGCAACTGGCCAGGGAAGCACCCGATGATTTCCGGTACCGGAGTTACTCGGCGATTGCCGACACTTCGTTGCTGGCCAGCGATGGCTATCATCCCAATGACCGGGGCTACCGGGCCATCGCGGTGGCTCTGGTTTGTGAAAACCGGTTTTCGGATCACAAGGCTTCATAATTATCGAGAACAAGGAGAAAGTGCAGCTGACTTTCATCTTTTCACGCTCGGTGCGACAGCGAACAGACCGGAGAGAGCCAATAGCCTATTATGGATTCAGATGAGGCGATGGAACCGCCTAAAAAGGACGTTACATCATGCGCCGCAAGGATGAGGCGCGATCAGAACTCAGGATTGGGGCTATCGAAGGCCCCTGTTTAGCAGTATGGCTATGGACCCGCAACGCCTTTTTGCACCGGCCTCGCTCCCCGCGCAGGCCGTTTTTTTTCATCAAAACCCGGGATATCCTTCGATAACCGGAACAAATCTGTTTTTTTAAATTGAAACGGATAGCTATGAAAGTGGCTCTAAAAGCACTAATTATCTGGCTCTGCATCCTCGCTCTGGCTGTCACTAATGGCTTGTTGCGGGAGGCCGTGTTTCTGCCTGCATTCGGTACCCCGGCAGCACTTGTAATGAGCGGATTGCTCCTCGCGGCCCTGATTGTGGGTGTAGCATGGTTGTCGCTTCCCTGGCTGCGTCTGCGCAGATCTGTTGCACTATGGCTGGTGGGGCTTGAATGGCTCGCCCTGACGCTTGTTTTCGAGTTTTCCTTCGGGCTTGCACAGGGCAAGTCGTGGTCGGTAATGCTTGAGGCCTACACCTTCAAAGACGGAAACCTCTGGCCACTTGTACTTGTGGTGACGGCTTGTGCGCCGTTTTTAGCCGCAAAGCTGAGCCGCAGGGCCTGAATCAAAAAATGGATCTTTCCCGGATTCTGGTGAACTTATGCGTACTATCACTTTCCCGTTTTCCCGCCCATCAAGCGCCCTTCCCCTGGTGGTTTTTCTCGCATTTCCCGGGATTCTTGTGGCCGGCGACTGCGAGATGGACGCAACCGATCGGGCTATGCTGAATCGCGTCAATGAGGCTCGCAGCGAACCCCGGCAATGCGGCGATCAGGACTTTGATGCAGCGGAACCGCTGTCCTGGAACTGCAAGCTCGAGGATGCCGCACGGGCCCATTCCAGAGATATGATAGAAATGGAATTCTTTAGCCATACAGGCCCTGGAGGTGTTCAGACCGGCAAGCGGGTGAGTGACAGAGGCTACAGCTGGTCGGCGGTGGGTGAAAATATCGCAATGGGCCAGAACTCAGTCGATGACGTCGTTGATGGATGGCTTTCAAGCCCGGGACACTGCGCCAATATAATGAGTACCAATTTCACCGAAATGGGTGCTGCGAGGGTCGAGGCGCCGGAGTCGCAATATTCCCCTTTCTGGACACAGGTTTTTGCCCGACCGCGTTAGCCGGAAAGGCTCCTGCCTTATAACTTTTGGCGGGCTCCGCACACGTGCTACATTAGAATTACAGGTTCTCAAGCATAATACGAGATCAACATGGAGGAAGAGGTATGAGCAACCAGCTTGAAGGAAAGACCGTTGCCATTCTGGCAACTGACGGTGTAGAGCAGATCGAATTAACCCGTCCCCGGGAAGAGCTGGAGTCAGCAGGGGCGAAGGTAGAGCTGATTTCGATCAAATCCGGCAGCATTGATGGTTACAACCATCTGGATAGAGCTGACAGTTTCGATGTGGACAAAACAGTCCGCCAGGCAGCTGTCGAAGATTACGATGGACTGGTATTGCCGGGCGGGGTCGCGAACCCCGATGCAATGCGCCTGGATAGGGACGCCGTCGCCTTGGTCGCCAGGTTCGTGGAAGAAGGCAAGCCAGTGGCTGCCATCTGCCATGCCCCCTGGTTATTGGTGGAAGCGGATGTAGTCCGGGGAAAAACCCTGACGTCCTTCCCCAGCCTGCAAACCGATATCAACAATGCGGGCGGTCACTGGGTTGATCGGGAGCTTTGCCACGAGGGTGGTCTGATCACAAGCCGTAAGCCTGATGACCTGGATGCGTTCTGCAGCAGGTTGGTGGAGGCCCTGGCTGCCGAGTCGTAGCAGGCGCCGGGCCGGGGACGCTGCTAGCGCAATAACCGGTCTGGCTCGCCGCTCATCTCAAGTATGGTTTTCCGCGCGCGGTCCCGCAGCTGGACCGCTGATTTCCAGTCATCGCCTTCAGGTTCGATCCGTTCACCAATGACCACGCTCACCGGCCCGGGCCTCGGATTCCAGCGGTCAGCGGGAAGCTTGCGCCGGGTGCCCGTGATGGCAACGGGTATGACTTTTTCCGCCAGCACAGCCGCGGTCATGAATGCACCCATCTGAAAGGGGCGCAGGCCTGGTGCGGCATCAAAACTTCCCTCCGGGAAAAATACCAGCCGGCGGCCCCCGGCGCTCTCCGCAATCCGCCTTGAATCACCGACACTGTTCTGAACGTCGGCACGCTCTACGGGTTCAATCTCAAGGCGCGTCAGAAAACGCTTCAGGCCGCGAACCTTCATCAGTTCCGCTTTGGCGATGAAGCTCACCGGCACGGGAATCAGTGCGGCCAACACCAGTGCGTCAAGATAGCTGGAGTGGTTGGAAACGATGATACAGCCGTCCGGGAGATTTCTGAGCCTGGCCGCGGCCGCTGTCCTGAGCCCCGTTCCGGTGAGCAGGGCCAACAACCTGCTACCCCAATGGACTACCTGCCAACGCAGCGGGACACCAGGAAGGATATTGACCAGAACCCAGACCGGTACCGAAACCAGCCCCATCGCCGCCCAGGCCCAGGCTGAGTATAGCCAGCGGGCAGCGCTTCGCAGGCTGCGCTGGCCCTGCTGTCGCCAGGTAGCACCAGCCAGCCTCGCCAGCTGCCGCCACACGGGCTCTTTTTTACGCTCGAGTTCACCCCGCTCATACCGGAGCCGGCAGTCATTGCGCCGGAGTTTGCCACTGGAAGTCTTTGGCACTGTGTGGGGACCAACCATGAGCACCTCATCCACCTCGATGTCCAGGGAGTCCATAGCGATGCGGCGGATTTTTTCTTTGACCTGGTCAAGTTTCTTCTCGTCCTTTTCGCCGGTCTCGGCGACCACTATCAGTCTTTCCCCTTCACTTTCTCCCATTCCCGACGCAAAAGCCGCGACGCAGCCGGCCCGGACCAGGTCAAGCTCGCCCACCACCTCCTCGATTTCCCCGGGATAGATATTGCGGCCGGCCCGCACAATCAGGTCCTTGTTGCGGCCACTCAGGTAGAGGTTGTCGTCGGCGATATAGCCCCTGTCTCCCGTATTCAGCCATTTGCCGTCAAAGAGCTCTTTCGTCTTGTCTTCATTACGGTAGTATCCCCTGGTTGCCGAGGGACCGGTGAACTGCAGGTTGCCCTCCTGGCGTTCGTCCAGTTCGTTGCCGTCATCATCCACAATGCGGATGTCATGGTTTGGAATCACCTTGCCGCAGGACACGAATCTGAGCGCGGACTCGTCATCCGGGGAAACCGGTTTTGCCTCCCCGTCTTTCTGGAAGCTTTCCCGGTCAACGTAGTCGATGACCGGCTCCCGGGGCTCCTCGGGAAAGGTCAGCGCCACACAGTTCTCGGCCAGGCCGTAGACAGGTGCCATGGACTCGGTCCTGAATCCCCACTTGCTGAAGCGTTCGATAAAACGCACCACGGTGTCCGGGCTGACCGCCTCGGCGCCGTTGAAAGCCACGCGCCAGGAGCTCAGGTCCAGCCCTTCCATGTCTTCATCGTCGATTCGTTTCAGGCAGAGCTCGTAACCAAAATTGGGCGACGGCGAGAGAGTGCCACCAAACCGGTCAATGGCCCATAGCCAGTATTGGGGCCTGGTGAGAAAAAGCAGTGGCGACATGATGACCAGATGCATGCCATACCAGAGGCTGGAAAGGCAGGTGCCGATCAGGCCCATATCGTGATACAGAGGCAGCCAGCTTACGAACACGTCATCCTGATCCACCTGGAGCACCTCGTTTCCGGCGCCTATATTGGCGAAAAGATTTGCGTGACTGAGGCTTACACCTTTGGGGTTCCCTGTGCTGCCCGAGGTGTACTGCAGAATGGCAATGTCCTCGCCTTTGGCCCCGGTTACAGGCTGGCCCAGGGGTTTCGCCCAGACTTCATCCAGCGTCAGTACATGCTCAAGAGACGGCACCATGCCTTTGACCACGGCGGCGAGCTTTTTGGCTTCCGGCACGGTAATCATTACCCGGGCCTTTGCATTGTTGAGAATCGTGGCCTGTCTTTTCAGGTGCTCTTCGATCTGGGAGGCCCTCATCGGCGGATACAGGGGAACAGGTATAGCGTTGGCATAGAGGGCACCAAAAAAGCCGTAGAAGTAATCGTGGCTGGTGGGAAGCATGAGGGCTATTGTGTCCCGCGCCTCGATGTCGTGCTGGAACAGACCATTGGCGACCCTCAGAGCGCCTTTGTGGAGATCCCCGAAGGTCAGGGATCTGACATCCTTGTAATCCTTTACCCAATGGAGGTAGGTGCGGTCAGGGTGCTCCTGTGCATGCCAGCCCAGTGCTTCCTGCAGGGTTGCAAAATCGGGGACGGAGAAATGCTCACGGTTTTCCTCCCCGGGGTCGAGAACGGCTTCGGTCTCTTCGCCTTCCTCCCTGCCACTCTCTTGTTTCTGTTCTGGTTGCCCGCCTCTGAGACGCATGACCTCATCAAGAATGTCACCGGGCGTGTCCGCCTCGCTGAGGAGCTGTTCCGGCAGCTGAACCCCGAATTTCCGTTCCACCGTTACCAGCAATTCAGCGCGGGTCAGGCTGTCCAGGCCCAGATCGCTGTCGAGCCTGCTGCTCATGGTCACCGCGGGTTGCCGCTCCCGGTTTTCCGGCATCGCCTCGGCCATGGTTTCCGAGACGGCGTCTGCCATGTCCTTTTCCATGCTTCGCTGAGTTCCCGAATGCGTCATGGCTCCTCCAGAGCTAATAGTCACTGACCTTTATAGTGAGGAATGAAGTATAGGCCCGCAAGCCCGGTTCAGCCCGTTGGCACTGGCTTTCGCCAGGCGGAAATCAGGCCGGAAAATGGCATGGCCATACCCGTGGCTCACCACCCGGACTACCGTTTTCAGGAACGCGATTATCGGGTTAACTCGGCAAGGCGCCACGGCACCCGCAAACTTCGACTATGGTGAAGGAAACATAATCGCAATCCGCTCCGGATTTTCGCCCATTCGTCGAGCCCGAGCCGGTCATGGATATGATGAACCGCACCCCGTTAAAAAACCTGTTCAGAGTTCTGCGGTGGACACTGGCCGTTTTCTTCGCGTTGCTGGTGATCGCGGTTCTCGCCATTGAATTGATATCATGGAATTTCCTGAAGGGACCGATTACCGATCGCGTTGAAGCCATGACTGGTCGCGACATGGAGATCACCGGTGATATTTCGGTGAGTCTTCTGCCCCACCCTCAACTTGAGGTGGGCAAAATGACGCTGGCCAACGCCGGCTGGGCGCGGGCCGCGGACATGCTTACCGTTGGGGGTGTTGAGCTTGAACCTTCCGTCAGCAGTCTCTTCAAGGGCGAACCGACACTGAAAAAGGTGACGATAACGGAACCCACCCTCAACCTCGAAAGCCGCGAGGGGGAGCTGGGCAACTGGGTTCTGCCCGCAATGACGGATTCAGGCGAGACGAACAACAGCTCCGGCCCGCCGCTCGCTGTCCGACAACTCAATATTCGTGATGCGGAGATCCGCTACTTCACACCCGGAGCGAAACGCCCCCAGGTTTTATCGCTCACTTCACTGGCGCTGGCCGATGACAGGTTGTCGCTGAACGGCGAAGCCGGAATTCCGCTGGAAGATGAGCATCTCGTTCTGCCCGTCGAACTTTCGGCCGCCGCAGATCCGGGATTTGCCGATAACCAGTGGCGGTTATCTGATATTCAGGCCCGGGCGGGCGAGGTCCGCATCGACGGCAACATCAGCGTGGACACCGGCTCCAGCCCGCTGACGATATCCGGAGAACTACACTCACCCTCCATCAACGTTACCGAGGTTCTCGCGGCACTGCCTGAATCCCGGGCAACCAATGAGCCCCTGGCGGTTTCGATACCAGTGCTGCCAAACCTGCAGGGGGACATCCGCCTCGCTGTCGACCAGCTCATCCTGGAGCCGACAACGTTTAACAATGTTGAAGCAAGACTGCGCCCGGGCCAGCACGAGCTGGCACTGGAGACCCTGGGTTTTGAAGCGGGCGAGGGCCGGGGCCAAGCGAGTGCCCACCTGGTCAGTAATGCCGAGTTCATCACCGCAGAAGCCAGGCTCGACCTGCAACAGGTGGAGCTGCAGACCCTTGGCCTGGACACCGGGTCAAAAACAATCCTGGGAGCCGAGCTCGAGCTCGGTCTGAGCCGAATGCAGCGGGCTCCTTCCCTGGCTCCGGGGACTCTTCTGGAGCACCTCGACATTGAGAACGCCACGGCATCCTATCAGACCACGAATCCGGACGCGGCGGCGGGCAGTGATCTGGTCCTTGACCTGGAGCAGACCGGAGAACCCCGAGCACCGGTGCTCTCGGTAACCGGCAGGTTCCAGGGCAAGCCCCTGGACATGACCATTGAGGGCTCGCCCCTGCCGGAGCTGGCGCAAAGCCCCACCAGCTATCGGCTGCAGGCACAGGCACAAAGCGGTGAACTGCTCGCCTGGGCGGATACCCAGCTGGACGCGCTACTGGAGCCCGTGAGCTTTGCCGGCAACCTCGTCCTTCAGGGCGATGGTGGTCAGGATCTGCAAGCCTGGATCGGAGCCCCCTTGCCCACCCTGCCGGAGTTCCGATTGTCCGGGCGGCTGACCCGTGACGGAGAGCTATGGTCTGTCACCTCCCTCGAAGGGCACATCGGGGTCAGCAATCTGGGCGGCGAGGTCCACTTCCGCAATGCGGGCCGGCCGGTGGTGAATGTTGACCTCGACGCGGATCGCATTGAACTTGCCCAGTTTACGGCCGAAAGCTCACATCAAGACCCGTCACCAGCCGATAGAGCGAAGCGGGACGATGCTCCTTCACCCCTGGCGGCCTTGCGCGGATTCGATGGCCAGCTGGATCTGCGGGCGGAATCGCTGGTGCTACCGGAGACACCGGAGCTCACGGACCTGGAGCTGTCCGCCAGCCTGGATTCAGGCAGGCTCCGGGTCGAACCACTGGACTTCAATATCGCCGGAGGCAGCCTCGGCAGCGAGCTGGCCCTGGACGCCACCAGCGGGCCTGCGTCGGGTACCATTGAGGCCAAGTTCAAAGGCATCGCACTGAGCCAGTTGGGAGACACCTTCACGCCACTGGAGGATCGTCTGGGCAAGCTGTCCGGGAAACTTCACCTGGGCATTACCGAGTCCCTTGCGGTGGATCAGAAAGAAGATCTGATACTGCCTTTTGTTGGCCGCCTGGTTTTCGAATCCTCGCAACTGACGTTTACAGATCCGGAAGTTGATACGGACATGACCCTCAGCCTTCAGACCCGGGGGCTGGAAGCTGGTGAGCAGGCCTTTCATATCGATGGTGAGGGTGAGTATGACGGCTCACCCTTTTCGTTACGTTTCCGCGGAGATCCCCTGTTAGCGGCCCGGGATCCGGACCGCCCCTACGCCCTTGAGCTCACCAGCGATGTGGTCGCTAGCCGCATCCAGGTCAATGGCACCATTCTGCGTCCATTGTCGCTGCAGGGCCTGGATCTGGTGCTTGGCCTGGAGGGCCCGAACCCGAACCGCCTGAGCCGCCTGCTGGGCATACCTCTGCCAGATCTGCCGCCCTACTCCCTGTCCGGCGACCTGTCCCTCAAGGATCAATTGTGGCGATTCAACGGTATTGAGGGGGAAGTCGGTGACAGTGACCTGGGCGGACAAATCGCCCTGGACATCAATTCCCGCCCCCCGCACCTGACAGGAAAACTACATTCTGACTCCCTCGATCTGGAGGATCTTGGCGTACTGGTCGGTGCCCAACCGGCCTCGCCTGAACAGGACGCAAAAGCGGGCGATAGCAACCGGTTTGTGCTACCTGACCAGCCTCTGATCACACCTGCGTGGCAGGATGTGTCCGCAGACATCCGTTACCGGGGAAAATCCGTGCGGGCGGCTGACATTCCCCTGAGCAATGTGGTGATCGATGTCGCACTTGCCGAAGGCCGCGCCCGGTTCGAGCCGGTGCGTTTCGGAGTGGGAGATGGTCAGGTGGACTTCAATCTTGATATCGACTCCACGCTGACACCTCCGGAGGGGACATTGCAGCTTGAAGTGCAGGCGGTCAATCTCAGCAAGGCGCTTGGCACCTGGGCGGTTGCCAATGACAGCGTGGGTACTGTCGGTGGTCAGGGCAAGTTCTGGGTGACCGGCGACTCCATTGCAGATCTGTTCGGGTCTGCCGACGGCGGCATGGTGATGCTGATGACGCGGGGCAAGCTGGATGCCTTGCTGGTCGAACTCGCCGGACTGGATGCTGCCGAGTCCTTCGTGGCCTGGCTGGATGGCGGGGGCTCCGTCCCGATCGATTGCGCCTACGCGGATCTGCAGACCCGGGACGGTGTCGTCAGGATCGACACCCTGGCTGTCGATACCACGGATACCAGCTTTACCGGCACAGGGACCGTGAATCTCGACAACGAGCGTCTCGACATTACCATTTTTGCTCATCCCAAGGATGTCAGCGGTCTGTCGGCGAGCTCTCCGCTTCATCTCGGCGGCACCTTCAATAATCCGGAACCCGGGCTGCAGGGCGAAAATCTCACAATGCAGATAGCCAGCAGTGCTGTTCTGGCTGCTGTGGCCACCCCCGTTGCTGCCCTGCTGCCCCTGCTCGACCTCGGTACGGGTGACGAACTTCCATACTGCGACGGACTGGCAAGCCGCTCTTTTGAGTCCATCAACGACAACCCGGTAGGCAAAGATGAATCTGACGACAATGAAGGCTGAAGGCTGTTCTGTTAGTAGCGGAGGACCTGGCTGGCCCCGGAGAGCGAAGATGTCGCGCTCCGGAACCAGCGGACGGCCAGTTATCTTTTAGTTGTAGGAGACGATCGTCTCAGCGGAAATCTCGTTTTCATCGAAGACTCCCAAGTCCAGATCACCGGAAACGCTGACAAAATCACCTTCCTCGATTTGCACTAAGCCAGCATCGTCCAGTGGGTTGTAGCCCATTTGCATGGTATCAACCGAAACCTCTCTGTCGCCTGTATCGATGGTAAATTCACGACCGGAGATCGAGGTAACGGTACCGGTAACCTGGAAATCGTAGTCAGCAGGCATGCTGAGATAGGTGTAGGTTAAAGGTAATACTTCTTCTTCATCAGCCGCTGACGGAGCGGTAATCACGGTATCCAGATCCTCGATATACACACTGCCCGCTTCTATTCTCCGGTCCTGGTAAAATCCGTCGTCAACCCGACCATAAACCGTGACCCTGTCGCCTTCGCTTATGGCCCAGCCATCGCCGAGACTGTCCCAGTCATCAGTTTCGACCGTTATCGTGCCTTCCCCATAATCCAGCGTAAATTCGTTCGGGGTATGTGATGCCACTTGGCCGCTCAATGACACCCAGCTACCATCAGGCTTGTCTTCAATCTGTGCCACGACCGGTGCGGGTAACGTAATAGCCGCAGCCGCGCCGACGACACTCATTGCTTGCAGCAGGTTTCTGTTTTTGCGCATGAATTTCATATTTTTCTCCTCACGTAATATTCATAATATGAATTGAAACAGAATACGAATTTCAAATGCTGCCTTTTATCCCAACATATTCACCTCCTCTTTTGTCAAGACTGCAGAAATCGCGACAGCGTCGCTTTTACTCAGGGATGAGAGATCTTTGCCTGTAACATTCCTTTTCAATCCTCCATAATGCAGTTACGTTTAATCTTTCAAAGACGCTAACACGGAGAGTTTTCAACAAGAGATAACATGGGTTAAGGGGGGAAAGCATTCACACCGCTCGACGGACGGCGATACAGCCGTGTTCCATCAGGAAATCATATTCATAAATGGAGAGCCGGACGGTAACAGAATCAGTCTTCGCTCTGTTCGGCGCGCTCCTGCTCTTCCCGTACCGCATTCACAGCGTGGTCGGCAATAAGCCCCTCACTGGCCGCATGCTCTGCCATCGCTACATTGTCCGCCGCCAGTATCAGGTCACAGCCCGCCTCACGAGTTTCCCGGGCGAGCTTGTCGATGGCTTCGGAACGCTCCCGCGTGTTGCTGACGTCGCGGATGTATATACCCAATATACGGCCGGGATGTTCCCGCAGAATGCGGTTGTAGACCTCGGGGTCACGCTGTCCGGAATCACCGACCAGAATAAACCGCATATCAGGGTATACCTCAAGGATATGGCGAATCGCGTCCTGTTTATGATCCCTGGCCCTTCGCGGTAGCAGGCTGCCACGCTTCATTCCCCACTCCCGCAGGATCAGCACCGACCCATGGGGCAGCCGGTTGCGGCGAAACACCTCCACCAGCACCTGATAGATGCTCCAGGGCGCCCGGGAAACATAGAACATGGGATTTCGTTCATCCTCATCGCGACCGGCATGGAACGCCCGATACAGGGCCGGCACACCGGGAAAAACCACACGACTTTCGGCACCCTGGGCAAACAGGCGATACATCATCATCGCGGTATTGGCGACACCGGTGTAGACGACGGTGTCATCAATGTCGCTGATCACGCCGTAACGGGCGCTCGCCAGAGGAGTGACAAATTCGCCAGTGGTGGTGGCACGCTCATCTACGGGACTGTCCAGAGACAGTTCCATCTCATGCCAGGCAACATCAGATGGCATGGTGCCCAGTTCCATATCGACCTGAAAGTAACCATGACGGTCGGTCTGAACGATTGTGTTGGTGTCCTTGTACCGTATCCGTACGCGGGCTCCGACGACAGGCTTGCGCAGCACTCTGCGGGTCAGGTCAATGAGGTCCCGGCGCAGCCGATCCTCCCGCCAGGATGCCCCGAAGTGCGGTTGTCGGAATACCCTTCCTATCAGGCACACTCGATTGCGGGAGCCGTATCCCCGGTAACACTGGATAAACAGTCCGCCCCGACCATTATCGCCCTTTACAGGGGCCGCCAGGACATGGAGCCCCCTGCGAAGGGACCGGGCATAACGGTGCAAGCGACTCTTAAACGTCATCAAATTCTCTTTCTGCAGAAATGAAAGATCGTACCCATATTATCAGTGGTAGACCAGCCAGCAGTGAATCCGCTCAGCCTATGGTTTCAAATGGCGCCAAATCCGCGTCTGGCGCGGATCATGTTGGAATTCGCGGAATCAGGTGTCTATACTTTTTTCACGCCAATCGTTGTAACGCACTGGTGGCGGAACCAGAACCGGCAAAGGAGTGCCTATGGACAACGTTGGTCAGACCCTGAACCTTTATCCTGATGACCGCTGCCGGCACATCCCTCCACGGAACAATCGCTTCCGTGATTCCGCATCGCCTGTTTTTTCCAATCCCACTGCTAATGAGGTTTCACATGACAGACACTAACCTTCACGCCGGACCGTACGATGCGAACCGGCCCACTCTGACCGCTATTATTGCCGGTACAATCGTGGCACTGGGTCTGATGGTGTTGTTCACCCTTCTCGGTCTTGCCATCGGTGTTGCAAGTCTTGAAGCGATCGGACAGGGTCTTGGATTCGGCGCGGCACTCTATATTGTCGTAACACAGATCATTTCGCTGGCCGCCGGAGGATTTGCCGCGGCCCGGTTCATGTCTCCGGCCGATACCAGCGTCGCAGCACTGGCGGGCGCGGCAGTCTGGGCTTTGACCACGCTCACAGTGGCTTTCGGAGGGGTCAACGCTGGAACATCGGCAATTAGTTCCTCCACAACTCTTGTCGCTCAGACTGCGCAAACTGCGGCCGACACTGTCGAAGCTGTCGCCCCCGATGATATTTCGCTCCCGGACATTGCAGAGATCGCCGGGTCAATTTCGATGGCGGATCTGCCGCCTGAGCTTCAGCAAGTACTCGAGGATGCTGGCGTGACCCCCTCGCAATTACGTGCCGAAACCCGTGAAGCTTTCCGCAATGTGATTAGCGAGCAGGAGATGAAACGGGCGCGGTCGCTCCTCACTTCAACGTTATCCGATATCGTCGAGCAACCACTCTCGTTCCGTGAAGAGATAGACCGTATGCTGGACCAGCTCCTTGAAGGAGAGAATGCTGTCATTAACGAGGAGGACCTGTCCGAAGCAAAGAATACTTTGCAGAGGCGTCTGGGCATCACCGATACCGAAACGCAACAAATAGTCGATGAGGTGCAGAGTTCATTTGATTCAGCGGTAGAGACCCTTCGCCAGACTGCTTCCGACTTGCAGAATCGTTTTGCAGCCGTGGTAAATGATATCCAGAGCGCTGTCTCTTCGGCTGCGCTGTGGCTTTTCATCGCCTCTCTTCTCGGCCTCGCAGCCGCAGCCGGTGCTGGCCTATTCGGTCGTCAGGAATAGTGTGATGCTGGCCACCTGCTCCGCCGCACAGGCAGGTGGCCCACCCGCCTCAGACAGTCGCCGGAAATAGAATTTCCCCAACAACTTACGCGGTTGAAATAGCCATAATCGAAGCCATTACAGATTGTAACGGCCGGACTCTTCGGTCGCCCCTTTTTCCTTAACCTGAAAGGAGTTTTTCGTGGAAACCAGACATTACGAGGTGAGCGTCGAGAGCAATCTGATCAACGATATCAAGCATCATACCCGATGGTTCAAAGGGCTGGGCATCGTCTTTCTGGTGCTCGGTATTGCCGCGATTGCCTTTCCCTTTGTTGCCACCCTGTCCCTGGAGATCGCCATAGGCATCCTGTTTGTCATTGCGGGCGTGGCGCAGGCGGTTCAGTCCTTTTCCGTGCCGCGCTGGGGAGGCTTTTTCCTGAGCCTGGGGCTTGCCGCACTGGCACTGATTATCGGTTTGCTTATGCTGTTCTACCCTCTTGCGGGCGTCATAACCCTGACTGGCCTGGTCGCGGCATTCTTTCTGATTGCCGGCACCTTTAAAACGGCCTTTGCGCTTCAGGTGAAGCCCGCCATTGGATGGGGCCTGCTGCTTACCGGGGGGCTGTTGTCTTTGGCGCTCGGGCTGCTGATCCTGTTCCAGCTTGCCGAAGCCTATCCCTGGATTCTGGGCCTGCTATTGGGTATTGATTTTATTTTCACCGGCATCTGGATGATAGCGCTTGCCAGCAGAGCCAAACGCCTATGACCAGGTTACGGGGCAGCCGGGAATTACTATTCCACGACTGACCCTGACCGTCGAAAGCGGAGGACCTGCGCTCGTGCCGGCGCCGGTGGTTCAGAAGGACACTGCTGGGCAAACAGAGCCTGTTGCAGACTGAGAAACGAGTCGTGCATCATGGCCTGAATATCGAGTAGTGCCTTCATGGGATTGCTGGCTACCCGGCGCCTGGCCTCAATCACAAACTGAAGGCCGCGCAGCCTGCGCTGATTGCACTCTGAGCTGCGGCAAATACAGTCTTCAATCAACTCTGCGCGCAAGATCTCAAAGCCTTCCGGATCACGCTGAGCCAGTTCCCTGAGCTCATCGAACGTGGGCATATCCATAACTTTCCTCCTTTCCTGGATTCAAGTAATCAGTGCAGCACTACGCGTATCTGGAGCCCTTTCATCCGTAACCTGCTTTTAGGCAGGGGCCTTTATACTATAGTCACCATATTGAATTTCATCCTCCAAATGGTCGCATTTGGCGATAGACAGACTCTGGAATACATGCACATCACTTCGTGGCTGATCACCGCCTGGACCTGGAGTAGACACCATGCGCCTGGCGCAAGAGAAATAAAGAGGAGGGAGAGGATAAGCATTGCGAGAAGCTTTACCCGTCGCATGGGCGGCGGGCTGGGGCACTGTTTCCGGACCGCAAACACCCACTCCGGAACCAGTTACCGCCAGTTAAGGTCTAGTAGTACTTGACGATAGTTTCAGCAGAAATCTCAGTTTCATCAAAGACACTCATGTCCAGATCACCTGAGACGCTGACAAAATCGCCCTCTTCGACTTGCACAAATCCGACATCATCTAAAGGGTTGAAACCCATTTGTAGAGTATCAACCGAGACTTGCCTTTCTCCTGTATCGATCGTGAATTCCCGGCCTGAAACAGACGTAACGGTCCCTACGACCTGTATATCATAGTCAGCAGGCACACTGAGATAAGTGTAGTTCAGGGGCAACGGATCTTCTTCATCAGCCGGTGACGGAGCAGTAACCATGGTGTTCAGATCTTCGATGTATACACTACCGGCTTCTATTTTCCTGTCCTGGTAAAGTCCGTCGTCGACTCGGCCGTAAACCGTAACCTTGTCGCCTTCACTTATCGCCCAGCCATCACCGATAGTGTCCCAGTCGTCAGTTTCGACTGTAATTGTTCCTTCACCATAATCTAACGTAAAAGCCTCGGGGGTGTGTGAGGCCACTTTGCCACTCAGTGACACCCAACTCCCATCCGGCTTTTCCTCAACGTCTTGTGCTGCAACCGGTGCCGGTAAAGTGATGGCGGCGGCAGCACCTATGGCGCTTATTGCTTTCAGCAAGTTTGTGTTGTTGGTTATAAAGTCCATATTTTTCTCCCCATGCAATATTCAGGAATGAATTGAAATAAAGCATAACTTCAAAATATGCTGGTTTTACGTTACTTCTTTACGTGCCCCCATTGTCAAGCTGAAAAATCCGAAAAAATTTAGAAAACCCAATACATTAAAAAGCAATTTTCCTTCATCGCGACGCCGGCGGGAAATTGCCTGATTATCCGGGCCAGAGATCCCAAAGCTCTTTGGGATGCATCTCCTTGACCCGGTTAAGCTCGTTACTGTCCAGATGGCGGTCAAGAACACGGAGGACGGCTTTCAGAGTTCTCTCGCCATCGCCTTCATCTTTCAGCTTGCGGCTAAACGCCTCCATGTATTCAGCTCTGTCCCGCCACTTATGCGGCGTTTCCGCGGGATGCCATCCCTCGAAATAGAGCCCACGGACAATAATCGGCAGTTGCGCGGCAAAATCGGCTGCCTCGTCCACCGTTATACGATCCCTCAGTGTTTGCAGAACCGCTTTCAGGCGCAACCAGGCCTCTTCCTCACCAATGAGATCAAGCTCTTCCGAGATATCCTTCAGCCAGGTGTTGATGGTTTTGATGTTGTGATCGACGATATCAATACTGGATTGCATGAGCTCCTCCTCAACAGTAGGTAATCAAATCCTGTAAAAAAGACTCTGAGGTCAGATGTTCTGATTTCAACTACAACCGGAGATTGCGACCGAGCTATTGAAATTACCTGCGGTCGGACCAAGCATAAACAGACAGGGAATCAGAACTCAGATCTTGGGAGGAACAATATGTTGAATGTTAATCCAGACACCGTTTGCAGGCTGATAGAGCTGGCGCAGTCCTATCATGTGCGGGAACCGGTCAGTATTCCCGATGAAGGTAACAACGCGGTGGACGACTGGTCGCAGCAAATGCTGGCGGACCACAAGGACAACACCAGCTATGAGGAGTTTGAATCCATCATCAAGGATCTGGAGCCCGATCAGCAACATGAGGTGGTTGCCCTGCTCTGGCTGGGTCGTGGCGATTACGCGCTGGAAGAATGGGATAGCATTGTGCAGCAGGCAAAGGAACAATGGTCACCCGAAACTGCGCAATACCTCATAGATCACCCTCTTCTGGCCGACTACCTGCGAGAGGGGCTTGATTTGCATGGTTACAGGTGCGATGAGAGCATTACTTAATATCAAAACCGGAACAGATTAATTTCAGCCACCTGCGCCGGGCAGGTGGCATGAGGATGTTACTGCTTTCACAGTCGTTTTCCCGGTCAGGGACTTACAGCCGTCAGGGGTCGGGTATTGTTCCGTGCACCCAGGAATTCCGGCCGTGGCGTTTTCCCGGAAAATGGCTGTTCCAGGCGGTTATCGACGCTGTTGTAGACAAAGAACAGATTCGACCGCGGCCATGGCGACATATTGGCATTGGAGGCGTGCAGGGTATTGCACTCGAACAACAGCAGCGAGCCGGCCGGACCGAGAGGCTGCTCGATGCCCCCGGCGTTAGCCAGGTCGGCGACAGCCCCACGGGAGGGCACGCCGACAGTCTGGCTCCTGAGGGACTGATTCCAGTTGTTGTCCGGGGTCTCGCCAGGGCATGGAACGAACGATTGGTGAGAGCCCGGGATTAACATCAGGGGCCCGTTAAAAGCATTGTTGTCGGTCAGCATGATGGAGACACTAACCGCCCTCATGGCCGGCATACCGTCTTCGCTGTGCCAGGTCTCGAAATCCGAATGCCATTCAAAGCCATTACCACAGAAGCCGGCCTTGTCGTTGATTCGGGACTGGTGGATATACACGTCACTGCCAAGCAGCTGCTGCACCATGGCCAGCAGATGAGGATGGCGGGTCATCCGGTCGAAGGCGCTGGAGAGGTTATGCATATCGAAGACCGAGCGGATCTTTTGCTGGTTCGGGTCCATGATCACCTGGTCACTCCGGCAGATGACAGGATCCTTTTCGATCTGATCCAGTTCATCAAAGAAGGGTGCAACCGCCTGCGGCGAAAAGTAACCTTCCAGGGAAAGGAATCCGTCTCGTTGGTATTTTTCCAGTTCGTTTTCGCTCAGCGGTCCTTCGGCGCGTTGCACAGTGTCTGCGTGAATGACCGGCTCATTCCTGGGGATGCGCCCTTCTGTATAGCGCTCCCGGGTCGGATAGAGGTCCGTTGTCTGTAACATTGCTTTTTAATCCTCACTGATATTGTTACGTTAAATCGCTTGCTAACGGTAGCATGAGGATTTTCGACAAGAGATAACCTAGGTTATAGGGGCGTGGTACGGAAGCATTCACACTGCCCCTCCGGTCATGGCGATAGAGCTTATTTTAATAAGGAAATAAAATGGATAACGATGTTGACAATAGTTGTATCGTCAAGCACTTCAAATCCTATGCGACTCTCGACGAGAAAGATCAACAACTTTTACTGTCACTGGAAGAGGGACCACGGGCGTGGCCCAAAAACACCATTCTCTGGCACCAGAATGATCAATCCGACTGTTTCTATACTCTGAGCAAAGGCTGGGCCTGCTCTTTCCGTGAGCTGAAAGACGGAACGCGGCAGGTGCTGGATATCTACGTGCCCGGCGATATTGTCGGCCTGCGGGAATTTTCGTTCCAGAAGCGCATCACCAGCGTCATCATGCTCAATGATGCCGAACTTTGCGCGTTCCCGAGGCACCACCTGGACCATATTTTTTCCAGTTCACTGATGCTTTGCAACATCATGTTCATGATTACCTCAAGGGACCAGGCGATTTTGCTGGAGAGGCTTGTGAATCTCGGCCGGCGCTCGGCCCGGGAGAAGCTTGCCCACTTTCTGGTGGAAATTTCGTACCGTCTGCAACGTACCAATGCTCGTGTGGAAGACCACCTGTCCCTGCCCCTGAGTCAGAGTGTGCTGGGGGATGCACTCGGGCTCAGCGCCGTGCATGTGAGCCGCACATTCCAGGAATTCCGACGGGAAGGACTGTTAAAGACAGGCAACTCACATCTGGAGCTACTGGATATCAGGGGCCTTGAAGCAGTGGCGGGGTTCGATGCGTTCTATCTGGAACCGCCGATCAGTGATTCCCGTTCATAAAACTGACAATCGGGTTCTGCACACTATCCAACAAACTCGTAAACTGTTGGCCAGGCGGCTTATGGTGGCGTGTACACCTTTTCGGCGATACTCTGGTTATATGGTCGGTGGACGGCATCCGGCCAACGGTCCTACAGGAGCATAACCATGATGCGTTCCACCATCACTCTGGTGCTGACAATGTTGATAGCGCTGCCGGTTTCGGCAGAATCCGTAACACCGCGCGAAGGATGGCGCGTCATCCAGACAGAGCAGAGCTATTCTGCGCTGCTTGACTCTGTGCGCCGGTCGGTCACAGAAGAAGATATGGCGGTGGTAACGGATGTCGGCCCGACAGAAGCCGCAGCCCAGCGGGGCGAAACCATTCCCGGTAACAGGGTGCTTGGCGTATTCCGCAATGACTTCGCTGTGCGTGCCGTTCGCGCCAGTGTACCGGCCATGATCGAAGCGCCAATCCGCTTTTACGTCACTGAGGATGAAGATGGCACCGCCACATTGTCATGGAAAAAGCCAAGTCATGTTTTCGCTCCTTACCTTGACAGTGGTGGCGCTGAGCTCAGGGCGGTTGCTGAGGAGCTGGATCGCATCTTTGAGGTAATTGGCAGCACTGCCATCGAGAAATGATGCAATGCGCTCTGGTTTATGACTTTGATGGCACCCTCGCGAAAGGCAATTGCGCCGAACACGGGCTGATGCCGGCACTGGGCCTGGATGACAAGGAGGACTTCTGGCCCGAAGTGCACCGGAAGAACTTTGACCGGGATGGTGACGAGATACTCACCTACCTCGGCGAACTGGCCAAGCGCGCCCGCGATGTAGACAGGCAGGCTGAGTTGACCCCTGACAGGCTCCGAATTCATGGGCAGTCCATCCCCCTGTTCCCCGGTGTAGAAAACTGGTTTGATAGCATTAACCGCTTTGCCGGCGATCATGGGATTGCCTTGAGCCATTACGTTGTCTCAAGCGGACTTGAAGAAATGATTCGCGGAACAAAAGTGGCGAGACACTTCAAAAAGATCTTCGGATGCCGTTACCACTACGATGCGCAGAGCGGAGTCGCCAAGTGGCCGGCTGTTGCTATCGACTACACCACCAAGACCCAGTACCTGTTTCGCATTAACAAGGGTATTGAGAACAGCTGGGATAATGTAAAAATCAATGAATACATCGAGCCCGGGGACCGCCCCTTTCCGTTCGACCGCGTTATCTATTTTGGTGACGGTGATACGGATATTCCGGCGATGAAGATGGTCAAGGCTCAGGGCGGATGCAGTATTGCGGTGTTCGACGGTGAGAAGTGGGGCGAGAAGAGAACCCAGGAAAAGATCGAGAAGCTGATTTCCGAGGAACGGGCGAGCTATGTCGTGCAGGGTGATTACACCACCGGCAGTCAACTGGATGTAACGGTTCGTGGGATTCTCAGGCTTTACGCGCGCAAGCATAAGTAACCGGGAATCCACGGCAGGGTTGTCAGGCCTTTTCGCGCTGTTTACGCCTGGCCTTTTCGTAAAGCTCCCGCAGCGCCCTTGGCTTTTTGCCCTTCCCTGAACCGTGCGATTCGAGGATACGCGCCCAGATAGCCTGCTTCTCGTCAGCAGACAGCTTCTTCCACTCCTTTTTCTCCTGCCTGGTTCTGCCGCAGGCTTTGCAGATGTCTTTCTTGTTGAACTCACAGATGTCAATGCAGGGTTTCTTGGTAACAGGTTTCATGGAGTCTGGCTTCTCCCCCTCTTAAACAAACGTATAAGATAATGCTGGGGATGGCAGTATGCCTATACAAGTCGCAAAAGCCTCTGTTATCGAGCGAGCGCTGTTATATCTCCCTACAGTATCCGGTTCGCCAGGACCTGCAGTGCCAGCGAGACGGCAATCACGACCGCGGCCACTGCGAGACTGGCGGTCACCGCATGGCGCCGCCATAACTCTTCCGCCCGCCTGCCAAACCGCAGTATCAGCCATGCCAGCCCGTAATAGCGAATACCGCGGGCAAGCAGAGCTGCCAGCACGAACAGGTAAATCGGGTAGCCGGATACGCCGGCAGTAATCATCGCGATCTGAAAGGGAACAGGTAATATGCCGAGCGCAAGTATGGCCACAAAGCCGTACTGATCGAAGAATGCCTGGTAGGACTGGTAGCCGCTTTGCATTCCCATGGTTTCGATGAACCATATGCCCACAGACTGATACAGGACCATACCTACTCCATAGCCGACCAGAGCCGCCACCAGGCAGCCAAGAGTGGTCACCGCGGCCAACCGCCAGATGCGATCACAGTTGAGGGCCATCAGCGGGATCAGCACCAGTTCAATCGGGATGGGAACGATGATGGTTTCAAGGAAAGACACCGCCGCCAGAAACCACAGCATGTGGTTGGAACCGTTGATGCGTTGAAACCAACGCTGGGCGCGCCTGGAACGGAATACCATAGATGTGCGCTCCAGCCTACGGTTCGATGCGGCGATATACCGCTTCCAGCCAGTTATAGATGCCAAACGCAAACAGACCGGAGGAACCACCCAGGGTGAATATCAGGCCGCCTGCAAAGATTGCTAGCATGATATGGGATATGGCGCTTACGAAAAGGCCGGAGCGGATCAGAATACCCCTGGCAGTGGTGCCGTGGTGATCGGTATCCTTGAGTGCCTGGATGGAGCGCCACAGGGCAAACCCCAAAAGAGCGACTATCATAACGCCAATCATGAAATGACCCCAGGGTGCTACCAGGATCCGCAACAGGGCGCCTTGGCTACCCGTGGTCTGGCCATCCGGACCAAACACAGCCAGAGCCGCCAGCCCACCCACCAGCAGATAGACAATACCACGGGCACCGTAACCTGCACGGGCAAGGAGTATGATGCCATCGCGGCGATCCGGGGTCGTCCTGGTTGTCCCCATTACGGTTCTCTATCTACGGTTGCAGTGGCTCGGAAATCACTTTCGACAGTAACCAAATGATTATCGTAACTCTAATAACTGAAAATCACACCTTGGCCTTGCCTGGCGGCGGCATCAGGGCACACAGCTTCTATCGCAGAATGGAAGGGACACAATCTGGCCTATTCAGCGCGGCCCTTTAATAAAGTATTGTTTACGGGAGTCGACAAAGTGGCAGACTTAACCTCATCTTTAACAGACCGGTTTTATCGTCAATGGTGCGTGAAATGGTGAAACATACACATGAGTGAGAACGTTCCCCACTGGCTGCCCATTGGGACGTCTCAGGCCACCGTGAACATGATCCTGTTAGGCGCCATTCTTTCCGCCAGCATTTTTGCTGACGCTCTTGCCCATCGCACGAAAATTCCGCGAATTTCCATTCTGATGCTGGTAGGCATTGGCATCGCCTTCGTTCAACAGGTGTGGATAGGTGCTGAAAGTAGTGACGTACTAGGTGGCCTCAGCGAGCCAATGATCCAGTTAGCACTCGTGATGGTGGCTTTTGTGCTGGGTAGCGAGCTGGAGTTCCGTCGATTGCGCAATACCGGCCCGCTGATTCTGATTATTTCCCTTTTCGTCATTATCGGAGGTGGGGTTTTCGTAGGTGCCGGGCTGATGGCTCTTGGGTTTCCCCTTGTGGTTGCGGTATCTCTGGCTGCCATTTCGGTGGCAACCGATCCGGCCGCTGTTAGCGAGTCTATCCGGGACAGCAGAAGCTCCGGCCTGGTATCCAGAATTTTGCTGGCGATCGTTGCAATTGATGATGCCTGGGGCATTGTGGTTTTTGGGCTGAGCATGTCGGTTCTCGGCTGGGTGATTGGCAGTGATGCCACCCTGGCTTTGCTCCATGCCCTGTGGGAGCTGGGCGGTGCCATTCTGATAGGTGTGGCGATCGGCCTGCCAGCCGCGTGGCTCACGGGTCGGCTCAAGCCCGGAGAACCAACGCAAGTTGAAGCAATCGCAATCATCTTGCTACTCGCGGGGCTCTCGTCGTTACTGGGGGTTTCTGCCCTGTTGGCGTCCATGATTGCCGGAAGCCTGGTCGCCAATTTCGCCTACCACCATACCCGGTCATTCCGGGAAATTGAGCACATTGAATGGCCTTTTCTGGTGTTCTTCTTCATGCTCTCCGGAGCAAGCATTGATCTGTACAAGGCGGATGATGCCATACTGCTGACTCTCGCCTATATCGTCCTGCGTTTGGCGGGGCGGGTAGTGGGAGGCTATTTGGCAGTAAGATTCACCCCGGCAAAGCGCGAGGCACTGCCCAGGGATATCGGCCTTGCGCTGACCCCGCAAGCGGGTGTGGCAATCGGAATGGCATTGCTGGCCGCGGAGCGATTCCCGGATTTCCGCGACTCAATTCTTCCGGTGGTGGTTGCCTCCACTATTGTTTTTGAGTTGACCGGGCCAGTTCTTGTAAAACGTGTGCTGCGTTAACTCACATCCAGCGAAATATTTTCCTGGGTGGGCACCAGGCGGAACATTATGGTAGCTCGCCCGCCTTTCCCAGCCGCCAGCGCACAAATACCGGACCAAGCAGTTCAAATATGATGGTGGAGCCAATCACAAGAGGGAGGATTTTGCTGCCTACCTCCGGAAACCGCTCTTCCACCAACAAGGCAAGACCAAGCGCTACACCGGCCTGTGATAAGAGACACCAACCCACGTTATTCCGCACAACCGGATCGGCTCGAGCCACGGAGGCTGCCAGCGCGCCACCTCCGATAAGGCCAATAGACCGGGATAGAATGTATACCAGCCCGATCATTCCGAGTGCTGGCAGCATGTCGATATCCATCTTGAAACCTGCCAAAAGAAAAAACATCACCATAAAGGGCTCTTTGGCACCCTTGATATCACTGAAAGGCCGCTGGTAGTGCTTGGCCCGATTCGCCACGGTGGCTCCCAGCGCCATGCAGGCCAGCAGGTAGGAAACGTTCAGCCATAAAGCCAGTCCGCCACAAAGCAGAACAAAACCCGATGCCTCTAACAAAGTAGGCTCACCCTCTCGCAGGCGCCCGGTCATCCACGCCATGGGGATGCCAAGAATGATGCCCAGGGCGAGACCACCGACCACTTCCCACGCAGCAGAAGCCATCCAGCTCAAGGGAGCAGCGTCACTGCTCAGGGCCTGGGCGGCAACCAGTAAGAGGCTGAAAAGTATGACGCCCCACGCGTCGTCGATGGCAACGATACCAAGCACCGTGCGACTGAGCGGGCCGCTGGCACCCTTTTCCTCTATGACGTCGAGGGTAGCGGCCGGTGCCGAGGCTGGCGCCATGGCCGCCAACAACAGGCCCATGACAGGATCAAGACCAATAAGTTGGGTTGCCAGAAAGACAGTGGCGGCCGCCGCCACTACTTCACCTACGGAGATTATCAATACCTTGCGCCCGGAGCGCTTCAGTTCCCGCCCTAGGAAGCGCTCACCCAACAGAAAGCCGACCATTGCAAGAGCGAGATGGGTCACTTGGTCAAACCAGTCGGATACGTTGTCAGGAACAAGATCAAGTATGTCAGGCCCCGCCAGGACACCGATGATCAGAAGAACGGTAACCCGGGGAATGCCGGTTTTTTCTCCCGCGACATGGGCAAACCAACCAGTAAGCAGAAGGGCACCCAGAATGAGAATAAGCGGGATTTGCTCGGAGACATGCAGGATCTCTTTTTCCATCAGTCACCACCGCCACGAAGGAAGTCATGCAGCCGATAGTTCTCACAGGCGGAAATGAACTCCCGTGCCGGCCGGTCACTACAAAACGATATCCAGTTTTTCTTGAGTCGAGAAAATAAGCGCAAATCTTTCATTAAAATACGGTTCACCCGAATGATTGCTGAGACTACGACAAAATGTTTATCACCCGCCTGGCGCAGTCACCCCTGCGCCTCTTACTATGACAAAGTCGCTTCTCCATCTCAACAAAGCCTTGGGCGCAGTGCTTCCCTGATGTCCAAGTTTACTTAATCCCTTATGCTCACCCTTCTGGAGAACATAATCTTCTGCTTTCGAAACACGCTTTCATATCCTCAAGCACCAGATAGAGACAAGGCACCAGGAACAGAATCAGCGCTGTGGCGAATACGATACCGAAGCCCAGGGAGACCGCCATTGGAATCAGGTAGGTAGCCTGCAGGGAGGTTTCGGTAATAATCGGCGTCAGGCCACCGAAGGTGGTGAGAGTAGTCAGAACAATGGGCCGGAAGCGCCGCAGACCTGCCTCATAAATGGCCTGGGCCGGGCCCAGCCGCTCACGTTGCCGGTTGGCGTAAGACACCATGATCAGCGAGTCGTTCACTACCACGCCCGACAGGGCAACAATACCCATGATACTGACCAGCGACAGCTCCATTCCCAGAATCATATGGCCGATGATGGCGCCCACGGCGCCAAAGGGTATCGCCAGCATGACCACCAGCGGCTGCAGGTAACTGCCGAATGCCACCGCCAGCAACGCAAATATGCCACCCATGGCCAGGCCGAAACCGCCCCACAAAGCGGTTGTAGACTCTCTCAGATCCGCCTGGCTGCCCTGGAAAGTCCAGGTCAGGCCCGGGAAGTCAGCGCGCAGTTGCGGCAGTATTTCAGTCTGGATCAGTTCCAGTACCTGACTGATTGCGGATTTGGGTTGCACATCGGTGCCAACGGTAATGACCCGCCTGCCGTCGCGCCGGTCAATGGAGCGGAGGGATTCGCTGATCGTTACCTCGGCCACGTCCATCAGGGGGACTTCCTGCCCGTCTTCGGTGCGGATGACAAAGTTGTCCAGGTAATGCAGATCCTGCCGCTGGTATTCCGGCAGCCGTACCCGTATTTCGTTTTCATTGATGCCCCGTAGCTGGCGCAGGGCAATGCTGCCGTAGAAGGCATCCCGCAGTTGCCGGCCCACGTAGGCGCCGGTCAGACCGAGGGCCCTGCCCTCGTCGGTGAGACTGATGTCGAACTGGGGTTTGCCGGTGGAGTAGTTGTCATTGACGCCACGGGTCTGTCCGAGCTGCTTCAGCTCTTCAACGAAACGCTGGCTGGCGCGGGCGAGAATGTCGATATCGGTGTGGCTCAGGTCCACGCTGATATCATCACGCCAGCTACCGGGGCCCTGCTCTGCCTCGAACGTGATCTGGTCGACACCTTTGAAATCACCGAGCTCCGTACGCCAGAGGTCAATAATCTCGTTAACGGTCATATCACGCTCGTCCGCCGGGAGAAGCACAAGCTCGACATCGATAGACCGCTCGCCCCGGACGTTGGTTTTAATGCCCTCCACGTTGCGGGACAGGTTATTTTCCTCGAACAGCCGCTGGGTATCCTCGGTTATCGCCATCGCCATTTCACTGGCACGGCGGGCGGTGGTGCCAACGGGCAGCCTGAGCCCCGCCTCGATTTCATCCGCCGGCGCTTCGGGCATCATGATCATGCCCATGTGGTCGCTGACTGCATAGGCCCCGCACACCACCATGACGGTGAGCGCTGCGGAGAGGGTGATGTAACGGAAACGCAGGGCCAGATCCAGCAGCGGCCGGTAACCACGGTCCACTACTGCCTGGAATCCGCGGGAAAACACCCTCTGTATGCCGTGCATCCAATGGCCATAAACGGTGACACTGCCCCGGCCGCTATGAGCCAGATGTGCGGGCAGAATGAACAGGGCCTCGATCAGTGAAATCGCCAGTACAAGGATCACCACCACGCCCAGCGGCCACCAGAATTTACCGGTGACACCGGGAATGAACAGCAGCGGCAGAAAGGCAACTATGTTGGTCAGGATGCTGAAGGTGACCGGCCCGGCAATGTCCTTGGCACCCTGAATGGCTGCCTCCATGAACCCCATGCCCTGTTCCCGGTATTCGTAGATGTTCTCCCCCACCACTATGGCGTCATCCACCACTATCCCCAGCACCATCAGGAAGCCGAACATGGAAATCATGTTGATGCTGACGTCCATCACCGGAAGGAACAGCACACTGCCCACAAAGGAAATGGTCATACCCATCATGATCCAGAACGCCAGCCGGTACTCCAGGAACAGGCTGAGGATTACCAGTACAATCACCATCGCCATGATGCCGTTCTCGAGCAGCATGTCCATGCGGTCTTCGAAGTGTGCGGCGCGGTTACTGTCGATGCGCAGCCTGACCGCATCGGGCAGAGTCACTTCCAGCTCTGCCATCACCTGCTCAACGGACTCTGCAATATCCAGGGGCGACTGATCCCCGGTACGGAAAATTTCGATTTCCACCGACGGCAGACTATTGAAGCGGGAGTGAAATCCACCCTCTTCAAAACCATCATGAACGGTCGCGATATCACCCAGGGTAACGGAACCGCCGGAAGCCGCATTGAGAATCACAATGCTTTCAAAGGCATCCGCCCACTGTTTACGTTCCTTGAGCCTCAGCAGTATGTCGCCGTTGTCCGTTGCCATGGAGCCGGCCGGTATGTCCTCGCTGGACTGCTCGATGCGGTTGGCGACCTCCGACAGGGTCAGGTTGTATTTGCGTAACGTATCCTGGGGAATTTCCACACTGGTCAGGTAGGCCGGCACGTCGTCTATAACGGCCTGGGTGATCGCGTCTTCGGAGAGCAAACGGTTGCGCACCTGCTCACCGAGCTGGCGCAGCGTCCAGATGTCCACGTCGCCGTAAAGGGTCAGTTCCATGACATCACGGGTTGGCGTCACCAGCCGGATTTCCGGCTCCTCGGCCTGTTCCGGGAAGGTGCGAATACGGTCCACGGCCTGCTCTATGTCCTGCAGGGCCTGCATGCGGTTGCTGCCGGAAACCAGTTCGAGCCGGATGTTGCCGCTGCCTTCGCGGGCAGTGGAGCTCATTTCCTCGATGCTCTGGATACCCTGGACCGCCTCTTCGACGGGCAGGAGTATACCCTGCTCCACTTCTTCGGGCGCTGCGCCGGGATAACTGACCGTGATCTGAACAAGGTCAAGCTGGAATTCCGGGAATACCTCCTTTTGCACCTGCGTGGCCATCCAGAAACCGCCAGCCAGCAACAGGATCATCATCAGATTGGCGGCGATGGAGTTGCGAGCCATCCATTCGATGGGCCCGACCCAGCCCCGGCCTTTGGGGGAATCACTCATTGCCGTCACCCTCGAGCCTCAGCCTGGCACCACTGACCACGGAGGAGAGATCGTTGGTGATGACCCGATCACCGTTTTCCAATCCTGCCTTTATGTAGGCGTAATCATCGTCACGGAAGGCGATTTCAACGTCGCGAATGGCCAGTTTCCGCTCTTCCATGATCCACACGGTATTGTTACGGCGAACCAGATCCCGCTCGATACGTACCACGTCGTCCAATGGCCGCCCTTCTATTTCCGCTCGCACAAAACTACCGAGGATCATTGCCGGTTTGCCTTCGGCCTGATCCAGCGCCAGTGGGTCTTCAACAGTGATCAGAACCCGGGCCATGCGGGCGTTATCGTCCAGTTCGCCAACCAGTTGTGTCAGCCGGCCCTCGCGAGTCTGGCCGCCTGGCCAGACGGTGTCGTGGTGCAGTATAACGGGCGCTCCGGGTGCATCCGGGGCGACACTGAAAGCCAGCCAGTGGAGTTTGGAGAGTGGAACCGTCGCCTCTATCCAGTATTGACCGGTTCCCGCCAACCGGCCAAGAGACTGGCCGGTGCTGATCTGCGAGCCCAAGGTCACCTCCCGGCTGAGCACCTGGGCAGGAAACGGTGCGCGGATCCGCGTGCGGGCAAGATCAAGCTCGGCCTGCTTCACCGCAGCCTCAGCGGCGGCCACTCGGGCTTTGGCCTGTTTCAGCTGCGGCTCGCGGAGTATCAGGGCGTCATTAACCGCCTCGATGTCTTCGCCCAGCAACTCAAACTCCTGCCGGGCAACCGCTTGCTGTCCCTGTTCGAGCTCAAGATCTGCCTTTGCCTGCTGCAGCTCACTGCGTCTCTGTTGCAGCGTGGCTTCAAAATCCGCCGGATCGATCCGGAGCAGTTCTGCTCCCTCTTCGACGCGCCTGCCTGGCGTAAAAGCGTCGGCCTGGTGGACTACTTCACCGCTTACCCGGGAGCCCAGCGTGATTTGCCTGGACGGAACCACCTGCCCCATCACTTCCACAGTAGGCGTGAAGCGCCCGCGGCTGACACTCTGGACATCCACCAGCATGGCCGTCTCGCGGGCGGTATCTTTGCGGGTGGCAGTGGGTTCTGTCTTGAAGATCAGCCAGATCAGGGCAATCCCGACCAGAACAATCATCAGCGACACCAACACGGTTTTCAGTGGACCGGCTTTGCCTCTCTCGGGACGGACTGCATTCTCATCAATGGGGTGGCTCATGTCTCGTCGTTCTCCGGTGTTTTCACGGAATCGATACTCCCGGCCAGGGCCCGGTACAGTGCCACACGGGTGGTCAGCAACTGTTGGCGGGTGCTAAGGATCGTACGCTGAAGGTCTTGTTTTTCCTGCAGCGCGGTCAACACATCGATGTAACTGACCGCACCGTTCAGATACTGGTTACGCAGTTGTCGATAGGTTGTATCAGCCAGCCGGCTCTGATCATTGAGGCTCTGCAGGCGCCGGCGCTGTTGCTGTTCCCGGACCAGCGCATCTTCAACTTCCCGGATGGCAACAAGAACGGCCTGCCCGTATTCCTGAACGAGTTCTTCGAGCACGGCCTCGGAGCGGCGAACCTCGGCACGACGCTCACCCCCGTCCACCAGTGGAACCACCAGATTGCCGGCCAGTGTCGCCAGCCAGTTGTCGAACAGATTTCCGGCATCGTTCGCCTGTGAGCTGATGGACGCCTCGATGGAAAATCTCGGGAACCGGTTGCTGATGGCGGCAGCCAGGTCCCGGTCAGCCGCCTGCACCACTCTCCAGGCCTGCTGCAGATCCGGCCGGCGCTGAACCAGTTCTGCAGGCACACCGGTTTCCGGCAGCGGCGGTAGCGCCGGCAGGGTATCGTCTTCTGGAAGGTCGCCCTGCCCCGGAGACCGCCCCAGCAGAACCGCCAGCTGATGCTGCAGCACACCGGTTTCGCCTTCAATGTTGCTCAGGCGTTCCCGGGAAGCACTGACCAGCTGGCGCTGGCGAAGCACATCCGCACTGTTGTTCTGCCCCATCGCAAACCGCGACTCAATCACCGTCAGCACGTTTTCATTGGTTTCCAGCTGGCTCTCTGCCAGGGCGAGCTGAGCCCGTTGCTCCACCAGCTGAAACCAGGTATTGGCAATTTCCCCGCTCAGGGAAATTGCCGCAGCCTGGAAATCTGCCAGGGTTGCAGAGGCGCGCAGTGATTCCGCCTCGCTAAGGGATTGCACGCGTCCCCAGAGGTCTACCTCATAACTGGCACTCAGGCCGGCACTGAAGATGTCGGTATCCGTGGTGTCGGTTTGCTGCCGCTCCGCTGTGGCGGTGGCGTCCAGTGAAGGAAACAGGGCGGCACCCTGCCTGTCTGCCACGGCCCTCGCCTGGCGCAATCTCTGATAGCTGGCGCGGAGGCTCAGGTTATCCTCCAGGGCCTGCGCAACGAGTCTGTCCAGCTGCCTGTCATCAAACGACTTCCACCAGGTGTCAGGCACATCACGTTGGCCAGCGCGGGTGAATTCACCCGGCAGTTCCACCGGAGCCCGGGGAGCTTCCTGACGCGTAGCGCAGGCAGTGAGAAAAAGTACGGCGACCAGCGGGAAAAGCCGCAGATAGGATTTGATTATTGCGTCAGTCATGGAGAGCCGGATTCAGTCATGTGGCCAGAGTTGCGTCAGGGCTCAAGATACCATTTTGTTGGCTGGGGAGTTTTACCAAATCTCTGTATCCCACCAGGATTTACACTATTTTGACATGTTGAAAGCCCTCCCGGTTCGCTCTTCATGGCGGGCAAGGCGTCGAAATTAGCGGCACAGCCCGGAGAAGCGTTCTGATTAACCAGGAACAAGGACCGCCCCATGAAAACCATTGGCCTTCTCGGTGGCATGAGCTGGGAATCCACGCAAACCTATTACCGGCTGATCAACGAAGGCGTGAAAGCCCGTCTGGGCGGGCTGCATTCTGCAAAGATGTTGATCTGCAGCGTAGACTTTGCCGAGATTGAAGCGCTTCAGCACCAGGGCGATTGGGCAGCGACCGCGCGGATTCTGTCTGATGCGGCTGTTTCCCTGCAGAGAGCCGGCGCGGATTTCCTGGTGATAGGCACCAACACCATGCACAAAGTGGCCCCGGAGATAGAACGGAGCCTTCGTATTCCGCTGCTACACATTGCTGATGCAACAGCAAAGGTGCTGGTCGGGGATGGTATTGATCGCGTGGGGCTGCTTGGTACGCGATTTACCATGGAGCAGGATTTTTATCGTATCCGCCTGGAAGAGGCAGGCATTGAAGTGCTGACGCCGGATCAGGCCCAGCGAAATCTGGTTCACAGAGTCATCTATGAGGAGTTGTGCCAGGGCGAAATCAATCCGGAATCCGCTCGGGCCTATGTGAACTACTCGGGCCTAAAGGCTCCGAGCTTCGGCAGCCGATATGGTGTCAGGCTGCTTTCTTTTTTGACGAACCACCCGTCGCGCTTGCGGCTTGAGCCGCAGGCGTCTTACGTGGGTTAGCGTTCGCCCCTGGTCGCAGCACGTTTTTCTTGCTGCCGGCCAACTCCGTTCCAGAGTGTAAAATTAAACAAATTGCCCGCTGACGGATCACCAACGCGGCGTTTCGATCCGCATTGTCCGCATGGCCGCAGTATAAGCACCGAAAGGTCGCCTGAGTTCGGCGATTCTCCGGGTGAGTGTGGCCGCAGGCGGCACACTCGCGGCTGGTGTTCACAGGATTCACCTTGAACACCGGTTTGTTCTGGCGATAAGCCTTGTAGTCAATGTAGGTTTCCAGTCGGTTCAACCCCACACCCAGCAAGGCTTTGTTGAGGCCGGATTTAGCACGGGCGCCATTGGCCAGCCAGCACCCCGGCGCTATCCCGGGTACTGGCGCAGCGCGTTTGGTCATGTTGGCCAGCTTCAGATCTTCCAGCACAATCACCTTGGCTGAATCCACCACCGCTCGACTGGTTTTATGCAAAAAGTCATCGCGCGCACTGGCCGTTTTCTGGTGAATCCTGGCGACGCGTGCCAACGTCTGTTTGCGCCGGTTTGACCCTTTCTTCTGTCGGGCCAGTTTCCGCTGACATCGTTTCAGGTATTTTTCCCGACCGCGCTGTTTGCGTAATGCCGTGGTATCCACCGTATAAGTGGCGTCATGGGTCTGAACCGGTCGCGCCACGCCCCGATCCAGCGGCGTGATCAGGCTTTCCAGTTGATCGACTGAACAGCGGCGAAGCCAGCGCAAATGTTCGACGTTGGTCAGATGATTGTCGTCCAACTTGCCGTCATCGTAGGAAAACGACACCGACCACCGGCCATGCTCCACGCGAATCCAGATCGAGTTCGGCAATCGATCCGCCCGGGGTTTGCGGTGCCATTTGACCTTGAGCTCCCCGAGGTCATTTTTCTTGGTGCCAATTCGCAGTACCCAGCGCCCGTCTTCCTTCACGAGCTGGAACAGCTCACGAGTCAGCCAGATGTAATTGCCGCGGATGCGATTTTTCGGCTGCGGGCGCCCGCAGCGGCCCTTGAAAAAGTCCTGATAGGTCTGCGCCCAGATGGTTGCACTGTTGCGCAGAATTTGGGAGGGGCATTTCTTGAGCCACGGCGTCAGTTCCGTCTTGTACTGGCTATACGCTTTATCCGGCTTCGGATACGTACCCACCGGCAGAAATTTTCGGGCGAAGGCCCGAAGGTACCGATCTTCATCACACTTGGCATTCCAGATCATTCGGGCACACCCGATCCACTGGGCCAGAGTACGGGCCTGGTGATCAGTGGGCGTAGCCTTATAGCGAATGCCGGTGAGCATAAACGGTTTCCTTTAACGACTGACCTGACTATAGTAAGGACAACGAAGGAGATCAAGTCTATGGGCAGTGAATACGACTGGAGAACCGGCAGAACCTGTCGGTACAAACTTCACTATCATTTAGTCTTTACCCCGAAATACCGCCGTTCGGTCTTTACCGACGCCATGCTGACACGACTGGAAGCCGTGCTCCGGGAAACCTGCGAACAGATGGATGGGGAATTATTTGAGTTCAACGGCGAGGGTGACCACGTTCACCTGTTGGCCAGTTGCCCGCCGAAAACGGCGCTGTCGAATTTTATCGGGAAACTGAAGGGCAAAAGCGCGTACGTGCTACGCAATGAATTCTGGCCCGAGATTCAGAATAAGTTGTGGGGCAACCAGTTCTGGTCACCGTCATACTGCGTGGTCAGTTGTGGCGGTGCGCCGCTGGAGTTGGTCGCGCAATACATTCAGGACCAGCAACGCCCGATCGATGCGCAGGCGGCCGAGCAATCGGCCCGCCGCCGAAAAACCAACGGATCATAGCGGCCTTCCCTAGCCGCGCCGGCTCGACTCGGCGCTAAAGCACCCGAGGTTGCGCCGGGACTGCTCAATGTTGTTACCTCCCTTGCGGAGCAAGGCGCGCAGGCCGTTATCCTGGGGTGTACCGAAATTGGCCTTCTGATCCGGCAGGCTGATACTGGTACTCCGCTTTACGATACAACCGGGATTCACGCAGCACAGGCAGTTGAACAGGCGCTGTCAGACTGGTGAGCCACCACCCGATCAGACCACTCAGGTGCCGGATTCTTTTACACCTCTGGTTTTTGCGGAAATCTATGTCCTTGATTCCAGGCGCCCGAGAATCCCTGGCCTGAAAAATGCACTTGTTATACTGAATCCATAATAAGGAAGAGTCGCTATGAAGTACCTAATCACCGGACTGACAATCTCAATGCTTTCAACCGCTGCAATGGCGGGCGCTACTGCGCCTCCAACTGTATCGGTTCCCGAACCCGGAATGCTGGGTTTGTTTGCAGCTAGTGTGGCAGCACTCTTTATTGCCAAAAAATTCCGTAAATAATACCGTTCCATGGAAAAGAGCAGGGATCAGGAAGCATGGACGCTGCAGTTCCAGAACCACCTGAATAGAGTGCTATGGCTACCTACCAGATACTTTATCTGATCGGCATTCCGCTGATTATTGCAGCCGAGTACCGTTTCGCCAGGAATAAGCTGTTCCAGGATCGCTACGACCGCTGGTTTAGCAATCTGAGCCTGGGCTTTATTAACGAAGCCGTTCTTTTGGCTTCCCCGGTAATGATTCCCCTGTTGCTGCTACCAGAATCACACTCTTCCACCCTGCACCCGTTACTGGCCGCTTTGGTCGCTTTTCTGGTTCTGGATCTGGCCGGGTACTGGCTCCATCGCGCATACCACCATTTCCGTGCGACCTGGCGCCTGCATCGCGTGCACCACTGTGAGCTCGAGCTGGATTTTTCAACCACGTTTCGCCACCACCCGGGTGAAGTCATCATCAGTTTGCTGGTTATTTATCTTGTGATGGCAACTCTGGCACTGACACCAGCCCAGGTTATCCCGTATATGGTTGCGGTCAGGGCAGCTCAGCTTCTGGCGCACTCGAATATCCGCCTGAATGCCCGCGCCGAGGCTTTGATTAACCTTCTCTTTGTCACGCCGGGCACTCATCAGTTTCATCACTCCAGACATCAACCCCAGACCGATTCCAACTTCGGAGAGGTGTTGACGGTCTGGGACCGGATGTTTGGTACCTATACCTGCCCCGGGAGTTGCCCGGCGCCCGCATCCTTTGGCCTCGAGGAATTTTCAGAGGTCCGGGACCAGCGCCTGGGCTCGTTACTGTTGCTGCCACTGCGATAACCCGTCGAAGAATGCGATGTGCAGGCGCTCCCCGGGGACAGTGGATTGCGACACCGACGAGGCGAACATGACGTCGTTATAGACAGTTTTACAGCTCTAGCTTTTTGTTACTTTAAAGGGTGAGACTGAACCACAACCAATCGCAGTAAAGCGCGTGGCTGGCTTTTCCAGCCCCATCAATGGCACAAGGAGGATTTCGCCATGCATACTCCCTTAAAGGTTTCGCTGATAAGCGTTCTGTTTACTGCCGGCATTTTGCTGCAGGGATGTTCCGATGGCACTGAGGAAGAAGAACCCGTGGCGCAGAACGAGGCGGACATGGAGGAAAGAGAAGGCGCAACTGAAACCACTTCCAGCGACCGCACGAGCGCGCCGGTAGATGCCGAAGTTACCATCGTGAGCCCGGAGGATGGGACCACCGTAACCAGTCCGGTGGCTGTGGAATTCGCGCTGGAAGGCATGGAAGTTGCCGAAGCGGGTACCGACCGCGAGGGCACCGGACACCATCACCTGCTGGTTGATGTGGATACGCTGCCGCCCATGGACGCGCCGCTGCCCTCCACCGAGCAAATAATTCACTTTGGCGGGGGCCAGACCAGTACCGAAGTGGAACTTGAACCCGGTGAACATACCCTGCAACTGCTGCTGGGTGACCACATGCATGTGCCGCACGAGCCTCCGATCATGTCGGAAAAGATCACTATCACTGTAGAATGATGGCGGTAAGGCCATGCACGCCCGACCAGCCAGACACACAAGATGGCGTTTGCGGCGCAAGCGCTCCCACGGCAGCTTTACAGAGAAATAGCATGCCGTGGGTATTGCTGGCGAGACAGACAGAATAGGAGTAACGTCAAAGTGGTCAGCTGTGCATGCAGGGCCAAGTACTGGCAGTATATATTCAGTCCCTGACCGGTGTATGACATGCCGGCTCCACACCAACATGGTTACACGGAGTCTTGTCATGAACGCCACATTACGTACTGCCATACTTACCGCTACCCTGAGCATTTCCCTCCCGGCAGCGGGCCATGAGGAACCAGCAAACAACGGCTCTCCGACCAGTGCCGACGATGCCGTTGGCACCATAAACTTCCGCGCCGACTGTTCAGAACATATGCGTGCCGATGTTGATCATGCGCTGGGCATGATGCATCACATGATGTACACACAAGCGCAGGCAGAATTCGAAGCCATTACCGAGGCCGAGCCAGGCTGTGCCATGGCGCACTGGGGCGTCGCAACTTCCCTGTTTCAACCGCTGTGGAGTACAACTCCGAGTGCTGCCGATATCACCCGCGGCCGTCAGGCGATCCGGGAAGCGCGCAACGCCGCAGGAAATACAAGGGAACAGCTTCTCATCGATGCTACCGCCGCATTCTTCGATACCGAAACAGATCAGGTTGAGGAGCGTCTTGCCGGGTGGATTGATGGTATGGACTCCGCTTATCGGGCATTCCCGGACGATGTCGATATCGCCACATTATATGCGTTGTCGCTTCTCGCAAAAGCCCGGTCCGCGGAAGACCGGAAAGCGCTACATGACGAGGCGGAACGGGTTCTGCGTGCTGCCTGGAAAACCGAACCCACCCACCCCGGGGCGGTCCACTACACCATTCACGCCACCGATGCCGATGGGCGCGGAAGCAATGCCACGGAGATCGTGGATTCCTATACACAGATCGCGCCCAACGTTCCTCATGCCTTGCACATGCCTTCCCACATCTATGTACGGCTTGGCGACTGGCCCAGCATGATCGACTGGAACCAGCAGTCCGCCGAAGTTGCAGTGGATCACAAGGTGGAGGGTGCCACGTCATTCCACTACATACATGCCGTCGACTACCTGGTTTACGGCCATCTCCAGCGCGGTGAAAACAGTGCTGCACGGAGTGTCTGGGAAACGGCTCAGGCCAACGGTCCGCACCAGGGCAACTTTCCCGGCGCCTATCACCTGGCTTCGATCCCCGCAAGGCTGGCTGTTGAAGCACGGGACTGGGAGGCGGCAGCGTCCATTTCGCCCCGCACCCCTGACTATATCAGCTGGGATAAATTTGCCTGGCCCGATAGCCTGAGCTGGTTTGCACGCGGCCTGGGCGCAGTACATACCAGGGATCTGGACACTGCCCGCGAGGCAGAGCAACGGATGGCAGCACTGGTGGAATCTGCCAGGACTGCCGCTGACGGGCGCTTCACCACGTACATTGAAGTGGATCGCCGCATTCTGGCCGGCTGGATAGCTCAAGCGGAAGGTGATCCAGACCAGGCCACTGAACTGATGCGCTCCGCTGGTGAACTTGAAGCCACTGTCGAGAAACACCCGGTTACGCCTGGGGCCCTGCTACCACCCTATGAGTCGCTCGGCGACCTGCTACTTGCGCTTGATCGCCCGGCAGAAGCACTGGTAGCTTACGAAAATTCCAATCGAATCTGGCCACAGCGCCTGAACACACTGGAAGGTGCAGCCCGGGCAGCCGATGCGGCTGGCGATGCGGAATCCGCTGCGCTCTGGTCGGAACGACTGATGGAGGCGGCACCCGCCAACGAGCGTTACTTAACCGATGTTTAATACGGCCAGGGTCGCAATAGCTCATTGAAGAGTGCACGGTGTGCTGCGATATAGTGCCGGGAATGGTCCTGCAAGGCTACCGGCACACCAATTCTCTGCGATGAGCTGGCCATGACCACTGCAACCTGGTTTATATTACTTGGCTCACTATTGCTGGTAGTGGGCTTTACCGCTTCCTACATCAAGACCGTGCCTGCCACGTCCGCCATGGTCTACCTCTTTATCGGACTGGTCCTCGGCCCCATGGGCTTTGACCTGTTCCACTTCAATCCACTGAAAGAGTCGGCACTGTTGGAGTTGCTGACCGAAATCGCGGTATTGATCTCCCTGTATTGTGCCGGAGTGAAGATGCCCGCACCGGTGACCTTCAAACGCTGGCGTAATCCTCTGCAACTGGCTGTCATTTCAATGACGCTGACCGTTGGCCTGGTAGCGCTCTTTGGATACTACTGGCTTGCTCTGCCTCTCGGCGCCGCTGTTCTGCTCGGCGCGGTGGTTGCACCCACAGACCCGGTACTTGCCACTGAGGTACAGGTCCGCCATGCCGACGACCCTGACCGCCTGAGGTTTGCCCTGACCTGCGAAGCCGGAATAAACGACGGCAGCGCCTTTCCCTTTGTCATGCTGGGGTTGGGCCTGCTGGGCCTGCATGATCTTGGCGATGACGGTTTTCGCTGGCTGGTGGTTGATGTGGTCTGGGCAACCGCTGCGGGGATTGCCATTGGCATCGTGGCCGGCTATGCCGTTGGCTGGCTGGTACAGAGACTGCGGACCACGTTTACCGGCTCCGGGTTTCTTGAGAGCTTTCTGGGCCTGGGACTGATTGCATCAGCCTATGGCATCAGCCTGTTGGTAAATGCCTGGGGCTTTCTGGCGGTTTTCAGTGCGGCGGTGGCATTACGTCATACGGAGTTGAAACTGACCGGCCTCAGGCAACAGTACTCGGACCCGACATCCGGAGAAACACAGCCAGGCGACGCACCACAGTCTATCGCCCATGTGCACCAGAGCTCACTGGTATTCAACGAACATCTGGAAAGGCTGGCCGAAATCGTATTGGTGCTAATGATTGGCGGATCGCTTTTCTGGGACTCCTGGAGCTGGCGCGCAATCGGGTTTGCCGCATTCCTGTTCTTTGTCGCACGCCCCATCAGCGTCCATCTTGGATTACTCGGGACCAATGCTCCCATGCGCCTGCGCAACCTTGCAGGCTGGTTCGGTGTACGCGGCATCGGCTCACTTTACTACCTGATGTACGCGATACAGCACGGGCTACCGGAAGATATTGCACTGGAACTGATTCACCTGACGCTTGTGGTGGTCACCCTGTCGATCCTCGTCCACGGCGTGAGCGTAAAGCCCGCGATTGCCCGCTTCTGGCGATCGCGAAAATCGGTCGGGTGAGAATTGGACACTGGGTGCTGAAGGTTCCTATACTCCAGGTTCATTCAGCTGAAAGACCTTATTTATGCGCGTTTTCGCCAACCCGGTCGGTTCCGGCTCTCTCTGGTTTGATAATCTCGCTACAGCGGACGGAACGCCCGTCGCCTACGACCCTCAGGCGCGAGCTTTCCTGCCCATGCCCCCCTTCTGTGCCAATCGGAATGTAATCGGCTGCAACTGGATTGCGCCCGAGCAGGGTGCTTTCTGCCGTTCATGTGCCATGACAGCGCTGGCACCGGACCCCTCCATTCCCAATGCCATGCCCAACTGGGCGCAAACCGAGGCAGCCAAGCGCTGGGCACTGGACAATCTCGGCCGCTGGCACTGGTTCCGGCCGGAAGATCCCGGCGCACGGCCCGTCTTCCATATGCTCGCCGAAGGCCCCACCCCGGTGCCCATGGGCCACGCCCAGGGCGTGGTTACCATCAGCGTGGCCGAGGCCGAGCCGGTGTTGCGCATGACTCGCCGTGAGGCGCTGGAAGAGCCCTATCGCACCATGATTGGACACATGCGCCATGAGATTTCCCACATGCTCTGGTGGCGCCTGAGCCTGCGTGAAGACTTCCTCGATGCCTTCCGTGCGATGTTTGGCGATGAACGCATCAGCTATCCCGGGGCACTGCAGCACCACTATGAGAATGGTCCACCAGCAGACTGGAAACAGTACTACCTGACCAGCTATGCGTCAGCCCATCCCCACGAAGACTGGGCCGAGACCGCTGCCCATCTGCTTCACCTGACGGACCTGACCGACAGCTTTGTGGCCGGTGGCCTCACCTCGCCAGACGTGCCTGGCCCCAATTGGGACCCATATTCCGAGCCGGATCCCCAACGGCTGATCCAGATTGCGGCGTCGATCGCAGTGGGCGTAAACCACGTCAACAGGTCCATGGGCCTGTCGGATCTGTATCCGTTTGTATTGTCAGATTTCGCACGCCACAAACTTGCTTTTGTACATGACTGGCTGCGCCGAGGCGCCCAGGGGCTTTAAGGTGTTTGGACAATGAGGTGAGGCCTTTATTGGCCAATCCGCATTTAAGGCACCACCGTAACTCCTCTAAATGATCAAGGAGCCGGACCTATGACCAATCCTGTAATCGCGGACAACAAACCCAGAAAAGTCACGTTGAAAAAAGGCGAGGAGTACCTGTTCTGCACGTGCGGCCGCTCCGATGACCAACCCTTTTGCGATGGCTCTCACGCCGATACCGATTTCACCCCCAAAAGCTTTGTTGCCGAGAAGGACGGGCAAGCCGTGCTTTGCCAGTGTAAACACACCGGCGATGCGCCCTTCTGCGATGGCACTCATGCCCGGTTCAGCAAGGATCAGGTGGGCAAGGAGGGGCCTGGCGGGGAAAACGGAGATTCCGACGAGGCTCCGGAAGCAAAGGCCACAAAGGACGAGCCAACCGTGGAGTTCATCCACCAGCTAGCCCGCGAAGGCCTGAGCAATATGGGGCAACACGGTCCCACCACTGCGATGGGCGTTCCCCGCCATACCCTGCCCCACTGGGATGACCTGCAGCTCATGGTGGCGCAACTGGCCAGCAAACCGTTGATGGAAGACGCGGAAGTCGCCACTGAGCTGGTCATAGGTCCCGAAGCAAAAAAGCCCCTGACTCTGAGCATGCCGCTGTTTGTGTCCGACATGAGCTTCGGGGCACTATCCGAAGAAGCCAAGATCGCGCTGGCGCGGGGTGCGGAGATGGCCGGCACCGGTATCTGCTCAGGCGAAGGTGGCATGTTGCCGGAAGAGCAGCAGGAGAACACCAGATATTTCTATGAGCTGGCCAGCGCGAAGTTTGGCTATGACGAAAAGCTTCTGAAGCAGGTTCAGGCGTTTCACTTCAAGGGCGGACAGGGCGCAAAGACGGGCACCGGCGGCCATCTTCCCGGCAACAAGAACACCGGCAGGATTTCCGAGGTGCGTGGCATCAGGGAGGGAGAGCCGTTTACATCGCCCCCTACCTTCGAGGATCTGCGGTCAGTGGAGGACTTCCAGCAATTTGCCAGCCGGGTGCGTGAGGTCTCCGGTGGTATTCCGGTAGGTTTCAAGCTCAGCGCCAACCACATTGAACGTGATGTGCAGTTCGCTCTGGATGCCGGCGCCGACTACATCATCCTGGATGGCCGCGGTGGCGGCACCGGTGCCGCGCCCGAGATTTTCAGAGACCACATCAGTGTCCCCACTATCCCCGCCCTCGCCCGCGCCCGTCGCTACCTGGATGACCAGGGAGCGAGTGGCCGGGTTACGCTGATTGTGACGGGCGGTTTGCGGTTGCCTATTGACTTCGTCAAGGCAATGGCACTGGGCGCTGACGGCATTGCGGTTGCCAATAGCGCCATCCAGGCCATTGGGTGCGTTGCCGCGAGAATCTGCAATACCAACAACTGCCCCTCGGGCGTTGCGACCCAGAGAAAAGACTTGCGACAAAGGCTCAATGTCGAGACGTCGTCCAGGCAACTGAAGAATTTCCTCGAGGCCTCGGTATCGCTGATGCAGGTAATGGCCAGAGCCTGCGGCCACGACAGCCTCAGTAAATTCAGCAAAGAGGACCTGGCGACCTGGCACCGGGAAATGGCGCTGCTCAGTGGGGTACGTTACGCTGGCATGGTCGATCCCTCGGCCTGATCATCTTCTCTGGCCGCCAGTACTCGAACACGCTCGAAATCCTCCTCAGTGAATGCCCCGTTCACACCGGAGATGGCGGCCAGCTTCATGCCATGTTTCAGACCCAGCTTGTAAATTTCCCGTACTTTTTCCCACTCGATATTGCGGCCAAGCGTAAAGTTCTCGAACCGCCCTTCCAGGCCAAGCACAATGGTTTCCGCCAGGCAGGCATAAACAATCCCTTTCGGCAGGCCGATATCTTTCATATGTACCTCGCCGGGCAACTGGATCTCGCCGGATTCGATTACCAGAACATCCGGGCGTTTGGCCACGTCTGTTGCGGGAATGTCCAGTGGTCTGGCAACATCCGTGATCACGCAGCCAGGCTTCACTTTCATGATGTCCAGGATGCGCTTGCCGGCGCCCGAAGTGGCGGTAACGATCATATCCATCTCGGCCAGATCCCGGTCTGCGGAGCCGGCAACGTGCACAATGGCTCCGGGCGTTTCCTGTTCGATGCTTTCCTTGAGAGCCAGAAGTTTTGCGGGTTCAGGCGCGGCCAGATAGATTTCATCCACCGCCTTGGCAAGCAGGCGCGCGCAAACTGAACCAATGGCACCGGTGGCTCCAACCACCATGGCCTTGCCGGCGGCTTTTCCGCTAGGGCCAATGTCGACCCGCCCTATTTTTTTCATCGCGTCGTGAGCAGCCCAGAGAGCACCAGAGGCACTGTAGCTGTTGCCGGTGGTGATAGGCAGTGGCGCCCGCTTTGCCACCGTGACGCCGGCATCGCCAACCACTTTGGTGAAGGCGCCAAGCCCCATAATCTGGGCCCCCAGCTTTTTCGCCAGTTCCGCAGCCTGTAACAGTCTGGCGTATGTGAACTCCGGATCGTGTGCCATGATTTCCCGCGGAGTGCCTCCAACGGTTATCAGCCAACCCTCGACCTCATCGCCCGTGGGTGACTCGATGCCGGAAACCTTTGAATAGATAAAAGGCGGCGTATACGCCACGGCCTTTTCAACCAGGTTCATCACCATCGGCGGTGACACATTGGCAATCCAGTCCAGGGGTGGCGTTTTGGTGAGATATTGCTGCGAAAGCGGATGAATCACGAATGCAAACCGGTTCACCCGACGATAGCCGTTCGGATAAAGAATCCGGGGTTCGATGCCAAGGCTCTGGATGACATCCAGATAGTCGTCCGGCCCCAGTTGCCCCGGCGTCCGGGACAGCGCTGCGCTGATCATCGCTTCCATCACATTAACACCGACTGGCCGGCCTTCCAGCCAGGGACTGTAGTCCACCACCATGGCAACGTGCCGGGAGCGCATCCAGTCGAGGGCGGAATCGGTTACGCGGGAAGTGATTACCGTTTTGCCGTCCAACTCCTTATGGGTGAAATTCTCCAGATCTGCAATGGCCCCGACAATAACGTGAGACTCGGAAACGGCATGGTGCAGAGCCCCTTTTACCAGACCCTCGCCAAGCCGGTACAGCGGAGTCCGCAGCAGGGTCTCGACAGTTTTCACCGCTGCGGGCCGGAACATGACAGGCGCTGTGAGTGCTGTGAAGGTTTCCAGCTGTTTCAGGGATGTCAGCAGCCTGGGCACACCAAAATCGGTGTATGGGTCGGCAAAAAACAGGTTATCGGTATGTTCGGAAAGCGCCTTTGCAATGCGATAGCCTGCCTTGCCATTCATGAACAGAACCCGGGCGTTGTCGAAGAAATGTCCCAGTTCCGTTTGCGTATGGCGCACCGCCCATTCCTGAAGGATGGCACGCAGACCTGCGCCGGTGGTGACCGGCTTGTCCGGAACGCAGGCCTCCAGCCGTGCGGTGTCGGGATGCTCAAGCCGTTCCCGGCCTACTTCGTAATGGTCATCAATCATGCTCAGGCCGATGGCATCTGCCTGGGAATGGACTGATTCAAGAGCCGCTTCTGCCCTGTCAAGGTCACCGTCGGTACCAATACGGATAATACGGAAGGGCTGGCCCAGGAACCCGGTTTCAAGGTCGTAGTCGTATTCGCTGGATCCATGGCTGATACTGACAACGGTTTTCATATTCAGACATTCCCTTTGCTTGTTGTTGTCTTTTACAGACTAAATCATGGCATCCATTTTTGCCTTAGCGCAGATCAAATTCCCGAGCGCCACGATCCGGAATTGTGGTTCAGCCTGCCAAAGCAGTCCCCGAGTATGCAATCCCTGAATCCAGACAGGCCATCATGGGGGCCACCTGACGGATTTTACGGGCCTCGGGCCAGATTGCTTCAGCCTCGGCAAAGCCCTGTCGCAGGAAATTGAGCCATTGTTTGATGCGGCCGGTCACGTAGCGATCCTCCAGCCAGCCCTGAAGAACGGTGGCGTATTCGCGAACCAGGCCCACGGCTTCAGCCCAGGTCATATCCGTTACCGCCACACCCTGCTGGCTTGCCCTGATCTGCCGGGCCAGATCCGGCCGCGCAATCAGGCCTCGGCCGATCATTACATCGTCACAGCCGGACACTTCCCGGCATCGCCAGTAGTCCGCCACAGTCCAGATTTCCCCATTCGCGATGATGTGGGTATTTACCGCTTCCCTTGCCCGGGCAATTTCCTCCCAGTACGCAGGCGGACGGTAGCCGTCTACTTTGCTACGGGCGTGGATGACAATCTCTTCAGCGCCGGCAGCTTCCAGTGCCTGCGCACAAGCGACGCCCATGGAGCGGTCGTCATAACCCAGTCGCATTTTTGCGGTTACCGGCACATTAGCGGGCACAGCCTGGCGCACGGCAGCCACAATCTGGTGCATCAGTTCCGGCTCGCGCATCAGCACGCAGCCACCCTTATGCTTGTTGACGGTTTTGGCCGGACAACCGAAATTGATATCCACCTGGGTTGCCCCCAGTTCGGCGGCTTTTGCGCCATGACAGGCCATCTGGTACGGGTCTGAGCCGAGTAGCTGAACCGCCACCGGTGTACCCGCTTCAGTCAGTGACTGGTTGTGCAGTTCCGGAGCGTATTTGTAGAACACTCTTGCCGGCAGCATGCCACGGGTTACGCGAATGAATTCCGTCACACACCGGTCAATCCCACCGACCCTGGTCAGTGTTTCACGGATGGGTGCATCGACCAGCCCTTCCATCGGGGCGAGGATGATTCGCATGTGTGCTCCAGCAGAAAAACAGGTGTGGTCAGATTGAGACTGATCAGGAATCAGGCGGCAAGGATTGTAAGGAATCTGGCGGGAAGTTGGTAGGTGGACACTTTGACAGGCCCTTTGATGGGCTCGTTAATGGGCACCCCTTACCGGAGTGCCCATTCATCGGCAGATTTTATTTGACGTCGAAACGATCGGCGTTCATGACCTTGGTCCAGGCAGCGACGAAGTCGTTCACGAACTTCTCTTCGCTGTCATCCTGGGCATAAACCTCGGCATAGGCACGCAGGATGGAGTTGGAACCGAACACGAGATCAACACGGGTCGCGGTGAACTTGGTGTTGCCGTTCTTACGATCCACGATGTTGTACGAGTTCTTGCCAGTGGGCTCCCAGGTGTTGGACATGTCCGTCAGGTTCACGAAAAAGTCATTGGTCAGCTGGCCAACCCGATCAGTGAACACGCCGTGACTGGTACCTCCATGGTTGGTGCCCAGAACGCGCATACCCCCCATCAGAACGGTCATTTCCGGCGCAGTCAGGCCCATCAGCTGGGCGCGGTCCAGAAGCATTTCTTCCGGCTTGACCACGTAATCCTTCTTCTGCCAGTTGCGGAAGCCATCGGCCAGCGGCTCCAGCGGCTCGAAAGATTCAGCGTCGGTCATCTCGTCCGTTGCGTCACCACGGCCCTTGAGGAACGGCACATGAACGTCGTGTCCCGCCGCCTTCGCTGCCATCTCGATGCCCAGGTTGCCACCCAGAACGATCACGTCTGCAATGCTGGCGCCAGTGTCCGCAGAGATCTTCTCGTAGACCTTCAGCACCTTGGCCAGGCGATCCGGTTCGTTGCCTTCCCAGTCTTTCTGGGGGGCCAGACGAATGCGAGCACCATTGGCACCACCGCGCATATCGGAACCACGGAAGGTGCGGGCACTATCCCAGGCGGTGGAAATCAGTTCATTGAGGCTCAGGTTGGCTTCGGCGATCCTCTCTTTGACCACTTCTTCGATGTAGTTGGTCTCACCCTGCGGGCAGGGATCCTGCCAGATCAGATCTTCCGTTGGTACGTCCGGGCCGATATACCGGGCTTTTGGCCCCATATCCCGGTGAGTCAGCTTGAACCAGGCACGGGCGAAGCAATCCTTGAAGTACTCCGGGTCGGCCATGAATTTCTCACAGATCGCGCGGTACTTCGGATCCACTTTCATCGCCATATCCGCATCGGTCATCATCGGATTGCGGCGAACGGACGGGTCGGTAGAATCCACCGGCTTGTCCTCTTCCCTGATATCGATGGGCTCCCACTGGTTCGCGCCAGCCGGGCTCTTGGTCAGTTCCCATTCATAGCCGAACAGCAGGTCGAAGTAACCCATATCGAACTGGGTAGGATTGGTGGTCCAGGCACCTTCAAGGCCCGAAGTAATGGCATTGGTCGCCTTGCCTTTCAGGTTCGGGTTGTGCCAGCCGAGACCCTGTTCGTGAACATCAGCGCCTTCAGGCTCGGGCCCAAGCGCTTCCGCATCGCCATTACCGTGGGTTTTGCCAACGGTGTGGCCGCCCGCAGTCAGTGCAGCGGTCTCTTCGTCGTTCATCGCCATACGTGCGAAGGTAACGCGGACCTGCTCGGCACTCTTCTGAGGATCCGACACGCCGTTTACACCTTCAGGGTTCACATAAATCAGACCCATCTGAACAGCGGCGAGGGGGTTTTCCATGGTGTCAGGGTTTTCTACGTTTTCATACCGGCTATCAGAGGGGGCCAGCCACTCTTTCTCTGCACCCCAGTAAATATCTTTCTCCGGATGCCAGATGTCCTCACGGCCATAGGAAAAGCCGAAGGTTTTGAAGCCAAAGGATTCGTAAGCAACATTGCCGGCCAGGATGAAGAGGTCGGCCCAGCTCACTTTGTTGCCGTATTTTTTCTTGAGCGGCCACAGCAAACGACGGGCCTTGTCCAGGTTGCCGTTATCCGGCCAGGAGTTGATCGGCGCGAAGCGCTGGTTACCGGTTCCGGCGCCACCACGGCCATCCGCCAGGCGATAAGTACCGGCAGCGTGCCATGCCAGGCGAATCATCAGGCCACCATAATGGCCCCAGTCCGCAGGCCACCATTCCTGGCTGCTGGTCATCAGCTCGTGCATGTCTTTTTCAAGTGCTTCGTAATCGAGCTTTTTGACTTCTTCCCGATAGTCGAAATCCTCACCCATCGGATTGGTCTTGTAATCGTGCTGATGCAGGATGTCCAGGTTCAGGTTTTCCGGCCACCAGGCCACCACATCGGCGTTCTCCTGCGTGTTAGACCCGTGCATTACCGGGCATTTTCCGCCTGAGCTGTTGTTCTCTGTCATTTCTCTCTCCTGATTCGGTTTGGCAAAACGACACTGCTTTTACGTAAGCAACTCTAACTATAGGACAAAAAAAGTGCTCTGCTCTGAGTATTAATTATGTACGGGATAGCGAATGCCTATCAGATTTTCCCGCAGTCTGCCAAGGCGTTACCCCTCTGGCGAGAACATCCAACTTAACGCGACACAAGCATTTAATACAATTAATTAAAAACAAGCTTGTGAAAGTTTTTGACAATGATGGGCGGCAGTCGGAGATCAGAGCCTTTCAATGGACATAAACTTCCCGGCATCGTCAAAAAGAATCCGGAAGCTCCCACGAACGCCATCGCTGAGGTAAAAGCGGGAAAGGATGCGGGCCGGGAAGCGGACAGAGCGCCCGTCCCGGGCCGTGGTGCGGACATCGGTGGCGATGCCCTGATAGAGCTTTATCCACTCATCAGGGCTGATTTCGACGTCCACAATGATCTGCTGCATGGCATCCTGGAATGGTAGGTCGGATTAGGCAAAGCCTTAATCCCACATATCTGTTTGGCATAGTCGGGCCTGTTGTCGGATTACGGCTGCGCCTAATCCGACCTACGGTCTGTATGCCCGGTCCGCTGTCGGATTACGGCTGCGCCTAATCCGACCTGCGGTTTCAGGCTTTAGTTTGCCAGTTCCAGCAACAGGCGGTTCAGGCGGCTGACGTAGGCTCCCGGATCTTCCAACTGCTCGCCGCTGGCCAGCGTAGCCTGGTCCAGCAGTACTGCGGACAGTTCCTTGAAGCGCTCTTCACCTTGTTCACTTTCCAGGCGCTGAACCAGCGGATGGTCCACGTTGATTTCGAAAATCGGCTTGCTGTCCGGCACTTTCTGGCCAGCGGCTTCCATGATCTTCTTCATCTGGGCGCCCATGTCGAAGTCGCCAACGACCAGGCAGGCCGGTGAGTCGGTCAGGCGATTGGTAACACGCACGTCCTGAACGCGATCGGACAGAGCGTTCTTGATGCGCTCCAGCAGATCCTTGTGTTCCTTGGTGGCTTCTTCCTGGTGTTTCTTGTCTTCCTCGGTTTCCACGTCGCCCAGATCAAGCTCGCCGCGGGCAACGTCCTGGAACTGCTTGCCGTCGTATTCGTTGAGGTAGCCCATCATCCACTCGTCAATCCGGTCAGAGAGGATCAGCACCTCGACGCCCTTCTTGCGGAATACTTCCAGGTGCGGGCTACTCTTGGCGGCCATGAAATTGTCAGCGGTGATGTAGTAGATCTTGCTCTGACCTTCTTTCATCCGACCGATGTAGTCATCCAGCGACACTGTTTGTGCCTCGTCGCCGGTATGGGTGGATGCAAACCGCAACAGGCCGCCGATCTTCTCGCGATTGCTGAAGTCTTCCGCGGGCCCTTCCTTCATCACCGTGCCAAACTCGTTCCAGAACTGCTGGTATTTCTCCGGTTCCTTCTTTGCCAGCTTGGAGAGCATGTCGAGAACCCGCTTGGTGACGGCGGTACGGATGCTGTCCACGGTGCTGTCGTTCTGAAGGATCTCCCGGGAAACGTTCAGTGACAGATCGTTGGAGTCAATCACGCCCTTGGTAAAGCGCAGGTAAAGCGGCAGGAACTGTTCGGCGTCGTCCATGATGAACACGCGCTGCACATAGAGTTTCAGGCCACGGGGCGCTTCGCGGTTATAGAGATCAAACGGCGCACGTCCTGGAATGTACAGCAGGCTGGTGTAATCCAGCTTGCCTTCGACCTTGTTGTGGGACCAGGTCAGCGGATCTTCAAAGTCATGGGAGATGTGCTTGTAGAATTCCTTGTACTCTTCGTCCTTGATCTCGCTGCGGGACAGCGTCCACAGAGCAGTGGCATCGTTGACGGTTTCATACTCGCCCTTCTCGCCCTCTTCCCCGGATTCAGATTTCATCATCACCGGGAACGAGATGTGGTCGGAATACTTTTTCACCAGGTTGCGCAGGCGGGAACCGTCGGCAAATTCCCTGGCGTCGTCTTTAAGGTGCAGAACGATTGTGGTGCCACGCTCGTCAAGATCCACATTCTCGATGGTGAACTCACCATCGCCTTTGGACTCCCAGTGGACGCCTTCCTCAACAGGTGCACCGGCGCGACGGGTATAGACTTCCACCGCGTCCGCAACGATAAAGGAGGAATAGAAACCGACACCAAACTGACCGATCAGCTTGCTGTCTTTCTTCTCGTCACCGGAAAGCTGCTGCAGGAATTCTGCGGTACCGGACCGGGCGATTGTGCCGAGGTTCTGGACGACGTCATCACGGGTCATTCCGATGCCGTTATCAGAGAGAGTGACGGTGTTCTTCTCCGCATCATAATCCAGACGAATTTTCAGCTCAGGATCGTTCTCGAAAAGGCTGTCATCTTTCAGCGCAGCAAAGCGCAGCTTGTCTTCTGCATCCGAGGCATTGGAAATCAGCTCACGCAGGAAGATTTCCTTGTTGGAATACAGGGAATGAATCATCAGGTTAAGTAGCTGCTTGACCTCAGTCTGAAAACCAAGGGTCTCTTTTTGCGATTCAACCGTCATGGCTTGTTTTTTCTCCTGCTGTTTGGGTTTGGAGGATCGGCGCGGGTGCGGAGCCATGGATGGCGGAGCCCGAGCCGCACATGGACGTCTCGAGGCGTGTTTCGTAAACCCGTCCTCAACTGCTCGCCTGCATCAATCCCTAATATGCTGAACTTGGAAATGGGGTTCATCCGGGGTATTTCAACCCCGATAAGATGAAGTCAATCATCCAGCAGGAAGTGCGCCCGGGCTGTGGCAATGGGCTGGGAGCGGGATTTCTGCCAGGCGGTGATCATCACGTTGGCCACGCGGTTGCCCTGGCGGGTGAGCTGGCACTCTGCGAAGGTTTCGCGGTTGAGGCCTGCGCGCAGATAATCGAGGGAGAAATCGACAATCCGGGGCATGCGCAGGGTTTCCTGGGACATCATCAGGTAGATGACCGCAGACAACTCCATGAAACCACCGATGACACCGCCGTGAATGGCCGGCAGTATCGGATTGCCCAGGTTCTCCTTTTTTCTGGGGAGGCGGAAAATCAGGTCGTCGCCGAAGCGGTCGCATGCCAGGCCGATGAAGCGGGCGTAGGGAATGCTTTCCAGCATGCGGGAAAAATCACCGGTTTCCTGGGTGTAGCGAAGGATTTCCGGGCTGGTCATGCTTTGCCTCCGTCGATCAGTTTACGGAAAGACTTGGGCATTGCCTCTTTGCCTATCCTCATGAACGTGGCGACACAGTTGGCAACGGTATCACCAGGGTCCTGGAAGGCTTCGCAGCGGGTAAAGATGATATTGCGGGTAACCCTGTAGGTTTCGGCCCGGGCGTAAACCGGCTTGTGGGGTTCAGCCGGACGCATGTAATCCACTCGCAGATCCAGCGTCGGGCATAATTCGAACTCTTCCAGGGCGCACATGATCACCGAGCCGGAGGCCGTATCCATCAGAGTGGTAATGGCACCGCCGTGTATCACGCCGGTATCGGGATTGCCGATAATACGATCGCTGTATGGCAGGCACAGGATCAACTGGCCCTCTTTTGCCGATGTTACGGTCAGACCCAGTTCGCGGCCCTGGTTGAGGGTTGCTATAAAACGGCGAACCCGGTCCATTCTAGTGGCGTCGTTCATAAGGACCATTACAAGTGAGAAGGAGTAATTCGCAATGATAACGCAACCCCGGGAAAGCCTCCAGACAACAGGTCTTTAGCTGCAGGCACACAGCTGACAGCGCGGATATGGTATAAACGTGGCAAAACTGTATAAAAGGCGACGTCGTCAACCGGCAGACTTGCCCAGGGACATCAACCAAGGAGTCTTATCCGTGAACATCCACGCTGGATTACGATATCTCACCGTTATTGTTGTGCTGGCTTTTGTATCCGGGTGCTCTGTTAACCCGGTCACCGGTGAAAAACAGCTCTCGCTGATCTCCGAAAGCCAGGAGCTTTCCATTGGTAGCGAACAATACAAACCCACCCAGCAGACCCAGGGCGGTCAGTTTTACCTTGACCCGGAACTGAACCGTTACGTCAGCGAAGTAGGCCAGAAACTGGCAAAAGTCAGTGACCGCCCCGACCTGCCCTACGAATTCGTGGTACTGAACAGCAGTGTTCCTAACGCCTGGGCACTACCGGGCGGCAAGATTGCCATTAATCGTGGATTACTGACGGAACTGAAAGACGAAGCCCAGCTTGCCTCGATTCTGGGCCATGAGATTGTTCATGCTGCGGCCCGACACAGTGTCCAGCGCATGCAGCAGGGCACACTTATCAGTTTGGGCGTGGCAGGCCTGGGCTTTGCCCTGTCGGATAACGAGTGGGCCGGACTGATCATGGGGGGCGCAGCCATGGGCGCCCAGTTGGCACTGGCCCAGTACAGCCAGGCGGACGAGCTCGAGTCCGACCATTACGGTATCCGCTACATGAAAGAAGCCGGCTATGACCCGCAGGCGGCGGTGGAATTGCAGGAACTCTTCGTCCGCCTTTCCGAAGGCCGCGAAACCAGCTTTATAGAGGGCATGTTCGCCACCCACCCCCCTTCACAGAAGCGCGTGCGGGAAAACCAGGAACTGGTCGACAAGATAGGTGCGGGTGGTTACCGCGGCAGGGACGTGTACCAGGAAAAACTGTCGTTCTTGCGGGATCGACAGCCCGCTTATGAGGCTCACGAGGAAGCCATGAAGCTGGCAAGCAACGACAAGCTTGACCAGGCACTTGCCAGAGTGAACGAGGCAATCAGCATAGAACCGGAAGAAGCCGCCTTCTATTCTCTGCGCGGTCGCATTTACAGGGCGAAGGACAATCCGGAAAAAGCAGAGGCAGACTTCGATAAAGCCACGTCCCTGTACCCCGAAATGTTTGCCTATCAGTTGCACAGTGGTCTGAACGCGCTGGAGCTGAACAAACTGGACAAGGCAAAAGAACGGCTGAACAAGGCCAACGAAACCGTTCCCACCTCCATTGCCTTTCTGCGCCTGGGTGACATTGCAGTCAAACAGAATCGCCGGGACGACGCGATCCGGTATTACAGTACCGCTGCCGAGGCTGAAGGAGAGATTGCACAGGAAGCACAACAGAAGCTGGTCCAGTTGACGGGGAACTAAAGTCGTCGTCCGCATTGACTTTTAGAGCAATAACTCTAAAAATCAGTGTATCGAGACCATAACCGGACGATTGCCATGCTCGCGAAACGTATCCAGCCGATGGCCTTTCAGGCTCGTCGGCTTTATGTGGAACTGATGTTCCAGGTCATGGGGCGTGCCCTTCAGGCCATCAGCGAAGTTGATGCTTCTGCCCGGAGGGAAGCCCGCGGCCTGCCCGAAGGCTTCCTTTTTGAAATGATGGTGATGCCGGATGGCTCGCGCCTCATTGTGGAGCACGTCGGCGACGGCCGCTTTCACTATCACGGCAATTCCGCGCCCCGGCCAGTGGATCTGTCCATCCGGTTCAAGCATATTGCCCATGCCTTTCTGGTAATGTCTTTCCAGGAAAAAACCTCGGTCGCTTTTGCTAACGATCGCATGCTGGTGGATGGGGATATCGGCTACGCCGTTCGCATGACCCGAATCCTGAATCGCCTTGAATCCTTTATCCTGCCCAGGGTGGTGGCAGAGCGTGCGGTCAAGGAGTACCCCTCAAATCTGCGCCTGCCCGAGAAGCTCCTCAGTGCGGCCCGTATATACCTCAAGGTAGCCTCCAATTTTATCGAGACGGTAAGAGCATAATGACCAATCAATACTATGAGTTTTTCTGCCCGGTTAAGGTAATTGCCGGTAAAGCGGCCCTGGAACACATTCCCTACGAGCTGACCGGCCTCGGTGCCGGACGTCCGATGATTGTGACCGATAAGGGCGTTCGCGCCGCCGGCCTGCTTGACCCCGTGATTGCCGCCTGTGAAGAGAGCGGCCTGGAAATCATCAGTATCTACGATGACGTCCCGCCGGACTCTTCGACCGGCGTGGTAAAGGACATTGCCGGCATCTACCGCCGTGAAAAGTGCGATTCTCTCATCGCAGTCGGCGGCGGGTCTGCGATTGATACGGCCAAGGCCGTGAATGTCCTGGTGTCCGAGGGCGGTGACAACATCGCCGAATACAGTGGCGCGGGGACCATCAAACACCCGCTGAAACCGTTCCTGGTGGTTCCGACTACGGCAGGCACCGGCTCTGAGGTCACCTCCGTTGCGGTAATAACCGACACCGCCAAGTCAGTCAAACTGCCATTCTCGTCCTCGTTCCTGCTTCCCAACGCAGCGGTAATCGACCCGAGGATGACCCTGACACTGCCACCGCACATCACAGCAGCCACCGCCATGGACGCCATGACCCATGCCACGGAAGCATTCACCTGTATGGCGAAAAATCCGCTCAGCGATGCCTATGCAACCGCGGCCATCAAGAAAATCAGTACTTCCCTGCTGGAGGTCATGGATAATCCGAAAGACAGCGACAACCGGCTGGAACTGGCGCAAGCCTCGACCATGGCCGGCATCGCCTTCTCCAATTCCATGGTAGGCCTGGTTCATGCCCTCGGTCATGCTACCGGTGCCATCTGCCATCTGCCCCATGGCATGTGTATGAGCCTGTATCTGCCTTACGTGCTGGAATACAACCTGGAGACGATCCGGGCTCCATTGGGCGAACTCCTGCTCTATCTTGAAGGCCCGGAAGTCTATGCCGCCACACCTGCCAGCCGCCGCGCAGAGGCCAGTATTTCTGCCATTCGCAAGCTGCGGGATGAGCTTTTCAAGCGTTGCAGGTTGCCGCGCACGCTGAAAGAAACCGGCAGCGTAGAGGAACATCAACTGGACACCATCGCCGAAATGGCCATGGATGACGGCTCCGTGATGTTCAACCCGAAAGAAGTGACGCTGGAAGACGCCCGAGCAGTTCTCAGGCGGGCCTGGGCCTGACGGATAAGAGCATCTGACCTATGCGAAACCCAGCATCCAGCCGGCGCCTGCCGACAGTCACTGTCTCACTGGCACTGGCATTCTCATTACTGTCAGGGCCTTTTGCACTCGCCGCCGGGCAGTCCATCCAGCAGGAGGATGAACGGGTTTTCCGGTTTAACGTCTCTCCCAATGGCTACCCTCCCTATCTGATCAACGAAAACGGAAAACACTCCGGCATCATGTGGGACGTGGTCAAAGTAATTTCAGGTCGCCTGGGCTACCGGGTTATTCCCGAAGCGATACCCCGCAAACGTGTTGACCAGTTGCTATCCGAGGGCTACATCGACGGCACGACCCGGGCAAAAGAGTGGACGGACAACCCTGAGCAGTTTGCCTTCACCAAACCGGTGGTAAGTATCGAGGAAGTGCTGTTTATACCCAAAGATTCGGACCTGGAATTTGAAGCACCAAAAGACCTGTTCTCGCTCACACTGGTAACCCACCTGGGCTACCGCCACCCTGTCCTTGAGCCCCATTTCCAGTCTGGCAGGATCAAACGTTTTGACGTTTCCCGTGACAAGGACATGTTCACCTACGTACTCCACGGGGAGGACATGGATGCTGCGATTGCGGACCGGCTGGTCGGCAGGTGGATTTTGCGAAACGAAGGCATGCAGAACGAGTTCCGCACCTCATCAAGAACACTGAGTGAGTATGGTTTCCGATTAATGCTCCGCAAGGACTGGGCTGATTTTGCCGAAGCCTTCAACCGCGAACTTGCAGCCATGCGGGAGAACGGCGAGCTGGACGACATTCTCGCCGGCTACCGTTAGCCCCCCTTGCCCACACAGCCTGGCTGCCCTATTCCAGACGCCTGAGCAGTAGCATGGGTGAGACGCTCAATACAGGCTTCAGTTGCCAGCGACCAAACAGAGCCAATACCAGGGCGCTGAGCAGCGGAATCGGTAGAACGGCCTGCCAGTGCCAGCGAAACTCCCCTTCAAACATCCTGAATTGCAGAGCCCAGACAGCGCCCTCCGCAGCAACCACCCCAAGGATGCCGGCAAAGAATCCCAGCAGGGCAAACTCCAGCATGGTGCTTCTCACCAGCAGCGACTGGCGCCCTCCCAGGGTTCGTAGCAAGGCCCCTTCCCGTTGCCGGTCCTGCATGGTGGCACTGACCACGGCAGCCATCACCACCAGCGCCGCCGCCAGAATCAACGCCAGTATCGCCTCGATGGCCTGGGTTACCTGACGCACGATTGCCTGGATGCGTTCAATCACATGGTCTATTTCCAGCACGGACACTGTCGGGAACCGTCGCGAAAAGTCATTAAGCTCCCCCTTCATATCCGCCGGCAGGAAAAAGGCAGTAATCCATGTTGCAGGCATATCCTCAAGCCCGCCACCGGGTGGGAACGCCATGTAGAAGTTGGGTTTCATGCTGTCCCACTGGACAGTCCGGATGCTGGTAACCGTTTCGGTGACCTTATCGGAACCAATGGTGAAGCCGAGCTCATCACCTACACTGACCCCGAGTTTACCGGCCAGCTCCGCCTCGATCGACACGCCATCGGTCTGCCCCTCTTCGAACCACTCTCCTGCCACGACCTCGTTATCTTCTGGCAACTCTTCCATCCAGGTCAGGTTCAGCTCGCGATTCAGGGCCCCGACCCGCTCCTCCTTGGTCACAGCCTCCTTGACGGGCTGCCCGTTCAGTTCTGTAAGCCGGCCACGGACCATGGGATACAATTGTTCAAGCGGATGCCCGCGCTCTGACCAGAACTCGTCCACCTCATCCACTGCCTGCGGTGAGATATTGATCAGGAAGTGGTTGGGTGCATCTTCCGGCAACTGCGCCTGCCAGTCATCGAGCAAAGACGTTCTGACCAGAATCAGTGTCGCCGCCAGCATCAGTGTCATTGCAAACACGGCAATCTGCGACAGACTGGCGCGACGATGGCGGTACAGCCCGACCAGTGCAAGCCTCCAGGCATTGCCACCACCGCTGATCTTGCGCAGGGTGCTCACCAGTAACCATCCCAGCAACCCCAGCGTCCCCAGCAAAAATGCGAGGCCGCCCAGCAAAGACAGAACCAGTGAAATCTCGCGGGCATACATCCATACCAGTCCAAATATTGCCACTGCCGCAATAATCAGATCGGGAACAGCTTCACGGCCGGACTCACCAGGCTGGCTGCGCAACACCCGCATGGCCGGCACGTTGCGCAATCTTCGAATCGGTGGATAGGCAAAGGCAAACAGGGATACCAGGGCCGTCAGAAGTGCCGGCGCCAAGGCATTGGGATCCAGCTGATAATCAATCTGCTGCTCCAGCACGTCCCCCAGCACACTGGACATAAGCCAATACAGGGGCAGAGCCACCAGAAGCCCGCCGATGGCACCGACAATGCCCCAGAGGGCCAGCCGGCGAATGTACAACCGGCCAATCCCTTTACTGCTCACCCCCAGAGTTTTCAGCAAGGCTACAGTATCTCTCTGGGACAGCGCATACTGTCGGCTGGCTACCGCCACGGCAACGGCCGCCAGCATTACCGCCAGACTGCCCCCCAGCAGGAGAAAACGCTCGGCCCGCTCCAGTGACCGGGAGAAAGTTTCACCATCGCGTACGCCTTCCCATTCATGACTGGGCTCCAGCTGCGGCTGCAGCCAGCTGTAATAGTCGTTGAGGGCAGACTCTTCGCCGGCAAACAGGTAAACGTACTCTACCCGGCTGCCTTCCTTGATCACCCCGGTGGGTTCCACATCGTCCACGTGCATCATTACCCGGGGTGCCAGTGATGACATGTTGAAGCCACCATCCGGCTCGCGAACCAGCAGACCGGAGATAGTCAGCTCGTGATTACCGACTTCCAGGCTGTCCCCGATCCCAAGTTCCAGTAATCGCAACAGGCGCGGATTTATCCACACTTCTCCCGGCGGGGGCCCGTGGGAGACTGTCTGCCTGGCGGCATCCGCACCTACCTGATACTCCACCTGGCCGCGCAGCGGGTATTCGTTATTGACCGCTTTGACCGACACCAGCTGGAAATTGTCAGCGCCGTAAACCATGGTGGAAAACTCAACCATGCGGGCAGTTTCAAGGCCGCGCTGTTCGGCTTCCTGCATCCAGGCTTGCGGAACTGGCCGCCCGTTTTCCGCTTCCAGTTGGCGGTCGGCGGCAAGGAAGGAACTGGCCGAGGAAACCAGTGTGCGCTGTAACTGGCTCGCAAACAGGGCAATGGTCGCCACGGTAGCAACAGCAATGACCAGCGCTGACAGAACAACGCGTACGTCTCTCTCGCGCCAGTCGCGTTTGACTGACATCAGCTTCTTCGACGCCGCCATCAGTTCACCGCTTCCGACTGTTCTGACGTTGAGGGTTCGGTAAGGATGCCGGCTTCAATATTGAAATGGCGGCTACAGCGAGCGGCAAGCTGCTCGTCGTGAGTGACCATAACCAGCGTGGTGCCCTGCTCCCGGTTCAGCGTCATTAACAGATCTGACACGTCTGCGCCGGTACGGTTATCCAGGTTGCCAGTGGGCTCATCCGCAAACAGGATGGAGGGCTCCGAGGCAAAGGCCCGGGCAATGGCAACACGCTGTTGCTCCCCGCCTGAAAGCTGCCGGGGCGTATGGTAGAGTCGCTCACCAAGCCCGACCCGCTCCAGCAATTCCCGCGCCTTGGCCTGAGGGCTGTCAAACCCGCCGAGCTCCAGTGGCAACATGACGTTCTCCAGCGCCGTCAGTGCCGGCAACAGCTGAAACGACTGGAACACGAAACCGACCCGACGGGAGCGGAGCTTTGCGCGATCGTCCTCGCTGAGCTGGCTGATCACCGAACCATCAAGTTCAACCGAACCCTCCGAAGGGGTATCCAGCCCGGCCAACAGTCCCAGCAGGGTAGTCTTGCCAGAACCTGAGCGCCCGACAATCGCCACCGACTCACCGCGGTTGATTTCCAGACTGACCCCCTGCAAGATCGTTAACGTATCAGTCTCCAGGCTAACCTTGTGGGTCAGGTTGCTGACTTTCAGCATGGGACGCTGACTTTCCGGTTTGTGCTCACTCGGGTCGCTCACAGGTTCTCCACAACGATTTTATTGAAAACGGTTTTATTGGAAACAAGTCTCTATGCATACGGTATTTTTACGCCTGAGATCAATAGTTTTCCTGGCTTTAATTTGTGTCGGTACGCAAGCACAGGCCGGCCAGAACACACTGATGATTTTTGGTGACAGTCTCAGTGCGGCCTATGGCGTGCAGACCGAAGAAGCCTGGGTCGCCCTGTTGAAAGAGCGCCTCGATGAAGAAGGCCTCGATCACTGGCAGGTAGTCAATGCCAGCATCAGCGGTGAAACCACCGACGGCGGTCTGCGGCGCCTGCCCAGGCTGCTGGATGAAAACGAGCCGGACATTGTCATTATCGAACTGGGGGGCAATGACGGCCTGCGGGGTTTCCCCCCCGATGTCATCCGCAGCAATCTGTCCGGCATGATTGAGCAGGTCAATGAAGCCGGCGCCCGGGCCTTGCTCGTGGGCATGCAGATTCCTCCCAATTACGGCGAACGTTATACCCGTGCGTTCGCAGAAATCTACCCGGAACTGGCCGAGCAACAGGACACGGAACTGGTACCTTTCTTTCTGGATGGCATCTATGACCAGGAAGACATGATGCAGGATGACGACGTCCACCCTACTGCCGAGGCCCAGCACCAGTTACTGGATAATGTCTGGCCGGTGCTGGAGCCCATGCTGCGCCAGTGACCGCCCTGATTCATGCCAATAGCGACCGGGCATGCGCCACGGCACGACGCTCCGACCAGTAATAGCCATCCCGGGCGTGTTCGACAAAGCCCACATGCCCACCCCAGCGAGGCGACTCCAGCCGCACATGTGTCCCCAGTTCCTCGCGGGATTCGGGAAAGCATCGCCGCGACAGAAACGGATCATCGGCCGCATTGACGATCAGCGACGGCACACGGATATCTTTCAGCTTCCACAGTGCCGAACAACTCGCCCAATAATCCTGTGCATCCCGGAAGCCGTGCAACGGAGCAGTATAGCGGTCATCAAATTCATGGAAACTGCGAATATTCCCAAAGCCTTCGGTATTAATGAGATCGGGAAACCGCTTTGATTTCTCCTCCATCTTCACCTGCAGGTCCCGCAGGAAACGCTGCATGTAGATACGCCGACTGGGCAGGGCCAGGGTATCGGCGCTGCCGGCCAGATCACAGGGTACGGAGTAGGTAATAGCGCCGCAGATGCGACTGTCCACTTGCTCGGACTGCTGCCCAAGATACAGCAGGGTGAGATTGCCGCCCATACTGAAGCCCGAGAGAAACACCGCTTTATACCCCTGTCCAAGCCCATGCTGCACCACCCGGTCCAGGTCGCCGGTCGCACCACTGTGGTAGAAGCGGGGCTGATTGTTCATCACTCCGCCACAGGAGCGGAAATTCCAGGCCAGCACATCCCAGCCGTCGCTCAGTAACGCGCGCGCCAGTCCCTGCATATAAGGGCGCTGGCTATTCCCCTCAAGGCCATGAGACAACACCGCCAGCCGGTCACTGCCCTGACGGTACCAGTCCAGGTGCAGTTGGTCGTTGTCATCGGTGGGCAACACTTCCCGCTCCGGACCCTCAAGATTTACCTTGCGGAACAGCGTCGGCCAGATCGACTGGACATGGCCGTTGCGCAACCAGAGCGGCGGTTTGTAGTCAGGAACTTGGTAGTACAAAATTTAGCCTTTCGATTCATGGGGTTGACGCCACCGGGGAAAGCCCCTAACATGCTCGCCATTCCGACTTTGTTCCCCGATAGCTCAGTTGGTAGAGCAACGGACTGTTAATCCGTTTGTCGCTGGTTCGAGCCCAGCTCGGGGAGCCACTTACAGCACTTCCCCCCGCTGCATGAATTCCCGCAGGACGCGGAAAAGCGTTACGCCGTCCCTCGTGCCAGCCATTTCCCTGATCGAATGCATGCCAAATTGCGGTACGCCGATATCCAGTGTTGTCACACCCAGATTACCGGCTGTCAGCGGCCCAATCGTGCTACCACATCCCATATCACTGCGCACCACAAAGGTCTGATAAGGCAGGTCCAGTTCATCACTGATGTGACGATACAGTGCAGCTGATCGGCTATTGGTGGCATAGCGCTGATTGTGATTCACCTTGATCACCGGCCCCTGATTCAGTAACGGGCCATGGTTCTCATCGTGCCGGTCGAGGAAGTTGGGATGGATGCCGTGGGCATTGTCCGCCGATATCATCATGGAGCGCGCGATTGCTCGTGCTCTGCCCTTACCGCACCACCGGTCCAGAACCGCTGACAGGAATGGCCCCTGGGCGCCCTCTGCGGACATGCTTCCCACTTCCTCATGATCATTGCAGACAAGCAGTGCCGGTTCGTCTCCTGAAGACGCGATCAGCGCCTGCAGGCCGATGAAGCAACTCAACAGGTTGTCCAGCCGGGCAGAGGCAATAAAATCCTCGCGCAGCCCCACCAACGATGCTGGCTGGGCATCGTAGAAGCCCAGCTCATAACCCAGAATCTTGCCCACACGGAGATCGGGCTGCTGCTGGACAAGCTGTTGGGTCAGCAGATCGGCAAAGCGCGTGGTGTCTTCTTCCGGCACCTGCATCAGCACAGGCGGCAGATCTGTTTGCGGGTTCACCGTGCGATTGCTGTTGGCCTCCCGGTCCAGATGAATGGCCAGGCTGGGAATGTAGGCGACAGGTTTACGGAAGTCCACCAGGGCGTCTTTCACACGGCCGGATTCATCCGCATAAGTGACCCTCCCAGCCAGGGACAGGTCGCGGTCAAACCAGGGGTTCAGCAACACGCCGCCGTACACTTCCACACCCAGCTGGAAAAAGCCCTTGCGGCGCAGTTCCGGGTTCGGTTTCACCTTCAGGCACGGGCTGTCGGTGTGCGCACCCACCATACGGATGCCAGCTTCCGCCACGTCGCGGCGGCCAGTGCGGAACGCTATAATGGAGGAGCCATTACGGATCACGTAATACCCCTGGCCGGCGTCCAGGTCCCAGTCCTCTTTTTCGTCCAGGGCGAGGAAACCTGCTTCATCCAGCCGCTGTTTCATGGCGGCAACTGCGTGCCAGGGTGTGGGTGAAACGTTGAGAAATTCGAGCAGATCGTTGTTAAATTCAGCGTGTTCCATGATGTTCCTGATAAACTGATAATTGCGGCGCCAGTATGGCATGATGGCGCCCGACGTCATATCCGTACAATACAGCTGCCCGAGTGCAGCCCGGCTACCCGGAGAGTGTACCTTGCCCGCACCACGTTTTCTCGATATCGAATACTGCCAGACCGACGATGTTCTGTTTCCCGTCGCCATGGCCTGGTCGCTGGAAGACGGACAGATGAAAACCGTCGTCATTGCCCCGGCAGACGAATGGATACCGGAAGACGCCGACCTGGGCGACATTGACCTGCTTTATCTGGAAGAACAGGGCGTACCGCTGATCGAGCTGGCCCAGGAACTCCATCAGGACCTGCCGGACCAGACCGTTTACGTGGACGGCATGGATCCGGATGAAGTCCTTGTGGACCTTATTTTTACGGCGGTCAGTATGGATGCGCCTTTCGAAATCGCCGGTATTGAAGAACTCATTACCACCATGCCCCGCGAAGAGCTGGACGACCGCCGCCGCCAGTTGCTGTCAGATGAAGGCCTTGAACCCCGGCTACCGGAAAACGGGGTTTATGCGCTGCTGCTGATTGCCCGGGAAGAAGGCCTGTTTGAATAACCTGAACAGGCGGGTCTGCGTTCTGACGTGACCTCAGAGGTTGTGGCGAATATGCCAGCACCGGTGAATCCGCGCGTTACGCTCAAAATCCCGGTCAAGTGTGTCGCGAGTCACTTCCTCAACGGCAAACTCCGCCTCCAGGCTCTCGTCCAGCCTGAAGCGCCGGAAATTGGTCGAGAAGATCAATAATCCCTCAGACGTCAGACGCTGCATCGCCTGCTGTATCAGCCGTCCATGATCCTTCTGGATATCCAGCACCCCGGCCATACGGGCTGAGTTCGAGAACGTCGGCGGATCCATGAAGATCAGATCAAACCGCTGGTCAGTGGACGGCCTGGCAGCCAACCATGCCAGGCAATCTGCCTGCTCTACCCGATGATACGATGCGTCGGCGCCATTGAGCGCCAGATTCTCCTCAGCCCAGTTCACGTACGTTTTCGACATGTCCAGACTCAGTGAACGGGTCGCGCCGCCCACAGCCGCATGAACCGTAGCGGCGCCGGTATAGCAGAACAGGTTGAGGAACCGCTTGCCTGCCGCATGCTGCTGAATCCAGTGCCGCACAGGGCGGTGGTCCAGGAACAAACCGGTATCCAGGTAATCCCTGAGGTTCACCTTCAGCACGCAACCATGCTCGTGAACATTGAAAAACTCTCCGCTGGCCGCCTGCTTCTCATATTGGCTGGTGCCAGTCTGTCGCTGGCGTTGCTTACAGACCATATCTTCCCGATCGACACCGATCGCCTCGGGAATGACCGCCAGGGCTTCTGCCAGACGCTCGCGGGCGGAACGCTCATCCACCGTCTTGGGCGCCGCATACTCCTGCACGTGAACCCGGCCGTCATAGATATCAATAGCCAGCGCAAACTCCGGCATATCGGCGTCGTACAGTCGGTAGCAATCAATACCCTGCTTGCGGGCCCACTGGCCCACGGTCTTCAGGTTCTTCTTCAGGCGGTTGCGCAGCATCGCCGCGCGCTCTTCATTGGCAATGCGCGGCGACACCTCGCCGGGCACATCCGGCTCCCTCGGGGTCATTGAGCTGACATCATCCACATTGAACAGCAGCAACTGTGCCGGCAACTTGCCGTTAAACAGGCGATACTGTTTGTAGCTGCGCAGGCCGATGGATTTCCCGTATTCCGGTGCACCGGTGAACACGCCAAGCCGCCAGCCAGGTAACGCCGTTTTAACAGCCTCACCAAGACTGCGATACAGCTTGCCCAGTTTCTTGCGTTCGCTCAGCCGCTCGCCGTAGGGAGGATTCACCAGTACCAGGCCAGTCCCGGCCCAGTCTTCATCCCGGGCGAAGTCATCAATGGCCCGCTGCTCAACCTTTACAATGCTCTCAAGTCCCGCGCGCTGCAGGTTATTTCTGGCGGTCTGGATCACACCCCGGTCCTGATCAAAACCCACGAACAACGGCATACGTCCCGCGATACCCTGCTTGCCTTCATAAGCACGCTTCTCCGCCTCCTGGCGGAGCGCCAGCCAGAGGTCTGGCTGATGCCCCAGCCAGCGTTCAAACCCGAATCGCTCACGCTTGCGGCCCGGAGCCAGATCCAGAGCCATCATCGCGGCCTCGATCACCAGCGTGCCAGAGCCGCACATGGGATCGATAAAGTCGCCTCCGGCTTTGGCGATCTCCGGCCAGCCGCATCGGACCAGCAAGGCAGCTGCCAGGTTTTCTTTCAGAGGCGCCGCGCCCTTCTCGGTGCGATAACCCCGCTTGTGCAGGCTATCGCCGCTGAGCTCAATGCCTACCGACAATTTGCCGCGATTCAGACGGGCAGAAACGGTCACGTCGGGACTCTTTGCATCCACGGAAGGCCGTTGGCCGCTGGCGCTGCGCAAGCGGTCCACGATGCCGTCCTTTACACGCTGGGCACCATATTGAGTATTGCGAATGGCCTCGTTCTGGCCTACAAAATTGACCCGGAAACTGCCGTCGACGGGAATATGGTCCTGCCACGCCAGATCTGTTACCCCGCCAAGCATCTGGTCGTCGGAGGTGGCATCCACATCTGCCAGGTGAAGAATGACCCGGTTTGCCAGCCTCGACCACAGACAGGCGCGATAGCCGCTCTCAAGGCTGCCATTGGCCCACACACCTGCCGGCGCATTACGGACCGGATCCATGCCAAAGGTACGCAGTTCGTCCTCCAGCAGATATTCCAGGCCCTTCGGGCAGGTTACGAAATAGTTAAGATCTGACACGTTCGACTCCTGAGTCGTTTCTGTGAGCTAGGTCAGGTCGCAGGAATAGCGCATTCCCACAGCTTCCCGGATTTTTATGTCACAAAACTATAAAAAAAGCTTCATATAGATTAAATAAATAGTGTACAAGAGCGCTGGTTTAGTCCTACCTTGTAAGTGACGCGTCGTTCCGGGGAGCCTGATAAAGGTTCTCTGTTAACAGGATCCTGACTGCTCTGGCCATACCTGACAATAGTGGGTTACCTCGGAAGGGTTGCCCTGGTCACGGCCACTGCAGATGTGTACACGCTTGTTCTGTTAATCCATTAGTGAGGAACGGCATGAAAAGACAGAAAAGAGATATGTACGCTCGTGCATTCAAACGGGGCTACTTGGCCGGCGTGTCCGGTAAAGCAAAAGACAGCTGCCCGCTGGAACAACCGGAAGTGCGCCAGGAATGGCTCAACGGGTGGCGAGAGGGCCGCACAGATCAATGGGAGGGCATGACCGGCGTATCCGGCATCCACAAACTGGCAAACGTAACAACAGCATGACGCCATTTGCCAAAGCTCCGAATCTTTAATCTGATCTTTCAACAATACACAATTTGACGCAGTACTCAGAGCAACCCAAACGGGTCCTCCCGACCCGGACCATGCGATGAAGCGCCACGGGGTTCGTTCCCCGCACGGGCCCGCTAAGCGGGCCCATTTTATTTCTGACACCGCCGTGTTCCAAAGCCCTCACCCCAGTTGACGAATCGCCTCAACGGACTCCCGTATCAGCGCCGGCCCGCGATAGATAAATCCTGTGTAAATCTGGACCAGCTTTGCCCCGGCCCGAATCTTTTCAGCCGCACTGTCACCGTCGGTTATGCCACCTACCCCGATAATGGGCAACGTATCGCCCAGCTCCGCATAAAGCGCCTGAATCACCCGTGTGGATGGCTCCCGCACGGGTCGACCGCTTAGACCGCCTGCTTCGCCGGCATGCCGATGACCTGCAACAGCGTCACGGCTGATGGTCGTGTTCGTTGCAATCACTCCGTCAAGTCCCGACTCTTTTAATGCTGTCGCAACAAACCGGATACCGGCCTCGTCCATATCCGGGGCAATTTTGACCGCCAGTGGCACATAGCGACCGTGCTCTTTTTCACCGCGGGCCTGCTCATCCTTGATGGCCTGCATCAGGCCTTTTAGCGAGTCACCGAACTGAAGATCGCGCAACCCCGGCGTGTTTGGCGACGACACATTCACGGTGATGTAATCGGCGCGGGAGTAGACAGCTGCAATGCCCTTGCGATAATCCGATTCGGATTCCTCGTTGGGTGTTACCTTGTTCTTGCCAACATTGATGCCCAGCACACCGGGATAACGTCGCCGGTCAACACGGTCCAGCAAATGTTCAAGGCCGTGGTTATTGAAGCCCATCCGGTTGATAATGGCTTGATGCCCGGATAACCGGAACATGCGCGGCCTGGGGTTGCCTGGTTGTGCAAGTGGCGTCACCGTACCCACTTCGATAAACCCGAAACCCAGCGCACCCAGGGCATCCAGATGATCAGCATTCTTGTCGAGGCCAGCGGCAAGGCCAACCGGATTGGGAAAATCAAGGCCCATTACCCGCACGGGTAACGGGTCCGGCTCGGTGACAAAAGCCTTCAGCAATCCGAGTTTTCCAGCCATATCGAGACCGGTCAGAGCCAGATCATGGGCAGTCTCCGGGGGCAGCCGGAACAGCAATTTGCGCATAATGCCGTACATAAAGAATCTCCCAGGTCGAGAATGACGCGGAGTATACCGCAACTTTTCCACAGCATCGCTTACACCACCCACATGACAGTTAAATGTCTGTAGCGTTAAGGTGTTGTGACCTTTTCCACGGAATCTGTGGATAACCCTGTTGAAAATCGCGGGGCAACGCCGTTGAACCCTTGTAATCCGCGCCAGTCTACAGATTGATCAATTTTTGATCAGTTTATTTATGCTTACATATCAATTACTTAAACTGATTTTTATCTTGGAAGAAAGCACAGAAGACAGGAGATGTAGGCTTGAAGCTATTCCTCGTCCATGTGCATAAATCATCCAGGTTGCGGCCCGGATGGCATTTTCCTGAGCTCGCCCGAAAAACCGTTATACTGGCTTTCCCAGCCTCCGGAGCAAAATAATGAAAGACCACCAGAAACCGTCCGTACAGCCTCGGCAAAACCTGCCTGAAGAGCGCAGGGCGGCTTCCAGAGTCACAGTAATCGGCATGCTGCTGGATGCCTTCCTGGGCGTTATCAAGGTGATTGGTGGTACGCTGTTCCATTCTCAGGCCCTGTTGGTGGATGGCATTCACTCATTCACTGATGTCGCATCGGACGTGGTAGTTCTGGGGGTCATGCGTGTATCCCGCCAGGGTCCTGATGCCGACCATCCCTATGGCCATCAGCGTATTGAAACCATGGGCACCATGGTGCTGGGCAGCTTCCTGATTGCGGTCGGCGCCGTCCTGGCGTGGGACAACACCCTCAGACTTCTGGGAGAAGGCGCCGTTGACCTGCCGGAGTGGCCGGTTCTTGTTGCCGCCGCCATATCTGTTGGCAGTAAGGAATGGATTTACCGCTACACCCGCCATGTAGGCATCCGGATTCGCTCCGACCTGATCATTGCCAATGCCTGGCACAGCCGTACCGACGCATTTTCTTCAGTGATCGTGCTGTTCTCCACTGTCGGCGCCATGCTCGGCTACGTCTGGCTGGACATCCTGGCGGCTGTCGTCATTTCCGTCATCATTATTCACATTGGCTGGAGATTTACCTGGGACAGTGTCAAGGAACTGGTGGATACGGGGCTGTCTCCGGAGGACACCGATCTGCTGAAGCAGGTGGCCATGGACATCGACGGTGTGCGTAACGTTCACGAGCTCCGTAGCCGCCGCATGGGTCACGACATAATGCTGGATATACACCTGGTGGTGCGGCCTGAGATCAGCGTTTCCGAGGGGCATCAGCTCGGCATGCAGGTAGTTTCTGCAATGCGTGAGCAACTGGACAATATCATCGATATCAATTTCCATATTGATGCCGAGAACGATGAAGACCAGCCCCAGACCTCGGAACAACTTCCCAGCCGCGAGGAAATCCGTGAGAAGTTAAACGGGCATATTGACAGACTGCCGCCAAACAGCAGGCTCAGGCTCCATTACCTGCGCAACAGGGTTCACATGGAACTGTTCATGGAGATTCCCGAATCCGAACCGCTTCCGGATGCCCAGAAAATCAGCCGCGAGCTGGCACATTATCCCTGGTTTGGCAGCCTGCGAATCTGGCACGCCCACACGGATAACGAGCCAGCGGTCTAACGGCGGCGATTATCCTCCATGCGGGACAGGAATTCCTGCATGATCAGTGTGTACAGCTCGCCCCCCAGGAAACGGTCTTCCACCCCGGCGTCGATGCTGGGGTTGTCATTCACCTCGATGACTGCCACCCGGTTGCCGGACTGTTTTATGTCCACGCCGTAAAGCCCGTTACCGATCAGCCGGGTTGCGTTCAGTGCAGCCTGGATGACGTTCCTTGGTACCTCGTAGGTGGGCATGGTTTCGAAACCGCCGCTGTCCACCTCTGTACCGCCATGCTGATAGATCTGCCAGTGGCCCTGCACCATAAAGTATTTGCAGGCATAGATAGCCCTGCCGCCGAGAACGCCGATGCGCCAGTCGTAATCGGTATACAGATATTCCTGGGCCAACACCAGGGCAGACTGCCTGAAAAGCTCCTTCAGCCCGGACCGCAGGGACTTTTCATCCTCTGGTTTGGTGACGCCTCTGGAGAAAGCGCCGTCCGGAATCTTGATAACCGCAGGAAAGCCCAGTTCACCCATGACCTGCTCTGCGCTGTCTTTCTGGTCCTTCGACAGGATCAGCGTTTTCGGCGTCGGAATCCTGTTGTTTTTCAACAGATCCGCCAGATAGACCTTGTTGGTGCAGCGAAGAATAGACACCGGATCATCAATTACCACCATACCCTCGGCTTCGGCCTTTCGGGCGAAGCGGTAGGTATGGTGATCGATGGCCGTGGTCTCGCGAATAAACAGACCATCGTATTCCGGCAGCCGCATGTAGTCCCGGCGGCTGATCTGTTCGACGTTGATACCCAGTTTGCGGCCGGCCTTCTCGAATTTATTCAGTGCCTCCCTGTCACTGGGCGGCATTTCCTCTTCGGGGTTGACCAGCATCGCCAGATCAAACCGGTACCGGCGGCGTGTACGGGGTTTGCGCCAGACCATACTGCTGAAGCGATCAAGCGCTGCCGCGAAGTCGTCCTGCTCCTTGCCTCTGAGGTCAGCCGGACAACCCGGCTTCATGGATGCAATCTGCCAGGTTTTTCCGCGGCGGAAAATCACTTCCAGGATCGGGCATGGAAAGCGGTCGAACAGCGCACGTGCGACCGGTTTGAGGTCCGCATGTTCAGCCTGGCCAAAATAGGTGCGGATGCGCACTTCATGGGTCGCGTGCTTTTCGTCAGCCACCGGATCAATTTCAGACCCTGACGCCTCGAGCCAGTTAATAACACTGGCATCCAGCTCATCCAGCTGCAGGGAGAACAGCCCCTTGCGGCTGAGATCGTTCAGGGTCATCACCGACGGCACCACATGGTGGCCACGGGCTTCCGCCAGTAGCGAGCAGTAATAGCCGCGGCTGAGATAGCGGGCACTCTGGCACAGGTTAATCACCCGCACCCGGCTGGACCCAGGCGTCGTGAACTGCAAATACTGGTCGAAGGTGAGCACGTCTTCACTGGGATAATACGGCGCCCAGTCCCTGGCCCGATCGACGACAATCAACAAACGTGACATCAGAGGCATTCCTCCATGAGGGCAGTGCCGGATAGCGGAAGGTACACAGGGCAACCACGTATCAGCCGGGGCCTGTACAATGGCGCAACAATACGCCGGAAAGTGTTGGCCTACAATTGGCGGGAAATGCGTGCTTTTACGCATAATTGCGCGCTACCGGCAATGTCGGCTCTCACTCATAATAGCCGCCGAAGCCGGAGCCGACCCGGCCCTTACTTTTGCGTTATCCAGAGCCCTGACACTATGACCTCACTGCAATTTCGTCACGCCACCGGCGATGACCTGGACGCTCTGGTAAAACTGGAAAACCGTTGCTTCAGCGATGACCGGATTTCCCGTCGTAGCTTTCGCCGTTTTCTGGACGTGCCCAGAGACCGGTTGATTGTCGCCGTGGACGGCGAGATGCTGGTGGGCTACTGCCTGGTGCTGATGAGTGCCGCCACCAGGCTGGCGCGAATCTATTCCATTGCGGTGTCGCCCGATGAACGTGGCCGCAACATCGGTGAGCAACTGGTTCGCGAAGCCGAAGCCGCTGCGGTGGAAGCCGGCCGGATCGTGATGAGACTGGAAGTACGGGAAGACAACACGCCCGCTATCCGCCTCTACCGTCGCCTGGGCTATCGTCAGTTCGGTACCTATCGCGACTACTACGAAGACCACGGCACCGCGCTGCGCTTCGAACGCCGCATCCTGTTCTACGCGCCTTCGCAGGAATTTCCGGCAGTGCCCTATTATCCCCAGACCACGGAGTTCTCCTGCGGTCCGGCAGCGCTGATCATGGCTATGGCGGCACTCGACGAACAGCAGCCGATGACTACCCTGGAAGAGCTGAAGCTGTGGCGGGAAGCCACCACCATCTTCATGCTCGCCGGCCACGGCGGCTGCGGCCCCCACGGCCTGGCATTGGCTGCCTGGCATCGGGGGTTTCATGCCAGTGCCTATATCAGCAAGGAAGGGGCACTGTTCAAGGATACGGTCCGCAACGACGACAAAAAGCGGGTGCTGGAACTGGTGCATGAAGGGTTCATCCACGACATCGGCCAGACCGGCATCGAGCTTCACCATGATCCACTCACCCTGGACGGCATGCAGGCCGCCCTCCACGACGGCCGGATTCCGGTGATCCTGATCAGCACCTGGCAGCTGAACCGCAGCCGCGTTCCCCACTGGGTAACCGTATGTGCCATTGATGACCAGTTTGTGTACCTGCATGATCCCGAGATCGACACGGACATCGGCGAAACCGTCTCCGACAAACAGTACCTGCCGGTAGACCGTCGCGTGTTCGACCGCATGTCCCGCTATGGCAAGAACCAGCCTTTGCAGGCTGCTGTTATTATTGGGCCGAAGCGTGGGGGCTGAGCACTGGTTGTCGGATTACGCTGCGCTAATCCGACAAATCACTAGCCAGTCCGCAAAGCCGCCTCTTTCAGCTCGGAAATATCATCCCGCAAGCGCGCAGCCGTCTCGAAATCCAGATCGGCAGCGGCCTTGTACATGTCGTCTTCCAGGCGGGTGATCTCCTTGAGGATCTCCTCCGGAGAGCGGTTACCAGTCTTCGCCCGGTATCTTTCCGCCTCCTCGGCAGCCTTCTCACCGGGACGTTCAGCCTTGTGCCGACCGCGCCCACTGCCGCCACCGGCACCTTCCATGATGTCCGCAATCTTCTTGTTCAGGCCCTGGGGTGTAATGCCATGGGCCTCATTGTGGGCTGCCTGCTTCGCGCGGCGGCGTTCGGTTTCATCGATGGCCCGCTGCATGGAACCGGTGATCCGGTCGCCATAGAGAATCGCCTTGCCGTGAAGGTTACGGGCGGCGCGGCCTATGGTCTGGATCAGGGAGCGCTCGGAACGCAGGAAACCTTCCTTGTCGGCATCGAGGATAGTAACCAGTGACACTTCCGGCATATCCAGGCCTTCGCGCAGCAGGTTGATACCCACCAGCACGTCGAACTCGCCCCGGCGCAGGTCGCGGATGATTTCCACGCGCTCCACGGTGTCGATGTCCGAGTGCAAATAACGCACGCGGATGTCGTGTTCCATCAGGAAGTCGGTGAGATCCTCGGCCATGCGCTTGGTGAGCGTGGTCACCAGCACCCGTTCGTTGACATTGGAGCGCAGGCGGATTTCCGAGAGCAGGTCGTCCACCTGGGTAGACGCGGGGCGGACCTCGATTTCCGGATCCAGCAGACCGGTCGGGCGGACCACCTGTTCAACCACCTGCCCCGAATGCTCGGCTTCATAGTTGCCGGGCGTGGCGGATACGAACAGCATCTGCGGCGCAATCCGCTCCCACTCATCAAACCGCATGGGCCGGTTATCCAGTGCCGAGGGCAGCCGGAAGCCGTACTCCACCAGGGTTTCCTTGCGGGAGCGGTCGCCCTTGTACATGGCACCGATCTGGGGAATGGTGGCATGGGATTCATCCACCACCAGCAGTGCGTTGGGTGGCAGGTAATCAAACAGCGTTGGCGGCGCCTCACCCGGCCGGCGACCTGAGAGGTAGCGCGAGTAATTTTCGATGCCATTGCAGTAACCCAGCTCCAGCATCATCTCGATGTCGTAGCGGGTACGTTCTTCCAGCCGCTGGGCTTCCACCAGACGATTGTTGTCACGCAGTTGTTGCAGACGCACGTCCAGCTCCACCTTGATATGTTCCACCGCATCCAGCACCGTCTGTCTCGGCGTAACATAGTGGGACTTGGGATAGATGGTTACCCGTGGTACCCGACGCAGAACCTCGCCGGTCAGGGGGTCAAAGTAACTGAGGTTCTCCACTTCGTCATCGAACAGTTCGATACGGATGGCTTCTTTTTCAGATTCCGCCGGGAACACGTCGATCACATCACCACGCACCCGGTAGTTGGCACGGTGGAATTCGATGTCATTGCGCGTGTATTGCAGTTCAGCCAGCCGCCGCAGGATGTAGCGCTGGTCGATCTGGTCACCACGGTCCAGGTGCAGCATCATCTTGAGGTAGGACTGGGGATCACCCAGGCCATAAATAGACGATACCGTTGCCACGATAATGGCGTCCGGCCGTTCCAGCAGAGCTTTCGTGGCGGACAGGCGCATCTGCTCTATGTGTTCGTTGATGGACGCGTCTTTTTCGATGAACGTGTCGGACGACGGCACATAGGCTTCCGGCTGGTAATAATCGTAATAGGAAACGAAGTACTCAACAGCATTGTCCGGAAAGAATTCCCGGAACTCCCCGTACAACTGGGCTGCCAGGGTCTTGTTATGAGCCATGATAATGGTTGGCCGCTGCACCTGCTGGATCACGTTGGCAATAGTGAATGTCTTGCCCGAGCCGGTCACACCAAGAAGTGTCTGGTGCGCCAGACCTGAGTGGATACCATCCACAAGTCCTGCAATGGCTTTGGGCTGATCACCCGCTGGCTGAAATGGGGAATCCACCTTGAAAGCACCGTCTTTCATCAGCGCGCCGGTTACTGAAGTGGCCATGGTCGGGAGACATCCTCCGTTCAATCAGATTTGGGTTACAAAGCGGGCTGCTCAGTAAATGTCAGAACCTGCAAACTGCAGAGAAACTTATCGTTACGCAGGCTTCATGGTACCATCTGTACCATTCAACGCGGCCTGAACATGGTGTAATCCACTACCTCTCAGGCGCCGTAGCCCTATCAGATGCAGCTTTAAGGAGCGCAAGTTTGGACCTTCAACTTTCCAGCCGAGTACAGGCAATCAAGCCCTCTCCCACCCTCGCAGTTACCAACAAGGCAGCAGAATTACGCGCTGCCGGCCAGGATATCATTGGCCTTGGTGCCGGCGAGCCGGACTTCGACACGCCGGATCACATCAAGCAGGCGGCTATTGAAGCCATCAATAATGGCCAGACCAAATACACCTCCGTTGATGGTACGCCCGCCCTCAAGAAGGCGATCATAGCGAAGTTCAAACGGGACAACGGGCTGGATTACGAAGCCAACCAGATCCTGGTATCAAGTGGTGGCAAACAGAGCTTTTTCAACCTTGCCCTGGCTACCCTGAACAAAGGCGACGAAGCCATTATCCCGGCTCCCTACTGGGTCTCCTACCCCGATATGGTTCTGGTGGCTGAAGGTAAACCGGTAATCATCGAAACTACCGCCGAAACCCGTTTCAAGATCACTCCGGAACAACTGGAAAACGCCATCACCGAGCGCACACGCCTGTTTGTGATCAACAGTCCGTCCAACCCCAGCGGCATGGCCTACAGCCTGGACGAACTGAAGGCGATCGGCGAAGTGCTGAAAAAGTATCCGCAGATCATGATCGCCACCGACGACATGTACGAGCCTATCCTGTGGACTGGTCAGCCGTTCTGCAACATCCTGAACGCCACACCGGAGCTGTATGACCGCACTTTCGTATTGAACGGCGTTTCCAAAGCCTACTCCATGACTGGCTGGCGCATCGGCTATGCCGCGGGCCCGGCAGAAATCATCGGTGCCATGAAGAAGATACAGTCCCAGAGCACCTCCAATCCGGCATCCATTTCCCAGGCGGCCGCAGCGGCAGCCCTGGACGGCCCCCAGGATTGCGTGCAGGAGATGGTTACCGCCTTCAAGGAACGCCACGACTACCTGGTGGAGGCCCTGAATGCTCTGCCCGGCGTCGAGTGCCTGCGGGGCGACGGCACTTTCTACGTGTTCCCGAGCTTCCAGGGTGCCATCGATACAGACGCTGATGTCAGCAACGATGTGGAGTTTGCCGAAAAGCTGTTGAAGGAGGCCGGCGTTGCCCTGGTTCCAGGTTCCGCCTTCGGCGCACCGGGACATATGCGCCTGAGTTTTGCCACCGGTCTGGATACCCTGAAGCAGGCCATTGAGCGCCTCAAGAAGGCCCTCGGCTAAAATTTCCGGTAAGGGGTTGACGAGGCGTTGGGGTAACCTTAATATACGCGCCTCGTCACATGACGACGTTCCCCGATAGCTCAGTTGGTAGAGCAACGGACTGTTAATCCGTTTGTCGCTGGTTCGAGCCCAGCTCGGGGAGCCACTATTCCGAAAAGCCGCTAGTCCTCTGGATTGGCGGCTTTTTTCGTTTCAGCTCAACCTCTTCATCCGCCTGCAACACCAGTAGGTCGGATTAGCGCAGCGTAATCCGACAATTGTTGCGATATCAACGCTGACCAAACAGGCGCGGCGCACCTTCCCTCCCAAAAATGTGCGGAGCCATGGATGGCGGAGCTCAAGCGCACATGGATGTGCTTGTAGCGTTTTTTGGGAGGGAAGGGGCGCCGCGCCGTAGCAGCACATTGGAAGGCTGGCGGCGGAGCTTCAGGTATGCTGTCGGATTACGCTGCGCTAATCCGACCTACATTTGGTGTTACCTGATGGATAACACCTCATCATGAATAGCCTCCAACGCCGCCAGAGGATCAGCAGCCTGGGTAATGGGGCGGCCGATAACCAGATAGTCTGAACCGGCTTTGATGGCATCGGTGGGGGTCATGATGCGCTGCTGGTCGTCTTTGTCGGCAGACAAGGGGCGGATACCAGGGGTGACCAGCCTGAAATCACCACCCTGCTCCATTTTTAACGTTGGAGCCTCCTGCGCCGAGCAGACAACACCGTCCAGGCCGCAGCTACGGGTCAGGGTTGCCAGGCGGGAGACCTGGGCTTCGGGGGAGTCCGTGATGCCGATACCGGCGAGCTCTTTTGAGTCCATACTGGTCAGCACTGTGACCGCAATCAGCAACGGCCGGTCCTTGCCGAAACTCTCCAGGCGATCGCGACAGGCGGTCATCATTTTTTCGCCACCGGAAGCATGCACATTGACCATCCATACCCCCAGGTCAGCAGCCGCGGCAACCGCAGCAGATGTGGTATTGGGAATGTCATGGAACTTCAGATCCAGAAACACCTCGAAACCGCGGCCGTGAAGTTCCCTGACCAGTCCGGGACCAGAGAGGGTGAAGAGTTCCTTGCCCACTTTCAGGCGGCATTTAGCCGGATCAAGCTGGTCGACCAGTGCCAGCGCAGGCTGGTCTGACGGAAAATCGAGGGCAACAATGATTTGGGGGTTATCGGGGCTTTGCACAGTCAGTTTCCTGCAGAATGTCGTGTCATCGGATTATTCAGCTTCCACACCCTGTATCGGGCGAACGGTTTCCCACTGCTTGCAACTGGGGCACAACCAGTGCAGCTGCTGCCCGGAGAAGCCACAGTTCACGCAGCGGTAAACGGGCCGATTCGCCAGTATCAGATGGCCAATGCGGCTGACCAGGCGGCCTTCATCGGTGGTCATGCCTTTTTCGTAGCCTGCCAGTTCCACCAGCCGCAGCAAGCCCCGCACACTGGGACGGACCTCCAGCTCGCGACGCAGCAGCTCGATGGCGGCCATTCTGCCCGAAGTGCGTTCAACAGACTCCACCAGCGCCAGCAGAAGGCTGGTGCTGGGCCAGGTTTCGTAGAATTTCCCGAGCTTTTTGGCGAGGCGCCCGACATCACCGTGTTCCCGCTCAAGCTTCATTAATCGGTCCACCGCCTCAGAGCCAAACTCGGGATTCTGATCAAAGACTTTCAGGCTCTGATTGGCCGCATCCTTGTAACTCCCCTGACGGACAAGAAGCTTCATCATGATAAATGTCGCCCTGACACAGGAACTGTCGTACTCGAGCGCTTCCCTGGCCAGCTTCTGAGCCGTCCAGCGATCGTCCTGCTTAAGGGCATCCTCAGCCAGCTCACAGGTGATGTAGGCCAGCATCTTGAACATGGCCGGGTCGTGATCGCCGGCCGTCAAAGTCTGGGCTACCTGGGCGGCCTTGCCCCACTCCTTTTCCTGCTGGTACAGCTCAATCAGCTGCAGTGACGCCTTACGGCCGTATTCCCTGTCGCCCATCAGTTGCTGGAACAAGGCTTCGGCCCGGTCCAGCAGGCCCGCATACATATAATCGATGGCGAGTTCGTAGGTCACCTGCTGGGAGTAACGAGGTGGCAGTTCCGGACGAGCCAGCAGGTTCTGGTGAATCAGGATGGCGCGATCGGTCTCACCCTTGTGGCGGAAATGGGCACCAATAGACAGATGCAAACCAACCGTTTCCTTGTTGACGGCCAGGGATTGCACAAAGTTCTCTACCGCCTGGTCGGAATAGTTGGTGAACAGGAATTGCATGCGGTCTTTGACCGATTCTTCATCCGAGATGGGTGTTTTGGACCCCTCTCCCTTGTTGCTCATCCGCCCGACAAACCAGCCTGCAGCTACCGCAACTGTCAACAACAGCCACTGAAGCACTATATCCATTAAAGCGTCCGGTCGTTCTGGGCCCTGCATTTCTCCAATGCCTGCTCTGTTCGAGCAAGTCGTTTCTCGAGGTTACGGCGGGAAACTGATGTGCGAACGGTGGCAAGCATGGTAATCAGAACGCCGATCAGAGCGCCGATCACAAAGGACATAATAATCCATACGGCAACACCGTGGGGCTGAGTCTCGAAAAGCAGGAAATTGAGGGACACGGCCATTTGATTATTAAGGGAGAAAACGAGTGCCACCAGAACCAGAAACAACACCAGCAGAATGATAAGGATCTTCTGTAATCCGGCCATAGTCGCAACACTCCTGGTGGTCCTGACTGTTTCAGTCAGGACCTGGTTAAAATCTTTCCCTGTAAGGGTAATCAAAAACCCTTTTTCAGGCTATCGTTAACCTGTTCCCGCAATTCCTTCCCTGGCTTGAAGTGCGGAACAAACTTAGCGGGTAACTGCACAGCTTCACCGGTTTTGGGATTCCGCCCGGTTCTGGCTGCCCGATGGTGCAGTGAAAAACTGCCAAAACCACGGATTTCGATTCGCTGGCCATCCGCCAGTGATTGGGACATATGCTCTATGATGGTTTTCACAGCCAGTTCCACATCCTTCACTGAAAGCTGCGTCTGCTTGGACGCAATCAGCTCTACCAGTTCAGATTTCGTCATTGGGCTCATCCCTCTTCACATTATTATTGGATAGCCGATTACCAGCTCCTCGTCACCAGTTTAGCCAAACCAGAAAAAAACACAAAAAAAACGGGCTCTTAGAGCCCGTTTTTTTCATACCAACCGGAAAACTATTCCTTGTTGGCGTTTTGCTGCTGCATCTGTTCCTTGATGAGGTCACCGATGGTGGTCGCACCAGAGGAAGATTCAGCTGTCTTCGCGCGGACGCCTTCCAGCGCCTGCTTGTCGTCTTCAACGTCCTTGGACTTCACGGACAGGTTGATGACGCGGTTTTTGCGGTCAATGCTGATGATCTTCGCTTCTACTTCATCGCCTTCGTTCAACGCATTGCGTGCGTCTTCAACACGGTCGCGGCTTATTTCAGAGGCTTTCAGAACAGCTTCAACTTCGTCGTTCAGGGTAACGGTAGCTGCTTTGGCATCAACAGCGGACACCGTGCCCTTGACAATGGAGCCCTTGTCATTCAGCTGTACAAACTCGGCGAACGGATCGCTTTCGAGCTGCTTGATGCCCAGAGAGATACGCTCACGCTCGGGATCAACAGACAGGATGACGGTTTCAACTTCATCGCCCTTCTTGTATTCACGGACGGCTTCTTCGCCGGTCTCGTTCCAGCTGATGTCTGACAGGTGAACCAGGCCATCAATGCCACCGTCCAGACCGATGAAGATGCCAAAGTCGGTGATCGACTTGATCTTGCCGGAAATACGGTCGCCCTTGTTGAACCTGCTGGAGAAGTCTTCCCAGGGATTGGACACACACTGCTTGATACCCAGGGAAATACGACGGCGCTCTTCGTCGATATCCAGAATCATCACTTCCACTTCGTCGCCCACCTGAACGACTTTCGATGGATGGATGTTCTTGTTGGTCCAGTCCATTTCAGACACGTGAACCAGACCTTCAACACCTTCCTCCAGCTCGGCAAAACAGCCGTAGTCTGTCAGATTGGTTACGCGTGCAGTAACCTTGGTGCCTTCCGGATAACGGCCCTTGATATCGACCCAGGGATCTTCACCCAGCTGCTTCAGACCCAGAGATACACGGTTACGCTCACGGTCGAACTTCAGTACCTTGACAGTGATCTCATCGCCCACATTGACGATTTCGCTCGGATGCTTGATGCGCTTCCAGGCCATATCGGTAATGTGCAACAGGCCGTCAACACCACCCAGATCCACGAACGCGCCGTAGTCGGTCAGGTTCTTGACGATACCCTTGATTTCCATACCCTCGGTCAGGGTTTCCAGCAGAGCTTCACGCTCCGCACTGTTTTCAGCTTCCAGAACGGCGCGGCGGGAAACAACCACGTTGTTACGCTTCTGGTCCAGCTTGATAACCTTGAATTCGAGTTCCTTGTTCTCCAGGTGCGCGGTATCGCGAACCGGACGAACATCTACCAGAGAGCCAGGCAGGAAGGCGCGGATGCCAGCCAGATCGACGGTGAAACCGCCCTTGACCTTGCCGTTGATAACACCTTTAACCACTTCTTCCGCTTCGAAGGACTTCTCGAGTACCTTCCAGGCTTCTGCACGCTTGGCTTTCTCGCGCGACAGACGGGTTTCGCCGAAGCCGTCTTCAACAGCGTCGAGAGCTACGTCAACAACGTCGCCAATAGCAACTTCCAACTCGCCTTTTTCGTTAAGGAACTGGGAGGCGGGGATAACGCCTTCGGACTTCAGCCCGGCGTTAACGGTGACCCAGTCATTATCGACGTCAACTACGGTCCCCTGGACGATGGAACCCGGTTGCATGTCAATGTCTTTTAGGCTTTCTTCAAAAAGATCCGCAAAGCTCTCGCTCATTATGTGTCCTATGTGATCAACGCAAGTTTACTCCGTGCTACCAGCAACACGGTCTGTTAGTTTCAGTCCGGATCCAGCCAGTGGCTGGCCGATAACGCCGAATCCGGAATTTCAACGACAAAAAGGTGTAGTCAGGCCTGACCTGCTGCGGCCATAACCCTGACTAGCACCTCTTCTATACTCAAACCTGTCGAATCAATGACTTGCGCATCATCCGCAGGCTTGAGCGGGGCGGCGGCGCGGTTCATGTCCCGCTCATCGCGCACCCGTATTTCCTCTAAAAGGGAATCAATATTAACATCGACCCCCGCCTCCTTCAACTGGCTGTGACGTCTTTGCGCACGCTCTTCGGCACTGGCGGTCAAAAAGATCTTCACCGGTGCCTCCGGAAACACTACTGTACCCATGTCACGGCCGTCTGCCACCAGCCCCGGAGGCTTGCGGAAGTCACGCTGGCGCTGCAGCAGTGCATCGCGGACAGGCTGCATTACGGCTACTTTCGAGGCATTATCGCCACAGATTTCGGTACGTATATCTGCGGTCACATCGGTGCCACCCATTAACACCTTTGCAGGTTCGCCCGGCGGGGTCGGTTCGAATGCCACATCCAGGTTTGCTGCAAGTTCCACCAGTGCAGGCTCATCGTCCAGTGACACACCCTGCCACTCGGCAGCCAGAGCGGTGACACGATATAGCGCACCGCTATCAAGCAGATGCCAGCCAAGCCTGCTGGCCAGCATCTGCGTGATGGTGCCCTTACCCGACCCACCCGGGCCATCCACCGTGATAACGGGAGCCCTGCTTTCAACCATTATTCAGCTCCCTCGGTCGAAACCCTGATCCCGGTGCGCTTTGCCAGCTCCACAAAATCCGGGAACGAGGTGGCGACGTTGGCACAGTCTTTCACTTCAATGTTGCCGCTGGCCCGCAGCGAAGCTACTGAAAACGCCATCGCAATCCGGTGGTCGCCGTGACTGTTAACGGTGCCACCGCCCAGGGTCTGCCCGCCGTCAATGATAATGCCGTCGGGTGTGACGGTGGTTTCCACGCCCAGAGCAGTCAGGCCGTCGGCCATCACCTGGATTCGGTCGCTTTCCTTGACGCGAAGCTCCTCCGCTCCGCGCAACACGGTTCTGCCCTCCGCGCAGACGGCAGCGATGAACAGCACCGGGAATTCGTCAATCGCCAGGGGCACCTGGTCCTCCGGAATGTCGATCCCCTTGAGGTCAGCAGAACGGACACAGAGATCTGCAACCGGCTCACCACCGATCACCCGCTCTTCAAGGACCTCAATATTGGCCCCCATCATGCGCAGAATATTGATGACCCCAACACGAGTCGGGTTCATCCCTACATGGCGGATGGTCAACTCCGAATCCGGCGCAATACTGGCCGCAACCAGGAAAAACGCTGCCGAAGAAATATCCGCAGGTACATCAATCGCAGTTGCGGTCAGGCGCCCGCCGCCGGTGACGCTGGCTGTCGCCATATCCCGGTGGACATGATAGCCGAAGCCTTCCAGCATCCGTTCAGTATGATCGCGGGTTGGCGCCGGCTCGGTCACAGAGGTAACACCTTCAGCATAGATCCCCGCAAGCAACAGGCACGACTTCACCTGGGCGCTGGCCACCGGCATGTCATAGTGGATGCCAGTCAGCGTATGGCCGCCGCGGATCTTCAGTGGTGGTCGGCCACCCTCAGCCGTATCGATTACCGCACCCATGGCCCGCAACGGGTCTGCCACACGGCCCATGGGGCGTTTTGACAGACTCTCGTCGCCGGTCAGCTCGGAGTCGAAGGACTGGGCTGCAAGCAGCCCCGAAAACAGGCGCATGGCAGTTCCGGAATTGCCCAGATAAAGCGGACCACGCGGTGCCTGCAGGCCATCGATACCGACCCCGTGAATGCGGACAAATCCCTCGTCCGGACCCTCAATGGTCACACCCATATCGCGGAAAGCCTGCAGTGTGGCAAGGCTGTCTTCCCCTTCGAGGAAACCTTTAACCTCGGTTATGCCATCGGCAAGAGCGCCCAGCATGATGGAGCGATGGGAGATGGACTTGTCGCCCGGCACGCGGATTTCTCCGGAAATCCGGCCACCGGGCTGAAGACGGAACATTACCTGTTTCTGACTGTTTTTTGTCACGTAAGCCTGTCCTGAAAGCATTTTCGAAAAATGTTCCCGCGCCGCTTTGGCGCGACTGAAAACCCGCAGCAGGGTTGCACTGTCCTGATCGGCAATCGCGGTGCGGAGCTGGTCCAGATCGTGAGTGAAATGGTCAATCACCCGCAGCACCGCATCGCGGTTGGAGAGAAATATATCGTGCCACATCACCGGGTCGCTGGCCGCGATCCGGGTAAAGTCACGGAAACCGCCCGCTGCATACCGGAATATGTCCAGATTCTCGTCCTCGCCGGCGAGGGTGTCTACCAGCGAGAAGGCAATCAGGTGCGGCAGGTGGCTTGTAGCCGCGAGCACTTCGTCGTGGTAGGCCACCGACATCGTAAGCACTTTGGCGCCGCAACTTTCCCAGAGCGCTTTGAGCTTCTCCAGATCCGGTTGGCTGACGTTATCCGCAGGTGTCAGGATGACCTTGTGCCCGGCGAACAGCTCGGGGTTGGCAGCCCGGATACCGCTTTTCTCGGAACCGGCAATGGGGTGGCCCGGTATCACCTTTGCCGGCAGTTCGCCAAACACCTGAACCACGTCACTGACAAAACTGGTTTTGGTACTGCCAACATCCGTCAACACGGCGTTATTTCCGAGATGTGGCCGGATTTCCTCGAGCACGGCCCTCGTCGCCTTCACAGGCACCGCCAAAACCACCAGATCACTGCCGGCCACCGCCTCGGCGACCGAACCCGCAGCCTCATCAATAATGCCCAGTTCTTTGCCAAGCGCCAGCTCATCCGCCCGCTTGTCTGCTCCAACGACTGTCACCGCCAGAGCATTTTCACGGATCGCCCTCGCCAGCGAACCGCCTATCAGGCCAAGGCCAATAACTGCAATACGCTGGAATAGTGGCTGGCCCACAGACACTTTAAGCTCCTTGACCGGATTCGGAGGACTGACGTTTATCCAGGGCACGAGCCAGGGACTCGATAAAACGGTCATTCTCTTCCGGCAGACCTATGGAAACCCGCAGATGCCGGGGCATGCCATAGCCGGCAATGGGTCGCACGATTACCCCCTGCTCCAGCAGGGACTGGTTGATGTCGAGGGCCTGCTCACCAACGTCCACCGCAATAAAATTTCCGGCAGATGGAATGTAGGACAGCCCCATTTCGTCAAAGGCGGTTTCCAGCTGCTTCATACCCTCGGCATTCACATCACGGGAACGCTGCAGATACGCTTCATCGTCAAGCACCGCGGCCGCCGCTGTCAGTGCCAGATTATTCACATTAAAAGGCTGCCGTACACGGTTGAGTACATTAGCAATTTCGGCGGAACTTATACTGTAGCCAACGCGAAGGGACGCCAGCCCCCAGGCCTTGGAAAAGGTCCGGGTGACAATCAGATTGGGATAATGCTCAAGCAGCGCCACACCATCCACGTAGCCATCACCCTGCAGGTATTCACAGTAGGCTTCATCCAGAACCACCAGCACCCGCGCCGGAATCCGCTCAAGAAACGCCTCGACAGCTTCGGCACCATGGACCGTTCCGGTAGGGTTGTTCGGGTTGGCGACGAACACCAGTTTTGTACGATCTGTTATCGCTGCCGCCATTGCATCCAGATCATGGCCATAGCCTCTGGCAGGAACCGACACACCGGTAGCAGCAATCGCCTGGGTTACCAGTGGATAAACCGCAAAGGCGTACTGGGAAAACACCACCTCGGACTCCTGGTCCGCAAAACACCGGGTAATGACTTCCAGGACATCGTTGGAGCCGTTACCAAGGGTAATCTGAGAGGCTTCCACGCCGAATCGGGCGGCTAACGCCTGCTTGAGCTCAAACCCGTTACCGTCGGGATAGCGACAAAGTTCATCCAGCCCTGCCCGGACCGCTGCCAGTGCTTTCGGGCTGGGCCCCAGCGGGTTCTCATTGCTGGCGAGCTTGATGATGTTGTCAGGGTTGAGACCCAGTTCCCGCGCCAGCTCGTCAATCGGTTTGCCGGGCTGGTAGGGAGATAACGCCTGCACACCCTTGACCGCCAGACTTTGGTAATCAATCGACATTCAACCCTTCCTCAGCTATTCGTGTTTGGTTACAGAACCCCGATCGGGTAGGAACCGAGGCGCTTCAGTTCCACCGCTTCCTCATCAATCTCGGACAGCACTTTACTGACCTGCTCGTCATCCACGTGACCCTCGAAATCAATGTAGAATACATAGGCCCAGGTACCGCTTGGCGACGGCCGGGTTTCGATACGGGTCAGGCTCAGGCCATGCTTGTGGAACGGCTCCAGCAACTGGTAAAGCGCCCCTGGTTTGTTGCGCATGGAGACGAGGATAGAAGACTTGTCATTGCCACTGGCCGGCACTTCCTCGCGGCCGATGATCAGGAAGCGGGTGGTATTGTCCGGCCGGTCTTCAATGCTGGTAGCCAGCACTTCCAGCCCGTAGAGCTCCGCTGCCATATCGCCGGCAATGGCGGCCGTACCCGGCTCCTCCGCTGCGCGCCTTGCCGCTTCCGCGTTACTGCTGACGGTGACCCGCTCAATGCCATAGCGGTGGGCATCCAGCCATTGCCGACACTGGGCAAACGACTGTTGATGGGAGTATATGCGAACGATTTCCTCGCCCTTGTGCTCTGGCGACACCATCAGGTGATGATGGATACGCAACTGTACCTCACCACAGATTTTCAGCGGCGAGGACATGAACATGTCCAGGGTGTGGTTGATCATACCCTCGGTGGAGTTCTCAACCGGAACCACACCGTAGTGGGCCGCGCCGGATTCCACCTCACGGAAAACCGCATCGATGGCCGGCAGTGGCACGCTGATCACCGAATGCCCAAAGTGCTTTAGCGCCGCGGCCTGGGTAAAGGTGCCAATGGGCCCCAGGAAAGCAATGTGCATGGGTTTTTCCAGCGCAAGACAGGCGGACATGATTTCACGGAACAACCGCGCCATCTCTTCACCGGACAAAGGGCCGGGATTGCTTTCCTTGATCCGCCTCAGCACCCGGGCTTCGCGCTCCGGGCGATAAAAGAACACATCCTCACCCGGATGGGCTTCCATCTTGACCCGGGCCACTTCCTGGGCACATTCGGCCCGCCGGCTGATCAGGTCCATAATCTCCCGGTCCAGCCGGTCAATCTCGTCCCTCAATTGCCCGAGGCGGGCCTGCTCATCGCTCATGATCAGCCCCGCTCCTTCGCAAACACGGTCATGTAATCGATCAGCGCGTCGACGCCGGCCTCTGGCATCGCGTTGTAGATGCTGGCGCGCATGCCACCCACGGACCGGTGACCTTTAAGATTCAACAGGCCACGCTCGTTCGCCCCTTCAAGGAAAGCATTGTTGAGGGCATCGTCTGCCAGGGTGAAGGGCACATTCATCCAGGAGCGGAAGCGTGGGGAGATAGGATTGGCGTAGAAATCATTCTGGTCAATAAAGCCGTATAACTTGCTGGCCTTGCGACGATTGATTTCGCCCATAACCTCAACGCCGCCCTGCCCTTTCAGCCACTTGAACACCAGGCCGGCGAGGTACCAGGAATAGGTAGCCGGGGTGTTGAACATGGAGTCGTTATCAGCAAATACCTGGTAATTCATCATCGTTGGCGTGATCTTGCGGGCCTTGCCCAGCAGATCCCTGTGAATGATGACCACCACCAGGCCGGACGGGCCAATGTTTTTCTGTGCCCCGGCGTAGATCAGGCCGAACCTCGACACATCCAGCGGACGTGACAGCAGGGTGGACGACATATCCGCAACCAGGGGCACGGAACCGGTTTCGGGTACGAAATCGAATTCCAGACCACCTATGGTTTCGTTGGGCGTATAGTGAAGGTAAGCCGCATCGGCACTGGCGTCCCAGCTCTCCTGGTCGGGAATGCTGGTGAAGCCCTCCGCTTCGCTGCTTGCCACCACGTTAACCTGTGCATAACGGCCAGCCTCGGCTATGGCCTTCTTCGACCAGATGCCGGTGTTGACGTAGTCCGCAGAGGTCTTGTCGCCCAGCAGGTTCAGCGGTATCGTCGCAAACTGGCTGGAAGCACCACCCTGCATGAAGAGTACAGCGTAATCATCTGATATACCTGCCAATTTCCGAAGGTCTTTCTCGGCAGTTTCAGCGATTTCCACGAACTCGTCACCGCGATGGCTCATTTCCATCACCGACATGCCGGTGCCGCGCCAGTCCAGCATCTCTTCCCGTGCCTGTTGCAGCACCGGCTCCGGCAGGGTCGCCGGGCCTGCACAAAAATTATACGCCCTGCTCATCGTCCTCACCGTCGACCTCTTCCGCATCGGTTTCAGCTATACGCTCAACGCCCACAAGACGCTCATCTTCCTGGCTCAGCTTGATCAGGCGGACACCCTGGGTATTGCGGCTCAGAATCGATACCTCGTCAGTGCGGGTACGTACCAGCGTACCCTTGTCCGAGATCAGCATGATTTCGTCACCTTCGAACAGCTGCAATGCCGTAACCAGGTTACCGTTACGCTCGGAACACTGCATGGCAATAACGCCCTGACTGCCCCGACTGTACGTCGGGAACTCGTCAAAGGTTGTGCGCTTGCCGTAGCCGTTTTCACTGGCTGTCAACAGCACCGCACCTTCCTCGGGAATGATCAGCGACACCACATGATGTCCGCCCGGCATCTTGATGCCACGAACGCCGCGAGCCGTCCGGCTCATCGGACGTACCGCTTCCTCATTAAACCGAACCGCCTTGCCAGCGGTGGAGAACAGCATGACTTCCGCATCACCCTTGGTTATGGCCGCACCAATCAGAGTGTCACCTTCGTCCAGCGACAAAGCGATCAGACCACTGCTGCGTGGGCGCGAGAAGTTCGGCAGTGGTGTTTTCTTGACCACACCGGCCGATGTTGCCATCAGCACATACTGGTCTTCGGGGTAGTCACGGACCGGCAGGAAGGTGGTTATACGCTCACCTTCATCCAGCGGCAGGATATTCACCATCGGACGACCGCGGGATGCGCGGCTGGCACGTGGAATTTCGAACACCCGCAACCAGTACACCTTGCCCCGGTTGGAGAAGCACAGGATGGTGTCGTGGGAGTTGGCAACCAGCAGCTTCTCGACAAAATCCTCGTCTTTCATGGAAGTTGCAGCCTTGCCACGGCCACCACGGCGCTGGGCCTGATAGTCTTCAACTGCCTGGGTCTTGGCGTAACCACCGTGAGAAATGGTCACCACCAGATCTTCCTCGTCGATCAAGTCAGCAATGGTCAGGTCACGCTTGGAGCTGGTAATCTCGGTAAGACGCTTGTCACCAAACTCGTTGACGATAGCCTCCAGCTCTTCCCGGATTACCTGCATCAGACGGTCCGGATCGCCCAGAATCTCCAGCAGACCGGCGATCTTTTCGAGGATGTCCTTGTACTCGTTCTGCAGCTTCTCGGTCTCGAGACCGGTCAGGCGGTGCAGACGCAGATCCAGGATTGCCTGGGCCTGCTCCGGCGACAGATGATACAGGCCATTGCGAAGGCCAAATATTTCCGGCAGGTCGTCCGGACGACAGGCATCTTCACCCGCCCGTTCCAGCATGCCCAGAACATCGCCCGGAGCCCAGCCCTGGGCCATCAGTTTTTCCTTCGCCTCCGCCGCGCCCGGCGATGCCTTGATCAGCGCGATGATTTCATCAATATTCGCCAGCGCTACTGTCAGACCTTCGAGGATGTGGCCGCGTTCACGGGCCTTGCGCAGTTCAAAAATTGTCCGGCGGGTAACCACTTCCCGACGGTGGCGAACAAACGCATCCAGCATCTGCTTCAGGTTGAGAATCTTCGGCTCGCCATTAATAAGGGCGACCATGTTGATACCGAATACCGTCTGCAGCTGGGTATGGGTAAACAGGTTGTTGACGATCACATCCGGGTTTTCACCGCGACGCAGCTCAATCACTACGCGGATGCCTTCCTTGTTGGATTCGTCCCGCAGCTCGGTAATACCTTCCAGCCGCTTCTCTTTAACCAGCTCTGCAATCTTCTCGATCAGCCGCGCCTTGTTCAGCTGGTAAGGCAGCTCGGTAATAATGACGGCGTCGCGGTTGGTCTTGTTGTCATGCTCGATTTCATGGCGGGCACGGATGTAGATACGCCCACGACCGGTGCGATAAGCCTCAACAATACCGGCGCGGCCATTGATAATGCCCTGGGTAGGGAAGTCCGGCCCCGGAATATGCTCCATGAGATCATCAACGGTCATGTCCGGATTGTCGATCAGCGCCAGACAGCCATTCACGATTTCCGTGAGGTTATGGGGGGGAATGTTGGTTGCCATGCCCACGGCGATACCGGAGGAGCCATTGACCAGCAGATTTGGAACCCGCGTGGGCAGCACTTCCGGGATCTGCTCGGTGCCGTCGTAGTTGGGGACGAAGTCCACCGTTTCCTTTTCCAGATCGGCCAGCAGGGAATGGGCAATCTTCTCCATGCGGATCTCGGTGTAACGCATGGCTGCTGCGTTGTCACCGTCGATAGAACCGAAGTTGCCCTGGCCGTCCACCAGCGGATACCGCAGGGAAAAAGGCTGGGCCATACGCACGATGGTGTCGTAAACAGCCGAATCACCATGAGGGTGGTATTTACCGATAACGTCACCCACCACACGGGCGGATTTCTTGTAGGCTTTGTTCCAGTCATTGTTCAGCTCGGACATGGCGAACAATACACGGCGATGCACCGGCTTGAGGCCGTCCCGCACGTCCGGAAGCGCCCGCCCGATGATAACGCTCATGGCGTAATCGAGGTAGGACTGCTTGAGCTCGTCTTCAATATTTACCGGCAGGATCTCTTTGGCTAACTCACCCATCGAGAAAGGTTCCTTTGCATTTTCTGGAAGTCGTTTCAGGGCCCTTCAGAGCGCCCCATAGTTATTCTTTAACAAGCGGGCAATACTACCACATTCAACCCCTTGGCGGAGCATGGGCAGCTGCCGTCAGTCAAAAACCACGGTCTTGTTTTCGTAGGTGATCACGCGGTCTTCGATGTGCGCCCGCAATCCCCGGGAAAGGGCATTTTTTTCCACGTCCTTGCCGAGGCGCACCATATCTTCAATGGAGTCGCTGTGGCTGATACGAAGCACATCCTGCTCGATAATGGGGCCTTCATCCAGATCCTGCGTCACGTAGTGGCAGGTGGCACCAATAAGCTTCACACCCCGGCTGTACGCCTGATGGTATGGGCGGGCGCCGGCGAAGGACGGCAGGAAACTGTGATGGATATTGATCACCTTGCCTGAATATTTTTCACACAGGCTGGCAGGCAATACCTGCATGTACCGGGCCAGAACAACCACATCGGCCTCGTACCCTTCGATCAGGCCGTCCACTTCACCGAAGGCTTCATCCCGGCTGCTCCTGTCCACAGGAATATAGTGGTAGGGTATCTCGTGCCATTCCACCATGCGCCTCAGATCCTCATGGTTGGAAATGACGGCGACAATCTCGGCATTGATTTCCTTGCTGTGCCAGCGGTGCAGAAGATCGGCCACGCAATGGGATTCCTTGCTGCACATGAGGATCACTTTCTTGGGCTGTGCGGAATCAGCGATGTGCCAGTTCATGTCGAACTCGCGGGCAATGGGCTCAAAGGCAATCCGGAACTGCTCAAGCCCGAATGGAATCGACTCGGCCTTGATTTCGTGCCGCATGAAAAACCAGCCTGCCTGGGAATCCGAGTGGTGGCTGGCCTCGGTAATCCAGCCATTATAGGTCGACAGAAAGTTACTGACCTTTGCCACGATCCCCACCCGGTCCGGGCAGGAAATCACAAGACGATAGGTATGCTCCATGGAAGCCTTTCCTTAATCTGATCCGGGAAAGCGGGCGCGCGGGTTCACACCCCTAAAAATGACCGGCTATGATAGCCTATCTGAGCATCAGAAACGAGGCGCACTGACATGGACAGACACCCCCTACAGGTAGACATCGGAAAAGCCGTATCGGGCCGCTCACTGGCTGCGAAACTGATCATTACCCTTACATTGCTTCTACCCCTGCAGCCGGCTGTGGCCGATGCCATTCTTGAGGGGCAACGGCACCATCCGGTCAAAGGGGTGAACGGGATGGTGGCGACCAGCCATACGCTGGCAACCGAAGTGGCGTTGGAGGTTCTTGAAAACGGTGGTAATGCGATGGATGCGGCGGTAACGGCCGGTTTTGCCCTGGCTGTCACCCAGCCGCGTTCCGGCAATATCGGCGGGGGCGGATTCATGCTCTATGCGCCCGGCAACGGCGAGGCCGTCGAAGCCATCGACTACCGCGAAAAAGCGCCGGCCGCTGCCACGGAAACGATGTTTCAGGACCAGGACGGCAACGTGGTGCCGAATCGCAGTCGCTTCACCCACAAGGCAGCCGGGGTACCGGGCACCGTGGCCGGCCTTGCCATGGCGCTGGAACGGCACGGCACCCTTTCCCTGGAACGGGCGCTGGCGCCCGCAATCAAACTGGCACGAGATGGCTTCACAGTACCCGACCGATTCACCGAAGGCCTGGAGCAGGCCCGGGACCGGCTCCAGCGCTGGCCGGCCACTCTCGATACCTTCTATAAAGAAGACGGTTCCCCGTGGCAGCCCGGTGAACGCTTCCGCCAACCGGAACTGGCAGACACGCTCCAGCGTATTGCCGACCAGGGCGCTAAAGGCTTTTATGAAGGTGAAACCGCGGCGCTTATCGTAGAGGAGATGGAGCGCCACGACGGCCTTATCACTCTGGATGACCTGAAAAACTACCAGCCGAAAATCCGCCAGCCGGTTCATGGCACCTATCGGGGCCACGACATCTATTCCATGTCGCCGCCCTCCTCCGGCGGCACCCATATTGTGCAGATTCTCAATATTCTCGAGGGTTATCCCCTTGCCGGTTTTGGCCACAATTCCGCTGCCAGCATTCACCACATGGCCGAAGCCATGAAACTGGCCTATGCAGACCGGGCGAGGTATCTGGGAGATACCGACTTTGTGGATGTGCCTGTGGAGGGCCTGACCAGCAAGGCTTACGGCGAGGCTTTGCGCAAGACCATTGATCCGGACAGGGCCCACCCGTCATCCGACATCCAGGCTGGTAATCCGGGTGCCCATGAAAGCCCGGAAACCACGCACTTCTCCATTGTCGACCGCTGGGGGAATGCCGTTTCCAATACCTACACCATCAACTTCAGCTACGGCTCCGGTATTACCGTTGCCGGGGCCGGCTTCCTGCTGAACAACGAAATGGACGATTTCAGCGCCAAACCGGGTGAACCCAACGCCTATGGACTGATCGGCGGAGAAGCCAATAAGGTGGAACCCGGCAAGCGCATGCTTAGCTCCATGTCGCCGACCATTGTCAGACGCGATGGCCGCAACTATCTGGTTACCGGTAGCCCCGGCGGCTCACGGATTATCACTACCACCTTGCAGGTGGTGCTCAATGTGGTTGATCATAATATGAACATGCAGTCTGCGGTCAGTGCGCCGAGGATTCACCATCAGTGGCTGCCGGATGAAATCCGCATTGAACAGGGCATCAGCCCGGATACCGTGCGACTACTGGAGAACAAGGGCCACAAAGTGGTAACCGGTAGCGCTATGGGCGCGATCCAGAGCATACTGATCGACAGCGACGGAACTCTGTATGGCGGGGCGGATCCCCGCCGCAGTACGTCGTCAGCCATGGGATACTAAAGGGACACAAAGCCCCGGGAGGTTTTTATGTTTTTATCCGTACAATTAAGTTGTTACCCCTTCGCCGATGACTACAAACCAGCCATCCGCGCGGTTGTTGAGCGGCTGGAGAAGAGTGGCCTGGAAATCCACCCCGGCCGCATGAGCACAGAAATGTTCGGTGAGTATGATGAGGTGATGAAGGTGCTCTCGGATACCATGAAGTGGTCATTCGAGGAGTACGGCAAATCGGTGTTTGTGGCAAAGATCATGGAAGGTGACCGCAGGCCGCGATAGCGCAACAGCACAGGAGAACACGGCCGCGGGTAACCTGTTACCCGCGGCCAATAAACAGCGCACCTACCAGTAAAAGCCCCAGAAACGCCACAAACATGTTGACCGCCAGCCCCCAGCGGAATCCGTACCCGGCGGGAAACTCTGCCGGGCTGAGAGTGCGCAACAGGGCGCGGAACTGGCGCGAAGACCACACCGCAGCGAAGGCTCCCAGCAGGATGAAGAGGACGCCAATCCAGAATCCCAGCCTGACATTCATTCCCGCAGCTCTTTCCGGTGCCAGAACATGCAGGAGCAGGCCCGCTCTCTCGATCAGAAACCCGAAGGCAATAAAAGACAGGCTGGTGCGGTTCCAGGCCAGCAGCGTGCGTTCGGCGGCAAACAGAACTCTCGGGTCTTTCAGATCAGACATGGGCTTCCTTTTCTCTACTCCGGTGTTACTCTCAGAACACGGCCATCAGCACTGTCGGTTAGCAGATAGACCGCACCATCGGGACCGCTCCGTACATCCCGGATACGCTCATCCAGCTCTCCGAAGTGCACGCCAACCTCTTGCGCCTGGCCATTGTCCAGACGGACACGATGAACCTGCCTGCTCGCCAACCCCCCTATCAGCAAATCCCCGCGCCACTGGGGGAACAGATCGCCGCTGTACAGGGTCATGCCGGATGGCGCAATGGAGGGTGTCCAATGCATCAGGGGCGGCTCAATGCCTTCCCGCTCCTTGAACGGTGTCACCCGGGCACCGGTATAGTCCAGCCCATGGGTCGTAACAGGCCAGCCATAATTGGCACCCGGGCGGATCACATTGATTTCGTCGCCACCCCTGGGCCCGTGTTCATGGGCAATCAGCCGGTCCTGTTCATTATCGTAGACCAGGCCCTGCACGTTGCGATGGCCGTAACTGTAGATTTCACCCTGATACCGGTCACTGCCGGCAAACGGGTTGTCCGCTGGCACGCTGCCGTCCGGATTCAGGCGGACAATGCTGCCAATGTGATTCTCCCTTCGCTGGGCCTGTTCCCGGTAATCAAAACCATCACCCAGGGTCAGCACCAGCGTGCTGTCGGGCAACCACGCCAGGCGGCCGCCGTAATGGGCATTACCCTCCTTGGCCGGCTGCGCCCGGAATATCTCGGTGACATTTTCCAGGCGGTGGTCGCCGAGCTCCGCCCTGGCCAGGCAGGTATGATTGGCCTCAGGCGTGCCACAGGCGTAGCTGAGATAGATCATCCTGCTCTGCTCGAAGTCCCTGGCAGGAAGCACATCAAACAATCCGGCCTGGGCAGAGGCAAATACCTCTGGCACACCTTCCAGTGGGTCCGGTAGCAGTTCGCCTTCGGCCGTCAGCATTCGTAACCTGCCAGGCCGTTCGGTAACAAGCATGCGCCCATCAGACAGAAAGGCCAGCGACCAGGGGTGTTCCAGGCCCTGAGCGACTGTCTCTATTTCATAGCCAGACCCTTCCTCGGCAGCAGCATCCGGCGCCGGCAGCGCCAGGCCACCAGCCAGCATAAGCGCCACGAGCGGCACGGAACGGCCACTAACGCGGCCGGTTTGGCCGCTGACCAGCATCGCAAACAGCCAGCCGGAAATGGCTGCAGTCGCAAGCATCGCCATCAAACCTCCGCTATCCCGCGTGGCCGCAATAAGCGTGGGCATGGGCGCGAGTGCATCGACAATCCGCAGCGTCGCCCACAGCCCCGCCGCCGCAGCAAGCGGGTACAACCACACGCGGCCGGAGTTACCTGCCAGCCTGACCACCAGCGAAGCAATACCTACGGAAAACAGGAAGCCAACCCCGAACAGGATGGCGTAAAGCGGGGCAAAATTGACCAGGTCATGAATACTGGTTTCCAGCCGGGTTCCCATGCTGATCCTGACCCCCAGCGCTTCCAGCGCCTGAAGGTTGAACTGGGTCTGGACAAGGCTACCAAGCACCGAGCCCACGAAGACCGCGACCACAAAAGCGAGAACCACTTTCCACCAGCTGACCGACGCCGCCATTACTTGTCCCCGGAAGACTCCAGCTTATCCTGGGTGCGCAGCTCGAAGTCACTGGCGTCGTGGCGCTCATGCAACTGCCTGCTCTCGTCACCCCAGGTGCGGTTGACCATCAGCCCACGTTTAACGGCCGGGCGCTTGCCGATTTCATCGGCCCAGCGCACAACGTTCCTGTAGGTGTGGGCCTCAAGGAATTCCGCCGCGTCGTAGACCTTGTTTTTAACAAGTGCGCCATACCACGGCCAGATAGCGATATCGGCAATGGTGTATTCATCCCCCGCAACATAACGGTTATCCGCCAACTGGCGATCCAGCACATCCAGCTGGCGCTTCACTTCCATGGTGTACCGGTTGATCGGGTACTCGTATTTTTCCGGCGCATAGGCGTAAAAATGACCAAATCCACCGCCCAGGAAAGGCGCACTGCCCATCTGCCAGAACAGCCAGTTCAGGGTTTCGGTACGAGCTACAATATCCGCTGGCAGGAATTCGCCGAACTTCTCGGCCAGATACAACACGATAGCCCCGGACTCGAACACCCGCACCGCCGGCTCATGGTTGTGGTCCATCATTGCCGGAATCTTGGAATTGGGATTGGCCTTCACAAAGCCGCTACCAAACTGTTCACCCTCGGTAATGCGGATCGGCCAGGCATCGTACTCCGCTTCCTTGACGCCCTTTTCCAGCAATTCCTCGAACATGATGGTGGCTTTCACGCCATTTGGGGTCGCCAGTGAATAAAGCTGAAACGGGTGTTTGCCAACCGGTAACTCTTTCTCATGGGTTGGTCCGGCAATTGGCCGGTTGATTTTGGAGAAGGCTCCACCACTTTCGGCGTCCCATTTCCAGACTTTCGGGGGCGTATAGGTGTCGTCGGTCATTCAGTCATCCTCACTGCCAAGAGATCTGCAAACAAGCGATCTGCGAATTTCAAACCATTCAGGAACCGGGTAAACAGACCTCTCTGCTGCGGGCGGTCAGCCTGCTCCACTTCCCTTTATTATTGTTACGGACGGTTCTCAGATAACGGGTCACATCGGAAAAATGCTCATCGGTCGCGCCCATTTTCCGGGCCTCATCGCCATGCTTATCTGACATGAACACCAGAGCCTTGTAGTCATTGCCTTTTTCAGCGAGCAAGTCACTGAGAAGGGCCAGATGGCTTGCGCAGAAAATATGCAGGTTGCGCTTGTTGTAATCAACTTCCTGGGCCCAGCCGTTAAGACTGAATACTGTCAGGAGCATCGACACTAAAAGGGTTTTCTTCATACGGATTTACTCCGAAGGATGAATTCTGCCTCGCCGCACGGGCCGCATGCAGTTTTTTATAGCTTTCCACCAGACGCAAATGCTTATCCAGCCCTTCCAGTTGCATATTGGTCGGTGTAAGGCCGTGAAAGCGAACGCTGCCATTGACCGAGCCTACCACGGCTTCCATGGTCTCCTCACCAAACATACGCCGGAGGTTGACCAGATAATCATCGAGCTCCAGCTCATCATCAAGGGCGATCTCCAGCACCGCGTTCACCGCACGGTAGAACAGGTTGCGCTCTACCGTGTTGTCGTTGAACTGCAGGAACGCTTCAACCCGTTCAAGTGCCTCCTCATGCTGTTGCAGCGCCAGATTGACGAGAAGCTTGAGCTCGAGGATAGTGAGCTGACCCCAGACCGTATTCTCATCGAACTCGATACCGATCAGGGTAATGATATCCGTGTAGTCATCCATCTGGCTTTCTTCCAGGCGCTCCACCAGATCCGCCAACTGGTTGTCATCCAGGGAATGGAGGTTGAGAATATCTTCCCGGTAGTCCAGTGCCTTGTTGGTGTTATCCCAGATCAGGTCGTCGGCCGGATAGACCTCGGAATAGCCTGGCACCAGAATACGGCACACCGGCGCACCCAGTTCTTCATAGACAGCGACGTAGACCTCCCTGTCCATCTCCCTGAGAATATTGAACAGGCAGGCGGCCTCTTCCGCGTTGGTACCGGAGAAATCCCACTCGCAGAAATCGTAATCCGACTTCGCGCTGAAAAAACGCCAGGACACCACACCGGTGGAATCAATAAAGTGTTCCACAAAATTGTTGGGTTCGGTGACCGCGAGGCTGTTGAAGGTCGGCGGCGGTACATCGTTCAGGCCCTCGAAACTGCGGCCCTGCAGCAATTCCGTGAGGCTCCGCTCCAGCGCCACTTCCAGGCTCGGATGGGCACCAAAGGAGGCGAAGACACCACCGGTTCGCGGATTCATCAGGGTGACGCACATTACCGGGAACCGGCCACCCAGGGAGGCATCCTTGACCAGGGTGGGGAAACCCTGTGTTTCCAGCGCTTCCACGCCCTCCAGAATATGCGGATACTTTTCCAGTACTTCGCTGGGGACGTCCGGCAGAGCAATCTCTTCTTCGATAATCTGCTTTTTTACCGCCCGCTCAAAAATCTCCGACAGGCACTGTACCTGTGCTTCGTGCAACGTATTCCCTGCACTCATACCATTACTGAGGTACAGGTTCTCAATCAGGTTCGAAGGGAAATAAACCACCTGGCCGTCTGACTGGCGCACGAAAGGCAGGGAGACAATGCCACGCCCGATTTTGCCGGAGTTGGTATCGATCAGGCTGGAGCCGTACAGCTCGCCTTCGGGGTTGTAGATAGCCAGGCAGTAATCATCCAGGATGCCTTCCGGCAGTTCGTCGTCGGGGCCCGGCCTGAACCATTTCTCGTTCGGATAATGAACGAACTCGCTGTTGGCGATGTCCTCCCCGAAAAACTGGTCGTTGTAGAAGAAGTTGCAGTTCAGCCGTTCAATGAATTCACCCAGTGCTGAACACAGCGCGCTTTCCTTGGTGGCGCCCTTGCCGTTGGTAAAGCACATGGGTGAGGCAGCATCGCGGATGTGCAGGGACCACACATGGGGCACGATGTTGCGCCAGGAGGCGATCTCGATTTTCATGCCCAGATCCTCGAGGATGCGGGTCATGTTGGCGATGGTCTGCTCCAGGGGAAGATCCTTGCCCTCGATATAGGTGCTGGTACCGCCCTCTGGCCTGGTCATCAGCAGGGCCTGGGCATCCGCACCGAGATTCTCGACCGTTTCAATCTCGAACGTCGGGCCGGTTTGCACCACCTTCTTGACGGTATAGCGATCGATGGATCGCAGAATCCCCTGCCGGTCCTTGTCGGAAATGTCTTCCGGCAACTCTACCTGGATCTTGAAAATCTGGTTGTAGCGGTTTTCCGGGTCCACGATGTTGTTCTGGGCGAGGCGGATATTCTCGGTAGGAATGTTCCGCGCCAGGCAATAAACGCGAACAAAATAGGCCGCGCACAGAGCCGAGGAGGCCAGAAAGTAGTCGAAAGGGCTGGGCGCCGATCCGTCGCCCTTGTAACGGATGGGCTGGTCGGTAACGACGGTGAAATCATCAAACTTGGCTTCAAGCCTGAGGTTGTCGAGAAAATTGACGTTGATTTCCATTACGCAGAATCCGGATTGGAGAATTTGGCGGGCCGTAGCCTTGAATGGTCGCCATTATCCAGTTTTTGATGCGCTTCGTCTCGGGCACTGTGTAAACCAGCCTGTCAGGATGCAGATTCCGGTCTGATTATCAGAAGATTGACCGGATCACCATTGTGCAAGACGATTTTCGCATCCGAACTACCGGCGCTGAAGTCCAGAACCTGACCAGGCTCCAGATCAATATCCACCCGGCATGCGTCACTGCAAATCAGGCTGACCGAGAGCTTTTCTGATGCTGTATTTTCAATGCTCGCTGTATCACCGGCTCTGATTGTTTCATCAATATCTGCAGGATTTTTCATGGTTTATTTTACCTTGGGTGTGATGATGTGGTGGCTGACGTGCTGCTACCACAGCACCGGCTGACCTTGAGATTTCTACCAACCATTTGTCGTTCTCAGGGCCGGCCGGGGCTTTCACTCTCATCATATCTGCCGGGACCGTTGCCCTGAAAGCGAACAGGTTAACCACACAAACACCACCATACCCCCAAAACTGTGCAAAAGAGATGCAACGATTGATGGTGGGATCATTCTGAAATTCATCGGCGGTGGATGGGTTCAGGCCAATAATGGCAACATAAGGCCTGGCTTCATCCCACACGCGCCAGAGCGCATACCGGTAATTTCTGCAGTCGGAAAATGCAGCGTCAGTCTTCAAACATATCTCCCAGGCTGAAATGGGCATTTAATGTCCTGGCTTTGCGGCGTGCAAGAGGGCCAGCGTAGGTGAGTCCGACAGCAACGATATAACCGGAGGGCTTGCACTACCCCCGAACTGCCGAGTATGCCCATCACCTACATTAAGATTATAATCACGGCCTAAGCCAGACCCACTCTACTATTGAACTCCAAGCCCCGGGCCTATTACTGTGAGCACCCTCCGTCGAAGTGAAAAAAGACAGGCCAAGCCTGCTCACAAAGATCTGCACCCGAGGAATCTGCACAATCAGGGCTATGACTTTCCGGCTCTCGTAAAAAGCCACCCGGCACTGGCCCCCCATGTGAAACCGAACGCTCATGGCGAGCTTTCCATCGATTTCGCAGACCCATTGGCAGTAAAAACTCTCAACGCCGCGTTATTAAACCGATACTACAACATTGTAGACTGGGATATTCCAGAAGGAGCGCTTTGCCCACCAATCCCGGGCAGAGCCGATTATATCCATTACATGGCGGACCTACTTGTTGGGGCTGGGCCCGGGCTTGAACAGCCCGGCATCAAGCTGCTCGATATAGGAACTGGCGCAAATGGAATCTATCCGCTACTGGCCTCCCAGATTTACGGCTGGCAATGTGTCGGCAGTGACATCAACACCCAGTCGCTTGAGAACGTAGCCGCGATTATCGCCAACAACCCCACACTCGAAGACCGCGTCACACTGCGCACGCAGGACGATAAAAACCACATGTTTGAAGGGATCATTCAAGCCGGGGAGTTCTTCGACGTCAGCGTATGCAACCCACCGTTCCATGCCTCGCCCGATGAAGCACTTAAAGGCAGCAGGCTTAAACTTAATAACCTTGCCCGTAGCCGCGGTGAACAGAAAGCAAAAACCGAATCCCCCCCCCCTGAACTTTGGCGGGCTGGGAGCAGAGCTTTGGTGTAAAGGGGGTGAACATCTCTTTCTGAAAAAGCTGATAAGAGAAAGCCAGGCGTATTCAACTCAGTGCCGCTGGTTTACCAGCCTGGTTTCAAAAGCCGACAATGTTAAGCCTGCAAAGAAGTTGATTCGTAAGCTCGGTGCAGTTGATATACGGGAAATAGAAATGAAGCAGGGAAACAAGATTACGAGGGTATTGGCCTGGACATTTATCTTTAGCGCGCCGGGAAAACACAGCAGCCTCGACTCGGATGTCAGCACATCGTAATCGACCGGCCACCCGGTTGACGGGGTGCAGCTGCCATGTTTAAGTCAAAGAGGGTTCATTTCGCGGAGCCTTTAAACGCCGGCCCCATGAACCTGGAAACCAGGAAGGTAACACAGCAACCAGAAACGGAAAGGAGGCACCATGAAACGCAACGCAAGTGCGCACTGGGAAGGCAGCCTGAAGGAAGGCAAGGGTACGGTTTCCACGGAAAGTGGAGTACTTTCAGAACAGCAGTATTCCTTCAAGACCCGTTTTGAGGATGGCAATGGAACCAACCCGGAGGAACTTCTCGGGGCCGCTCACGCAGGCTGTTTTTCCATGGCATTGTCCATGATCCTGGGTGAGTCCGATCATGTGCCTGACAGCATTGATACCAAGGCCAGTGTCACCCTCAGCGAGGGGGACGGCGGTTTTGAAATATCGGCCATCCATTTTGATGTGACTGCAAAAATACCCGGAATTGACCAGGAAAAATTCCTCGAAGCAGCCAACACCGCCAAGATGAATTGCCCGGTGTCAAAAGCCCTGAAACCAGACATCACCATGAACGCTCACCTGAAAGACTAGCCATGACGTGGTGGGAACTTTCCCCCGCTCAAGATGCGAAGAAGGCAGACCAGTAACTAACTGATCTGCCTTTTTTAAATATGGTAGTGGGTCAGGGTCAAACGGAATCCGTAAATGCATCCACTACGGTTATTTCAAGATCCATGTTACCCGCTCACTTTCAATAATTTCTAACACCAACAGCACGCGCGGCTGCAAAATGGAGGCAAAGCCGCAATGTAGGAGGCGTCGCCGTGACTGTGATTGTCAGGAACTGAGGATGGTTCCGCCATTATGTCAGGTCCTGGTAAGGGTTGTAGGCGCAAAGCGGCGGAAAATCGGTCGCTGTGCAGCCGACTGTTTTGCTAATCACACTAAGGCGCGTTGCGTTCGGATGGATCCGTCTTGAAATCCCTTACCAGCTTATGCGGATCAACCTGCGCTCGATATTCCTTCGCCGCCTGAGCCCACCAGATCAATTGATTGAAGGTTCGACCAAAATAAGCGAACCAGGAGTCTTTATCTTCCCCAGCCTCCGGTGATCCATCTGCCGCAAAGACTTCTTGTGCCCTGGGCACATGTATCATCGCAGAAACTGGCAGGCAGCCCAGCTCTGAAAGAAACGTGCGCAGGCCGACCGCTGCACGCATCCCGCCCCACTGGCCTGCCGAATAGGTCACGATCGCACTTGGCTTGTAGGAGAACAGGGAACTGCCAAAATGGTTCAACAGATTGGCAAGCGCCGGGCTCATTGAATGGTTATATTCGGGGCTGATCATAACGAATCCATCGGCACTTTCTATTTTCTCCGCCAATTGATTAAGTTCCGCAGGCGCCTTGCTCCGTGGGTAAGCGAAGTGCGGCTTGAAGACAGCTTCTGGTGGATAATCCAGAGCATCAACCAACTCTACCTCATGTCCGGCATATCGACTTTTCAGACATTCGAGAACCGCTTCTGTGACCCGAACACCCAGGCGGGCCGGCTTCGGAGGAGTACTATCGCGCACGGTGCCCAAGAAAACCAAGAATTTCATTTGGAACTCCATCTGATAGCAATGCTGCATGACGCCCTTGTTTAGCGGCGCCCAAGTAGCGCAGCGAAATGGGCGTCCGGTGGAGAGCCGCAGGCCCGGAACGAACTACAACAATTGGTTATGTGGTGTGCGGCGCAAACATGATGATCGCCATGAAAATATACACACCACCATACGCAGCGTAGACCCTGCCAGCAGCTTTGGGATGAAGCGGCAGTTAACCACGCAAATGCCGCAGGATTCAACTCGCCTGGCACTGGCAGCCAGATGGAGGGTTATAAATTACGGAGATTGCCCTGGCGCGACGTGTACCTGACAGGCGCCTACGAACTGCGCCATGGTGTTCCCGACAATGGCCTGAATGCCGCCGAGATGGAAGAGGTGCTACTGAACACGCCGGTTACCCGCTTTTTCGACACCATGGCCGTCCGGCTGAAAGCTGACGAGGCCGGTGTTCGTAGACATGCTGGACAAGCCGGACGGAAGGTTCAATATCGTCACGCCCTGACGCTTTTCCAGATCGGGCCCAGGGCGGGCCAGCTCTGTTCTGCCATGATTCAGCGGTGCTGGGCTGGTGCCCGGCGGATCTTCCACTACTATCAAGGTAAGTGTTGGCGCTGGAGACGACGTTACCGTGGGACTGTCGATCAAAAAAACGGAATTTTCAACAGAGGAGTTTGAACGTTTTGCTGTCAAGGTCCGGACGGATCTTACAGCACTCACTCATCTTCTGAACCGACCCGGCTTTGGTGAGGGAGAGAGTTCCATTGGCGCCGAGGTCGAGTTTTACATCGTAAACTCTGACCTGCGTGCCCAACCCATCAACACAGAAATCGCCGCCCGCGTGCAGGACCCCCAGCTGACGGTTGAGCTCAACCGTTTCAATCTCGAATACAACCTCAGCCCCCAGGCTTTCAGGGGAGAACCGTTTGCCCGAACAGAGCGAGAGCTGCTCGCTGCGATCCAGCGAATCAACCGGCATGCCGCATCACTCGATGGGGAACTGGTACCAATTGGCATTCTGCCCACACTTCGTCAGTCGGATATGGGGGCAAAGGTGATGACAGACGAACCCCGCTACCATGCTCTGTCCAGTGCGCTGCTCAAACAGCGGGGCGAACCGTTCAGCATCCATATTGGCGGCAATGATGTCATAGACCTGGAGGCCGATGATGTCTACATGGAAGGGGCCAATACCTCGTTCCAGCTGCACTGGCGTGTCCCTGCCCACCGTTTCGCCGATTACTTCAACGCGGTCCAGCTGGTGACGCCGGTTGTGCTGGCTCTGGCCAGTAACTCGCCCAGTCTGTTTGGCCACCACCTCTGGGACGAAACCCGTATTGCCCTGTTCAAGCAATCCATCGACAGCCGCTCCCCCAATCATAAAACCTGGCGCCATCCATCGAGAGTCTATTATGGAAACGGCTGGGCGCGCAGTGCCTGGGAACTGTTTGCAGCCTCCGCATCACTGTATCCGCCCATCATTCCACTGATGTCGGAGGAAGATCCGATGGCGATCATTGATCGTGGCGAGGTGCCGGAACTGACCGAACTGCGCCTGCACCATGGGACCACATGGCCCTGGAATCGAGCCATTTTTGATCACGCAGACGGGGGGCATCTGCGCATCGAGATCCGTTCCCTGCCTGCAGGGCCCACTGCCGTTGATATGTGTGCGAACGGACTGTTCGTGATCGGGGCTGCGCTGGCAGTGCTGGATGACATCCGTCATCTGACGTCGATACTTCCGTTCCATTACACCGAACACAATTTTTACCGGGCCGCCAAATATGGCATCGGCGCAGAAATCATCTGGCCGCACAAGGATCAGGTTCAGTTGCAGGATACGCCCCTGCTGGCGGTGGCCCGTGAACTGCTGCCGCGTGCCCGGGAGGCATTGAAAAGAACAGCCGTGGACGAGACAGAAATTCACCGCCTGCTGGGAATCATCGAAGGCCGTATTGAAGCCAACCTGTCTGGCGCCCGGTGGCAGCGCCATATCACCGAGTCTTTTCTCAGGTCCCTGAGTCCTGATGAGGCGTTCCGGAGTATGCTGTCTCTGTACATGACCAACCAGAAGAAAAACATGCCGCTCCATGAATGGGCACTGTCACCATGAGCAATCCGAACGTTCTTGATCATCTCAATAATCCGTCGCCCCGGACGCTGGGTCGCTCACCCCTTGAGTGGCTGGAGCGCCTGCAAAAGCCCACGGTAGTGCATGTTGCCGGTTGCGATCGCTCACGTACCCGGGCCATGGCAACGCTTCTTCACGGCAACGAGCCTTCGGGCCTGTTTGCCCTTCACCGGTGGCTACAGGAGCAACACACGCCCGAGGTCAACATGCTGTTTCTGCTGGGAGGAGTCTATCCCGCGAAGATTCCGCCTGCGTTTTCATTTCGCCAGCTGCCCGAGGGACTCGACCTCAACCGCTGCTTCAAAGAACCTTTCCAGAGCGAAGAAGGTGCCATCGCAGAAGCCATGCTGGCAGAGCTTCATAAGGCGCAACCTGAATGCCTGCTGGACGTGCACAACACCTCAGGTACAGGCCCGGCCTTCGCTGTGACCATCACCAATGACGCCGAACATCAGGCGCTGACCTCGCTCTACACCGACCGCCTCATAACGACGGACCTTCGTCTGGGTGCGCTGATGGAATACTCTGAGCAGGAAGTGCCCACGGTCACCATCGAGTGTGGTGGGGCCCAGGATGATCAGGCTCATCACTTGGCGTACGAGGGACTCGTCCGGTACACCTCAAGAGCAGACGTGTTGTCACTGGAAAAAGCGGAGTGGGATGTCGCTGTACTGCGAAACCCGATTCGGGTGGAACTGGCTCCTGAAGCGACCATAGAATACCGGCTTGAGCCCAGCGGGCAGGCTGACCTCACGTTTCCGCCAGACATCGAACACCGCAATTTCGGAATCGTTTCCCCGGATGAGCCTCTGGGATGGGTCGGAAAAAAAGGCCTTAGCATACTTACAGCGATCAGCCATAACCGGACCGGGAACCTGGAGCAGGTTCTTCGAGTCAGGGGTGGGCAGATCTACCCCGCCCAGGCCATCAAAGCCTTTATGATAACCACCAACCCGGTCATTGCAAAGAGTGACTGCCTGTTCTATGCGGTCAAAGCAACGGGCGAACCCATTTTTTAGAACTCAGCGACTCGCTTCATGCAGCGTAGTTGCCGCCTACTGCTGCGACTTGTTATGGATCAGGAGCACAGCAACCAGACCCCTGCTGAATTGGTGGGCAGGGTACTGTGCCGTATGAACAAAAGACACAGCAATCTCCATGCCTGGGCTTCAGTAAAGCATGGCAAGACTCACACTCGTAATAATACTGGCATGAGTCGGTAGGCATGACTTCCGTCTTCTGGTGCCCGCAGCCTGGACATTTGATCGTCGATTCCAAGACTATATCGACCATAGCCATGCCCTCCCGAAATGTATGAATTTTAGCCTGACTCACCTTGGACCAGGCCTCAATGTTGTTGCGCTGGTCGAACCCCGACACCCTGATTATTGCGCCGGTGGCTGAAAAAGCGTTTAAACAACCAGTGCGACGGCAGATAGATACAAACCGTCAGTGCCAAAAACAACAGCACCAGATACAGCAGCGGCGGCAGTATCTGCTGCGGTTCCGCCAGGCCATAAACCCAGTTGATGTTGCTTTCCGGTTCGGTCACCAGATAGGTGATCGGCAGCGTCACAGCGGCAATCAGCATCTGCAAGGCCAATGCCCTCCGGTCATAACCCAGGCGGTACAATAAATAAAACAAAAGCGGCGGCAGCACCAGATGAAACAGGCCGGAGAGAATACGGATATGGGTTTCGAGCTCAGGGTCAAACATATACGCAGCAATACGGATAATATTGCCGCCGCTGATAAAATCCAGCACCCAGACACTTTCCAGAAACAACACTCCCACGGCCATGGTGCTGCTGATCAGGCGGTTTTCGAGCCACAGAGCAGGCACCAGCAATATCAGCGCAATATCGGAAAACCACAAAAAATTGGCAGGTCCCAGATCGCGCCAGTACACCGGAATAATCACCATAACCAGCAAGGTGTAACTCATTTTAATCCACAGAGGAATTCTCATGGTGAACCTTGATTGCGTGCAGACTAACTGAGTGAACTGGTACCGAATTACTTTTGGAAAAGCCATCATGAAACCGCTTTGCGGCAACAGCGGCTGGTTATGCATTATTCGTAGTGGCTCCAGAGCCTTAGAACTTTCACCACCCACTCGTCTTCGAGTACCTGGTAAACCAGACGATGCTGAATATTGATTCGGCGCGAATAAGCCCCCGCAAGATCACCAATGAGCCTCTCAAACGGAGGCGGCTTGCGGTATGGATCTTCAGCTATCAGCGCTAACAGTTCCCGGGCTTTTGGTTTGAGGCCGCTGGAGGCCAACTTCTTTGCATCTTTCTGGGCTTGCTTGGTGTAAACCAACTTCCATGTCACCAATCCAGCCCCTCATTGCATTCATCCACAGGGGTATCCATCCCCTCACGAATAGACTCCCGCATACCGGGTACGGAAAGGAGATAAAGTGTTTCCTGAATGGCCGACCAGTCTTCCTCGGAAACCAGGACGGCCTTGTTCCGCTTACCCATAATGACGATCGGTTGGTGGGACTCGGCAGTTTCGTCAATCAACCGATAAAGGTTGCTCCGCGCCTCAGTTGCTGTGATTCCTGTCATGACCCACCTCTTGCGTGTTTAACTATTAATCAAGTGTACGCCTTTAGGTACGTACGTCAAGACGAACGCTTTGTGTAACACCAGCAATCACGCACCTGCCGCATGGATTACATTGTTGGGTCTGGATTTCAAATAACGAAAGCGCTGTAGTGAGAGTTAAAAATAATCATCTATAGTGATGAGTAAGTCGTATTAGCACCTATTGCTTGATAGGGAAAAAACTATGAAAAAAATAGTCTTTCAAGTCGCCACATTTCTTGGCGCTCTTGCATGTTTTGGATCGTCAAATGCGACGGAGACGAGAATCCCTCTCGTTCCGCTTCCTTCTATCGGCGATTTTACAAATGGCGATGGTTGGGGTGTTGGGCTTGGGCTGGGCGTTGAATATGAGACTGCTTATGAGGGTTCGGACGAATTCGAGCTTGAGATCGATCCGGCTGGGGGTGTTCAGTGGCGAACTGGTGAACACATTTTTTTCTGGGCAGGTGAAGCAATTGGGTGGCGAACACTGACCACGGATGCCTGGTTGGTTCAAGCCTCTGTAGGCTACGAAGAAGGCCGTGAAGAAGGTGATTCAGAAGACGGCAGACTGGATGGGTTAGGCGAATCGAGTTCTGGGGTGACATTGCTGCTGGAAGTGCGCCATGCCCTTGCAGAAGATTGGCGTTACTTTTTAGATGGCCGTGTATTGACAGGAGAAATCGGTACGCTAGGGATTTTCGGCGCAGGAACTTGTTTGGGTTGCCAGCCTAACGGCACTGGCTGGGAAGTTGGCGCTGCTGTGACTTTCCACGATGGTGAGTTAGCCAACCGGGACTTTGGTGTGAACAGACGGCAATCCATAGATTCAGGTCTTCCAGAAACCGATGTTGATAGCGGGTATAGATCAACCGGTGTCAATGTTAACTATCGAAATTACTTGAACGAAAACTGGCAGATCTTCGGTGAAGCTCTTTACGAAGCCTATGGGAGTGACGTTTCAGATAGCCCAGTATCCCGGAATGATTATGAAGCGGAGATCGGTGTCGGCTTCATTTATGTTTTTTGATGTTCCCCCTCTGTCAGCCTAGTTGTCCAGTTGGCGATTTCGACTGAGTTTCACTAGCGGGGGCGGCATGGGACTCCAAACCTAATCAGTGGCTCTGCGTCCCCGCTTTTGGCGTCGCCTGTTCGCTCCTTCAGTAGCAGGATAAAGCTCGGTCTGTAATGTATGGAGGCGCCGATCATCCTCATCACTACGGCGGTCACCTTGGTGATCATATTTACAGTGACAGTCTGAGACCTGGGTACATTCTGGCAGGGGTAGCTTTGGTGTATTGAGCTCACTATCCAAAAAGAGCTTGTCTTGTAAGTCCCGTGCTGCCTGGCAGGCGTTATCTCCCGGAACGATTTTGGTGGCTTGGAAGTTGGCCTGATCTCTATTGGCCGCAGCTTGAGAGGCGCGTTTACGTGGAGTTTTATGCCTGATGTGTTTATTGCCCTCTTTGGATTTCTTCTTTAACAGCACTAACACAATGACAGCAACAACAGCCAGTGCCAGCAAAAACTTCATACGATTCCCTCTTCTATTTTTAATTGGATTGGTATTGTATTGGTCCTAGCCTGGATTACTGAAAACACACGATTCCTTTAAGTATTCATTGATAAAGCCGGCTTTCATTAAGCCGGCTCACGCGCCGGCTTGGAGCTGCGAAGCGGCGGAAAATCGGTGGCTGTGCAGCCATGTGTTGAAGCCTACCTGGCTCGTCTTCAGTTTTCTGGAGATCCACGGAAACCTCTCGTTAACTTATCTCTCAATTTGGAATGGGCGGGTATCAGGTGGAGGGCCGGCCGGTCCGGAACGTACTGGAACTATTGGTTAAGCTGCCTCGAAATCCAGAGGATGAATTCCATCCAGATTGACTGTACTGCGCGCCACCCAGAGATCATACATATCTTGCATCGCCAACCAGCTCTCAGGGGTACGGCCAAGAACCTTGGACAACCGAAGAGACATTTCCGGGCTAATGCCACTATCCCCTTTGAGCAATCGGGACAAAGTGGAAGGCGAAACGCCCAGACTGGAAGCAAGCTGGCGGGAACTGATTCCGAAAGGCGCCAGAGCCATAGCGAAGCGAAGGGTCTGGCATCCGGTGCATGGCCTGGTTATGTTCCGTTATCTGGCAATTCGAGTTGTCTCTCACTCCGCCAGACCCGGATTAGCACAACCTCTGAGGCCTGTCTGAGGTAGACAACCCGAAATGGCGCGTGAATCAATTCGCGAATCTGATCAAGGTTGAATTCAGGAACAACTCGGCCGGCATCAGGGTGGATTTGAAGCATTTCACAATGCTCCAGGATAGCAGCCAGGAAATCATCCCCGATTTGTGGCACATCCTGCTCTCTGTAATACTCCTGAATCGCCTGTAAGTCCTCAACAGCGGACTGTGCGATGCGTAATTCCATTTACTTGATGCCCAACCTTTTCCTCGCGTCCTCCAACGATACGGTGTGGCCTTCGCGAACATCCATAAGCCCCTGCGCCACCGCCTTTACAAAACGCAATTCCTCTGCCGTTTTCTCATAATCCTCGAGCCCCTGAACAACAGCTATGCCGCGGCCACGACTGGTAAGCAGGATTGGGCGATGCGTATCCTGCGCTCGACCAACCACCTTTCCGGGATTGATCTTCAGGTCTGACAGAGGAACGACATCCTCGGAAAATTTCACGTGCATAGCGATCACCTGATCAACGATTCCGTGCCATTATTAGCACCAGTTAACAGGTGCGGTCAAGAAGCATAACGCCCGGCTCGTGCGCCGGTTTGGAGCCGTGGAGCGGCGGAAAATCGGTCGCTGTGCAGCCGATTGTTAAATTCTTTTATGTACGGCATTATGCACAGGAACAACATCCTGTACAGGAGCAACCTTATGGATGCCATCAGCTACACAGCCGCTAGAAACAATCTGGCAAAAACCATGGAGCAGGTCTGTGAAGACCACTCTCCCGTGATTATCACCCGGAGCAAATCGCAGTCGGTGGTAATGATCTCCCTTGAGGACTACGAGGCACTGCAAGAAACTGCATACCTTCTGCGGGCACCAAAGAACGCCCGTCGTTTGCTGGAATCCGTTGCCGAGCTGGAGCAAGGTGGTGGTCAGGAAAAGGAACTTCCTGAATGAAACTCATCTTCTCCGAGAACGCCTGGGAAGATTATCTGTACTGGCAGAAAACTGACAAAAAGATCCTTAACCGGATCAACAAGCTGGTCAGGGAGACCAAGCGCGAACCGTTTGAAGGTGTTGGTAAACCGGAACACCTAAAACACAGCCTCGCCGGTTACTGGTCTCGCCGAATCAACGAGGAACACCGCATGGTCTACAAGGTCACGGATGACGCCTTGCTTATCGCCCAGCTCCGATACCACTACTAATTTAACGCTCGGCTTTGCGGCGTGCCGGAGCGCCAGCGCAGGCGCGTCCGACAACAGCCACTGGTTAAGCTGCTTCGAAGTCCAGGGGGTGAATGCCATCCAGATTTACCGTGCTGCGGGCCACCCAGAGATCGTACATATCCTGCATCGCCAGCCAGCTTTCAGGACTACGTCCGAGAACCTTGGATAGCCGAAGAGACATTTCCGGACTGATACCGCTATCCCCTTTGAGCAGCCGAGACAAGGTGGAGGGTGAAACCCCCAGGCTGGACGCAAGCTGACGGGAACTGATACCGAAAGGCTCGAGGTACACCTCCCGAATGAATTCACCGGGATGCGGCGGATTATGCATAGTCATCAGTGATAATCCTCATAATCAAGAATGTAGGCGTTGCCGTCCTGAAACTCGAATGTCATACGCCAATTTCCGTTAACCCTAATCGACCACCGCCCCTTGTCTTTTCCCTTCAATGGATGAAGCCGAAAACCAGGGATGTCCATGTCTTCTACCGAAGTGGCAGTATCCAGTGCAGCCAACTGCATGCGCAGTTTCCTAGTATGATCGGGCTGAATGCCAGACGTGCTGCCAGTCGAGTAGAACCGTTTCAGTCCTTTGTGACGGAATGATTTAATCACGAGGCAATACTAGCATGTTGCGCATCACGCAACAATAAAGCATAACGCCCGGCTCGTGCGCCGGTTTGGAGCCGCGGAGCGGCGGAAAATCGGTCGCTGTGCAGCCGATTTTTAAAGCCTGCCCAGCCAGTACTGGGGACGCCGCCGATCATGGACAACAGCCAGAATCTGGAAACCATCAGGCATCTCTCGGTCAACGATAGACAGGGGAAATCTGTGAAGAGGCGCTCTACGAATATCTGGTGGCAACTCGACTTGCCAGGTTTTTGGTGACTCGCCAACTAAACTGGCCAGGGCCTCAAATTCCTCTATTAAGGCACCACCCAATCCCGGAACTTTTGATTCGTAATAACCAACTGACTCCAGGAACTCGGCTTCCGCTGCCGGGTGAAAAGAATAGTTCATTTGATCAGTGCTCTAGCCTTCCTCATGACCTCCTCGCCAGACACAGCCTGAATGGTGCCACTATCGATCTCTTCACCCCTGCGCCGGGCCTCAAGCAACCAATCGGATTTGAGCTCATCTTCTGACGGAGACTCCAGACTCAATACCAGTCGCTGGATCAATTGAGCTCGCTCCTCTCTGGGAAGGTGGAGCGCCTCGTCTTCAATTTTCTGGAGATTCATGGACAAAACCTCTCGTTCACGTATCACCCAATTTTGACACGGATGGGTATCAGGTGCCACGACTCGGTTTTTCCGCTTTAACGCCTGCAGCAGGCGCGGTTTAGTTGTTGTGACGAAGGAGCAACGACTAAACCGTCGCTCTGCTCTGGTTATACCTTTTGCCAGCGTAGCCCATCACTTTTCTCAACTGCTTGGTACTGAGATGGAAACCCAGACAGCAGATCACTACCCAGCAGGGAAATTGAAGCGTTTGGGTTATGAAGGATCATGGTTTTGCCAGTTGCTGCAAAAACCACGGCGACCGCGCTGACGTATTTTTTTCTAGACGTAAACATGCCGGGGTGGCGATGAACTTCAACCCACTCGCCTTCCTGGCTTCGGGCGTACTCCGCAACTCCAAGTAGGATGGTCTGGATGTTTTGAATAAACAGTAAATCCTTTACGGCAAAGCGGCGCATATCACACAGGACTATGACGCACGGTTTATCATCTAGCCAATCCATTGCCCCTAATAGTCATGAATTTCTAAACGCCCAGCTCACGCGCCGGTTTGGAGCCGCGAAGCGACGGAAAATCGGTCGCTGTGCAGCCGATTGTTAGGAATTGAATATACTCAATACACGGTTGCCATTGAATAGCTCATCTTTAGGCCCATGGAATTTAAAGCCCAACTTCGGTGCGTAAAGCTGTTTATAAAGGTTGTGCATAACGATTGTGTTCAGACCAGCAACAAAATAGTCATCCGCGTCTGCGGTACCCGACTGTCCCTCAAAGTCTCCGATCAGGGCAAGGTCTTTTGAGACAGGAAAGTAGACTTGAGTTCCTTTCAGTCCGAAGCCTGGGCTGTTGCGATACAAAGGAGGAATTTTTTCTGGTTCTTTCCAGTTCAGGCAAACGGGGTTGTCAGAGGTAATAAATGGTGAAGTTGCAGCGTCAGTCTTCAGAAGGGCCCAGCTACGACCAAACAAAAGCGGAAGAATTGTTTCGATCTGAACCATTTCCATATGAATGTGATATTCGCGCGCTACCTCGATTGAATAGTTTTTGCTTTCGAAAAACTCCTTGGCCTCTTCGTAGGTTACAGAGTCATCAAATTCGGGGTTTTCCTCTTTGATCCGCTTAACTTGGGCTTCCCAGCGCTCTTTATTCGCAAGAGATAAACTGGTCATTCGTTCTGCTATGTCGGCGTGAAAGCTCCGCATATGTTCACGGCGTTCGGGCGAACGGATTGCGATTAAGGCTATTAGATTCAGAATAATTTCTTTAACGTCGCCGGAGAAATCCCGCGTCTCGTTCAAATTTTTCAGCGCTCTTGCAGCCTCGCTCTCGAACTCGGAGATTTGGCTCTCGAGCAAGTTGGGGTCCACACCCTCAACGTCAATTCTATTAAAATCGCGAATACCACCCACATTTCGGGGAATAGTCTCAAAAGTCTTTTTCTCTCTGAAATCGATAACTGCGAGCTTCGACTTTTTTCCACGGCCTTTGGTAAATTCTTTAAGGTAGCACTGAGACAGGTAATGATGGTGTCTTGCAGTCATATATTGCCTAACGCTGAACGAAGCGGCGCGTCTCAAGCGTCCGCCTTCCGTGACTTGTTACTTTGCACATTGGTAGAGGTTGATCTCATGCTCATCCACATCTCCGTAGCCGCAGATATTGCCAGCCTCATCCAAGGTTAGCCTCGCTAAAGGGGTTTCTGATCTGAATTTTCGTCCGGTACTATCACACCAACTGATACCAAAGTTATATAAGATGCTGAATTTTCCATCCTCATCAGGGGTGCCGCAGTTTTCGATTATCGATTTGTCGTAACTTGAATCGAATTTCACCGTAGCGATGGTTCCATTTCCAGGATTTAGCAGCCCCTTAAAAGATGGATCAAAGAAGATTTTATCAAGACCCCGCGAGAATGATCCTGACCCAGACTTCATGCTCATCGATATGGAATACCCAACCAAAATAACGTCACTATTTCCAGCATTCAGAATGGCAACAGGTAGCTCGTTCTTCTCAAAGAACGAAGTCGACATGGAGATAAAAGCATAAAGCTTTCTGGAAACATGGTGATGGGTTCTGTAGTAGCTAAGCGCTGATATTGTTACAGCTATCAGCGATATCACTAGCGCGACAACAGACAATTGTGAGCTCCCTTTGTGGAAAGTAACGCTGAAATAAGCGGCGGGCCGACAGGGGCGTCTGGTGGAGGCCGAAAGCCGGAACGGACTTGATTGACTGGTTATGGCCGTGCGAAATGCCCAACTAGAAAAAACGCATAACTACATGCAGCACCAAAACGGCGAATATTCCCCACACACCTATGTTGATGGAGCTGAGTAACTTTGAGTTGTAGGAGGATGCTGCGAGAATCAGCGCTGTATCTATTCTCGCCAAAACAATCGCATTGTGTGCATCTTGCTCTGAATATTCATTTGAGTTTAGATCCTCCTCAAGCTTCGCACTCAATTGACGATCAGCTTCATACAAAAATTTTTCAATTTTCATTTACATCCTCGAAAACATTCAGAGCGAGTCATAACAGCTATTATACGAACGCGTTCATATATCACACGTTCGTAAAACTCCATTTCAATGCGCTTATGGAAATACAGAATTTTCTAATTAAAATAGCATCTTAAGCACTAATTACCACGGCTACCGCAGGAGTTATCCGCCCCCAACTGAGCCACTCCTGCTTCCCCTCTGGGCGTATAACTCCACCCTTCCTGTATCAACTTTTCAACCCTATCAGATAGTTTCCTCATTTCTCTTGCGATTTTTGGAGTTTTTGCGAACACGTTCGTATAACTCCGCGAAACTTCAGCCTGTTGACTCTAGCCCAAAACCGGATACTGTATATATGAACAGTAAGCAAGGATAGATGGAGATGGATATCCCGATTCCGATACCTGCGCAACCAACCCGGTTTTTGGACAAAATTCGAGGTTTTATACGCCTGCGAGGCATGGCGATAAAACAGAGAAAACCTATCTGTTCTGGATCAAACGCTTTATTCGCTTCCACGGCCTGTGGAAACCCGGTTCCGCCGCGGTTCGGGTTATTGCATGTCGTTGAAGGCAGCGTCGGTTCGTGCGGCCAGGATAAAGTCGTTTTTGTGCAGACCGCCGATGTTGTGGCTCCACCAGCTTACCGTGACTTTTCCGTATTCCAGAACAATCACAGGGTGATGGTCCTCGGCTTCGGCAAGCTCACCGATCTTGTTGGTGAACTCCAGGGCCTTGATAAAGTTTTTGAGCTTGAAGACTTTGTGAAGCTGTTCTTCACCGTCAATCTCCAGGATTTCCCAGTCCGGAACGTCTTTGTGTAGCTGCTGCTTTTCTTCCCCGGTCGCTTTGGGTGCGTCCGCGCTGCAGGCTTCACAGCTGTGTTCTTTCAGGTCACTCATTTCAACCTCCGCAATTGATGGCTGTACTACAAGCGTGGATCGTGCTCCTCGCTTTATCAACCCACCTCTTGAAATCCTGACGCTTTCGGAATACTGTATATTTAAACAGTATTCCGAGAGTTTTCATCATGAGCGAGCTTCTTGACACACTGATTCAGGATGCCCGTGTCTGGCAAGGGCATTGTCATACCCGGACCACTCAGCCTGCGGAATCAACCGGCTATCAGGTTCTGGACAACCAGCTTGGCGGCCTGGGCTGGCCGCGGGGGGCTCTGAGTGAGTGCCTGCTGGATGCACCGGGTATTGGTGAGCTGCACTTGTTGCTGCCACTCATGCAGCGACTGTGCGCCGGGGGTAAAACCGTGTTCTGGCTGAACCCGCCGCATACGCCCTATGCACCTGCGCTGGCACGGGAAGGCGTGAATCTGGACCAGGTGGTGCTGATCCATACCGGGGATGAGAGCGACTTTCTGTGGACACTGGAAAACTGCCTTCGCTCACCGGTGACCGGCCTGGTGATGGCCTGGCCCGGAAAGCTTGCCTCCCGGGAAGTCCGGCGGCTGCAACTGGCTGCTGAAGCCGGCAGCAATGTGTGCGTACTGTTTCGGGAACGTCGCCACGCCGGGCAGAATTCTCCGGCCGCTCTGCGTCTGGAACTGGAACCGGGCGAGCAGCAGGATCTCAGGGTGAATGTGCTCAAGCGTCGTGGCAGCTGGCCCGGGCAGCGCTGTTCACTGGCCCTGGGCCAGCGGGCTGGTCTTCCCTTCCTTGAAACTACCCGGGTTGCCCCGGGCCCCTGGTCGGGTTCAGGGGGGTAATAATACGTCATGCTGTGGCTGTATCTGCATTTTCCACATCTGCTGCTGGACCACATTCGCCGCTCCCGTGAAGACCAGGGTGCGCTGGTGATTGTGGAGGGCTCTGGCCAGAAGGTCATCCAGGCCTGTCCCGAAGCCAGGAAACAGGGTATCCGTAGCGGCATGCGCCTGAAAACCGCCATCAGTCTGGTGCCGGATCTTGGTATGGTGCGCGCTGATGAGGCTCAGGAAGCCAGAACCCTCGAAGATCAGGCGCGCTGGTTGTATCGCTACGCCGCTCACATTGTGCTGGTGCCGCCAGATGGCATGCTGGTCGAGATCGGCAGCCTGCATAAGCTGTACGGGGGATTGCCCGCCGTCTGGCAAACGGTGGAACAGGGGCTGAATGAGCGCCAGCTGAATACCTGGTCCGGGATTGGTTACACGCCTCTGGCAGCCCGCCTGATTGCCCGTACGGGCAAGGGGGAATGCACGGCAGACAAGGGTCACATTCTGCGAACCCTGCGCCATATGCCACTGCTTGCTGCGGAATTTGACGAGAAAGCCTGTACACGTCTGCAGCGCCTTGGGCTGCGCACTCTTGGGGAAGTCTTTGATTTACCCTCCAATGAGCTGGCACGCCGCCTGTCTCCTGAACTACTGGCTTACATCCAGAAAATCCAGGGCACCCGGCCGGACCCGCGAACACCCTGGCAACCGCCACACTCTTTCCGGCAGCAGGCTGATTTTGTGCAGGAGATCGAACACACCCAGGGGCTGCTGTTTCCGCTCCAGCGCATGCTCGCGGAACTGGAGGAAGATCTTTGCTGGCGCCAGCAGGATACCGACAGCCTGAGGCTGGTTCTGAGGCACCGGCACTCCGAGCCTACCCGCTTGCATATTCGCACCTCCGGACCGGAACACCGGGCCGACAACTTTCTTGGCCTTATCCGGTTGCGGCTTGAGCAGCACTCGCTGAGGGCGCCGGTTATCTCGCTGGTGCTGTCGGTAAAGCGTTTCCTGCCCCGGGAAGCACTCTCCGGGCAGGACCTGCTGGGTGAAACACAGGATCTGAACGAGGCCTGGCATACCCTGATCAGCCGTTTGCAGGCCCGCCTCGGGAAACAGGCGCTCAGGCAGCTTTCCCCCCAGGCCGACCACCGCCCGGAACGGGCCTGGTCTGCCTCGGAAGTGCTACGCAAAACCCGGGCTCCGTTAAAGCAGGCCGGGGAACTGCCACGGCGCCCACTCTGGCTGCTGAAAGGGCCGCAACCGCTGACTGAAACGCCGGCCGCCTGGTTTGCCGGTCCGGAGCGTATCAGCGGTGGCTGGTGGGACGGTCAGCGGGTGCATCGGGATTACTACATTGCCCAGCTGAATAGCGGCCAGCTGGCCTGGGTCTTCCGGGATGCCCGGGAAGGCTGGTTTGTGCATGGCTGGTTTGGCTGATGCCTGAACGTCAGTATGCAGAGCTGTTCTGCTTCAGCAACTTCACCTTTCTGACCGGCGCCTCTCACCCCCACGAGCTGGCCGAACGCGCGCACGAGCTTGGCTACACCGCGCTGGCAGTCACCGATGCCTGCTCTGTCGCCGGCATTCCCCGGGCCTGGGCGGCACTGGCAGAAAGTCCGGTCAAACTCATCACCGGAAGCTGGTTCGAGCTATCCGATACGCCATACGGTGCAACCGCGCCACGCTTCATCCTTCTGGCGCGCACCCGCAAAGGCTACGGCCAGCTCTGCCAGCTGATCACCACTGCCCGCCGCCGGGCGGAAAAAGGCCAGTACCAGCTATTCGCCCGGGATATTGAAACTCACCCTCTGGACGACTGCCTGTGCCTGTGGCTACCGCCCTCACCTGCCGAAGCAGATACCGGCCAGGCCCTGGCCTGTGGCGAATGGCTGAGCCGCCTGTTTGATCCGCGGCTCTGGATTGCGGCTGCCCGCACCCTGGAATCCGTCGAGGAGCAACGGCTTGCCCGCATACACTGGCTGGCTGACCAGCTACGCACTCCTGTAACCGCCGTTGGCGAAGTGCATATGCACAGCCGGGAGCGCCAGCCCCTGCAGGATGTGCTGACGGCCCTGCGCAACCACACCAGTCTCGAAAGCGCAGGCCATTGCCTGTTCCAGAATGGTGAGCGATACCTGCGGCCGCTGACTGTTCTGCAGCGGCTGTTTCCGGAAGCCTGGCTGGACGAAACGCTCACCATTGCCCGGCAGTGCACCTTTGAGCCCGGCAGTTTGCGTTACGAGTATCCCCCCGATCTGGTGCCGGCAGGCGAATCAGCCGCAAGTTACCTGAAACGGCTGACCCGGGAAGGCGAACGACGGCGTTACCCCGAAGGTACGCCCCTTCAGGTCCAGAGCCTGATCCGCAAGGAACTGGGTCTGATCTCGGAGATGAAGTACGAGCATTACTTCCTGACACTTCACGACATCGTGGCCTTTGCCCGCAGCCGGGGCATCCTGTGCCAGGGGCGGGGTTCTGCCGCCAACTCCGCTGTCTGTTACTGCCTGGGCATCACCGAAGTAAATCCGCTCAAGGTTGAGCTCCTGTTTGAACGCTTCATCTCCAAAGACCGCAATGAGCCACCGGATATCGATGTGGATTTCGAGCACGAGCGGCGGGAAGAAGTTATCCAGTATATCTATCGGCGTTACTCCCGCGAACGGGCCGCCCTGGCCGCTACAGTGATCCGCTACCGGCCCCGCAGCGCCATTCGTGATGTCGGCAAGGCCCTCGGCTTCGACCCGGCCCTGGTAGAACAGCTGCTGGAAGGTATCGACTGGAGAGACAAAGCCACCAACTGGCGCCAGCAGATTCTCGACAAGAAAATTACACGTAATTCACAGGTGGCGGACCAGTTTTTTACTTTGGTGAACACCCTCCTGGGTTTTCCCCGCCACCTGTCCCAGCATGTCGGCGGTTTTGTGATCAGCGCAGGGCCACTGGCTGAACTGGTACCGGTGGAGAACGCCGCCATGGCAGACCGCACTGTCATCCAGTGGGACAAGGACGACCTGGAAAGCCTTGGGCTGATGAAAGTGGATATACTGGCTCTCGGCATGCTCTCGGCCATACGCAAGGCCCTGGAACTGATCAGCACCGAAAAAGGCCGGCCATTCCGGATGCAGGACATCCCTCCGGAGGATCATGCCACCTACGCCATGCTCCAGAAAGGCGATAGCATCGGGGTATTCCAGGTGGAATCCCGGGCCCAGATCAACATGCTGCCGCGCCTGAAACCGGAAACCTATTACGACCTGGTGATTGAAGTGGCCATTGTCCGGCCAGGCCCCATTCAGGGTGACATGGTGCATCCCTACCTGCGCCGGAAACATGGCCTGGAGCCGGTGGACTACCCCAACGATGCGGTACGAAAAGTTCTCGAGCGCACACTGGGCGTGCCCATCTTTCAGGAGCAGGTTATTAAACTGGCCATGGTGGCTGCCGGCTTCTCCGCCGGCGAAGCCGACCAGCTCCGCCGCGCCATGGCTGCCTGGAAATCCCATGGCGACCTGACGCCGTTTCGTGAAAAGCTTATTACCGGCATGCTGGAACGTGGCCACGATGGCGACTTCGCCGAGCGCCTGTATCAGCAGATCTGTGGCTTTGGCGGCTACGGCTTCCCGGAATCCCATGCCGCCAGTTTTGCCCTGCTGGTGTATGTCTCCGCATGGATCAAACGCCACCACCCGGCGGCTTTCTATTGTGCCTTGCTCAACAGCCAGCCCATGGGATTCTACTCCCCTTCGCAACTGGTCCAGGATGCCCGGCGCCATGAGGTATCGGTTCTTCCACCGGATGTGAATGCCAGCCAGTGGAACCACACTCTGGAAAGTGAAGGCAAAAACCACCACCTGCGTCTTGGCCTCAGAATCATTCAGGGTCTCTCTGCCAATGGCGCCGAACGTATCAATCAGAACCGCCCGCCCGCCGGCTACCTCTCAGCCAGCGAGCTTCGCCGTCTTGCCGCACTGAATCAGCGGGATATGGAACTTCTCGCCGGCGCCAACGCCATGCCTGCCTTCACTGCCAACCGCCACCAGGCCTACTGGCAGCTGCTCGAACACGAACAGCCTCCAGAACTGTTCGCCGAAGAAGCCGCTGCCGATTATCAACCACAATACTGCCACCAGCTACCGGAGCCCACGGAAGGCCAGAACGTCCTCGCCGACTACGCCAGCCAGGGCCTTACCCTGCAACGCCATCCTCTGGCCCTGCTTCGCGAACAGGGCCACCTGAAATTCTGCCTCAGCGCCGAACAGCTCAAGACCACCAGAGCCGGCGTCCCCGTCCAGGTCGCCGGGCTGGTAACCGGCCGTCAGCGGCCGGGTACCGCCTCCGGTGTAACCTTCATGACACTGGAAGATGAAACCGGGAATGTGAATGTGGTGGTGTGGCTGGAAACAGCGCGGCGGCAGCGGAAGCCGTTATTGACAGCACGCCTGCTGCATGTGAAGGGGGTTCTGGAAAAGCAGGGAGATATCGTTCATGTGATGGCGGGCAAACTGTCCGACCTCAGCCATCTGATCCACACATTACCGGTCGATTCCAGGGATTTCCACTGACCGGCAGGCGGCCCGGGGGCCGCCATACCTTCTCCCCCTAGACGCCAAACGGATAGGTCTCGGGCGTTTCCCTGGCCCACTGGGAGGCATTGTCCAGGGGTTCCAGGGCGTGGGTCCGGTCAAAATGGAACACAGCGTCAAACTGCCTCGCCAGTTCACAAAAGAAATAGTGGCTTTGGCGCTCCGACCGGGGCAGGTAAAGTACACCAATGGCCCGCTCCAGGCGGGGTGAGCGTAATATCGCAGGTGTTCTCTCACCAAGCTCCAGAAAGAAGGCTGCTTCCCCGGTTTGATGAAAGAGATATTCGTAACTCTCCGGCAAGGCTTCACGCACAGCCTTGTGCTCAACTTTACCTCCCCACGACGAGGCCGCTGATACCGCACCACCGTAGGTTGTAAACCCGACCAGGAGAACTTCCGAGCCAAAACGCTGCCGCGAAAGCTGGCCGACATTGTGTTCACCCCCACGACCCATCTGGGTAGCACGGGCATCTCCCAGGTGAGAGTTATGCTCCCATACCGCCAGCTTTGCAGGCTCCCCGGAACGGGCGGAAAGATGCTCACGCAACGCCGAAAGCGTATCGGTCATGTGCTCGTCACGGAGGTTCCAGGTGCTGACGCGGTCGCCGAACATGGCACGGTAATAGTTCTCGGCATTGCGAACCAGACGGGCGTTCTGTTCCGCCTGAAACTGCTCATCCCGGGCCAGCATGCCGTCCTGACGAACGTAGTCCGGGGCCTTGCGCCGAAGCTCGACCAGTTGCGCAACCACCTCGTCCTCACACGAAGGCAGACGGCCGGTAGCCACTCCCAGGCCATATTGCTGTTCGTCCGTCACCTGTTCCAGGCAACCGTACTGGCGGCGGGCTTCTTCGGCAGCCTCGGCGTCAACTTTGTCGAGGTAGCTGAGAACCGCATCAATCGACTCGTAGAGGCTGTACATATCCAGCCCGTAAAAGCCGACCCGCCGCTCTGCTGACACGCTGTCATTATGTTCCCGAAGCCACTCAACGAATTCAACAATCACCGTATTGCGCCACATCCACAGGGGAAACCGCTGAAAATCTCCCAGCGCCTGTTGTGCCGATGTGTCCTCACCCAGGCCCTGGATGTAACGATTAACCCGATAGGCAGCCGGCCAGTCAGCCTCAACAGCTACTGCCTGCAGGCCCTGCTCCAGGATCAGCCGCTTGGTGATCTCAGCCCGGGTCTTATAGAATTCCTGGGTGCCATGGGTAGCCTCCCCCAGCAAAATCAGGGACTTATTCCGACTCAGCTGCAACAGCGGGGCATAGTCCTCTGGTCGGTTCTGCAGCGGTACCAGCGATTGCTTCAGTTCATTCCACTGATGGTCGGTATTCTCGGTCATAAGACACCTTCCTTCGGTTGTTCATCCATTTTACGGGGTACGGCCTCACCAGACGTCTCAACAGGGATCACCAGAATGTCGTCTACCATTAATTTCTATGGTCAGTCGGCAGAAACACAACCTTCGGGACCGCTGGCGCGCGGAAGTTTTTTTAACTGGTCAAGCCACCGATGACTGCGGGCAGACGCAACGCCGTCAGCCCAGCGTGTCGTCTCTGGCAGGCGGTAACGGGTGGTGCAACGCATCACGTAATGAACGGCAGAGGCAAGACTGATGCGATGTCCCGGTGAAATGAACAGTGGCTTTACTCCCGCCCGCGTTCTCAGCACCGCGCCAATTTCTTCACCCTGGTCCACCAGCGGAGTCCATTCACCCCTGTTTTCCGGCACCGGCCCATGGCTGCCGATTAATCGGCTCTTGCCAACGCCTATAGTGGGCAACCCCGTCAGCAACCCGGTATGGGACGCCACTCCCAGCCGCCGGGGATGGGCAATACCCTGGCCATCACAGAGCAGGAGGTCGGGTTTTATGATTAACCGGGACAGGGCCTTCAGGATTACCGGACACTCCCGGAACGACAGTAATCCCGGGATATAGGGCATTGGTGTGGGCGATCTGGCAATAGCGTAATCAACCGGCTCCAGGTCATCCAGGCGCAGGACTACAACCGCAGCCCGCGCCGTCTCGCGCCCCTCAAACCCCACATCCACGCCGGCCACCAACCTGATGTCCGGCAGATCGTCCACCGTGATTACCTGGCCGGCAGCCTCCCGCTGCAGCTCAATGGCCTGTTTCGGGGTCAGCCCCGCCCACTGTTCCATCAGATCCGACAAATCAGCTCCGTCCAAGTCACACCTCCATAAACTGCGCATCACTTCGATCCAAACTGCAGTCCGGGTAGTAACAAGTCAATAGCTGGAATACGTCATGCAAAACCCTGAAATCGGGATAGGGGGGAGCCGTCAGGCTCCGCCCCTCCCACACCACCCGGCAAGCGGGTCCGCACCGGGCGGTTCGAGAAGTTGAGGTCAGGAGAGACGCGGCACTTTCAGCCGATCGAAGTAGGCA
>NZ_SRZX01000005.1 GCF_004792665.1 Marinobacter orientalis
TGCCTACTTCGATCGGCTGAAAGTGCCGCGTCTCTCCTGACCTCAACTTCTCGAACCGCCCGGTGCGGACCCGCTTGCCGGGTGGTGTGGGAGGGGCGGAGCCTGACGGCTCCCCCCTATCCCGATTCTTTGCGGGGGTCAATGGTGTCCTCGTTAAGCCAGGTTCCGCAGAATTTGCAGTAGCGCGCATCCCGTTCGTGGCGATCTCTCCCGCAGCCGGGGCAGGCTTCAGCAGAGTAGCGTTCTTCCCGTAGAGCCCGGATCACCTCTGCCGAGAAAACACCGGCAGGCAGTGCAATTATCGAGTAGCCGATGAGCATGATGGCTACCGATATGAACTGTCCCAGCGGGGTGACCGGTGTGATATCGCCATAGCCTACGGTTGTCAGGGTAACAATGCCCCAGTAGATTGCCTTCGGAATACTGGTGAACCCCGCCTCGGCAGGTTCAATCAGGTAAAGAACGGAAGAGAAGATAGTGACCAGCATCAGGACGCTAAACAGGAATACAAGGATCTGATGTCGGCTTCGTATCATCGCATCCATCAGGAGTCGCTTTTCTCCTTCCAGGACCATCATGTCAAACACCCGGAATAGCCTTAATCCTCTGAGTATCCGGACAATAATCAGGGTCTGGGAGCCCGGTATGATCAATGTCAGCCATGTGGGCAGGATTGCGAGAAGGTCGATGATGCCGTAGAAGCTCTTCAGGTAAAGCCAGGGCTTTTGCAGGCAGTAGATCCTCAGAGCCAGTTCGACGGTAAAAAGAACGGTGATGCACCATTCGGTATAGAAAAACAGGTCACCATAGCGCTGGTGATAGCTCTCTATGCTGTCGAGCATGACAATGCCGACACTGGCAAAGATCAGTATGATCAAGCCAATATCGAAGGCCTTGGCTGCGGGGCTGTCGGATTCAAAAAGCAACTTGAAAAGCCGGGTACGCAGTCCCAGGCCGGCAGGCTCAAGGGTTGGCATGTTTTAAAATCTCCAGTCCGGTATCGGGCGTCGGAACCAGTCTAGATGCTATCGGAAAGGTCTGGAAGTGGGGTTCTGGTGCGATTGTCTGGAAAACCGTCAAATCGGGAAGTGTGATCGATTTGTCGGCGAGTCTGGCGAAATATTTAGCCTGACCGCGACAGGGCGGGCCCCAGATTCTACAATGACCGGCCAACACCAAATGCTTTCCTACCGTTACAGGACCGAACCTTGAAGTCACTGTCCCTGAACCAGCTCTATAAAGCCTGTGTTTTAAAAGATTTACCGTTCAAGACCACCCGCCAACTCGAACCACTGGCAGAAATCGTCGGACAGAACCGGGCCCAGGCGGCGGTACGTTTTGCCCTGGCCATGCCCCATGGTGGCTACAACGTGTACGCGGTCGGTCGTAACGGCCTGGGCAAGCGTACCATGATGCTACGCTACCTCGAACATCATGTGGACACGGATAACCAGAGTCATGACTGGTGCTATGTGGCCAACTTCGAAGAGCCCCGTGTGCCCAGGATGCTCCAGCTGCCCAGCGGCAGGGGCACCGAACTGAAGCAGGACATGGAAAAGCTGATGGGGCGTCTGATGAAGATGATTCCCCAGACCTTCGATAGCGACAGCTTTCTGGAGCGTGCGGAAAAACTGAAGAACGAGTACGTCAAAAAACAGGAAGAGGAACTGGAAAAGGTCGCCGCACAGGCAAAGCGGAAGAAAGTCAGCCTGAACATCACAACGCCCGGCGGTTATCGTCTGGTGGCCATGAATGGGGATGAACCCCATACCGCCGAGTCGTTTCAGGCCCTGACCGAGGAGCAGCGTGACAGGTTTGAAAGCGATATCAACAAGCTTGAGAAAAAACTGCGCCAGGCACTGCGCAAACTGGCAGACTGGGAGCAGGAATACGCTGAGGACCAGCAGGCGCTGAATGAGGAAACTCTGGAGGGGATCTCGGGCCACCAGATTGATGAACTGGTAGAAAAATATCGGGACCAGCCGGACGTAGTGGCCTACTTCGAGGCTGTCCGTAAAGACCTGTCTGAAAGTCTGGAAATTTTCCTGGAAGACAATGAAGAGCAGGCAGCCATTGCCTACGCGTCCCTGGACAAGAAAATGCCCCGCCGCTATCTGGTGAACGTGCTGGTGCACCAGAAAACCGATGAGGTGCCTGTGGTGGTGGAGGATAATCCCACCTACCACAACCTCTTCGGTTACGTGGAAAGTGTGACCTTCAAAGGGACCGTGTTTACCGATTTCTCCCTTATCCGTCCCGGCAGTCTCCACCGTGCCAATGGCGGCTACCTGCTGATGGATGCCATCAAGGTCCTGGAGCAGCCGTTCGTCTGGGATGGCCTCAAGCGGGCGTTGCGATCCAAGTCCATCCAGATCAATTCCCTGGAACGGGAACTGACACTGTCGGGCACTATTTCGCTGGAGCCCGAGGCAATTCCGCTGGAGGTGAAAATCGTCCTGTTCGGCGACCGCGAAACCTGGATGCTGCTGCAGGACTACGACCCCGAGTTTGCCGAGCTGTTCCGGGTGACGGCAGATTTCGAGAACGAAATGATGCGCACGGATGAGAGCCAGGTTCTGTACGCCAAGTTCATCGCCAGCCTGGTGGATGAAAAGAAGCTGCTGCACTGCAGCAACAAGGCCGTCGCCCGCATTATCGAGCACAGTGCGCGCATGGCCGAGCACCAGGATCGCCTGTCACTCCATGCAGCGGACATTGCCAACCTGTTGCGCGAGTCGGACTACTGGGCGCGCCAGGCCGGTGCCCGTCTGATTCAGAACGCTCATGTGGACCAGGCACTGGAAAGCGCCCGTTATCGCAGTAGCCGGATACGGGATCAGTTCCATGATTCCATTCGTGACGGGTCGACACTGGTGTCTACCACGGGCACCTGCGTGGGGCAGGTGAATGCGTTGTCGGTGCTCTCGACAGGGGGCTTCGAGTTCGGTCTGTCCAACAGAATTACCGCCACCTGCTATTATGGGGATGGCGGCGTGATGGATATCGAGCGTGACGTGAAGCTGGGGGGCAATATCCATTCCAAGGGCGTGATGATACTCAGTTCCTGGCTTTCCGCCCATTTTGCGATCACTGATCCCATGCATTTGTCGGCCAGCCTGACGTTTGAACAGAACTATGGCGAAGTTGATGGTGACAGCGCTTCCCTGGCAGAGATGTGCGCACTGGTATCTGCTTTGTCCGAGCTGCCTGTGCGTCAGGACCTGGCGATCACCGGGTCCGTTAACCAGTTTGGCGAGGTTCAGCCGATTGGCGGCGTCAATGAAAAGGTCGAGGGTTTTTACAGCACCTGTAAACTGATCGGGGAATTGACCGGAACCCAGGGTGTGATTGTGCCTGCAACCAATGTGCAAAACCTGATGCTTGATCAGGAAGTGGTTCAGGCTGTCCGCGACGGCAAATTTATCGTTCACGCGGTGACCCGGGCAGAAGAAGCCATCGCGCTGTTGCTGGGCAAGCCAGCTGGCAAGGCAGATAAGAAAGGCAGGTATCCCCGACAGAGTGTTTTTGGCATGATTCAGCAACGTCTGGAAAAAATGCGCGAGCATGAGCGCCAGGAGCATGCCCGGGACGATCACAAAGATCCGTCGATTCACTGAGCCCCATTGACGGTAATTGAAGGGAGAGGCAAGGCACATGACTGATACCCAGCAAACGGTATACGTGGTTGAGGACGACGAGGCAGTTCGTGACTCGCTGGAGCTGCTGCTGAAGTCCGATGGCAAGTCCGTCAGCACCTACGAGAATGCCAACGCATTTCTCAAGGATTATTCCGACAAGATGGCTGGCTGCATTGTGCTGGATATCCGTATGCCCGGCATGGACGGAATGGAGCTTCAGAAAAAGCTGAACGAAAAGCATTCGATTCTTCCGATCATCTTTGTGACCGGCCATGGTGATGTTCCGATGGCCGTTGATGCCATGAAAGAGGGGGCGGTGGACTTTATCCAGAAGCCTTACCGGGAAGAAGCGTTGTTGCAGAAAATCGAGGCTGCGCTTGAGCAGGACAGGGAGCAGCGTAAAACCCTCGGCGAGAAACAGGAAATCCTGCGCCGGGTGAAAAGCCTGACGCCTCGTGAACACGAGATAATGGACCGTATGATTGCAGGGCAGGCCAACAAGGTCATTGCCATCGAGCTTGAAATCAGCCAGCGAACCGTCGAAATACACCGTTCACGGGTGATGCACAAGATGGGTACCCATTCACTGGCACACCTAGTTCGTATGGTTCTGTCCGTAAAGGACCTTATCGACGAGCACTGATTTGGCCGGCATTATACGATGACTATCGTAACCGGCTGTATTCATATGACAGATGCTGTCCTGGAGACAACAGACGTAACGGTCCTGCTGGTTGATGACAACCCGCAGAACCTGAAAGTTCTCTATGAAACGCTCAAGGACAAGGGCTATCGCCTGTTAATTGCCAACGATGGTGAAAAGGCTCTGGACCTCGCCCACCGCCACCAGCCCGAAGTGATCCTGCTGGACATCATGATGCCGGAACTCGATGGCTATCAGGTGTGTGAGCGTCTGAAAGCGGACCCGGTCACGTCAGACAGCGCTGTTGTATTCCTCTCCGCCCTGGACGATCTCCAGGCCAAAGTCCGTGGCTTTTCCCTTGGGGGCGCCGATTACATCTCCAAGCCCTTTCAGGCCCAGGAAGTAATTGCCCGAGTGAAAACCCATGCCCGGGTTATCCGCCTGGAGCGGGAGCTCCAGGCCCGTAATCGCCAGCTTGAAAACGACCAGGCCCGCATACTGAACTCCATCAGCGAAGGCATCTATGGCCTTGATGCCACTGGTACTATCATATTTGCCAACCCTGCTGCAGCCCTGATCATGCGCAGCTCTGCGGATGAGTTGATCGGCCAGAATTTCTTTGTTCTGCATTTCCGCACGGCGGGTCAGGGATGCGCGTCGTTACCGGTTTATGCCACCTGCAGCCAGGGTGTCGCGGAAAACCAGCGAAATATTGAAATGCTGCGCGCGGATGGCACCTCATTTCCGGTGGAATACCGCGCTACGCCCAAACTTGACGGGAATGAACTGCACGGAGCGGTGGTTGTTTTTCGTGATATCACCACCGAACTTGAGAGTGAACAGGCTCTTGAGGATGCCCGCAACCTGGTCCAGGAGCAGCGCGAGCAGATTGCCCATTTCTCACGCCTGACCACCATGGGCGAGATGGCTGCGGGCGTGGCTCACGAAGTGAATCAGCCGCTAACCGCCATTACCAACTATGCGCGTGTTGCCAGGCGGGTGCTGGCGAAGGAGCAGCCGGATCAGCAGTTGCTTGAGGACACGCTGGAGAAGATTGAAGCCCAGTCACACCGCGCCAGCGAAGTGATTCGTCGGATTCGCCGGTTCATGAAAAAGCCGGCGGCAGGTAAAGACGTGCTTTCCATTTCTGCGCTGCTTGAAGATACCCGCCAGTTTGCGGAAGTGGATATTCGCAATAATGAAGGTGGTGTTGAAATTTCTGTCGCTGATGACGTGCCGGAGGTAGTGGCTGATCCCATTCAGGTCCAGCAGGTAGCGCTGAACCTGATCCGCAACGCCCTGGAGTCAACCCGCAGTGCGAACTCCTCGGCACCGGTGGAAGTGTCAGTCTCGATGTCTGACGGTCGCTGCGTAAGAGTTGCGGTGACCGATCATGGCGTTGGTTTGCCGGACGATGCAGAAGAAAAACTGTTCCTGCCGTTCTACACCACCAAGGAAGAGGGCATGGGGATCGGGCTGCCAACGTGCCGCTCCCTGATTCAGGCACAGGGGGGCGATATCGGCTTCGAGCGTCCGGCACAGGGCGGCGCCCGTTTCTATTTCACCTTGCCGGTGGCCGGAACCGGGGGCGCTGCCTGTGCACCCGAGCCCGGCCCGTCAAAGCCGGCAGACTAACCGGTTCAGCCTTCCCGGCTCACTTTGCCGCTAAGGTGAGGGGCGTCTCCGGCCGCGTTCAGCAATTGATATTCCCAGCCAGATTGCCCGGTCTGCCAGTTCAGCTGTGCGGTTCCCGGCAGAAACAGCGGTTTCTTGAACTGGCATGACACCGATACCGCACCATTTGGCCAGCCCTTCTGCTGCTCCAGCAATGCCAGCACCCGGGCCTGGCTCCACATTCCGTGGGCGATGGCCCTGGGGAAACCGAATGCCTTGGCTGTCAATGCATGCAGATGTATCGGATTCCTGTCCCCGGAAACGCCGGCGTATTGCCGGCCAATGGATTCCGGTGCGCTGATATTTGTGGTCTCCGGGTAGCTCGGCAGTTCTGGTGGCTTGTCACCGGCGTGTTTGCTGCTTTTGTCCGGTTGCCGGAACAGGTTGGTGCTGGTTTCTTCCCATACCAGGCGGCCGGCTGCCCGGGCTTCGGTTACCAGATCAAATTCCAGCCCCCTTGGGGTGGTGTTCTGACCTTCCAGCCTCACAGTAATATCCAGGTTCTCCCCGGCACCGATAGGTCGGTGCTGGATTATATGGTTACGTAGATGCACCAGACCCAGCAGTGGCAGCGGAAAAGCCCTCTCTGTCAGCAGCTTCAGATGTAGTGGAAATGCCAGAATGTGGGGCCAGGTGATGGGCACAGTCGTTCGTGGTCCGAATCCACATACTTTCTGGTAGCGCCCCAGGTTATCGTTGACGGTACTGACGCCAATCAGTCTCGCGCACAACCCGGGAATCCGGATATCACTGCCGGAGGGCGGTTTCCCTTTGGGGCGCAGCACCTTGCTGTAAAGCGACCACAGGCCTGGCGGGTGATTGTGATAGATCGCGTTATCTGTCATGGCGTTAATTCTCCTGGAACACCTTTTTTCATGAAAAACGTTGACATGCAGGGCGGCGTCTTTATAATGCGCCCTCGTTGTCACCGAGCAATCACACCCTTGATTGCGCCCGAGGTGGCGGCTCACGCGGAGCGGTAGTTCAGCTGGTTAGAATACCGGCCTGTCACGCCGGGGGTCGCGGGTTCGAGTCCCGTCCGCTCCGCCATTTTTCCTTCCCTGCATTGCCGTATCTGTTGTCATCCCTGCTTCATCACAGTGTAACAATCGCCTGTCATCGTTTGCCTGTCTGATGCACAGGAGATGAATGATGTCTGATTATGAAGAAGAGCTGATCGACTGTCAGTTTGAAGATTATGACGACGACGATGCTGCGGATGACGCCACCGAATTGTAAATCCGGTTTCAGCGCCTAGTGAATGCCTTTGGTTGCCTGCTGCGCGAGGTAATCTTTTCTGTATTCCCCCGGGCTGGTTGCAAACCAGCGGCGCCAGGCCTTGTGAAACGCTGCCGGATTGGCAAAACCCAGTAGCCAGGCAATTTCCGATAGCGATGTCCGGGTCTCACGGATGTATTCCACTGCCAGTTCTTTGCGGGTTTCATCCACCAACTCCCGAAATCCGGTTTCTTCTTCCGCCAGATGTCTCTGCAGTGTCCAGGGTGCCATGCCAAGTCTTTCCGCAATAGCGGCCAGTGTCGGCGTGCCTCCCTGCAGCAGGGAGGGGAGAAGATCCTTTATCCGGTCGCCAGTGCTCCAGCCGGCGCGGATTCTCGAGAGCTCCTTCTGACAGTCACCTGACAACTTTTCAAACATGGCCGGCTGCGCCTGCAGTGAGACTGCTTCCGCTATGCCCGGGGCCAGCCTCAGGCTGTTGCTCCCGGCACCAAACCGCACGGGGCAACCGAACCATTGCTCAAACACGCCCTCCATACCTTGCGACGGATACTCGATGGTCACTCTTTCGATGACTTTGTCATGGCCGGTAATTATTCTCAGGAACCGAGTCCAGGCCGCCAGTACTGAATCCACCACGAAAAAGTTGAAAACGTTGTAGGGTTTGATCGAGTAGAAGTGAGCCTCCCTGCCGCGATTGGTTGTCCAGGGAGCCCCCCGGCTATTGCGACTGGTCAGCAGGGCATAATGAATCAGGGTGCGGATAGCTTCACCGGCGGTGGGGGCAGACTGGCCGGCAAGCCCTGCTATCCCCGCGTCCACTGGCCGCGAAAGCTGGCCCATGGTGAGACCCAGCGCCGGGTTACCGGTGAGTGTAATGGCTGCCTGACCCATCCGCATGAATCGCGGGATGCTGATGCGGGCCTGCGGTGCCCCCAGTGCCTGTTCATCCAGCCCGAAACGGCCCAGCAGATCCGTCGGATCGGCGCCTTCAGCCCGGACCGCGCGGACCATGACAGCAACGTACAGCACGCTGATATCACCGAGCGGATTCTTGTGTCTGCTGGTGGTGTTCATGGCTCAATATTGTCTTACAAGTTTCTCAGGGATATCAGATTGTGCCTCAGGGATATTGTCTCCCTCAAGTGCGGAAGCTACTTTAGAGCCCGTGATTCGGCGCCGCCGACCTGATAAGAGGAGACAGACCATGACTGCATCAACACCGGGGGTTACGCGCTATCCCAACCTGCTGGAACCCCTGGATCTGGGATTTACACGCCTTCGCAATCGCACCCTGATGGGGTCCATGCATACCGGACTGGAGGAGGCAAAAAACGGCTTCGAGCGGCTTGCAGCCTTTTACTCCGAGCGAGCACGCGGCGGCGCCGGCCTGATCGTGACCGGTGGTATTTCTCCGAATGTTGAGGGTGCCGTATTCCAGCATGCCGCCAAGATGAGTACTCAGGAAGAGGCCGACAGGCACAGGGTCATCACCCGCGCAGTGCATGAGGCAGATGGCAAGATCTGTATGCAGATCCTTCACGCCGGCCGCTATGCGTATCATCCGGAACTGGTTGCACCATCTGCCATCCAGGCGCCCATCAACCCGCTGAAGCCGAAAGCGCTCGATGAAGCCGGCATCGAGAAACAGATCGAGGATTATGTGAACTGCGCGGCGCTGGCCCGGGAGGCAGGGTATGACGGCGTGGAGATCATGGGTTCAGAAGGCTACTTCATCAATCAGTTCATCGTCGCCCATACCAATCACCGTACTGATCAGTGGGGCGGCAGTTATGAAAACCGCATTCGCCTGCCAGTCGAGGTCGTTCGCCGGATTCGCCAGCGTGTGGGCAGCGATTTTATTCTGATTTACCGACTGTCGATGCTGGATCTGATTGAAAATGGCAGCACCTGGGACGAAGTGGTGCAGCTGGCCAGGGAAATTGAAAAGGCCGGAGCCACTATTATTAACACCGGCATTGGCTGGCACGAGGCCCGGGTACCAACCATCGCCACATCGGTGCCTCGGGGAGCCTTCACCAAGGTTACGGCGCGCCTGAAAGACGAAGTCAGCATTCCCCTGGTGACCACCAACCGCATCAATATGCCGGATGTTGCCGAAAAAATTCTGGCGGAAGGTGATGCCGATATGGTTTCCATGGCCCGTCCGTTCCTGGCGGATGCGGACCTGGTTCTCAAAGCAGCAGAAGACCGTGCCGACGAGATCAACACCTGCATAGGCTGCAACCAGGCCTGCCTGGACCATACCTTCAGTGGCAAGCTGACCTCATGCCTGGTCAACCCCCGTGCCTGTCATGAAACCGAGCTTGTCTACCTGGAAACGGCAGCGCCGAAAAATATCGCTGTGGTCGGTGCCGGCCCCGCTGGTCTGGCATTCGCTTCCGTGGCAGCGGAGCGGGGTCATAAAGTCACTCTTTTTGATGCCGGCAGTGAAGTGGGTGGCCAGTTCAATGTTGCCAAGCTGATCCCGGGCAAGGAAGAGTTCTATGAAACCCTGCGTTATTACCGGGTGATGCTGGACAAACACGGCGTGGACGTTCGCCTGAATACGCGGGTGGATGTGGATGACCTGAAGGCCGGTGACTTTCACCATGTAGTGCTGGCTACCGGGGTCAGACCCCGTACACCGGACATCGAGGGTGTGGATAATCCCAGGGTGATCGGCTACCTGGATGCCCTGCTGGGGCGGAAACCCGTTGGCCCGAAGGTGGCGGTTATTGGCGCCGGCGGTATCGGTTTCGACGTCTCTGAGTTTATCGTTCACATGGGCACGTCGGCGGCGCTGGACCCGGAGCACTTCATGCGCGAATGGGGCGTGGACCTGAGTGTTGAGCACCGTGGCGGTATCGAGGGTGTGAAACCAGAGGTGCCCGAGCCGGCTCGTGAGGTATACCTGTTGCAGCGCAAGACCTCCAAGGTGGGCAAGAACCTGGGCAAGACCACTGGCTGGATTCACCGTACCGCTCTGAAAAAGCGCCAGGTTCAGATGGTGGCGGGGGTCAGTTACCGCAGGATCGATGACGAGGGGCTGCACATCACCGTCACCCCGAAAGGCGCCGAAGAGGGTGAAGGCCGGGTGTTGCCGGTGGATACCATCATAATCTGTGCCGGCCAGGAGCCGCTGCGCGAATTGCAGGAGGGGCTGGAGGCTGCCGGCATGCAGGTTCACCTGATTGGTGGTGCGGATGTGGCGGCGGAGCTCGATGCCAAGCGCGCCATTGATCAGGGCAGCCGCCTGGCAGCGGAGCTCTGAAAGTAAAGACCGTGCTTCAGGCCACATGATCACAAAACGTTGCAGTTTTCCTGTGTTCAGCGGGCATTGACCCGCTAGACTATTAGCCGGAAGTTTTTTCAGTATTTCGGAGAGCGGGGAGTCTGCAATGGGGTCTGCCGACCAGGCAAGTGATGGTTATTCGGCGGTGATGTTCATGGAAGGCAGCAATGTATCGCGGCAGATGCGGGCATCGGAGTTCGGTGCCTTTCTGGATGGCTATGTGGGGCTTTCGGATCTGGCGGACACAGACGTCAGGGCTGTGTATGTGCTCCTGGGTAGCGACCTTCTGGTGCGTTCCCTGGTGTTTTTTCGCATCTATTTCGATGAAGAGGGCCGGGCTGATAGCAGCTGGAATCTGCCGATAGAGAAGCTTGCGAAAAAGGGTGCCAAGGGTCCCGATATGGGGGGCGGTCCGATCCGCCTGGTGTGCCGTAGCCAGCGCCCGAAGTCCGCCAATGGCGAGGATCTCTGGGATCCGGACATGACTCCCGGGAGTAACCACTTCCAGGCGATTCGCCGGGCCGTGGAAGCCAACGGTCTCAAGTTCCGGAAAGTGGAGCCCGCCCCCGAGGAAGACATTCCCGTTCTGGGTGACGATTCCCGCTCTGCGGAAGATTCGGAGGCATCTGCTGACCGCGCCCGCCTGGCGCAGGTCATCCGTGAACAGCGGCTTCGCATCAAGACACTGCAAAGTGTTCACAGGGATGCCCTGTCTGACATCCAGCGCGAAAACCGCCACGAAATGCAGGCCCTGCGTAACGAGATGGCCGAACTTCAGCAAAAGTTCGAGCGCCAGAAGCTCACTAACGAACAGCTGAAAAAACGCCTTGCCGAGCGTAATGAACAGTATCTGTCAATGCAGGAACAGATTGCCGGCGGAGATGAGCGCCAGCACCGTGAAGACGCAACCACCGATGCAGAGGTTGTGTTGCTGAGGGAGCAATTGGAGCGCCGGCAGCGGGAGCTTGAGCTCCGGGACGAGAAAATCGTGGCTCTTGATCAGGAAAACCACGAGCTTCGTCACCAGGCGCCCACGGAAGACTCGGTGATGGACCATTTGCAGAGCCACTCGGTTTTCCTGGTGGCTTATCACCCCGGCGTTGGTCACATTACTTTGCCGTATGACGATATCGAAACCTACTTCCGTAACCCGGTGGCCTACGCCGCCGAGCGCTGCGGCCTCAACGAGCCTGCCTACAGGGAATGGCTGGAGCACTACGAGAAGCCTGTCTGTTACCATCAGGATGAAGATGGTACCCGCTGTGAAGAGCCGGTCATGCGGGTCAGCCAGCCTGCCGATTTCCGGGCGGGAATCGATGATCGCTGCGAAAAACACCAGCCCCAGGGTGAGAATTAACACCGCATTACCCGCCCGGAACGGGATCTTTTTTCAGAATCAGGCCGTATTTCGTTACTATGGTCTCCCAGACGTGTCCGGGAGACCAGTCAGATCGCCCCCGGCCCATACAGATATCCACAGGAAGCTACATGGATCAATTCAGAAACATTGGCGTGATTGGCCGCATGGGCAGTGTCAAAGTGGTCGAATCGCTACGTCAGCTCAAGCAGTATCTGGTGAACAACCATTATCACGTGATCATCGAAGAAGACACTGCCAGCATGCTGCCGGGCCACGGCCTGCAGGTGGCAAGCAAGAAGCTTCTGGGGGAAATCTGTGATCTGGTGATCGTGGTTGGTGGTGACGGCAGCCTGCTTGGCGCCGCCAGGGAACTGGCCAAGTCGAAAATTCCGCTGTTGGGTGTGAATCGTGGCCGCCTGGGTTTTCTGACCGACATATCACCGTCTGATCTGGAAGAGCGGCTGGGCAAGGTCCTCGACGGTGAATACATCGAAGAGACGCGCTTCCTTCTGGATGGGCATGTAGAACGCAATGGCCAGCCCCTCGGATTCGGAACCGCACTGAACGACGTTGTGCTTCATCCGGGCAAGTCCACGCGGATGATCGGCTTCGATCTGTATATCGACGGTCATTTCGTATACAGCCAGAGATCGGATGGCCTTATTGTATCCACACCGACCGGGTCGACTGCGTATTCTCTCTCGGCGGGCGGGCCCATCATGCATCCCAAACTTGATGCCGTTGTGCTTGTGCCGATGTTCCCGCACACCCTGAGTAGCCGACCGATCGTGGTAGACGGTAAAAGCGAGATCAAACTGGTGATTGGTGAAACCAACGAAACCTATCCGCAGATCAGTTTCGACGGCCAGATGAACATTGCCTGTGCCCCCGGCGATATCATCCGTATCACCAAGAAGCCCTTCAAGATCCGTCTTATTCATCCAGCGGATCACAATTTTTACGCCACATGCCGGGACAAGCTGGGCTGGGCCAGTGAGATTGCAGCGAGTTAAAAACATGGTAGGACAGGCTAGATCCGCAAGCCGCGGCTACGACATCATCGGCGATATTCACGGGTGCGCCCACACTCTGGAGCGCCTGCTGGCCCAGATGGGCTACCGTAAGGTCAACGGCATTTACGAGCACCCGCGGCGCCAGGCCATATTCATCGGCGATATTATTGACCGGGGCCCCCGTATCCGCGAGGCACTGCACCTGGTGCGGGGCATGGTCGAGCACGGCTCCGCCCGCATTGTCATGGGAAATCACGAATACAACGCCCTTGGTTATTGCACCCGCGCCCGACCGGGCAGCGGCAAGACTTTCCTGCGTGAGCACAACGCCCGCCATGACCGTCTGATCCGTGAAACCCTTGAGCAGTTCGAACATCATCCCCATGAATGGAATGAGTTTCTGGAGTGGTTCTACACCATTCCGCTGTTTATCGACGAACAGGACTTCCGCGCGGTGCATGCCTGCTGGGACAGTGATCTGATCAACAAATTCAAGGAAAGCCAGGGTGGTGCCTGTATTGACGACGATTTTCTCCACGCCTCTGCTGCTATCGAGTCTTTTGCCGGCCAGGTAATGGATACGCTTCTGCGGGGCACCGATCTGCGGCTACCGCCGGGAGTCAAAATCACCGGCAAGGATGGTTATGTGAGGGAGTTCTTCCGCACCAAGTTCTGGGCGGACAACCCGAAAACATACGCCGATGTGGTGTTTCAGCCGGATCCGTTGCCCGCAGAGGTTGCCTGTCGTGAGCTGACCGATGCCGAGCGCAGCCAGTTGATCAGCTATCCGGCCTCGGCACCGCCGGTGTTTGTGGGTCATTACTGGATGGAGGGTGAGCCGGTGCCCCTCAAGCACAACGTCGCCTGTATAGATTTCAGTGCCGTCAAGTACGGCAAACTGGTGGCTTATCGGCTGGACGGCGAACGCACCCTGTCCCGGGACAAGTTTGTCTGGGTGGATGTGGAACGGCCGGAGCAGGCGGAGTATCCCGCCAGTGAAGACAGCGTGGCGAGGTAGCCTGTGTACCGAATCAAGCAGATCGACACTTCGATCAACCTGGAAGGTTTCAGCCGCTGGCTGAAAGAGCAGGGAGTAGACCACCGGATTACCGAGGAGGGCGGATACCAGGTGCTCTGGCTGGAAAATCCGGAGCATACGGAGCCGGTGCTACAGGCCCTGGAGCGTTTTCTGAGTGAGCCTGAGATCCAGCAGGCAGTCAATACCACCGTACAATCGCCGGTCTTTGTGGGCGGACGGTGGCAACCGTCGCCCCGCCACGCCCCGATAGTGCTGGGGATGATTCTGCTGGCTCTGCTAATGGCATGGGTGACCGCCATGGGCCAGAATCAGCTATCCACCCTGCTGATGTTTGTAGATCCACGATTTTACGACTGGGGCACCATGGCGGATCGTGTTGAGGCGCTTTCCTCAACCCTGGCGAGTGGTCAGATCTGGCGCCTGATTACGCCGGATTTCCTGCACTTCAGCTGGACTCACATCATATTCAATTCTGTCATGCTCTGGTTTCTGGGCAGCCAGATAGAGTGGTTTGATGGTCGTGCCCGGTTATTGTTGTTATTTGTGGTGACCAGCCTGCTGTCCAATGGATTGCAGTATATCGTTTCCGGCCCCTTGTTCGGTGGCCTGTCCGGGGTGGTTTACGGCATCCTCGGCTACTGCTGGCTGAGCCAGCGGCAGGTGCCCAGGTTCCAGTTTCCTCCTGCCCTGATTACGTTTGCTGTGGCGTGGATGGTCATCGGTTTCACATCCCTGCCGGAAGTTCTGGGATTGGGCCGGATGGCGAATGAGGCCCACCTGGGGGGCTTCGTGGCTGGCCTGGCCCTGGCGGCGGTTTTGCCGGTGCCAAAAAAAGCCCCGCGCAGTGGCGGGGCATGAAAAGAGCGTTTAGCTCCTGATGAGAGAGACCAAATGAACACGACCTTCGTCATTTGGTGAGTTAATGATAATCATTATCGTTTATTGCTGTCAACGGGTTTGCCCACTTTTTTAGCTGGAGAATGAAATGACATACGAAGAGCTGATCGAGCGGCTGGATCCGGCGGTCTATCAGAGTCTCAAGCGTGCCCTGGAGCTGGGCAAATGGCCGGACGGCCGCAAGCTGAACGACGAGCAACGCTCGATCTGCATGGAAGCGGTTATCTATTACGAGGATCATCACCAGATCCCCATGGAAGAGCGGGTTGGTTACCTTGATCGTGGCAAGAAAGCCGGTACCGCGTGTGACCCCAGTGTTGCACGCACTGCAGGGAATTCCGGCAATGGCGCGGCGGACCCCGACCAGTTCTTCGAGGTGAAGTCTTGACCGCACTGGTTGATGTGACTGGCCGCCTGCGCAAGATGCCGGCCGAGCCTGGTAACCCGGTCAGCTATACCATCCGGGTGGGTGACACCCGTGTGCCATTGAACGAGATGATCGGTTATCCCCTGCAGTTTGATTTTGACGGGGTGATACGCTGTATCAACTGCGACCGGAAGACCAACAAGAGTTTCAGCCAGGGTTTTTGTTATCCCTGTTTCCGAAAACTGGCCGCCTGTGACAGCTGTATCATGAGTCCCGAAAAGTGCCATTATCATGAAGGCACCTGCCGCGAGCCGGAGTGGGGTGAAACACACTGCATGATTGAGCATGTGGTTTATCTGGCCAACTCGTCCGGCCTGAAAGTCGGCATTACCCGTGGCTCGCAAGTACCCACCCGCTGGATTGATCAGGGTGCCGTCGATGCCATCCCCATGGTGAGGGTTACCACCCGCCAGTTGGCGGGGTTCGTGGAAGTGGTGTGCAAGAAACACGTGGCGGACCGCACCAACTGGCGGGCGATGCTGAAGGGTGACATCCCGGAACTGGATCTGGTTGCCGAGCGCCGGCGCATCCTGGATCTGGTTGCCGACGACCTGTCCGCACTTCGGGCCACCCACGGTGAAAGCGCCATCCGGGCTGTGGATGAGCAGAGCCTTGCCCTGGGTTATCCGGTCCAGGTGTGGCCCAGAACCATAAAAACCCATAATCTGGACAAATTACCCACCGCGGAAGGTGTGCTTCAGGGGATAAAAGGCCAGTACCTCATTCTCGACACAGGCGTGATCAACATCCGCAAGTACACCGGTTACGAAGTCCGCTTCCGGGTCTATTCGAACAACTGAGCCGGGCCCAACCACTTATGGAGATAGCGAATGCGTACCAGCCAGCCACAGACCATTTACCTGAAGGATTACCGCGTCCCTGTTTTTCTGGTGGACCACGTTGACCTGCGTTTCGAACTGTTTGACGATGGCGCACGGGTGCACAGCGTCCTGTCCATGCGCCGCAACCCCGGCAGCGACAGTGCTGACAAAAGCCTGGAACTGAATGGCGACCCCCTGACAACGCTGGAGTCGCTCAGCCTGGATGGCAGTGAGCTGGCAAAAGATGCTTTTGAGGATCGTGCCGATAAACTGGTGATCCATGAAGTGCCGGACAGCTTTGAACTGGATGTGGTGACCTGGCTCGAGCCACAGAACAACACCCGCCTGGAAGGTCTATACCAGTCTTCCGGGATGTTCTGTACCCAGTGCGAGGCCGAAGGTTTCCGCTGCATCACCTATTTTCCCGATCGTCCCGATGTAATGGCCCGTTTTCGCACCCGTATCGAAGCGGACAAGGCCAGCTTCCCCATCCTGCTTTCCAATGGCAATGATGTGGAAAAGGGCGATCTGGACGGAGGCAGGCACTTTGTAACCTGGGAGGATCCATTTCCCAAGCCCTGTTATCTGTTTGCCCTGGTGGCTGGCAATCTGGTGGAGAAACGGGATAGCTTCCATACCATGTCCGGCCGCGATATCGATCTGCGCATGTACGTGGAGCCGCGCAACGCCGAGAAGTGCGAGCACGCCATGGATTCCCTCAAGCGCGCCATGCGCTGGGACGAAGAGGTGTACGGCCGCGAATACGATCTGGATATCTTCATGATCGTGGCGGTGGATGACTTCAACATGGGCGCCATGGAGAACAAGGGGCTGAATATTTTCAACTCCTCCTGTGTGCTGGCCAGCCAGGAAACCGCAACAGATCAGGCCTTCCAGCGTATCGAGTCGATCGTGGCCCACGAGTATTTCCACAACTGGTCCGGAAACCGCGTTACCTGCCGTGACTGGTTTCAGCTGAGCCTGAAAGAAGGCTTCACCGTGTTCCGCGATTCCCAGTTCTCCGCCGATATGGGTTCGCCTACGGTCAAGCGTATCGAAGACGCCGCCATGCTGCGAACGGCCCAGTTCGCCGAGGATTCGGGGCCTATGGCCCATCCGGTGCGCCCCGAGTCCTATATGGAAATCACCAACTTCTACACCCTGACGATCTATGAAAAGGGATGTGAAGTGGTTGGTATGATCCACACGCTGCTTGGCCCCGACATGTTCCGCAAAGGCAGCGACCTTTATTTCGAGCGGCATGATGGCCAGGCCGTGACCACCGACGACTTTGTCCGGGCCATGGAAGACGCCAGTGGCCGGGATCTGTCACAGTTCCGCCTCTGGTACGAACAGGCGGGCACACCAGAGCTGACGGTGCAGGATGAATATGATCGGGCAGCCGGGATCTATCGCCTGACGATTGATCAGACAATTCCGGAGACCCCGGGCCAAACCAACAAGAAGCCCCAGCATATCCCCTTTGCCATCGGGCTTTTGGGGACTGGCGGTGAATCCCTGCCGCTGAAACTGGGCGCCGGTGAAACCGAGGCACCGACAGACCGGGTGCTGGAGCTGACCGAGGCCAGCCACACCTTTGAATTCCATGATCTCAGCGAGCGTCCGGTTCCATCCCTGCTGAGAAACTTCTCGGCTCCTGTCAGGGTTTACTATCCCTGGACACGGGACCAGTTGATGTTCCTTATGAGTCACGACCCGGATGGATTCAATCGTTGGGACGCCGGCCAGCGACTGGCCGTTGATGTGATCAGCGGGCTGGTGGGAGAAACCGGTAGCGAAGCGGTCGATTCCGGATTAACCGAAGCTTACCGGGGACTGCTGGCAGATGAGTCCCTGGACCAGGCGCTGGTTGCGAAAATGCTGCAGTTGCCCTCCGAAGCCTACCTGATTGAGCTGGCTGACAGCCCTAATGTGCCGGATATTCACCGCGCCCGCGAAAAGGTGCTTGGGCACCTTGCGACTGCTCTGCGGGATGATCTGCTTGCCTGCTATCAGCGCAACACCGTCGAGGGCAGCTATGAGGTGACGCCGGATGCGGTTGCCCGCAGGAGCCTGCGAAATACCGCGCTCGCCTGGCTGCTCCATATGGATGATGAGGAGGGCCGGACACTGGCGGAAAGCCAGTTTGAAAAGGCAGACAACATGACCGACCGTATGGGGGCATTGCGTGCACTGGTGAATTCCGGTTATGAGCAGGAATGTGAGCGGACACTGAATGCCTTCTATGAGCAGTGGAAGGACGACCCGCAGGTAGTGGAACAGTGGTTTGCGGTTCAGGCCGGCAGCAGCCGCAGAGGAAGTCTGCCTGAAATTCGTCAGTTGATGGCTCACCCCGCGTTTGACTGGAAAAACCCCAACAAAATCCGCTCCGTGATTGGTGTGTTTGCCGGCCAGAACCTGCCGGCATTTCATGCCGAGGATGGCTCAGGCTACCGGTTCCTTGAAGAGCAGGTGCGCCGGCTTGACGACAGCAACCCGCAAATCGCCGCGAGACTGGTGTCTCCTCTGACCAGGTGGCGCAAGTTTGCGCCGGTGCACGGCGAACAGATGAAAGCGGCACTTGAAGCCATCAGGGACAAACCCGGCTTGTCCCGGGATGTCTACGAGGTGGTCCACAAAAGCCTCGCCGGCAAGTAGGTGAAGGGTTCAGTTGTGTCGGCCTGCGGTTTCGCCAGGCCTGCCGCAGGCGGATACAAAATCGCACTTTCGGTCGATAGACACTATCGGCCGATCGGTTAGTCTGTCAGCAGCCGCTATTCCATGACAACACAATAAGAAAAGCCTTACGCAGGGCTTTCAGACAGATTTAAGGTTAAACAATGAAATACAAAAACAACGTGATTCTAGGCAGTTTGTTTGCTTTTTCTGTTTTTGCCATGCCAGTCAATGCTGCTGTTTCCGCCAGTGAAGCTGCCCGTCTGGGGCAGGATCTGACTCCGTTCGGTTCCGTCAAAACCGGTAACGAGGCCGGAACCATTCCGCCCTGGACCGGGGGGCTGACTGAAGTGCCTGAGGGCTACGGGGGGAGTGGCCAGCACCACATCGACCCGTTCCCGCAGGACGAGGTGCTGTTTACCATCACTCCGTCGAACATGGACCAGTACGAAGAACACCTGACCGATGGCCTCCGCGCCATGCTGGAAACCTATCCCACCACCTTCCGTATTCCGGTCTACAAAAGCAGGCGCACCCACGCCGTTCCGGACTGGGTTGCGGAAAACACCAGAGAAAATGCTGTTGAAGCGGAAATCGTGGGGGAAGGTGCGGGCATTGATGGCGCTTTTGCCGGTTATCCCTTCCCGATTCTTCACGGCAACAACGAGGAAAAAGCCTGGCAGGTTATCTGGAACCATCTGACCCGCTGGCGCGGGGTCAATATCACCCGTCGCTCCAGTGAAGTTGCCGTACAGACCGATGGTGATTACTCACTGGTTACCTCACAGCAGGAAGCCTTCTTCAATTATTACAACCCCGAGGGCAGTGAGGAAGAACTGGATAACGTTATCTTCTATTACCTGTCGTTCACTCAATCCCCTCCGCGTCTTGCCGGTGGTGCTATTCTGGTCCATGAAACCCTGAACCAGATTATCAATCCGCGTAATGGTTGGGGTTATAACGCGGGCCAGCGTCGTGTTCGTCGTGCGCCCAATCTCGGTTACGATTCTCCGATCGCAGCAGCAGACAATCTGCGCACAGCCGATGACACCGACATCTTCAACGGTGCTCTTGATCGCTATAACTGGGACTATGAGGGAATGCGCGAAATCTACATTCCTTACAACAATTACGAGCTTGGCGAGGCAGGAACGCCTTATTCAGAGATACTGGGCATTTCTCACCTGAATCCGGATCTGACACGTTGGGAGCTCCACCGGGTGCACGTGGTGGAGGCGACCCTGAAGGACGGAGAACGTCACATCTATGGCAAGCGTCGCTTCTACGTGGATGCTGACAGCTGGAATACGGTCCTGCTGGATCAGTATGACGGCCGCGGCGAACTTTGGCGCGTGACCATGGGCATGCTGAAGAACTATTATGAACTTCCGGGCGTCTGGACGGTTCTGGACGTGTATTATGACCTGCAGGCACGTCGTTATCACGTGCTGGGGCTGGATACCGAAGAGCCATCCACCCGCAGGTTCTCTGATGAAGTGCCCAATCGGCGTTACTTCTCACCGTCATCACTGCGGCGCAGGAGTGTGCGTTAACGTTTGCGCTTGCGGTGGTGCCTGATTTCCGCCGGAAACCTATGGTGGTGAACAGTGCCGGTGGCCGCAAGGTGCCGGTACGTTCGTAGTTCAAGCCGGTAGCGCCGGTAAAAGTAAAGTGACACAGTTCAAAACAACATATAGGCAATCTGAATGGATACAAGGTTGATGTGCAAGACTCTGGGAGCGGCCTGTCTTGGACTATCCATGGCAATGTCCGCGCCCTCGGTGTTTGCACTTGCAGACATCATCGAAGTCCCGTCCCGGCCGACCCTGCTGGCACCCGAGAATCTGCTCACCGATGCAGACCGTGCGGGTGAGCAAATCGTTGCGGTCGGTGAGCGTGGTCATATCATCTTCTCCGAAGATGAAGGTGAAACCTGGGATCAGGCCGAAGTTCCGGTATCCGTTACACTTACCGGTGTCGATTTCGGCACAGAGCAACATGGCTGGGCTGTGGGTCATAGCGGTGTTGTGCTCCATTCCAGCGATGCCGGCGAAAGCTGGGAGCTTCAGCTGACAGGTATCCGCGCCATGGAGCTTGTCATCGAAAGTCGCCAGGAACAGATTGAAGAACTGGAACAGAAAATAGAAGAGGCTCCTGAGGAAGAGGTAGCTGATCTGGAGTGGGAGCTCGATGACCTGTGGTTCTCCCTGGAGAATCTGGAATCTGATCTCGACATCGGCCCGGTTAACCCTCTTCTTGATGTCTGGTTTGAGAATGAAAATCACGGTTTCGTTGTGGGTGCCTATGGCATGTTTCTGCGCACCACAGACGGCGGAGCGACCTGGCGAGACTGGTCACCCCGGGTCGACAATCCTACCGGATTCCACCTCAATAGCATCACCCGGATCACCGGGGGCGCTCTGGTAATTGTGGGCGAGTCGGGCCAGATTTTTGTTTCCGTCGATGGCGGCGATAGCTGGGAAAAACGTGAAAGCCCCTATGAAGGTTCACTGTTTGGTGCCATCGGCACGGGCGAGGTGAATGAAATTCTGGCGTTTGGCCTGCGCGGCAACATGATTTTCTCCAGCGATTTGGGTAAGAGCTGGAAAGTGGTCCCAAACGAGGCTGGTGCAACACTCAATGATGGTGCAGTGGCAGACGACGGTAGAATCACCGTGGTTGGTAACGGCGGCACGGTCCTGATGAGTACCGATGGTGGTGAAACTTTCCGACCCTATTCCAGGGATGATCGGGAAGGTGTGATGGACGTGGTACCGCTCTCCGGAAACAATCTCCTGATCGTGGGCGAGGGTGGCGCGAAGCATACCGACGCTCGTGGCAAGAGCCTTTAATAACGCCCTGATGCGGCACCAACAGATTGAAAACGAGAGGGGCTTTTGAATGTCGAACCCGAAGCATGACAAGGGCGAGCATTACCTGACGACACCGAAGGCAGAACCGTTTCTGGAACGGCTGATCTTCAACAATCGGGCGATTATCCTGATTGCATTTTTCTTCCTCACCCTGTTTCTGGGCTACAACGCGGTCAAGATCCAGCCGGATGCCAGCTTCGAGCGGATGATTCCGCTGGAGCATCCGTACATCGTCAATATGCTGGAGTACCGGGATGAGCTGGAGAACCTGGGTAACTTCGTGCGTATCGCCGTGGAAGTGGAAGAGGGCGATATTTTTACAGAACAGTACATGGAGACCCTGAAACAGATCACTGATGAGGTGTTCTATCTCAACGGGGTGGATCGCTCCGGACTCAAATCACTCTGGACCTCCAACGTCCGCTGGGTGGAGGTTACCGAGCAGGGGTTCCAGGGCGGCACGGTTATACCGGATAACTATGATGGGTCCCGGGAAAGCCTTGAGCAGTTACGCCAGAACGTACTCCGGTCGAACGAAGTGGGGCGCCTGATTTCGGACAACTTCAAGTCCACGATCGTTTATGCGCCGCTTTATGAAAATAACCCGGAAACCGGTGAGCCACTGGACTACGGTGAATTCTCGCGTCAGCTGGAAGAGAAGATACGTAACAAGTACGAAGCGCAGAACCCCAACATTGATATCCATATTGTTGGGTTCGCGAAAAAAGTGGGTGATCTGATTGAAGGTATCGGCTCCATTGCCTGGTTTGCCGGTATTACCATCATTTTGACCACGCTGCTGCTGTTCGGTTACTCCCGCTGCATTAAAGGGACACTGGTGCCGGTGTTTACCTCGATCATCGCCGTGTTCCTGCAATTGGGTACGTTGCGACTGCTGGGTTACGGGCTGGACCCATATTCCGTGCTGGTTCCGTTCCTGGTGTTTGCCATCGGTATCAGTCATGGCGTTCAGATTGTCAACGCCATGGCGGTGGAAGCGGCAAAAGGATTCGATTCTGTTACCGCAGCCCGACTGGCATTCCGGGCGCTTTATATTCCGGGCATGCTGGCCCTGATTTCCGACGCCTTCGGTTTCCTGACCCTGATCTTCATTGAAATTGATGTGATCCGGGATCTCGCGGTTGCAGCCGGTATCGGTGTGGCATTCGTCATTCTCACCAATCTGGTGCTGCATGTACTGATCATGTCCTACCTTGGCATATCCAAGGGCGGCGTTCGCCATGTGCAGAATCACGGCGAAAAACAGGACCGCAAATGGCGCCTGATGTCGTACTTTGCGCACCCCGGTGTGGCGCCGATTTCACTGCTGATCGCAGTGATTGGCCTGGGGGTTGGTCTCTACTTCAAGCAGGATCTCAAGGTCGGTGACCTTGACCAGGGCGCTCCAGAGCTGAGAGCCGACTCGCGTTATAACAAGGATAATGCCTTCATCATCGAGAACTACTCGACGAGTGCCGATGTGTTGGTGGTGATGGTGAAGACCGAAGAAGAGCAGTGTACCCAGTACAATGTTCTGCGCGCCATGGATACCCTGCAGTGGGAATTGCAGAATACTCCGGGTGTTCAGTCCTCGGCCTCGCTGGCGAACGTGTCCAAACTGGTCACAAAGGCCCTGAACGAGGGCAACTGGAAGTGGTATGAAATTTCCCGTAACCAGACCATCATCAATGCCTCTATCCGTGAGGCGCCAGCGGGCCTGATCAATACCAACTGTGATCTTACTCCGGTACTTGTTTTCCTGGAGGATCACAAGGCAGAGACACTGGAGACAGTGACCGAGCGTGTTGAGGAATTTGCCAGCAACTATAATACCGATGAATACAGGTTCCTGCTGGGCGCCGGCAATGCGGGCGTGGAAGCGGCAACGAATGATGTTATCTCCAGCGCCAAGAACAAGATGCTGATGTTTGTCTACGGCGTGGTTGCCCTGTTGTGCCTGCTGACGTTCCGTTCAGTCCGGGCGGTACTGTGTATCCTGATTCCGCTGGGGCTGACGTCGATTCTGGCCGAGGCGATCATGGCGGTGTCCGGTATCGGGGTCAAAGTGGCAACATTGCCGGTTATTGCGTTGGGCGTTGGTATCGGTGTCGACTATGGCATCTATATCTACAGCAAACTCGAGAAGTTCCTGCTTGAGGGTAATACCCTTCAGGAAGCCTATTTCGAAACCCTGAAATCTACCGGTAAGGCCGTTATCTTTACCGGGGTCACGCTGGGTATCGGTGTGGTGACCTGGATCTTCTCGCCCATCAAGTTCCAGGCGGATATGGGGCTGTTGTTGTTCTTCATGTTCATCTGGAACATGGTTGGGTCCATCTGGCTGCTACCGGCTCTGGCGCGCTTCCTGCTGCGCCCGGATCGCATGGTTGCCAGGGCTCGCGCGAGTAAATAACGTCTCGCCGAAGTGATCAGAAAAGCCCGCAAGGCGGGCTTTTTTGTTTTTCGTTCAGATGGTTAGCGTGCTAATTCCCGCTTTATTAATGGCGTAAAGTGGTCTATGTTTTAAGATGAATGTGGAAAGCGTCTGTGCGATTGCGCAGACCCAAAAAAAGCAATAATGAGCAGAAATAAGGGAATAGTCATGGCACTGAAACAGAAATTTTCCGTACTCGCGGTCGCAGCGGCAGTCAGCTTCGGAGCGGCCTCTACAGTGGTTAACGCACAGGAGCAGCAATTCGTCACCATCGGCACGGGTGGCGTGACGGGGGTTTACTACCCGGCGGGCGGCGCCATTTGCCGGCTGGTCAATATGGACCGCAAGGAACACGGTATCCGTTGCTCCGTAGAGAGCACCGGGGGCTCGGTCTACAACCTCAACGCGATCCGGCAGGGTGAGCTGGACCTGGCGGTTGCTCAGTCTGACTGGCAATACCATGCCTATAACGGTACCGGCCAGTTTGAAGATGACGGCCCCAATAAAAAGCTTCGGGCAGTTTTCTCCCTGCACCCGGAACCGTTCACTGTCGTCGCCAGCAAGGACTCAGGTATCAAAACGTTTGAAGATCTTGAGGGCAAGCGGGTTTCCGTCGGCAACCCGGGCTCCGGCCAGCGCGCGACCGCAGAAGTGCTGATGGATGAAATGGGCTGGACCATGGACAAGTTTTCTCTGGCCGCAGAATTGAAAGCGGCTGAGCAGTCCCAGGCCCTGTGTGATGGCAACATTGATGCGTTCTTCTATACGGTCGGTCACCCCTCCGGTGCGATCAAGGAAGCAACGACTTCCTGCGACAGCGTGATTGTCAGCGTTGATAACGAGGCCACTGAAACCCTTATCGAAGAGAATTCGTATTATCGGGAAGCTGTCATTCCGGGCGGCATGTACCGGGGCAGTGATGAGGACACCACCACCTTTGGTGTTGCTGCCACATTTGTGTCCTCCACCGATGTTTCGGAGGACGTGGTGTATGAAGTGGTCAAGGCGGTCTTCGAAAATTTTGACAGCTTCAAGCGCCTGCATCCGGCGTTCGGCGTCCTGAACAAGGAAGAAATGGTATCCGATGCGCTGAGTGCACCTCTGCACCCGGGTGCAGAGAAGTACTATAAAGAAGCCGGCCTGATCGAGTGATCCTGTAACCGGGAAAAAAACAACACCGCAGGCAAGCCAGCCTGCGGTGTTTTGATCTCCGACCCGCTATATTTATACAGGATCGAGCTATGGCCAATAGCGAACCGAGAGCCGGGGATAAGATCGACAGCAACAAAGTTGCCGAGGTTCTCCAGACCGAAACCGGTGGAAGAGCCGCCACTGGCATGGCTGCAAGGATACTTTTTGTTGTCCCCCTGCTCTGGTCACTTTTTCAGCTATGGATAGCCTCACCGCTTCCTTACATCGTCGAATTCGGTGTGTTCAACTCGACTGAATCGAGATCTATCCACCTTGCATTTGCCACTTTCCTGGCCTTTTCTGCTTACCCGATGATTCGGGGCAGGGATATTGATCACGTTCCATTCTATGACTGGATTCTGGCATTGGCCGCTGCCTTTGCAGCCTCCTATCTGTTTTTCTTCTATGACCAACTTTCGACCCGCCCAGGGGCGCCCATAACTCAGGATCTTATTGTTGCTCTTGGTGGCATTATCCTGCTGCTGGAAGCTACCCGCCGGGCCCTGGGATTACCCCTGACCATCGTGGCAGGCGTATTCCTTATCTATGCCCTGGCCGGCCCCTACATGCCGGATGTCATTTCCCATAAGGGCGCAAGCCTGAGCAAGCTTTCTTCCCATATGTGGCTGGGTACCGAGGGTGTATTCGGTGTTGCTCTGGGGGTTTCTACCAGCTTTGTTTTCCTGTTCGTTCTCTTTGGTGCGCTGCTGGAGCGCGCCGGCGCAGGTCACTATTTCATCCAGGTCGCCTATGCGATGTTGGGACACATGCGCGGGGGCCCCGCCAAGGCAGCCGTTGTGTCCAGTGGTCTGAGCGGGGTGATTTCCGGCTCGTCCATCGCCAACGTGGTAACCACGGGTACTTTCACAATCCCGCTGATGAAGCGGGTTGGCTTCCCGGCTACCAAGGCCGGCGCCGTAGAGGTGGCGGCCTCAACCAACGGTCAGCTGACTCCCCCCATCATGGGCGCGGCAGCTTTTCTGATGGTTGAGTACGTGGGGATTTCCTATCTGGAAGTCATCAAGCACGCGATCCTGCCGGCAATGATTTCCTACGTAGCGCTGATTTATATCGTTCATCTGGAAGCCTGTAAGCTGAAGATGAAGGGCATTGAGCGCCTGGACCGCCCGACACTGGCCCAGCGAATGCTGAACTGGGTTGTGATTCTGCTCGGGCTGAGCGTTCTCACCTTCATTGTCTATTACGGCATCGGCTGGTTGAAGGTTGTGCTTGGAGAAGCAGCTGTCTGGGTGCTGGGACCGTTGCTGCTTGCTGTCTATATCGCACTGGTCTGGTACTCAACCCGTTTTCCGGTACTTGAACCGGATGATCCCGAGTCTGCCATGGACACGCTTCCGGAGGTCGGGCCAACGGTGAAAACCGGTCTTTATTTCCTGCTGCCGGTGGTGGTCCTGGTCTGGTGTCTGACGGTTGAGCGCTTCTCTCCCCAGCTATCTGCATTCTGGGCTACGGTGTTCATGATCTTCATCGTCATTACCCAGCAGCCGCTGAAGGCTTTTTTCCGCAACAGAGGTGGCTTTCTGTGGGAAACAAAAACCGGTTTTGTCGACCTGCTCCATTCGCTGGTAACGGGCGCGCGCAACATGGTGGGTATCGGTGTCGCGACTGCGACAGCCGGTATCGTGGTCGGCACAGTGACGCTGACCGGTATCGGCCTGGTGATGACCCAGTTTGTTGAGTTTATCTCGGGCGGCAACCTGCTGCTGATGCTGATATTTACCGCCATTATCAGCCTTATCCTCGGTATGGGCCTGCCTACCACGGCCAACTACATTGTGGTTTCCACATTGATGGCACCAGTGATCGTTACCCTCGGCGCCCAAAATGGCCTATTGGTGCCTCTCATTGCCGTCCACCTGTTTGTGTTCTATTTCGGCATACTGGCGGACGATACGCCGCCCGTGGGACTGGCCGCCTACGCGGCGGCCGCAATATCGGGGGCGGATCCGATACGAACGGGTATCCAGGGCTTCACCTATGATATCCGGACGGCGATTCTGCCATTCATGTTCATCTTCAATACCCAGCTGTTGCTGATCGGACTGACAGGGTGGCTGGATCTGCTGGTCACCATAGCCAGCGCGGTGACGGCAATGCTGGTGTTTTCAGCAGCTACCCAGGGATACTGGTTCACCAAGAGCTATAAATGGGAGTCAGCGCTGCTATTGCTGATCACCTTCACCCTTTTCCGGCCGGGATACTGGTGGGACATGGTGTACCCGCCTACAGCGGACCGGCCAAGTACAGAGATTGTAGAGCATGTCGAAAATGTTCCTGCTGGTGAGTCTATCATTCTGCAGGCATCCGGTATGTCTTTGAGTGGCGAGGATGTGTCCACTTACCTGAGCCTGGAGCTGCCGGCAGCGGAGTCCCCGGAAGCAAGGCTGGAGAGCGCCGGCCTGGAGTTGTCCCGTCAGGACGATACCATGGTGGTGGACTTTGTCGGCTTTGGCAGTGCGGCTGAGGATGCCGGCATCAGCTTCGGCTGGACCATTGACTCGGTGCAGGTTGAACTCGATCGTCCACCCAAAGAACTCATGTTCATACCTGCGCTCATCCTGCTCGGGCTGGTTGCCTTCGGCCAGTTGCGGCGACGAACGCCCGAAGAAGCAAGCGCATACGCCTGATCCCCGCCCCTGCAAGCCCGGCATTAACCTGTCGGGCTTTTTTCTGTTAAACTCCTGCGCGCAGCGGTCCGCGGTTTGTATCGCGGCCAACCGTCAACATGTGGTCTTTGGTACGGATCACCTCTGAGACTCAAGGAGCCAACTATGCCTGTTGTTACCCTGCCGGATGGCAGTCATCGCAGTTTTGCCGAACCCGTAACCGTTCACGATGTTGCCGCAGACATCGGCGCCGGTCTTGCCAAGGCCGCTATTGCCGGCCGAGTGAATGGCACCCTGGTTGATACCAGTTTCCCCATTGAAGAAGATGCCGATCTCGCCATTGTTACCGAGCGTGACGAAGAGGGCGTTGATATTATCCGCCACTCCACCGCCCACCTGCTTGCGATGGCCGTCAAGGAGCTGTTTCCCTCCGCTCAGGTGACCATCGGCCCGGTTGTGGATAACGGGTTCTACTATGATTTCAAGTTTGACCGGCCATTTACCAATGAGGATCTGGGCCGGATTGAAAAACGCATGGAAGAGCTCGCGAAACAGGACATTCCCGTTTCGCGCTCAGTGATGTCCCGTGATGAAGCCGTGCGTCTGTTTGATGAAATGGGTGAAGAGTACAAGGTTCGTATCATCGAGGATATTCCCGGTGACGAGGACCTGTCATTTTATCGCCAGGGTGATTTTATTGACCTGTGCCGTGGCCCCCATGTGCCCAGTACCGGCAAGCTCAAGGCGTTCAAGCTGACCAAGGTGGCCGGCGCCTATTGGCGTGGCGATACCAGCAATGAGCAATTGCAGCGTGTGTACGGCACCGCCTGGGGCAACAAGAAGGACCTGAAAGCCTATCTCCATCGCCTGGAAGAGGCAGAGAAGCGCGATCATCGTAAAATCGGCAAGAAGCTGAGCCTGTTTCACATGCAGGAAGAGGCGCCGGGTATGGTGTTCTGGCATCCTGATGGCTGGTCCCTGTATCAGGAAATCGAGCAGTACATGCGCCGCAAGCAGCATGAGCATGGCTATCAGGAGATCAAGACGCCACAGGTGGTCTCCAGGTCGCTGTGGGAGAAGTCCGGTCACTGGGACAAGTTCAAGGACGACATGTTTACCACCGAGTCCGAGAAGCACGACTACGCCATCAAACCGATGAACTGCCCGTGCCACGTGCAGGTGTTCAATCAGGGCCTGAAGAGCTACAAGGATCTGCCCCTGCGCCTGGCGGAGTTCGGCTCCTGTCATCGCAACGAGGCGTCCGGTGCATTGCACGGCCTGATGCGGGTGCGTGGGTTTACCCAGGATGACGCTCACATTTTCTGTGAGGAAGATGCGATTCAGCAGGAAGTGTCTGATTTTATCCAGATGCTCCACGAGATTTACAAGGATTTCGGGTTTACCGAAATTCTCTACAAGCTGTCTACCCGGCCGGAAAAGCGGGTTGGTTCGGACGAAGTCTGGGACAAGGCGGAAGCAGCCCTTGAACAGGCTCTCAACCGTGAAGGGGTGGATTGGGAGTTATTGCCTGGCGAAGGTGCATTTTACGGCCCCAAAATCGAGTTTTCCCTCAAAGACTGCATCGGCCGGGTATGGCAGTGTGGTACCATTCAGGTCGATTTTTCCATGCCGGGGCGTCTGGGTGCCCAATATGTTGCGGACAATTCCGAGCGCAAGACGCCCGTTATGTTGCACAGGGCAGTATTGGGATCGTTTGAGCGCTTTATTGGCATCCTGATCGAGGAATATGAAGGGGCTTTTCCCACCTGGCTGGCCCCGACGCAGATTGCCGTACTTAATATTACCGACAATCAGCGTGATTATTGCCAGAATCTTGCAAAAAAATGGGATTCTCTGGGCTATAGGGTTAATGCTGACTTGAGAAACGAGAAGATCGGCTTTAAAATCCGCGAGCATACTATTAACAAAGTCCCCTTCCTTGTTGTTGTCGGCGACAAAGAAGTTGAGAACAACGCCGTTGCGGTGAGAACCCGCAAAGGCGAAGATTTGGGGACTTTATCGCTGGAAGCGTTTGAGCAGCTGATGGCTGACGAAATCAATCGCAAAGGCAGAACCAAAACGGAGATCTGATTATTAAACAGCGAGCGAATCGGGGGCGCACACCAAAGGCGCCGATCAATGAGAATATTGACGCAACTGAAGTCCGTCTTATTGACGCAGAGGGCAACCAAGTCGGTGTAGTGCCGATCGAAGATGCAATCAAGCAGGCAGAAGAAGCGTCTCTTGACCTGGTTCAGGTTACGGATTCCGATCCGATCGTCTGTAAGATAATGGACTACGGCAAGAAGATCTTCGATGAGAAGAAGGCCAAGGCTGCTGCGAAGAAGAAACAGAAGCAGACCCAGGTCAAAGAGCTTAAGTTCCGTCCAGGAACTGAAGAAGGGGATTATCAGGTCAAACTACGCAACCTGGTACGTTTCCTTGAGAACGGGGACCGCGGCAAAATTACTATTCGCTTCCGTGGGCGTGAGATGGCACACCAGGAAATCGGTATGAAGCTCATGAACAGGATTGAAGCGGATATTGAAGATATTGCCCAGGTAGAACAGCGGCCAAAGATGGAAGGCCGCCAGATGACCATGGTTGTGGCTCCCCGCAAAAAGAAGTGACTCTGATCCGGTAATGATCCCCCGCGGTCGCGGGGGTTTTGTCGTTCAGGGACACGTTGATGTCATTTAAAAACAGAATGCGGAGTTTTAAAAAATGTCCAAGATGAAAACCAAAAGCGGGGCCACCAAGCGGTTCAAGAAAACCGCTACCGGCTTCAAGCACAAGCAGTCCTTCACCAGTCATATCCTGACCAAGAAGAGCCCCAAACGTAAGCGTCAGCTCCGTGGTACCAAGCTGATTGCCAAGTCTGACGTGGCGTCTGTCAAGCGTATGACAGCGTGCTGATTCAGCCGCTAACCATTCCTGAAAAGGTTTAAAAGGTAGAAGGATTAAAGTATGGCTCGTGTAAAGCGTGGCGTGGTAGCACGTCGTCGTCACAAGAAGATTCTCAGTCAGGCCAAGGGTTACTACGGAGCGCGCAGCCGCGTCTATCGTGTAGCCAAACAGGCGGTCATCAAGGCCGGTCAGTATGCTTACCGCGACCGTCGCAACCGCAAGCGTTCCTTCCGCGCACTGTGGATCGCCCGTATCAATGCCGGCGCCCGTGCCAACGGTCTGTCGTACAGCCGTCTGATTGCAGGCCTTAAAAAGGCCAATGTCGAGATCGACCGCAAGGTTCTGGCCGACCTGGCCATGAACGAGCAGCAGGCGTTTACTGCTGTTGTTGAGAAGGCAAAAGCGTCCCTGTGATCGCTTAGCTCTTTCATCGGTTACCGATCGATTCAGGCGTCTCCATGAGTTCATGAAGGCGCCTTCTGATAGGGGAAGGGCGCGCTCTTCCCCTATTTTTGTTTGGAGTGATTCCATTTCTGGATTGGAGCAGGGTCAATGGAAAACCTGGATCAACTCGTTCAGGACGGTCTGGCGGCGGTCGACAGTGCCGACAGCTTGCAGGCGCTGGATCAGATTCGTGTTGAATACCTTGGCAAGAAGGGTGTTATCACCCAGCAGGCGAAAACACTGGGCAAACTGTCCGCCGAAGAGCGCCCGGCTGCCGGCCAGAAAATCAACGAAGCCAAGGGGCAGGTCGAGCAGGCAATCAATGCCCGGCGCACGGACCTCGAGCGCGCTGCCATTGAGCAGAAGCTGGCCAGCGAAACCATTGACGTTACCCTTCCCGGACGTGGCCAGGACCTTGGTGGTCTGCATCCGGTAACGCGCACCCTGCAGCGTATTGAACAGTTTTTCGCGCGCGCCGGTTACACCGTGGAACAGGGGCCCGAAATCGAAGACGACTATCACAACTTCGAAGCCCTGAACATTCCCGGCCACCACCCCGCCCGCGCCATGCACGACACCTTCTATTTCAATCCGGGCACCTTGCTGCGCACTCATACCTCGCCGGTACAGATTCGCACCATGGAGGACGGCAAGCCGCCGTTCCGCATGATCTGCCCCGGACGCGTTTACCGCTGTGACTCCGACATGACCCACACACCCATGTTCCACCAGGTGGAAGGACTGCTGGTTGAGAAAGACGTCAGCTTCGCGGATCTGAAGAGCACTGTTGAGGAATTCCTGAGGGTGTTCTTCGAGCGGGATCTGGAAGTGCGCTTCCGTCCGTCTTATTTTCCGTTCACCGAGCCTTCCGCGGAAGTGGATATCGAGTGGGGCCGCGAAGAAGATGGCAGCATCAAGTGGCTGGAAGTAATGGGCTGCGGCATGGTCCACCCCAAAGTATTCGAACATTGCGGTATCGACGCCGAGGAATACCGTGGCTTTGCATTCGGTCTCGGCGTTGAGCGCCTTGCCATGCTTCGCTATGGCGTTAACGACCTGCGTATGTTTTTCGAGAACGACCTCCGCTTCCTGCGGCAGTTCCGTTGAACGCGTCGTCGGGCAATGGAATTAACAGGCACAACCGCATCAGGACAAGGCAGATACCATGAAATTCAGTGAGCAGTGGCTACGGGAATGGGTCAATCCGGCGAACGATACCCAGGCATTGATGGACCAGATCACCATGGCGGGTCTGGAAGTTGACGGATTTGAGCCGGTAGCCGGCAAGTTCAGTGGCATTGTGGTGGGTGAAGTGGTTTCCGTGGCGCCCCATCCGGATGCGGACAAGCTCCGGGTCTGTCAGGTTAATGATGGCAGGGAGACAGTACAGGTGGTTTGCGGCGCTCCCAATGTTCGTGATGGCCTCAAGGTACCCTTCGCCGTTGTGGGGGCAGTGCTGCCGGGTGATTTCAAGATCAGGAAGGCAAAACTTCGCGGCCAGTCTTCCGAGGGAATGCTGTGCTCGGAAGCCGAACTGGGCCTGTCGGAAAATCACGAAGGTCTGATGGAGTTGCCGGATGATGCGCAGGTAGGCCAGGAACTGAGTGACTATCTCAAGCTGAACGATGTCACCATCGATGTGGATCTGACGCCGAATCGCAGTGACTGCCTCTCCATTAAAGGCATCGCCCGTGAAGTCGGTGTGCTGAACAGCATGGTGGTCGAGGGGCCGGAAATCGGACCTGTGGAAGCGGTCCATTCGGACGTGCCGGAGATTGCGGTCAAGGCGCCCGAAGGCTGTCCCAGGTACCTGGGCCGGATCCTGCGCAACGTGGACCTGGGTATTGAATCACCGCTGTGGATGCAGGAAAAATTGCGTCGCTCCGGTATTCGCTCTATCGACGCGGCCGTGGATGTCACCAATTACGTCATGCTTGAGCTGGGGCAGCCGCTTCACGCCTTCGATCGTGATGAAATCGAAGGTGGCATCGTTGTGCGTATGGCGAAGCCGGGTGAAAAGTTGGTGTTGCTGGACGGGCAGGAAGTGGAGCTGACCGCTGATACCCTGGTGATTGCCGATCACGCCAAGCCGATTGCCATCGCCGGTGTCATGGGTGGGGAGCACTCCGGTGTCAGCGAAAGAACCCGCGATCTGATCCTGGAGGCGGCATACTTCGACCCGATTACACTGGCCGGTAAGGCGCGCCATTATGGCCTTCATACCGATGCCTCCCACCGGTTCGAGCGTGGTGTCGACTATGAGCTTGCCCGGGACGCCATGGAGCGGGCCACAGCTTTGCTGATGTCTATCGTTGGCGGTGAGCCCGGCGATGTTGTTGAGGTGGTCAGCAGGCAGAATCTGCCGGAAGATCGCACAGTGGATCTTCGCGAGCAGCGCGTTGCGGATGTATTGGGTCTGCGAATCGACCGGACCACGGTCGAAGAAATCCTGACACGCCTTGGCTTGAATATCGACAAGTTACTGAAGAACGGTTGGCGCGTGCACGTGCCCAGCTTCCGCCCTGATATCAGTATCGAAGAGGACCTGATTGAGGAAATTGGCCGGATCTACGGATACAACAATCTGCCGGTGACCGAGCCCACCGGTTCCCTCGGCCTGCGGCCGCAGCAGGAAGCGGTTCGCCCGGTTTCCGCGATCCGCGACTACTTTGTATCCTGTGGCTACCAGGAAGCGATCACCTACAGCTTTGTGGACCCGAAGGTCCAGAACCTGGTCGATCCGGAGCAGGAGGGTATCGCTCTGGCAAACCCGATTTCTTCCGACCTTTCGGTCATGCGCACCACACTGTGGAGCGGATTGCTGAAAACAGTGGCGTACAATCAGAATCGGCAGCAGCCACGGATTCGACTGTTCGAGACCGGGCTAAGCTTTGTAAAGGAAGCCAAGCGAATCGAGCAGCAGCCCATGCTTGCCGGCGTGGTGGTTGGCAACCAGCTGCCTGAAAACTGGGCAAACGGGCGCAGGAGTGCCGATTTCTTTGATGTAAAAGGGGAACTGGAGAGTTTATTCCAGCTTCTCGGCATTGAGGTGCAGTTTCTTGCGAGTCAGCATCCAGCCCTGCACCCGGGCCAGACGGCCGAATTGCTTCGCGACGGCGAACATGTAGGCTGGCTGGGCACATTGCACCCACAAGTTCAGAAAAAACTGGAACTTAATGGCACGATTCTGATGTTTGAGCTATTCTTGAATTCGATCGTTTCGGGATATGTGCCTAATTTCAAAGATATTTCAAAATTCCCTGAAGTTCGGCGGGATTTGGCTATTATTATCGGAAGCGGTGTGGGGTTTGCAGATGTCGAGCGTGTGGCGAAAAAACACGCCGGTGAGCACCTCACGGCTTTGCGTGCGTTTGATGTCTATGAAGGTGAAAGCCTGGGTGAAGGTAATCGAAGCCTTGCCCTCAGCCTGTTCTGGCAACATCCCGAACGCACACTAAATGAAGTAGAGGTGCATTCGCTCTTCAACGGTGTAATCGAGGCACTGCAGGAAGAGTTGGGGGCAACATTGAGGAGTTAACAGATGGCGGCTTTGACGAAAGCGGAAATGGCGGAGCGTTTGTATGAGGAGTTGGGCCTTAACAAACGTGAAGCCAAGGAGATGGTAGAAGCTTTTTTCGACGAAATCAGAGGCGCTCTCAGCCATAATGAACAGGTGAAGTTGTCCGGATTCGGCAACTTCGACTTGCGCGACAAGAAGCAGAGGCCGGGACGGAACCCGAAAACTGGTGAGGAAATTCCAATCAGTGCACGGCGTGTTGTTACGTTTCGACCGGGGCAAAAACTAAAACAGAAAGTAGAAGCTTATGTTGGAACCCAGTCATAACAACGAGTTACCCACGATACCGGGTAAGCGTTACTTTACCATTGGCGAGGTTGCCGAACTCTGCGCGGTGAAGGCGCACGTTCTCAGGTACTGGGAGCAGGAGTTTCCCCAGCTTTCGCCGGTCAAACGCCGTGGTAACCGCCGCTATTACCAGCGTGCCGACGTTATCACCATTCGCCAGATACGAAGCCTGCTGTATGACCAGGGCTATACTATTGGAGGTGCCAAGCAGAAGCTCAGCAGTCATGAGGTGAAAGACGATACTTCCCAGTATAAGCAGTTGATCCGGCAGATGATCACCGAACTTGAGGAAGTTCTGGATGTCCTCAACGCCTCGGTGAAATGAAGGCCTGAATCAAAAATCAAAAAACCGGAGGTTCGCCTTCGGTTTTTTTGTTACAGCCGCCATTTTTCAGGAACAATACCCGCGGGCAAGTGGCCATTTTTGTCCAATGTCTCGTATGGCTATCTGTATCTATTAATTACAAACAGGAGTACAGCAACATGATCGGCTACGTAACCATCGGTGTGAAGGATATCGAGAAGGCCAAGAAGTTTTACCTGGACCTGCTGGGCGACCTTGGTGCAAAAGAACTGTTGGATCTCGGCCGAATCGCGTTTATCGGTAAAGATATGAAGTCACCGATGCTGGCAGTCTGCACGCCGGCAGACGGACTGGACGCAAACTGCGGCAACGGCAATATGTTCGCCATTCCCCCCGGGTCAAAAGAGGCGGTGGATGCCCATTACCACCGTGCGATCGAATTGGGTGCCACCAGCGATGGCGAGCCCGGCCAGCGAATTCCGGATCAGTTTTATGGTGCCTACGTGCGCGACCCGGACGGTAACAAACTGGCCTTCTTTCACTTCGGCTAGTCGTAGCCGGCCCGCTGTCGCCATCGGTGATCTGATTGGTGATTTACTCGGTGCCAGCGGGGCGACAATCACTTTCTCACTGGCCAGGAGAGGGTCTTACCGCTTCTGGATCTGCTCGATCAATTCGACGCGCTCGGAAGCAGTTTTCAGGTCTTCTGATGCTGTGCCGGCGGAGTCCGGTGCAAGTGCAACCAGAACGATTGTCATGATCGCAAAAAGCAGGGGCACGACAAGGCCGGCGATCTCAACGGCATCGAAGGAAATGTCCGCGGGTTCAGCGGCGCTGATGTCATCTGCGTGTTCCATTGGATAAAGCCTTATGTTTTCGTGATTGCCGGTTACGCCTCACAGAGCGTCGTCAGAAGCCGCCTGAGCCGCGCAAATTTTATGGGTTGATGAGGAAGCGGGCAATCGATTTACCCGAATAATAAGGTTCCATATCGGTATTCGCTTACTTGCTACATCCGCAATTGTAAGCGTTCGTTAGCGGCTGCTTCTTGCAGCGAAAAACGGCCGGCTGGGGGTTTTCCGGGAACAACAAAGCCCGGACCTTTCGGCCCGGGCTTTGTGTAGGGAATTGGTCGGGACGGCAGGATTTGAACCTGCGACCCTCTGCACCCCATGCAGATGCGCTACCAAGCTGCGCTACGCCCCGATACTGCTAGTGGCCAGTGAAACTTGAGATAAATCTCAGTGGCTTAGCGGGAGCGAAGTCTACACCAGCCTCCGCTAAAAATAAACATCCTTTCGGCAATTTGCCGGGTATTTCTATCGCAGCTTGGTGTCCCGTAATTTCCGGATAAATTCCGGTGGCTCGAAGCTGTCTGCGGTGGCCTCTGGCCAGTAGACATCGAACACTCGCTCACCGGTTTCGCCCTTCAACAGAGCGCCGGGTTCGAGGAACGGAAACAGGTCCAGATAGGAGTGGACTTCCGTTCTCGAGGTGCGGCGAATGATATGTTCCGGGCCCAGTTCGGAAGGATGTTTGAGACCGGAGGCCGCAAGCAGGTTCTTGAGCGCATCAACGGTGTTTTTATGGTAGTTGTAAACCCGCTGGCTTTTGTCCCTCACGTCGAGCTTTTCACTGCGCCTGGGATCCTGGGTTGCAACGCCGCTGGGACACTTTCCGGTGTGGCAATTCAGCGACTGAATGCAGCCCAGTGAAAACATATAGCCGCGGGCTGCGTTACACCAGTCCGCACCCAGCGCCAGGGTCCGGGCCACGTTGAATGCCGATATGATTTTACCGGCAGCGCCTATGGCGATGTCTTCCCGTAAATTGGTGCCGACCAGCGTGTTATGGACCAGTAACAGTGCCTCCTTCATGGGTGTTCCCAGGCGGTTGATAAACTCCAGGGGAGCCGCACCTGTCCCCCCTTCACCGCCATCAACGACGATAAAGTCCGGTTTTTTGCCGGTTTCGAGCATTGCCTTGACGATGGCAAACCATTCCCAGGGATGGCCTATGGCCAGTTTGAACCCCACTGGCTTGCCGCCTGACAGCTCGCGCAACCGTTCCAGGAACTCCAGCAGTTCAATGGGCGTGGAGAAAGCCGAATGGCTGGCGGGGGAGACTACGTCCTCACCGGGGCTGACGCCACGGGCTTTGGCAATTTCGGGTGTTACCTTTTCGCCGGGTAGTATGCCGCCGTGCCCCGGTTTTGCTCCCTGAGACAGTTTGACCTCGATCATTTTGACCTGGTCTGTGGTGGCGTTCTCGACAAACATTTCTTCATTGAACGTACCGTCCTTATGCCGGCACCCAAAGTAGGCAGACCCGATCTCCCATACCAGATCACCGCCGGGTTCCCGGTGATAGCGGGAGATGGAGCCTTCACCGGTATCATGATAGAAACCTCCCATTTTTGCGCCGCCGTTCAGACTCAGAATGGCGTTGGCAGAGAGAGAGCCGAAGCTCATGGCAGAAATGTTGAACACGCTCGCGCTATAGGGCCTGGCGCAGTGTTTGCCGATGGTGATGCGAAAGTCGGAATCTGTCAGATTTACCGGTCTGAGCGAGTGATTGATCCACTCGAAACCCTCGTCATACATACTCATTTGGGAGCCGAAAGGACGCTTGTCGAGGATGTTCTTGGCCCGCTGGTAGATAATCGTGCGCTGCTCCCGCGAAAAAGGACGCTCGTCGGTATCTGACTGGATAAAGTACTGCCGTATCTCGGGGCCAATGGATTCGAGAAAATACCGGAAGTGGGCAAGGATCGGATAGTTGCGGCTGACGGTGTGTTTACGCTGCAGCAGATCCCAGGTGCCCAGTACCGCCAGTGCGCCGAAAATGAACGGCAGGGCAAGGTACCAACCCTGGAGCAAAGTCCCTGCCATCAGTGACAGCAGCAAGCCTGCCAGGCTCAGTGCATAGGCGGTGTAGCGGAAAGGGATGGTTCGGGTTTTTGCCATTGGATCCTCTGAACACAAAACGACAGGTTGACCGGATGTTACCAGCATTCAAGCTGGCGATACGTGTCTTGAGCTGAAATCGATTCACCCGGTTTTCCTCGCATATCCGAATATTGGTCTAAGATTGATCTCAGGGCGTAAACCTGCGCTCTTTGATGTTTTGAGCTCAAAGCAATAGGATGGACAACTTGTAACGTTTGCATCCGGATAAAGCCAGCTTACCCGAACAGGAGGCTCAAACGTGGGCGACGTTGTAAAAGACGAATACTCAACGGATTACGTCGCAGGCCAGGATAATATTCAAAAGTATGGTCTCGACCTGCATGCGCCAGTATTCCCGATTACGGCGATACTGGTCCTGACGTTCGTTATTGGTACCCTGATCTTCCCGTCGGAAGCCAAAGAAATTCTTGACGGAGCAAAATGGTGGATACTGGGTCAGTTTGACTGGTTTTTCCTGATTAGCGCCAACATCATGGTGATCATTGCGTTAGCGCTGATTTTCCTGCCAATAGGCAGCATCCGTATCGGCGGTGTAGACGCCACACCGGATTTTTCGACATTTTCCTGGTTCGCAATGCTGTTTGCCGCAGGTATGGGTATTGGCCTGATGTTCTGGGCCGTTGCTGAACCGGTGGCCTATTACACCGGCTGGTATGAAACGCCACTGGGGGTTGAAGCCAACACCCCGGAAGCTGCCAATCTGGCGATGGGCGCCACCATGTACCACTGGGGCCTGCATCCCTGGGCAGTCTACTCGCTGGTCGCCCTGTCACTGGCGTTTTTCGCTTACAACAAGAACATGCCGCTGACGATTCGCTCAGCTTTCTTTCCCCTGCTTAAAGATCGGGTTTGGGGCTGGCCGGGCCACGTCATCGATACTATGGCCGTATTTGCAACAATTTTCGGGCTTGCCGCCTCGTTGGGTTTCGGCGCCCAGCAGGCCGCATCCGGGCTGGATTATCTGTTTGGAATTTCAGCCACCGTCAACGTACAGATGGCGATTATCACCGGTGTGACGGCAGCGGCTCTGATCTCGGTTCTGCGGGGCCTGGATGGCGGCGTGAAAGTCCTCAGCAACATCAATATGGCACTGGCAGGCATCCTGATGTTCTTCATTATTTTTGCCGGCCCAACCATGACCATTATCGAGACGATCTGGATTACGTCGTCCAGTTATGTCGCTAATGGCCTGGCGTTAAGCAACCCGTTCGGTCGCGAGGACGAGACCTGGTTCCACGGCTGGACCGTGTTCTACTGGGCCTGGTGGATCTCCTGGTCGCCGTTCGTTGGTATGTTTATCGCCCGGGTTTCCCGCGGCCGCACGGTTCGTGAGTTTGTCACGGCGGTGCTGCTTGTTCCGACCGTTATTACCGTGGTCTGGATGAGTGCGTTCGGTGGCGCTGCACTGGAACAGGTCCGGGAGGGCATTGGCGCACTGGCTGAAGATGGCCTGACCGACGTTTCCCTGGCTTCGTTCCAGATGCTTGCCAACCTGCCGCTCATTGGCGTTACGTCTTTCGTTGGTATCGTACTGGTACTGGTTTTCTTCGTAACGTCTTCCGATTCCGGTTCGCTGGTTGTCGACAGCATTACCGCCGGTGGCAAAACCGATGCGCCGACCGCACAGCGCGTATTCTGGGTGGTAATGGAAGGTGCGATCGCCGCTGCAATGATATTTGGCGGTGGCGACGACGCGCTGGGTGCGATTCAGGCAGTTGCGATATCGGCCGGTCTGCCGTTTACTGCGATCTTGCTGGTGATGACCTGGGGACTCCTGAAAGGCCTTACACATGAACGCAAACTGCTTCTGTCGGAAGGCAAGCTCTGAAAAGCGTGCAGGCCAAAAGGGGGTCTCGCACCAGAAGGCGCTACACTGCTGGATGTCCGGACAGTGCGGCATCCAGTCTTTGATGTTTTGAACTCAAAGCAATAAGATGGCGAGCCTTTAATGTTCGCATCCGAATACAAAAAAGGTTTTACTCAAACAGGAGGCTCAAAACGTGGGCGAGGCGGTAAAAGACGAATACTCAACGGATTACGTCGCAGGCCAGGATAATATTCAAAGGTATGGTCTCGATCTTCACGCGCCGGTATTTCCGATCACGGCAGTACTGGTAGTAGCGTTCGTTATAGGTACGCTGATGTTCCCGGGAGAAGCGAAAGAACTCCTGGACGGCGCGAAATGGTGGACAATTGCCCAATTCGACTGGTTCTTTCTGCTCAGTGCCAATATCTTTGTGGTGGTTGCTCTTGCCCTGATTTTTTTGCCCATGGGTAAAATCCGCATTGGCGGCATGGACGCAACACCGGATTTCTCGACGGCGTCCTGGTTTGCAATGCTGTTTGCAGCCGGTATGGGTATCGGCCTTATGTTCTGGGCCGTTGCGGAGCCGGTAGCCTACTACACCGGTTGGTATGAAACGCCTCTGGGTGTTGAAGCCAATACGCCAGAGGCCGCCAGGCTGGCCATGGGTGCCACCATGTACCACTGGGGCCTGCACCCCTGGGCAATCTACGCGATTGTGGCGTTGTCGCTGGCGTTCTTTGCCTACAACAAGAACATGCCGCTGACAATCCGCTCAGCCTTCTTCCCGTTGCTTAAAGACCGTGTGTGGGGTTGGCCGGGACACATCATCGATACCCTGGCGGTTGTGGCGACAATATTCGGTCTTGCCACGTCTCTCGGTTTTGGTGCCCAGCAAGCCGCAGCCGGCCTGGATTACCTGTTCGGGATCTCGTCCGGTATCAACGTGCAGATGGCGATTATTACCGGCGTGACGGCAGCTGCCCTGATATCGGTTCTGCGGGGCCTGGATGGCGGTGTGAAACTCCTCAGTAACATCAACATGTCACTGGCGGCACTTCTGCTGTTTTTCATCATTTTCGCTGGTCCGACCATGACCATTGTCGAGACAATCTGGATCACCTCCTCCAGTTACGTGGGTAATATCGCGCAGTTGAGCAACCCGTTCGGTCGCGATGACGAGGCGTGGTTCCACGGCTGGACGGTCTTCTACTGGGCATGGTGGATTTCCTGGTCACCGTTCGTTGGTATGTTTATCGCCCGGGTTTCCCGCGGACGTACGGTTCGCGAATTCGTAACGGCGGTACTGATTGTCCCGACAGTGATCACCGTGGTCTGGATGAGCGCATTCGGTGGCGCTGCCCTGGAGCAGATCCAGCAAGGCATCGGCGCACTTGCCGAGGACGGTCTGACAGAGGTTCCCCTGGCTTCGTTCCAGATGCTTGCCAACCTGCCATTCGTTGCAGTGAGCTCCTTCATTGGCATTATTCTGGTTCTGGTATTCTTCGTGACCTCTTCGGATTCCGGCTCGCTGGTTGTTGACAGCATCACAGCCGGTGGCAAAACCGATGCGCCGACCGCTCAGCGTGTATTCTGGGTGGTAATGGAAGGTGCGATTGCCGCGGCGCTGATCTTCGGCGGCGGCGACGACGCTCTGGGTGCGATCCAGGCGGTCGCCATAACCGCTGGACTGCCTTTCACGGCCGTGCTGCTGGTGATGACCTGGGGGCTGCTGAAGGGCCTCTCCCATGAGCGCAAATTGTTGCTTTCCGAAGGCAAGCTCTGATTGCAGCGTTTGACCTAAAAAACCGGGGCCTTGGCCCCGGTTTTTTTGTATCTGGAATTCGCGGTTCAGATGCTGGAGGCAAAGGTTTCCATTGCGAAGGCCGCCCGTTCTTCGGGTGTGAAGTGTGGCTTGCGAATGGCTTCAATTTGCCTGAGGCGTGGCAGCAGTCCGCGCCCATTGGCCATCTGGATAGCCAGGCCAGGGCGGGCATTCAGCTCCAGTAGCAGTGGTCCCTCGTTGACATCGACCACCAGATCGACCCCCATATATCCCAGCCCGGTGGCCTCGTAGCAACGGGATGCCATCACCAGCATTTCCTGCCAGTCATCGATAACGATGTTTTCCAGTGCCAGGCCTGTATCCGGGTGTAACAGGATAGGGCGGTTGAATTGCACCGCATTCAGGCCATGTCCGTTGGCGATGTTCAGGCCTACGCCAACGGCGCCTTGATGCAGATTCGCCTTGCCATCAGAAGCCTTGGTGGCCAGCCTTAGCATCGCCATCACCGGGTAACCCTGAAAAACCACGATACGGATATCCGGCACACCCTGGTAAGAGTACCTGGCCAGCCCCGGAATCGACTCCACGAGATTTTCAACAACGGCCACGTCCGGTGTACCGGCGAGTGAATAAAGGCCGGCAAGGATGTTGGAGAGATGTCGCTCGAGATAGGCTGAGGGCACGCGCGCCCCCGAGGCCTTGATATATTCGTCGCCGTCTCGCCCCGTTATCACGGTAATGCCCTTGCCGCCGGACCCCTTGGCGGGTTTGATGGCAAAACCCGTGAGATCGTCGGCTATTTGCCTGAAATGGGGAATCTCGTGCTGCTGTCTCACTACCTGAAGCAGGCGAGGTGTACGGACATCATACTCGGCCACCACCAGCTTGGTTTTGAGCTTGTTGTCTACCAGTGGATAGGAGGCCCGGCTGTTATAACGGGCAATGTAGTCCACATTGCGCCGGTTCATGTTCAGCATCCCCAACTGATTGAGCTTGAAGGGTGAGATCCAGCCCATCAGTCGTAGGCCTTCATGGGGTGAAACCGGCGAAGCTCAGACAATTTGTAGCCGGTGTATTGACCCATCAGCAGGATCAGCCCCAGCACCACGAAGTGCAACTCGGGAAAATTGAACGTCAGATGCTCTGCCAGGGGGGCACTCATCAGCAGAAAAGCGCAAACTGCCACGAAAAGGCTGCCAGCACCCTGAACGAAGACCTCACGGGCGCCTTCTTCCTCCCAGAGTATGGACATGCGTTCGATGGTCCAGGCGATAATCACCATGGGAAAGAAGGTCACCGTCATGCCGGTGTTGAAGCCCATCTGGTAGCCGACAATGCTGAGTCCGGCGGTGATGAAGATCACCAGAATAATGAGTGCCGATATTCGCGATACCAGAAGCAGGTTCAGGCTCGACAGGTAGCCGCGCATCAACAGGCCGATGGCCACCACGGACACAAAGGCGATGAGCCCCGGAATCAGCGTGGTCTGTACGAAGGCCACGGCAATCAATATCGGCATAAAGGTGCCGGAGGTTCTTATGCCCACCACGATACGCATGAATGCGACAACAAGGGCGCCCAGTGGCAGCAGCAGAAGCATCCTGAACATGCCCTGTTCTTCGATGGGCAACTGGTAAAGGCTCAGAAAGCCCAGCCCGTTCTCGGCGGACTGTGCCTGGGCCAGCTGTAATGCCGGCACAGTTTGCCTCAGCATGGAAAAGCTCACTTCAGAGTCGTCTCCCCCCACCACATCAAGCAGGGACGTGGCAGCCTGGCGCCACAGCAGCACGTTTTCCGGCAGCCCCTGCTCGGCAGTGCGGGGATTAAAGGTCAGCCATTTGTTGCCATCGTAGATCTGCAGGAACGGGCGCAGCTGCTGCCGGCGCCGTGCATCTTCCAGGGCCAGTCCGTCGGCAGTGCGCGCGGGAATACCGGCGTGGTTGAGCATCCGGTTCAGCAGGTTAATATAATTGTCATTGGAAACCAGCAGGGTTGTATTCTGTGCGCTGCTATCTGGTTGCAGCAGTTTGATCAGCTCCCGTGTCATGCTTTCCGGTGTGCTCGACCTGGCGGCGGCCTGCTGAAGCAATTCTTCCACGGCGGTTGCTTGAGGCTCTTCCCAGAATGCCGGTTCAGGCTTCGGCTGCTGCCGGGGCCTGTCGGGCTGTATCTGCTCGTCGGGAACCAGCTGCACCTTGAAATAAAGGGTCTGGGCTCCGCTGACATCGCGTTTTGACCACTCGGCCCGGCGTTCGCCGGAATCTTCCACGATAGAAAAACCATAGCCCGGTGAGGCGGCCTGTTCGGAAATGATCCGGAACCCCGGGGGCTGGTCCGGGATGTTCATGCTGGCGAGCACCGGCTCGCCGGTACCTGTAAAATCAATTCGGGCCTCTACCATCCACACCGGTTGCTGCTCGCCCGTAAACCAGGGAATCCTCAGCTCTACATGGCGCCAGACAGCGATAGAAATCCCTGCCGCAATCAGCAGGAGAATGGCAAAGTAAAAGGGTATGCGGGAGCGCGAAGTCAAGATTCATCCCCATTGTTTTCTTCGGGGAGGTCATCGGGAAGTTCCGTCGCGAATTCCTTGCCAACGTCGATCAGCATGACGTCTCTCAGTATATTGCGTCCGACGAGGACGCTATGGGACAGATGTTCGCGGTTTGTCAGGGTAAATTCCGCCTGTTGCCGATGATCACCGATCATGAATTGCAATTCGACCACCACGCGCCGTTCGGATTCGTCCGTAGTGGACTGGATGATTCTGACGCGGCGGGAAACTTCGTGCTCGATGGTTTCAAGATCATCCGAACCCGGCACCGGAACGTCAAAGCGGACCCAGTTATTGCCATCCCGCTCGAAACGGGTAATGTTTCTGGCATCAAGTGACGAGGTTTCAGCTCCGCTGTCAATGCGGGCGTCATAAACAAGCCCCGGTCCCACCAGATAGAATTTTTCCACCTTGCCGACAATGACCTTGCCTTCGAGCCTGTCGGCTCTGCCATCGCTACTACTTTCGGCTATGGTGCAGACCGGTTGTTCCGGCGCTGGTGGACAGGCGGGTTTTTCGACCTGTTCGGTGATAGCCTGCAGGATGGTTTCGGTGGATTCCCTATTAACGCGGGTCAGAGCCTGGACGTTTTCCTCTGCACGGCTTTCAAGGCTGGAAATCTGCTCACTCTGCTTTTCGACCGAGGTGTTCAGGGTCTCAAGGTCGTTTTTTTCCACCATGAAGTAGCGATCTGTAGTGCAGCCAGATAGCAGAAACAGAAACATTGTGGCGGCCGTAATCTTTCCAAAACCCGAGCGCATAAAAAACATCCGAAACCTCTGAAGCCGCGGCGTGAATTCTCGAATCCCGGAATACCGTCATAAAGAATGCCGCAATTAACGTCGTTGCCGTGGTGGGGCAAGTTGAATGATTCATAACGGGGAAGTATACAACATCACGTATCCAATGGGGGCACCGCGCAAAAAGGTTCCGTTAATACGGTAAACTGTGGTCACAACGTTATTTTCCAGTAATCAGTCAAGGAGATCAGGGTGCCCGAGGCCGTTGTTGCTGTAATGGAGAACCAGCCGGAAATCGTAGTGTCCGGGATCATGCTGGCCCTGGCTTTCTGCTTTCTGATTTTCCTGGTTGTGAAAGGTAACCGTGCCACCGAAAGCTGGCGCCAGCGCGCAGCAGCGCTGGACAATCAGGTGGCCGGTCTGGAGTCTGAAAGCAGATCCCGGCTGGCGCGAATCGAGCAACTGGAAACCGAAAGAGTATCGCAGCAACGGCGTGCCGATGAGCTTGCAAGGGAACTCGGCAACGCAAAAGTCGCCCTGCGAGAGCAGGAAGTGACTCTGGACAAGGAGCGCCGGGCCACCACAGAAAAGCTGGAACTGCTGGAGCGCAATCGTGAATCGCTGAAACAGGAATTCGAGAATCTTGCCAATCGTATTTTCGAACAGAAAAGCGAACGCTTCAGCCAGCAGACCCGCACCAGCATCGATACCCTTCTGAACCCGTTCCGGGACCAATTGCAGGATTTCCGCAAGCGGGTGGAAGATGTCTACACCAGCGAAACCCGCGATCGCCAGGCCCTGAGAAGCGAGATCAAGTCGTTGCAGGAGCTGAATCGCCAGATCACCGAAGAAGCTTCCAACCTTACCAGGGCGCTCAAGGGTGACAAGAAAATCCAGGGCAACTGGGGTGAACTGATTCTGGAGCGGGTACTGGAGCGCTCCGGCCTGCGCAAGGGCATCGAGTACGAAACCCAGGGCAGCTACCGCGACGATGACAATCAGCTGTTGCGGCCGGACGTGATCGTTCACCTGCCTGACAAGCGCAACCTGGTGGTGGACTCGAAAGTATCCCTGCTGGCCTATCAGCAGTGGGCAACGGAGGAAGACGAAGCCGCCCGGGAAGAACCCTTAAGGCAGCATGTCGAGGCTGTGCGCAACCACATCCGCACACTGAGCGAGAAAAACTACAGCCAGCTCCACGGCATACATTCGCCCGACTTCGTATTTCTTTTCATGCCCATCGAACCGGCATTCGTGGCCGCTTTTCAGCAGGACGAGAACCTATTCGCAGAAGCATTTGAGCGAAAGATTATTGTGGTTACACCAACCACGTTACTGGCCACACTGCGCACCATCGAGAACATCTGGCGATACGAACGCCAGAGCCAGAACGCACGGCGGATTGCAGACAGGGCCAGTGCGGTTTATGACAAACTACGGGTGTTTGTGGAGGCCATGGAAAAGCTTGGCAGCCAGCTGCACACCGCCCAGGGCAGCTATGATTCGGCAATGAACACCCTGACCCGGGGCCGGGGGAATCTGATATCCCAGGCCAATCGCTTTGTGGAGCTGGGGGTTCGTGTTAAAAAAGAACTTCCGAAAGCGATTATGGACCAGGCAGAAGTGGATGCCGAAGAAGACGTCGCCCGGGACAACCAGCAGGAGTAGATAACATGGTGAGGATAATTCGAGCCGGGCGCAGTTCTGTTTGTGGCCTTGTGTTGGCATCTCTACTGATGAGCAGTCAGGTTGGCGCACTGGAGCCGGAACATGAAATCCGCCGCTTCATGCTGGCCACTGAAGAGGCTGTTGCCGCAGAGAACTGGAGTGAGGCAGGAGAATACCTGAACCGTATTCAGCAATTGGAAGGGGAAAAGCCGGCGGATTATTTCTATTATCGCGGCCGGGTAATGATGGAGTCGGGCCACTTCAACGAGTCGCGAGCGGCACTTGAACACTACGTCGGCCAGGCGGGTGCAGAGGGCGAGCACTATACCGACGCGCTGAAACTGATTACGCGTGTCGAAAAGGTTCGAAAACAGGAGGGTGCCCGAGCCAGCCAGAGCAGCAGTGAGCCCGTCGCAATTATCAAGCCGGCGGATGGCGAGTCAGTGGAAAAATTGAAGCAGCTGTATCTGGCGGATTCGGATGCGCAAGCCCTGGTGATTCACGCCAATACTCTACTTGAGGGAGCCGGGTGGCGAGAGGACCAGCGGATCGTAAGGCTTGACCAGCCCGCCGACATTTCCTACAAGCTCGACAGGCGTAACGATCTGATCAGCATTCAGGAATCCCGGCGCGAGGACAATGGCAGGGTGGTCAGAACCGCAGAGAGCCTGGGTGTGTTCGGGGTTAATCCGCAGGTCGAGTGGAATTGTGAAAGCGCCATCGCCAGTTGCTGGATATACGACCCGCGGGACGGTTCGCGTCTGATGAAACTGGGCCATGACCGCGAGCAGGCGCGTGACATCGCGCGCACCCTTGGTCGCCTGATAAAGACGATGCAGAGTACCGGTCAGTCCGGCAACTGACCCCGTTCACCCTCGCGGTAAGCCCCGGGGGTGACCCCTGTCCACTTCTTGAAGGCGCGATGAAAGGTGGACGGCTCGGTGAAGCCGACCCGGAAGGCAATATCATTGATGGGCAGGTCCGGTCGCGACAGGTAATAGATGGCCATATCCCGCCTGAGCAGATCCTTGATCTCCTGAAACGACGTGTTTTCCTGCTTCAGCCGCCGCCGCAGGGTCTGTGGGCTGGTGTGAAGCTCCGTGGCAATCCACTCGAAATCCGGCAGAGAGCGGGTAAAGTCGCGGCCGATCAGCGCCCGGATACGGCCGGTGAAGGTGTTGCTCTCATCGGGGCGGGACAACAGGTCGGCGGGCGAGGTTTTGAGGAACTGGCGCATTTCCGGTTTGTCGCGGATCACCGGTGCCTGGAGAAAACGCTTGTCAAACGTCAGCGCAGTCTCACCGGCATCAAACGAAAGTGGGCAATGGAATATATGCCGGTACTCGTCGCCGTGGGGTGGCCGAGGATAGCTGAATTCTGCTTTGAGCAGTTCCACCGGCTGCCCGATCAGCCAGCTGCCCAGCCGATGCCAGATAACCAAAATGCTTTCCCGGAAAAAGTACATCGGGTCATCAATATCGCCTTCAATGACCGTTTTCAGCCGCGCCGCTCTGTCGTCCACTTCCAGCTTCATGGCTACCATCGGCTCGAACAGCCTGCAGAACTCGTACGCACGGCGGTACACCGCCTCGAGATTGGGGCAGTCGATCACCAGGGCACACATGGTGGCAAAGGTTCCGGTACGACACCTCCTCGGGCCCAGCCCCATGAACTCATCTTCCATCACATTCCAGACAGCCTGCAGCAGGCGGCTATACTGGGTGCTGCTGACCCGGGCCATCTCGATCTTCAGCAGGTCCGGTGAAATACCGGCGTCCCTGAGCAGGGCCCGGCTATCAAAACCGGTCCTCTCGGCGCCGATGAGTGCGGCTTCCACGAAGTGCCTGGAAACGGTGAGTTCCGACATGTCATCCTTTATCCTTCTGTGAATGAAGCCCATCATAAAAGCCCCCGGGTACAATGCAACCATTGCCCCGGCTGTACGCTGGAAGAAATGGCCAATTGGAATGACGAAACCGGCAGTTGGCCCGGCGAAGGAAACAGGGCAGCATCAGCACTGCACCAACAACAGGAACAGAAAAGGAGAAACACATGCCCGGCCCGCTAAGCCAACTGAAGGTACTGGATTTCAGCACACTGCTGCCTGGCCCCTATGCCACCATGCTGCTGGCAGATATGGGCGCTGACGTACTGCGAGTGGAAGCCCCTGACCGGCTGGACCTCACCCGGGTCATGCCTCCGCTGGAAGACGGCGTAAGTACCGCCCACACCTTCCTCAACCGTGGCAAACGCTCTCTGGCCCTGGACCTGAAAAAAGAGGGCAGTGCGGACGTCATCAAACGCCTGGTCAAGGATTACGACGTGGTGATCGAGCAGTTTCGCCCGGGCGTGATGGACAGGCTGGGAATCGGCTACGACACCCTCAAAGCCATCAACCCCGACCTTATCTATTGCGCCATCACCGGCTATGGCCAGACCGGCCCTTACAAAGACCGGGCCGGGCACGACATCAACTACCTGTCCCTGGCTGGCGTGTCCAGCCACTGTGGCCGCAAGGAGACCGGCCCACCACCGCTGGGCATCCAGGTGGCCGACGTGGCTGGGGGCTCTCACCATGCGGTAATGGGCATCCTGGCAGCAGTGATTCACCGCCAGCAAAGCGGGGAAGGGCAATACATCGACATCAGCATGACCGACGCCGCCTTCGCCCTGAATGGCATGGCCGGAGCCGCGGCTCTGGCAGGAGGCCAGGAACAGCGACCGGAAAGCACACTGCTTAATGGCGGCACTTTCTATGACTATTACCAGACCAGCGACGGCCGCTGGATCTCCGTGGGCAGCCTGGAACCACAATTCTCGGCACGATTGTGCGATGCCCTGGATATCCCGGAGATGAAAAGCTTTGCACTCAGCCAGAATCCCGAGCATCAGCAAACCATTCGCGAGGCCCTGAAAGCGGCTTTTGCGCAGAGGACGCTGGCGCAGTGGGAGGAGGTATTCTCGGATGTGGACGCCTGCATTGAGCCGGTGTTGACGATCACCGAAGCCGCTGATCATCCCCAGATGAAAGCCCGCAATATGGTCATCGAGGTGGCCAAAGGCGGTGGCGGCTTCCAGAAGCAGATCGGCCATCCGATCAAGTTCAGTGCGACGCCGTGTGAGACTCACTATGCGGGGCGCCTGCTGGGCACGGATAACGACGATTTGCAGCGTTGATCTGTTCCACTTCGCCTTAAAATACTCATTCTGACAATCAATCGCATTGCCATCCGAATAGGAAAGGAATGCAGAATTAGCTCATATCGGATTATGGGTTTCTCTGCTAATTTTTGAGAGTGAGTCCTCTTTGGCTCACTCTCAAGATCACAATGGACAATGGATAAAGGACTATGAAATTACTTCCTAAACCTTTCAGGAATGGCAATAAAGGCGTAGTGAAAGCGGCTGGAGTGGCGCTGGCCAGCAGCTTTTTGATCGCGGGTTGTTTGTACAGTAGCGGCTCTTCAGCTTCCGAGGGCGCAGTGTCCGATAGGGCAGTTTCCAAAAGCGCAATGAAGAAACGGCTTTCCCCACCAAACGATAAATATAAGGCAATCATAAGAAGAACGACGAACGGGGTTCCCCATATCAAGGCGGCTAATCTTGCTTCGGCGGCGTTCGGGCATGGTTATGCGCAGGCCCAGGATAATGTATGTGTATTGGCGGAAGCGATTGTCAAGGCCAGAAGCGAAAGGGCGAAATATTTTGGCCCCGGTCCGGACACTCAATTTGGTGTGGGACTGAACATCGTCAATGATTTCAGCTATAAGGCACAAAAAATTCACAGTGGTGCTGAAGCCGAGTTTGCGGCACTGACTAACGAAAGCCGTGCACTGACTGAGGGCTTTACTGAAGGCTATAATCGTTACGTGACGGAGACGGAGCCGAGCGACCTGCCCGAGGAGTGCAGGGATCAGGAATGGGTGAAAGTGATTACACCTGCTGATCTTCTGGCCTATTATCGGGTGGTGGGGCAGTACGCCAGTGGGGCTTTATTCGCCACTGGCGCTGTATTTCTGGCGGTTCCTCCCGGCCAGAGCCCTGCACCGCGTGCGGTAGGTCCGGTTAGCAATGCGGAGGCAGTGGATAAGCTCCTTGAAAACGTCGTGGCAACTGCCCGGGCCGGGGCGAAATCGGACACCAACTTCTCTGGCACCGGTCTTGCCAGCAACGCCTGGGGGATAGGTAAATCCATGACCGAGCAGGGGCGTGGCGCCCTCCTGGCAAATCCGCATTTCCCCTACACAGGACATCGTCGCCTTTACGAGGTGCAGATGACAGTGCCGGGTTATCTTAATGTTCATGGCGCCGGGCTTTTGGGTACAGCTATTCCACTGATCAACTTCAACGCGAATCTGGCCTGGTCCCATACCAATACCGCAAGCCGTCAGTTTACCTGGTACGAATTGGTGCTCAAGGATGGCGACAACCTTGCGTACGTAAAGGACGGTGTTGAGAAGCCGATCACCACCGAGACCTACCAGATTGATGTAAGTGTGGACGGTATGGCTGAACCTCTGGTTCTGGAGAGAACCTTTTACTTCTCCGAGTACGGGCCAATGATTGCGGCGAATGCCCTCAGCAACCAGTTGCCAGCCTGGAGTGATAATGGAGCACTGAATTCTTCAGCACCTGTGGCGCATACCTATCGTGATGCCAATCCCGATACAGGTGGGCTGCTCGAAACCTGGCTGCAGATGAGCCGGGCCAGCAATCTTGATGAATTCCAGAGCATCTTCAAAAATTGCGGCTCCACCTTGTGGACCAACACGGTCTACGCTGATGATCAGGGCAATGCCTTTTATATAGACAGCAGCTCCGTACCAAACCTCTCGCAAGAAGCTCAGGCATTGGTCAACCTCAGGAGGGCAGTCAGCCCCGCCTATGCCGGTCTTTTCGATCAGGGTGTCACCTTGCTGGATGGCAGTTGGTCGCAGGAAGACTGGATTGAAACTGAATGCGGTCCGCTGGTGCCCTATGAGCAGAAACCAAAACTGGTGCGTTCAGACTGGGTTCAGAACTCCAACAGCAGCCATTGGGCCACGAATCCGGATGACTTCCTGACAGGTTTCTCACCGCTTTTCGGTGATGAGGAAGCACCGATCAACGCCCGTACCCGGCTGGGCCTCAAGATGCTTCAGAACCCCATGGATCCGGGTTTCGCCGATGCACCGCTACCTGCTGGCCAGGATGGGAAATTCAGTGCCGAAGAGCTGGTCGGTGTAATCTGGAACAACCGCGCCTGGTATGCAGAACAGTTCCTGCCCGAACTTCTGGAGCGCTGTGATGCGATTGGAAATACCGCCGTCAATGGAGTCGACCTGTCGTCATGGTGCGCTCCTCTGGGTTCATGGGATGGGTTGTACAACCGGGACAGCGTGGGCGCGCACATCTTCCGGGTGTTCATGGCGAACTATCTGGGCGATATGAGCACAGATCTGACGACACCCTTCAACCCCGCCGCCCCGGTAGCAACACCTGCGGACCCATCGCGGGACAACGCCGGTACCGCTGACGACACCATGCTGCTGGCGCTCGCTGATGGTGTTACTGTCCTGCAGTCCCAGAGCATATTGCCGACGGATGCCCTTGGTGACCTCCAGTACCACCGTCCTTCGGGCGGGGTGGTGCCGGGTAGTGACGGTATTCCTTACTTCCAGACTCAACCGATCCCATGGCATGGCGGAGATGAGAGGGTTGATGGGGCTTTCAACGCGATCGGTGTGGCGCCGGATGAATTCGCTGAAGACACCCGCTTCCCGCGGATTGCTCCGACTATTATTCCGAACACTGCAGGGCTCTCCGACGGTACAGACGGAGTCGATGGGTGGCTGGTGGCTCAGGGCACCAGCTGGCTCTTCGGCCTGGAGTTCACCAAAAAGGGCCCGGAAGCCTATGGCCTTGTGAGCTACTCCCAGTCTACTGATGCCATGTCCCCGTTCTTTAGCGATCAGAGTGAGCGTTATTCCAACAAGGCCTACCGCCAGCTGGTATTCACTGAAAAAGATATTCAGGCAAACCTGTTGCCGCAGGGCAAGACAGTGATTACACAGGAGTGAGATCGCACTACAAGTAATTGCAGGTCCTTCTCTGATTCTGCGATCTTCAGCACCAAAAAAAGCCCCGGAATTCTTATGTCTTCCGGGGCTTTTTTGTTATCGGAATGGATTCCGAGTTGCTGTTGTTACGGGTTTTGTGGCGTCGGTTCGTTGTCTTTCACGAAGTTGGCATTATTAAACCCGATTGACCCACCATCACTTGCAAAGAACGAAATGATATTGGTTGCCATATCAGCAAATACAGCGGTGCCTGCCTGATCTTCAGGCTGAATAATGGTGTTATGAGTCCCTGCTTCAAAGCGAACCACGTTGGCGCCAGCGCCCGCAACTGTGGCTTCAGTGGCATTTCCGGCAATGGTGGTGGCTTCCAGTTGCATGATCAGTGGCTCTGTTCCAGCCAGTGGTGCAGGAAGGGCCATTCCAAGTGGAGCGGTGTAGTCACCGGCGTAAGCGACATCGGCTGCTACCGGAACAGTCCGGTCCTGCGTCGAGCGGTTCGTGCCGTCACCATAGATTTCATTCAGGTATAGCTGGGTTCCACCGACGACAAGAGAACCGGCAAAGTTATGGGGTTCTACGCTGTCCAGGGATGCCTGAGCGACGTTGAAGAACAACTCCAGATTGCTGGTTCCCTGAGTAAGCCCGGACTGCCCGAGGCCAGCAAGAATCCGCGGCGCGATTGACTGCGAGTTCTCCAGCAGTTTGGCGATACCAGCACCCGGGGCGACGAAGGCCGCTGCGGTGAACGGGATCAGATTACTGTTACCGATGGTTGCTTCCTGGGCGGCATCGTTAACCAATGTGACCAGTGAGGTGCCAAGGATGCCGCCGAGTGAATGGCCGACGTAGTAAACTTTTGACTGGCCGGTACCATCTAGCTGGACGTCGACATCGTCTACGAATCCGTTGCCATCAATGTCTAACAGGTTAAGGTTTACAAGACTGGCATTAAGGTTGAGAAGATCGACTACGCCCTGACGATTATTATCGCGGGCCGCCGGCAGATTCGACAGATTGAGGAAGAACTGAGCAGAAGAACCTACCGCTTCCTCCACCTCAGTAGAGTACTGCATGCGGGCTGGGTCCCCGGTTGCGGTCTGCCCCCAGCCAAAATGCCTTTCATTCATAGGTAGTGGGCTATCTGCAAATGTACCGTCTTGCTGTTGGACTACATCCACGCTGAAGGGCAGCGAAGGATCGAGTTCGCCTGTGGCAAGTTTAGGAGCGATACCGTGCATCGGGAGGTCCATAGCAACAGTGATATAGCAGGACCCTGCCAACTGATTTCCCAAAGCGAGGCTGTGAGAACGATTGCCAAAAATACCATGCTGATAGATGACTACGTCATAAGGCCCAGCGCAAGCTGTGGTGGCCTCGTCAGGGACGGAAAGCATAAGTGGTACAAAGACGATGTCCTGTTGTCCGGCAAACGGATAACGGTAGGTGATTTTGTCTGATGGAGGAGTGGTTCCTGGATCATTGCCTGCACCTGCATCAATGATGCCGCCGACAGTCGTAGACGCTTTCCATGTTGCATTAAGATTGGACGGATCTGTAGCCGTCGGGACAGGCAAGTAATAGGGCAGTTGAATGCCTGCCTGGATAATTTGGCCGGGGTTTGCTGATTCGCCCAGTGCATCGCTGGCGGCAATGCGAGTATCCTCAATTAAGTTTATATCGCGAGGCGTGGGATTACTGAAGTCGGCGCCATTAGTTGCGAGGCTTGCTTCAGTTCCTGCGGCCCGCTCCTTGAGTGTCGGAGAAACGCTCTCTGCCTCGCCGACAGCCTGACCGGCAACTTGCGCAAGAGTTCCGTACTGTTGTGAAGGATCCAGTTGCTCGAATGTGTCCGCATTGGCTGCCAAGTATTTTGCAATGGCTTCTTGACGAGTCGAAACGATGGAGTTTTTGTAAAAGAACTGGGCAGGGGATGTCGCAGCTTCAAGCACATCCTCAGTGCCACCGGTTGTGAACGTAAGAGTCAGAGCAAGACTGTCCGCAGTCAATGGAGGCAGACCTGCGGCTTCACGGCTGTTGTTGGTTAGCGCGTTGAAGTACCCGGTCGCCAGGCTTTCCCAACCCTGGATAGCGCCACGAACCGGGGCTAATGCGGCGTTACCAAGCGGCTCATCTGGATTGCTGATATTTTGGTAGGAGGGTGAGCCGACAATAGGGTCCCCTGCATCGTCCTCAATTTCGTTGGTTACGACGACCAGGTATTTCTTCTTGGGATCCAGCGGGCGCAAGGGTGTTATGCGCAGGACATTGTCTGTGCCACCATCCAGGGAAACGATTTCGGCACGAAACTCGTTATTGAAATCAAATACCGCTCCAGCGGTTTCCGGACTGGGGTTTTGTTGCGCAGCGCGGAAGGCAAGTCCCAGATCAAAAGTGGGGGTTTCTCCGGGGAAGGAGGTCCTCTCAGGCGCGGGGATTTCACCTTCCTCAACCAGTTCATTGATCAGCTTGGTGTAATGACTTCCATTATTCAACAGAGAGTCACCACCGGGAAAGTCCAGCGAAAGGAGAAAAACGTTCTGCTGGGGGTTCGGTGCAGGTGCTCCGCCAGCACCTTCGATGACAGACGTGTAATTCAGGGTATTCGGATCGACCGATGCAGAGAGTTTGATGTCGAACTGAGCTGTCGTGGATGAACCATCCATAAAGTCCAGCGCGTTAGTAATAGCATTCTCATCAGAGCCATTCAGCGTGCCGTCCGCGCCGGCGCCCTGAGCAAACTGAAGATCTGTCGGAACAGGAAGCTCACTGGTAAGAGGATTAAAAACGGGCCAGGTTTTTCCTGTAAAATCCGGATTGGTAATCTGCGGACTAGGATTAGCGTTTTTGGACCCTGAGCCGGCGCTGTCAAAGCAACCTGTAAGCCCAACGGAAGAAGCCACGGCAAGACTTATTAGAGTTTTCTTGAGCATGGGGTGGAACCTTTTCCTGTTGTTGTGTCGTTATTTTCGGCAGCTGACGGGGCCGGTCTGGCCCGGTAAACCCGTTGTCAGTGGCCTGTTCTGCTTATCTTTTTGTCTGAAATTCTGGCCAGCGATCTGTGCCAATTTCTGTATCTTTGACTATAGCGAGAGTAAGGCAACAGTTGATCGCTCTAAAGTGTGATTCTGGCCATTGGAAGCCCACCCGCACGGTCGGAGTTCGGCTTCATTGAAAAATAGTTTGCCCCGGGAGGTTTGTCGAGTCCTTCCGAGGGCCTGCAGCCCGCCTAACTGAAGTTTGAGAAGTCCGGCTTTCTTTTTTCCGTAAAGGCCTTGATGGCTTCGGCGTTTTCCGGCGATTCCAGGCGTTCTGCAAACCGTTTTCCCTCGGCCAGCATGGTGGTTTTCAGATCATCTGCGTTGGCCTTGTTCAGCAGTTCCCGGGTGGCGCGGATGGCGGCAGGCGGCTGGGCCGCAATCCTGGCGCAGGCTTCCAGCGCAGAGGCTTCCGTCCGGGCCGGCTCGCACACGCGACTGATCAGGCCCATGTGCAGGGCTTCATCGGCGCTGAAGGCGTCGCCCAGCATCAGCAGTTCCGCTGCGCGTACCCGACCAAGCCAGGCGGGCAGCAGCAGGCTGGAGCCTCCTTCCGGGCACAGTCCCAGGGAGGCGAAGGGCATCTGGAAGCGGGTGTTGTTGCCGGCGAACACCATGTCGCAGTGCAGCAGCATGGTGGTGCCAATACCCACGGCCGGGCCGTTTACGGCTGCGATGATGGGTGTGTTGGTGGTCGCCAGCAGGAACAGGAAACGCCCCACCGGTGTGTTTTCGAAATCGCCGGGCAGGCCGGCGGCAAAATCGGCCAGGTCGTTGCCGGCGGTGAAGCAGTCTTCGCTGCCGGTGTAAAGAATGCAGCGAATATCGCTGTCTTGCTGGGCCTGTTCAATGGCCTCGCCGAGGGCAGTGTACATATCATGGGTGAGGGCGTTTTTGCGGTCCGGGCGGTTGATGCGGACCGTCAGAATATGATTGTTCTTTTTGGTGAGGACGAGGTCGGTCACGGTGTCTCCTGCGATGAAATAATCGAAGATGGCGACGATGTTACATTTTTTCGTGGCTGTTTAGCCAAGATTCCGGTTAAAAACCTTCGCCGTCTGTCTGATCCCGCGTTTTCGGATTTTCTGGTAAACTTCGCGCTTCTGTTTTTCGAGCTTTCACAGTTTTTACAACCCCGATCGATAAACCTGACCTGATGAGACGCCTATGACCACCGTAATCCGCCAGGACGACCTGATTGAGAGCGTAGCGGACGCGCTGCAGTTCATTTCCTACTACCACCCGAAAGATTTTATTCAGGCAGTGTACGAGGCCTATCAGAGGGAAGAATCCCAGGCGGCGAGGGATGCCATGGCGCAGATCCTGATCAACTCCCGCATGTGTGCCCAGGGCAAGCGGCCGATCTGTCAGGACACCGGCATTGTGACGGTGTTCGTCACCATCGGCATGGATGTCCAGTGGGATGCCGACATGGCGCTGGACGACATCATCAATGAAGGCGTACGCCGGGCTTACACCAATGCTGACAATGTATTGCGGGCGTCGGTATTGGCAGATCCGGACGGCAAGCGTGCCAATACCAAGGACAATACGCCGGCTGTTATCCACTACAAAGTGGTGCCGGGCAATACCGTGGATGTGCACGTGGCCGCCAAGGGCGGTGGTTCTGAAGCCAAGTCCAAGTTTGCCATGCTGAATCCGTCGGACTCGGTGGTGGACTGGGTACTGAAGATGGTGCCGCAGATGGGTGCTGGCTGGTGTCCGCCGGGAATGCTGGGTATCGGTATCGGCGGTACCGCCGAGAAGGCAATGGAACTGGCAAAGGAATCCCTGCTGGACCCGATCGATATTCATGATCTGCAGGCCCGTGGTGCCTCGAATCGCGCTGAAGAGCTGCGTCTGGAGCTGTTCGAGAAAGTTAACGAGCTGGGCATTGGCGCTCAGGGCCTGGGCGGCCTGACCACGGTTCTGGACGTGAAAGTGAAGGATTATCCCACCCACGCCGCCAACAAGCCGGTGGCGATCATTCCGAACTGCGCCGCCACCCGTCACGCGCACTTCGTACTGGATGGCTCCGGCCCCTCACTGCAGACTCCGCCGAGCCTGGAAGACTGGCCGGAAATTACCTGGGAAGTGGGGGACAGCGTGCGCCGCGTGAACCTGGATACGGTGACACCGGAAGATGTGAAAGACTGGAAGCCGGGCGAAACCGTGCTGCTTTCCGGCAAGATGCTGACCGGTCGCGACGCTGCCCACAAGAAGATGGTGGATATGATCGAACGCGGTGAAGAGCTGCCGGTGGATCTGAAAGGCCGTTTCATCTATTACGTGGGCCCTGTCGATCCGGTGCGTGAAGAAGTGGTTGGCCCCGCAGGCCCCACCACCGCGACCCGAATGGACAAGTTCACCCGCACCATGCTGGAGCAAACCGGCCTTACCGGCATGATCGGCAAGGCCGAGCGTGGTCAGGTGGCGATTGATGCCATTCGCGAGTTTGGCGCTGTCTACCTGATGGCGGTTGGTGGCTCTGCCTACCTGGTCTCCAAGGCCATCAAGCACGCCGAAGTAGTGGCCTTCGAGGAGCTGGGTATGGAAGCCATCTACGAGTTTGAAGTGGAAGACATGCCGGTCACGGTAGCGGTCGACTCCAAAGGCTCCTCCGTCCACCAGACCGGGCCCGCCGAATGGCATGAGAAGATCATCGCCGCAAAAGCGGTCTGATACTCCCGGCCGGAATTACGACGAACAACTGATGCTGAGGTGCTTCCCCCAATTCGGGGGAGGCGCCGCGTACTCCTCGAAATGCGGCTGTTCGTCGAACGGCTTCTTCAGCACCTCCAGCAGCTCCTTCATCGGCTTGTAGTCCCCGCTCTGTGCTTCCAGGATCACCTGCTGTGCCAGGTAGTTTCTCAGAATGTACTTGGGGTTCACTTTGCGCATCTGGTATTCCCGCTCGTCATGGGCACGGGTTTCCGATTGCAGGCGCCGTTCATAGCGTTCCAGCCACTCATCCGCCACGCTGCGATCCACAAACAGATCACGGATCGGGGCCGAGCCACGGGAGATGAGGCTGGAAAGCCCCCGGAAGAACAGGGTGTAGTCCACATGGTGCTCGTGCAGCATGCTGAAGGTATCCATGATCAGGCTCAGGTCGGATTCATCCTCCAGCGCCAGCCCCAGCTTGTCCCGCATGTTCTGCAGGAAGCGTTCGTTGTAGGCCACCTCATAACGCCGCAGCCCCCGACGCACATCATCTTCGTTCATCACCGGCAGCAGCGCATTGGCCAGATACTGGCAGTTCACGAAACCGATGTTGGGCTGGCGATTGTAGGCGTAGCGGCCACCCTGGTCAGTGTGGTTGCAGATGTAACCGGCGTCGAAATCGTCCAGAAACGCGTAGGGGCCATAGTCAAAGGTATCACCGATGATCGACATGTTGTCGCTGTTCATCACGCCGTGACAGAACCCCACTGCCTGCCAGTCCGCGATCATCCGCGCCGTGCGCTCGACCACCTCAACGAACCAGCGCTGGTAACGCTCGTCCTGCGGCAGATCAATCAGGTGAGGAAAGTGCAGCGCAATCACATGCTCCATCAGGGCCCGCAGGGTCTCCTCGCCTTCATGATGCGTCGCAAACTCAAAATGCCCGAAGCGGATATGGCTTTGGGCCACCCGCATCAGCGCCGCCGCGGTCTCAATTGACTCCCGCCGCACCGGATCCCTGGCACTCACCATAAACAACGCCCGCGTGGTACGAATGCCCAGCGCCGCCATCGCCTCACTGCACAGATACTCCCGAATGGTAGAGCGAAGCACCGCCTTGCCATCACCGAACCGCGAATAGGGCGTCATCCCGGCCCCCTTGAGATGCCAGTCCCAACGCCGCCCGTCCGGGCCAATGGTCTCCCACAACAACAATCCACGGCCATCCCCCAGATCCGGGTTATACATCCCGAACTGATGCCCCGTGTACTTCATCGCCACCGGATCCATCCCCTCCAGCAATTCCGTCCCGGCACCCACACCGGTCCACTGCTGCGGATTCTCCGAGTGAAAACCCATCTCCCGGGCCAGATCATCGTTAAAACACACCATCCGCGCATCTTTCAGCGGTGTTGGCTGCACCCGCGTATAAAAACTGTCCGGTAGCTCAAGATAGCGATGTTCGATTTTAAAACCGTTGCTGCTCATAATGAATCTTGTCTGTTTTACTGAGTAGTTAACTCCCAAGTCTGAGAGCGGTGGTGGAAGCTGTCCTTTGCAGACCGTGCATTGCCAGGGATGGCAATGCCGAGCCCCCATGGACGGGTTCACGGCGTGTCTGCAAAGGACAGCTTCCATCGCCGCGTACTCCGAAGTTCATAACGCCAGTGTCCCAGATAACTCCCGGCCATCACAAACACACCCGCTTCCAACACCTATACTCCAATTGGTACAAAACCTGCAAAACCCGAAACAAACCAACAAGAGGGAACCAAGAACGTGTCCGCACCCGATCTGACCACCACCATACAAAACCTGATCAACCAGGAATCCCTCCCTGCTTCCTACGCCGACACCGTAAAAAAGACCATCCTCCCCCTCGCCCAACACATCCACAGCCTCCGCAAAGCCCGGGAGGAACCCGTCGTCATCGGCATCAACGGCGCCCAGGGCACCGGAAAATCCACCCTGACCGAATTCCTCAGGGAACTGCTGACCACCCATTACCGCATGCCCACCGCCAGTTTCTCTCTCGACGACCTCTACCTTACCCGCGCCGAGCGCGAAAAACTGGCACAAGATGTCCATCCGCTATTTATCACCCGCGGCGTCCCCGGCACCCACGATATTGCCCTGGGCCAGCGGGTCATCGACCAACTGAAAGCTGCCGGCCCCGGTACCGAAACCCGCATTCCCGTCTTCGATAAATCCCGCGACGACCGCAGCCCGCAGCACCTCTGGCCGGTATTCCGGGGCAGGGCGGAAGTGATCCTGATCGAGGGTTGGTGCATGGGCGCTGCACCCGCAGCCAGCGAGTCGGAACTGATGCAACCGGTCAATGAACTGGAACGGTCGGAAGACCCTGAAGGCACCTGGCGACAATACGTTAACCGGTGTCTCAAGGGTGGGTATGGCCGTTTTTTCAATCAGATCGACAGTCTGATTATGCTGCGGGCGCCTTCCATGGAATGTGTTCTTGAGTGGCGCACTCTTCAGGAGCACAAACTCCGTGAGCGGTCCGGCGTTGCACCGAAAGAGAGCGAAATAGCGAGTGAGGCTGCACAGCCATCGCGCATCATGAGCGATGAGGAGGTCGTGCGCTTCATCATGCACTACGAGCGAATCACCCGTGCCAGCCTGGATGAAATGCCGGCACGTGCCGATTGCCTGATCAATGTGGCTGAAGACCACAGTTTCGGTGAACCGCTGATACGTCAGCGATCCTAGAGGACGCAGCCATGCCCAGACCCCGTCTGGTTCTGTTTTCCGACCTTGATGGCACCCTGCTGGACCACGACAGCTACGACTGGTCCCCTGCGAAACCCGCGCTGGCGCGCCTCGCAGCGAGTGAGATACCCGTGGTGCTCAATTCCAGCAAAACCGCAGGCGAGATCCGTGCGGTCAGGCAGCAACTCGGTAACACGGCCCCTTTTATCGTGGAAAACGGTGCTGCAGTCATTATCCCCGCGAACTATTTTGAGCCGGGCCCGGAGCAGGTGCGGAGTTTCGGGGCATCGCGGGATGAGGTGCTGGCGCTGCTTGGGCAGTGCAGGGCGGAGGGTTTCCGGTTTCGCAGTTTCTCGGACATGAGCCCGGCGGAACTGGCCCGGCACACCCGCCTCTCGGAGTCGGAAGCCGTACTGGCGAAAGACCGCGTCGGCACAGAGCCGTTGCTGTGGCAAGGAGACGGGGATTCTCTGGTCCGGTTCCGTCAGAAACTGGGTGAGCATAACTGCCGTCTGGCGCAGGGTGGGCGCTTTCTTCATGCCATGGGCACCTTCGATAAAGCCGATGGGGTCCGGTTTTTGCTGGGTAAATACAGGCAGCATCATCCCGTTGAGAGAGTCATCGCTGTTGCGCTGGGCGACAGTCCCAATGACCAGCACATGCTGGAAGCGGCGGATATTGCGGTGATCGTTCGGGGTGTGCAGTCCGGGAGCGTGTCCCTGCCGTCACAGAGCCGCGCCATAAAGTCGATCAAGACTGGCCCGGCCGGCTGGAACGAATGCGTACTGAATCTGTTGATTGAGTACGGTTACTGAAACCGGGTCTTGGACTAACAGGAGAGCCGCCATGGGCGACTTTTATCAGAACGGCATCATCACCACCCTCCATAATCTGTGCCGGCGACCGGTCGAAGAGCTTGAGCGGGAACTGATGAGCTTTCGCAAGACCCGACCCATGTCGCTGGTATTGCCATCGCTGTATTCAGAACTGGAAGGTCCGGCCCTGAAGAACATCGTGAAGGAACTGGCAAAGGTGCCCTATCTTGAGCAGATCGTCATCGGCCTGGACCGCGCCAATGAACAGGAATATCGCCATGCCCTGGAGTACTTCGCCGGACTGCCCCAGCATGTGCGGGTGCTGTGGAATGATGGCCCAAGACTGAAGGCTCTGGATCGCCAGCTTCAGGAGCAGAACCTGGCACCCACGGAAATGGGCAAAGGCCGCAACGTCTGGTACTGCTTCGGGTATGTACTTGCTTCCGGCATGAGCAGATCAGTGGCTCTGCACGATTGCGACATACTGACCTATTCCCGTGACATGGTAGCCCGGCTGATCTACCCGGTAGCCAATCCCAACTTCAACTACATGTTCTGCAAAGGCTATTACGCACGGGTGGCGGATAGCAAAATGAACGGCCGGGTCAGCCGCCTGCTGGTCACGCCGCTGATCCGCGCCCTGAAAAAAGTCTGCGGCCCCAATGACTTCCTGGATTATCTGGACAGCTATCGCTACCCGCTGGCCGGCGAGTTCTCCTTCCGTACCGATGTGATTGACGACCTGCGCATACCCAGCGACTGGGGGCTGGAAGTCGGCGTGCTGTCGGAGATGAAACGCAACTACGCCACCAATCGCCTGTGCCAGGTGGATATTGCCGATACCTACGATCACAAGCATCAGGAGCTGTCCCCGCAAGATGCCAGCCGTGGCCTGTCCAAGATGAGCACGGATATCAGCAAGGCGCTGTTCCGCAAACTGGCCACCAATGGTGAAATCTTCTCCAATGAAAAATTCCGCACCATCAAGGCCACGTATTTCCGCATCGCGCTCGATTTTGTGGAAACCTACCAGAGCGATGCTGTCATCAACGGGCTTACTTTTGACCGCCACAAGGAAGAGAAGGCGGTGGAACTGTTCGCCCAGAACGTCATGAGGGCAGGGGCCTATTTTCTGGACAACCCCATGGACACGCCTTTCATTCCAAGCTGGAATCGCGTCACCAGCGCCATTCCGGATATCAAGGAACAACTGCTTGAAGCCGTGGAGCTGGACAACGAGGAATATCGCTAGTGCGCACCGCGCCGGAGCCCAAGCCATGAGCAACACCCTGCACCACAAGCTCGCCACCATGCTGGAGGTGGTTTATCCCGCCACTGATACCGGCTTCCTGGCGGACCAGCTCATCAAAACCATGGGGCTGGAGCCGGACACCCCGGCGCCTCCCGCCCACCAGAATAACTGGGACGAAGCCGATGTCATGCTGATCAGCTACGCAGACACGGTTCAGAGCAGTGACGAAAAGCCCCTGAAGACCCTGTTCCGGTTTCTCGAGGACTGCCTCAGGGACACGGTATCGGCAGTGCATATCCTGCCGTTCTTTCCGTACAGTTCGGACGATGGTTTTTCCGTGATGGACTATCTGTCAGTGAACGAATCCCATGGTGAATGGGAAGACATCGAGCGCATCGCCGGTAATTACAAAGTGATGGCGGACGTGGTGATCAACCACATGTCGGCCCGAAGCCGCTGGTTCGAGAACTTCAAAAAACGGATTGATCCCGGCAGGGATTATTTCTTCGAGGCCAGGCCTGCCGACGACCTGAGCGCCGTGGTCAGGCCCCGGACATCGCCGTTGCTCAATGCGGTGCAGACAGACGACGGCGAGCGTTATGTGTGGTGTACCTTCAGCGAAGACCAGGTGGACCTGAACTTTGCCAACCCGCAGGTGCTAAACGAGTTCGTGGCCATCATCCGCTATTACCTGGAACGGGGCATAACCATTTTCCGGCTGGATGCCGTGGCGTTTTTGTGGAAAGAGGTGGCTACACCCTCCATTCACCTGCAACAGACCCACGAACTGATCAAGATACTGCGGCTGCTGATCGAGCATCACACCCCTCATGGCGTGGTGATCACCGAAACCAACGTCCCCAACCGGGAGAACCTGACCTACTTTGGCAACGCCAACGAAGCCCATGTGATCTACAACTTTTCACTGCCGCCATTGCTGATCAACACGCTGGTTACCGGCAACTGCCGGCACCTGAAAACCTGGCTGATGAGCATGCCCCCGGCCCAGATGGGCACCACCTATCTGAATTTTATCGCCTCCCACGACGGCGTGGGCCTGCGCCCGACCGACGGGCTGCTCTCGGAGAAAGAAAAGCAGCGGCTGATCAATACCATGGAATCCTTCGGCGGCAAGGTGTCCTATCGGCGCACGCCGGACGGCAAGGATCAGCCCTATGAAATGAACGTTGCACTGTTTGATGCGTTAAAGGGAACCGCAGAGCGGGGCGCAGACCATTGGCAGTTGCACCGGTTTATCTGTGCCCACACCATCATGCTGGCTCTCGAGGGTATTCCCGCATTCTATATCCACAGCCTGCTGGGCACCGAAAACGACCGCGAGCGGATGGAGAATACCGGACGTCTGCGCTCCATCAACCGCAGCCAGTGGAACCTGGACCGGCTGGAGGCAGAGCTGGCGGACCCCCTGAGCCATCACCACAAGGTGTTCACCGAACTCAAGCGGCTGATCGCCATTCGCCGCAGGCAGCCGGCTTTTCATCCCAATGCCACCCAGTTCACCCTGCACCTGGGCCTGCAGCTGTTCGGCTTCTGGCGCCAGAGTATGCGCCGTGACCAGTCCATTTTCTGCATCCATAATGTTACCGACGAGGTACAACAGGTCTCCCTGGGGGATATCAATCTGATCGGTACCGACCAGTGGCAGGATCTGATCTCCGGCCTCCGGATAGACGACCTGTCCGGGTGCCTGACCCTCAAGCCCTATCAAAGTGTGTGGCTGTCCAACCGGGAATGATGGCAGAATGCGCGGATGCCATCACAGCTTCCATACCATCGGCCCCGCATCCTGCTTTTATCCGCCTACGACGCCGGCAGCCACCAGCGCTGGCGGGAACAGCTGGTTGCCAGCCAGCCGGATTTCCACTGGGAGGTGCTGGCGCTGCCGCCCCGGTTTTTTCGCTGGCGGATTCGGGGCAACGCACTGAGCTGGCTGCAGGAGCCGGCGCTTCGGGGCCGTTATGACCTGCTGATCGTCACCTCCATGGTGGACCTGGCCTCGCTGAAGGGGTTTCATCCCCATCTGGCGCACACGCCCTCGATTCTTTATATGCACGAAAACCAGTTTGCCTACCCGGACTCCGGTCGTCAGCATTCCAGCGCTGAACCGAAAATGGTGAATTTATACAGCGCTGTTGCGGCTGACCAGGTACTGTTTAACAGCACGTGGAACCGGAACAGTTTTCTGCAGGGAGCCTGCCGGTTCCTGGACAAGATGCCGGACGGACTTCCCGATGGTCTGATTGGCCGTATCCGCGAAAAATCCCGGGTGTTGCCGGTGCCCATTGAGGATCGGTTGTTTACCGAAAGACATTATACCGTCAACACTCAGTGCCCCCATCTGCTCTGGAACCATCGCTGGGAGTACGACAAGGCGCCAGACCGGTTGCTATTGATGCTGGATGCCCTGGCGGCGGCTGGCCAGGACTTCCGGCTGAGCGTGGTGGGGGAACAGTTCCGTAATCAGCCCAAGTCATTTAACCTGATACACGAGCGTCACCGGGAACGAATTGTGGGCTGGGGGTATCTGCAAAGCAGGGCAGATTACGATCGCCTGCTGGCGGAAGCGGATGTGGTCATTTCCACCGCTCTCCATGACTTCCAGGGGCTTTCGGTGCTGGAAGCGATGGCCTCCGGTTGCGTGGCGTTGACTCCGGACCGCCTTGCCTATCCGGAATACGTGCCTGCCACACAACGATACGCCAGCCATGCTGATGACCCGGTGGCGGAAGCGAATGCAGCAGCCAGCCTTTTGTGCAAGCTGTTGCAACAGAATACCGGCCCTTGCGTGCCGGAGGCCTGGCGACTCAGCGAACTGCAAAAGAAATATTACAATGTGATCAGTGCAACTCTGGGCCGGCTGACGGTATCCTGAGCCTGACTCAAAACATGGAGTAAGCGCAGATGATGAGAGCCATCAAGGTCAGTGGCGACACCTTAAGTTGGGAGTCTTACGACATCCCTTCCGAAGTACCGGAACATCATGTAGCTATTGATATTGCATGGACCGCCATCAACCGTGCGGACCTGATGCAGCGAGCCGGTGTGTATCCGCCACCGCCGGGCGCCTCGGAAATCCTGGGTCTGGAAGTGAGCGGAACCATTTCCGAAGTGGGGGAGGGCGTGGATCACCTTAAACCGGGCGACGAAGTCTGTGCCCTGCTTACCGGCGGTGGTTACGCTACCCATGTGGTGGTGCCGGCTGTTCAGGTACTGCCGATTCCGAAAGGTTTTACTCTGGAAGAGGCAGCGGCAATTCCGGAAGTGTTCGCCACGGCCTGGCTCAATCTGTATCACGAAGCTGGTCTGAAGCCCGGTGAAAAAGTGCTGGTTCATGCTGCTGCCAGCGGTCTTGGTACAGCAGTTATCCAGTTGGCGACGGCGCTAGGTAATCCCGTGTTTGCCACCGCAGGGGATAACGGGAAACTGGAGACCTGTAAGAGACTGGGCGCCAGTGGCGTCTGGAATCGCAAGGACGGTTCGTTCGTCGACGCTATCAAAGCCTGGGGCGGGGTAGATATGGTGCTGGATCCGGTTGGTGGCAACTACATCACTGACGATCAGAAGGTGCTGAACGCGGATGGCCGGATCATACTCATTGGGCTGATGGGCGGGCGCATGGCGGAAGTCGATCTGGGACTGATGTTGATGAAGCGTCATCGGCTGATCGGCTCGACCCTGCGTTCACGGCCGGTAGCAGACAAGGGCGACGTAATGAGCGCCCTTTACAAGCATGTCTGGCCGCTGCTCAGTGCGCGGCAGATTGATCCGGTGATTGACAGTTCCTGGCCCATTGAGAAGGCCGGCGAAGCCATGGAGTACGTCGCCCAGAACCGGAATACCGGAAAGGTGTTGCTGCAGGTAGTCGGGTAGACCTCCATCCCTGGAGGTCTGACGGGTCAGTCGGCGATGTGCACCAGTTGCTTGCCGAAGTTCTTGCCTTTCAGCATGCCTTTGAAGGCTTCCGGCGCGTTTTCCAGGCCTTCGGCGATGGTCTCGAGATATTTGAGCTCACCGGCGGCCACACGATCCGCCAGGATATTGGTGATTTCCTGGTGTCTGTCCTGCCATTCGGTGACCAGGAAGAAGCGATGCTCCGGCACCGGGGCCAGCGCCTTGAGTACGTGGAAGGGGGTTTCCACCGAGCTCATGTCTTCCGCGTTATAGGCTGACACAAAGCCGCAAATGGGCACCCGCGCGCCAGGATTCAGCAGGGGCGCCACGGCACGGGTCACCGCTCCGCCAACATTCTCGAAGTAGATATCGATGCCATCAGGGCAGGCGGCTTTCAGGTCGGCCTCCAGGTTGCCCGCTTTGTAATCGACACAGGCATCAAAGCCCAGCTCTTCCACTACGTAACGGCATTTTTCGGGGCCGCCGGCCACACCGACTGCGCGACAGCCTTCTTTCCTGGCGGTCTGGCCAACCACGGTTCCAACGGGGCCGGACGCCGCAGAGACCACCACCGTTTCGCCGGCTTCTGGCCTGCCCACGTACATCAGGCCACAGTAGCCCGTACGCCCGGGCATGCCGGCCACACCCAGATAAGCCTGCAGGGGTACATTGTCCTTCTGGTCTATTCTGTAGATCATTTCCGCATCGCCGGGCAACACTGCATACTCCTGCCAACCGGAATAACAGGTTACCAGATCGCCCACCTTCAGCTTGTCGGAGCGGGACTCAACAATTCGCGCAACGCTTTCGCCAACGATCACCTCACCAAGACCGATAGGGTCCATGTAACCTTTGGCGTCGTTCATGCGTGGGCGCATGTAAGGATCCAGAGACAACCACAGCACTTTGGCCAGAACTTCGCCTTCCTTCAGGTCACGGACCGGGCGTTCTTCCAGTACCAGGTCGCCCTCGCTGATCTCGCCCCTGGGGCGCTGGTCAAGAATCACAGCTCGATTGGTATAGTTGCTCACAAAATCTCTCCGGTTGCATAATGAAACCAGATTAGGGTGCAGCAGAATCGTTTTGAGGTCAACATCGGAGGTTGGAGAACGCCGGGTTACACGCAAGGTAGGTGTTACTTGCAATAATTTTCAAATTTTTACGTTTGCGGTAAGCAGGCCGGTAATTTTCGGCGTACTCTGGTGGCCACCATTCGGAAAACCGGTCTCTACATGAGTCAGTCCAGGTTTATGGCTGCCAGGAATCCAGTCAGGGAAAGTCGTCCGCAGTTCTGGCAGGTCGCCAAGCGCTGTTGTCAGCTCGCGGCAACGGTTGATGTGGCGTTTTTCTTCCTTTTCCATCTTCTCGGCTCCCCCATTCTGGCCTGGGTCAATGTGGTCAGCGTTGCCATGTATGTGGTGGCTTACCGGGCGCTGGGCAAAAAACAGAATGGCCTGGCCATCACGTTGATCTGGGCCGAGGTAATCATTCACGCCGGGCTTGGGGTCGTGCTCATTGGCTGGGAGAGCGGTTTCCATTATTACCTGCTGATGTTCATTCCGGCGCTGTTTGTCAGTATGCGGTTGCGGGGAGCGATAGCGGCGCTCGCCGGACTATGGGGCTATTACGTCGCGTTGTATCTTTTGATGTGGTTTATTGAACCATTGCAGCCCATTGCTCCCGGGCCCCTGCTTGGAGTTTACCTGTTCAACCTGAGCGTGGTGTTCGCCATGTTCAGTTATCTCTCCTTTTTCTACGTCACCATGGTGACATCGGCGAACAGGAAGCTGCGGCGAATGGCGACCACGGACCCGTTAACGGGCCTCTTTAACCGCAGGCATATGACCTGTCTCGTGGAGAAAGAACTGGCCCGGTTTCGGCGAAACGGCCATCCGGTGGCTTTCCTCGTGCTCGACATCGATCATTTCAAGGCGATCAATGACCAGTACGGCCACGAAACCGGCGATCGGGTACTTGAAGATGTTGCCGGTATTATCAAGACCCGGTTGCGTACTCAGGACCTGATTGCCCGGTGGGGCGGGGAAGAGTTTCTCGCGGTACTTCCGGATACCGGCATACAGAGCGGCCAGGCCAGCGCCGAGCGGGTGCGGGAGGCGCTTCTGACCCACGACTGGCTGGCGCCGAACGGGGAGCGGATCGACCTTACCATCAGTGCTGGCGTCAGCGAGTTCCGTGCGGAGGACGACCTGAATTCCGCCATCAACCGGGCAGACAGGGCGCTCTATCGCAGCAAGGAACTTGGCCGCAACCGGGTAGAGCTGGAGGTGGTTCAGGAGGTCGCTCTTCAGTCCTGACGGGCTGAAGCGGGCCAGATACCCGGAACCACAAATATCCGCGATGTTTCCTGCCAGTAGCCGTCCACCGGCGATTGTTCCAGCCGGGCAAACAGGCGCGGAATGCCGGCTGAACGGACAACCTCCAGTGCCGCCCCCGTTTCCCGGAAGTCGGGCGCCGCCTGCTGGCGCCAGGGGCCCAGCCAGTGGGGCTTGACCAGCGGAATCCATTGTTTTGTGCTCTCAACCATCCTCTCCAGCTGGTCAATGTAAAGCCAGTCACCCCGCAGGTGGTTTGCCGGTACGCCGGCGGGCACCGGAAGAGGGGCGCCCAGTGGATGGAACAGGTACCCCGGCATGAAAATCCTTGGCCGGGACGGTGCTTCTATCCCCATTGACGCCAGAAGGCTGCGCGCTTCCGGCCGTTCTGACATCCGGCTCTGATGACTGATCAGCCGACCGGTCTTGATGTCCAGGCGATCCCTTGAATCGGGCCCGTACCACATCGCTGCGTCCCCACCTGCCTCGAGGTGGCCAAGGTAGAACTTCACCGCAATCTCATGGTGCTCAACAGCATTGTCTGCGGGATTCCGGACCACAAAATCCAGCTCGCCCAGGGTAATGCCACGGCTTCTGACGGGCTGGTTCCTGAGCAGGATCTCCCAACCGAGCAGATCCCGTACCAGGCACTCGTAAAGACGCTCGAAATAGTGCCCGAGGCGTCGGGCCGGCTGTTCCGTGAGCACGCTCGGGCCAAGGCGGGGTGCGCTGTCCCAGGCCTTCAGTCGTTCTTCAGCATCTGCTGGCAGGTGTTTTTCCGGAACAAATCCCATGGCAGAGCTGATAAGCTGGGGGGCATGACACATCCACGCCAGATGGCGCACGGCTGGAAGGCGGTATTGAAGATGGGCTGTGGTTTCCGGATGTTGGCTCATGATGGCAGGATAACCCAACAGGAGGCGAGATATGCAGTATCTGCACACGATGATCCGGGTCAGTAATCTGGATGAGACCCTGCATTTTTTCTGCGACTTGCTCGGCATGGTTGAAATCAACCGCAAGAGCAGCGAGAAAGGCCGTTTTACCCTGGTTTTCCTGGCAGCCCCGGACGATGAAGGGCGGGCGAAAGAGGACAAGGCTCCGATGATTGAGCTCACCTACAACTGGGACCCGGAAGAGTATACTGGCGGTCGTAATTTCGGGCATCTGGCTTATCGGGTGGATGATATCTACGCACTGTGTAGTCACTTGCAGGCCAATGGCGTTACTATCAACCGCCCGCCCCGCGACGGCCATATGGCTTTTATCCGGTCGCCGGATGCCATTTCCATCGAACTGCTCCAGAAAGGCGAAGCTCTGCCAGCCAGGGAACCCTGGGCCAGCATGGAAAATGTCGGGACCTGGTGAGCCGATGCCTGGTTATACTTTGGGTGAAACCGGTTCAAGCGCCAGCAGCGGGACAATCCGGCGACGTTTGGGGTAAAATTCGCGAAAATTCAAGACAAGGACGACCCATGCTCGCAGTGATTCTTTCTGGCGGTTCCGGCACCCGTTTGTGGCCGCTATCCCGTGAAGCCTATCCCAAGCAGTTTCTGCCGGTGGTGTCGGACGAGACCCTGCTGGCGGAGACCATTGACCGTGGCCTGACCCTTGACGGGAAGGCCAGGGTGATGGCAATCACCAATGAAGAGCACCGGTTTGTAGTGGCTGCCCATCTGCAGGCGCAGGCACCGGAACGTACCGCGGGAATCATCCTCGAGCCGGTGGGCCGCAATACCGCCCCGGCGATCGCCCTGGCAGCATTGTCGGCGGCCGAAGAAAACCCGGAAGAGTTGCTGCTGGTCATGCCTTCGGATCATGTACTGAAGAACCTGGACGCCTTCCGCCAGGCCGTCAGCCAGGGTGCAGAAGCGGCCCGGGCGGGAAAACTGGTCACTTTCGGTATTGTGCCAAGCGCACCGCACACCGGTTATGGCTATATCAAGGCCGGCCAGGCCCATGAGGGCTTTAACGACGTTGCCGCTTTTGTGGAAAAGCCGGACGAAGAAACGGCTCGCCGGTATCTGGAGGAGGGCGACTATTTCTGGAACAGCGGCATGTTCCTGTTCCGGGCCGACCGCTATCTGGAGGAACTGGAAAGCCAGCAACCCGAGATGATCGACGCCTGCCGGGCGGCCTGGAAGGAGCGGAATACCGACATGGATTTCACCCGTGTCGGCAGCGATGCTTTCAAAGCCTGCCCGGATAATTCCGTTGACTACGCTGTTATGGAAAAAACCCGCGATGCCGTGGTGGTGCCCCTGGACGCCGGATGGTCGGATGTGGGTTCCTGGTCGGCGCTCTGGGACATCCAGCCCCACGATGGCAACAACAACGTATGCCGCGGAGACGTCATCACCGAGGACGTCTCAGGCTCCTATATCCACTCCGAAGGCCGTCTGATTGCCGCCCTGGGCATTACCGATCACGTCATTGTTGAAACCGATGACGTGGTGCTGGTAGCGGATCGTAACCGGGTTCAGGATGTAAAGAAGCTGGTTGCCCAGGTCAGGGATCAGGGCCGGCATGAGCACCGGTTCCACAAGAAGGTGCACCGCCCCTGGGGCACTTATGAAGGCATTGCCATGGGTGGACGCTTCCAGGTGAAGCGCATTACCGTCAACCCCGGCGCCTCGCTTTCGCTGCAGAAGCATCATCACCGTGCCGAGCACTGGGTGGTGGTCAAGGGCACGGCAACCGTCAATCGTGGTGATGAGGTATTGCTCCTGACCGAAGACCAGTCCACCTATATTCCGTTGGGCATCACTCACAGGCTGACCAACCCCGGTGTGATTCCCCTGGAGCTGATTGAGGTGCAGACTGGCAGTTACCTGGGTGAGGACGACATTGTACGTTTCGAGGACACCTACAACCGGGTCTGACCGGATTTCGTGAAAACGGCATCAGGACGATGCCGGCCACCACAAGGAGAAGTGAATGGAAGACTGGCAAGGATGCCTGAGCCCCCTCTGTCAAACCGCACTACAACGCGCAAGGGATAGCGTCGCCCAGCGTGGCGGCTATGCCATCACCGTCGAGGATTTCCTGCTGTCGCTGCTGGATGGCGAGCCTGCCATTTGTGAATTCCTGCGTCGCGGTGGCGTCGACCTTGATGAACTGACCCGCACCATCCAGTGCGAGCAGCCCATCGTCACCGAAGTAGGTGGCGAAGGGCTGCTATCGTCGCAGCTTTTGTACTGGTTCTCGGCGGCCCGTGAACTGAGCGATGCTCCCTGGCTGGACTGGCCGCTACTGTTCTCGGCGCTGACCCGCAATGCCGAGCGGTTGCAGGAAAAAGCCTACGTCGCCGTACTGGAACTGGTGAGCCGCTGGCCTGCTGGTGAGGGCTGCCTGCGCCAGGTTGCCGAGACCGCCGCCGGAGAAGCTCCGGTGGTTATTACCGATCCTGAGTGGCTGGCGCTGGCGGAAGATGTGGCCGTTACCATGGCGTCGGTTCCGGGGGCGATGGTGTGGGTCAGGGGCGCAAGAGGCAGCGGTAAAACCAGTTGGTTGCAGGCACTGCTACCGTTTCTGGAGTCCGGATTTGTCAGCCTCGACCTTCGCAATGAGGCGGAGATGATGGCCAGTGACCGGCCCGTCATGCCTGCCCGGGGCGGCGACCGGCGAGCCTGTCCGGCGCTGATTCTGGATAACATTTCCCCGGCTGATCTGGCTGCCATGATGTCATCCGAACAGGGTCTGGCCAGAAGACTGGTGACTGGTTACCCGGGCCCTGTGATCATGCTGGGGCCTGCGTCAGCCCGGGTTGATGAAGCCATTGAGGAGCTGGAATGCTCTCTGGGCAGAGAGCTTGATGTTTTCGACATGCCTGGCGCCAGCGCGGGACAGAAAACAGCCATTCTTATCGCCCATCAGTCGGCCATAGAGCGGCACTGGAACGTTGAGCTTTCCCAGGCGCTGGTCCGTTATGCGGCTTCCAGCAAAAGCGGGCTGGCGGGAACTCCGGGCGGTATGCTGCAGTGGGTGGAACGGGCGGCCGCCAGGCTGAATCTGTTTGCTGAACGCGGCTCCATTGATGGTCTGGCACTGGCCGGGATGACAGATACGCTCGGGCGTCAGGCCCTGGTGGCGATGGCGCGACAACAGCCGCTGGAAGGACTTGAGCAGTCCCTGGAAAGTGTTGCCATCGAGCGTGCAGCAGCGGACGTGGCGTGGCATGAGCGCAAGGCCGAGGGCATGCTTCGCACATTGAAGGTGGAAGACCTTCGCCATGAACTGGAACGCTGGGTTGCAGCCCGTCCCGGGCCGGTTCACTATGTTGTCCATTGTGACCAACCGGCAGGAGAAACAGAGGGTGCAGGATCTCGAAATCTATATTCGTGACCTTGAGTCGGCGGCGGTATCGGACTGGCTGGCCAATCATCTTGATGAAGTTGAGCTTGCGGACGATACGCTGGCGGGCCGGGCGGTAAAAGGCAAAGCCTGGTATCGGGGGCATAGCGTACGGGTCAGTCTGTATCCGGGAGCGGGCGGCAGGCGCTATACGTCTGTGATTCTGGAGGGGGAGGACCTGCCCTGGGCTTCGGACCTGGACTGCGCCCGCAGTGCATGGCGTGCCATGGGTACCGAGATTCGCTGTAGCGCCGGTGACTGGAAGGAAGGGGAACCGGTGGAAGACGAGCGATGGTGGCGGCTGGACCAGCGCGGAGAGCAGTTGGCGGTCTGGAACTGACAGAACAAAAAAGGGGCAGCCAATGGCTGCCCCTTTTCCGATTACTGCCAGGCCTTGCGGTTCATTCGTCGCTCAGGATCGACACGTTGTCTGCCTGGAGGCCCTTGTCTGCCTCCACAACACTGAACCGGACCCGCTGGCCCTGGCGCAGGACGCGGCGGCCACGGCCACGAATTGCACGGAAGTGGACAAAGACTTCATCGCCACTTTCGCGAACGATAAAGCCAAAGCCTTTTTTGACGTTGAACCATTTGACGGTGCCCTCTTCATCACCCTCTGGTGTGGTGTCGTCGAAATCTTCCTCGTCATCGTAATCGGGTTGGGACTGTTGACGTGGAGCAGCCTGGCGCGGCGGGGCGCTGCTGCGGGGGGCCTGCGGCTTCAGTTCTGATGGTTTCTTGGCGGCCAGAGCCACTGTCACAAAGCCTGCCAGGCCGAAAAGAACAACAGTGATGATGTAAGCGGCAATGCCCTGGGGGCTGCCCAATACAAACGTCGTATTGGTTGCCACTTCGCTGGTGCCGGACTGTGACAGAATCTGGAAGAGCTCCGGGGTGAAAGTCACCAACAGAAAGCCGAGGATAAACGGTGACGGAATGGCGACCAGGAGAGCAAGAACGATCGCTTTTGCTGGGTTTTGCATGGACTTAAGTTTCTCCATTAATAATCAAACGCTAACGATAAAAAACCGGATATCGGGTAAAATCGGGTCTCCGGTCGGTGAAAACCGCGAGGATTCTGTGAGGCACAAACATGCCTCTGAGATCCCTGGCGGGCAAAAGCGGCATGATACCAGATAACAGGGAGCGCTGACCAAGCGGCATGAGCACATGAGCGATAAAGATCTAGAAACCAGGCTGGATGAGCTGGAAACCCGACTGGCGTTCCAGGACGATGTCATCCAGACACTGAGCGAGCAGGTGGCGCGGCAGGAACTGGATATCCGCGAGCTCTGGGAAGCGAAAAAGCACCTGAACACGCAGCTCAAGGAAGTGTCGTCGTCAAACATCAGGAAGGAGGAGGACGAAACCCCTCCTCCTCACTACTGATCAGGCCAGCAGCTCGATGAGGATCTGCTCGTAAATTTCTGACAATGTATCCAGGTCTGTCGCCTTTACGCATTCATTGACCTTGTGGATGGTGGCGTTGAGCGGGCCCAGCTCCAGAACCTGGGCGCCCGTCGGGGCAATGAAGCGCCCGTCCGAGGTGCCGCCGGAAGTGGACAGCTCGGCTTCCCGGCCCGTGACAGTGCGGATGGCACTTTGCGCCGCAGAGACCAGTGCGCCCCGGTCCGTGAGGAAGGGGCGGCCGCTCAGGTGCCACTGCAGCTCATACTTCAGCTCAAGGCGATCCAGAATGGCCACCACACGCTCTTCCAGGCTCTCCGCCGTGTTTTCCGTGCAGTAGCGGAAGTTGAAGTGCACCAGACATTCACCCGGAATGATGTTGCTGCCGGTACCGGCCTCGATTCTGGTGATCTGGAAGGTAGTGGGCGGAAAGAAGTCATTGCCGTTATCCCAGAATTCCTTTGCCAGCGCATCCAGCGCAGGGGCAACGGTGTGCACCGGATTCTCCGCCAGATGGGGGTAGGCCACATGGCCCTGGGTTCCGTGTACGGTCAGGTAACCATGGAGTGAGCCCCTGCGCCCATTCTTGATGACATCGCCCACCTCGCGGGTGCTGGACGGCTCACCAATCAGGCACCAGTCGATCTTCTCATGCCTGGCTTCCAGGGTTTCCACCACTTTCACGGTACCGTCCCGCGCGGGGCCTTCCTCGTCGCTGGTGATCAGCAGGGCAATGGAACCCCGGTGGTCCGGGTACCTGTTCACGAAACGCTCGCAGGCGGTGATGAATGCCGCCAGACTGCCTTTCATATCGGCGGCGCCGCGGCCATGGAGATAACCGTCATCAATCACCGCGTCGAATGGCGGGTGACGCCAGTTTTTCTCCGGGCCGGTAGGGACAACATCTGTGTGTCCCGCGAACGCCAGCAGCGGGCCATCCGAGCCCTTGCGGGCCCAGAGATTGTCGGTCTCACCAAAGCGCAGGGCCTCGCCCTTGAAGCCAAGGGCCGCAAGCCGCGACATCATCAGCTCCTGGCAGCCGGCATCATCGGGGGTAACGGATGGCCGGCGGATCAGGTCAATCGCCAGATCCAGGGTCGGGGAAAGCGCAGGGGGATTAGTTGTTTGCATGCAGCTCGTCGTTCAGCTCAATGGCGGTCTTGTTGGTTTTGCATTCAACCGCACCAGTCTGGCTGTTACGGCGGAACAGCAGGTCCGGTTTGTTGGCAAGATCACGCGCCTTGATGACTTCAACCAGCTTGTTGTTGTCGTCCAGCAGTGCCACCTTGGTGCCGGCGGTGATGTAGAGGCCGGCTTCCACCTTGCAGCGGTCTCCCAGGGGGATGCCAATGCCGGCATTGGCGCCGATCAGGCAGTTCTCACCTACGGAGATGATGATGTTGCCGCCACCGGAGAGCGTGCCCATGGTGGAGCAGCCGCCGCCCAGATCGGAGCCCTTGCCGATCATCACGCCGGCGGAAATACGGCCTTCGATCATGCTGGTGCCCTCGGTGCCGGCGTTGAAGTTGATAAAGCCTTCGTGCATGACCGTGGTGCCTTCGCCTACATAGGCGCCCAGGCGAACACGGGCGGTATCGGCGATGCGAACGCCCTTTGGAACCACGTAATCGGTCATCTGCGGGAACTTGTCCACGGATTTCACTTCCAGTGTGCGTCCTTCAATGCGCGCCTTGAGCTGGCGGTCCGGCAGTTCGTTCAGGTCCACCGCGCCTTCGCTGGTCCAGGCGAGGTTGGGTAGCAAACCGAAGATGCCGTCCAGCTTCAGCTCATGGGGTCTGGCCTGGCGGCTGGAGATCAGATGGAGCTTGAGATAGACCTCGGCAGTGCTGGCAGCGGTCTCGTCGGTTTCCAGCAGGGTAACCACGACCGGCCGACGGCTGTCTGCCGCCTTGCCTGCCAGTGTTGACTGTTCCATCTGGCCAAGCTGGCGCAGGCCGTCGGAGAGCGCTTTGAGCTGATCGGACGTCGCCGGTACCGCGTGATTGCCACCCTGGTATTCCAGTACGTTACGAGCCACTTCGATGAGACCGTCATCGGGGGTGATGACCGGCTGCTGGTAAAACACTTCCAGCCACTCGCCCTGCTTGTTCTGGGTGCCGATACCAATTCCGAATGCAAAACTCATTGATGTGCTCCTGGTTTTCAGTGTTTGAATCTTTCGGCCCATCCGTCGGCATCAAAGCCGACGCTGACCGTGTCGCCATGCTCAACCACGGGTCGCTTGATGATGGACGGATTATCCAGCATCAGGCGATGGGCGGACTGGGCGCTAATATTATCACGAACCTCGTCCGGAAGTTTGCGCCAGGTGGTGCCGCGACGGTTCAGCAGCAGTTCCCAGCCTACTGACTGCTCCCAGTGGCTGAGCCGGTCGCTGTCCAGGCCGTCTTTCCTGAAGTCGTGGAACTTGTAGTCGATGCCAGCGTCATCCAGCCATTTACGGGCTTTCCTGACGGTGTCGCAGTTTCTGATGCCGTAAAGCTTCATGCCTTGTTCGCCTTTACAAATGTCACAATGCGGTTTGCGGCTTCCACGCATTCCTCGATTGAAGCCACCAGGGCCATCCGTACCCGGTTCTCGCCGGGGTTGTGGCCATCCACCGTGCGGGACAGGTAACGGCCGGGCAGAACGTGTACATTCTGTTGGGCCGACAGCTCCCGTGCAAAGGTTTCATCGTCCATCGGGGCTTCCGGCCAGAGGTAGAAACCGGCGTCGGGAAAGTCCACATTCATCACTTGCCGCAGGATGGGTACCACTGCTTCGAACTTGGCGCGGTAGGCGGCCCGGTTTTCCCGCACATGATCCTCATCGTTCCACGCGGCAATGCTGGCCAGCTGGTTGTGGATCGGCATGGCGCAGCCATGGTAGGTGCGGTACTTGAGGTAGCCCTTCAGGATCTCTGCATCGCCGGCCACGAAGCCGGAACGCAGGCCGGGAAGGTTGCTGCGCTTGGACAGGCTGTGGAATACGATGCAGCGGGCAAAATCGTTGCGGCCGATGGCGGCGCAGGTCTGCAGTAGCCCTTCCGGCGGCCGGCTTTCATCAGGGTAGAGCTCGGAGTAGCACTCGTCGGAGGCGATAATAAAGTCGTGCCTGTCCGCCAGTTCGATAACCTGCGTCAGGGTTTCCCGGGGCATCACCGAGCCACTCGGGTTGCCCGGCGAGCACAGGAACAGGATCTGGCAGTCTTTCCATACCGAAGCGGGCACCTGGGCGAAGTCCGGTATGAAGCTGTTGGCGGCATCGCAGGGCAGATAATGCGGCGTTGCGCCGGCAAGGAAGGCGGCGCCTTCGTAGACCTGGTAAAACGGGTTGGGGCTGACCACGGTCGCGGGGCGGCTGGAATCGACGACTGACTGGACCAGTGAGAAGATGCCTTCCCGGGTGCCATTCACCGGAACGATGTGGTGCTGCGGAGTCAATGTTCCGGATGCCAGTTCAAAGCGCCGGGTAGCCCATCCGGCGATGGCCTGCCTCAGTTCATCGGTGCCTTTGGTGGTGGGATAATTGGCAAGCTTGTCGAGGTTATCTGCAATCACCTGTTTGACGAATCCGGGGGACGGATGCTTGGGTTCGCCGATGCCCAATGAGATCGGGCTCAGGTTTTGTGGGACCTCGATGCCCGCTTTCAGGTTTGTGAGTTTTTCAAACGGGTAGGGGTGGAGTCTGTCCAGGTCCGGGTTCATTGAGTGTCGTCCAGCATTTGGCAAAGATCCTGCTGCAGAGCCTGGCAGACAGCAGGATCTCGGATCTGCTCGCCATGCTCGTCGGTTACAAAAAAGACGTCTTCCACTCGTTCGCCGAGGGTGGCTATTTTGGCGTTGGTGAGGCGCACGCGATGCTCCAGCAGTACCTGCCCGACCCGCGCCAGCAACCCCGGACGGTCCGGGGTAACAACCTCTATCACCGTGCGCTGATTGACGGTGTCGTTGGAAAACGTCACCTCGGTGGGGAAGGCAAAGTGCTTGAGTTGCCTGGGGGTGCGCCGATGGATGATGTCCGGGTAATCCTCCGGATCATCCAGTTCCTCGATCAGGCGGCTGCGTACCCGGTTCTTGCGGGCCGGGTCAGTGCCCAGCGGCTGGCCTTTCTCGTCCAGCACAATGTAGGAACTGATGGAGAAGGGACCTTCGCTGGAACTGATGCGGGCATCAACGATGTTGAGGTTGAGCTGTTCCAGCACCGCAGTGGTGGCGGCGAACAGGTCGATACGGTCGCTCATGTAGATGATGATCTGGGAATAGCCGTCCGTGGGCCCGCCGCGGGTGTCGCGGATCAGCACCAGCGGATCAGGATTGTCGCCATGGCGGATGATGGCGGCAGTCTGCCAGGCGATATCCACCGTGGAATCCTGCAGGAAGTAGTCTTCGTCCAGGGTGTCCCAGATGGCGTCAATCTGCTCGTCGGTCATGTTCTGGGCGTGGAGAATTTCCCGCGCCTCGGACTGGGTGGCTCGCACCCATTCCTGCCGGTCAACCGGTGTTTCCGAGCCGCGCCTGAGTGCCCGTTTGGTTTCGATATAAAGCTGGCGCAGCAGCGACGCACGCCAGGTATTCCAGAGTTTCGGATTGGTGGCGCTGATGTCGCACACGGTCAGCACATAAAGGTAATCCAGGTGGATCTGGCTGGGGACCGACTGTGCAAATCCGTGAATGATGTCCGGGTCGGAAATGTCCTTGCGTTGAGCGGTCATCGACATCAACAGGTGATTCTCCACCAGCCATGAAGCCAGTTGAGTGTCCCGTTCGCTGAGGTGGTGGCGTTTGCAGAAATCCTCTACATCAATGGCGCCCAGTTCCGAATGGTCGCCGCCACGACCCTTGGCTACATCGTGATACAGGCCGGCTATATACAGCGTTTCCAGTTTTGGCAACCGATGGATAAGCCGCGAGGCCAGGGGGTAATCATTGCGGGCCTCGGCGCTGTCCAGTCGCACCATGTTGCGGATGACCCGCATGGTATGGGCGTCCACGGTGTAGATGTGGAAGAGGTCGTGCTGCATCTGACCGATAATCTGGCCGAACTCCGGCAGGTAGCGGCCAAGCACGTTGTATTTCTTCATCGCTGACAGGGTCTGGTCAAGGGCGTGCGGGGTGCGCAGCAACTCCATGAACAGGGAGGTGACCGCCAGGTCCGAGCGGAAGGCGTCGTCAATCAGATGCCGATGGGCCCGCAGCGAGCGAATGGTGGTGGCCCGTATGCCCTTGATTTCCGGATGCTGCGCCATCAGCACGAAGATTTCCATGATGGCGTAGGGGGCGTAGGCGAAGACCTGGTTGTTGACCGCCTCAATATAGTAGTTGCGAATCTGGAAGCGCTTGTTCAGGGGCAGGATGTCATCGTCGTTACCCGAGCCAAGGATGGCCTCATCGTAGTACTGCAGGATGACATCGGTCAGCTCGGCCAGGGCCAGCACGGTGCGGTAATAGGACTGCATCATCAGCTCGACACCAAGGCGCTTGCCTTCATCCCGGTATCCGAGCATCTCGGCAAGGGCACGCTGATGGTCAAACAGCAGGCGGTTTTCGTTGCGGTCGGCGATCAGTTGCAGGCCATACCTCAGGCGCCAGAGGAAGGTTTCCCCCTGCAGCAGAATCTGGTGCTCTTCTTCGGTCAGTATGCTGAAACGTGTCAGATCGGCGATATTCTGCAGGCCAAAATGCCGCTTGGTAATCCAGCCGATGGTCTGTATGTCGCGCAGTGCTCCGGGGGAGCCTTTGACATTGGGCTCAAGATTGTACTCGGTGTCCCCGTACTTCGCGTGCCGGCGCTTCTGTTCTTCGCGCTTGGCGATGAAATAGTCGCGGTCGGAACTGATAGCGTCGGAATACACCTGGTGGCTGAGTTTGTCCCGCAGTTCGTCGGGGCCTGCGATGGTGCGGGTTTCCAGCAGATTAGTCAGAATGGTGACGTCTTGCCTGGCTGCATTCATGCTTTCTTCAATGCTGCGGACACTGTGGCCGATGTCCAGCTTCAGATCCCACAGCAGGGTAACGAAAGCGCCCAGGTCTTCCTGCCAGTTTTCCTCTATGCCATTGCGGGTGAGAATCAGCAGGTCTATGTCGGAGTGGGGGTGCAGTTCCCCGCGGCCATAGCCGCCGACTGCAACCAGGGAAATATCCGGGGAGGCCGCAAAGTCATACCGGTTCCAGATCAGGGCAAGAACGGTGTCCAGTGTCCCCGAACGGGAATGGACCAGGGCGCGGACATCAGCTCCCTGCCGAAACGCTTCCGCATCGGCGGTGTAACGTTCCTTCAGCAGTTCCCGTGCTGCCCTGATGGGAGATGCATCGTTTCTGATCCTGGCTTCGAGGTCGCTGAGATCCACCTAGAATGACTCTTCCGTGCGTTTGGTCAGTACCTCATGACCGTCTGCTGTCACCAGGATGGTATGCTCCCATTGTGCCGAGAGTTTGTGATCCTTGGTGACAACCGTCCAGCCATCCGGCAATAGCTTGGTGTGATACTTGCCCTGATTGATCATCGGTTCAATGGTAAAAGTCATACCTTCCTGCAGTTCCATACCGGTTCCCGGCTTGCCGTAATGCATCACCTGCGGGTCTTCGTGGAATACCTGGCCGATACCGTGGCCGCAATAATCCCGGACCACTGAGTAGCGGTGCTTCTCGGCGTGCTCCTGGATGACGTGGCCTATGTCTCCGAGGCGCGCCCCCGGCTTCACCAGTTCGATACCTTTATACAGACACTCCTGGGTAATCTGGATCAGGCGCTCGGTTCCCGGTTTGGGTTTGCCGACAATAAACATTTTGCTGGTGTCGCCGTGCCAGCCATCTTTAATAACGGTGACATCAATGTTGAGAATGTCGCCGTCCTTTAACACCTTCTTTTCGGAAGGGATGCCGTGACAGACCACATGGTTCACCGAGGTGCAGACCGACTTCGGGAAACCCTTATAGTTCAGCGGTGCCGGAATGGTTTTCTGCTCGTTGACCATATAGTCATGGCAGATGTTGTCGAGTTCCTCGGTGGTTACGCCGGGTTTGATGTGCTCTCCAATCATCTCGAGAACGTCGGCAGCGAGGCGGCCGGCGACGCGCATCTTTTCGATTTGTTCCGGAGTCTTGATCGATACCTGCATTGGGTTTCCCGTTGATTTGGATCAAACAGTCATTTTAAGGGGGAGTGTGGCCCGGTACAAGGAAGAGGCGACTGCCGGCCCCATATCGTCGCTACAAATTAATGGAATCCGGCCGTCGGTTTGTGGTATAAACGCGCCCGCCGGAAACAAATCCGGCAAATTCGCACACACGTCGGCACGTTGTCCCAGGGTGCCTGCTTCCGTTGCTCACATAACAGGCAACGGGCCCAGGTTGGGTCAATCGGACGTGTGGAGGACTAACCCGAAGCTAAAAAGGTAAATATCATGGCTCAGGTAAATATGCGTGACCTGCTGAAGGCAGGCGCCCACTTCGGTCACCAGACCCGTTACTGGAACCCGAAAATGTCGAAGTTCATCTTCGGCGCCCGTAACAAGATTCATATCATCAACCTTGAGCAGACTGTTCCTGCCATGAACGATGCGTTGAACTTCGTTCATAACCTCGCAGGCAACAGGAACAAGATCCTGTTCGTTGGCACCAAGCGTGCAGCGGCCAAGATCATCAAGGAAGAAGCACTCCGCTCCAACCAGCCTTATGTGAACCATCGCTGGCTCGGTGGCATGCTGACCAACTACAAGACTATCCGTCAGTCAATCCGTCGCTATCGTGACCTGGAAGCCCAGAGCCAGGACGGTACCTTCGACAAGCTGACGAAGAAAGAAGCCCTTGATCGCACCCGCGAAATGGACCGCCTCGAGCGTTCCATCGGCGGCATCAAGGACATGGGCGGCCTGCCGGACGCCATGTTCGTGATCGATGTGGACCATGAGCGTATCGCCATCAAGGAAGCCAACAAGCTGGGCATTCCTGTTATTGGTGTCGTTGATACCAACAGCGACCCGGACGGCGTTGATTACGTAATCCCGGGTAACGATGATGCCATCCGCGCGATCCAGATTTACGTGCAGGCCGTTGCGGACACCTGCCTTGAAGCATCCCAGGCTGGTGCTGCCGGTGCTGACGAGTTTGTTGAAGTCAGCGAAGGTACGGAAGGTGCTGCTCCCGCCGCGGAGTAATACGTTCTTCGTAAATGGTTTGCAGGGTGTGCCCGTGCTTAAAACGCCGGGCACACCGGTACAGAATTTGGATTGGAACAGTTAAGAGGAATGAACATGGCTGCAATTACTGCTGCAATGGTCAAAGAGCTCCGTGACCGCACCGGCCTTGGCATGATGGAATGCAAGAAGGCTCTGGTAGAGGCTGACGGAAGCGTTGATGCCGCTATTGAAGAACTGCGTAAGTCTTCAGGCCTGAAGGCTGCCAAGAAGGCGGGCCGTACCGCCGCTGAGGGTGTTTCCCTGATCCGGGTGTCTGACGACAGCACTGTCGCTTACATCCTGGAAGTGAACTCTGAAACCGACTTTGTTGCCCGCGACGACAACTTCATGAACTTCGCCAACGAAGTTCTGGATGTTGCTTTCGAAAAAGGCGAAACCGACGTTGCCAAGCTGATGGAAGGCGACCTGGAAGCCAAGCGTGAAGCGCTGGTTCAGAAGATCGGCGAGAACATCACCGTTCGTCGCATCGTGCGCGTTGAGGGCCCGGTTGTCGGTGCCTACGTTCACAGCAACAACAAGATCGCCGCGGTTGTCGCCCTGAGCGCCGGTGATCCTGAAGTGGCCCGCGATATCGCCATGCACGTTGCCGCTGTTAACCCGCGGGTTGGCAAGCCGGAAGACATGCCGGCCGATGAGCTCGAGAAAGAAAAAGCCGTTATCAAGGCCCAGCCGGATATGGAAGGCAAGCCTGCTGAAATCATCGAGAAGATGATGGGCGGCCGCATCAAGAAGTTCCTGGCGGAAAACAGCCTGGTCGAGCAACCGTTCGTCAAGAATCCTGACCAGACTGTCGGTCAGCTGATCAAGGACAACGGCGCTGATCTGGCCAGTTTTGTTCGTCTGGAAGTCGGCGAAGGTATTGAAAAGGAAGAAGTGGACTTCGCTGCCGAGGTCGCTGCTGCAGCGGGCACCGGCAAGTCCTGATCCTTTTGACAGGTGCTGAAGCGCATGCCGACGCACCGCTCGAGTCTGCCACGTTAGCTGGAGTAGTCCGGCTCTCGTGGCGGGCTTGTATCTGAGATGCCCCTTTTTTTAAGGGGTATGTCAGATGCCAGCCTGAAAAGCCTGTCCTGCCAGACACCACGCCAGACATAAAGAAGGGGATCCTCATGCCGAAATCGTCCAATACCCAGCCCAGATATAAGCGCGTTCTTCTCAAGCTCAGTGGTGAAGCCCTGGTGGGCGACCACGGTTTTGGTATTGACCCCAAAGTGCTTGACCGGATGGCGCTGGATATTGGTTCCCTGATCGGTATCGGTGTCCAGGTGGCCCTGGTGATTGGTGGTGGTAACCTGTTCCGTGGGGCTGCTCTGAACGCTGCCGGCATGGACAGGGTGACGGGCGATCACATGGGCATGCTGGCAACGGTGATGAACGGCCTGGCCATGCGTGATGCGCTTGAACGCTCCAACATTCGTACGCGGGTTATGTCTGCCATCCCGATGAGTGGTATTGTTGAACATTATGACCGCCGCCGTGCCGTGCGTGATCTCAAAGACGGCGACGTCGTGATCTTCTGTGCGGGTACGGGTAATCCGTTTTTTACAACAGATTCAGCGGCTTGCCTGAGGGGTATCGAGATCGAGGCCGATGCAGTGCTGAAAGCCACCAAGGTTGATGGCGTTTATTCCGCAGACCCCTACAAGGACCCGACGGCAGAAAAGTACGAGCACCTCACTTACGATGAAGTGCTGGACAAGAAACTGGGAGTGATGGACCTGACCGCTATCTGCCTTGCCCGGGACCATGGCATGCCCCTTCGGGTCTTCGATATGAACCGGGCCGGCGCACTGACCCGGATTGTAACCGGAGAATCGGAAGGCACATTGATTGAATGATCTGATTGAGTAATTTTGAACAACGAATCCGAGGACGTTGCAGTGATTGACGATATTAAAGCCGATACCGAAAAGAAGATGAAGAAAAGCCTGGAGTCGCTGAACTGGGCTTTCAACAAGATCCGTACCGGGCGCGCGCATCCCTCCATTCTGGATAGCGTAACCGTGGACTATTACGGCCAGGAGACACCGCTGAAACAGGTGGCGAGTGTCAACGTGGAAGACAACCGCACCCTGGCTGTGTCGCCCTGGGAGAAGCCGCTGTTAGGCAAGATCGAAAAAGCCATCATGATGGCGGATCTGGGGCTGAACCCTTCCAACAACGGCGAAGTTATCCGGATTCCCATGCCGATGCTGACCGAGGAAACCCGCAAGGACATGGTCAAGCAGGCCAGGGCCGACGCTGAACACGCCAAGGTTTCCGTTCGCAACGCGCGTCGTGATGCCAATAGTACGCTCAAAGAGCTGCTGAAGGACAAGGACATCAACGAAGACGAAGAACGTTACGGCGAGGAAGAAATCCAGAAATTGACCGACCGTTATATCGCCGAGATCGAGAAGCAGCTAAAGGCCAAGGAAGAGGATCTGATGGCTGTCTGAGCAGCCGGTCAATTTCAGCAACGTGATCAGCCAATGCCCGCGGGTGTCCCGGGTGTTGTCTGAACAGGGGATTGCATGACGGAAAGTGTATCCGCAGAGATTCCGGTGTCGGCTGGCAGCCGGCCCCGGCATGTGGCTATCATCATGGATGGGAACAACCGCTGGGCCAAAGCCAGGCGGTTGAGTGGGGTGTCAGGCCATAAGGCGGGTGTCAAGGCAGTCAGGTCGGTGGTGGAAACCTGTGCCCGGGAGGGGGTAGAGGTGCTGACCCTTTTTGCGTTCTCCAGTGAGAACTGGCGCCGGCCGGCAGAAGAAGTGTCGGCCCTGATGCGCCTGTTCCTGTTTGCTCTGGAACGGGAAGTGAAAAAGCTTCACCGCAATGATATCTGCCTGCGCATTATCGGTGATCGCACGGCATTCAGCGCGAACCTTCAGGAACAGATGGCCCGCGCGGAAGAACTGACCTGCGACAACACCCGGATGACCCTTGTTATAGCCGCAAACTACGGTGGCCACTGGGACATCACCCAGGCCACCCGCAAGGTGGCAGAGAAGGTGCGAACGGGCGAGCTGGCACCTTCGGACATCACCGACGACCTGATACAGCAGCATCTCTCCATCGGCGATCTGCCCATGCCGGATCTGATGATCCGGACGGCAGGCGAGCAGCGCATCAGCAATTTCATGCTCTGGCACCTGGCTTACACCGAGTTGTACTTTTCTCCTGTTTACTGGCCGGACTTCCGTGAACAGGAAATGAGCCAGGCGCTGCAGGCGTATGCGGGCCGAAAACGCCGGTTTGGTCAGACAGATGACCAGATCGCAGGTGTTTCGTCGGAACAATAACGACAAGATAGCGAACGATACCGTGCTTAAAACCCGTATTATTACCGCGCTCATACTGGCACCTATTGCCATTGGCGGCATTTTCTTCCTGCCGCCTCTGGGCTTTGCCCTGTTTACCGGCGCCATCATTACCATTGGTGCCTGGGAGTGGGCCAACATGTCCGGCCTGGTGGCTCCTGCGGCCCGCGCTGCCTATGCCCTGGTGGTTGCCGCCGTACTTTATGGCCTGTTGAACGTGCCGGCTGTGGCTGTGCTCTGGCTGGCGCTTTTGTGGTGGATTCTGTGTTTTCTGATGGTGCGAAGCTATCCGGCAGGCGCCGAACGCTGGGGTAGTGTGCCCGGCCGAGCCATTATGGGGTTGCTGGTGCTGGTTCCCGCCTGGGTCGGGCTTAACCATATCCGTACCGGCGGCTTCGAGTTTGGTGATAGCGACAACAACCTCCTGCTGATTCTTTATGTCTTCTGTGTGGTGTGGGTAGCGGATATTGGTGCTTACTTTGCTGGCCGCGCATTCGGCAAGGCCAAGCTTGCGCCACGGGTCAGTCCAGGCAAATCCTGGGCAGGAGTCTGGGGTGGCCTGGCAGCGGTTGCCGCGTTTGCGCTCATTATCAGCATGTTGGCTTCGGCAACGGCGGTGCAGTCCCTGCTGCTGGTTATTGCCAGCCTGATCACCGGAGCCGTTTCAGTACTGGGTGATTTGCTGGAAAGCATGCTCAAGCGCTTCCGCGGCATCAAGGACAGCAGTCAGCTGTTGCCGGGCCATGGTGGAATAATGGACAGAATCGACAGCCTGACGGCGGCGATTCCGGTATTCGCACTGATGGTTACGCTTCTTGGCTGGCTGACAGCCGGGCAATGGTGACCCCTGTGAAGCGATGCATAACGATACTGGGTGCAACTGGCTCTATAGGCCTCAGTACGCTTGACGTTGTCCGCCGCCACCCGGATCGGTTTTCAGTGCATGCTCTCACCGCCTGCTCCAGTGTTGAGAATATGGCCAGACTGTGCCACGAATTTCGCCCGCGTTATGCGGTGATGGCGGATGCAGAGGCCGCCCGGGCGCTGGCCTCGGCGCTTTCCAGCCTGCCATCAGTAACCGTTCTCAGTGGCGCCGAGGCGCTCGGCCAGGTCGCTGCGGATGCCGAAGCAGACACGGTAATGGCGGCCATTGTTGGCGCTGCGGGCCTGCCGCCCACCCTGGCGGCTGTGCGGGCCGGCAAGCGTGTGTTGCTGGCTAACAAGGAAGCGCTGGTGATGTCCGGCAAGTTGTTCATGGATGCCGTTGCTGAGTCCGGTGCAGAAGTGTTGCCGATCGACAGCGAGCACAATGCCATTTTCCAGTGCATGCCCCCCGACAAGATCCGCAATACAGGCAGTGCGGGCATCACGCGCATTCTGTTAACGGCCTCGGGCGGCCCTTTCCGCAACCATTCTGCCGAGGCACTCCGTCATGTATTGCCGGCAGAGGCCTGTGCACACCCCAACTGGTCCATGGGTCGGAAAATTTCGGTGGACTCCGCAACACTGATGAACAAAGGGCTGGAGCTGATTGAGGCGTGCTGGCTGTTCAATACCACGCCGGAAATGATCGAAGTGCATGTGCATCCGGAGAGTATCATCCACTCCATGGTGGAATACGCCGATGGCTCTGTGCTTGCCCAGCTTGGTAGTCCCGACATGCGCACTCCGATTGCCAATGGCCTGGCCTGGCCCGAGCGAATAGATGCCGGAGTGGCGCCGCTGGACCTTTTTCGTATCGGGCAGTTCAATTTCGAGAGGCCAGACCTTCAACGCTTCCCCTGTCTCCGGCTCGCCGCCGAGGCTTTCCAGCAGGGGGGGACCGCACCGGCGGTGCTGAATGCAGCGAACGAAGAGGCAGTAACGGCCTTTCTTGCGGGTAAACTGTGTTTTGCCGATATTCCCTCTATCATTGAGCGAACCCTGGCCGCGACCGAGGTTGTGCCAGCAGACAGTTTCGACACCATTTTCGCCAAAGATGCGGAAGCACGCTCCCGGGCCCGGGAACAGATTCCCGGGCAGGCTGTCTGACACGGGCGGGCTCGACTGGGGGGCTGATCAACATTAACAGAGAACACTATGCAGATAGTTGAAACCATCCTGGCGCTGATACTGACGCTGGGCATCCTGGTAACCCTTCATGAGTTCGGGCACTTCTGGGTCGCCCGGCGCTGTGGAGTAAAGGTGCTGCGTTTTTCGGTGGGTTTCGGCAAGCCACTGTACTCCTGGTACGACCGCCAGGGCACTGAGTTTGCGGTGGCAGCCATTCCGCTTGGCGGCTATGTAAAAATGCTGGACGAGCGGGAAGGGCCGGTACCTGAGGACCAGAAGCACCTGGCCTTCAACTCGAAACCGCCTTCAAAACGCATCGCCATCGCCGCGGCAGGGCCGATAGCCAATTTTCTTTTTGCCATTTTTGCCTACTGGCTGCTCAGCGTTGTTGGTTTTACCACGGTGGCGCCCATCGTTGGCGAGGTTAACGAAGGCAGTGTCGCTGATCGCGTCGGGCTCGCGTCTGGTATGGAAATCCACGAAGTTGACGGTCGTCCGGTAACATCCTGGCGTGATGTAAACATGCGTCTTCTCGAGCGCACCGGTGAGGCCGGAGAGATAACCGTCGATGTCTCAAGGGACGGCAGCCGGGGCACGTTGACCGGCTCTCTTGAGGGCTGGCGTCTCAATGATGAAAACCCCAATCCGCTGGCTGAGTTCGGCGTCACGCCCTGGCGGCCGGATGTGCCACCTGTACTGGGAGAGATTGTTAGCGGGGGAAGGGCTGACGCCGCAGGCTTGGAGTCCGGAGATCGCGTGGTTGCTGTAGATGGCGAGCCGGTGTCTGACTGGTTCGAGCTGGTTTCGTTTATTCGTGACGCCCCCGGGGAGACTCTGGAGTTCACGGTAGAGCGCGATGGCAGCACCCAGCGTATCGAAGTGACACCTGCGGAAAACAGGGCGGAGGACGGAACCGTGACAGGGCTTGTCGGCGCCGGTGTCAGTGAGGTGACCTGGCCCGATGAGGTGCTGCGGGATGTCAGTTACGGCCCCCTGGCGGCGATTCCCAATGCCATGTCCGAAACCTGGGGTGACACCAGACTGACCCTGGTTGCCATCAAAAAAATGGTGACCGGGCTGCTTTCTCCCACTAACCTTAGTGGCCCGATTACCATTGCAAGGATAGCCGAAGCCAGTGTAAGTTCCGGCTTTGAAGATTTTGTACGTTTTCTTGCCTACCTCAGTGTCAGCCTCGGGGTGCTGAATCTGTTGCCGGTACCGGTTCTGGATGGTGGGCATATTGTCTATTACACCATCGAAGCCGTCCGTAAAAAGCCGCTTTCCGAACAGGCGCAGGCTTTTGGATTACGTATAGGTATGGCGATGATCCTCACATTAATGGTGTTTGCACTTTACAACGACCTGATGCGGTTGTGAGAATTGCGAACCCTTACGCGCATCAACAGGCGAAATTATTGAATGAGACGTTCTTTTCTGGGTTTAGCTGTAGGCTTGGCATTAGCCACTTCCGCCATGAAACCGGCTCTGGCTGATGAATTCACTGTATCCGACATCGAAGTGGAAGGCCTTCAGAGGGTGTCCGCAGGAACGGTATTCTCCGCTTTCCCTGTATCAATCGGCGAACCGGTTGATGAAACCGAGTTGGCATCGGCCATCAAGGACCTGTTTCGCACCGGGCTGTTTACCGATATCGAGGCCAGCCGAGACGATGGCGTGCTTATCCTCACCGTCAAGGAACGGCCATCGATTACCTCCATTGATATCGAAGGTAACAAGAACATTGAAACCGACATGCTGATGGATGCGCTGGCCAGTGCCGGGCTGCAGGAAGGCCAGGTGTTCCGCCGGGCTACCCTGGAACGGCTTGAGCTGGAGATTCTGCGGTCTTACATCAGCCAGGGGCGTTACAATGCCCGCGTGAAGGCAACTGCTGAAGATCTTCCGCGAAACCGCGTTGCTATCCGGCTGGATATTAATGAAGGCACCGTGGCGGCGATCCAGCATCTCAATATCGTCGGCAATGAAGCCTTCGACGATGAAACCCTGCTGGACCTGTTCGAGCTGAGAACCTCCAGCTGGTGGAACTCTATCACCAATTCCGACAAGTACGCCCGTGAGCGCCTGAGTGGCGACCTGGAATCCCTGCGTTCTTTCTACCTTGACCGGGGCTATATCGACTTCAATGTCGAATCCAGCCAGGTATCCATTTCACCGGACAAGAAGCAGGTGTTCATTGCCATCTCGCTGAACGAGGGCGCCCAGTACACAGTTTCCGAGGTCAATCTGCGGGGCGAACTCATCGTTGACGAAGAAGAACTGCGAGCGCTTATTCCCATCGAAGAAGGCGATGTGTTTTCCCGTTCACGTATGATTGCCATTTCCGAATCGCTGTCCCGGCGCCTTGGCCGGGAGGGTTACGCCTTTGCCAACGTCAATGCCGTGCCTGAGCCGGGTCAGGACGACACCGCATCCGTGACCTTCTTTGTGGAGCCCGGCAAGCGGGCATACGTCAGGCGCATCAATTTCGACGGCAACGTTTCCACAAGAGACGATGTACTGCGCCAGGAAATGACCCAGATGGAAGGCGGCGTTGCGTCCACAGACAGAATCGAGTTTTCAAAAACCCGGCTCGAGCGGCTCGGCTTCTTTGAAACCGTGGACGTTGAGACGGTACCGGTTCCCGGCACCGATGACTTGGTGGATGTGAACTACTCGGTAAGAGAGCAGGCAACCGGCAGTCTCTCCGCGTCGGTGGGTTTCTCCCAGGCTTCGGGTGTTATCCTTGGCGCCAACGTCTCGGAGAATAACTTCTTTGGCACTGGCAAGCGGGTATCCTTCGGCGTCAACGTCAGTGATTCCATCAAGAGCGCCAACTTCTCCTATCAGGACCCGTATTACACTGTCGACGGCGTAAGCCGGGGCTTTAGCGTATTCGCCCGTGAAACGGACTTTGAAGAGCAGGATATTTCATCCTACCTGCTCGACGAGTATGGTGGCCGGCTCACCTTCGGCTACCCGACCGATAACGTTACCCGGCTTAACTTCGGCCTTGGTTACACCCTTTCCAAGGTCAAGGCAGGTTCGTTTACCTCCGAGGAAGTGCGCACCTTCATCGAAGAAGAGGGTAACGACTTCAACAATTACTTCCTGTTTGGTTCCTGGCGTCGCAGTACGCTGAACCGGGGCGTTCTGCCAAGCGATGGCTACAGTGTGTCTCTGTCCACCGATATCGCCGTGCCCGGCAGCGATCTGACGTTCTATAAAGTGAATCAGAGAACCGAGTTCTACCAGCCGTTCAATGAGAACCAGACCTGGGTCTTCCGGGCGCGTTCAGAGATCGGCTATGGTGACGGTTACAGCGGGCGCACCGTGATGCCGTTCTACGAGCACTTCTTTGCCGGCGGTTATGGCTCGGTGCGTGGTTACGAGGCAAACTCCCTGGGGCCGAAGGCCACCAATGCGCCCAACGACTTTTCCGATCCGGATCCGTTCGGTGGTAGCCTGCTGACAGAGGGTAGCCTTGAACTGATCTTCCCTACGCCATTTGCCGGCGATACCCGTTCAATGAGAACGGCATTCTTCCTGGATGCAGGGCAGGTGTTTGACGCTGACCGGAACTTCGATCCGGCACTGGATGAAGTGCGGCTGTCAGCCGGTATAGGCTTCCAGTGGATCACAGCAGTTGGCCCGCTGGCCTTCAGCCTTGCCAAGCCTCTGAATGACAAGAGTGGCGACGATACCCAGATATTCCAGTTCTCTCTGGGCCAGACATTCTGATCAGAGAGCGAACGGAAACCCGGTAAAACCGAAACACAGGAGAAACAACATGTTCCGATTGTCCATGGCAGTACTTTTGGCGGCACTGATGGCGTCCACCCCGGTGGCGGCTGAAACCCGGGTGGGGGTGGTTGATTTGCGCCAGGCGCTGTTCTCCTCCAGCGATGCGAGAGCATTCAGTGAGAAGATGCAGCAGGATTTTGCCGGTGAGGAAGCAAGGGTCAGGGAAGCCCAGGATACCGCCCGCAAACTGAAAGAACGTCTCGAGAAAGACGGCGCGATGATGAACGAGTCAGAGCGTAGTAAAATAACCACCGAATTCCAGGAAAAGGTCAAGGAGTTCAATTTCCTCAAGCAGCGCCTGGATTCCACAGTGGCAAGCCGCAAACAGCAGTTTCTGGAGGATGCCCGTCCGGAAGTGGACGCAGCCGTCAAGGAGTTGCTGGAAGAGCACGACCTCGACCTGATTCTGCCCAGTGAGGCCGTTGTGTATGCCAAGCCCGACATGAACCTGACAGACGAACTCCTGGAGAAGCTGAACCGCTGATAATGGCGGCCGGATGATGGCCAGCCCGGAAAAACCTTGTGGAGCTGATAATGACAAAGCGTTCATACCGGCTGGGCGATATTGCCTCCGAGCTTGGGGCGGAACTCAGGGGCAATCCCGATGCTGAAATTGGCGGCCTGGCCACGCTTCAGGCGGCGGCTCCCGGCGAGATAGCTTTCCTGGCCAATCCCTCCTACGCCCGCTATCTTGCAGATACCCGGGCCTCTGCGGTCATTGTCTCCCCGTCCGTCGCCGATCAGTGCACTGCCAACGCCCTGTTGCTGGACAATCCGTATCTTGGCTATGCTCGCCTGAGCCATTGGTTCGACCCTGCACCCGTTCCGCAGCCCGGTGTCCATGACTCTGCAGTAGTGGACCCTTCTGCGGAGGTTTCAGAAAGCGCCAGTATCGGACCCCAGGCGGTTGTCGAGGCCGGAGCTGTTATTGGTAACAACGTGGTAGTCGGTGCCGGCTGTATCATTGGCGCCCGTTGCAACATTGGCGAACGTTCAGTGCTGCGTCCCCGGGTGACCCTGGCCCACGACATTGTGCTGGGCAAGCGCTGCCACATTCTGAGTGGCGCTGTTATCGGGTCGGACGGCTTCGGATTTGCCAATGAAAAAGGTACCTGGCACCGGATCGCACAGCTTGGCAGAGTCGTCCTGGGCGACGATGTAGAAGTAGGCGCGAACACCACCATCGATCGCGGTGCGCTTGATGACACGTTGATTGGCAATGGTGTAAAACTCGACAACCTCATTCAGATTGCACATAACGTCAGCATTGGTGATCACAGCGCCATGGCGGCAATGGTAGGTATCGCCGGCAGCACCCATATTGGTAGCCACTGCGTCTTTGGCGGCGCTTCCGGGGTGGCTGGACATCTTACGATTGCCGATCAGGTACATCTGACCGGCATGACACTGGTTACTGGCGATATCCGGGAGGCCGGTGTTTATTCGTCGGGGACCAGCGCCGACAGTAACCGGCAGTGGCGCAAGAATGCCGTGCGTTTTCGTCAGCTTGATGCCATGGCGCGTCGGCTAAAAGAACTGGAAAAGAAAATAGAAGGCTGAGGCCGTTACTGATGATTATGACCATCAAAGAAATTATGGAATACCTGCCACACCGCTACCCGTTTTTGCTGGTTGACCGGGTGACGGAGGCAGAGAAGGGGGAGTTTATCAAGGGATACAAGAACATTTCCCTGAACGAGCCCTTTTTTAACGGCCACTTCCCGAACAATCCCATTATGCCGGGCGTGCTTATTATTGAAGCCATGGCGCAACTCTCGGGCATTCTCGGTTTTCTGACGGTGGGCCGGAAGCCGTCAGATGGCGTGGTACAATATCTGGCCGGTTCCAGTAAAGCGCGCTTCAAGCGCCCGGTTGTGCCGGGTGACAGGCTGAGCCTGGAGTCCCGGATGATCTCCGGCAAACGTGGAATCTACAAATTCGAGTGCCGCGCACTGGTAGATGACGAAGTCGTCTGTGTGGCAGAAATACTGACCGCTGAGAGAGAAGTCTGATGGCGACAAAAGAATGGTCGGGAGTCCATCCTCAGGCGATCGTGGATCCGTCGGCCAAATTGGCTGACAACGTAACTGTTGGTCCGTGGAGCTATATCGGCCCGGACGTGGAGATCGGTGAAGGCACCGAGATCATGTCCCATGTAGTGATCAAGGGCCCCACCAGGATTGGTCGCAATAACCGCATCTTCCAGTTCTCCAGTGTGGGCGAGGAATGCCAGGACAAGAAGTATGCGGGCGAGCCCACCACGCTCCTTATTGGCAACGACAACACAATCCGTGAGAGTTGCACCATTCACCGGGGCACAGTTCAGGACCGGGGCGAAACCAGCATCGGCAACGGCAATCTGTTGATGGCGTACGTTCACGTCGCCCACGACTGTGTCATCGGAAACAACACCATACTGGCTAACTGCGCCACACTGGCGGGCCATGTGTCCGTGGGCGACTTTGCCATCCTGGGTGGTGGCACCATGGTCCATCAGTTCTGCCACATCGGTACCCACAGCATGAGTGCCGGCGGAAGCATCGTTCTCAAAGATATTCCTGCCTACATCATGGCAAGTGGCCAGTCAGCCCAGCCATTCGGTATGAATGTGGAAGGGTTGCGGCGCCGTGGCTTCAGCAAGGAGGTTCTGCTGGTACTTCGTCGCGCCTACAAGGTTATCTATCGCCAGGGCCTGACAACCGAACAGGCCGTTGTGGAACTGGAAAAAGCCTATTCGGATATCCCCGAAGTGCAGCCGTTGATTGAATCCCTTCGTGGTGCAGACCGCGGCATTATCCGCTGATCAGCGAGTGGCGACCCCGGTGACGGATCCTACCGACATTCCTGCTGTCAGTGACCGCAAAGTAACCTTTGCCATGGTGGCCGGAGAAGCCTCTGGCGATATCCTTGGCGCAGGCCTGATCCGATCACTGCGGCAGCGGTACCCCAACGCACGGTTCGTAGGCATTGGCGGTGAGGAAATGACGGCAGAAGGCTTCCATTCGCTGGTGCCCATGGAAAGGCTTTCCGTGATGGGACTGGTGGAAGTGCTTGGCCGCATCCGTGAGCTGTTCAGCATTCGTGCCCGATTGATGGACTATCTGCTGGCAACACCACCGGACGTGGTGATTGGTATCGATTCCCCGGATTTCACGCTGGGCATTGAGCGGCGCTGCCGTGACGCCGGCATGCTCACTGCTCACTATGTCAGCCCGTCGGTCTGGGCCTGGCGCCAGAAACGCATCTTCAAGATTGCCAGATCTGTCAATCTCATGTTGACGCTGTTTCCCTTTGAGGCGCGTTTTTACGAAGAACACAATATACCCGTGGCCTTTGTGGGCCATCCCCTGGCAGACCGTATTCCGATGACCCCGGATACCACCGCTGCCCGCCAGGCGCTGGGTCTTCGCGAAGACGCGCCGGTGCTGGCCATCCTGCCCGGAAGCAGGGGAGGCGAGGTGGAACGTCTTGGCACCCTGTTTCTCGAGGCGGCGCGCTGGATGCAGGGCAAACGCCCCGATCTGCAGCTGGTGATTCCGTGTGTCAACCGGGAGCGGGAAATTCAGGTTCGCGCCCTGGTGGAAGCGCTGGATGTGAAGCTTGAGGTAACCATTGTAAGGGGGCGCTCGCGGGAAGTGATGGCGTCCTCGGATGTAGTCCTGTTAGCTTCCGGAACGGCAACCCTGGAAGCCATGTTGCTGAAAAAGCCCATGGTAGTGGGTTACCGGCTGAGCAGTTTCAGTTACGCGCTGGTATCGCGGCTGGTAAAGGTTCCCCATGTAGCGCTGCCCAACCTGCTGGCGCGGGAGCCCCTGGTACCGGAACTGTTGCAGGACGAGGCTACTGCAGAGACCCTGGGCGAGGCCGTTCTCGAGCGCCTCGAAAACGTAACCGAGCGCGCCCGTCTTACGGAGGCCTTCTCCCGGTTGCATGAGCAGTTAAGGCAGAATGCCGACGAACAGGCTGCAGCAGCCGTTTCAGCACTCATTGAAGGTAAGCAGCCATGAGCATGAGCAAAAGCCCGCTACCAGCTTTCGAATGTCGCTATCAGGGCCGGCTGCTGGCCGGTGTGGATGAAGTCGGCCGCGGCCCGCTGGTGGGCGCTGTGGTGACAGCGGCAGTGATACTGGATCCGGAAAAACCGATACCCGGCCTGGCAGATTCCAAAGAGCTGACCGCGGAGCGCCGTGAGGCATTGTACGAACTGATTATCGAGCGGGCCATCGCCTGGAGCCTGGGCCGTTGTGAAGCCGAGGAAATTGACCGCCTGAATATTTATCGCGCCACCATGGTGGCGATGGAGCGGGCGGTGGCCGGGCTGCATATAAAACCCGAATACGTACTGGTGGATGGCAATTGCTGCCCGGACTGGCACTGGCCATCGGAGCCGGTCATCAAAGGCGATAGCCGCGTGCAAGCTATCAGCGCTGCCTCCATACTCGCCAAGGTAACCCGCGACCGGGAAATGGTTGTGCTCCATGAAGCCTATCCTCACTACGGATTCGCCAGCCACAAGGGCTATTCCACGCCAGTACACCTGGAAGCACTCGCCAGACTGGGTGCCACAAGCCAGCACCGGCGTTCATTCCGGCCCGTGCAGGAGGCAATTAAGGCGGTTGGCATGATCGACACAAATCCGGCTGGTGAACTGCTGTATCCTTCAGACCTCTTCGAAAATAAGGATTGACAGGCCGTCACCAGTTCCTTAGTATACGCGCACGTTGATGCGGGGTGGAGCAGTCTGGTAGCTCGTCGGGCTCATAACCCGAAGGTCGTAGGTTCGAATCCTGCCCCCGCTACCATATTTAAGAAAGGCAGATCAGTTACTTACTGGTCTGCCTTTTTTCGTTTCTGTCGCCAGAATTTTCTCCGTGCCCTGAGCGTGCCCTAACCGTGCCATCTTCGGGAAAGGGTTTTTCAGGCTCCTATTGAATTTGACCGTAAGGCAATTCGGGGCACGAAGGAACGATCCTGCGTTGCCTACCGCTTAGTCCTCTTTCCCGTCCCCAGAGTATTCACCGACATCTTCAGCCTGGCGCTGGTCTTTGATGTGCGTAATCAACTGGTCGATATCGCAACTGAAATAGTTGCACAGTTTGTCCAAATTGTCCGTCACCGTGCTGTGGCCAGGATGGTTGATGATTTTGGATAGCGTCATCCGGTTGATGCCCGTCTCCTTGGCGATTTCCCCAATAGTTATTCTCCGCTTCTCAGCGAATTCCTTATCTGCAATGAGCTCTTTCAAGTGATAGCGAATCATTTGTTGACCGAATGATAAAAAAAAGCATCAAACGCCACTTGCAATTATCAGCAGGGGGCGTATATTGATGATCAAGTGATAACAAATGTTATCAAATGATCGCTTGAACGATAAAAGGTGATAGTCGCATGAACAACACTTACCTGACAACTGAAGAACTCTCCGAACGCATCAAGTATGACGCTCGCACGATTCGCCAGTGCTTAAAGGATAGCGTCCTGTTTGAGGGCAAACACTACATCCGTCCTTTCGGGGGCAGGAAGATTCTCTATATCTGGGAGGTGATTGAAGAGGACATGCTGAGCCGGGCTCAGGACAACCTGACAATCCCAATGGCAAATGGTGGTGTCTGCCATGGCTAAGGTGAGGGTGCGTCAGGATACGAACAAGTTGTTTATTGACTTCAACTACCAGGGGGTGAGATGTCGGGAGCAAACATTGCTGACCGACACTGCCAAGAATCGGAAGCAGTTGGAGATGTTGGTGCAGCGTATGGAAGCAAAGATGCTGCTTGGTGACTTCGACTACGCTGAATTTTTCCCGGGCAGTAAGAACCTGCAAAAGCTAACCAAGGCAGGAGCATTATCCGGAAATGCTGGGGCTTCAAATGTCATGGCTGATTCGGAACAGGGGGCTGATCAGGCGCCGCTGTTCTCGGATTTCGCCGACCTCTGGCTGCAAGAAAACAAAATTCAGTGGCGCGCCTCCCATCTGCGCAATGTCGAGTCCATTCTCGAGAGCTCCCTCAAGCCGGCGTTCAATAAAAAGCGCCTGACAGAGATCACCAAAGCCAACATTCTGGTAGCCCGCAACAAACTGGCGAGCCGCAAGGGCAGGGCAGGCAATGCCCAGATGGCACCCAAAACCATCAACAGCCACATGGCGGTCCTGCGGATGATTCTGACCGAAGGTGCCGAGCGCTACGACTTTGCCAATCCGTATCGCAATATCAAGCCGCTGAAGCTGAAGAAAGTAAGCATCCAACCTTTTTCTTTAGACGAAGTGGAGCGGATCACCAAGTACGTGCGGGAGGACTACCGAAACTACTATCAGGTGCGCTTTTACACCGGCATGCGCACTGGCGAAATCGATGGCCTGAAGTGGGAGCACGTGGACTTCATTAGGCGTGAGATTCTGGTTCGCGAAACGCTGATCAACGGGGAGACCGAGTACACCAAAACCGATGGCTCCCAGCGGGAAATTCCCATGTTTGGACCGGTATACGAGGCGCTTAAGGCCCAGTACGAGGCCACGGGCAAGCTCAGCAAGTTTGTGTTCTGCAACCGCTTGGGACAGCCTCTGGACCACAACAACGTGACCAAGCGTGTCTGGTATCCGCTACTGGAATTTCTGAAACTGAAGAAGCGCAGGCCTTATCAAACCCGGCATACGGCAGCGACTCTTTTGCTGGCTTCCGGCGAGAATCCGGAATGGGTGGCTCGGTTATTGGGTCACTCCTCCACCGAAATGCTGTTCAAAGTGTATTCCCGCTTTATCCCGAATGTGACCCGCATGGACGGCAGCGCCTTCGAGCGCCTGATCCAGAGCCGGGTGATCGATAACGATAAGGAGGTAGGTGATGAAACTGAATGAACTGTGCCCGATTCAGCAGGAAACCTTCAAAGGCACCTACCGCCTCACTGGCCGAATTGCCTGCTTCGACGACGAGGGCATTCCGTACCTGAAGCTGCGCCTTAGTAGCTGTATCAGTGATTTTGTGGTGCTGGCAGTGGTTGGCTCCATGGTAATCCCGGAACGCTTGGGCCACATGGATCTGGTGGTCGTGAAAGGGCAAGTGTGCGTTGGCCCGCAAGAGAGCGAGATCTTGCTGACCGAGATTCGCCGACCTCGGCAGACCGACGTAGCTCACTTGCCGGCACTGCAGACCCTGCCGAGAACCTACTGCCCGAAGCCAGAAGCACTGGACCAGTTGATTACCGCCGTGCGCATGCTGGAATCGACACCTTTGCAGATCTTCATCAAGCGGGTACTGGAGCGGCGGGACCGGTTGGAGCTCTTTCTGAAGGCCCCGGCGAGTAAGAACTACCACCATAACGAACCCGGTGGCCTGCTGTCGCATTCGCTGGAGGTAGCCCAGAACGTACTGCGAATGGCCCAGATCAACGAGCCGGAAATGCCCCGAAATCTTCAGGAAATCGGCTTTGTGGCAGGCTTGCTCCACGACATCGGCAAAACCTACACCTACGATGTGCGAGGCAAGCCAACCGCAGCCGCGCAACTGTGTGACCATGCCGATCTGACCTTGGAGGCCTGCGCATCCGGCCTCGCATACCTGGATAAGGTGGATCATGATGCCGCCTTGGCACTCCGCCACATCTGGACCTGCGCCTCCCCTGGCGCGCGGTATGGCGCCAGGCCGGCTATGACCCTGGCCCGCTACGTTCGGGACGCGGATGCTCAGAGCGCCATGGCAGACAATCAACGCAGGGCCTATCGGAAACGCACGCCTACGGGCTTTGGTCGGCTTGGGAACAACGTTTATTGGAGGCCATCGATCGAGGTTTATGGATGAGGCTTTGGAGCTTATTCGGAATCATTTCGCTGACCAGGCGTGTCGATTGAGGCACAACTTAAGCTCCCAATCAGAAACCCTCCAGTGGCACCGACCAACGCTGCCACTGGTCCGATCATGCCGCCTACCAGTCCACCGATAAACATGAGTAACACACTTTTCATACAGCCCCCTTCTGCCAACCCTGGCAGTCTGCATTACGCTGAGTACAGATGATGGTTCTCGTCCCCGGGTTGACCCGGCCGGATTTGCTCTCCAAAATACTGTATATTCAACCAGTATTCGGTGTAAAGCATGTCCTGCATTCTTCTTGGTGACTACGCGTCCTTCTCACGGCTCAACATACCGCTGTTTCTGGAGCGGGTTTCGGCTGGCTTTCCGTCGCCAGCGGAGGATTATGTTGAAAAAACCCTCGATCTGAACGAGCTGTGTATTCAACACCCCGCCTCGACGTTTTTCGTGCGAGTGCAGGGCGAGTCGATGGTGGAGGCCGGCATCCTGCCGGAGGATGTGCTGGTGGTGGATCGGTCTCTCAGGGCCAAACACGGGGATATCATCATCGCCAGCCTGGAATCGGAAATGACAGTGAAGCAGCTTCACCTGACGCCACCGCCAGTCCGGCTTTTACCCAGAAACCCGGCCTATCAGCCGATGATCATTGACGCTGATATGGTGCTGGAAGTGTTTGGTGTCGTGACCAATGTCGTGCGTTCGCTCAAGCGGGGAGTGAGCCCATGACAGGAAAACTGTCGGCAACCGGCAGTTATCGGGAACAGGATCAAGCCGGGTGAAGCAGGTTTATGCGCTCGTTGACTGCAATAATTTCTACGCTTCCTGCGAGAAGTTATTTCGTCCGGATCTGCGGCAAACGCCGGTCGTTGTGCTCTCCAATAACGATGGCTGTGTAGTGGCCCGCTCCAGAGAAGCCAAAGCACTGGGTATCAAAATGGGCGTGCCGGCTCATCACATTCAGGACGAAATCCGCCGCTATGGCATCCAGGTGTTTTCTTCGAACTACATCCTCTACGGCGACATGAGCCGGCGCGTCATGGTCACACTGGAATCTTTGGCACCCCGGGTGGATGTCTACTCCATCGACGAGGCCTTTCTGGATGTGAAGGGTATAGACGCCCTGGTGCCTTTCGAGGACTTCGGTCGACAGGTCAAAGACACCGTATACCAGAACATAGGGCTGCCGGTCTGTGTTGGCATTGCGCCAACCCGGACGCTGGCAAAGCTCGCCAATTACGCCGCGAAGAAATACCCCGCGACGGGCGGGGTTGTTGACCTGACGGACCCAGCCAGACAGCGCCGGCTGATGGCTCGGGTGCCTGTCGAGGAAGTGTGGGGGGTGGGGCGCAAGCTCACAGCCAAGTTGCAGGCCATGTCGGTAACAACGGCGTTGCACCTGGCGGATGCTGAGCCGGCAACCTTGCGAAAACGCTTCTCTGTGGTCCTGGAACGAACAGCCCGCGAGCTCAATGGCATTCCCTGTCTGCCCTGGGAGGATGCGCCGCCACCCAAGAAGCAAATTATGTGTTCTCGATCCTTTGGTCACCCGATTCAGGCGTTGCCGGACCTGGAGGAGGCGGTGTCTCATTACGCCACCAGAGCCACCAAAAAACTTCGAGGCGGTCAGCAGTATGCTGGAGAGCTGATCGTGTTCATCCGGACCAACCCGTTCCGGGCGACTGCCCCACAGTACTCCAAAAGTGCTTCGCTACGCCTGGTTAGCCCCACTCAAGACTCACGCGTCATTGTGGGGCAGGCACTGAACCTGCTTCGGTCCATGTATCAAAGCGGGTATGAATACGCCAAGGCAGGGGTCATGCTCAGTGAGCTGGTGGGCGAAACAGGCCATCAAACCGATCTATTTGAAGGACCCGTTGGAACCGATATCACGGATGACAGGGCCGTACGGCTGATGGCCGTGATGGACGACATCAATCGAAAATCCAGTACCTCCATCTGTATGGCCCGGGAGGCCGGGCCGGCGGCTTACGCAATGCGCCGGGAGCATCTGTCGCCGGCATACACAACGAACTGGAAGCAGTTGCCAAAGGTGATGTAGAGTATCGCGACATAAAAGGTCGCATACGCTCAATCAAGCCCGGCAAGGATCTGCTCATGTCTAACACCGCTGTCCGCTATTTGACCATGCTCCGGATGGTGCCCCGGTCTCCCAAAACCATCACGACCACTGAGTTGGCGAAGCGGCTTGAAGGGCATGGGTTCCCGGTAACCATGCGCTCAATCCAAAGGGATCTGGAAAAGCTGAGCGCGGATTTTCCTCTGCTTGTAGACGAAAATTCCCGACCATTTCAATGGTCGTTCGACCGCAATGCCACGATCGATATTATCCCCGCTCTGGACTTACCGGCGGCACTCACGTTTGAACTGGCCAAAGCCTACCTCAGCCCCATGCTTCCGCCTCGGGCGCTTTCACACCTGAAACCGCATTTCGATGAAGCCCATCGCACCCTGCTGCGCGAGAAAAACCCGCTGGGGGAATGGCCCAACAGAGTCCGTGTCATTAACCGCGGCCTCGGAGGTCTGCGACCGAACATCGACGCCGATGTTCTGGAAACCGTGACTGAGGCGCTGTTAAGGGAATTCCGCTGCAGACTTACCTACCAGGCCCGCAACTGGCCGGAACCCGAGGAGATCATTGTTCACCCATTCGGTCTGATCTTCCGCGATCCGAACGTGTACCTGATCGGCGTCATTGAGGGCAGGGAGGGTATTCGTCAGCTGGTACTGCACCGCGCAACGGCCGGAGAGCTGGTCGAACAGCCCGTTGAGAGGCCGGAAGATTTTGATCTGGATCTTTATATCCATTCCGGGGCAATGGGCATGCTCCACTCCACCAAACCGGTCTATCTCAGGCTTCGGTGCGATAAACCCGCCCTGAATCATCTGATTGAGTCGCCGCTTGGGTTTGACCAAACCACTACGGAAATTGATGGCAATACCTTTGAAATCGCTGTGACCGTGGGCGATACCCAGGACCTGCGCTGGTGGCTGACGGCACAGGCGGTCCACTGCGACATCCTTGAGCCACAATGGCTGCGTGAAGAGACCGCCTCCACTTTGGAGCGGGGCCTGAGCCGCACACAGCGAAGCAAATAAGTCTGCACCCCTCAGAAAATATTGTTGTCGCGACCGTATGTGTCGCTTCCTGCGACTAACCTGTATACCCTGCGTTCGGTGGCAAAACCGCCATTGAGACGTTTTACTCGAAAAAGGATGTCGACATGAAATTGAATAAATCAGCCTTGCTGCTTTCCATTGCCACAATGGCCAGTGTGCCGGCTCTCGCTGCGGAAGCTCGACCAGGTTATATCGGTATTTCTGCTGGCCAGGCAACCGTCGAGGATTTTTGCGGCGGCGGAGAATCTTCCTGCGACGACAGTGCGGGGACTTTTCGAGTGCACGGCGGCACCGAACTTAACAATTTTGCAAATCTTGAGTTTGGCTATCGGTATATCGATGATGTTGAAGCCTCCGGTGTCATTAGCGGCGTGGGCGTGGCGATCTCGGTGAATGGCCATTTTGTCGATACAACGCTGCAACTTGGTATGCCTGAATCGGGCCCCTTCAAAGTCTTTACCAAGGCGGGGCTTATGCTGTGGCGATTGAACTACGAGGCAGCAGCCAGCAACGGTTTTCAGACCTTCTCGGTAAGTGATGATGACACGGGCGTCGCATTCAGGACCGGCCTTGGAATCAGTTATGACGTTTCGGAAAGCGTTCGGCTCCGAGCGGACTGGGATTACCTGGTGAACATCGGTGATGAGGACGAGCTGGGGGAAACGGATATCAACGTATTTTCCGTTGGGCCAGAATTTAAATTCTGAATCGTTGCGCGGGCGCCATACCATCGGTTGATGATACTGCAGTTGTCCTCAAGCATGGCCGGGCGCGTAGTCCGCGTCCAAAGGCTCAATAGCCCGAAAAATCCCGGTTTTGGTCATGTCCCGCCGCAGCTCAAAGGCGGCCAGGGCTTCAACCGGGTCTACCTCACTCAGGTTGCCGAAATGAATCTGGCTCCAGGCCTGTCGAGTCACCTTCACGCTGTATAGATACTTGTCTTCCCCGCGTCCAGTCGCGGCATTGGTGACCTGCGTGAAAGCCGAGAGAACGACCGTTTCAACAGAAGGCGCGCAGGCGAAGCCCTCGCCAATCAAGCGAAACCCCATTCCATGTACGTGAGCCATGTAGAGCTTTCGGGAAGCGGTATCAGACAGCTCTTTGACGGAGACGCCGACTCCACGCTGGTAGGTACGTAGTTCCGTGGTTGGGAAATCCTCGATCTCGGGTAAATCCACGTCCATCATTAACATTGTTCCCTCACCAGACAACTCAAAGGAAAGGTCGGTCTCGCGAGGCCAGTCGATGTCCAACAGGTGGTCATCCAGCACCGATTCCATGGCCGTCACATCGCCTCGTTGGGCTTTTTCATAAATCCCGGCCCGTGCAACCTCCCGCCGCTCTTGCTGCACCTTGTCTTGCTGCCACTGCTGGTAAGCCTGTCGATAGCGGTTGCGCCTACGCTCATTAGACTCATCAAAGGCTTTACGCCGGGCAGGACAGATAACCGCCAGCCAGTCCCGCTTTCTGAGTGCTGGCTCAGTTGGCTCTGGTTCCTCAAATGGCTCGGCGACCATGGCCGGAAAGGTATCGGGAGCGGGCGTGTCCAGATGAATATTCCCGATTCGCTCCATCATCCGGTTATGAGTATCGACCTGCTGCTGCAGCGTATTGTCCAGATCCTCCCTGGCGTGGGTTTTGGCAATCTCGAACGCTTCGGGGCCAAGGTCATTGCCTGCGGAATCCAGAATAGCGATGTCACCGGTCCTGGTATTCAACCGAACCTGAGCGATCTCCCCGGCCAGTGGTGGAAGCTCGGGGGAGGGCTGGGCAGCCTTGGATCGCTTGCGTGTGCCGACCTTGTCCTGCTCAAGCAGCCTTTCACGGTAGGACAAGCCAGTGCCTGGAATCCCCACATTCCCATACAAACCATTACGTCCCAGTGTGACGCTGGCACCGCGTAGGCCTGCCGAAACACTGACCCCACGTTTGCCAAGATTTAGCCGGACACCCGGGAAAATAGAGACGGTTCTGCGAAAACGAAACGCCATGAAAACCCTTGCTTATTAATTTGCGGCGCATCCTATCATTAACCCTCCACCCAGCGCCGCACGATATCCAGTGCACCGGGTGACGGGTTTGCGTTGCAGTAACTCCGAACCTCTCCCGCAACTTAAAAGCCCCAGGCGACACTAGCTGACGCATTGGCAGGATAAAATGGCTTTCAACGAATCGGGAGGTCCACCTATATGCTGTTGTGGAAAGAGCTGATCAACGAAGCCAACGAACTGGAGCAAAGCACCACGGCATCAAAAGATGACCTCAAGCTGCTTCAGATCTATCTTTGCCGGTTGTACCTGACTCCGAGCTACGAGAATACGCTTAACCTCTTCAACGCAGAAGACAGCCTGGCGTTCCTGGGGATCAAGCCGCTTCAGGAAGGTGACACCCCAGCCGGTACCCAGGATTATCTTAAAGCCATCCGGAAGCGGGAAAAGTCTCTAACAGCTTCCCTCAAAGGAACACCGACGTTGTCCTTCGAGCCTCTGTTGTCGAGTCTTGTAAAGTTGCTCAAGCCCAATCTGGTTGAGATCAAACTGTTGATCTACGCCTTGCTGCTTCTGCAACACCCACAGGCCAAACAAGTTCTGCGGGAGTTGGAAATCAACGAGTTCAACAACTCGGTCAACGCGTTGGCCAAAGCGATGCGGGAGTCGTCTCGCATGGTTGCTCGGGCGCTGGATGACGAGGCCATGCTGTGCCAGATTCGACTGCTTGAAGCGCCGAATCGTGGCAGTGATATATGGGATCTTATCGAAGCCGGCCCCTTGCTTGGACAATTGGTTCTGGCCGTTTCGGAGGACAAAACCGGACAGGCTGACACTGATCTCGAACAAGTGCTGTTCCGCCATGTATGTCCGCCCGGGCCGACCGCCCAACATCAGATTGGCGATTTTCAGGGGGTGCCGGAACTGCAGCTCATGCTGGATTACCTAGGAAATGCGTTAACGACGACAGCCCGGGGAAAAAATATTCTGCTCTATGGCAAGCCCGGTACCGGGAAAACCCAGCTGGCCCGGGCAATGGCAGAAAAGCTGGCGGCTCCGCTGTATGAAGTGCCCACCAAAGACGGCCATGCTGGTGCCATGACCGGCCGAATTCGTCTGGATGCCGCCAAATTGGCCCAGATGTTTCTGGAGGATCGCCTGGGTGCCGTCCTGTTGTTTGATGAAATGGAAGATGCTTTCCGTAAATCCGATCAGCTCGCTAAAGGTTGGTTCAACCAACTGCTTGAAGAAAACCAGGCGCCAGTCATCTGGATCAGCAACAACATCAGAGAGGTAGATCCAGCCTTCCTGCGCCGCTTTGACTTCATTGTGGAGGTAAAGGGCTCCGGGTCCGACCAAGAGGTGGAAAAGCTCAAACAGGCACTGTCCGTTCTTCCTGTGGCGCCGGAATGGATTGCAGAAGCTGCCCGGAAATCCTGGATGACGCCGGCATTGGCCCAGAATCTGGTTGAGGTTGCTCAGTACTTGCCAACCAGGCAAATCACCCGTAACCAACAACGTTTGGAAGCCCTGATGAATCAGCGGCTTTCCGTAATGGGTGAAGGCCGGCCGACCCGGATTCTCCACAAAACGCCAAAACAGGACTTCCCGCAATTCCGGCAAGAGTGGATCAACACACGCCCAACGCTCCTGAACGTGGAACGCCTGCTGCGAAAAGAAGACACCGCACGAATCTGCCTGTACGGCCCGCCTGGGGCTGGCAAAACCGCCTACGCTCAGGAGCTGGCCAGACGTTTGAAAAAGCCCTTCATGCTGAATTCCGGCAGTGATCTGTTGGGGATGTATGTCGGTCAGACGGAGAAAAACATTGCCGCCATGTTCGACAAAGCCGAGAAGACCGGTGCGGTGCTTCTGCTGGATGAAGCAGATACCTTTCTCTACAACCGGAACATGGCTCAGCAGAGTTGGGAAGTGAGTGCCATCAACGAATTCATGGTGCGCCTTGAGCGATTTGAAGGGGTATTCTTGGCGACCACTAACCGGTTTGACAGCTTCGACAAGGCCATACTGCGCCGCTTTCAACTGAAGGTGGAGTTCGGTTATCTGAACACCGAGCAACTGAAAGACCTGGTAGAGGCCTGCGTGGTAGATAAAGGCAAAGCCCGTGAGCTTACACGTGATCGACTAAGCGCCTTTGAATATTTGACGCCAGGCCTGGTACGAGCGGCCGTTCAGAACCTACTGCTCAGGGGATTCAAACCACGCACTGCCCGACTGTTGGAGGCGCTTGACGTTGAACAGGCGCAGCAGATTGATGGTGTGATCGGTCAGCCAATAGGTTTCATGCATTGAGGGGGGACAGCATGTTTTATGTGCGGAGTAAAAACCGAATCGGCTGCACGTATCGCGTGTCCTCGACGTATGCGGAATTCCCAGACGAACCTGACTACGGTCCAGAATGTGGACTGCTTTTCAGTCGCGAGTCTATTTCAAAATTAGCTCCCGAATTCAAATCAATGCTTTCAGGTTCTATGGTAGCCACAGCGTTACTAGGCTTTCGGGGAGTTTGCCTGTTTTCGGAGCAGAAGTGGGAGAAGGTTCGCACCGTGTTCGAAAGATTGCCAAATGTGGATTTTGAAGCAAGGCGACTTCAACGGGTGGCCTTGGGCTATGCGACTCCGCTGGAGGCTTCTTGCCCATTTGTCATACCGGTTACTTTGCAGAGCTACGCGCGACTTACGGGCGACGATGTTTTGATTGTTTTCGAGGACGATTACGCGGAGGTCTGGTCAGACCAGAATGTGGGAGATTCTCTAAGCCCCGATCCAAGTTAACTAACTGATCGGCGAAAACGATAATCTGCGCAGATGTTAGATGGCGAGAGCTTCTTCGTTGTCAATTGGTTGTACGGTCGCTGTTCTTTCTCTACCTTAACCTGGCGCTCACGCCATATTCAGCCAGGTAACTTTGGTTGAGGTCAGATGCGCAACGCCTATCAAAGATAGGTGATTGGCGATCCGGTAAACGTGTTCTTTAACACAAATTGACCAATAGAGATTTGTTATTTCAACGTGGTGGAAAATGCTTGGGACCGCTGTTTCGGAACGAATTCTTGGAGCTATCCCTTCCACATACTTTAATAGGTCTCTTCGATTCCCAAATCCCGTAGCGAGGACTTCTTGCGCGAACGGTGTTGCTACAAGAAAGAATATGCCTTAGGCCGACCAAACACATCAGCTGGATCAAAAGATGTAACCGTCCGGTAATCCCATCTTGAGCCTGACGCTGCCGCCGTCAGGATAGTGTCCACTTATTTTCTAGTGGACACTTAATATGAACGATTTAAGCGTAACCAAGCCCTACCAGCGCCGCCGCCGGTTTTCCCGGGAATTTAAGGCCGAGATTGTCGCCCAATGCCTGGCACCTGGTGCCTCCGTTTCCCGGATCGCCCTGGATAACGGCCTCAACGCCAACATGGTCCGGCGCTGGATGAGTGAAGCGCAGCGGGCGGATAAAACACCGGGATTTGTACCGGTCAAACTGCCAGCGGCAACCTCAGCACCGAGCAACCAATCGTTCTCGGACAAGCGTAGCACCATCCGCATTGAGATTCCCCGCGCCGGCGGTGCGGTTGTCGTGGAGTGGCCTGCGGAGCAGGCCCTTCAGTGTGCCGCATTGCTGCGGGATCTATTGGGATGATCCGTATCGATGAGATCTGGCTGGCTACCGAACCACTGGATATGCGGGCCGGTCCAGACAAGGCCCTGGCCCGGGTTATTCAGGTGTTCGGTTCAGCCAGGCCCCATTGCGCCTACCTGTTCGCCAACAAACGGGGCAACCGGATGAAGGTGCTGATCCACGATGGTCTGGGTATCTGGCTGTGTGCCCGCCGGCTGAACCGGGGCAAGTTCCACTGGGGCGAAACCTGGCGCGGTGACCAACTGCGCCTGACAGAGGAACAGTTATCTGCCCTGGTTCAGGGCCTGCCCTGGCAACGCCTTGGCGCTGAAGGCGTCATCTCCATTCTGTAACCACAAGTGCCATAATGCCGCTATAGCCAGAACCGCGAATCGCCTGCCGCACAGGGACTTGGCATACTAAGCGGCATGACTCAGCGCCCCGACATCAACCAACTCTCTGCCGATCAGCTCCGTGCCCTGGCGACGGAACTGATGGACTCTCTGGACGCCAAAGATCAAGTCTTGGGCCGGAAGGAACGGGCGTTGGTGCGCAGCAACGCCATCATCGAGAAGCTGACCCACGAAGTCGCCATCCTCAAGCGTCACAAGTACGCCCGTCGCAGTGAACAACTCGATGCGGTTCAGGGGAAGCTGCTGGACGAACTGATCGACAGCGATCTGGCCGCCATCGAAGCCGAGCTGGACCAGGCGATGGCCGAGCAGGAGAAGGCCTCTCGGCCCAAGCAGCAACCCAAGCGTACCCCACTACCGCCAGAACTGCCCCGTACCCTGATCCACCATGAACCTGAAAACACCCAATGCCGTTGCGGCTGCCAGCTCAAGCGTATTGGCGAGGACATCAGCGAGAAGCTGGATTACGTCCCGGGCGAGTTCACGGTGGAGCGCCACATCCGGGGCAAGTGGGCCTGCAACGAATGCGAGACCCTGGTCCAGGCACCGGTACCACCGCAGGTAATCGACAAGGGCATCCCCACTGCCGGCCTATTGGCTCAGGTGCTGGTGGCCAAGTACGCGGATCATCTGCCGCTGTACCGTCAGGAACGCATCTTCGGCCGTGCCGGACTCACGATCCCGCGTTCTACTCTGGCTGAATGGGTGGGCAACTGTGGCTTCCAGTTGCAGCCCCTGGTCGATGCACTGAGAAACATCTTGCTGGAGCACAACGTTCTGCATGCCGATGAAACCCCAGTCAGCATGCTGGCTCCAGGCAAGAAGAAAACTCACAAGGCCTATGTCTGGGCTTACTGCACCACGCCGTTCTCGGACCTGAAAGCCACCGTTTATGACTTCGCACCCAGCCGTGCGGGTGAACATGCACGCACCTTCCTGGGCGACTGGCAGGGCAAGCTGGTCTGTGACGATTACGCCGGTTACAAGGCAGGGTTCGGCAACGGCATCACTGAAATCGGCTGTATGGCCCACGCCCGGCGCAAGTTCTATGATCTGCACGAAGCCAACAAGAGCGAGTTGGCAGCCAAAGCACTGGAATACATCGGTAGCCTCTACGAGATCGAGCGAGATACCAAAGACCTGCCGCCGGATAAGCGCCGGGAAATCCGACAAACCAGAGCCAAACCACTGGCTGACGCACTGCATCAGTGGATGTTGGCGCATCGACAGAAGGTGCCGGATGGATCCGGCACGGCCAAAGCCCTGGATTACAGCCTCAAACGCTGGGAAGCGCTGACGCGCTACCTCGACGATGGTGCTGTGCCCATCGACAACAACTGGGTGGAAAACCAGATCCGACCCTGGGCGCTGGGACGCAGCAACTGGCTGTTCGCGGGATCACTGCGCAGTGGCCAGCGTGCGGCTGCGGTCATGAGCCTGATCCAGTCTGCCAAGCTGAACGGGCATGATCCCTATGCCTACCTGAAAGATGTGTTGGTTGGCTGCCAACTCAGAAGAACAACGCTATCAACGAGCTGTTACCTCATAACTGGAAGCAAGGAGCGCCTAACAAGGTGTGATGGCAGACATTCAGGTTATAGAACAACTACATGTAGCGAACTCGTAGTATGGCAGCCAGAGAATATCGAGACCGACCGCTCTAGCCTCCGCGGCAATAACAGTCTACCTTCCTTTCTAACTGCTTCCAGAGAATCAGTTCGTCCATCCATTTCAAAAAAATGTTGCGGCGGATCTTGCGTTTCCTGCTCTGGTAATCAGCTTCGGAGAAGAAATCTGGTCCATGGCGGTAACGAATCCTATGCGATTGACGGAGGCCGTTTTATCGATGATTTTGAGATCCATTGAGAATGTCCCTAAGTAACCAGAGGCGGATAGATGACTGGTGTACAGCCCTCGCGATTGCAGAATTTCCCGATTTCCTGGTTTGCTGTGGTCATGGGAATGGCGGGGTTCACAGGGGCCTGGCATCATGCGGAAATCCTTCTGGCACTTCCTGTTCGGCCGAGCCTTGTCTTGCTGGCTCTGACTGTTATTACGTTTGTACTTCTGTTGGCACTTTACCTGACCAAGATTCTGAAATACCCGAATCAGGTAAAGGCGGAATATTCAAATCCGATAAAGCTTAATTTTTTTCCCACGGTCTCCATCGACCTGATCCTGATCAGCGTGGTACTGCTGCCCTATAGCCATTCGCTTTCACTGGTAAGCTGGGCTGCGGGCGCTGTTCTGCATCTGGCATTTACTCTTCATGTGCTTTCGATGTGGCTGCACCAGACCCATTTCGAGGTTGATCACGTCAATCCAGCCTGGTTTATCCCTGTTGTTGGCAACATTCTGGTGCCCATTGCCGGCGTCAGTCATGCATCGCCAGAGATTTCATGGTTTTTCTTCAGCATCGGCCTGATATTCTGGCTGGTACTACTTACCATTATTTTCTACCGCATGCTCTTCCATCAGCCGCTGCCCGCCAAGCTGCTGCCAACCCTGTTTATCCTGATCGCACCACCGGCGGCGGGCTTTATTTCCTGGCTACAGCTCACTGGCGAGCTGAATGCCTTTGCTCGTATCCTCTATTACGTGTCCATCTTCCTGACGCTGATGCTGATGACGCAGGTTAAACGCTTTCTGAAGCTGGAGTTCTCTCTGTCTTCCTGGGCTTACTCCTTTCCCATGGCGGCCATCACTATTGCCACTTTCACGATGTACGAGCAACTTCACCTGCCATTCTTCAAAGGCCTGGGGATGGCTCTTCTGATATTGCTCACCGTATTGATAGCAATGCTGGTCTGGAAGACTGCCCGGGCAGTGCGGCACAGGGCGATTTGCATTGAGGATTAGCGCGTGCAGTCACCCTCACACTCGCTTTTCCTCCATTCATTCCGGGTATCTCTAGGGAGCTGTCAAATCAATATTGAAAGTTACAAGGCGGGATTTCCGGACGCTTACCAAAAGATACCCGAAAGGAAGTCGTGAGGCATCTAACCTCACATCTGGGGCGACACGGGCTTCATACGCCTGAACCAGCACATACTCGCGCAGGTTGTCTGCGAACATCTGTGCTTTCCGGACCTCCCCAAAGACGTCTGGCGATTCTCCAACGACCGGCGATTGGGTTGGACCCTGTGTCCTGGTTGGAAACATATCTATGAAATTGGCAGAAATCTTGGAATCTGAAGGTTGATCCAGCAGAATCAAAGAAAAGGGGCAGCTGATCTGCGCCTGACCATTCTTAAGGGGAGCAGAAAGTCATCACGAAGGCGAGCCGCGCAGCTTAGCACTAATAGCCTTCTTAAGAACCAATGACGTACCGTGATTAGAGATACCCACCGCAATTGGCAACACCCGGAACTCAGGAGCATTAGCCATCAGTCTTTTTAGAGAAGGGCAGTTTTCAGCTGGGGCTCGCAGAGTGAAGAGAGCAATCAATACCAACGTGCACCACGCACTTGTTGGCATCGCCCTGTTTGCGTGGGCAGTGATGCCACTCAACGTGGCAGATTTAATGTTCTATCCCTTTCTTATTTGCGTAATAGGCATCATTGCTAGGGCCGGCTATGAACAGGGAAAGTTGCGAAGGCGGGCCTGGCTTCGCCAGTATCTTAAAGAAGACTCCATTTTACACAGACGACTGTCCGTTGGGCTTCTGTCGTGGCTAGTCACGTTGCCTGTGGCCACTTTCCTGGCCTTTATTCTTCTTTTAAATATCAGATCTGGGGATTGGGGGCTCTGGCTGGTCCTACTAACCGGCTTTATCGTTTTCATCTGGGCAAAAGGCTACTTTGTTCCGCGGCTAGAGAGTCATGTAGTTGAGGACTCTCTGGCTTCTATTGGACGGAAAGTGAGTATCCTCCCCACCGCTGGTGCGATGATTACTCTTTTTGTAATTCTCGCCCAGGTACTACCGCATCCAAATGTCGAAGGTATGGCTTGGCCTGAAATGATCAGGATTGGAACTAGCCATATTCAGGGGGTGGGCCTCCTGCCGTTCCTGGAGCGAATGTTTCTCGCCCTAACGCTGACGGAGTACTGGGCCATGCAGAACGCTATCCAATCCCTCGGTACACCTTTGACCCTTAACCTGATGGGCTGGACTCTGTTTTTTTTGTCACAATGTGCTTTTATCTGGGCTTTCTGCCGATTGCTGGCTGGCACCGAATCTCTGAAAGCTCGACTGCTGGAGATAAAGTAGTGAATGACGTTGCAAAAACTTTTGGGCCTGATCATAGCGACACACCGCAGAATTCAGGTTCTGAGATAAATGACGGCAAGCGACCGGTTAACAAAGGCATCATTTTTTCCCTGCTTGTTTTGGGCCTTGTGCTGACTCTCGGTTTTCAATGGCTTTATAGTTATGTAAGCGACGTGTTGGCGCCCACTTCCTTTGCCTATATAACGGCATCGGGTGATCAGGTTGTGCTGGACCGGTCTGGCCAGAAAACTTTTGCTGGGCTGCTTTCACGAGAAACGGATGCTTTCGAAAGTGATGTGATTGGCGAGCTGGATCCGGTCGCTGAACGCGGTGTGGACAAAAGTTTTAATCAATTACAAAACGGCGTAGATGCATATCTGGACTGGTATTTTTCGGTTTCAGGAAGCTACATGCGGATGTATGTCGCTCTTACCAAGGATCTGGATGAATGGTCAGAAAAGCAAATTCAAGAGCGGCTGCTCGAGGAGAGCGGATTTTTGGATAGCCTCGCGGATTTTGAGCGCGAATATCGCCAGCGACAAACCGAGTTGGTTAAGGCTGAATTACAGGAAACACAAAACTCATTACACAAGTTCTTGCAAGCGCACGGTACCGAGATATTGCCGGAAGAATTAACACCAGATATTCTCTTACTCAACTTCAGTATAGTAACTGATGCTCCTGATGTTCAGGTGGAAATCGAACGCGTTGAAAATTCCATGGTAATTGGTGGCGCTTTTGGTTTGGCCGCGAGAGTGGCCAGCTTAGGGGGAGTGAAGGCGGCCACCGTTTTCGCTAGGCAATTTACCGTTAGAGTAGCAGGCCATGGGATCAGAGCAGCAACCTCTGGCGCATTGAGTGCTGCGGCAACAAGTTTCACCGGGCCGGGTGCTGCTGTTGTTGGTGCAGCTGTTACAGGTGCTTCTATTGCCTCTTATATCGGCGCTGAATACTTGGCACTCAATGCTCAGGAGACGCTGTATCGCCCGAAAATGGAGCAAGATTTGCGCGATTTAATTGAGTTGAAGCGCAAAGAAACGAGGGTTGGCCTCAAAGAAAATACCCAGCAAGAAATACGCAGCATTGCGCAAACGATTCAACAAGATGTAGCCGAGCAGGAGCGGGTGAAAGGGATCCCGCGAACCTATCGAGTATGGGATGATCCTATTTGATAGTGCGACGCCCAACCTCGGCAAATTATCAAAGGCTCACCCCATTACAGTTTCTATACACGCTGTATAACTTTATCTGATCCCTAAGTTCGTTCGAATCTTGCCAATCTTTTGCTTTTCCCGCATTGAGATCCCTTTCTTTTTATTGCAGAGCAACCCAACCAACCAGGTTGCGGCATCATCTGTCGCGTACCAACGCGCTCGAAGCCACAGCTATAACGAGTTTGGCTTCAATGGGGTAGGCCATTGGCCGGGCCTTCTGCTTCAACGGGACAAAAACTACCTAAATCCGGATCGGCGACATGATCTGTCGCAACACCTCCTTACACTAAAACCATAACGTACAGGAGGCTGAATGAGCATCGTACTGAAAGCACATATGATTTCCCGAGCGTTGTTTGAATTTGATCCGATGAACACCTGCTGCAAAGAGAACGATTGTTTTGACGAATATGACCGGATCGGAGAGGGTGTGGAGGGTCGGTTGCGGCAGGGGTTTTCACTGAAACAGGCGCTTGTCCTGGAGCTGGCCGAGTCTTTTTTCGAGGATGGCTCATTACATACCGACTGCCTGGACCAGGTGGTGTCTTATTTAGAAGGGAGGGATTACTGAACATGTACGACCTGATTGGTGATGTCCACGGCTATGCCACTGAACTGAAGTCCCTGCTTACCAAATTGGACTACCAGGAGATCAACGGTGTCTGGCAGCACCCGGAACGCAAAGTCATTTTTCTGGGCGACTTCGTAGATCGGGGCCCGGAACAGGTGGAAACGGTCAGGATTGCTCAACGAATGGTGGAGAGCGAAAACGCCCTGGCTGTTATGGGCAACCACGAATTCAATGCGGTGGCCTGGGCAACCAGAGATCCAGAAAATCCAGACCAGCACCTGCGCGCTCATAATGAAAAGAACTTCAAGCAACACAAAGAGTTTCTCGAGCAAGTGGGTGAGGGCAGCGACCTACATCAGAGCATGGTCGAATGGTTCAAAACTCTGCCCATATACCTGGACCTGCCGGACTTGCGGGTAGTTCACGCTTGTTGGCATCCGGAGTATCTGAAAAACGTTGATAAGTACACCGATGGCAAAAACCGGCTATTGGAGCGGGCCTGGAATGAAAGCAGCCAAGAAGGAAGCGAAGTTTTCAATATCGTTGAGACGTTGCTCAAGGGCCTGGAGATCCCCCTTCCCGAAGGAAAGCACTTTTTCGACAAAGAAGGTAACAAGCGTACTGACATCCGCTCCCAATGGTGGAGATCCGGAGAGCTGACATACCGCGACCTTGCGATGGTGCCCGGCGAGGAAATCCACAAGATTCCCCATACCCCCATGGAAGAACACATCCTCCCGGGCTACGACGAAGAAAAGCCTGTGTTTGTAGGCCACTACTGGATGACAGGGGAACCAGCGCCTCTCAGTGACCATATCGCCTGCCTGGACTACAGTGTGGCAGGCAAACATGGCGGAAAGTTATGTGCATACCGCTTTGATGGAGAAGCGCGGCTGAGTAAAGAGAAGTTTGTGTGGGTGGAAGGCCCAAAGTTCCTGTCCTGAGAAATATGAATACCTGACGCTTTAACACGAATTAACAGCATCCAAATTGCTGCTTACAAACCAAGCGGTTATAACGTTAGGCAGGTTTTGGAGAAACCGCTGTTCAGTAACATCAAAATAAGGACAAGAAATGGACTTCATCCTGGTCCCCGATGCGCTAACTGCCAGTGAAACCCGCTATGCTCTCGCCCAGCGCAACACCATGGGCACAAAAGTTGGCAGTTTCTCCGTACTGCTAGAGACTCTGGCTGAACTCTGGCTAATCGAGCCGTCGGAGTTGGACTGGGACGTCGCCCTGCAAGAACAGGCTTTGGCCATGCGCGATGCCTTCTGGGCTCGAAGCATTCGGGTGGATGAACCGGCAACAGTCGCTGAACTCAGAGTCAGTCTGCAATTCTTGCTGAACCATTTGCCTTTGGGGGCACGGCCCAAAGAAATACCCTCGGCAGCTAACCGCAACCAGCGTTATTACAACGATCTTCTCGGCCTCGCACGAGGCATAGGTGAGCGACCAGCCCCGGACCAACTCGCCGAGCAATGGTTCAAAGAGCACCAAGAGCTTTGCATTGAACCGGTGTATGTCTACCCGACCTTGGACACTGGGCAACTCTATCCCTGGCAGCAGCAGATCCTCGAGATACTGAACGCTAAAGGCTGGCTTGCGCCAGAGGCGGATAAATACAGCTTTATTCCTTCGCCAGCCCCGGAGAATGAGAACAGCCCGATTCAGCAGTTCGCTAATACCTTGTTCGATCCGGGAAAGGCCTCTATTGAGCTTGCAAACCTGCACTGGCTAACCTGCCGTGACCACCTTCAGGAAGTAGAAGCCGTCACATCCATGGCGCAGGCGGCAGTGGAGCAGGGCACCAGGCCGGAAAAAATTGCCGTCGTTGTCCCCGGGGGAGGCGATTACGAACTCTGGCTGGAGAAACACTTTGAGTATGCCGGGCTGATCGCCAGCAATCTGCGGCCCGAGTCAGGCGTGTTCGACTGGCAGTCCTCACTGATTCACGACCTTCTTACAAGCCTGGTTCAGCCAGACATTCCCATGGCGATGATGAGTGCCATCATCAATCCACTAATGCCCTGGGCGCCAGGTCTTGGCCACAAGTTGGCCGAGCGGTTCGGTAATGGCGATGAACTTACGCTTGGAAATGAGCCAAGCCAGGAAGAGGAGGCCATGCTCCGTCTTCTTCAAAACCAGCCAGAGGAAAATTCAGCTGCAGTGCTGGATTGGCTCAAGAATATCGCTGACAACACCCAAGGCCCGAGAATGAAAGGCCTTGGCAAGAAGCGCATGAGAACTCTGCTGGGCAACACCCGGCGCTTGATGGGTCTGTATGACAGCCAATCTTTCACTGACCAGATCAGTAACGTCATCCGGCAAACGCCAGTAACCACCCTCGAATCCCAGGAAGACCGCATCCGTTACCTGCATGCCATCAATATCATCCGGGAAGGTGAGCCGCTTCCGCTCCAGGTGGACGAGCTCTTTGTGCTTGGTTTTAACCAGGGCCACTACAGCTATCAACTGGAACACACTGGCACGATCAACCGGGATGGCTGGGACCAGCTGGCAGCGGACGCACAGTTGGCTATTCCGACTGTTGAAGAAAGCCAAAAACTCTGGGAAGAACAATTCTCCGAGTTGATGCGAAGGGCCGATCGCCGCATTACCTTCCTGCGATCGCTGAACGACCATCAAGGTGCCAGCCTGGAACCCAGCGAAACCTTGCTGGATATGGCGTTGTGTTTCCAGCCCCTCGAAAAGCTCGACCCCGAACAGCTGGAAAGGCCGGCATTACAGGCTGAACATCCTTTACTTCGTAAAACTGTGGTTACGCTTGAACAAACCGTTCCCCCGGAATTGAAAGATCTGGAACTGGCACCGGAGTTGATTCAGCAAGCCCGGCTGAATCAAGACGGCACCCCGAAACCGGAATCGCCAAGCAGCCTGGAAAAACTCATGCAGTCTCCACTGGCGTGGCTACTGTACCGGCTGGGCATCAAATCCCGACAATGGGAGCCTCAAACCCCGGACATTTCCGTGCAGGGCACCATCGCCCATAAGGTGTTTGAACTGTTCTATACACATCAGAACGACGCCTGGAGTGAGGCACTGTTCGACCGCCTGTTCAATCAGTCGGTTCAGGAAGAAGCTGCGTTTCTGGATTCACCCCAGTGGCGGCTCAAACGCAACCGGTTACGCAACAGTGTGTATCGTGCCCTGAACGACTTTGCCGCCTGGTGCCAGCAAGAAGACTGGAACATTTCCAACGTGGAACTGGAACTGCAGGGCCAGCTTTGGAACACTCCTTTGAAGGGTTTTGTGGATGCCGTGCTCACCGATGGCAACCAAACCCTGATTGTTGACTACAAAACATCCAAGCATGGCAGCCGCTTAAAGCGGCTCGAAAAAGGCTACGAGCTACAAACCCTGATCTATCGGGAGCTGTACCAACAGCAAAATAGGGGGAGTGATGTCATGAGCGGTTACTACACCCTCAACGACACCACCCTGCTGACGGACCAGCCCCTGAAACCCAGCGACCAGCTGAATGTGCTACAGCCTGAGCCAGACCTGACCGCTCAATCGGCAGACGCCGTCACCCTGGTACAGGAACGTCTGAATGACCTGCATAGTGGCACCATCAAACTCAACGAACGCACCGATGAAAAAGACTGGAAAGACCGGGGCATCACCCCCTACGCACTAACAGACAACCCGGTTATCAGCCGGTTCACCCGTGACGGGGAGGGCAACGCATGAGCCAATCCGCGATTCTGCCTGCCCAGCCTCTTACCCTTATCAAGGCAGGTGCCGGAGCCGGTAAAACCTATACCATCCAAAGCACCCTTGCGAACTGGATCAAACAGGGCATCGTACGAGCCGACCGGGTGCTGGCCGTCACCTTTACCACTGATGCCGCCAACGAAATGCGCACCCGTATTCGTCTGGCGCTATTGAAAGAAGGGATGATGGCCGAGGCCCGGCTGCTGCAGAAATCCAATATCTCCACCATCCATGCGTTCGGCCTTGAAATACTAAAATCTTTTGCCTACGAAGCCGGTAAATCACCTGCACCCAGACAACTTACCGAACAGGAGCAAGACTTTCTCCTGCGCAAGGCGATGGACCAGGTACAAGCTATCCAGCCTGTGTTGGACGACCTGGAACACTACGGATATAAAGGCGGCTACAAAGGTGAGGACTTCCAGGAAGCGGACGAGCAGCTTACCGATACCATCCTCGCACTGATCAATAAACTCCGGTCACTGGGCAAAGGCTTCAACACAGTACCTGGTGAGGCCGAGGCGCTGCTACGGCAGGCAAAAGACGCCATTACGAACACCTACGGTCACGTTCAGAAAGACGGCGCCCCGTATGCGGATGAGCTTTGGCAAGCCATTGAAGCCGTAAAGGCTGAATACCCTGACGAGCAAACCCTCCGCCACAAAGATGAGTGGGGGAACAACGCCGATACTCGCGCCTTCGTTAACGACATTTATTCCGCCACACGGGAAAAACTGGATCGGGATTGGAAGCTTTGGGCAAGCCTGCAATATACCGACAAGCTGAAAAAAATCCGGGACAAACACCCACGCGCAGATTTGGCCGAACCGGTCTGGAATGGTGCTGAAAAACTCAGTGTTCACCCCGGGCCCCTGAATGATGCACTGAAGCACATCGAGTGTTTGATCAACGGCGTATTGGAAACCCTGGCAGCGTACCAGCACACCAAAGAACAAGCCGGCCTGGTGGATTACGGCGACATGGTGCACCTGGCCAATGACATGCTGGAAGCCCATCCGAAATGGCTGGGCGAAATCGCAGGCGACTACGATTGCCTGATCATCGACGAGTTCCAGGACACAAACCCACTGCAGTACGCTTTGCTGCGCCGCTTCCAGGCCAGTAGCAAATACACCCTGATTGTGGGCGACCTAAAGCAGTCCATCATGGGTTTTCAGGGTTCCGACAGCCGGCTGTTTGCAGAGCTGCTGAGCGAAGGGGAACAGACCGCCGATGTCGTCAAAGAGCTGGACAATAACTGGCGCAGTACCCCTGAGTTGATGACCTTCATTAACGATGTGGGGACCGCTCTGTTCGGCAGCAAATACCAAGAGCTGACTCCAAAGGCCGGTTATCAATCCGACTTGCCGGCCGTACAAGCACTGCGATTCAGCAAAGATGATTGGAACCTGAACGCAAGCACCAAAAGCCCCAAGCCCGGCTTTACCGCTGAAGGCAACATTGCATTGGCCAATCACCTTGCCGATCTGATCGCCAGCGGCAGCCAGATCACTGATCGCCACACCGGACAAAAACGCGCGATCCGCGGCTCCGACATTGCGGTACTCGCCAGAGGCCACTCCCGGTTAGGCAAGTTTGCAGAGGCGTTGCGAAACGCGGGCATTGAGGTACAAATCCAGCAGCCTGGCTTCCTGGCTTGTGAGGCCGTGCAATGGGTACTCAATGCCCTGCAAGCAATCAACAACCGGCGAGACAACTACGCCTGGCTTGACTTGCTTACATCGCCATTAATGAATGGCCACGGCACCGAAAGGCTCAGCGAGCTTCTGTCTAGTTACGATCCGAGATCGGTATTAAAGCACAGCCTTAAAAACCTTCTGGAGCCGCTGGGGAAAACCCTGCGCAAACAGCCAGTGAAAAACCAGCTGTTGACCCTGATTGAAGAAGCGCAGTTATTCGAAGCCCTGAACAAACACCCCCATGGGCTTCAGTATCGAGCTAACCTCATCAAACTCATCGGCCTGGCTGAAGAGTTTGAAGCTCTGCAGCCTGAAACCCTGAACGCCATGGGCATCGCTGGCAAAAACGCCTCCACCTTTCCGGTATGGCTGAACCAGAACAAAGACAGCATCGACGAACAACCCGGTGCAGACCCCCAAGCGGAAAACGCTGTGGTGCTGAAAACCTGGCACTCATCCAAAGGCCTGGAGTGGCCCGTTGTAATGGTTTTAGATGCAGAGAAGGCCAGGGAGCCGAGATTCCCCAGCATTACCATGGCCTACCCGGCTGACGGTATTGAAAACATGCTCCAGCAAAGCTTTGTGCAGATACTGCCTCAGTTCGATAACAAACCTACGAAAGAGCGATTTTTTGAGCTGCTGGCGAATGATGAGGCAGAAACGAGCAAGAATCTCTTCTACGTTGCGTTAACGCGGGCGCGTGAGCAGATTATTTTGCCTTGCTGGGAAGGCTATTCTGATGGATCCATGCTTAGTAATGTTGAGCCGTTACTAACCTCGAAAAATAGGAAGGCTGGAAGAAAATGTTGCGAGGTGACACATATCGCTCCCTCTACGACTGCTACCTCTGGACCTCGCGATCATACCTGCATGCAGACTGAGTTAAAAATTTTTAAGAGATGTCAAGCAAATAAAATAACGCATAGTACAAGCCCCTCGCTGAACGATGAACAAAGCGCCTCGGAAGAAGTAAATTCTGAAACTACAATCTATAATCCGGCATTAAACTTCGAGCAGTCAAAAAATATGCCTGCCAATGAATTTGGTACCTGGGTGCATCTGGTTTATCAAGTTTACTTAATGCAACCAAAGTTACTTTACAAAGCTCTCCATAAGCAGCGCTGCTGCGTCATAGATCAGGAAAACACTAAAATTTTGATCGAACATTTGGAAAGTTTTAAACAGCAATTGAGCTCTATTGCCGAGGGTTATAAAAATTGGAACTGCGAGGTTGCAATATACGGAATAAATGACAGAGGGCAAGTTGTAAATGGGGTGGTCGATTTAATTTTTGAAGATCATGGTGGATGGTGGCTAGTAGATCACAAGAGCACTCAAGAGACGTCTATTCACAAATACTCTGGGCAACTTCGTCTCTACAGTTCAATGCTTAAAAAAAGAATCGAAGTGTTTGGCGAGATAATCAATTGGACTAAACATGCAAATCTTCAAATCTCACGTTTTTAAAATCGATATTTTCATTATGGTATTTAACTTAATAGGAAATAAAAAGTGAGCGATGAAGAAAAGCATAAAATATCCGTGATTTTCGGGGAAAGAGTCAGGACTTTAAGAAAAGCTCGGGGTCTTTCTCAAAAACAAATTTCTATTATTACGAGGCTAGATAGAAGTTATATAGGCGGAGTAGAGCGGGGAGAAAGAAATGTAAGTCTTTATAATATTTTTAAAATTGCGACGGCTTTAGATATAAAACTAGATGAACTATTTAAGGATTTTGATGTCTAATCTTTCGGATACTTTCAAGTATATATCTTACTTTAGGCACGCGGGTCACCAAGTTGGTAGAAAAGTTGGTGATATGCTCGAAGTTCTAACTTATGCAGCGTTAGCGCGAAACGAAGAAATAGCAGCAAGACTACAAGTAGAGCCAAAGCTGTATGGGTATTCAGGTGCTGGTCACAAGGTTGAATTTATAGTAAATAAGGAGGCGCGCTACGACGACTTTAAAAAACCAGAAATTATAAGTGGCGGCGGTATTTCGGATCCCGTCGGTGTTATAGCCTTTATAGAATGTAAAAAAGTTGGTGTCGAGCAAACTATAAATAAATCGTTCAAAAAAAAATACAAGAAGAATGGGAGTTACAAGAATTATGTTATTCCCTTTGGCGAAGAGATAAAGATCAAGTTTCAAGGTTCGAGTAAGGCATACTCAATATTTTTTTTAGATGAAGGCTCAGGGCCCACTATAAATATTACCGAAAATGGCAACCTAATTATAAAGGACGATGTTGTAACGGATTATCGATTGATATTTCCTTTATATGAAGATGGTAGTGTAGGGGTTATCAAGAACGATGGTAGTCTGAGGGATCACCAAAAAACCTTAAAAAGCTGTAAAATCCTTGAGATCTATGGAAGCAACGAATTTGGTGGTTTAGCGCTTTTAAACGATTGTCTGTCAGGACCCCAGACTCCCGAAAAGGCTAAACAGTCATCTTTTGTAGCTCTGGATGTAAGGAAAAAACGTTATGATAGTTTTGATATAAACGAAAATGAGGAAGATTTGGTTAGTATATTAGTGTTGACCGAGTTTTCACATTGGGAAGAAAAAAGTCAAAACATCATAAAGGCTTGCATAGATGTAAATTTAGTAGTGGCCGACAGTATTATTGTTCAAGCTTTTAAAGTGTTTGAGGAAAAATTTGGCTCAGACTTTTACTCTATGATAAAGAAAGATAATCTGTTGAATGACGATATGGTTCGGTCAATAGCTTTTGAAATAGTTGATGAGTATGAGGGGAAGATCTTCAGAGATATAAAGGATGGCCAACTTAAAAAGTTCGCCATCATAGATGGTAAATTAAAAATCATTTCCTGAATATAAGTATTCCATCTTTTTTCTCCTTATCGTCACCATGATAATCAGCGCGGTGACGATAAGCATATTTTCCTAATCCATAGTGCGTAGTTCGATAGTTTTCTTCTTCGAGCTTATATCCAATTTTGGTGATTAACTGAATCGTTCTTTGACAAACGGGAATGAGTTCTCCTTTGCGCGTACAATCTCCAATAACAACTGCTAGGTAGCTGCCTTTTGGTTGTGCTTGGTATGTTTCAGTGTAGCATTTTTTTAAATGTTCGAAGTAAGACTCTACGATATTTTCAGATGCAGGATGGGCCTTCATTTCCGACTTATATAGCTGGATTGTGTTGTTAGTGTAAAAGGATTCAAAAGGTTTTCCCCAATAATATTCTAGACTATAAACTGGCGCATAGTTAAAGCTGTTAAGGTAAGGCGGATGACTTATGACAAGATAGCAAAGATTATCACTGAATTGCTTGGGTAATTCTGTGTTGTCACCAAGAAAACATTTAGAAATATTATTTCGGCCTATCAATTTTTTATATTCATTATGGTTTTTGCACATATCTTGGATTTTCTTAGAAAAAGCAGATATTACATTTCGTTGTCTCTTTTCTTTCTTTATATGTGGCCGGACCTCACCATCATGGGCTTTTGATACGCGTCTGACGATGCCGATGTAACCGATAAGAAGAAAGTCTTTTACATCCCCGTCTGGCATTTTATAAAGATAATCTTGTATCGCTTTTAGATCTATTGATGCCTCTTTTGTAAACCATTTTTCTGAAAAATTATCTGAGGGCGCTTCATAATTAGTGTGGTTTTTTTCGAACCAGGCTACTAGCTTGCCCAGTTCTATTTTAATTTCTTCTGTGTCATTTACTCGAGCTTTGACGTTCGATGCCAATACGGAGAGCCAGCTTATATCAATCCCGTAGGATTTTATTCCTCTGAGGTTGGCTTCAACTAAGGTTGTCCCAGAACCGCAGAAGTTATCTAAAACGTAATGGTTGCTAGTTGGTCTTGGAATTTGTTCTAGAATCTGACCGGCCACGACGGACGGGAATTTCCCATAATATCGATAGTCGCCGTGCACTAAGTAGGACAACTGAGGGATGGTGTAAGGTATATCCCAGATTTTCACAGAATGGGGCGATTTAGCGATTTCTGTGACTAAGGGGAGATATTGCTGAAATATAGGACTGGAACTCCTTGATGTGGGAGCTTCAAAAAGATCTTGGTTATACATTAGGTGATCTCGCAGCTTCAGAAATGGTACGTAAAGTAATCATAATCTCATGAATCGAAATGTCAAGGCCTATTTATCTAGCAATCAGCCGATCAGACTGAGTGGACCAGCAAAATGGAGAATCAGTTATTCGTTCTGTCGAATAGTCGTTTTTCTGCGATTGCTATTTAAGGCGGGAATCTATGCGGTTCAAGTAGCTCTAGTTCGCTACCATCCCTTCTCTCCAACCACCGTCGAAGTTGCGGACTATTTTCGATATCGGTCGTCACAATAAACCAGTCAGGCTTCTCCTCATCTCGCCTAATCTTCTGATCCCGGCCAATAGGGCGATTAAACAGCGCCTCTGCTAGTGGCCGCTTAACCCGCAGGACCAACCGCAAAGAGCCTTCCATACCCAGGGCAAATTGCTGGGCCAGGTCGGGTTCCAGAGAAGTGTCGTTCAGGCCAAGGCTGGACTTGGCGGTTAGAATTCGATGTAGGGGTACCAGCTGGATGCTGCCATCCATGGTTTCGGCATTGGGATTTTCAGCCAGGAGGTAGAGGATTTCTTCCTGTAGGAGCATTCGCAGGGGTAGTAGTCCGTTCAGCTTGGTTTCCCCGTCCAGGGTTTTGGTAATCAAGTCCAGCTTGTCAGAATCCCGTAGCGCATCCTCCACCGCACTTTGAACTTGCTCATCAATCGGCTGTGATTCAGGGCGCATGGGGTCTGGCAGGTATTGGATCAGCTGCATCCATTGCTGAGCATCACGGTTCTGTTCTGCTGTTGCGGATGCTTGTTCCCACAGCGAATCCAGTCGCTTGAATACGCCCCGTGGCAGTCGGTTGTAGGCCTGCTGCTTGAGCAGGGTAAGAGCCAGCGCCGCATCGTTGTTATTGATGAGCGTTTCGGGCAGAAGGCCTTTCAGGCTGGTCAGGTGCCAATAGCTGGTTCGGCCGTTCAGGCCCTGTTGTTCTCTGCGGTGTATTGCCTGTGGGAATGTTTCAGCCAGGCTGGCAAGATCCCTTTCCACGCTGCGCTTGCTGGTGGAGTAGCCGTGTTCCTGGAGAAGCTCATAAATCTCTGTGGTGGACTTTCCCAGGCCAGGACGCGGCAGTATCTTGAGTATGTCTATTTGCCGTTTGAGCTGGTTCGACATGTCGGTGGTTGCTTCCCTTGGCTCAGGCTGCCTTTGGCGCCATTTGAATCAGCTGTGTGGCAAGTTCTTCGATGCGTTTTTTGTCTGCTAGAACTTCAAGCCAGGCTGCGGGTATATCGTTCTTGCCATAGTGGCAACCGGCGAGTTGGCCGGTGATAGCTGAAACGGTGTCGCAATCGTCTCCAAGGTTTGCGGCGGTTAACAGTGCGGCTTCCAGTGAATCCGTTGTGCCGAAACACCAAAGGGCAGCTTCCAGGGTATCTACCACGTAGCTTTTCGCTTTGATCAGCGCGTCGGATTTTTCCAGATAGTCCCCTTGGGCAAGCGCAGCAATCTTTTTGCTTTTCCAGGTTTCGCTTTTGCCGGCAGCTAGGGCCGTGGCTTTCGGCTCACCCAGGAGTAACTGGTGAATGACCAGTGCCAATAGTTCGCTGGCTTCCAGGCATTCTTCTGCGCCGTGAGTTGTTCTGGTCGATTCCCGTGCCCACAGGCGGGTTAATTCCAGATCAGGGTGCGCGGCCAGCAGAGCGGGGAGCAATCTCATCAGGCCGCCGTTGCCGGCAGCCAGTGGATGGGTGGATCCAGCGAAGGGTTCATCGGTGTATTTGAATTTTTTAAGGGCCGCACCAAGTGTGTTGCCGGGCGCCAGCGCCAGTTCACTGGGCCAGCCTTCCTGGCGGTCGTAAAAGCCCTCGTAGCGGCGCATCTGATCAGCCGGATCAAAGCCGTTCTTCGCAACCAGGCTCTCTCCCAGACAGAGCGCCAGACCCGTGTCGTCTGACCATTGGCCCACTGGCAGGTATCTGCGGGTGCTGTGCATGTCTTTGATATCGGCGCTGCCTCGGGGGCTGAATTCAACTCCGTTGGCAAGTGCGTCTCCGCAGGCAAGTGCCAGCAGTCCGCCGGTGGCGCGATCATTCAGGTTCATTGTGTTTCCAGTGTTTTGATGCGGTTAGGTACCTGTGGCAGTCAGTTTACGGGGGATAGGCAAGCTCGGCCAGTATCAGGGCTGGTTGCGTCAGAGACTGTCGCGTCGGTTCTTTAGACTGTTCCTCTACGTTGGAGGAATGTGAATGAAGTGGACCGACCTGATTGACCAGCATGTTGAGGCCCCTGCAGAGGGCAACTCGAACCCCGATGCAAAAATGCTGCTTCAACTGTATATGTGTCGTTTGATGACGGCGCCGGATGCAAATTTGTTGTTCTGTCAAAAGGATGCCATTTACCAGGCCAATTTACTTGAGTTGGAGGAGGTTCGTGGTGTTGATGTCCCTGAAGGCCCGATCACTGACGAGGTTTTAAAGACTCTGAACTTCCAACCCCGTCACCTCGGCAGCAATGAAGGTTATCAGGATCAATCTGCTGTTTATCCTTACCCGACCCTTGAGGCTTTCAAGCGTTCATTGAAAAACCGGCAAGTTGAACTTGAGCAGCAGCTCAGGACTGCTCCACAGCCCCCGGTCCTGGGTTTCAACGCCCTTCTGGAAACCCTGACAACCCGGCTTACCCTGACACAGGTAGAAACAAAGATTTTGACGTTGGCGATTCTTGGTATCCAGTTTCATTGGGTCCGGAATCTACTGATAGATATAAACACCTTAGACACCCAGCACTCACTCCGGGTGCTTGAGTATTGTCTGCGCGAGCCCGTATCAGCCATTCTCGAAGCGGTAGATAAAGATAAGCCCCTGATCCTCTCAGGTTTGCTGAAAGCGTGGAAAAGTGGCCATCGGGAGAATGTAGATGAGTTTCTTTGCCCCGGAGCTGTGTTGCGCAAGGTGACTGAATCTTTGGCACACGAATCTGGTGAGCATGAGGATGCCATCGAGCTTATTTTGCAGACCATCTGCCCGTTTGCGCCTCCCCCTTCTTTTCCCTTGTCGGCATTTTCAGGCGTCGGTGACTTGCAGTTGGTGATCGACTACTTGCGGCAGGTTCTGGAGCAGGGTAGCCCGGGCGCGAATGTGCTGTTGTATGGGCCTCCGGGGACGGGTAAAACAGAGCTTGCCCGAGCGTTGGCTTGCCACCTGGGTTCCTCGTTATATGAGGTGCCCACGGTTGCTGAGCATCAGGCGACGCTGACCGGCTCGGAGCGCCTGGATTCGGTCTATGTTGCGCAGTCATTCCTCAAAGATCGCTCGCGCGTGGTGCTGTTATTTGATGAGATGGAGGATGCCTTCCGCGATCCCCAGGATTTGGCTAAGGGCTGGCTCAATAAGTTGCTTGAGCAGAATCGCGTACCAACGATCTGGATCAGTAATCGTGTGGATCACATTGATCCGGCGTTTCTGCGCCGTTTTACTCTGGTTCTGCCCATTAAAGACAACGGTTCCACCCGTATGAGCAGTGTTGTCGACACGCTCAAACCCTTACCGGTGAGCAATGGCTGGTCGGCAGCGCTGGCCGGCAAGCCCTGGATGACGCCGGCCCTGGCCAGCAATCTGCGCGAAGTAGGGGCGCTGTTACCCGCGAACCAGCCCCAGCGTAACCAGCAACGTTTGCAGTCGGTGTTGGAAGACCGTCTTACGCTTGCCCGCGGTGAACCGTTGAATGTGGCCATTGAGGCGCAATCCCGGGAATCATCCGGCCTGGTGTTTTCTGCCGAGTGGCTGAATACCAAGCCTGTTTTGCGTAATGTGGAGCGTATGCTCCGCCGTGGCCAACCCGTTCGTTTGTGCCTCTACGGGCCACCAGGCGCTGGTAAAACCGTCTATGCCAGTGAGCTCGCCAGCCGCATGGGCCGACCGTTCAAGCTGGTCAGCGGAAGTGACCTGCAATCCTGCTATATCGGTGAAACAGAAAAGAACATTGCCGGCATTTTTACTGAGGCAGAGCGCAGTGGTGCCGTGTTGCTTCTGGACGAGGCTGACACCTTTCTGTTTGACCGCGAAACCGCCCACCGCTCCTGGGAAGTCAGCATGACCAATGAGTTCATGGTTCGCATGGAGCGCTTCAAAGGCGTGTTTCTGGCCACCACCAACCGAATGGATAGCCTGGATTCGGCGGTCATGCGCCGCTTTCAGCTGAAAGTGCGTTTCGGATACCTGGAGCCAGTTCAGTTGAAGGGTCTGCTTACGACCTGTGTGGTTGATGCGGATCGTGTAGCGAAGTTGCCGGCATCGGCACTGGCCCACTTTACAGCGGTGACACCGGGCTTGGTGCAAGCTGCGTTAAGCCAGCTTCAGTTGCTGGGATTGCGGCCTAAGCTGGATCGTTTGCTGAAGGCTCTTGAGGAGGAGCAGCTGTTGCAGTTGGGAGAGCTCGGCAAGCGGGAAATCGGGTTCCACGCCTAGATGGCGTGGTCGGTCAGATTGAGAGCATCGCCCCAGCTTACGGGGCGTTTTCCGTCCTTGGCCAATGCCCATAATACGGGATAGGTTGGGGGATATTCAGGTGCGTCAGCGTAGCCATCGGTCAAGACGATCAGCGCCTGGGGCGGCTGTTCTTCACAGGCTGCAAGCATCGGTCGAAAATCGGTTCCCCCGCCTCCTTTCAACTCCATTTTGTCCAGTCGATACAGATCCTGTTCTGTCAGTTGCTGGTCGCTTTGTATCCGTGTGTCAAAGACCATAAACCGAAGATTGACCCGATTGAACGCGGCCAGCATGCCTTTAAGTTCGGCCAGAAAGTCCGGGATATCGCCCAGGCAGCTGCCGGAGTTGTCCAGGGCTACCGTGAGTTCCAGAATGCTCCCCCGGCGGCTGGGTAGGTAAAGGCCCCGGTGTATGTGCCGGCGAGAGGGCGGGAGCCATTGACGGTCACCGCCCTGCTGTTTTTGCAGGAAGCGCGCAAGCAGTTGCTGCCAGGGCACCTGGGGTTCGCGGATCTCATCAATGATGCGCCGCAGGTGGCCAGGTAAGTTGCCGGGCATACGCTCACGCTGTTGAGCCACGGCAATCAATCTCTGGCGCCAGGCTTCGCTCAGGGCTTGTTCGTCTTGAGTGGTTGCTGCGGTTTCCGGGTTGAAGTCCGGATCGATGACCATGTCTTCGGTTGGGTCGTTTAACGCTGATTCCAGGTCGTGGCTATCGAGTACCGATTGGCCCTTTCTCGACTGTTCGATTCCGTCGCTGAGTCTTGCGTAGGTTTCTTCCGCAGAGAGTTCCTGAAAACGCCGATCCCACAGGGCGTCAGCAGGGCAATGGCCAAGCTCGGCGCTGAGCAAATGGTTCACTTCGTAATCACAGGCCTGGTTCCAGAGATGGGAATCCCGACCAAGCTGCCGACGGAAATGGCCGAGGGCACAATGCCAGACTTCATGGGCAAGGATGAAGCGTCGGTCTGCTTCACTGCGTTGTGCCATAAAGCGGGCATTGAAGAAGATATTTCTGCCATCGGTGCCTGCTGTAGGAAGACGATTGTCGACAACGGGAATCAGGTTCAGCTGCATGGCCAACATGGCAGTAAAGGGCTGAGCCGTCATCATCAGTGCGCGGTCCTGCTCGCAGGTTTTGCGTATGGTTTTTTTGAGCGCCTGGTCTTCGTCCGATGGCTGCAGAGGCGCTTTATGTCTGAGCGCGCTCATGCCACTTTCTCCATATGCTGGTTGAAGACTTTGCCGTGGCTTTTGCTCCAGGCTTCAAAAGCCGGGTGGCAGAACACGTCCATGGCTTTTTGTTCCTGCAACGAATCTCCCTGTGCCGCGGTGGCATCCAGCAGAGCCAGGGTGGCGAAATCAGAGGTCAGCTCCTGGCTGATCTTGAAGAAGCGGTCCAGGCGCTGTTGTTGGCGATTTTCCGGGCCCTTCCAGAGGTGGTGGGCCAGGCTGCTGCAAAAGGCAAAACGCTGATCCGCGCGCTCCGGAATGCTGATGGGGCACTCTCCACGCAACATGGCAGGTACGTCCGGTAGTTCTTTGCTCCAGCGGCGGAATGCCAAAAACTCGGTGGCAGCGGCGGCGCCTACCAGGCCCTGAATCATCAGGCACAGGGTATCTTCATCCAGGCCTTCGCCAGCGTGCTCCAGAGTGCTGGAAACCCGGGTCCAGCTGCGGGGGCTGGGCCAGCCCTGTTCAACCTTGCCGTTCATGTTAAAGAAACACTCGGGCCGAAAGCGGACAAAACCGATGACGTCCGGATGCAACTGGTTTGCCGCGGCCCACTGGCACCAGCTGTCCAGATCCGCCTCAACATCCAGGTGGCAAAAACGGTTGGCCAGCGCGCTGGAAAAGGTCTGTGCGACGGCGCGGTCTTCGGCTCGGTTGCCAGCGGCTACAACCAGCCAACCATCGGGCAGGTTGTAGAGATTGCCCAGGCGACGATCGAGGATCAGTTCGTAGGCCGCTACCTGGAGGGAACGGTCCGCAGCGGTGATTTCATCGAAAAGGATGATGCCGCGGCTATCCGGATCCCGAGGCCACTCGCCGGAGATCAGCCAGTCCACGGACTCTTCCTTTGGCACCGGCAGGCCGCGCAGGTCGACCGGTTCGCGCTGGGACAGGCGAATGTCGATAAAATCGACGCCGGCTTTCTCGCATACATCCCGAACGATGGCGCTTTTACCCACACCGGGTGGGCCCCAGAGCATAATTGGGGGTAGCTGATGAGCCAGTTCCGGCTGCTCTCCCAGCAAACCGATTTGGTGCCGGAGAATGCCGTGAATCTGGCCAGGAGTGGCGTAGCGTTTATTGCGGCTCTGGATAGTCGGGTTCTGTTCGGTCATATCAGGCTTCTCCTTGAAATAGTGTGTAGTTGGTGCCGGCTTCAATACTGGGTTCGTCCTCTTCCTCCTCCTCGGAGGTGCAGGGAGCCAGGGCAATGTGCATGAGCTGTTTGCGGTACTCGTCCAGCTTTCGCCCCCGCTTGTAAAACGCCAGGCTTTCCATTCGAGCCCGGAACCAGCCTTCCGGCCTACGGGCAAGGGCCATGAGCTGACTACGGAACACACCAGGGCATAGGTGGACGACCGGTGGAATGGACTTCACCAACGTTGCCAGGGGCAGTATTTCGCACAGAAATGCAATTACGGTGCGTTGCGCTTCATTGCCAGCTCGGCCACCAATCAGAAGTTTTACCAGCCGCATGGTTGGATCCCGGTTTTGGCTGCGATTACGGTTCAGAAGAAAGTCCTCATCCTTGAGAAGGTATTCCTCCATGCAGCGCAGGGTGAGAGCGTAGATATCGCTTTCGTCGGAGGCGGTACCTGCAAGGCGAATCAAGGTGTTCAGGGCCTGCTCGTCGCAGCATGTACAGGCAATTATTTCGCTGTACTCGGCCGCTGCAGGCACCGCTGGATGGCAGTATTGCCAGATCCTCAGATCTGCCTCCCAGCCTTGAGGCGCCAGATCCTCCGGAAACTTCCAGTGCCAGTAGAGATCTGCCTTTACCATGGCAGCTTCGTTGAACGGTCGATTGGCTCGTTTGTTTTTGCCGCGGTTATCCCGGTGGCGGGTGGCCAGTTCACGGCGGGAGGTCCAGATCAGATCCGGGGCAACGCCAAGCTCGCAGAGTTCGTGGAGTTTCTGCAGGCTGAGCACGACTTGTTCCCGCTCATGTGCATTGGCCAGGATGCTCAGAATTCCGGCCAGTTGCGATGCATCGCCGTTCCTGAAACGGTCCAGGCTGGCATTGAGCGAAGACTCATCGAAATAGAAGCGGGCGCTGCGCATCAGTGGCGCCGGCAGCGCACCGAAGCACTCCACATCCATCCCCAGCGGAAAATCCACGCGCTGCAATGCGTTGCAGTGATGCAGGGCAAGGCTTGAGCCATTGGGGAAGCTCAGAGCCTGTAAACGGCTGCTGTGGATGCGGGCATGCTGCCATTGGTCCGCAATGGTGAGCTCACGCTCATTTTGTTTTTTCTGGTGCAGGGTAAACCGGTCACCTACACCAGAAACACGCTTGAGCATCGGTGCCTGGCTGACCTCCAGGGTAAGGCCGTGGCCGGAGCTGTTTACCGTCCTCAGGTCAGGAATCTGCTGCAGGACGGCTTTACCGCGAGTGTTGATTTGCGCATGGCGGAGGCCGGCGATGTTGGTTAGCAGCCAGTCATTGTCGGCCCCCAGCGTTAGCTGATCGCTATCCTTCGGCATGGTGCCATTGAGGATCACCAGACCGTTGCCGGCAGGTTCGGGAATGCTGTCTCCCGGGCCGCTGCAAATAACGCGAGTCCAGTGATGGTGGTGGGGCGTGGCCTCCATGCGCAGTTGTGTGTTTTCCCAGGCCGCATCGATCTCACTGACCATGCCGGCGATCACAAAGGGTATCGGTGCTTTTTCGCTGTTGAAATGCACAATGGCGCCGGGGTGACCAGAGGGCAGGATGACCTGCTGCAACTTTGGCAAGTTGCTCAACACCAGGTGGGGGCGTTTGTGGGATTTCAGGCGCTTGAGGTGGATGACTTCCAGATTGGGGGCATCGATGATGTCCAGTGCAAAAACGTCGGGCTCATCGACGTTCAGGATCCGCCCGGGGAAATGGCTAAGGCTCGCACCACCCGCTGTGTCTCTGGTGATATAGGCGTTGTAGTTGTTCATCGAAATCCCCCTTTGGCTGTTTCGTGTTGCCACTATGGGGGATCGGTGCGACAGATTATGACGCTATGAAAGAATGACCCTCAGGTTTCTATTTTCGCGAATGTCTGCAGCCCAACCGTTGCACGCGTTGCGCCCACATACCAAAGGTCTTCACGGGAGGCGAAGGCCCCGGTGTTCATATCGACCAGGAAAACGAATGGAGACTGCAGGCCCTTGTAGCTGTTGATGGTACTAGTCACGAAAGGCTCGCCTTCAAATGCGTTCTCAAGGGTACGGATGCCGCCGCTGTTTTCTGGGCGGTAAGGGCTGAGGATGGCCAGTTGCTCGGCTTTGACACCACGTTCTTTAAGGGCTTCCCAGGCCTTGGCCAACTGGACCGTTTGCTCATCGATGTTTTTCCAGACGTGCTCTTTTACCAGCTCATTGGCGGCGTGAAGGTTGGGAGCCGGAACGCTGGCGTAGTCGAAGCGGTTGTTGAGCCACTGGGCAATTTCCAGGGAGTTACGGCAGTTATGCATAAGCTGGAAGGGGTAGGGCAGCATGCCATCGAATACATCCGAGGGTATCTCGAAATCTCTTCCATAAAGGTTCTGGGATGGATCTGCAAAGAGAATTACCTGGGCTTCCTGCTTCAATACAGCGTGCAGGGCCATCTACCACAACGGGTGAAAATCCTGGGCTTCGTCTACCAGAAGGGCATCGTATTGTTCTTTCAGGACAGATGCCGCATCAGCTAGTAGCGTAGGGACTGTTTCTTCGTAGAACGCTGGCTTGTCCGCTGGTGTCTCTGGCGGTGCCCATAGGGTACCCCCTTGCTCGATAAGGTGGCGAGCAAAATCATGGAAGCTGGACGCTGTGATAGAGCCTTCCAACTGCTCATCGGCGTTCTGCAGGGATTCATGGAGGTGGTCTGCCAATGCTTTGTTGAAGCAAAGGGCCAGAACGTTTTTACCTTCAGAGGCAAGGTCCCGCGCTTTTTGCCGTGCCAGCAATGTTTTGCCGGTACCCGCGCCGCCGGTGATGGTGAGCCTCGGGACAAAGCGTAAAAGCTCAAGTGCCCATACCTGTTGATTGGTGAGTTGAACCAGGCGCGACTGAATCTGGTCTAGGGTTGCATCGATTGCTGGGGCAAGATGGAAAGTGGGATTCAGCACTTTGTCTCGAACAAACGTGGCATTGGCTCTACTGATTGGCAGTTTGTCCTGGTGGGGCCAGCGCGCAAAAAGAGCCTTCAGTGCGTCCTGGTCCAGATCCTCAAGGTTGTTGTGATCGATGATGTCGGCCCGTAATAAACCCATGGGCAGAGTCATGCCCTCGGCTACGGTGTCCGGGAAGACCAGATTTCTGCCAATGGGTAATAGCAATCCATCCCGCGCAACTTGCTTGATGCGGGTAATGATATCGCCAATGGCGTTATCCGCCTGTTTGACCGGATCTTTAACAGGGTAGGTACCGGAATTGTTCCGGGTAAACCAGCGACTGTTCTGGAACGAGATGCCACCGCCTGTCACTTCCCACAAGAATGCCATGGGCAGGGTGAAACAAAATGAAATCCGCTTCGCTCCTGAACGTTCCCTGTTTTTTCTCCCGGACCAGAGGGAGGCTGAAATAGACCTCCAGACCGGGAAATTCCAGATCGTTCAGGTGATTCAGAACCCGGCGTTCGCTGTTGGGAAGGGCATCCAGCTCAATGGAAGCGAGCGGAGGGATCAGTGTCGCCAAAACAACGTCCTTCTGTTTATGTTTTGACGAAACAGATTAGCAGAGGGAGTGGGAGGCCAGAATTGTCTTTAGGTAACAAAGTGTTCCGGCTTCAGTGGTTGGCCTGCCCGGTGCTGATAAGCCGTCAGAGGGCCGCCATAAGCTGCCGAATAATCGACACTCGCGACATTGGCTCCCAGAGTATCCGGTGTGCCCGTCAGTGCGTAGTGGCCGAAAAATATTGGCGGTTTTATGGCGTCTGGTACAGGCAAATTGATGCGCGCAACGTCACCCTCTATCGGATTAATTGCCACTTTGTCTTCAGGCCACCATTGAAAGCGGAAGCGAATACTGCGGAACTTCGGGCGGTCCGCCAGGTGTGATGGAAACTGGTGCGCGCAACCGGCGATTACGCGATCCATTGCCAGGTAGATGCCGGAGTAGGTGTCACGGTAGCTGGCAAGGGCTTTGTGACACAGGCGTTCAATGCCGGCGTTTTTCAGGGTAGCGATAGCCGCTTCATCCCAGCAGGCATGGACGACACGGATATCCGGGTGATCAATATAGATGGGTTGTTCGCGTAGCCATTGGAAAAGCTCAATCAGGCGGTCAGGCTCGTATTTATAAGCGGAAACCAGCTTGTGACGACAGGGGTGATTTTCTGTCTTGTCCAGAAAAGCCAACAGGTCATCGGTGTGATCAGCCGCATCCTGAATCCAGTTCAGCTCATGGTTGCCAATGACCATCATTGCCGAACCTGCATCCACCATCTTTTGGACAGTTTCAAGAACCTTGGCGGGCTTGGGGCCCTTATCGATCAGGTCTCCCACAAACACAGTCTTATGGCCGGGTTGGCACCAGGTGCCTTCCACTTTGCTGTAGCCGAGCTTTTTCAGCAGGGCGGTCAGTTTATCGTGATGGCCGTGAACGTCGCCGATAACGTCGTAGGTGATTGCGGTTTGCTGGGTGTTGTTCATAAGCGTCTCCTCTGATGGATTCCAGTATGGATCATCAATGCGTCGGTTTGTGTCGTAACGTGTTCAATTCCTGGTGCGACATGAAATGACGCGAGGCGAGGTTAATCTGTTTGCATCAACGAGGAGATGCATATGAGCAACAATACCGATTTCGCAAAAGGAACGCTTCTGGGCTTGGCCGTGGGCGACGCCTTAGGCACAACCGTTGAATTCCGGCGCCGGGATTCTTTCCCCCTGCATACTGAAATGACAGGCGACGGTGCTTTTAGCGTGAAGCCGGGCGAGTGGACAGACGATACTGCTATGGCACTTTGCCTGGCCGAAAGCTTATTGGCTTGCGAACGCTTTGATTCGAAAGACCAGCTAAGCCGCTATGTGCGATGGATGGATAGCGGCTATATGTCCTGCCAGGAAAATTGCATCGACATCGGTAACACCACCCGCGATGCTCTCCGCCGCTTTTCCCGCACCCAGGTAAGTTTCGCTGGAACAGACAACCCTTTTGCCAGCGGCAACGGTGGCATCATGCGGCTGGCGCCGGCAGTGATCGCTGCGCCAGACCAAAAGACCGCCATCGGATATGCCATCGACAGCAGCCGTACGACCCACGCCAGTGCCGACTGCCTGGATAGCGCAGAACTGCTGGGCGCTGTTCTGTGGGAACTGCGCCGGGGCGCCGACCTGAAAGTCTTACTGGAGAATCTGCCGGATACCCAGGAGCGCGGAATGGCAGTTGGCCGAATTAAAAACGGATTCTTCCGACACTTTACCCGGGATGAGATTTCATCTAGTGGGTATGTGATCGACACCCTGGAGGCGGCTTTATGGTGCTGCTATCACGCAGAGTCTTTTGAGGATGCGATGATTACTGCGGTGAACCTGGGGGATGATGCAGATACGGTGGGGGCTGTGACCGGACAGATTGCTGGGGCGGCTTGGGGGATGGAGTCTATTCCGGTGCGGTGGTTGGAGCCTTTGGCTTGGAGGGAGAGGATTTCCGGGTTGGCGGAGGGGCTGGCTGGAATGGTTTAATAAGTCTCTAAAAGCGATATGGCAATATTTTCTGTAGCCATACAACAAGTAAAAGAAGACGACAGCTATGCTGTCTGTAATGGCAAAATTCTGAAGTGGAGCTTTTCCGGGTATGGCCAGGCAGATTCTGAAAAGCTTCCGAAGACAGTCGATGTTTCGACCTCTCGAACTCTTGTGAATGTTTTCGCCAGTGGCTTCAGGCCGGAGTTCCATTCAACAGCTGAGGCGTGAATGCAGGCGCTAACAGGCAGGGAGCGAATATGGATTACCAGCGGTTAAAACATAGTCACAGAACTGAGCGAGAAAACTACCATTCGAACCTCAGCCTACGCGTTCACCGCTCATTGAGCTGGCTTCAGCGTGCGGAAATGCAGGATGACCTCGATGGCAAGTTCATATTCCTCTGGATTGCATTCAACGCTGCCTATGCCACTGAGATCAGCGAAGAGTACCGGGCATCCGAGCAAACCTCTTTCCGTAGCTTTCTTGAAAAGTTGTCGGAACTGGATAGCGTGCGACTTCTGGGTGAACTTGCATGGAGCGAATTCCCCCGCAGTATCCGAGTTCTGCTTAACAACCGGTATGTGTTCCAGGCGTTCTGGGATTTTCACAATGACAAGCTTACCGAGGAGGAATGGCAGAGTCAGTTTGACCGGGCGAAGATTGCAGCCCAAACCGCTTTGGGCAAACAGGATACGGCAAGCGTTATCGGCATTGCCTTATCCAGGATATATACACTGCGGAACCAGCTGATTCATGGCGGGGCCACTTGGGGCAGCTCGGTGAATCGTGATCAGATTCGGGACTGTGTGGCGTTGATGAGCAAGTTGGTACCGGTCATCCTGACGATAATGATGGATCACCCAGAGACGTTGTGGGGTGATGCCTGTTATCCGGTGGTTGAGTGAAGTGGTCCCCGAAATTTGGACAGGTGCCTAAGCTCTGATTCATCATCTCCACAAGGAGGAGAATCATGAGCAAGAAACGCAAACAGTACAGCGCATCGTTCAAGTCCAAAGTCGCCCTGGCTGCCCTCAAAGGAGACGAGACCACCTCTGAGATTGCTGCCCGGTTCCAGATTCACCCGACCATGGTCAGTACCTGGAAGCGCGAGCTGCTGGACAATGCGACCGACCTCTTCGAGGGGAAGAGAAAGTCCGCCAAGCAATCTGACGAGCCCAATACTGATGAACTCTACCGCGAGATCGGCAAGCTGACGGTGGAACGCGATTTTTTGTCGCGCAAGCTCGATCAGTAAACCGTCAACGTCGGTTGGCGATGATCGAGCGAGGTCATCCCCAGGTCAGTATTGTGCGCCAGTGTGAGCTGCTCAAAGTGAGTCGCTCATCGGTTTATTACATTCCTCGTGAACGGTGTCAGGAGGATCTGGAGCTGATGTATCTGATTGACCAGCAGCATCTGGAAACGCCGTACTACGGCTCTCGCAAGATGCGAGTTCATTTGCAGCACAAGGGTCACCCGGTAAACCGCAAGCGGGTTCAACGCATGATGCGCACTATGGGCATCCAGGCGGTGTATCCGCGCCCGAGAACCAGCATTCCGGGCGATGGGCACAAGGTCTATCCGTACCTGCTCAAAGGGCTCCGGATCGATCGGCCTAACCAGGTGTGGGCGACAGACATCAGTTACCTCCCGCTGGCCCGGGGCTTCATGTATCTGATCGCCATTATTGACTGGCATAGCCGCAAGGTACTGTCCTGGCGAGTCTCAAACACCATGGACACCGATTTCTGTGTCGATGCCCTGGAAGAGGCTCTTCAGCGCCATGGAACGCCGGAAATCTTCAATACTGACCAGGGCGTCCAGTTCACCAGTGAGGCCTTCACAGGCGTTCTCAAAGAACAGGGCATCCGGATCAGCATGGACGGCAAGGGCTGCTACCATGACAACATCTTTGTCGAACGGCTCTGGCGGAGCGTCAAATACGAGTGTTGGGTGAGTAAACACAAGCCTGAGGGCCGGTATGAGCTGAACCTTCCGCGCACGCTAAGTAAAAGGCGCAGCGAGTGAGAGGCCTGATTCTGATTATCTCGGTAATCGCCCAACATCGCCAAAAGGTGTCGCATGAGCGGAAAATCCAGTTCGATGGCAATAACCATTATGTCGTGATTCCGCAAGAGTTGTTGGAGAGAGCGGACATTCAGATCGGAGATGAGGTTGAGGTTTCAGGGGAAAGCGTGGACCTAGGGTATAGAATCACGGTGGAGCGAGCGCCAGCGCATGGGCGAGCAGACCAACAAGATGCTTGAAGACAGGCACGCAGGGTGAGGTGTGAGATGGACGAGGCTGAATACAGGGAGCTCTTGCGCTCTCTTGAGGTTCACCTGGTCGATTGGCAGTACATCAGGCTGGTTACCGATGAGGGATTCCCTGCAGGGGACGTGAGGGTCGTTGGTACAGTTGAGTCAGCTCCAGCTCCTTACGCGGCAGGTCAGCGTATTGTGACCGCTCAGATTCTTGAGTCAGGGCAAGGTTGGTGCGCGACATACCACCAAAAATATTTTCTGTCTGGACTGGTTCGTCGAAAAAAACTTATGACGCTAGATCAGCTAAGAGATCTGTCGGGAGAAAGATATTGATATGAGAAAATGCCGCCAATTCAAAAAGGTGTGCACTGAATTAGACAAGGAGGGCGCTATGAAAATACTGGAAATTTAGATTTCTGGATTAGGTTTGAAAACTTTTTATCGCTAGCCAAACACTAAAAAAACCTAAAAGTCAATAAAATATTGACAAAAGTATCCATCCGAGCTATAATTATCGATGTAGGTCGGGAAAAGCTAACAGCACTCAGTTTTCTTTTTCTATCTCATCTTAACTTAATTACCGAAAAGCTGCAACCCAATTTGGGGAGGTTGTCTCGACGAGGTTCTCAGGTCGCGTCTAGACACTGCCAGCTTAACTCAAATCCTAAACAGGACAATTCTTATGAAAGATGCTAATGCAAAGACTGACTCTATGTCAACACCCTCTCCAGCAATCTCGTCGCAACTTCATCGCATTATATTCGGGGGCGAACGGAACTCTAACTTCGATGAAGTTATCGCTGCGCTTTATGAGCAGTCTGTGCGCGCGCCAATCTACGGGAGCCGGACTGGTGACAGCCTGCATTTATACTCCGACAACTCCATTGAAAACGCGTTTAAGGCGTGTGCGAAGGTGTTTGAGAATCGTGTGATGGCCATTGGACGGCCGATTGAGACATTGGATCTCTGCGAAAGACTTTACTTCAGTATCAACATGCACCGAAAGATCAGGAGCGTGTTTGATAGGAAGCTCAAGAAGCAAATATCTAACCCTGCTGATAGACCCGAATTAGGAATTGGCTAAGCCCCTGAAAGCGGCGGACCGAGGTCATTGCTCGTTATTCCTTCCGATGCGTGACGTAGGCTCTCATTGTGATTGCAAACTCGCTAATTAAAAACAGATTTAAAGGACGTTGTTATGAGACAAAAACCTCGGATATTGAAACTCGTGAACTCGCGAGCAGATGAGAAGCGTCATGCGTTGCTGAAAGAAGACTCAACGGATTTAGCGCTGAAACACCGCAACAATGGAAGGCAATATCCTTTCGTCCCTCCCAATGTAGGAGAGCAGGAACTTTATCAGCTGGCCTTAGAGCAACGTCGATGGCTTGAGCAGAATGAAGCGGAGTCAGTTGGCAATGATCTGCTGAGTCTTATGGAAGCCGTGGAGGCATTTAGTGAAATTGGCGAAGATGCGTTCAAGGCGTTTGAGGTTCCAAAACGAATCAAGCCCCCACTCCATTAGTCGTTTCCAGGTGCGGGCAGATATACGGTGGCCGAGAGGCCACTTTGTTTGCCGGATACCTTATAGGCCACCCTATACCATTATTTAAATGAAAATGGAGGTAAGAAATGATTTCGGAGCTTTTGACCAATCAATACTCAAAAGTCGTGATGCCAATGTTTGCTGTTGCGGCTGTCAATATTGGGTTTTCTTACAGCGTAACTGAAAATAACTATGCGGGTCTGGTATTTTTGGTTCTTGCGGGCATTTTAATTGTTTTTTCAAAACTAACATACTTTATAGTGGAAAAAAATATAGTGCGCATCGAATTTAAAAATAAGCCTGAAAAAGATAAGTTTTTACTCTTTGCATCGTACCTTAGATTAATTGGTTTAAGTATTGCGATTGGCATATCTCTGATGAGTTTGGCGCAATATTCAGGGATGCAGATATCAGCCGCTTGCATAATATTAGTATTATACCTGTCAGGCACAGAAGGTTATAAATTCAGGTCAGAAATGAAGAAATTATCGTTGATCTAGTTTTGCATTAACTTATTCATAAAGGAATTTATTTGGGGAGGTGACGGATAGATCGTGTGATAAATGTGCCCTCTGTCTGAGGCCGGTCGGTGAGAACTTCTTTCAATCGAAGTCGGGCTGAGTAAAGCAAGAGTCCTCACAGCCAAGAACACTTATACGCCAACAGGAGGATCAGTTTGCATGTTTATTTTGGACATCGAAGCCAGTGGTCTGGTCGATGAGAGCTATCCGATTGAGATCGCCTGGGTCAGCCTTGATGGAAGCGAAACGTTTTCAACCTTGATCAACCCTGAGAGTGCTGGCGGTTGGGATCACTGGGACAATTATGCGGAAACGGAGATTCACGGCATCTCCCGACAGCACTGCTGTGAGCGCGGGAAGGATGTGGTGGTAGTTGCTCAGAGAGTGGAGAAGTTGCTGTTAGGCCACCCGGTATTTTCGGATGCTCCTTATCAGGACCAACGTTGGCTTTCCCGACTTTTTGAATCAGTAGGCAGGTCCTGCCCCGCGGTGCTCATGCCGATTGATCAGTTGGTCATACGATCTAGGCGAGGGGAGTTGAACCGGCGTTTGTCGCAGATAAACCGACCTCATAGAGCCGTCCATGACTGCATGCTGTTGGCTGACGTTGTACGTCAGGTTAGAGAGGGATGTATATGACAACAGCGGATGGAAAAAAATTCGGGTCAACCTACAAAAATGGGTGAGACGATGCGTTCACTAAGCGATCCACCTTAGATCGGGAAAATCACCACGATTCTATTTTAATAGTCTCGGAATAACCGTTAAAGAATCGGCTATGCGGTTATTGATTCGGAGAACCCTAATATCAGGAATAGGTGTTCTCTCACTGAACCATATTCCCATTATTTAACATTTGTACTTGGCGAACACCGTTTGAGGAATTTCTATGAGCCTGAAAGACAAACCCTTGCTTGTTCTTAATGGAGTTGATTTAAAGCCTCTACATGGTCAGTACGCCAAGGTATCCGGAAATTCAGATAACTATGCTTCCATTTATAAAGGTCTTCAACGGCCGGTAATTATTACTTTTGATGATGCTAATCGCCACCTAATTACCTTGGGTGCTACGGGTTCTAGAAAATCCACTTCGATCCAGGGGCCCGCCACTGTCGGGTTAATTGAATCGGGATGTCCCGGAATGATTATAGATGTAAAACGCGAATGCCGGCACCTCGCAGATAAGTATCCCGATCAGGTTATCGTGATTGGCGCGGACGACGATGCAGAGCCTTACAACCTGATTGAAGGTATGTCCGATGCTCAGTTTTCGGCTTTCCTGGACGATATCCGGCCAAAATCCCGTGAGCCTTACTGGGGAAGTTTGGGGCTACAGGATGCGCAGTTTATTCGCAGAACTTATCGCGTTATGGGTCAGGAGCCTACCTTGGCTCAAATTGCGGATGCCCTGAGTGCTCCCAAAAAATTTGTTAGTGAATTCGACCCATTCATGCGTTGGGCCGAATCCCTTCCGGCAGATTACCTCCAGCTGCTTAACGCGGTGCTTTCTAACGCATTCAGTGTACTGGGCATGGGGAGGTCAGAATTGCTTGGCATAGACCCGCCAGGCATAGAGGAAATACAGAGGCAGTACACCTGGCAGACAGCAGGACTTATCAGTGCGCTGGTTCCGTTCAGTGCAGATGCCAACCTGCGTAACAAATTCTCGCCAAAACCGGTCAGTGAACCAGATGACGAACAGGATCAGATCCGTGGTTTTTGCATGGAGGATTTGCTGTATAGAGATCGAAAGGTGTTGTTGCTGGACCTTCCCGTGGACAGCTTTGGAAAATCGGCCCACATCATTTCAAAACTGCTCCGCATTCGGATGATCGCAACAATTACAGGTTTTCAAGGACACAAAGAAATCGGTTGTGGAGATACCTTCTACACCTTTTTTGCTGCAGATGAGTACCAGCATCTGATCAATATTGATCAAGACTCTGCTGCCGGCGGTTTATACGACGACACGACGTTTTTTGATCGTTGCCGGGGGTACGGGCACATCAACCTGGTGGCGACCCAGAGTGTGTCGGCTTTAAGCGCAAAGGTGCCCTCCACGCAACGTGGCGAGGCGCTGGATTGCCTACTCCAGAACATCGGTACTGTGATTGCATTCTCATCATCGGATTCACAGACCGATCAGCTTTTGCGGGGGCGGGTAGCGGAGGCGGATGGCACACATATCAGTTCGGTGGTGCGGAGTGATCTTTCGGCTGGTCAGGCGTTTGTCATCGGTCGTAACTTGCGGTGCCACAATAACGCCACGCTGGTTGCCCGAATTCAGGCCTCCGTGGTTGCCGGTGTGCCTTATATGAGTCGTTATTTCGAAGGGATGCCAGCGCCTGCAAAGCAACCAGTATTCAGTAGCCAGCATGAGCTTTTTGTTAACCCCTATCGCAAACAAGAGGCTACTCCGCCTGCCTCGGGCACAGTCGCCATGAAGCGCTCCTTTCGGCAAAACAGGGACGAGTTACTAATTGCGCTTGAAACTGCGCAGGGGTTAGAGAAAGTCTGCGATGGATTGTTAATGGAAGATGCTCGCTATCGAGTCTCTTTAAAAGGAGAGCTCATCGGAGAACATGCCTCAATCTGGCAGCCGGGATTGTTTCTTGTGGTCTCTTCGCAGGGTTCCGATGAATGGCGCTTTAGTTTGCCCCTGACGCTGGTGATGCCTCGTGTTGTGAATTTTATGCCTGTATGGGGAAAGCATCGATCTTGGAAGTCTGTGACTGAGGACGATGAAGGCGAAACAATAAATCAGACCAGATCGTCTCAGGAGATGGAGATTGTGGTGCTGGACGATGCTGAGTATTCAGGTGACCACTCGCTCGTTGAATTCAGGACCGAGTCAGCGGTATTCCGCCTGCCGTTTAATTATTGGAAAGAAATTTGTCGCGCTCTGGGCCGACTGGAAGGCGAGTATCGGGAGGTATGTCTCAAGGCAAGCGTTGAAAAGGACGATCCGTTCGATGCTTTCGATGTGTTTGACGATTACTCGGAGGGGGACTGATGTGCTGATAATTCCAGGTCATTTCCGGACAGTGAACGACCCTATAACCCGAAGGATGTAACCGAATGCTTAACGAGACACCCGTAAAAGAACGAAAGCCCACGGCCGCCCAACTGGAAGAAGAATTATGGGAGCAAAAGCTTTATGACCCAGAGGTGTTTAGCAATCTGGTTCAAAGAAAAAAGTCTTTACGTTTGATGACGGGCCGTAACGTTCTGCTGTTCTCCTGCATTGTGGGTGTGACAGTTATTTTGGGCATAGCGGTTCACTGGGTGTTTGCCTTGGCCGGTGTCATGGTCGCCCTGATTTTCTTGAGCAAAAAACGCTCACAGTTGGCCAGTAAACGCATGGAGATCGATAGGTTAATAGGAGAACCCAGTGCACTCTTCAATTCAATAGCGGTGAATAAAATCATGATGGAAGCCTGCAGCCGCTCTGCTGAAGTCGAGAGGTATCTTCGCGCGGTGAACAAACACGGACGGTATAAAATCACACAATTTGAAAATGACAAGATGGTGAAGATTTTGGCCGCTTTAGACCGGCAATGAAAAGAAATAGCCAGATAGGGAAATACTAACGGAAGGTTTTCCTGGGGGTTCTTAAAACGTTCACGCTTTCTCGAATTTCAAGCGTTTAGTAAATGGAATCTGAGGAGAGGCGCAATGACAAGCTTTGTGTCAAGCCAGATTTCAGATTTGTTGCCATTGACCCGGGAGAATGTAAATGAGTTCAGCCAAACACCTATCAAATGCTCTGGATAATAACGACAAAGCAGCTCGCCCAGAAAAGTCCATCACGGAATTGCCGATTGACCAAATGAAGGCAGAAGAGACTATGCGCAAAACCAAGCCTCGCCCCCAAACATCTTTCGAGCTCATCAGATCACAGGACTATTTTCGTTTCGATCCGATTCTGGCTGAATCAGAGCACGATGAAGCCCTTTACAAACAGATTGTAGAGAACGGTCCCAGCCGAAAACTCCATGCACCCCGGCAGCGCGTTTTGAAGGCCTTGAAAGTCCTGTTGGTGAAATTTCCGAACTTTCGTGAAGTGACCACCGAGATCATTGGTCGCTACAAGCTTTCGCTGATCGGCGGAAGCGCGTTTTCGCTACCGGTAATTAACTTGCAAGGGCCACCCGGGATTGGAAAAACAACTTACGTTCGCGCTGTTGCGGAAGCTCTCGGTCAGCCTTTCCATGACCTCAAAGTTTCACAGATGATGGAGAGGTTTGAGCTAGCTGGGATGTCGAAAGGGTGGAAGAACGCCAAGCCCGGAAAGATCGCCAGGATCCTCTTGATCGAGGAATCCGAAGATGGCCAACCGGTTATTCTGTTTGATGAGTTGTGTATGGCAAAGGACACCGAGGACAACTCCGTGATTCACCCCCTCTATACTCTGTTTGATCGAGACAGCGGAGAGTATTTTCGAGACCTGTTTCTCGACATGCCGATTAACACGAGCTATGTCCTGGCGTTTTGCGCGACCAACAATATCGAAGCATTGCGCCCGGCTCTGCGATCACGCCTTTCATCCTTCAATATTGAGGCGCCAACCAAACAGGAAATGCGGGAGCTTGCCCAAAACCTGTACAGGCAGCTACTTGAGAAGTTCAACGTGGTGGAACATTTTCCCGATCCCCTGAGCAGCCAGGTTCTCCAGGAGTTAACCGAGGGTTCAATTCGCGATATGAAACTGAAGCTGGAGCGAGCGATCATCCGATCAGTTGGTGAGTCGCATGGCCGGGAATCTTTTAAACTGAGCCGCGAGCATGTTCCTGAAGCTCAGCCCCAGAAACGAACAATCGGGTTTGTGTGAATCATGGAGTGCCTAAATCCAAAGCATTTCGGTGTGTTATATCCACCTAAAGGGGGGGGCTTAATGTTGATTATCGATATTGAGGCAAGTGGCCTCGGAGATGAGAGTTACCCGATTGAAATAGCCTGGGGCCATCGGCATAACCCGACTATCTACGACTCTTTTCTGATCTGTCCACCTGATGACTGGACTCACTGGGATACCTATGCCGAATCCAATATTCATCACATCTCTCGCGAAACTTTGCTGAGAGAAGGGATCTCCGTTGTGGATGCTGTTGCACGCCTGGACAGGCGACTCGCTGGCACTACTGTGTATTCCGATTATGTTCCGGCTGATCGTCCATGGATCGTCAAACTCTATAAATACCTTGGCAAAGAACCGACTTTCCGATTCTGCCCTGTGCAAAGTTTGATTCAGCCGGACAAGGTCTCAGATTACTTAAGGAAATACGATTCCACGCCTACCGAACACCGAGCCCTTGCTGATGTCCGGAAAATCATCAGAATCCTGAATTACATTTCAGCACGGTGATCGATTCCAAAACGCTGAAAGTCGGTACTTTTTTTAAGGCGCTTTACAGTGCCTAGCAAACACTCATTCAATTTTGGAGCAAAAGCGATAGCCGATTGAGGTTAACGGCCTTTACCGTCAAAGAATCAATTTGAGTCCGTGATGTACCGGAATTAGAGTTGGCGAGCTCAGCGAACAGGGCAAGAGCGAAGATTTCCAACGGTTCGTTGGGGCTTCCTGCCCTTCCTAACGATCTACGACCAGCGGAGCATCTCAGCCATCAGTATCGGGGTGCTATCTGTCAAAGATCGACGGACGTAGGGCATCACTCAATGCCCTCAAGAGCCTCTATCACGCTAACATCCCCACCGAGTGCTTTGAGTTTTGCCGAAGCTTCGATATAGATTTGTCTGACCCGCTCCCGAGTTATGTCCATTTGTCGCGCCACTGCCGCGAAGGACCTGTTACAGTCAATCGCAGACAATCCGAAATACAGTTGCATAATCCGGGCTTCCCTCTCGCTCAGGGCAGTGCCCAACAGATCCTTCACGATTTGTGATACCTGAGAGTTCTGTGCAAAGGCTTCGAGGTTACTCGACCTATCATCTTCCAGTGTGTCTTGCAGCGTCTGAACGTGCTCTGAGTTTTCTGACCAGGCAACGGGTGTCTGAAGACTTCGCTTTTTCAAGGCCATCACCGATTTAATTTGCCCCACTGACTTGCCAAGCTCACGGGCCGCCTCCTCGTATGGGTTGTCACATCCCCTTTCCTGAAGTTGTGACACCCTCCGAATCACCTTGTTCTTGAACTTACGGGTCTCTTGGGGGATGTAGACATCGGAGGAAGACTTTGCTCTTGCCTCATGAATATAAGATTTAATCCATCTCGAGGCGTACGTGCTGAAAGCCCCTTTCTCCGGCTCGTACTTTTTCAAGGCGTGATGAAGCCCAAGATGGCCAACCTGATACAGGTCGTCACGCTCGTCCGGGTGGCCGTTTCTCTGCTTCCGGATGAATCTCATGACAAGTCGCTGATTGGCCAACAGGATCTTATCTCGGGCCGCGACAGATCCATTCTTATAGGCCTTCCAGGTTTCAGTAAATTCCTCTGGACTAAGGAGGTTATGGGAAGGATGGTTGATATTGCCGGGCTTGATTACAGAGTACTGCACATCACTAAGATCGTTGATGGTCTCATCAGAGTCTTTCTTGGAGAAAACGGCGGAGTTGATGCGGGACTTCATTGGATTACCTCATTACTGTGTTGTATGAGGTTATGGAAGTATAAGAAACATGATCCTTAAAGTCAACTTATAGTTGACATTTCGTCAAAAATATGATCGGAAGATTCTCTCGGTTTTCCGTTCATGATGATCATCTGGTCTGAGGGGGCATTCCCAAGCGTTTTAATTGCCAGGTAAGGACAAATGCGCAGTCGTCGTCTTTTTACATCGGTTGATAAGACTTCTGTGCCATCGCACCTGCTAAGAAGTTAAGATCGGGCGCTATAAAGTCTATCCCTTCCGGAACTCGGATCAATGGAACACTGTCGTTCCTACCCGCAACTCAATTTCAAAAACACGCTATGCTAAGGAAATGAGCGACAACACCAAGAACTTGAGCAGCTCCGACGCCAACCAGAAACATCTCGACGATCCGGTCGAGCAGTTTCGCTCGTCTCAACCTACGCAAGAGCAAATACGTGAGGCCAAACAGGCTGAGGCAGGTTACATCAGCGCCGCGATTGAAAAAGTTGAAGCCGACAGGGCTGCGTATATCAGTAGGGATGTTTGCCAAAATATTCGCTTATGTCTCTCCAGAGGAGCATCGTGACATGATAAAGCTTCGAGCCGAACAAAAAGCAATAATCCGCACCTACCGCCGGATCGTCCAAGGGTGGCGTGTCCCAGGTTCTCAAATCCTCACTCTAATCGGGGATCCTGATGAATTCGAATTTGAGGGCTGGGCAACTGGTTCCGGGGCACCAATTCCATCCGATACTCTGGAGCGAATCAGCTATGTATTCGGCATATACAAAGCCTTACGAATTCTTTTTCCAGATGAGCAGCGCGCGAATGCCTGGCCGCGCAAACCCAACAGGTACTTTGAGGAGCGACCAGCCTTAGATGTCATGCTTGACGGTGATCTTGCTCGGGTGCGCTGTTATCTCGATGCTCAGTGTCAGTGACCTACCTTATGAGGCCTATTGTTTTACAGCTAACCAAACCCTTGACCGCAAATGGCACCAGCGACAGTGGAGTGCACTGACATCGATTCCCATGATCCCCTTCATCAGATCTTTGCTTACCGCGCATTCGATTTCCGCAACAGGTTCCCGGATCCGCTACCAACTTTTCGGGCGGCTTTGGAGTGCTTGCAAAGCGAGGCCGCCTACATGCCCGATATCGACGCAGAGATAATAGCTTATCTTCGGGATGGCCGTTCTATTCCCTTGCCGGATTGTTTTTATTGGGTGACGAAGAAACGTTTTTCATCCAGAGAAGAGGCCCAATGCTGGGTTGAAGAGCGCCAATCGGCAATGGCACAGGGCGGACCTCTATCTAAGCTCGCCGGTCTCGCGGTAGCTGATCCACAAGATCCAATTGAAAAACAGATTCAGGACGCAATGGAAAGCACGGTGACTTACGTCATTGCTGAGGAGCACAATGATACCATCTCCCAGCAAGCCGCTGACTGGCTAAGGGCTGCGATCCTGGGATTGCCTCCGTCCGGCTGATGCCCCTTTAGCTCTGAGCTGAATGTTACAGCTTGGCCAGAACCCTGCGCTCCCCATATTCCCTCAAATGCTTGAAAATATAGGGGAACACGGTTGTCCCTTTATGCCGGATATGCCATACCTCGAGCGATCTCCAGAACCAGTCGGGAACAGGGATACCATTGGTGTCAACATGGTAAATATGATTGAAGTTCTCTTGATCTCGCCTTGCTGATCCGATGTCCCCGGCTGCGTATAGCCTGCGTGCTTCGTCGATCCATAGTCCGGAAGTTGAAGACAGCGGCCCCGCGTCCTTTGACTGCAGTGACGCTTTCAATCGATATCCGTTTTCTGCAAGGTTGTTAAAGAAATGTTTGTTGGCCTGGCCCCGGTATTTCAGCTTCTTGAAGGCACTTGCCGGTATTGTTGAGCTGTATCCCGAGGCGATGTCTGTCAGTTGGTCTAGAATGGGGCTGTCTGGATGTTGAGCACAGTAGTGCATTACCAGATCGGTCGGTACGCCGTCGCCTATGGCCTGATCAATCTCTTTCACTAGCGTGTGAATTTCACGCTCATTTGGCAGGCATACCGCCCCGGTATCGGTGACTATGAATGCGTCTCCCGAGTCCGGCCAAAAAACAATGTCTGCACGATCAAACCCCTGGAATACACTCCGTTGTTGCTGTTGGGTCAAATTAGCGTGTATTTCCTCGACCATGTGTTCTGGCAACTCGCCGAACTCCAAATTTTGGTCTTTTATCCTGCAGAAAAACATCGGCCAGCGAATCCTGGGGTTGGTTGGGTTGTCCTTTGGGCGGATCGATGTGATGAACCAGGCATCTCCCGGCAGGGGCGGATAGTCCAGCATCAGTTTGCGCTGTTGGATTTCTGACTTGAGGAACAGCTCTTTGACGAGCACTTCTACGACGTGTTTGTTCGCCTTTTCGATTAGCCGTTCGGGATAACAGGATTGAATAACTGCATCCGGATGGTTTTTGCGGGCTACTTTGTAAGGGTCCGGCTCACCGTCCTGGTAGTTTTCTTTATCATTGACCACAAGGATGTTGAGCCCATCTGGTTTGATGTCGTTAGCCGGGACAGAGTGGACCCCCATTCGGCGTAATTCTGCTTCCAATTGGGCAGTAGAATTACGGTCGTGGCTGTAGTTGATAATCCAGATGGGTTGTTGCTTAATTAATTCATTCAGCTCGGTGTAGCTTTTTTTCACCAGTCGTTCCGGGATCTGTTTTCGGGCACTTGGCTGGACGCTGTCGAGCTCAATACTAAAAGCATCGCCGTAGGCAAGCCGTATATCCTCGAGAAACATGGATAGGACGCCCAATCGGGTTTGGTAATAGGATTCAAGCGTGATCGCTCCGCTGAGCTTGATGGCGGAGACTCGATTTTTGTGTTTTCTCCACAACGCTCTTTTCACGTATTGACCGTCACTGGAGCGCTTCACCTCCTGGTTTAGCGTGTCCAGTTCATAGCGGGGCATTCGCGCTATAGTTGATGCTAGCCTCCCATTTTTGTCCCCGTGCATTTTGAGCGGGGTGAAGGTGCTGGTTTTAAATATCAATCGCCACATGCCTGTGGCCGGGCATTTCTGCGGATCAACGTTCGCTGTGGTAATGATGCTACCGTCGGACTCAAATCTTTTGTATTTGGTAACATAGTAAAGGCCATCAGCTTCGACTCGCTGTTGTTTGTCTTTCTCGAGGTTGAGTAATCGTGGCATGGCCCTGATCAAAAGTGCCCGGAGTATCCAGTCATGGAGTGAATCCAAGGCTTCTTTCCTTACACTCAAGGAATCATCTTTGAGGTTGGGAGTGATGCCTTTGGGCAGTAAGACCCAGTATTGGCTGTGCTTCCAATCCTGAAGTAGGGCAAGGACTCGGGCCGATCGGTAGATGCGGGTTGGCATATGGGGTAGTTGGGCATTTCTCTCATTGGCAGATAAGCTCTGATAGGAGAGGCAGGCAACCTCAAACCTGTCCGAAAGGGCGGCGTGATCAATCACTGTTTCTTTGATAAAAGATGTGAGTACGGAGTTCATTGGCATTCACCTATCCATTCCAGCAGGGCTTGCAGATTGTTATGAAGGATTTCTCCGGTGTCGGGGTTGAGAAGTCCCGGAACTTCCAACACCGAGCTGTCGGTCCGGCTGGAGGGTTTAAGTTCCTCCGAAAGATAACGGCATCGTTTACCCTCTTCGCCAAAGAGGTTGATGTAAGCGAAATGCTCCATACCGATACTGGTTTTTAGTTCATTTGCTTTGTACGGGTGGTTTTCGATGGTGCCGTCAGAGCGCCAGTGTTTGGCGTCAATGCCAACGGGCGGTTTATCTGGCGTCACACGAAGCAGGAAGTCGCACATCTCATAGGCTTCCGACGGCAGTTTCTCTACAAGTAACCCATGATGCTGCAATAAGGCCTCGATGCCTTCTTCACCGAGGGCACCTTTGTACAGATTGAAGAAGGCTGCCGGATTCATGATATAAGAGAGCTGTTGCCAGCCGGTTGCATAGCCTTTTGATTCAAAATGGCCGCAGACAATGGGGTTTTTCATAAGCGCTAGTAGCCCGCTCTCGGCTTCGCTGATCCACCTGCTTCCATGGGCCTGATCAAAGAACTGAAGGTCTCTATCTGACTCTAGGTAATGCTCATCTGTTTCAAGATTTCCCGAGAACCGATAGCCACCAATCGAAGGCGATTGTATGTATAGCCTCGGATTGCTTGCCGATGGCTTTGCTCGGGTAGGTTCGGTTAGTAGCTGTTTGCGCAGATCCTCCCAGTTCCTGATCGCCGTTTCGGGATCTGCTCCATGAAACCCTGACATCAGTTCACGGATGAGGCCAAGTGTGTCAGCGGTATAGAGTTCGGCCTTGTTGTGCAGTCGGATCAACTCTCGGTCATCACCCTTAAACTGCATTGCTTTGTTGGCATGTTCTGTCAGCGCAATGTATTCGTGCGACAGCGAGTCTCGAGATCGTGGGTCTGTTCCAAGGACCGGCCTGAGGTCACTATCCGCAAAGAGCTTGATCGCGGGCCTTTTAAACGCTGTTCGTGCGGTGCGGCCAACAGCTTGCTCGATGACTTTTCGAATCAGCCACTCATAGTCCCCGGTTTCGTAGTAGCGTCCCAGATGTAAGTGTTGTGAGGTACCTTGCAAGGCTTGTTTGACCCACCCTCTCGCTTCCCGAGGAGAAATCCAACCAGCTTCCTGAAGCGCCATGATCTGATGGAAGAGTAGTAATTGGTTAATTTGGTAGTCCTCAGAATCACTCAGCAATTGATGGGTGGGCTTTTCGAGGTAGAGCGTGTCGATATCCGCTCTGGCTTCGCTCGGCTCGGCGCCATAGCCTACCCAGATTAACTCTGCTCGATCTTGTTCAAGTTCTACTGGGTAATCCGGGTTTTTGCCTTCTCCCATGGAGGCATAGGTTGAAAGCATGATGACTTTGTCGTTGGTTGTACTCAGATGCTTAAGAGCATTCTCGAACTCACCGAGGCGCATGGACTGAGCATCCATGCCAGGGAACAGCTTGAACCCTCGGCCGGACATTTCGCTTCTTTTTTGAAGAAACTCTTTCAAAAATGAGATGAAATCGGTGTGTTTTGCGGGGCTGATCGTTCTGTTGAGCAACACGAGCATATAGCGGTTGGTGTCGGCGGCCATGAAGTGATCAAGAGATTTGAGAAGCCTGGACACCCAGGTAAGGGCAAATTCCCCATCTCCGTCTTTTCCAAGCCACTGGTTCAATACCGCTCCGGGTTTTCGAACCGCCTGACGAGAGTTATGAGTCAGTGCCTCGGTCAAGAAGTTACGGTCAGGTGCTATAAACTCTATCCCTACCTGGACACCTGCCTCAGCGTAACGCCGCCGGCTCTGGTAGTAGGCCCCAATCCTGGCTTTTTGATCATGGGTTAACTCAACGAAATGCGATCCGAGACGGGTTTTCAGATAGTCCTGATCAAAGTTCTTGGTAACAGTGGGGGAGTTCGCTGTCGCACTGATACCGACGATTTTGGCGCCACTTTCAACGAGTCGCGCCAACAGGCCTGTTGGGGTAACGGTAAAACCGGTGTAGTAACAACTAACCGTATCGAGAGTGCCTTCGTTCCGGCGTACATCGGTCAGCTTCAAACCGTTGTCATGATAGGTTCTGGAGGCAGCCCTGTTATCCGAGAAGTCAGTGTTTGAGCGCCTACCGGAAAAGCTGACCTGAGCGTCGAATGCGGCAAACACTACGGTACGAAGATCCTGAAGGTTGAAGTGCCTCAAAATAGAGTGGACGGCATTCTGTAGGGTCGCACTTTTGGAATGTCCGCCATCAACGTCAGTTTTAGCCAGGTTATTCAGGTAGAGCCACACGGAGGAGCGCATGATCCAGATGAAGCGACGGAACAGCCAATCCGCTTCGTTGATAAATCGGCTCATTCGGTTTTGAGTACTGCCGCGTTCTCCCTTGGTTTCCCTGGGCTCGCTTCGGATGATGTTTTTTTGCAGGTTCTCATCGGTGACCAGTTTGAAAATGTGTTCTGAGCTGTGTGCATGAGTGACGGTTCGGTCTGAAAAGAGTCGGACTTTTTCATTCTCCAGGCTGGCACCGTCAATGTTAAAGGCGAACTGTAGGTTCCAGCGTTCTGCAAAGTCTGAGAGAGCGGAGCGCAGGGTGCCGAACTTGTCCTCGATACCCTCGTATCGATTGGATCGTTCCAGTCGATGTTGCAGAAGATTGGCGTGCAGAGTTCGAGTCAGCTCGATCAGGTCCATGGCCCTTTGGTCTGCCATGAACTGAAGAATAATTTCGTTCTGGCGATCGAACTCGTCAATGAGCATGAGGGCATCGTTAAGTTCTCGTATGGGATGGATACGGTTTTTCGTTGTCTGATAACCAGCGAGAAATTTCCGGGTCGTCATGAAGCATACCCGCGCCTCTTTCCTGCGAAGTCGATCACCGGGAATGAGCTTGTCCAAAATCTCATAATGTCTCGCAGATAAAGTGACTGGATTTTCACTGCGTTGCCGGGCCTGAATATGGCTGATTATCTGTCGATAGGTTTCAGCAGCCTCCCGCTCGAGGGACTCTTGAAGGCCGACCCGAACAGTCGGGTGGTCGTTAATGGTTTGGCCTAATTTCTTGACAGTTTTCCAGTTGTGACGAAGCTGGGCATCCGAATTCAGGTCGAACAGTTCGATGACTTGTTCAACCGAAGCTTCCTCAACTTCAAGCAATTGGTTCCCCTGACTTGGCAGATACACGATCTGACTTTTCAGCGCGGCCTTTTGGCTGCTGGAAAAGCGGGGTTTGCCGTCAATAGCCTGTTTGTCGATCAACTCACAGAGCTCTTCATAGGTTTGGCGAACGTTGTCGACTGAGTTGGTGATGTAGTAGATCGTTCTGCCGGAGTCTGGTCCAGTGGCCACCAGCTCTTCAAGAATGAGCTGTTTGATACTGTGGGTTTTGCCGATGCCGGTTTGAGCGGGGACAAGCACCAGACATCCGGATTTAACACAAGAGCCAATGTTCGGTTGAAGTTCGTTTTGCAGCAAATCATCCAGTGGGGTGAGTGCTGGTTTCTGCGCGGCCGTCTGGTTCGGGAACTCTGCTATCATCACTAGCATCCGTTGGTAATGTGTAGCTACATGTTTACAAGGAACCGGTAGCTATCGCGATACTGTACGGATTCACAATGTGTCCAATTTTTGAACGGTAACGTTAGGGAAGCTATGACGGCCAAGGATATTACCTGGGACAGGCAGAACCAGTTTCACCTTCTCGAGGTGGTTGCGCAGTGGGAAGGGCGGGTAACTACTGAGCATTTGCAGAGAGCTTTCGGAATCAATAGCCGAACCACTGCAAGCCACATCTTGAAGGATTATCTAAAGGACGTGCCAGGGAACCTGAAACATTCTGTGAGTTATCGCGGCTATGTGCCAAATGCGGATTTCCGGCCTCGGTATAGTCGAGGAGAACTGGGCGAATACCTCTCGTTAATGACTCGTCACAATACCCTGAATCCTTCGTTTGCAGGTTTAAAAGATCTTCCCGCGCCAACAGAATCACTTTCCCTTCCGCACCGTGCGGTGTCAACTGATGTGGTGCGCCAGGTGGTGCAGGCAACACAAGCCCGAAGCAGGCTAGAGGTGGTTTACCGCTCTCTTTCGACTCCGGAAGGCGAAGACCGGATTATAGCGCCCCATACTCTGGTTTATTCCGGGCTTCGATGGCACGTGAGAGCCTGGTGTGAAAAGCACCGAAACTTTCGCGATTTTGTCCTGACGCGGATGAACCCTGGCGCAGAGTTGATTGGAGAGGCGCTAACTGACGCGGACCCTAGTCAGGATTACAACTGGCAGAACCACATTGTGCTCCGTCTAGCTCCCAATTCAGGGCTCACTGCTGCGCAACAGCGTATGGTTGCTCTGGATTATGGGATGGGAAATGACCATGAACTTAAGGTTCCGGTACGATGTGCATTGGCGCATTATCTGATGCAGTCACTTAACATTTTTTGGAGTTCAGAAAAATGTGAGCCTCGAGAGCAGCCTCTGGTTGTAATTAATAGGGAAGAGGTCGAACCTTTTGTATTTGGTGGCTCTGCGCCAAGGCCATGAATATCGTTCCTTATCGGGAGACATAACAAAGATCAGGCAAGTCCGTCACTTTTACTGATGCGTGTTATCAGGTGACGATAATGACCCTGCCGTCCACATTCACAGCCTGTCCATCACCTAGATTGATTAAGAAATGCTCTGACCAACGGGTATGCCCGAATACTGTCATTCCAGCGAACCCCGTTTCCAGAGATAGTGCAATGGCAGGGACGCCGAGTTGGTTTAATCCTACATCTTCAGTCCCTTGGTGAAGCAGAAGAATATCCGGGGATTGGCGGGTCACATGCTCCATAGCGGCTAAAAATGCTTCTTCACTGCGCCGGTTGTGTCGCTTCGGGTCGCCGATCACCCCGCTAACACCTCCAACCCGGAACCCGGAAACCATTAATAAGTCAGCGTCCAGCAGCGGAACGTTTGAGGGTAAGTATTCATTGGGATCTACATGGTCATGATTGCCGAGTACTCCGACCACCTGCCTCGCTATGGTTGAGAGAGCTTTAAAAGCTGCAGTCACGTTCCCACTTCCACCGACCTTTCGACAGTCGGGATAGTCATAAAGATCGCCACAGGATAATAGCGTTGAGATATCGGGAATTATTCCGGCGCCCCTGAGTTTTGCAAGCTCGTCAGCGACTGCTTCCCCAAGAAGGCGTTCCGTACCGTGCAACTTTCGGGACAAGTATTCGCGACCTTGGAGATCGGACGTCAGGACAACGGATCGAACCTCAATAGGCAATTCGTCTGCTGTAGCTCGAAGGAAAGGGAGTTCTCTAAGGCGTGGCCTTCCGCCGGTACCACTGGTCCAGTAGCGGAGAGTATGGAAAGGCATTGATTCGATTCGACGATGGGTGAGCGATGTCCTCCGTAAACTCGAAGGTGGCCAATTCAGCTAAGACTACGTTAGGGCTCGAAATAAGCGCGACCAAGCGTCCGCCCTGAAGATCGAAATATTCCAACCAAATTGGGCCAGGATTTACTTGTGTTGTGACGTTGTTGTTGGCACAAGCGATTTGTTAAGTCCAGCATTGCACGAATTTCCAGGTTTTCACTTGCTTGATTGGAAGCGTATCTTCCAAGCTGCCGAGAGACTAACGCGAAATATTCCCGTTCTAAGTTTGCACACCGCCCATATCGGGCATGGGGCGAACAGCTCCGATTTCATATCGCCTCTTCCGGGCACCGCTAAATGCGTTTGTTCACGAAATGTGCTCTGTCGCTTTGAAAATTTCTCCTTAGTCGACAAACGGTGCGCAAAAAACACGGTTTTCATGCGAAACGCGCTCGGTCCTCTCTGAAACAATAAGGTCTGGCAGCGCGACAGCCTTACATGGTGACGCCAATTTGCCGGTCTTTCGGGCTTATCGCTCAATCATGCGATTTCGACTGGCAAACACTCTCGAAAGTACTTGGTTGGCCGGTTCCCAATCAGTGTTGGTCGCTGTCGTTGCCTTGAAGTATTGCACGACAAATTAAACAAAGAGGTATTGCAATGTGTCCGGAAAGGGTAGTAATTCTCAAAGCCGCTTTTACGCAATCGCCCATCCGCTCGGTTGGGCCCAATGCCGTGGAACTTAATGTTCCAGAGCTGGCAGATAGCAAGGTCAGGCGTCTTCTTGATGCCGCGACGTCGCTCTGCACCGAGTTCGCTGAGCAATTTTTTCCTGACGAAAAAGCGAGTTTCTTGCATGGTGATTTCGTGACGAACTTAGACTCCGGTATGGAGCACACAAGTGAAGTGTATCTCGATCAAGGGTGTAGTAAGGCTCTGGTGAGCGCTACGACTGCTGCCGCCGCTTTGTTTCTAAAATCGGTCATCCACGGGGCAACCGACTTATTTAATTTAGATCGGGAGCTTGGTTTGACCGGATTGAAAAAAAAGCAGGTTGATCAATTTTCTAAAGGCTACATCGCAACCAACAGTGGCCAATCCCTCAAAAATCCGTTTGTTATTCACCTGCCGAATGGCGAGGACGCTACCGAAATTGCGGTGCAAGGACACATTGAAAAGGCAGCAGAAATTGAGACGAAAACGCGAGAATACTTGGGGCTTGCAGAGCTGGATGGGGCGTCGCACCATCAGAAAACAATCACGCTCCGGCTCATTGAGGGTGACATTGACACCAACAAAATCCTAAAAATTCGGGCAAACAGTGTTGGAGAGTTGAAAACGGCATTCTGCATTGCGCAGACTGATCACCGACAAGCTTACGTGCGACTTCACCAGGTGCAAGATGGCCAACAGAAGCTCCACTGGCACTTGGATGAGATTGGCTACGCGACTGAGCACAAGCACCCAGAATTATCTTTGGTACAGTGACCGCACAACTAAGAATATCAGCCCAGGGCTCGCTTTTTGTCTTTCTTGATGAGGCGGCAATAGACCCCGAAAATCAGAAGGGCGACCGCGAGTTCATGCCCGTTACGCAGCACGCCCGTTGAGGATTGCTGAAGGATGATTTCACCAAACCCATAGCGTGAGCGACGTCTGGTAATGATTGGGAATCCGTGCAAAAAATGCTTTTCGACTGTCCAAGGCTTCGTCTTTCGGCTCCTTTGATTTTCCTTTTCAGCAACCGCGATATACTTCTCAGACTGAACCGCAAATCCTGCGTTTATCATTAAACGAATCATGTCAGGGTCATCGAATCGCGCTACAACGGTCAATTGACTGTCCGGTATCGCGTAACGGATTACAAACTGCCTGATAAAACGTGCATGTGACTTTTCATCCAGGACAACGTGCCTCCTACGACTGATCAAAATCGGAAGTTCTGGGAGCTTAACTGTCTTAATGGATTCGACATCGCTATGCCGGATTTGTCTTGCATGCTTTAGCACTCTCTGCCACGCCGACGGGGTTATGAAGCTCAGTAATGCATTTGCCACCTCGCTGCCCTCGACCCACTGCTCTTTTCCGCCCGGTAACGACAATTTGAACGTCTGTCTTTTGTTCGCTTCTGCCAATACCTTTTCCATCCGTTTCACGACAGACGGGTGCAACTCAACCAGGGCGCCGGCTCGTTCAAAAGTGTGCCCCAGTGAGGCCAGCCTGGCGGCCTGGAACATTCTCTCCAATGTCAGCTCAGGATAATCCATCTCTGCCGGTAACGGTGGCGCCGCCGGCTGAGGTGCGTTAGGCCATTGATCAATATTCGAGGCGTTTTTCAAGCGACGTATCCGGTCGCTCGCAACAGGCGTTAGGAAATCAGCCCATTCCGTCAATAGGTGAAAATAATTGAGTAGGCCGGTTCGCGGTGAACGATGGCCCATCAAACGTGCCAGGGCCATGGCCACGCGTCGAGAACATGCGGTATTCGAGCCAAGCACACACTGTCGGACAGCAGGTCCGTCCAAATCCTCAGTTAACGCCTGTGCGGTCGGGGATTCCAGATTGAGCAGAACCGCCGCAATCCGGTTAAAAAACGTGTGGCGTAGGTGATGCAATACCAGATCCTGATTTTGAGTCATCGCCCGAATGGCAACGATCAAACCGGCGGATAGGTTTGCCGACTGCTCAGCAAGTCCCGGTTGCTTTTTATCCTGGAGCTCACAGAGAATCGGCCGGTTCGTCTGGTTGCCGCAAATACTCTCGTAACGGCCAAGCAACTGTTCTATCAACTGACGCTCAGACTCATCCAGTTTAGACAAGAGGGGGACAACGCGCCTGCTGGACGCACTTTTAAGCTTACGGTACTGATTATTTTGAACCAGAACCCAAAGCATCCCGGATTGCTCCTGCCAATCCCTGCGCTGCAGTGCGAGCGCCTCCCAAGCTCTGAGCCCAAAGCGATACGAGCACAGCAGCATGAAGCCCATCATGAGTTTTTGATCCCGGCTCAATCCCTGATCCTGGGCAATACACGACTGGGTGGTTCGATAATCATCAAGACTGATCAGGCCCGGGCTAACGGTACGTTCTTGAGTATCAATATCCAGTTCTGACCAGTCGGGACCGATCACCCCAAACTGCTGAGCCCATCGGAAAAAATGAATGAGCCGTTCTCCAAAATAGCGATTGCTCTTCGATGACTGACGCTTGTAGTCCAGCATACCAGCGCAGAGCTCGGTGAGGTCGTCCTCATCTAAGGCAACTAAATCCACCGAATACGCCAACCCCGCAAAGGGCCCTGATACTGCGGACCAGTAGTCTCTTAATGAGGACTCGGCATAGGGTTTTAATGCCTGGCCTTTTTTTCCTTTGCCAGCGTGAATAAGGTCAACCATCCAATAGCCAAGTAGCAGCATGGCAGATGAGAGTGTGTTTCGATTTTCGTGACACAACTTTTCGATTATCCGCGCTGTTTGCTCAGCTTTACGACTGGTCTGCTCATATTGTTTCAAAGCACCATAAACGGCGTCTTTGAAGATGACCGCTTGCTGTTGCAGTCGGAGTTTATCGAGTTCGAGCCGTATGCCCGGTTTGATCCTGATTTTGGTCTGTTCGTCAGTTAGATTCTGGTTGTCATCAGGTCTCTTAACAAATGTCTGCTCAGTCAGCCGAAGCGTGTCGCTCCACGAAGCACTGGTGGGCGGCACCCGTCCACTCAGAGCTCCCGCCACCATGCCTGGGAGGTGCACCAGATTGCATTGGTCAACGATGTCGCTTATCCAGTGGATAATCTCAGAGACACGAGAAATTGTAGTTCCGTGATGCTCTCGATGAAGCTCAGCCAGGGCAGCCATTTCTTGAATACTTTCCACCGATGGCTCAGCTACTTTACTCGTAAGCTCTAATCCGTAGGCTAATAACGATGCCGTTTTGTAACTGATTTCATGACGCTGAACCGGTGCTCGAAAATTTGAGGGCGTGAGAGTTTCACTGTATTCAAGATAAATCTGCCTGCCGTGTTGAACGATCCGGCAGTGTTGGCCTTGTGAAACATCCTGAAGCAGACGTTTGTAACTGATGCGTTTCTCGACGGCAAGCAGCAAGCAGCCTACAACCAAAGCTTTGCTTTTGGTCAAACCCGACTTCTGAACAGCGCTGCGGGCCTCATCGGCCCACTTCTGAATGACCGGAAAAAGAGCGAGCGACTGAGCGACCTTGCCAGATAATTGAGATTGTTCTTGTCTGAGCGCGATAATGCGCTTTCGAAATTTCTGGTTTGCATCCAGCGATGATCGTTCGACGACTTTTGCCAGGATTCGATAACGTATGGATGCCTGTGGATGAGGCATTTTATCTGGCCGTAACAACATCTGGTTGATCAGCTGTTTCAGCTCGTCAGGTTGCAGCTCATCGATGCTTCTTTCATCCAGGAAGAGGTCAATATCTTCTTGGGCCTCTCGAATAGCTTTGCGTAATCTGGCTTTTCTCAGGCGTGCTCGTTGCTTTAGGCCAAACACGCTTGGTTCTCGATAGCCGCCACCGGCCGGCACAGACAGAAGCGGGGGTGGTCGCGTATTGCTGTCCGACGGTATTTCAAATTCCAAGCGCTCGAAGACGGCATTTAAGCTGTCCATACTCTCAGCCGCATCCGCGCTCCAGCATCTGGGAGAGAAATCACCGTATGTTCCAACCCCTCGCTCAGAATGCCCCATCCATGCTTCGATTAATTCGGCATCAATGCCGCGATTCGAAAGTTGCTGCGCATACCGATGCCGAAAAAGATTGCTCGGCAGTGTCCATTCAAACAGTGACCCGTCCAGTTGCTCTGCTTCCGCCATGGAGTGCCACTTGAGTTGCCGGTCAAGCAAAAAGAAAAAAGGCATTGAGGCAGCGTTACCATTGGCCATTGTCTCAAGGCTGCTGGCCAGTTCCGGTCGATGCTCCAGAACGCTGCGAGAAAATGCCAAGAGATGATTTCGATATACTCGAACCAATGCTCTCGCTTTTTCTGGAAGGGGAATCAGCCGACCCACATGTAATTCGTCGTCTGTTTTATCAATTACGTAAACGCAACCCGCATCCAGATTGAAAAAGGCAGGTGACTCGAATGGGTCTCTCAACGGTCGGGCCCCCGTAGCCGCGTAGAGAGCCATCACCACATATTGAGCCAGGGCATTGTGATACGAAGAGAAGCTCTTCTCTCGGGCAAGATTGAGCTTTCTGATTGCGCTTTGTACCTCCTCCATCAGTACTGATTCAAAAGGAACCAGCCGGCTACCGATTAGATTCAAGTCCGAAGCTTTATTGTCACGATTCTGAACGGACAGCCCCAGACCTTTCTCAATCGCCTTCACATCCCACGAGCCGTAGCTGCAGGCCCCTGGTAATGCCGAGGAGGGATGAGATGCTAATAGTCGAGCAAAACGACTGTCCGCAGTGTCGTCAAAGACACATTGAGGCGCTCGGTTGGCAAGCATTCCGCTTTTAGTCCGCGCCATAAGACTTTCGGAGCAGCGGTTAAACCATTGTTCACTGGAAACTTTATGGTAGCTTGCCCATAGCTGCCCGAGTGTTGAGGCACCGATTTCCGAACCCTCTGTTGCTTGCAGCAACACAGAGCGAATAAATCCCGGAACCTCCAATTCCAAAACCTCGTCGACCGGATGAACCAAATTTCGCGTTATTTCATCAGGCTTCCAACCGCTGTGTTTTCGAGGAGCAGCCCGCCTCAAAAGGTTAAAATCTTTGGCAAAGCTCCACTCATCACTAGAGATGTCCCCGATAGATATCCGTTCCACAAATGCCAAAGTGCGTGACAGCTTGAGAGCTAGCCAAACAAAGGCACCACCCAGTCGTTCAGATAGTTCAGGGACAATAAATTTCCTGGCAACCCATTGATCAACAGCCTGGATCTCAGGAGGCGCTAGCCGATTCCAAGACCACGGGAGATAGTGAGCGAGTTCTACACTTTGAATCAGAACACTTCTTGAGCTTATTGCCTGCTCAGCTGGAGTATCAGTTGGGTCCACCTCGACTAGCAAACTATCGTTACCGCTCTCATCGCCGTCTGAAGGGGCAGGCAGAACCTCAAACCGGGATCCATCGAATTCAAATGTCGCTTTTGACTCTATAGGTGCGTATTGCCACCCAAGATGTCGAATGTTTGTTACGCTGCCGAGCCTTATTTCCAGCGCTCGGTTATGACCTTCGGCAATAGATTGGAGGTTATTAAGAAATTGGCGACCACTGCGGGCTTTGGTTTTCGGTCGAACGCGTTTAGTCGCATTTTTGATGGCATTTGTGAACTGAAGATAGTTTCCTGACCGGTTTTGAAGTTGGGTTTTCACGCTGTGCAAAATGCGATCAATCAGATCCCACTTTTCATCTCGTTCATCCAACATCAAAAAGGATGCCGCGCCGGCAATATGGGCATCAGCAGTATTTTGGTAACGCACAACCCGATCAGCAGACTGAAGAACGAGCCAAAGCCTGATTGCTCGTCTTAAGCTAAAAACTTCTTCATCATCGCAGGGCGATAGCGGGTGGATCAGCAAATTCAGTAGAAAGGTGTTGTTGATTTTCGGTTGGTATCGCCGGGTAGTGCTTTTTGCGGAGCCCTGATGACTTAGAGGGTGCTGTTTCAGAGGGTGGTCAGCCTGGAACGCATTGGCAAGCCTTGAAAGCTCGCCAGCAAAAACACAGTCAGACCAATGCTCTAAAATCGAAGTCGATTCAGGGAAAGAGGCCTCTTCGATGAGGTTGGGAATCCCGACGATTTTCGGAGTGAGATTGAGGATGTAATAACTGAGTTCAAGAGGGTATTCTAGCCCTTGATCAACTGCCCGTCGGCAAAGATGTTCGAAGCTCTTCCCGAGCCTTACGGTCATTTCGGCGACGAGTTCTTGGCGTTCGCTGTGCCCATCCTGAATCACTTTATTCGTTCCCAATTGTCCCTACATCAAGTTGTAGAGTAGCTCAAAATCTCTCCTATATGGTGAAATTTATTAGTATGGTGGCAATTTAGGACAATTAGTCTTTACAAGGGTCATAACTCTCATAACCTTCGAATCCTGCCCCCGCTACCATATTTAAGAAAGGCAGATCAGTTACTTACTGGTCTGCCTTTTTTGCGTTTGGGCCGGCAGAAATTGTCTGTGACGTATATGTGACAAATATGTGCCAAGGCTTGTGACGGTTCGATCTGCGGCCAGGTGGAAAATGACCGTCAGTCAGTTTTTGTTCTTCCGGTGAGAGTAGTCGTCTACGCTGCAAGTCTGAGTGTGTTCTTGACGTTCTAGTCTAGCTCAACTGCCACATTATGGCGACATGCGTCGGGGTTCTGGCCACGCTTTCATTGGTGCGGACTTTTTACCGCGGCGAGATGAGCCAGTGAGGGGAATCTGAACCGAGGTAGGTTCACTCATAGGCTAGGAGTGGCAAGGGCACCAGTATAAATCCAAGCTTTTAAACAAAAGCGAACATTAGTAAGCCTTTTTTAAAGATCCACGCATCCTTTGGAAAGCGGACCTTTTTGCCGCACCCAAACGGGCTATTTAGGGGCTAGATAGGTGCTCCAACGCCCGCATAATCAGGGTCCGATTAGGGTGGCCGGTGGAGGCCACTCGGGCCTCCTTTTATAAGTGTCAGCAGTAACGGGGTAGAACCCGGCTGACAAAACCTATACGCAGATACCCATAAGCCAGAGCGATTTGATGCGCCAGTGCGCTTACATCTGTCTTGGGCCTGACTTTTTTCGGAGTCACGCGCCCATCGTTTGCATTAGTCACGTGCTCTACTGGTCGCAAACACGCTTCGCCCGAGCCAGCGCCAGAGTTCCCGACAATCCCGTTCGCTGCCACGGACTATAAGACGACGCGCTTCCTGTTCCCTGTCCGGATCGCTGTCACCGGTCCAGATCTCGGTCAGGCTGAGGACACTGGCCTCCACGACGAGAGTTAATTCGTGCCCCGGGTCTTCTCGGCAAAGATCAATCTCCCCGTTGCTCACAACCAGCCACCAATGCCGCTCACGCTGCCTCGCATCGTTCAGGAAAAAGTGGATGACTACGCGGCGCTCAGGGGGAAATTTGTCACACTGTGCGAAACGGCGGATATCCCACATCAGGAAACCGGCATCAAGCTGATTCGCCTGCAACCGGCTACCAATCCACTTGGCCCCCCAGTGACCAATAGCCAGGATAATTGGACGCAGTTCTTCGCCCGCTGGCGTAAGCTGGTATTCGGGGTTGCTGTCGCCCTGGATCCGCCGAAGTACGCCCATTTCCTCAAGCTTTTTCAGGCGTTGTGCCAGAAGTGTGCCCGACATTCTTGGCAGACCCCGACGAATTTCATTGAAGTGGGTGCTGCCACAAAGTAGTTCCCTTACCACCAACGGAGTCCATCGCTCGCCCAATATCTCCGAGCCCCGTGCCACGGTGCAGAACTGTCCATAGTTGGTCATGAGTTTTGACTCCTTTGTAGGAATTCTGGCCCCAAGTTTTCATCTTATTCCTTTCAGACACCTGACGCTCCATTTTCTGGACTATCGCGCCCGCATAGAAGAGGGAGATAGTGATCTCAGGCTCAGCAACCCGCAGGGCCATTGCCTGGAAAAGGAACGACACCATGAGCACGCAAATGGTTTTTAATCCGCAAACATTCAAGGACACCACCAGGGCACAGTGGGATCAGGCGGCTCAGGCCTGGGACAGCTGGGGGCCCTTCCTTGGCGACTGGCTTGGCCCGGTGACCGAGCGCATGCTGGATCTTGCCGGCGTAACGAAAGGAAGCCGGGTGTTGGACGTCGCCGCCGGCGCAGGCCAGCAAACTCTACTGGCGGCCACAAGGGTCGGACCTGATGGGCATGTACTGGCGACCGACATTTCACCGGCCATTCTTGGCTACGCCCAATCTGCCTGCCAGAACGCGGGTCTGACCAACGTCAGCACAAGGGAGATCGACGGAGAAATGCTGACGGATCTGCCTGCCGGTGACTTTGATTCTGTCATCTCGCGGGTAGGGCTCATTTATTTCCCCGATCAGCAAAAGGCACTCGCCGGCATGAAACATGCGCTCAAACCGGGAGGTCGTATCGGTGTGGCGGTCTACTCAAGTGCTGCTGCAAACGAGTTCTTTTCCATTCCGGTGGGGATCATCCGGCGTCGCGCTGGCCTGGCACCACCCCTTCTCGGCCAACCCGGGCCTTTCTCACTGGGGGCCGACGGTGTTTTGGCAGAGACCCTGACACGTGCCGGTTTCACAGACGTTCGTGTGGAAAAGATCACCGCACCCCTTAACCTGCCATCAGCTGCAGAGTGCGTAAGGTTTGAACGGGAATCCTTCGGTGCTCTCCACCAGATGATGACAGCGCTCTCCGTAACCGAGCGCAACGATACCTGGCTAGAAATTGAGAAGGCACTGAGTCAATTTGAGAGCCGTGATGGTTTCGTCGGCCCCTGCGAAATGCTCGTAGGAGGGGGGACCAACATTGCCCCAGCCAAGCACTGAAAAGACTGATGTGATGTGCATTCCGGCAGCCCAGCATGCGCTTCACCCACGCGAATACCGCTGAAGAGGCAAGGATCATGACAAAGATAGCGATAGTTCAGGAACCCCCGGTTTTTCTGAACCGGGAAAAGACCATACACAGGGCCGTGCAACTGGTTAAGGACGCGGCCACCCAGGGTGCCGAGCTGGTGGTGTTCTCGGAAGCTTTCATTCCTGGTTATCCCGCCTGGATATGGCGTCTGAAACCGGGCGGAGACTGGGGGTTATCGGAGCAGTTGCATGGCCGTCTGCTGAACAACGCCGTGCAAATCGGATCTGATCAGTTGTGCCCCCTACTGGACGTTGCGAAGGAGATGCAGGTGACAGTTGTCTGCGGCATCGAAGAACGCGACGAAGATACCAGCCGGTCCACGCTCTACAACTCGGTGCTGACTATCAGTCCGGAAGGCACCGTGCAGAATTGCCACCGCAAACTCATGCCCACGAACCCGGAACGCATGGTCTGGGGCTTCGGCGATGCCAGCGGCCTGAAAGTCGTCGATACACCCGTTGGCCGGGTGGGTTCTCTAGTGTGCTGGGAGAGCTATATGCCGCTGGCGCGCTATGCGCTGTTCGCCCAGGGCATCGACATCTACATCGCGCCGACCTATGACAGCGGTGACCGCTGGCTTCGCACCCTGCAGCACATCGCCCGGGAAGGCGGGTGCTGGGTTCTGGGTGCGGGCAACGTGTTGCGTACACGTGACCTGCCCGCGGACTTTCCAGAAGTCGATCGGTTATATCCGGACAAAGAGGAGTGGATCAACTCCGGTGACTCGGTGGTCATATCTCCGGCCGGGGAGATAGTGTCAGGTCCAATGCGGCAGGAAACCGGGCTGCTACTGGCTGAGATCGATGTGAGTGAAGTGGCCGCGGCAAGGCGCAGTCTTGATATCGCCGGCCACTATGCTCGACCGGACATTTTTTCACTGCAGGTGAATACCCGGCAACAAAGGCCGGTCAGCTTCAACGAATAGGATCGACGAATACCCTAAAACAAACCAGTAAGCTGGAGGTGTGTCATGAACGAAGAAAAATCCTGGGATGGATGCTGCTTTTGCGGCGCCGTCCAGTTAACCGTAAAGGGTAACCCGGAAGCCATGGGCTACTGTCATTGCGACTCCTGCCGACACTGGTCGGCGAGCCCGGTGAACGCATTTTCCCTGTGGAAGCCTGAAGCTATTACCATTCAACAGGGTGAGGCCAACATTGGCACTTACAACAAGACGCCTGAAAGCTGCCGAAAATGGTGCAAAATTTGCGGTGGCCACTTGATGACCGAACACCCGTCGATAGGTTTAACGGATGTCTATGCCGCTGTCATCCCCGGGTTCTCATACCAGGCCGGGGTACATGTGCATTATCAGGAATCCGTACTGCCTGTGCATGACGGGCTCCCCAAACTGAAGGACATTCCCGCGGAAATGGGCGGTACGGGCATCTACATGGCGGAGTACTCTTAGGGACCCACGGAAGGAACATACTCGTTCCTTCTTGGTAGTTCGTGTATTAAGGTCGCTTTAGGCCTGAATAATACTCGGCTGGCTTCGCGCGGTAAGGCACATTAGTGTGATATATAGCATCACGGAGACGCATAACAGTATCTTAGTTTGAATTCTGACTATACCGCAGGCAGCGCCGCGGCCCGGCCCGGCAAAAAGGTCCGCTTTGCGACCGTCAGCGGAGGGCTCTAATTAGCGGTGAAACTAAAACAGGGATGTTTACAATCGATCTCGTCGGTATCGACCGCCGGCAACTGCAGGAGAAAAAAAGCGGGACACTCACTCAGAGTGTCCCGCTTTTCATGCGATCAATCTTGGCTAGCGGGCCTCAAGGTGAACTTCATCTCGCAGAGCAACAACCTTTTTTCGTTTAGGGGATTCGGACAACCGCGTACCCCTGCATCTGATAGCCGATGACCGAAACGAAACCATTATCTACCGGGTCGATCTCCGGAATGATCGTCGCCTCATCTACACCCATCCCTTTCAAAGCGAAACGGCAAACTTCCAGCGTCACCCCGTCCTTCTTCATTTGTTTAAGAGTCGCCTGGAATTTCTGTACCTCGACCAGTTCTGCCTCATTAAAGGGTGCGCTGTCAGTCGAGAGCAGTTTCACCACCGGCCCGTGAAAAACGATGGCGATGTTGGGATCTTTCGCAAGCGCCTTCACTTCAGGTGCTTCGTAGGAGTTCTTTATTACCAAGAAAACAGGGTTAACGACCTTGGGATCACCTTGGCTCACCTCGTAGACAGCGTCATAGTTTTTAACGCCCTTCAGAGCATTGTCGTACCCGGCTGCTCCTGCAGGTACAGACATCAGGACCATATAGACGGCCGCAAAGAAGATGCGGGGAATTCGGCGAAATATGCTTCTATAATTGGCCATCATGACAAATCTCCTTGAGGGATAGGAACTTGTTTTTTGTTAACCGACCCATAAAAATCCTCCAAAATCCAAAATACTTTCTCCAAACTAATACAGGTACGATATATCTTCAACGTATCGGTTTAGAGCAAGTTGGGTTCTAGCAGTCCAACACACGAAGCTGAAACAGGGCATGCAGCGCATCACTCATCCCCCTCGGAGAGATAAGAAAGATCGCACTCGAAAAGTCAGGGAATTCACTGCTCAGAAAGTTGAGAACGGTGACGAGAGAGTTCCGGTTGATCCCGAGACATATAAGAAGAAGTGGATCTTGAGGTTGCAAAAAGCAACACAAGCTGTAGTGCGTGATGTGCGGCGAAAGTAATGTCTTGGTCCGGCCTCAGGTGAAGACGCCGTGTTCCAGTCTGCCTATAAGAGTGCGAACTTGCTCGACACCTTCCTCGGATGAGAGAAGGTCCTCGGGTGTTTTATTTCCTAGCGCACGGCCCGGTTTCGCGAGCCACTGAGAAGCGGCTTTTTGATCCCCTTCGAATAGCTCGACGGCTTCTGCAATGGCAATCTCGCGTAAACTACTCAGATTATTGTCGGGTTGTTCCATGTGCGAGCCTCCTATGCGAAAGCGCAAAAAATTTTAGAGTTGTTCACTTCATATCAGTAATCCCAACTGGCCCCCGACTGTTACTGCGAAGGCGTGATGCTGGACACTTGAATTAGATCTGCGACTTCGTCCAGAAATCGTAACCGCCTGGCGGCCCGCTACGGCGATCCGGTTACCCTGCAGTGCCATGATGTGATGTCAGCGGACGTGCCCTGGCCGCACCAGGCCCATGGCGTCGCGTTGCACGCCTGTGGTGACCTGCATCGAAAGCTGATCCGCGATGCCGTGGAACATCGGCAGCCCCGGGTCAGCTTCTCCCCCTGTTGTTACCATCTCACCACCACCCGCGATGTCGTCCCCTTGTCGTTCCGGGCACAGTCGAGTCATACCGGCCTGGTACTGAGTCGGGAGGATCTGCGGCTGGCGGTGAGGGAGACGGTCACCGCGCCCGCCGGGGTACGTGCACAGACCGCCCGCGCCAGTCGCTGGCGGCTGGGCTTCGATGGTCTGCAGCGCTGGCTGAGAGGTGTGGATGAGTACCTGCCCCTGCCACCAGACCCGAAGCGCCTGGCGGGTGACGGATTCGAGGCTTTCTGCCGTTGGGCGGCTGAGCTTAAGGGGATCTCATTACCGGAAAGCGTGGATTTCGACCACTGGCTTGAACACGGCGTGGAACGTGCCGCTACGGTGCGACGGTACGAGTTGCTGCGCCATCTGTTCCGGCGCCCGCTGGAGCTGTGGCTGGTACTGGACTATGCCCTGTTCCTGGAAGAGTCCGGCTATCACGTGCGCATGGGCACCTTCTGCAAGCGGGAGCTGACGCCCCGGAACCTGCTGGTGGACGCGGCTATCGCCCAGCCATGAAAAAAGGCGCCCGAAGGCGCCTTTAGAGGCAGTGAAGAACCTGTCGCGGATCAGCGACGAACCTGAATGCGGGCTTCAACCCGGCGATTCTGGGCGCGGCCTTCATCGGTCTCGTTGGTGGCAACAGGGTCGGATTCACCGTAACCCACCGGCGTTACCCGTTCACTGTCGATGTCATAGAGCTCGATCAGGCGATCGGCAACGGCTTCGGCACGACGCTGGGAAAGTTGCTGGTTGTACGCGGCAGCACCGGTGCTGTCGGTGTGGCCAGCAATTTCCGTGGTCACCTCATCGTTCTTTTTCAGCGCGTTGGCGATTTTAAGGATGTCATCATCGTACTGGCTACCGATCTCAGCGCTGTTCAGCGGGAAGGTAATGTACAGAGTGATGGTCTCGAGTGTCACCAGCTCACACCCGCGTTCGCCCACTTCGGCACCGGCTCTGGTTCCGGGGCAGTCGTCCAGGCGATTAACAACGCCGTCGCCATCGCTGTCGAGTTCGCAGCCGTTGCGGTCAACCGTAGCGCCGGAAACGGTGCCAGGGCACTGGTCGCGATTGTTGGGAACGCCGTCGTTGTCACTGTCCGGTTCGGGTTCCGGAGCGGGTGCGGCGGGTTCGGGCTCACTGGTGTTGCGGCTGAAGGCCAGGCTCAGCCCCAAGGACGCCTGGGCATCGAAGGTGCTCTCATCGAGGCCGTGCAGCGCACGCAGGTCGGCACGCAGTGACAGCAGGTCGGTCATGTTGAAACGGACACCGCCGCCCAGATTGACCCGGGTTTCTTCATGCTCGGTACCCGGCGTTGTCATGGTGCCGCCATCGAACTTGGCATGGCCGACACCGGCTGCCAGGTAAGGGTTGACTGTCTCGCTCTGGTTTCCGAAGTAGTACAGGCCATCGACCCGGACTTCTTCGAAGTCAACGTCACCGTTGCTGTCCTTGATATCCGGATTGGCTTTGGAATAGACCGCCTCAACAGCCCACTGGGGCAGGAAGCGGTATTCCAGGCCAAAGCCGTAGGTCGCTTCTTCGTCCAGATCACGCTTGTGGTCAAAATACTGGTAACCGACGAAGGGATTGATATAGACAGTCTCGATATCGTCTTGCGCCAGTACCGGAGTGCTGACGGCCGCAGCCAGTATGGCGGCGGACAGGGGACGGAGTTTATTCATGAGCATTCCTTTTTATTGCCAATTGAAGTCGCCTTTTTGCAGGCGATTTAAGCCAAGTTAAGTTCTGTAACCATCTGTATACAAGTGAAAATTAACGAAGGTTCGGTATTTACGCAGAGGTTGGCAAAAGAGATGACCAGAAGGAAATTTGTGAACGGCGTCTCAATTTATTGAAATAAATGGAGAAAGTGGCTCAGGGTTTGCGGTACTCCACTCGTTCCACGCAGCCGTTTCTGAAATAAACGTAAGTCAGTTCGTAAAGTGCACCGTAATGCCTGGTCTGGTACACCCAGGTTTCCTGGGGGGTGGGGTAGACTTCCGAGGTTCGCCCGAACGCTCTTTCCACCTGCTTGCGGGTCATGCCGGGTACCACCTGCTCCCGCGCCAGGTAGGTGCGCAGGTCGGTAGAACTGATAAAGCGGCAGGTTTCGTCTTCCGCTGCCAGGGGTTCGTCTTGCTCGGGTGGGTCGTTTTCCGGATAGCTGTCAAAGTCGGGCAGGTTGTCCCCGACACTGCCGCCGACACGGTTGTCCCGTATGATGACGGTTTCCGGGTCCGGGCCAAAGGGCTGGTCGGAGAACTGGACCCCGTCCGGGCCCTCACACCGGTAGACCGTCCCACTGGCCGCCAGGGCAGACCCGACAAGAAGTAGCGTAACACAGGTCAACAACACGCAGATGCCCGCTGGCTGGCAGATTTTCCGGAATGCTGACATTGGCTGTCCTCACGGCGTGATGGCCCGGAAATACAGATGCGCGCTTTTCTTGCTGAAGGTGAGTCGTCGACCCTCATCGAAGCGCACATCAAACGACGATTCCTCTTCCGCAAGCACGGTGCCCGGGCCGAAAATGGCATGACTCAGGCGCTAGCAGGCCCACAGGGGCTGGTTGCCGGTCGCGGTGCTGGCGGCCTCTCCGCTGAGGCTGACGGCTTCCCGGCTGGCATAGCGCTGGCTTACCGGTGTCAGGGGCAGGTCGACTTCGAACTCGTTATCGCTTTCATGGCCCGGTGTCCTTTGGTCCAGCCAGCGGCCAAAACGTTCACTCAGATCGTGGCAGAGTTCCGCCACAAACCGGCTGGGAGCCTGATCCGCATCCACCGCAGGCCTGGGGCCGCCGGGGCGGGTGATCAGGTGCAGCTCGTTGCGGGTGCGGGTGATGGCCACGTACAGCAGGCGGCGCTCACTTTCCATGAAGGCCTGCAGGTCTTCCTGCTGGCGGGGGCTGTAGGGCAGGTATTTTTCCTGCAGTCCGGGAATGATTACCCGTGACCACTCCAGCCCCTTGGTGCGGTGGATGGTAGACAGCAGCAGGCCACGGTTGCCGTCGCTGTTGTGATCCTGGCGTTCCAGCGCCTGGCGTCGCAGTGTCTGCAGGTGTTGCAGGGCTTCGGCGGGCGGGACGTCGAGTGTCGCCAGGTAGGCGCGGAAGCCCTGCACGGTATCGATGCGTTCATTGGCAGTTTCGTGGGTGAGGGCGAGGCCGCGAATCCCCTCGAAGAGTTCGGTCTGTTCGGCGTACCGTCCCAGCAAGGTGGCCACCGGGCCGGAGAAGCCGTTGAGCGACACCAGCGCTTCGCCCAGGCGCCGCAACTTGCGGGCCGGCATGGGGCCCAGGCGGTCCTGGGCCGTCATCCGGGGCAGCTGGCCGGTAACCACCTGAAGCAGGCTGGTAATAGCTTCCACCTCGCGGCTGAACAGGGCGCCCTTGCCGGCATCAGTGCGATAGGGGATCTGCCGCGCCAGCAGTCGCAGTTCAATCGGAACACTCTGACTCCAGACCCGGAACAGGATGGCGGTCTGTTGCTGTTCTGATTCCGGGAGCCCTTCCAGCAGCTTGACCACCACGCCGCCGTCCTGCTCGCTTTCATGGAGCTGGATGCGGCTGGCCGGTGTTGAAGGATGAGCGTGACACAGCACGTCATGGCGGCCCTGATTGTGGGTGATCAGGTGGTTGGCCAGCAGCGCTACCCGGTGGCCGTAGCGAAAGCTGTAGCTCAGGGTGTGCTGCAACGGTTCGTCGAACTCCTCGCGGAAGCGTCGCAGGATGAATTCCGGTTTGGCACCGCGGAATTCGTAGATGGTCTGGTCCGGGTCGCCCACCACCATGACCCTGGCCCGGTCGCCGGCCACTTTGCGCATGCTGCGAGTGGTGCGGGTGGCGGTTCACGACCAGTGCCGCCGACAGGGCGTTGGTAAACAATTGCTGGAACGCGCTCAGGAGAAGGCATCCGATATGGCGCTGGATGCCATCGGTACTAGCTATGGCGCTGCGGAAGAGCTGCTGCCGTTCTGGCAATCCTCCGGCTTCGCCACCGTTCGCCTGGGCATCAGCCGCGAGGCCAGCTCCGGGGAATATGCTGTTCAGATGATGAAGGGACTGAGTGACCCCGGTACTGCTGCTCAACAACGTCTGTCCGCCAGATTCGCCGAGCAATGGCCGGTGATGCTGCCGGTCGTCTGGCCCACCCTGTCACCGGAGCTTGTACTGGCAATTAGCGCCGATCTGCCGTCGGCAGAGCCGCTGACGGAACAGGAACTCACTGAACTGAAGGCTTTTGCATATGGTCATCGGGGGTTTGAGCTGACCTTGCCGGCCCTGAAACGAATGGCACTTCAGGCCGACACTGCCAGCAGTATTCCGGCCACGAACCCGGCGCCGCTTTGGGTGACCTGTGTGCTTCAGAACCAGCCCTGGCAGAAAGCCCGCGAGCACAGGCTCTGCACCGGACGTGGTGATGGGGAGGCCCAGCTGAGGCAGTTGGTTGCCGGGTTGCTGATGTCCAGCCAGACAACCTGAGTAATTGTCTGCGAGGATCAGATGCATTGACGATCAAGGCGCCCGCATCAGCTCACGCGCCCGGGACAGCAACGGCTTTTCCCGGCGCGAGCGGTTACTGGCCACGCTTCTGAGACTGCGAAGTGGGCAGGCGCTCTGTTGGACTCACGGGGTGGCTTTTTTGGAGCCGGCCACCTGGCTGACCGATGGGTTGCCAAAAGTGAGACAGTTTGCAGCGATGATGGTCAAGAATTGGCAGAATCATGGTTGGCAACAGGCAGAACGTAAGGAGCGGTGACATCATGCAGGCGGAATCCGTGGCGTTTACCCACCGTGGGGCAGTCCGTGAACACAATGAAGATGCCTTCGTTGAATTGCCTGACAGCGGTCTCTGGCTGGTGGCGGATGGCATGGGCGGGCACCGAGCTGGCGATGTGGCCAGTCAGCTGATCTGTGACACGGTTACTCGTGCCTGGCGTCAACATGGTGGTACGCCCGGAAAAGTTGAACTGGAGCAGGCGATCCAGCAGGCCAATCAGCGAATCCGGCAATTCGGCCGTGAAGAGTTGGCGGGACAGACCCTGGGATCGACAGTGGTGGCACTGCTGATCGAAAGAGACGTGTATCACCTGTTCTGGGCCGGAGACAGTCGTTGTTACCGGTTCAGAGACAATGAAGTCACCCAGCTTTCACGCGATCATAGCCAGGTTGCCGATATGGTCGAGAAGGGGGTTCTGGATGAACGTGAAGCAGATCGTCACCCGCTGGCCCACATAATTACCCGGGCAGTGGGAGTCGAAGACGCCCTCACACTGGATTATCGCTCCGGTCAGGTGGAACCGGGCGATTACTTCCTACTTTGCAGCGACGGTGTCAGCAAGAAACTGGGAAACGCCGAAATCAGGGACTTACTGAATGGTGGCCCAATCTACGATGTTAGTCAGGCAATGATGCATTCACTGTTGATCAACGGATGCGACGACAACATCACCTGTGTCATCGTTAGCATGCCGGAACTCTGATATGTGGCCCGCTAGGCAACAGGACGAGACGGGGCTGTACAGTATTACGCCTGTCGGCAAATTCTTCAGTAGATCGACATAGGCAATAACACCGGCGGTAGCTATGAGGTTGTCGAAATTGACCAAATTGAGTATTGCGCATGTGGACTTTCTCCCCTTTGGACTCATGCGAACGGGTGATAGGCGAAGGCGTTCCTATAAGCAGCTGTTAAACAGAAGCGGACATTCGCGCCGCACCAGTCAGCCTCCCCAAATTTTCACGACAAAGGTAAACATTTGCCTCCGGCAATCCAATTGTGAAAAGCTCTTCGTTTAGAGTGTCCACTCAAATGGCGCAAGATCAGGACGGCTTTTAGCCGCCGCTTCGCTCAGCGTTAGAAATTCACGAATACCGAGGGCAAGGGATTGGCTATAGAGGCAAAGCGGCCAAACAAGTTTGAGGTAATTCCAAGCGCTTTTTTGGTTCTGCTCGGCGGTCCTACGTTTTTGGTAGCCGCCTATTTCGGCTGGTTTTTTTCGACAACTATGCCGGGCTTTGCAGCCGAGTTAAGCCAACAGGGTCCAAGCGTGCCTATGGCAATGGCCGGGTTGGAGCTCCTCGCACAAGCTGCGGTAACTTGGATTAATGCGTGTATCGCTGCTAGGTGCCATGCTGTTTTGTACGAGCGCTGGTTCAAGTGATTTCTAACCATTCATTCCAGTACGTTCCGGCCCTGACGGGCCTCCACCGGGCGGCCTTTTCTCCGCCTCGCTACGTAAAGGCCGCTGCTGAATTTTGGCGTTAGAATTTTAGGGAAGTAATTTGCGAAACTTGCAACTGAAAGTCGAAGATTCGCTGTCTGATGACACAAAATTGTGGCGATATATTGACCTAGCGAAATTCGTATCACTGTTGGATTCGAGTGCTCTGTGGCTTGCCAGGTCCGATACTTTTCGAGATCAAGGCGAGGGGCAATTCCCGCAAGAGATGAGGGTGGCTATTGAAAAAGCGTATGAAAGTTTTTCGGTAGCGGAAGACTCCCCAATAAATGATGCTAATGATTTTCAAGAGTATTTGTGCAAAAACGCCTACTTGAGCTGTTGGCACAAAAACGTAGATGAAAATATGGTGATGTGGGAACTCTATGGCCGAGACAGTAACTCTGTGGCCATACAAACTACAGTGGGAAAGCTCAAGTCGAGTATCTCCAAAATAGATTCGGGCGGGTTGGAATTCCATCTTAAGAATGTTCAATATTCTAGAGCCCAAGATGTGGAAGGTAGGCTTAACTATAGCGCTCCATTTTTCATAAAACGTCCGCATTTCAGCTTTGAGCAGGAAGCTCGGATTTTATTGAGTACATACTCAGCTTACGCCCCAACTAAGGATACTCCTCCAGGAATAACGGTGGATCTAGACTTAGTAGAAGCAATACAAAAAGTATTGGTCCATCCCGACAGTCATGATTGGTTCGCCAAAGTTGTTAAATCTATCTCGCGTAAGTATGGGCTGAAAGCTTCAGTTGAAAACGGAGTGTATGGGAATAAAATCGAACAAGGCCATTAAGGTTGTTCCGGTCCTTTGGCCCTTCACCGGACGCCCTTGTGAGGACTCCGCTTATGGCTGGCGTTATTGCCAAACCTGAATGTTCGCTTTGCGACCATCCATAAATAGCAGCTACCTCGGGCGATCACCCCTCGCAGTTGGTAAACTGACCTAATATTCACAACCCCCGCATTCCCATGGGCAAGCATATTCCCTTCGGATCGGGCCATCCGCGGACTACGACAATCAGCTCGATTTGTTTGAACAGGTCGAACCGGAGTTGCCTGACTATGAACAGGCAGATCCTTTGCGCTTAGCGGCTTGATTACTGCTCAAACCAATCAGGTTCCGATTTGTCCAGTGTTAAAGACTGGGCCCGACTGGCCGGATAATCCAGTTTTGCACTGCACTCACAGTGTGCTCAGTTTATTTTTTCGGCGGCTCCTGTAGTGGCATAGTGAATCTGCACCTGACTTTCTTTGTGAGTGATCATACACTCAAAATCAGGTGGCCAGATTCACTATGCCACTACACTTGGCCTGAATGGGCAGCATGATCTGGATGCCAAGTTGGATGATCTCTTTCGGAGGATATCGACGTCATGAATGAGACAACAAAGAATTATGAGGGCTTGATCGACTTCGAGGTGACTTATGTTTCGGAAGGAGATGCGATAGGCCGGATGCCAGTGCAGGCAGGTATCCTGAATCCCTTCGGCACCGTGCACGCAGGGGCAATGATCTGGTTCGCCGATGTGGTTGCTACCACTTTGGCATTGCAAGGGGTGGCTCCTGTAGAGGGAATGACTGGATTCCCCGTGGCCATCAACCTATCGGCCAATCTGCTATCGAATTGCCGCGAAGGCGAGCTGATCGCCACAGCTCGGTTCGTTAAGAAAGGGCGGCGGGTATCAACCGTACGGACGATTGTTGAATCGGGGCAGGGCAAGCTGCTTCTGGACGTGACGACATCTCACGTAGCTTCATAAAAGGAAACGGTGTAGAACCCAACCACTATGCCCATTGATATTACGCTACTTCCCGTATTCTTAACGGCTGTATTCCTGCTCATGATCACGCTTGGGCCGGATATGGTCTTCGTCACTGGGGTTCTACCCCGTTTCCACGGACGGTTGTAAAATGGATGTGGATTTACCCCAATGCGCATGACACACACGACCCTCAAAGCGAGCCCTTCGGACTTTGATCTGAACGTTCGCTTTGCGACCTCAGCGGAGGGCTCTAATAGAGGTGCAACTAAAACAGGGATGCTTACAAAAGGGATCTTGGCGTTACTGGTAGCCTTTTGCGAAGTTCGCCGAGGTACTATGAGAAATCCGGGCTAGGCGACGGTTCTGTGGTCAGGCCTGGTGCGGCCAGCAAGACTGGTCGTGGATAATCGGTCCATCCAGTTATTCGACAAAGCCGCGATAGGCGGACGGCGTTACCCCAAACCGGGCCTTGAAGGTCCGGCTGAACTGACTGGAATCATTGAAGCCGCAGGCCAGGGCGATGGCGGTGATTTTATGCCCGGGCTGGCGTAGCAGGTCACGGGCCCGGGTCAGCCGCTGTTCCTGGACGTATTGATAGGGCGCACAGCCGAAGGTGGCACGGAACAGGCGAGCGAAGTGATAGGGGCTGAGGTTTACCCAGCCTGCCATCTCCGCGAGGGTGAGCGGCTGGTCCAGCTGCTGATGGATGCGGGCCTGTAACAGCCTGCGATAACGCATGGAGAGCTGGCCGGTGACAGCGGGTGGTGTCTTTTGCACCTTGGAGTGGCGGCTGAGCACCTGCATCAACAGCCACTGCGCCAGATGGTCCATCGCCATGGCCTGGCCAGTGGCCTGCCAGTCGCTCAGCGCCAGCAACTTCCCAGCCTGGGCCAGAACCGGGTCTTCAGCATGGTAGAGCTCGGCAAGCTCGACGTTGTGTGGTTCGCAATCCCAGGTTTGCTCAGCGCATTGGGTTATGTCGAGGTCATTGAAGTAGAAATGGAAGAATTCGAACTGACCGCCGATCTTCCAGGTGGAGTGGCTGCCTGCCGGAAAAAGACAAACGGCACCGGGGAACCCCTGGCTCACGGCCTGCCCATTGACCATCCGTCTGACTTTGGCACCCTCGTTGATGTAGATGCTCAGGGCGTGGTGGTTTGGCCGTTCATAACGCACTTCTCCCTTGCGGTTCTGCCACTGTGCCAGCGCCCGCCCCTTATCCAGTTCCATCAGTTTCTCTGGCGCGACGCCGGCGGCTTTCAGCGTGTCCACGATATCGCGGCGCTTCGTCGGTGAAGTGTTTGTGGGTATCGGGTCGGTATCCATAGCGGGCCTCCGCAAGAATCATCCATGGTTGCGCAGGATCTGACAAGTCTTGCCCTCTCCATCCCCTTACCCTGTCCTTGTCGTTTGGTTACGTGCAACTTTTTTCTGGAATACCTGCCATGCCTGTTTCTGCTCATTATGCTCTCACGGTGCTGATCTGGGGCCTGACCTGGACAGCTATTCGATTGCAGGTAGAGTCGGCGCCGGTTGATATTTCGGTGTTCTACCGTTTTCTCATGGCCTCTGTTGTGACCCTGGCGGTGCTTGCGGTGCTGCGACGCCTGCAGAAGCTGAGCCTGAAGCAGCACAGTTGGCTGGTGCTTCAGGGGCTTACCATGTACAGCGTGAATTTTCTGCTGATCTACCGCGCTGCGGAGTCGATGACCAGTGGCCTTCTGGCGGTGGTGTTCTCGCTGGTGGCGCTGTTCAACGCGGTTAATGGTTGGTTGTGGCTAAGGCTGAAGCCCGCCGCCCGACTGTACCCGGCCGTGGCACTGGGTATAAGCGGCGTCGCGTTGTTGTTCTGGCATGACCTGCAGTTGGGTAACGCAACCGGCGCCAGCATACTGTTTGCCGCTGCGGGTACTTTCTGGTTTTCCATGGGAAACCTGGTGAGCATAAAAGTGCGACTGGCAGAGATTCCCCTGCTGGTCGCCAACGCCTGGGGCATGGTCTACGGTGCCTTGATCCTGGGTGTCTGGTGCCTGATTCAGGGCGTGGAGTGGGCGGTGCCCACGACAGCCACCTTCTGGGCTGCAACGGTGTTCCTTGCAGTCCCCGGGTCCATCATCGCCTTCTATTCCTACATAACCGTGATCCAGACCCTGGGCGCTGACAAGGCGGGCTATGCAACGGTGCTGTTCCCGATCGTGGCCTTAAGTGTGTCCACCTGGCTGGAGGGTTTCGAGTGGACTATTACGGCGGTGGCGGGAGCGATGCTGGCCATACTGGGAAACTACGTGTTGTTTCGTCGACCCGGTCAGAAGACCTAGAGTCTGCTGTATACTGCGAACGAATACACTCGGGAATTAATGGGCGAGCCCAATGACAAACAGAGTTGCTATTCATTACTGCACAGGGTGCCGCTGGCTGCTTCGTTCGGCCTGGATCGCACAGGAACTGCTGACCACCTTCGAAGGCGAGCTGGTTTCGCTGGCATTGCATCCGGGAAGCGGTGGAATTTTCGAGGTGTGGGTTAATGAAAAGCGGATCTGGTCCCGCAAGGAGCAAGGGGGATTTCCGGAGATCAAGGTGCTCAAGCAATTGGTGCGGGACGAAATCGACCCTGAACGCTCGCTCGGACACGTGGATCGTTGAAGCCCGGGATCAATGAGTCGGCCCGGGCTCTCCTGTTACGGGCCTGGCGCCCTCAGAAGGAGTGATCGATAAAAGGTGAATGTCTCTGCGGAAACGTGAAGTTCGAAATTGAAGAGGAGATTTGAAACCTCTATCAATGCCACTGCTCGTTGTGTCGAAAAGTTACTGGAGCGGCAGCTAACGCCGCGACTTTTGTACAGGGCACCGCCTTTCGTTGGGTGTCAGGTGAAAGTGGTATCAAGTCTTACAAAAAGCCCAGCGGTTTCCGAAGCGATTTTTGTTCAGAGTGCGGGAGTCCGGTTCCCAATAGCCTGAGAGACAGCGGAATGGTTTGGATTCCTGCTGGTTTGCTTGATGAAGCGGTTGCATCACGGGTTTCTGTTCACCTCCATACAAAGTCCGCTGCCCCTTGGGAGCTAGAGTCTGCTGAGTGTGTTCGACTGGACGGTGGACCTGATGGCCTGGAATCACTTAACAAGTTGTTGTAGTTCGTTCCGGCCTACGGCCTACACCGGACGCCCTTGTCAGGGCGCCGTTTATTGCTGGCGTCATACAGACTAGGGAGAGTCAGAATTGGAGTTAGCAAACGTGGTCCCATGGGGTCGATCTTTCGCAGAATACCAAGCAATGTTCGGATTACCGGAAGATGATCTGAAAAAGCGAATTCTTGGTTGTGGTGATGGCCCAGCGAGCTTCAACGCGGAAGGAACAAAACGGGGGAGCCAAATCACATCTTGTGATCCGGTATATCAGTTCGAGACGAAGGAGATACGTCGCCGGATTGATGAGGTGTATCCGGACATCATGACCAAGATGAAACAGGGGGCAGACAACTATATCTGGGACTCACTGGGCAGCGTTGAAGAGCTTGGCAAGGTTCGGATGAAAGCCATGTCTGAGTTTCTTTCTGACTTTGATACCGGTCGCCACCAAGGGCGGTATGTACCAGCATCATTACCTTCGCTGCCATTCCCGGACTCCGGTTTCGATCTGGCTCTCTGCTCCCACTACCTTTTTCTCTACAGTGACCACGTAGACGAAGTGGCTCACTTGGAATCAATGCGGGAGCTGTGCAGAGTTGCCTCCGAGGTTCGCGTCTTCCCGGTTGTCTCTCTGGATGGAACGGCTTCGAAGCATTTGGATTCGGTCGTGACGGCACTATCCGCAGGCGGTATTGAAGTTTCGCTGCAGGCTGTGAGCTACCGTTTTCAAAAAGGCGCCACTGAGATGTTCGTGGCAAAGTCTGTATAACCAGGCCAGGCACGGCGACGGCTACTACATTGCGGCCTCGCCTCCATTCCGTAGCCGCGCGTGTTGAGCGGCGTTATCGCACCATCTGAATGTTCGCTTTGCGACCTCTCTTTTCCCTTCTCGTTTTCCCTCTATTGACGGAGTTTATGGTTTTCTTTGGTTGGACATAGGGGTCTGTCAGACTCTACCCCTTTTTACTGCGGACACCTTTTAAAACGAGGATAGAAATATGCAAGAACGTCTTGAAATACTGGAAGGGGTTTATGAGGCTGAAGAGTAGCGTAATCGACGAAAGGCATTGAAAATAAAGAATGGGAGTAAACTATAGAGTGTCTTAGATTCCTGACAAGTACCGGAGGTGCCGTGGAAGAACAACTGGAACCGCAGCTAAAAACGCCACGGACGCCCATTGTTTCGATTCTACTGTTGATCAATGTCGTGGCATTTTTTCTGGAGTTGCTGGCGCCGGGCTTCGTTATTCGCCATTTCGCCCTCTGGCCGCTGGGCGACGTGCAAATGATGGAAGCCCTGCCGGCACAAATGGTTACCGGTGAGTTTCATTTGTGGCAGTTAATGACTTATGCTTTTTTGCACGGCAGTGTTTTGCACTTATTTCTCAATATGTTCGTTCTCTGGATGTTCGGCATGCCGGTGGAAGGGGTATGGGGGGGCAGGGTGTTTATCCTCTATTACCTGGTATGTGTAGTGGGCGCCGCCATCGTCCAGCTTTTAGTCGTGTCTGCCGGCGTGCAGGCAGGAGCTCCGTCTCTGGGAGCCTCCGGTGGGGTCTTTGCTATTTTGATGGCGTTCGGTATGTTGTACCCCAATCAAGTTGTCTTGCTGCTTTTTCCGCCCATCCCCATGAAGGCCAAATACTTCGTGGTGCTGATAGGTATCGTACAGCTGATGATGGGCCTCTCCGCCTCTCAAACCGGGGTGGCGTATTTCGCGCATTTGGCTGGTATGGTTTTTGGTCTGCTGTTCATCGTGGTATTTCGTCTCCGTATGCGGTGATCACCCCGGGTTCTACCCCGTTTCCACGGACGGTTGTAAAATGGATGTGGGCTTACCCCAGTGCGCATGACACACACGACCCTCAAAGCGAGCCCTTCGGACTTTGATCTGAACGTTCGCTTTGCGACCTGTGCAGCTGAGAACCTTATAAAATTCATGTGCCAAATTGGCACACCAAATTGATTAAGGCAATTAAGTATGCCAAAATGGCACACGTAGACTGAGTCCGTCGAATCACTTTTTATCAAGGAAAAGGGCTTTCTTAGGCTCCAGTCGAGCCTATCCCACCATCGGTGAAGAATATGATGAACACACAAGGTAAAGACACTCGCTTGGTCGCCCGTGTCGATGAAGAAACGCAGAGACTTATTGCTCATGCAGCAGAGTTAACGGGTCGCAGCTTGAGCCAGTTCCTGATCTACGCTGCAAAGAAAGAAGCACAAGAGGCCGAGCGCCAGGCGCTACAAATTCAGGTTTCTCGGCAGAGTGCTGATCGTATGCTAGAGCTTCTGGATAACCCTGAGCCGATTTGCCCAAAGCTTCGGGAAGCTGCACTCAACCACAGGAAGTTGGCTGGTGGCTTTAAGAACCGAAGAAATCAGTAAAAAACACAATCGGCGAAAGTTTGACTGCGGTAAACCTGCACTCAACGAGTTCTTAAAGAAAATTGCCCGGCAAAGCAGCCAGAAGATGGCGACACGGACTTATGTACTGATTGAAGATGAGGTCGACCCGACGGAGATCCTAGGTTATTACACCCTTCTTCCCAGCACCGTTGTTTTCCCCCAGGGGCATCCCCTGCAAAACCGGTTTCCGTCGGATCCGCCGGTTTACCGGCTGGCACGGCTTGCGGTTGATAACTCTGTGAAAGGATATGGATTAGGAGCATACCTACTGATCGAGTGCCTGAGGCGGGTTGTTGATGCGTCGATTTCAGTTGGAGGTATAGGCTGTGCGGTAGATGCCAAAGACGACGACTCAAAAAAATTCTACGAAAAGTTTGGGTTCGTTGCTATTGATGTCGTTGAGGGTGACTCTTTAGCTCTTTGGCTACCTCTTGAACAATGTCTCGAAGCAGTCGAACTCTCACAGACAAGTGGACGGTAGTCGGGTTCTGCCCCGTTACTGCGGATCTTTTCTAAAAAGAGGCGGAATTTCTCCCGGGGGAAGTGTTGGTCTATCCGCCTGAACGTTCGTTTTGCGACCTCAGCGTGCTTTGTTTCCGAATAGCGGATTGGGTAAGCCCCTATCTGAAAAGGCCCGCTTTGTGGTCACAGCAAACGAAGTAGGTGGTCCGCGACGGAGAGCAGCTGCGGCAACAGATCATTGACCAGATGAGAGTGGCCCTTTAACCATCTCATCTGGTCAATGATCGTCGTAGGTTCGAATCCTGCCCCCGCTACCATATTTAAGAAAGACGGATCAGTCACTTACTGGTCTGCCTTTTTTGCGTCTGGGGCGGTAGAAATTTCCTGTGCTCCTCATGCAGATGCTCTCCCGGATTCAGCCTCTGTGGTATGGTTTGTATGCCTCGCCTGATCAAGGAGACTCTCAATGTGTGGCCGATACAATGTGACGGATTCCCCCGAGATTGAGGCGCTCATGCACAGGCTCCGGATGCCGGACCTGCGCCCGAAGCCGCAGCTGAACGTCCCGCCGGGAGGCTCTGGCGAATTTGCGATAGAAGCTGCTGGCGACCGCTATCTGGTATCCGGGGTCTGGTCACTGCTCATCGAACCCGCTCCGGACGGTCGTGGCTTTCGGCCAAACCCGAAGTTTCATACGTTCAACGCCCGAAGCGACCGGCTGACAACTAGTCCGCTATGGCGAAAGGTATACCCCGCGAAGCGTTGCATTATTCCGGTGAGCGCGTTCCACGAATGGCAGGGCAAACAGGTGTACAACATCCATCCTCAAGGCGAGGCGACAGCACTGGCCGGACTGTGGCAAACATGGCATTTCGACGAACAGCAGGTAAGTTCCTTCACTGTTATCACACTCCCGCCTCACCCAAGATTCAGCCATATTCATTCTAAAAGCATCCCGTTGATGCTGCGCCCCGGTGACTTTGACATGTGGCTGGATCCGGATTTTCACCAGGTTGAGGCATTCCAGGGCCTCATGAAAACCCACATTCCGGCCCCCCTGGTCTGCGAGCCTGTGAAGGGGGTCAAGAATCTTGAGCGAGTTGGCGAGGCGGAAATTTTGCCGGCTGATTAATGGCCTGTGCGATAAACCGGCCCTGAATCATTTGATTGACTCGCCGTTTGGGTCTGACCAAACCACCACCGGACGACTACCTTATCAAAACCCGTACAGTGTCGCTGGATTGTCTACTAAGATGGCTTGCCGGCCCTGATCATCGGGCACTAGTCTCATAAATTCGTTCACAAGAACATGGTCAGGTGGCATGGGGGTAGGTAGTTGAACATGAGGCCAGTCTGTTCCAAAAAGGCAGCGGTCTTGACGTGCCTCCCGAAGTGCTTCAAAGAACGGTTCAACATCTGTGAAGGGCGCTTCCGGAAGCGTGCTTATGCGGTTTGGCCCTGTGAGCTTCACCCATGTACGACCTTCAGCCATCAGATCTACTAGTGCGCGGAAGCCAGGGTTGGCAATGCCCAGGCGTGTCGACAGGTGTCCCATATGATCCACTACGCTTGGGACGGGCAGTTTACTCAAGCGTTCAGCTAAATTTTCAAACTTGGATACATCAACGAAAAACTGGATATGCCAGCCAAAGGGCTTGATTCGGGCTGCCAATGACACGATATCCTCAAATGTCACACCACCGGGGAATACTAGGTTAATGCGAATGCCTCTTACGCCGAGAGCATTCATTCGGCTCAGCTCTTCATCCCCAATATGGCGGTCTACAACCGCCACACCCCTCCATTCTATTGGGTCTGTATCCGTGCTTGCTGCGAGAGTGTCAAGCATGCGGCGATTGTCTGTCCCGTATACGCTTGGCTGGACCAAAACTGCCCGCTGAAAGCCGAGAGTATTTAGCAACTGTCGATAGGACGTTTCAGTCGCATCAGGTGGTGTATAGCCCCTCGTTGGCTGATAAGGATACTTCTCCTGCGGCCCAAAAAGATGAGCGTGGGTGTCACAGGCACCCTCAGGTAACTTTTCTCGCGGAGCCTCAACCCGTGGGTTCGGGCCGGGTATGTCAGGTTTTGTGTGCATCGGTTTTTGTTCCTTGTATTACCCGGATGGAGAAGGACATCAAATTCTATTAACCACCATGTCAGCCTTGAAATTAGCCCAACTTTTCTGGGAGCCATAGTGTTATTGCCGGAACATAGGCTATTAAGGCGACAACGGTGACGAGAACCAGCATGAATGGCCAGATATGCCGTGCAACTGTTTCTACACGCAACCCGCTAATACTAGATGCGACAAAAATAGAGTAGCCAACGGGTGGAGTAACCATGCCTACTGCAAAGTTGATCACGACCATAGCACCCAGTTGAATCGGGTCCAGACCAATTTGCTGGCCTAATCCGATGAGTACACCACTTAGAATTACCATTGCAGAAATGTTATCCATTACCGCGCCAAGTAGAAGTAGCATGACATTGAGAATTAGAAGCAAAATAATTGGATTGTCAGTAAGCAAAAGCAATGCTTCAGTAAGGCGGGCAGGAATCTGCTCACTAGCCATGACCCAGGCGAAGCCGTAAGCTACGGCAATTATAAACATGATAGTGGCAGTAGTTCTCATTGAACTCATCAGGATCGATGGCACTTTCTGCCATTTCAAGTCCCGATACAAAAACAGCCCAACCACCGCGCTATAAAGCGCTCCCACCATGGCTGCTTCAGTAGGCGTAAACATCCCACTGTAAATGCCCCCCAGAATGACGACAGGGGCAAGAAGGGCCCATATGCCATCCCGCAGAGCAAATAGAATTTCTCTGCCTGTGGCGCGAGCTTCCCGCGCTACGCCACGGTAGCGGGCATAGATAACACTCACGACACAAAAGCCGGCAGCGGCAATCAAACCAGGCACAATCCCGGCCAAGAAAAGCTTGGCAATAGATTCTTCTGCCAGCACTCCCCAGATCACCATCGGAATTGACGGAGGAATCATCTGTCCCAGAGGTCCTACAGCTGTTGCTAAAGCGGCTGCATATCCTCGCTGGTAGCCGCGGTCCTCAAGTTCATCAATCATTATCGAGCCCACTGCCGCAGTTGTGGCGGGTGCTGAGCCGGAAATCGCGCCGAAGAAAGTGCCCGCAGCCACAGTAGACATCGAGAGGCCCCCGGTTAAATGTCCGAAAAAAGTTTCAGCAACACGAACCAGGCGTCGGGACAGTCCTCCAGCACTCATGAGCTCGCCTGCCAATATGAATCCCGGAATGGCAAGCAAGCTCGTCACATTACTTCCTGCGACAAATTGTTGGGGCAAAATCATCGGATTAATGTCCGCCATCCAGATACCAACGGCAGCAAGGAGGCCTATGGTAAAGGCAATTGGCACTCCCAATGCGAGTAAGACGATCAGTCCAATCATCATGATTGTGCCGATATCACCCATGTTTATGCTCCGCCAGGTTGCGGATCGGCGCTGGACGAAGTATGAGAACTAGAGCGTGAAAGCTAATAAGAAGCCCGCCAGTCGGTACTGCAGCATTTTTAATCCAAACGGGATACCTGACGGCAGGAGAGACCTGACCAAAAGTGAATTCCGCGAAGTCCCACCCCGTCCACAGCATCAAGATGCCAAATCCGAGGATGAGAAGCATGATGCCTCTTTCAACCAGTTCCGACAGAAGCGGCGGCAGTGCGTCTACCAGCAGTGTGACACGCACGTGCCCGCCTTCTCTGACCAGGGCGCTGGCAACAAGGAATACTGTCCATGTGAATGCCAGTGCCGCGATTTCATCGCTCCATGCGAGGGAGTCCCCGAGCACATATCGGAAAAAGACGCCAAGCAATAAACTTACAATCATTACCAGGGCAGTCAAGGCCCCAGCTACCTGGGACCCAAAAGCCAGACCATGTCCCAAACTATCTAGGTAACGGTACATCTGAAAGGTTCCTGGCTTAAAAGCCGTGATGGAGCCGGGGGCGATGAGTCTGGTGACTGCTACTCAGCGACCTGCTCAAGCGCCTTGGCAACAATATCCGCACCAATTTTGCCGCGGTACTCGTCGTATACGCCTGATACTTTGCTCCGGAACGCCTCAACGTCGTCGACCTCATTGACGGTCATTCCTGCTGCTTGGATTTGTTCGAGAACCTCATCGTTATTGCCGGCGACTGTCTCACGCTGGCGTTTTATCGCTCGCTTGGCAGCTTGACGGACTATTTCCTGGTTTTCCGCAGAGAGCTTATCAAAGGTTTGTTTGGACATGAGTAGAGCTAAGGCATTGTAGGTATGGCTTGTTAAGGAGAGGTAGTCAGTCACCTCTGGATATTTGTTTGCAAATATCACAGGAAGGGGGATTTCGAGACCATCGACAGTACCCTGCTGAACCGCAGTGAACACATCGCTCCAAGCCATTGGCACCGGATTTGCCCCTATGGCACGAAAGCTGGAAATGAATAAGTCGCTAGGCTGGACCCGGAGCTTCACTCCATCAAAGTCGGCTGGAGTCCGGATAGGGCGTTTGTTGTTTATGGTATGTCGGAAGCCCGCCTCTGGAAACCCGAGTCCCACTATACCTTTGGATTCAAGCTTGGATAGCAATGTTTGGCCAACCTCCCCATCAAGGACTTTGTGCGCCTGCTCATTGTTAGCGTAGAGAAACGGAAGGTCATTGAGCTGAAATGCAGACTCCAATGTGCCCACCTGAGTTCCGGTGATGACACCGGCTCCCATGGTTCCGAATTGCATTGCCTGTAACATTGCCGTGTCATTGCCAAGCTGATGATTCGGGAAAAACGAGACCTTGAATTCCCCGGGAGCTGCAGATTCAAGTTCTTCGGCAAAGTAATGCGCAGCAATAGCATATGGATCTGCTTCGCTGTCAGCAGTGGTCCATCCGAGTTTTATTGTAGTTTGGGCATGACTGACTCCGGCGGCTCCGAGTAAAACAGCAGCCGCCAAACTACCCATAAAGCGGGAGGTGAGGAATGATTGAATAGGCATCAAAATTGTTCCTTATAGTCTTGTTTTTAGACAAACAGTTCACATTTGAGCCTAGTATATGGGTCGCTCATGTGCCATTTTTCCTCAAAGCTCTGTGTAGTGGTCCAATGAGCCCGGGCAACAGCCTGCGTGATTATAGTGTGACCCCGACTCTGACCCTGAAAAATTGGCCTGGACGCAATTTTCTAAAAGCATCGGGGTACTATTGAACAACCGCTATGTTGACCTATACCGAACTCGTCTTGGATGAGACGGCAGCATTTACTGCTGGCCACCGGGCGCTGCGCCGAGTGCCGCCGTACTCACTATAACGAATTCAGCGATGGATTCGGGTCGATCGGCAAGCTTCTGGAACAGGTTCCCGACGGCCATTGCATGCCTTCTGCACGCGGGCCATGATTCGAAAGCCGACGAATCAACCACTATCAGGATAATGCCATGTCCCAATCGCACCTGGCCCAACCCCTCAAACTTCCCTGCGGCGCCATCTTACCCAATCGTATCGCCAGGGCCGCGATGACCGAAGGTCTGTCAGACGACCTTTTACGCGCTACCCACCGCCACGAAATGCTGTACAGGCGCTGGTCTGATGGTGGAGCGGGGTTGCTGATTACCGGCAACGTGATGATTGATCATCGGGTACTGGAGCGACCGGGCAATGTGGCCTTCGGCGGTGCAATTATCCCTGATGGGGAACTATGCCCGCCCGCGGGCGCTGACGGAAGCGGAAATAGTCGACTTTATCCAGCGCTTTGCCAATGTTGCGCGGATTGCCAAGGATGCGGGTTTCACCTCGTTCAGGTGCATGGGGCTCATGATTATCTGTTGTCCTCTTTTCTGTCTCCGGTAACCAACCAGCGGACTGATCGCTGGGGTGGGTCTCTGGAGAATCGCGCCCGTTTCCTGCTGGAAGTGGTCCGGGCAACCCGGCCAGTCCGCTGATGCCGCTAAAAGTGCTTAACGTGCTTGGCGGCCAGGCCTGGTTCTACCAGCAGATCTTCCGGCTCGCAGACGGCGGGGAGGCCGATGCGGATTTGGGAATTCTCAAGGCCGCCGGGGCGTACTTGAAGGATGAACTGAGCCAGGCCCGTCGGGTGAAAAAAGCCTGCCGACGCCGCGGGGACTGATTACATAGCGCGCGCAAATACTTTGAATGGCAGGGTCACGGTGACCAGCCCACAATATTTAATCCAACTGATCAGAGTCGGTCGGTGATTGGAAATCGAGGGTTCAGAAGGAGCCTACACGGAGGTGCCACCGTTTAATCGCTCTGCTTCAATCCCATTTCCCAGAAATCTATTTCAAGGCGGGTCGCGTCGCTGAAAATTCTGGTTAGTTGCTGGAAGCGGGATGGAGAGACATCGGCCAGTCTTTCATCCAGCCAGTGAATTTCCGCTTCCATGGCCTCCTGGAACTCAACGCTTTCGTACATGGCGATCCACGCATCATAAGGGTTTTGTTCGCCGCGAAGGGTCTCTGCCCGGACGTTCAGCCAGTTGGCAATTTCGCCATACCCCACCATGCAGGGTGAGAGCGCCACATGCAGGTCCAACAGATCGCCCCGGTTTCCGGTGTCGAGCACATAGCGTGTGTAGGCGATGGTGGCACGGGCTTCCGGAAGGTTGGCAAGTTCTTCCTCTGAGATGCCCCACTCTCTGCAGTAACTGATGTGCAGATCCAGCTCAACATCCACAATTGCCTGCAAGCCTTCCTTCGCCTGTTTGAGGTCTGACAGGGTCGGGCTTTTGTAGGCGGCCAGGGCGAAGGCCCGGGCGAACTGGATCAGGAAGAGGTAGTCCTGCTTCAGATAATGCTGGAATGCCTCTCGTGCAAGGGACGCATCGCCCAGCTGCCGGACGAAGCTGTGCTCGATATAGGCACGCCATTCTGACTGGCAGCTCTTCTTCAGGTCTTCAAACCGGTATGACATCTCGACTCCTTATTGGCGGCTTTGCTCTGGATGTTCCACGCCTGGGCCTGGCAATCAATGATAAGGCGTGGTGACGCAGAGGCCTTTATACGCTGTCAGTAGTGGTTCAATTATCCCGGAGACCAACGTAGGTGGTATGCCCAATCACCAACAGTAACCGGCCGCGATCGTTGGTCAAGCGCGATGAATGGCGCGTAACGGTCCAGAGAGGGTCAGTTTAAAATAAAACCCAGTCCTGCATCCTGAGGTGAAATTCTCCAACCTGCCGTCCAGACACAAAGAGGCTCACTGAGGCCAGGTGCCTGATGTTCAGTGGTTCTGCATCGGGCACGCTCTTGCCGCGCCAGGTGGGGAGGAAGTCGCTGAAGGCAAGCTGTATACGGCTCCAGTGGTCGGTATCCGGTGTAAAGCTGTGCTGGTAGACGATGCTGCGGCGATCAGTACTGTTTCGAAGTCCGATCTTGTAGGTTTTATCATCGCCGCGAGCCAGCAGTTCAATACCTGTCCAACCGGATGCGTCCACAGCGCTCGGCAGGTCCGCTTTGGCAGAGGCAAAGCCGCCGCCGTTATCGAGCCGTACGGTGCCATAAAAGTGGCCGTATCCTTCCTCAGAGCTGACAACGGCACCGTCAGATTGCCCGCCCATTACTCTGTCACCAAGCGCTTCCCAGTTCAATTCGTGGCTCTGACCACCGAACCCGACCAGAGTCGGGAACCTGTCCCTGCTACCACGGCTGGGTGTGTTGAACCTCGTCATGAGTTGACCTTAATAGTCCCGATGTTCCCCGTGGGGCACCGTTCCCGCGGATAGGGCACTATCAGACCAGATTCCGCGGAATGGTTTCCTCCCAGTTCCTGGAAAACACCCTCGTCTCCCCCTCCCATGCATCCATCTGTGCATGGACGTAGAAGTGCTCCTTGTCGCAGGTCATCACCGTACGAGTGACGGTTTCCACGTGCCAGTCGCCGCGACGGAAACCCCATTCGCAAAGGGTTTCGCCACGCAAAGATCCAAACTCGTCACCGACGAAACTGTACCATTCACGGGTGCTTCGCTTTATTTCCAGGTCCACCTCGGTCAGCCGGGTCCAGCCGGGATCATTGATTACCTCCAGCGTGGATATGTCGTTGGCCAGGTCGCGTTTGACGAACCAGTTGCTGTGTGGTGTTTCCAGCGGCAGTGCACTGATCGGCGGCGCGCCCTCCGGCTTTCCGAACTCCGGTTCTGGCGGCTCGTCATGAGGTTGATGCGCAGGGATATTGAAGCGCGTGCCCGCCGGAAAAATGGTCAGCCTGACCGGCTCGGGAGGCGCCCAGGCCAGTGGGAAATAGGAGGTGGACAGTGACAGCCGAAGCCGGTGGCCCACGGGAAAATGCTGGCCACAGCCGTTGAGTGTCAGCCGGACCCGGTAGCGCTTGCCCGGAACCATTTCCTCCGGGTGTTCATGGCTATCCCGGTGGCAGAGGTTGAGCACCCCATAGGTCACCCTCGTGGCCTTGTCATCGGGAGCCACGTTCGACAGCCGGGCGGCCAGCATGGCCACGGGGCGGTCCGAACACAGCTCCACTTCCAGCACCGGCGATCCCAGCAGTTCCAGTGGCTTGTCCAGCGGTGCGGACTCGAATACCAGGGCACCGCCGTCTTCCTCGCGCTGGTCATGGGGCAGATCCGGGGTGGCGGCGTAGGAGCACCACTTGCCCGCGAAAAGTCCCACGCTCAGGGGAGACTGGATAGTCAGCGGTTCGTTGTCCCGCGGCTCGCCGTTGTGCAGCAGGCGACCGCCGCTGTCCAGTTGCAGGGTCTCCATCGTCACATGGCGGCTTGGCCACTCCGGTTCCGCGAGCCAGCGACCGGGCCTCTCCTGGTAGCGGGTAAAGGGCGGGATGCTGTCCTGCAGCCAGGCGCGCAGCACCGGCTCGCGGTCCATGCCGTTATCTCTGTCCTTGAGCCAGTGGTCCCACCAGCGCACCGCTTCCTGCAGGAAACCGATAGCGGGGCCGGGTATGCCCTCATGGGGATACATGTGGCTCCAGGGGCCGATCAGGCCCTGGCGCGGTACCTTCAGGTTTTCCATAAGGCGGAAAACCGCATTGGAATAACCGTCAGCCCAGCCACTCACCGCCATTACCGGGCACTGGATGTCGTTCCAGTCCTCGCACACGGAGCCGTGCTTCCAGTAGTCGGTGCGGTGGGCCTGGCGCAGCCATTCGATCACCCAGGGTTCATTGGCGCGCAGGCGCTCGAACCAGAGCGAGCGCCACTGCTCTCCTACCATCTCGGGGTCCGGTGGCAGGGAATTGAAGGCGAACATGGTGGAAGCCCAGGATAGATTGTCCCCGAGCAGACACCCTCCCATGTAGTGCACATCATCGGCGTAGCGGTCGTCCGTCGCGCAAACGGCAATCACCGCTTTTAACTCGGGCGGCTGCATGGCAGCGATCTGCAGGCCATTGAAGCCACCCCAGGAGATACCGATCATCCCGGTGTTACCGTTGCACCAGGGTTGTTGTGCCAGCCATCTCAGAATCTCGCAGCCGTCATCAAGCTCCAGCTGGATGTATTCATCCGCAAGCACGCCATCAGAATCGCCGCTGCCGCGCATGTCCACGCGCACAGAGGCATAGCCATGGCCGGCAAAGTAGGGGTGCATCACAGCGTCTCGCGGACGGGTCATGTCGCGGCGGCGATAGGGGATGTATTCCAGTATCGCCGGGACGGGCGCATCCTCGGCCCCTTCGGGGAGCCAGATGCGGGCTGCAAGCTCCACGCCATCGGACATGGGGATGCGCACGTGCTCAATCTCACGAACCCTGCAGGGCAGGTTGGTGGCTACATGGGGTGTGCTCATCCGTCCTCCTTTTTTTCAGTGACTGAATGTTCAGTGACTGAACCGGAAATCCAGTCGTTCCTTGATCTGATCTGCCTTTTTATCGATTTCTTCCCCGCTGTCGCCGCCCACAAAAAGTACGGCGTACTCGAAGCTGTAGCTGTCCTGGTGGAGCATGTCACTGAGACGGTTGCCCTGCTCCGCCTCTACCTGGATATGGCACCCGGGAATGTCGTTTTCTATGGCGCGAATCTCATTCGCATCGGGTACCCGTTCGACCACGCCATCCTGGTGTTCGCGCAGCATGATCTTGGCGGCATACCGGTACTTGCCACGTTCCGGCGGAAACGCAGGCTTGCGCCCCAATGCCACGTCCACCATTGCCTGGAGATTGGAGCTTCCCTCGACCATTTCAAATAGCGGGCTATGGGATTTGGAGCAACGGGGATTCACTTCCAGCATCCATATGGAGCCTTCGTCTTCATTGTAGAAAAACTCGATGTTGAACGGTGAGTTGTCAAAGCCCGTCCGCTCGATAAAGCGCCGGCAGTCCTCAAACATGATGTCCTGAACCGAAGCCTCCAGGTCCGAGGGATACTGATAGCGGGAGAAGGAGGAGCCAACGGCGCCCTCGCGCAAGGAGTCCACCACTCCGTAGATTTTCATCTCCCCGTTGAGCACATAACCTTCCAGGGTGCATTGCCGCCCCGCGGAGACGATCTCTTCGGCGATACAGTGCCAGCCGTCAACTGGCGCGATGTCTTCCGGAAGCTGGGCCATCTCGAGAATATGGTTGAAGGGCTTGGCAAATATATGGATCCGGTCACGGGTCCGCTTAATGGCATGCTCGAAATCCCGCTGGTTATCGACATGAAAACCCAACTGCGAAGAGTGCGCACGCACGGGCTTGATCCAGAAAGGGTAAGGCAGCGGCGGCTGGTCCAGTACGTTCTCGTCAAATGGGTTCACGCTGGCGAAACGGGGTGTCTGCCGTGGCGCCACCCGCGCCTCTTCCACTCGTGCCCAGTACTTGTGCTCGCAGCGCAGGGCTGCTTCCAGAGAGGGGCCGGGCAGGTCCCACTCCCGCCGCAGGACAGGCAGCAGGCTTAATGTGGGAAAGTCCCAGTAGCCGACGATGGCGTCCACGGTGCCGGGGAAATCCTTCAGCGTCTGCCTGGCACGATCCAGAAGCTCCGCCATATCATAGCCGGTGGTGTTAACCGCCGTTTCCATGTCCAGCAGGGAATGGAAGGCCATTTCATCGCTGCCCCGAAGATTTTCAAGCATGGCCTGATGAAAATCATCCATGGCCATGACGAATATATTTTTTTTCGCCATTGGTACTTCCTCCATGTGAGCCGGCGATTCACTCGCCAACCAGGCGACCTGGCAAGCGCATATACCTAAACGTCGTTAATCATGACCATAGCATGCCCGTTTTCGAGCGACAATTAGCCTGGCCGGTGTGTTTTGGCCACGAAAAAACTCCGCCGTAATTGTGCCCGCAGGCTGATGTTGCCTCCGGAATGGAGTTTGGACTTGTCCCGATGCTGTGTACACTCCCGGTCTGGCGCATTCTGTTCAAGGAAATGGTTACAACGATGACTCTGGCTACCTGGCTGACCGTTGTCACGATATGCATATTGGGCGCCATGTCCCCGGGACCATCGCTGGCTATTGTGCTGAAACAAACGCTTACCGGTGGTCGCAGGAATGGCATGATTACAGCGATCACCCATGGTCTGGGTGTGGGTGTTTACGCCTTTCTCAGCATCATTGGCCTGGCTGCCATAATTACGGCGTCTTCTCTGGTTTTTTCTGTCCTGCAGTGGGGCGGGGCAGCCTATCTGGCATGGCTTGGCATACGGGGCCTGTTAGCGAGAGCCCCGGCCGGCGATGCCCCGTTACCTGAAGCACCCACGACAGCGAGTGCCGCCCGGGACGGTTTGCTGATTGTGCTTCTGAACCCGAAAATTGCTCTTTTTTTCCTTGCGCTGTTCAGTCAGGTGGTGGGGACCGATACCAGTATGATTGCCAGGTTCGGCTATGCGGCCACGGCAATGGTTATTGACGCAAGCTGGTATCTGTTTGTCACCTGGTTGTTCTCGAACCCGCGCTGGCTTCACAGCCTGCGCCGGCAGGCGATCTGGTTTGAACGTCTCTTCGGCGCGGTTCTTTTGGGTCTTGCCAGTCATCTGGTGGTTGGTATTCTGAATGGGAAGTGAAGGTCATCTTCGCGGATTATCGCGCTGATCGAAAAACAGGCGTAAGATGGGAATATTGCCCGGACTGGAGGGCTCAGTGAGCCCGTCAGTCAGTATCCAAAGGAGCGGAGTAGCAGCACCGATACAGATCAACCGAACTCACTCAGGATAAATCGCATCATGATGTACTACACTCACGAACTGGGCCGTCTGGCGCTTACCCCGGCGCGTATGCTGGCCAGCGGCCAGAGTAAGATCCTTCGCCATCGGCTGAACCCCTGGTCCAGAGTCCCCGGTACACGCAGTATTGCCTCCGCACTCAAGGTGTTTGAGGATCTCACCAAGCGTTATCCCAAGCCGGCCTTCAATCTGGATACAACGGTTTGCGATGGCGAGACGGTTCTGGTCAACGAAGTCATCGTCAAGCGCAATCCCTTCTGCCAGCTGAAGCATTTCCAGCGCAACATCAATCGCCCGGATGATCCCAAACTGCTCATTGTAGCCCCGCTGTCCGGCCATTTTGCGTCGCTTCTCAGGGGTACTGTGGAAGCGATGTTGCCCAATCATGATGTTTACATTACCGATTGGCGAGACGCCAGCATGGTGCCGGTTACCAAAGGCAATTTCGGGCTCGATGACTATATTGACTATGTGATCGATTTTATCGACCACATTGGCCCTGACACACACGTTCTGGCGGTGTGCCAGCCGGTAGTGCCGGTGTTGGCGGCTACCGCACTGATGGCCCAGGATGATCATCCGTCAGCGCCCCGCTCTCTGGCTTTGATGAGCGGCCCGGTGGACGGACGGGTGGATCCGACAGAACCCTGTGAGCTGGCCAGGAAACACAAGCTTTCCTGGTTCAGACGTAACCTTATCCATACCGTGCCGGCCCCCTATCCGGGCGCCATGCGCAAGGTCTACCCCGGCTTTCTACAGCTGACGGGATTCATCAACATGAATTTCGATCGCCATGTGGATGCCTATCGGGGGCTGTTCAGATCTATTCGCGATGATGACAAACAGGAAGTTGCCCGCCACAGAGAGTTCTACGACGAATATCTGGCAGTAATGGATCTGCCTGATGCCTATTATCTCGACACCATTGAGCGTGTCTTCCAGAAATTCCAGCTTGCCAAGGGCTCTTTCAGGCACCGTGGCCGGCTGGTAAAGCCGGAAGCCATCCGCAAAACGGCACTGATGACCATAGAGGGCGAGAAAGACGACATTTCCAGCCCGGGGCAGACGCGAGCTGCCCACGCGCTTTGCACCAACATTCCCGACGGCCGCCGGTTGCACCATTTGCAGGCCGGAGTTGGCCATTATGGCACCTTTAACGGCCGCCGCTGGCGCGAAGAAATCGCTCCCAGGCTGCAGAAGTTTATTCGCAGCGCCTGAGCCGCCGTTTGCTCGGGCATCTTGTTGCAAACGCTGCCCTCTGCTAATTTTGAAGAAAAGCTTCACCGTCTCTCAGGGCCGGTGATTCAGGGAGAACATCAATGTCTGAGAAGTCTGTAAAGCCAGTTTCCGGTAGTAGTGGCGAAAGCCGTACTGTGCGCCAGTCTCTGATGAGTGCAGGGAAGCATGGTACCCACCTGGTCACCCGTTCGGTGATAAGGCGCCTGAAAGGCGGCCGGCCCAATCCGGCGAGCCTGAAGAGTCTGGCGAAACCCTTTGTCCGCTTCACCGCCAAATTTGCCACTCAGCCCGATGCAATCATTACCGCCCAGATGCGGCTTGTGCAGAACACCACCATTCTGGGCAGTGGCGCGTTGATGAGCCTGATCAGCCGGGAGCCCATGCGGGTGGCGGCACCTGAGCGGGGCGATCCCCGTTTCAGGGACGATGCCTGGAATGACACCATTTACTTCAACCTGCTCATGCAGGCCTATCTGATGTCGGATCGCTGGATCAACGATACCATAGACGATGTCCGGGGCCTTGAAGAGCACGATCGCCACAAGGTCCGCTTCTTTACCAACCAGGTCACTGATGCCCTGGCACCCAGCAACTTCGTTCTGACCAATCCCGAGGTGTTGAGGGAGACCGTAGACAGCCGGGGGCGAAACCTGATTCGTGGCTTTGCCAATTTTCTGCGGGATATTGACGAAGCCGATGGCCGGTTGTCCTTCAGAATGTCGGATCCGGATGCCTTCGAGGTTGGCGTGAACCTGGCGGATACGCCCGGTGATGTCGTCTACCAGAATGATCTGATGCAGCTGATCCAGTACCGGCCAACAACCGAGACCGTGCATCGTCGGCCGCTCCTCGTAGTGCCGCCCTGGATCAACAAGTATTACATTCTGGATCTGGGTGCGAAAAAGTCGTTTATCCGCTACTGGGTCGAGAAGGGTCATACCGTATTCGTCATTTCCTGGGTCAACCCCGGAAAGGAGCATGCCAACAAGGGATTCGAGGACTATATGCTCGAGGGGCCGGTGGCTGCGCTGGACGCCATTGAAAAAGCCACCGGTGAGAGAGAGGTGAACGCCGTTGGTTACTGTATTGGCGGGACATTGCTGGGTAGCGCGCTGGCCTGGTTGGCAGCACGCGACGACGACCGGGTGAAGAGCGCAACCTTCCTGAACAGCATGCTGGACTTTTCAAACGTTGGCGACATCGAAGTCTTCATCGACGAAGACATGATCAAAAAGATGGAAAAGGCCATGAAAAAGCAGGGCTACCTGGATGGTACCGCCATGGCAGCCGCTTTCAACATGCTGCGCGCCAACAGCCTGATCTGGTCCTTCTACATCAACAACTATCTTCTGGGTCGGGAAACACCAGCTTTCGATCTGTTGCACTGGAACTCGGACTCCACCCGGCTACCAGGGGCCATGCACAGCTTCTACCTTCGCAACATGTATCTTGAGAATCGCCTGGGCAAGCCCGGTGGCATTACCCTGGCGGGAACGCCGATCGATCTTGGTCAGGTCAAAGTGCCTGCCTATTTTGCCTCGGCCATTGAGGATCATATTGCGCCCTGGGTGTCCTGTTACAAAGGCTCGCGCTATCTGGGCGGGCCGGTCCGCTTCGTGCTCGGCGGTTCCGGCCACATTGCCGGAATTATCAATCCGCCCTACAAACATAAATACGGTTATCGCATCAACGAAAATACCGAGTTGTCACCGGAAGAATGGCTCGCCGGCGCAGAAGAGTTCGAGGGCTCCTGGTGGCCGGACTGGGTCAAGTGGGCCGAGCAGTTCGGTGGTGGTGAAGTTCCGGCGAGAACACCCGGAGAGGGAGAGTTGCCGATTATTGAGGCTGCGCCGGGCTCCTATGTGCGCAATGAGCCGGCTCCGGAAACGCCGCGGGAAAAAGCCATCCCCGCCAAGCGCAAAACCTCCGGGCCAGCAGCGGGGAAATCACCTCAACGCCAGCGGAGCCAAAAAGCTGCCAAAACAGGTTGACCCTCTGCTTGCTGCCATCCAGAATACTGTATATATAAACAGTATATAGGGTGGCTGCGTTTTGCGGCTCCCCGCGCGGGAGGATGGTCATGACAGGACAAGGTCCGGTTTCCTTTGTCACAGTGCGGCGCCAGTTTGAGTTTCGCAGTATCGAGGTGGGTCGCTGGGTGACGCCCCCGGAACGGGACAGGGCTGCCGGGCGTTTTTATCAGGCGCTGTGTGATCTCATGGCGCTCCTCAGAGGCCCGGAAACCCTGATTTCCCTGCGTAGCACCCTGGGGCTGCAATACGGCATTGGCGGCCGCCCCGGAGTGGCTGCCCACTATATTCCCGCAACCAGACAACTGGCCCTGGCGAAGAATGCCGGTGCCGGAAGTCTTGCCCATGAATGGTTTCATGCTTTTGATCATTACATGGGAGACAAGGCATTCCGCAAACTGGGGAAGCACGGTTTTGCCTCCAGCGCGTGGCTGAGCAGTGCAATCCAGAAAAAGCATCCACTGAATGCACAACTGAGCGCCTGCTTTCAGGCCATCCTTCTCAACCAGGACGGCACCGCACCCAGTCCGCTGTTCCGCGCGTCACAGAAAGCGGATGCAGGGCTGAAGGTTCTCTACTACGCCAGGCCGGAAGAACTCTGCGCCCGCGCCTTTGAAGCCTTTGTCGAAGATGCCCAGCCCCGGAACAGCTTCCTGGTGCGGGGCACGGTGTATTCTGAAGAGGCAAAAGCGGGCCTGTATCCTGAGGGCGCCCAAAGACGGCAAATCAATGATGAGTTCCAGCGTTATTTCGAGGCGCTGGGCACTGCCCTGTATCGGGAACAGGCCAAAGCCGGCTAGAATTGCCCACGGTTTTGAACTGATCCAGGGGAAGTAGCATGCCCAGGTTTTTACACACGGCAGACTGGCAAATGGGGCGGGCATTCAGCCGCTTCGAAACAGAAGACGGTGCGGCTCTGGTTGAAGCACGGTTTGAGGCCATTGAAAAACTCGCACGGCTGGCTAATGAGCACCGGTGCGATGCCATTCTGGTGGCCGGAGATGTCTTTGATGCCCAGACGGTCGCCGACCGGACCATTCGTCGCGTATTCAATGCTACCAGAGGCTTCACCGGCCCTTGGGTCATGCTTCCCGGAAACCATGATGCGGCGTTAGCCGAGAGCGTCTGGACCAGGGCCAGACGCCTCGGCGCCGTTCCTGACAACATCCATCTCGCTCTGGAGCCGGGCACGATCAATCTGGAACCCCAGGGTCTGGCGATCCTCTGCGCGCCCCTGACACAACGCAACACCTACAGCGACCTGACAGCAACCTTCAACAGCTGTGAAACCCCCGAAGGCCTGGTGAGGATTGGCCTTGCCCACGGCAGCGTGCAAGGCCTGTTGCCTGACGAGATCGACTCCACCAATCCGATATTGCCGAACCGAGCCGAAACAGCCCGCCTGGATTACTTCGCCCTTGGTGACTGGCACGGCACCAAACAGATTGATGAGCGCACCTGGTACAGCGGCACGCCGGAGCCGGAACGGTTTCGTAATAACGGCGCCGGCTACGCCCTGATTATCAACCTGTCCGGGCCGGGTGAATTGCCGGCCGTAACGCCCGTGGAAACCGCACGCTACCAGTGGCACCAGTGGCGGCAGACACTGACTGTGGAATCGGATCTGGACCAGCTGCTGGAAAGGCTTCAGGCATTACCGGAGCCATCCGTGCTTGATCTTCGCCTGGACGGTTCGGTCACTCTCGCCGGTGAGGAAAGACTGATCAATGCGCTGTCTGTGGCAGAGGCCAGGTTCCGCAGTATCCAGTGTGATCGAAGCGGCCTGCAACTGGAGCCCACCGACGACGACATTGCCGCACTGAAAGCCGATGGGTATGTGGGGGAGGTGATTGAACATCTCAGGACCCAGCAGCAGAACGACGACGCTGAAGCCGCGCGTGACGCACTGGCCGTTCTGGCAGGGCTGTTAAAAGAACGGAAACAGGAGATCAGCGAATGAAACTCCGGCGACTACAGGTGGAGCAGCTTCGCCAGTTCCGGCAGCCGTTTGTAATGGACGACCTGCAGCCGGGCCTTAATCTGATCCATGGCCCCAATGAGTCCGGCAAGAGCACCCTGGTGCGGGCGATTCGTGCCGCTTTTTTCGAGCGTTACCGGACAAGCTCTGTTGATGATCTGCGCCCCTGGGGCGATTCCGCAGCCGCCCCGACCATTACCCTGGACTTCGACGCCCGGCAGAAGTCCTGGCACTTGGTAAAGAGCTTTCTGCAGCGCAAACGCTGCGACCTTACGATTGATTCAACCAGCTACAGCGAAGACGAAGCGGAAGAGAAGCTCTCGGAGCTCCTTGGCTTCCAGTTCTCCGCCAAGGGTGTCAGCAAGCCCGAGCATTGGGGCGTGCCTGGTTTACTGTGGGTCGAGCAGGGCACTGGGCAGAATATAGAGCAGGCAGTAGAGCACGCCGGCGATCACCTCAAATCAGCGCTCAATTCTCTGGTTGGCGAGGTTGCCAGCACCGGTGGTGACGAACTGGTCGAACAGGTCAAAGCCCGCTGGAGTGAACTGTTTACACCTACTGGAAAACCCCGTGGCGATTACCAGAAGCTGGAGAAAGAACGGGAAGAACACCAGCGGGAAATCGATGGGCTGCAGGCCCGCATCCAGAAATACCAGGAGCAGGTAGACCGGCTTGGCAAACTGACCCACGACTACGAACGCACCCGGCAGGAACGCCCCTGGGAAGAGGCTGAGCGGCAGCTTGAACAGGCAAAGGAACGGTACCGGCAGGTAGAAAAACTGGAGCAACAGCAGGCCCAGGAAAAAGAGATCCTCAAACACCTGCAGAGCAGACAGCAACTGTTACGGCAGAACCAGGAACAACTGGAAAGCCTGAACAGGAAGCTGGATGTCCGCAAAGCAGAGCTGGAAAAAGCCCAGCGGGCACTGGAGCAGGCCGAGGCCCGCAGCCCGTCCGTTGCAAACAGCGTTCAGGAAGCAAAATCAGCCTATGAAGCAGCCGCAAAAAAGGTCGAGCAGGCCCGCCTGCAGGAAACCCGTTCCCGACTGGAGCAGGACGTCCAGCGGCTGGACCAGCAGAACCGGACGCTGACCCAGAACCTGGAGAAAGCCCGGCAATATCAGCAGGAACTCGAAAAAGCGAGGGAACAGGCGCGGCAGAACCAGATTGATGTCAAAGCTTTGAAAGCGCTGAAAGATACAGAGCGCCAACTGAAAGAAGAAAACATCCGCTCGCAAACCATCGCCACCCGCCTGACCTGGCAGCTGGAGCCGGATGCCAGGCTGGCCCTGAATGGCGAGCCGTTGGAAGAGCAGGGTGAGCGCCAACTGCTGGAGGATTCCAGCCTGCTGATACCGGGTGTCGGCACACTGGGGATTACCCCTGGTGGCGAAGACCTTGCCAGTACCCGCCGCCGGCTCTCCACCCTTGAGCAGAGTCTGACCGAACAGATGAAAACCCTGGGGGTGGATTACGTCCAGCAGGCCGAGCATCGTGTGATGGCCTATGAGGCCGCGGAAAGGACGCTGCAGCACACTCGGGAACTGCTGAAATCCGTCGCCCCTGTGAATGTTGAACAGCTGCTTGCAGACGAGAAGGAAACCGGAGCCCGACTGCAGGCAGCAAAATCCGAATTGCAGAACAGCCCGGCACCAGAGCCGGGGCAGCACGCCCGGGCCACCGACGTTGCATCAGCGGAAGCCGGGCGCGCCCGCGCCGAAACAAGACTGGCCGAGGCCGAGGCCGAGGAACGGAAGCACCAGACAGAACTCCTGACCCGCCGGCAGAGCCGCGACAACGCGAAAGCCGAGTGGCAACAGTTGCAGGACGAAGTGCACAGTCCGGAGCACCAGAAACAGCTCCAGAACCTGTCAACGGAACTGGCTGATATCGACGATAAAATGGGCCGGCTGGCCGCCACCCTGAAAGCTCGCGAACAGGAGATACAGGAAGCCCGCCCGGCGATACTGAAACAGGACATCGAACGCTACCAGCGCAGCATCAGCACCCTGCGCCAGGCCCAGGAGGAACGCCAGCGGGAACTGAGAGACATACAGGTAAGGCTCGAAGCCTGGGGCGCCGAAGGGCTGGAGGAGCAACGCAACGAAAGAGTAGCCGAACTTGAGCAGTGCAACCGTCGCTACCAGGAACTGCATCGTCGTGCCCGGGCACTGGACCTGCTGCTCAACTTGCTGACCGAGAAGAGGCAGGCACTGACCCGTCGCCTGCAGGCACCGTTGCAGAAGCACCTGGACCACTACCTCTCACTGCTGTTCCCACAAGCCACCCTGGAGGTGGATGAACACCTGAGGCCGGGCACGTTCACCCGCGGAACCGAACTGGGGCAGATCGCCGAGCTGAGTTTTGGCGCCCGCGAACAAATGGGCCTGATCAGCCGTCTGGCCTACGCAGATCTTCTGCAGGAAGCCGGAAGACCAACCCTGGTGATAATGGACGACACCCTGGTACACAGCGATACCGACCGTCTCGAAGACATGAAGCGCATTCTGTTCGACGCCGCCAACCGCCACCAGATACTGCTGTTTACCTGTCATCCGGAAAAGTGGAGTGACCTGGGCGTGGCGCCGAGGGATATTCAGGCGATGAAAGAGCAGGGTTCTACTAACCCCGTGTAAAGGACCGCCAATGACAATTGTCCCCTACAATCGCAAAGCCCAGACCTTCTTCAGCCAATATCAGTCCCTGACCTTCGAGCAGGTTCACAGCGACCGGTTAGATCGAATTGTCTCCCCAAAGCGTATCCGTACTCGATTCCAGTCCGTGGCGGACAGGTTGTAACCATTACAGAAAACTCTCACCAATAGGCTGTCAGATGGCGTTCCTGAACAAGAGAAAGCAAGAACTGCAGGCTGCACTGGAAAACCTCGAGGCGGCGGAAAACCGGGTTATGGAGCTGCAAGCGGATTTTCAGGCAATCGAACGGTCTGTTGCGCTTTTGGTGCTCACCCGGGATGGGCTTGTCGATCAGGCCAGTGATGTTTTTCTCGATATGCTTGGGTATCAAAGGGATCAGTTGATCGGTCAGCACCATCGGGTTTTCTGTGACAGCGATTATGCCCGCAGCGAGGACTACATCGCGTTCTGGCGGGAGCTGGTTACGGGTCACGTCAAAGAAGGGCGTTTCATCAACATCAATGCCGAGGGGCAGAAGGTCTGCCTGGAGGCCCGTTATTTGCCGGTGCTTTCCGACAAAGGCATTGTGAAGCGGATTATCGTGTTAGTGACTGATGCTGTGGCGCAGTAATCCCGTCGGCTTCCGTCGATGACAGCGTCTGCGTGCAGGGGTACCCCACTGCGCGCAGATGCCAGTGTGTCTACTGCTTCTTGCAGGTCTTGATACCAATCATCGAGTAAGCGGGACATGTGCCCACCGCCGCCGTTGCCAGCGGAATAATGCCGATCCAGCCCCAGGCTGTTTGTGGTCCCACGAATACCAGTGCCAGTAATACAATGCCAACAATGGCGCGGATAATGCGGTCTGCGGATCCCATGTTTCTGGTCATTTTCCAGTCTCCTTTTGGTGATGCCAGGTAACAACTCAAGAGTAGGCCAGGACCCTCTGCGACTTCAGTGATAAAGTCACAGTCAATCTCCGTTTTCTGCCAGACAGGATCCTTTTTCATGGCCCGTCACAGCATTCTCGACAGTCTGAATGACACCCTCCGCAAGGAAACCCTCGAAAACATCCGCGTGATGGAGTTGCCACCCGGGCAGATTCTGTTCACAGCGGGGGAGCATTGCCAGGGATTGCCGTTAGTTATGGGAGGCAGGATCAAGGTGCAGATGACGGGTGTCTCCGGCCACAGTATCGTTCTTTACCGGATGCAGGCTGACGATATCTGTACGCTTTCCATCGGATGCCTGATGACGGGGCGCGCCTACCGTGCCGAGGCAGTGGTTGAAGAAGGTGCGGAGGCCCTGATGATTCCCCGTGGAGTCTTTGACCGGCTGATGGATCAGTCCGCCGAATTCCGGCTGGGCATCATGGAGTCCTATGGTCGCCGGCTGGATGATCTGATGCTGTTGGTGGAAGAGGTGGCTTTTCGCCGCATGGACAGGCGTCTTGAAGAGTGGCTGTTGGCTCATGCTGCCAGTGGAACCGTCGTTATTACCCATCAGGAACTGGCGGTAGAGCTGGGGACAGCGAGAGAGGTAGTGAGCCGCCTGCTAAAAGAGCTGGAAAGGCGCGACATGGTCAAACTGTCCCGGGGAAAGATTGAAGTTACAGGTTTGGCTGAATCGTCATCCCCAGCCTAGCGATTCGCCTCTGATCCCGCACACATACCTTCCTGTGGGATGCAAACCATCCCCCTTAAGCTTTTCCTGAAGCTCACCTGTTTTTGTATCGCATTTTTCCTCTCGCTTACCCTCTATCCGGCAAAAATTGCCTGGATCCCAGAGCTTTTTCTTCTTTCATAGGGTTTCTTACCGTTATCTGTCGAAATCCTGACATTTTGTTACTGTTATTTTGACGAAGACCACATTTATACTCGCCGGCGTTTTATAAAATTTCACAAACCGACGGTTGATTGGTGGTAAAAAAGATGAAACGCGTCATTAAAATGTCAACGGCATGGACAGCTGCGGTTTTTACGGGGGCAGTGCTTACAGGTTGTGGTGGTTCATCAGATATTTCTGCCGAAAGCCAGCAGTCTGGCGAAGGTTACGCGTCGCTGAGCTGGAATGCGCCTGCAACCCGTGCGAACGGGGAAGGCATCAGGATGGGAGAGTTGTCCGGTTATCTGATCAGCTATGGCAGGGACCCTGAAGAGCTTTCCGAGGCTGTTCGTATTGATGATGCCAATGTCATGGATTACGTCATTCGCAATCTGGATCAGGGAACCTGGTATTTTACGATCCAGGTTGAGGACATTGACGGTCTGGTGAGTGCGCCTTCACAGCAGGTCAGTAAAACGATCTGATGGAGTTGGTGACCGGTAGCTTCAGGGTAAAGGCCGAGCCTTCCCCCGGCCTGGATTGGACATGAATCTCACCACGGTGCTTCTCAACCACCACGCTGACGAACGAGAGCCCAAGACCGGCGCCATGGTTACCGGAAAGCTCGCTGCTTTTCTGGCGCCGGTAACGGTCAAACAGGTGGGGGAGTTCGTCCGGCGCAATGCCTTCCCCCTCATCACTGACAGTCAGGCACGCCTGGTGACCGGCCTGGAAAACCTGGATATTGATGGAGGACTGCGGCGGACTGTACTGCACAGCGTTGGTTAACAGATTGATCACGGTCCTTTCGAGTAATTCAGCATTACCTTTTAACCAGAGATCCTCGGTTCCCTGCAGTATCAGCTGAATGCCTTTCTCCGTGGCCTGTTCGCTGACACTGTCCCGGGCATTTTCCACAATAGCCAGGAACTCACATTCGTAGAAGCGGGTTTCGGTCAGCTGTTCGGCCCTGGCCAGCTGCACAAACTCTTCAGCCAGGTGATAGCTTCGCCTGGCCAGCCTGCCGAGTTGCTCCAGTTGCTCCGGTTCCACCTGACCCTGGTTTCTTTTTAACTGTTCGATCAGCGCCAGTTGGGATACCAGTGGTGAGCGTACATCGTGGGAGATGAAGTCGATGGCTTCACGGTGTTGGCGTTGTTGCTCCCGCAGCTCGGATATATCGGAGATGTTGGCGATGATGCCGCTCTGGTCGCTGTCCGGCAGGGAAAATGGTGCAAAGTGGATCAGAAAATCCTTGTTATGAATGCTCAGGTCCACGGTGCGGCTTTGTGACAGCGTCAGGGTTTCCGATACGGTTTCGTGCCAGGGTGGGGTCTCTCTCGGATCGTGACCTTCCAGAAGCCGGGCCAGGGGCAGGCCGTTCAGGCTTGGCATGGGTTCGCGGAACCATTCTTCGATATGGCCGTTGGCAAAACGGATGACACCCAGTTCGTCGGTAACGATGATGCCATCGGGCATGCGCTCAAAGCTGCGGCGTATGAATTTCTGCATCTGGCTCATGCGCTCGGTGGCCAGCCGGACCCTTTCAATGCGCGCAGATATGTTCTCCCTCGGCCGCGGCTGGCTGGCAGGCGTACTGATGGCTGTCAGCGGCAGACGGCGCAGGTATCGCTGGGTCGCCTCGCGGCTCAGGTCGTTGGACAGCTTCAGGCCCAGTTTGTAGGTCAAGCCACCGCGGGTCAGGCTGATCCAGCTTTGGCCGCCGATATGAATCCACTCGCCGGGTTTATCCAGGGTCGGAATGTCGGATTCGGTCAGGCCTGATGCGCTTATCACGTCATCTCCTTCGGCCAACAGCCAGCCTTCAGGCTGAAACAGTGCCTGGAAGTGGCTGAGCAGTTGTGACGGATGCCGGCGCGAGGGTTGCTGGAGGGTCATGGTGGGCCCTCTGGCCAGTTCGTCCAGTTGCCGATTGAGGAAACGGTTGGTCATGGCGAGTCGCAACGCACTGGACACCGGCAGCGCCAGCAGCGGAATGATGAGGGCATGGGATACCGGCAACCACAGCCGCGCGTAAAACAGAAGAAACGCGTGTACGAGGGCCAGTACGCCAGCACACACCAGGCACAACAGTATGCTGCCTCCGGGCCTCATACGGGGCAGGGCAACCGCCAGAATGACAATGGTGAGTATGGCCAGGGCAATGGCTGCAGAAGTGGATACCTTTGATATCAGCTCGCCCCTGACCAGTGCCGAGTAGCTGTTGGCATGGAACTCAACACCGGACATGGGTTGATGGAGGCCGGAAAACGGGGTCGGCAGAATGTCGCCAAACCCTGGCGCCGTTGCGCCTATGAAGACTGTCTTGTCGCGAAAGGCTTCCGGAGTGGGAGGACGCTCCAGTACCCCGGTATAGGAATAGGATGGCATTGCACCGGCGCCACCGACCATCGGGACGGCCCGGTAATGCTGTCTTAAATTGGTGTAGGGCGATATGTCACCGGTTTCTTTGACTGGCAGTGTTTTTCCGGTGGCCGCCAGCGCGAGGCTTGGCCATAACTGGTCTCCAAGCCCGTTCAGCAGGTAAATGCCTCTTGCCAGCCCATCTGCGTCCAGCTCTACGTGGGCATGGCCGAGTGCGGATGCGGCGGCCGCCAGTTGTGGAGCAGGTAGCTGTTCGCTGATCAGGTAATTGCGCGACGGCGGCGACAGATGCAGCGGCAGAATAACGTTGCCGTGGTTACGCATGGCTGCCGCCAGTTCGGGATCGTCCGGCGACGGTTCCGGAAACAGGATATCGAAAACAATGGTTCTCGCGCCGGCCTGGTGAAGTTTTTCAACGAGCCGGGCGTGGTTGATGCGTGGCCAGGGCCAGCGGCCGAGGCTATCCAGACTCTGTTCGTCGATGGCGACGAGCACCACGTCATCAGAAGGCTGCGCCGGGTTGGCGGTAATCAACGTGTCGTAAAGCCAGAAATCCAGCCTCTGGGGTATGGAGGTGGCCTGCAGTAAAAGCAGTATGATCAGAAGTGGCAGGCCGATTGTCCACGGGGTTGTTTTTATTGGAAACCAGTTCCGGGTCATGAGGCCTGCCGTCGGATATCGGTGTGCAATAGGGAGTGCAATGGAGAGCGCCATTAAGAGTGCAATGGATTACTCCAGGAATAACTCCCTCCCTGGCCCCCAACGGCTTTCAAGAGGCCCGTCGGAAAGGGCTTTCAGGCGCACAAAATACCGCCTTCCGGGAATCAGGCGCAAGGCCGCGGTGGTATCCGACAGGGTAGCCTCTTTAATGATGTTGTCGAAACGGGGCTCTTCAGAGAGCTGGAGGCGATATTCGACCGCTGTATCCACCTTCTGCCAGAACACTCGCACCTGGCTGTCGATATAGTTCACGCTGATGATGCGTACCGGTGGCAGAGTACCGTTAACCACCAGCGCGCGGGTTTCGCTGGTGGCCACGGAATTGCCTCCGGCTTCGGTCACTACGCGCCAATAATACTGCCCCGGTGATAACGGGCGTGATGGCAATGCGCTCTGGTCTGGCGCCCATTCACTAGTGGCAACGAGGTTGCCAAATTCCTGGTCTTCAGCAATTTCTACTCTGGCCACCTCGTTCTCGCCAAGGAGCTGCCAGCGGAATTCAGGCATGTCATCGTTTACAATAGCGCCGGGCTCCGGTTGCTCCAGAGTGGCTGTTCGCGCCCGCAGGTCAACATCTACGCTGATGATTCCGGGCATGCCTGCAATGCCGCGGCTGTCCAGCGCGGCGAGGTGAATGTCGTAGCGGCCATTGTCAAGCAGATCAATTTTGAAACTGTCTCCGTTTACCAGGCTGCTGTCCATCCAGCGGCCGGATTCGGCATCGAAGATGTCCACCCGGTGTGCAGCGGCGCCACTGGGTTGCCAGCTCAGACTGGTCGGTAACTGTTTCAACTCCGGCGGTAGCGGATTGATGGTTGGGGCGGGCGGTAACCGGCGGATGCTCATGTTGCCAACACCAACCGTCGATACGCTGGCGCTATAGCCGGCAGGAATGCGGCGGGTTTTGCCCGGCGGGCCAAATGACACTTCACCTTCGGTAACCCGAAGATCGGTTTTGCCCGGTGCGGTTCTCAGGGTAAACATGGTGCCCCTCACTGCGGCTACTGCAGAGGGGGTTTCAATCTCAAAGCGGGAGCCGCCTTCGATGACCGGCTTGACGCGGGTCTCAATTTCGCCGCGATCCAGGCGCAGCCGGGTGTCGACCATGCCGGACCTGCCGTACTGGGTGAGGCGGTTGAACGCCAGGCGTGAATTCGGGGAGATTCGCACGACCGAGCCATCCGCCAGTTCCACCGTGGCGGTACCGGAGTGTGACAGTATTTCATCACCAACCCGCACCAGCATCTCTTCTGTGAGGGGGCGCTTGTCACCATTGTTTCCGGAAACCAGTTGAACCTGGCCGACAACCGAGCGCGCCCGTGCAGGGTCTGGCTGGCGCTGGAGCCAGGCCAGGGGGATGCGCAGGCTGTCGCCACTGCTGACCGTGGCCGGATTGTCGATGCCGTTATGTTGAAGCAGCCGGCTTGTCGCTACGTTGCGTGCAAGCAGGGCGCTGGCAATTTCGTCAAAGCTTTCACCGGGGCGAACGGTGTAAATCCATTCCGGAACCCGGTTTGACTCGGTCACAGCGTTGCCCGCCTGGGAACCACGGGTAATCGATAACTCGGCGTGCGCAGGCAACACCGGCCAATATCCGGCCAGCAGGAGAATCATGGGAACCAGGGTCCGGGTGGAGCGTTGGATCATTTCAGGCCTGTTCCGTAGCGACTGAGTTTGCTTCCGGATCGGAGGCCTTCATGGCTTCGAGACGATAGCCGCGCTGGTAGATGGTCTTGATCCGGAAGCCGTTCTCGGGATTCAGGCCAAGCCTGCGCCGCAGCCGGCTCATATGAGTGTCTACGGTACGGGTGTTGATGTCCCGGGCCAGCCCCCACACCCGTTCGAGCAGCATTTCCCGGGTCAGCAGCCGGCCCTGGTTCTGGAACAGGAACAGGGTCAGATCAAAGTCCTTGTCGGTCAGGGTCAGTACTTCCCCGTGAAGCGCAACGGTTCGTAACTGGGTGTTGATTTCAAACGGGCCGTAGATCAGCACTTCCTTGTCGTTGTCGGGATTGGTGCGGCGGGCGAGGGCGTTGATGCGTGCCACCAGTTCCGCTTCGCGGGCAGGTTTGCACAGATAGTCGTCGGCACCGGCGTCCAGTGCCCGCACGATGTCCGCTTCGCTGTCACGCTGGGTCAGAAATACAACCGGTATCTGCCAGTTGAGTTGGGCCCGCACACTTTCCAGCACGTCGATGCCGGTCATGTCGGGAATCTGCCAGTCCAGCACCAGCAGGTCATAGCTGCGGTGAAGTACGGCGCTCAGAAACGACTGGCCCGAGGGAAAACTGTCACAGTGATGCCCGCGCTCAGACAGAATGGACTGAATGTGCTGTGCCTGTTCGTGTTCGTCCTCAAGCAGAGCGATACGCATTAAAGGTCTCCCGACATTGAAAAAAGCACTGTGAAAACCGGGCCCCGGCTTCGCCCGGGGATAAAGACTATCGGATAGCGTGTCACAGTATTACAAATTCGCCATTTCGCTTCAGTGTCGTTATGTAGTGTTGCGTAAACGGAGGGCAGGCTTACCGTTGTCGTCATCAACGGTTTGTCGGCAGCCGGGGAAATTACTGCAGCCCCAGAACCAGCCTTTTTTGCCTTTCCTGCGCACCAGCGGTGAAAAGCAGTGGGGGCAGGGCACCGGTTTGCTGCTGGTGCCGTCTTCCGGCGCTTGGTCTTCAATGGGCCGCGTGCCCTTGCAGTCGGGAAAACGGGTACAGGCATGGAAAGCCCCGAATTTTCCCTCACGCTGGCGCATGGGCGCGCGGCATTTGGGGCAGTGGGGCTGCTCCTCCGGTTGTGTGGTGCTTTTTGCCTCCGGGCCCGGTGTGTTGATGAAGCAACGGATCTGTTCCTTGAGATCTTCAATAAATTGCCCGGGGTTGCCCTCGCCCCGGCGAATGCTCTCAAGGGTGGCTTCCCATATCGCCGTCATATCAGGTTTGCTGATGGACTCCGGGAGGGATTCAATCAGTGCCTTGCCTTTTGGCGTGGAGCGGATATGGCGCTTGTCCCGGCAAAGATAGTCACGACGGAACAGGGTATCGATGATGGCCGCCCGGGTGGCCTCGGTGCCCAGGCCATCGGTTTCCCGCAGGGTTTTGCGCAGTTCCGGGTCGCTGACAAAGCGGGCAATGTTGGTCATGGCCGACAGCAGGGTGGCATCGGTGAAATACTGCGGCGGCTGGGTTTTGCGTTCGGCGACTTCCACCGAGTCACACAGTATCGGGTCTCCTTTTGCCAGGCGTGGGAGCGGCGCCCTGGCAGCTTCCTGCCGGCTTTCCCGCTGGCGGATTTCCAGGTCTTTCCAGCCCGGCTGCAGTATCGCCGTTTCCGTCGCCCTGAAGGCGTGTTCACCAATACTGAGGGCCAGCCTGCCTTCCCGGTGGATGGCGTCGGCGCTGAACTGCATCAGGTAGTAGCGGCTGATCAGTTCGTAGATGTTCTGTTCCGCTTCGCTCAATCGTCCGGAGGGCGCCTGCCTGGAGGTCGGGATGATGGCATGGTGGGCATCCACTTTTTTGTCGTTCCAGGCTTCGGTACGGCGGTTCAGGTCCGCGGTCTCGCAGGCTGGCGCCAGCCCATTGGCAACCTTGGCGATAGCCTTTAGCACATTTTGCCGCTGGTCAAAGTGCCCTTCCGGCAGATAGCGGCAATCCGAGCGGGGATAGGTGATCAGCTGGTGGCGTTCGTACAGGTTCTGGGCGGTATCCAGTACGTCTTTGGCGCCCATGCGGAACAGTCGCCCCGCTTCAATCTGCAGGGCGGAGAGCGAGAGTGGCAGTGGCGGTGTTTCGTTCCGGTCCCGGAATCGGGATTCTGTGACCTTGCCCGGCCGACCTTCGACCGCATCGGCAATCTGCCTGGCCATGTCACCGTCCAGCAGCCGGTCTTCTTCGTCCAGGTATTCCCGGTAGTTTTCCGAAGGCTGCCACCGTGCACCAAAACTCTGCTGGTCCGCCTCTTCGTCCACTCCATGGCAGTGCGCCTGAATTCGGAAGAAGGGCGTGGGCTGGAAATTGTCGATGGTGTTGTCACGCGCCACCACCAGCCCCAGCACTGGTGTCTGTACCCGCCCGACGGAGTAGACGCCCTGTTCGCCCTGTTGTTGCCAGGAGAGCGTGTAGAAGCGCGTAAGGTTGATGCCGTACAGCCAGTCTGCGCGCTGGCGGGCCAGTGCCGAATGGGACAGGCGGCGGAATTCCCGGTTGTCTTTGGGTGCGCCGATGGCCTTTGCCACGGCTGCGGGAGTCAGGTCGTTGATCAGGATGCGTTGGACCGGGCAGGTGGCACCGGCGTAGCGAATCACTTCGTCCACCAGCAGCTGGCCTTCGCGGTCCGGGTCGCCGGCGTGGATGATGGTGTCGGCATTGCGGATCAGCGACTCCAGCACTTTCAGCTGTTGCTGCACGCTGTCCCTGGGCGTTACCTCCCATTTGCCGGGAAACAGGGGCAGGTCTTCCTGCCGCCATTTTTTCCAGCGCGGGTCGTACTGCGCCGGTTCCGCCGGCTCCAGCAGGTGGCCGATGCACCAGCTGACGGTACAGGCACTGCTTCCTTCACCGCAGCGAATCCAGCCCGTGCCCTTTTGATGGGGAGCAGGAAGAGCGGCGGCGATAGCCCGGCCCAGGCTTGGTTTTTCAGCAATATAAAGACGCATAAGTCGGAAGCAATTTTTCAGGTGGGAACGGAAGATGGCGCTTTGCCCCGTTGCTGTCAAGGTAACACAGCGCTACGTGTAGTAGACTGTTCCAAAACACATTCGATCAGGAGCAGGCCTGTTTATGTCTTTACAGCAAGCCATTGAGCAAAAGCTCGCAAACGCGTTCGCCAGCTACCACCTCACGGTTGAAAACGAGAGCCACAAACACAACGTGCCGCCCAATTCGGAAACCCACTTCAAGGTGACCCTGGTGGCTCCGGAGTTTGAGGGGCAGGGCAAAGTGAAGCGGCACCAGTCCATCTACCGGATACTGGCCGAGGAAATGGCCGGTGGCGTTCATGCGCTGGCGCTCCATGTCTACTCGCCAAAAGAGTGGCAAGCGTCTGGCCAGGCTGCACCGGAGTCGCCCAACTGCATGGGTGGTTCGAAAAATGATCCGGCGTTTACCCCGGGAGGTAGTCGATGAGCCAGTTTTTCCAGATTCACCCAGTAACGCCCCAAAAGCGCCTGATTAACCAGGCCGTTGATATCCTGCGCCGGGGCGGGGTTATCGTTTACCCGACAGATTCGGCCTATGCCATTGGTTGTCACCTGGGGGACAAGCAGGCAGCAGATCGTATCAAACGCATTCGCAAGCTGGACGACAAGCATAACTTTACCCTGATGTGCCGTGATCTGTCGGATATCGGCGTGTTTGCGAAAGTGGATAACACCCAGTATCGCCTGCTCAAGACGTTCACCCCGGGGCCCTACACGTTCATCCTGGACGCCACCAGCGAGGTGCCGAGGCGCCTGCTGCATCCCAAGCGCAAGACCATTGGTATGCGGGTGCCGGACAACGCCATCGTTCAGGCCCTGCTGGGAGAACTGGGGGAGCCTATCATGAGCAGTACGCTGATACTGCCAGGTGAAGAAGAGCCAATGACTGATCCCGAGGATATCCGCGACAGTCTGGAGCATGAGCTGGATCTGATCATCGATGGCGGCTTCTGCGGGCTTGAGGCCACCACAGTAGTGAACATGACAGGCCCTGCGCCGGAAGTGACCCGGGTCGGCAAAGGCGACCCGGAACCTTTCCGGATTTAACCGGCTCAGGCCCGGGTGTTCAGGCTGAGGGCGAAGTTCTTGCGGTCTGTATAGCTGGTGGCCTGATCAGTGTTGATGGTCTGGCGCATGCTGTCATAGCGGTGCGCCAGGTCCTGCAGACCGTTGAACTGCTGGTTGTCGCTGACCAGGGTATCCAGCAGTGAATTGTTTACGCCGTAGGCTTTGTTCAGCTTCAGGGCGTTGTCCATGAAGTGCAAAGTCGGCTCGCTGGCACTGAGGCGGCTGAATGCCTCGCGGAAGGGCTTGCTGTGATTGAGATCCTGTTCGATGCGGCTGCGAGTCTGTTCCGGCATGCCTCCCCCCAGGCTGATGCTTCCCCCTTCGTTCTTTGACACCTCGACACTGGTTGCCGGGTTGAGCTTGTACTCGGCAAGTTTGTGCCGCAGCGTTTCCCGCATATAGGCAAGGTCCTGCCCGACGGTTTGCCTGTACTCCGCCATCGATAGTCTGGTGGACCGGGGGCGGGCCGTATCAGAGCCCGCCCGCTCGGACATCGTGAAACGGTCATCGGTTGCCGACGCCGGTGCTTCAGGCGCCGCGGGCTTTGCGGAAGCATTGCCCGATGCCGAAGGCGGACGTTTTTCCAGTGCCTGCTGGAACTGGGTACTGGCTTTGATCAGCGATGTAAGCAGCGACATGACTCTTTCCCCCTCCCAAGGTCACCGAGGAAATTTTGACGGATGTCTTTGCTAAAGCACAAAACGGGCCATTGTTTTTTTGCTGACCTGGATCATGAAACGCTTTTGTCCGTTGCTATAGAGTCCCCGCCATTACCCGTGATTTACGATCCCTGTAATTTCCGTAGCTGAGCTGTTATGAGAAAAAACCAGTCCATCCGTTTTGTCTTGCTGTTCGCCCTTGCGGGCGCGTTTTCCGTCATCCTTGTTCTCACGCTGTTGTATGGCAATTATTCCCAACGCCAGCACCTGGAGGACTACACCGGCCGGTACGTTGAAGGTCTGTCCAAGTCCTATTTCGATGCCCTTAACACCATGATGGTTACCGGCACCATCAATAATCGTCAGATGCTCAGGGAAAAAGCCACTGCACCGGACGATGTTCTGGATGTGCGGGTTATTCGCAGCAAACAGCTGAACGAAATGTTCGGGGCGGGTGATGGCGACGAACAGACCCGCGGCGAGCTGGAGGCAAGGGCTCTGCGGGGTGAGCGTATCGAACAGGTGTCTGACGGGGAAGCCGGGCGAGTCTATACGCTGATCGAGCCCGTCCGTGCCATGGAGAATTACCAGAGCGTGAACTGTCTGGGCTGTCATCAGGCCACTGAAGGCGACATTCTGGGCGCCATTCGGGTTGATTACTCACTGGCGGAAGGCGACGCTCGTCTGCAGGAGCAGCTTCTGACCAGTGGTGGCATCCAGGTGGTCATTTTTGTACTTGCATTTTTCATGACCGCCACGGTGCTGGGGAAACTGGTGATCGCCCGTTTACGCAGACTGCACGACAGTATGGAAACCATTGCCACCAACTCCGATCTGACCATCCAGTTGGATGTATCCCGCGATGACGAGATAGGTTCTGTGGCGCGCGCGTTCAACCGCATGATGGCGAGAATCCTTGACAGCATGAACACGGTAATGGACAACGCCGGTCAGGTTGAAAATGCAGCTCGAAGCATTGCCGGCAAAGCAGAAACCACCGAACGTGAGGTGCTGGCGCAACGGGACAACACCGACCAGGTGGCCAGCGCGACCACTGAAATGGCGGCTTCCGCCGTTCAGGTTCGGGAAAATGCTGTTAACACCACGCGCAAGTCCATCGGGACGGCTGACTCTGCCAATAAAGGCGAAGCTCTCGCACGCAATGCGGTGAAAGGCATAGAAGCGCTCAATGACGAGGTGCAGGGCGGCGCGCAGCGGATTGAACAGCTGGATGAGCGCACCAGCCAGATGTCTGACATGCTGGAGGTCATCTCCAATATTGCCGACCAGACCAACCTGCTGGCACTGAATGCTGCCATTGAAGCCGCCCGAGCGGGTGAGCATGGCCGTGGCTTCTCGGTGGTAGCGGATGAAGTCAGGGCACTGGCCTCACGCACCCAGGATTCCACCGAGGAGATCCGCAACACCATTAACAGCCTCAGGAGTGAGGTGGTGGATTGCGTGGCCACCATGCGTCACGCTTCGGAAATGGCAGGACAACAGGTATCGGCGATTCTCAACGTGGAATCGGAACTGCAGGCCATTGCCGCTGCCGTGCGCGAGATAACGGATCTTAATCAGGAAATGGAAAGCGCCGCCAACGAGCAGAGCGAGGTTTCCGAATCCATCAATCTCAACGTCATTGAAATCAGCCGCTCGGCGGAGCAGACCTCCGAGGACGCCAAGGAAACTGCCCGCATTGCCGGTGACTTACTGGCGATGGCGGAAACTCTGCGTACAGCCATCGAACAGTTCCGGCTCAACCGGGGATAACCTGATCATGGCGCTGGACTCTGTCTGGTCACAACGAACGCACCCCGCAGATCGCCCTCGGAAAATCCGGTAGCCTGGTCTTCGGGGTAGAGCTCCGACAGTTTGGCTTCTACCTCGGGGTCGATCGACTTGCCATGGCAGCCGAGGCAGAGCTTTTGTGTCGGGATCGCGCTCATGTATCGAAAGCCAGGCTGGCCGGACGCTTCGGAAACCTGCCACGTCTCGACCGGCTTCCCGTTTTTGACTGGCTGCTTCGCCATCGCATGAAGTTGCATTTCCTGCCAGTCCGTTGGGGCGTTATCCGGATTACGCACTTTCAGGCTGGTTCGGCTGATGGTCCATTCCTCGTTGCTGTTGTTGGCCGCAATTTCGGGAGCCACGGTATTACAGACGCCAATGCCGTTGACCAGGCCGCCTTCCTTGATGGCGGCCTGAAGCGCCTGCTTCAGTGAGCTGCTGAAGGTTTTCACCATTGAGCGTGCTTCGGCTACCAGCTCGTCTGTGGGCTGGGCTGGCTGCTGAGCCATGGCCGGCATTGAGAGAATCGAAATCAGCGCTGCGGTTGTGATAATCGTTTTGTCCATTGGACACCTCCCTGGTGGTCTTGATGGTTTGTAATAAGTATATAGCATGGGGAAAGCAGGTGAATTGAGCCAGGACAGGGCTGCGACGATTTGTCGCTGTATGTTGAGCCAAAAACAGGAGGCTGTTCAGAGTCTCCCGATCTTTACCGGGGGGTTGAATATTGCGCGCATTACTACAAGGATATAGATAAGAGGTAGGTTAACAGGGACATATCTCTTGAGTCATTTTCGCCTATAGAAAAGGAGACTTAATCATGCAAGTGAAAGAAGTCATGACAAAGCAACCGGAGTATCTGAACGACGATGTCACTATTCGGGAAGTGGCAAATGCAATGCGTGATAATGGTACCGGTTTCGAGCCGTTGACCGATGGTACCAAGGTTACCGGCGTTATCACTGATCGTGATATCGCCGTTCGGGCAGTGGCTGAAGGTAAAAGCCCGGATGATAAAGCCAGCTCAGTAGCAACCGGTAAAGTGCTCTATACGTTTGAAGACGAGAGTATTGATGACGTCATCCAGAATATGGCCAATGAGCAAGTCCAGCGTTTGCTGGTTCTGAATAACGCCGAAGACAAGGACCTTGTTGGTATTGTCACTCTGGGCGATATTGCAGACCATTGTAAGGACGATGAGTTGGCCAAGAAAGTTGTCAGTGCCGCCCGCCATTACCACTAACCCCTGCCACCGGTAGAAGAATCCCGTAGCCAGTACAGTGGTTAATGGCTACGGGAAATTCACAGATCCCCTCCTTTTAAGTCCGAAATCCCCTCCTGAAAAGTCTGTATGCTGACCGCCTTCTGCTGCATGTTGCGCCATGGGTCCTCCCGCTGTGCCATCCTCCTGAAAATATTAGCGAGGGTGAAGCGCTGAGGCCCCAGCTTCTGGTCATCCAGTTCATCCCACTCCAGCGGCGTGGCTATAGGCGCCTCCGGTTTTGCCCGAACCGAATAGGGCGCCACGGCGGTCTGCCCGAAGGCGTTGCGCATGATGTCCAGGTAAAGCCTGCCCCGGCGTTTGTGTTTGCGCTGTTCTGTGGTCAGCTGTTCCGGATAGGCATCGGCCAGCGCTTGTGCAAGTTCCTGACTGAGGGAACGTACCCGGTCAAAGCCTGCTTCCGGCTTTAGTGGAGCCACCACATGCAATCCCCGCGACCCGGTCGTTTTGACAAAGGGAGTCAGGCCGCACTGTCGCATGCCTTCAGCCACCAGGCGGGCAGCCTGGCGCACCGGCTCAAAGTCATCGCCCGGCGGGTCCAGGTCAAAGATTACCTGATCGGGCGCTTTCAGATGACTTGCCGTGCTAAGCCAGCTGTGAAAGGTGACGGTGCCCTGGTTCACCAGATAGACGAGACTGGCCTGACGGTTTGCCAGCACGTGCTGTACACGGCCGATACTGCCCCCGTGATCCACCGCCAGAGTGTCCAGCCAGTCCGGGAAGTAGTCTCCCCGGGCCTGCTGGAAAAAGCCATCTTCGCCGATGCCGTCAGGGAAGCGGTTCAGCGTAAGCGGGCGTTCCTCGATATGGGGGATCATGATGTCAGCAATACGCTCATGGTACGCCAGGAGGTCGCCCTTGGTTATCCCGGCATCGGGAAAGAAGGGCTTGTCGGTATGGGAAAGCTCGACCTCATAGCCGCCATAGCTCTGCACAGTCATTCGCCTTCCTCCTGCCTGATGGTTTTCAGATTCCGGCCCGTTTTTACCGAGTCAGGCTCGGTCGATACCGGGTTGCGCCTTGCGTCCGCAGCATCGTCCTGCATCTTGATCAGTAACCACTGCGGCTTCTTTCCGCCGCGGAAGCGTTTAAGCGCATAGCCTCCCTGGAGTTTGTTGCCTTCCAGCCAGACCTCGATCATACCGTCCTGATGACACGAAGCCATGCCATCCTCCCGCAGATTCTCGTAATTGCCATTGTCCCATACCATGACGGTGCCGGCGCCGTATTCTCCTTCCGGAATGACGCCTTCAAAGTCAGCATAGTCCAGCCGGTGATCTTCAACCTCCACGGCAAGCCGCTTTTCTGAGGGGTCGGTGGAAGGACCTTTCGGGACAGCCCAGGACTTTAATACACCATCAATTTCCAGACGAAAATCATAATGCAGTTGACTGGCGTCATGTTTCTGGATGACGAAGGCACGCCTGGTGCCATGGTCCTGTTTGCTCATGAGTGCCTCTGCCTTTGATGATGTTAGACTCCGATGAAGAAAAGCCATCGGACCAGATTAATCGTGCCAAAAAATTGGTCGAATTCCCACGGCTATTTCCATCAGGCTCACTGCTACCATGATGATTAAATGACCAAGGAGATCAGGTATGAGGGATACAGCCTCCAGCGTTGCTTTTTTTGATCCTGACAGCAGAACACATCGGTTCGCTGCTGAGCTGCTTGCAAAAGCCGATATTGAGATTGGTGGCTCGCGACCCTGGGACATCCGCTTCAATGATTACGGGGTGCCGGAAGCAGCCCTGGCCCATGGAAACCTCGGTTTCGGTGAGGCTTATATGGATGGTGCCTGGGATGCAGATGAACTCGACCAGTTTTTTTACAAACTCATCAGCGCGAAGATTCCCCAACATATAAAACCACTCAGAATCCTGCCTTACATTATCAAGGCCAGATATCTGAATCGGCAGACGAAAAAGCGTGCCTGGGATGTGGGAGAGGCCCACTATGACCTTGGCAACGATTTTTACGGCGCTATGCTGGACTCACGGATGACATACACCTGCGGCTACTGGAAAGACGCAAACGATCTGGAAGAGGCCCAGGTTGCCAAACTGGATCTGATCTGCCGCAAGCTGGGCTTGCAGCCGGGGATGCGCCTGCTGGATATCGGCTGTGGCTGGGGCAGTCTGATGGCCCACGCAGCCGAGCATTATGGGGTAGAGGCGGTTGGAGTAACCATTTCAAAGGAACAGGCTGACTGGGCTACCGCGTACTATCCTCATCTTTCCCTCGATTTTCGCCTGATGGATTACCGGGAAATTGATGAAAAGTTTGACCGTATTGCCAGCGTTGGAATGTTCGAGCACGTTGGCCCGAAGAATTACCGCACGTTTATGGAAGTCGCCCATCGTTGTCTGAATCCCGGAGGCCTGTTCCTGCTCCACACCATTGGCAGGAATCTGCGGAAATCTTTTCCTGATCCCTGGATCGATAAGTACATTTTCCCCAACGGAGAGGTTCCCTCGATCGGCATGATCGGGGACTCGGTAGATAAATTATTTGTCGTTGAAGACGTGCACAACTTTGGCGCCGATTACGATAAAACCCTTATGGCGTGGCATGAAAACTTTGAAAAAGCATGGCCCCGTTTCCGGGATGAACTTGGCCAGCGCTTTTATCGAATGTGGCGTTATTATCTGCTTTCCTGCGCTGGTGCATTCCGTGCCCGTGATATCCAGCTCTGGCAATGGGTGCTTTCAAAGGATGGAGTGCCGGGCGTCTATCCAAGGATAACCTGACCTGTCATGGCTTATGTCGGCGGGCTCAGGTCATCTCGTCAAGATAGATCAGGCCCGCCCGATGACCTTCCTGATAACCTTGCTCAAGAAGTTCCTGATTCTGTGTCAAGCGGCCAACCGCAAATTCGGCGGGCGGAACAATCACCCGGATAATGCAGTCCTGTGGCGGGTTTTCGATAAATGAAAGGGTGGTATTGTATCGCTCGGCACGGCTGAGCGACGCTTCGGCAAGTGCCGGATAGGCCCGGAACAGACGCCTGGGTACAAAAGCAAATCTTGGCGGCTTTTTGCGGTAGCCGGGAGGACGTGACAGCACTACGGTGATATCACGGGCGCCGTCTTCATAGGCCTTGATAACCGGAATGGCGTCAGCAACACCACCATCAGTCATGGGTTCACCATTAACCAACGGATAGTCCCGATAGGCGATGGGAATGGCGCAGGAAGCAGTGAGCACGTCGTGCATGTTGCTTTCATCAAGGTGGAAGTAATGCGCTTCCCCGGTTCGGGCCGAGGTTGTGGTAACCCACAACTCCGTTGTTCCGGACAGGTAGTTTTCCAGATTCAGGGGGACGTCGGTGAAAGACTGTTGCCAGAGCCAGCAAACGTCGCAAAGATGTCCGCCCCGTGCAAACCGCCGCCAGTCGATGAAATCCGGCTGGCAGGCATGGCCGGTGATGATTTTCCGGCTACGACCGTGGTCTCCTGCCAGATAACCAATCAGATTGGTGGCACCGGCTGAAACGCCGTAGGCGCGCAGGAATGGCCGGTAGTTGTGTTCAAGAAATGCATCGAGAACACCGGCAGCAAATATGCCGCGCATGGCTCCGCCTTCGACAACAAGGGCTTTCGATTCGCCGTGGGAGAGTGGAGACTGGTCTAATGCGGTTTCGTGGGTGCTCATAGGTCCTATCTTACCAGAGAAAGCCACTCCGAAACGCCGTGGCCGGCCACCAGTGGACATTGATTCATCCCTTGAGCGCAAGGATGCGCCTGGCGCCACTGAGCACGATGGCTCCCACGATGGCGCCGATGATCAGGTCCGGATAATTGGAGCCAGTCCAGGCAACAAGCGCGCCTGCGAGGATAACACCCAGATTGATAACCACATCGTTGGCTGAGAATATCCAGCTTGCCTTCATGTGGGCACCGCCGTCACGGTGTCTCGAAATCAGCAGCAGGCAGGTGGTATTGGCGATCAACGCCACAAACGCGATGGCCATCATCATCAGGGACTCCGGCTCACTGCCGAAGAGGAAGCGTCTGCCGACTTCAACGAGCACCCCGATCGCGAGAATGAGCTGGAGAATACCGGCGACGTGGGCAGCTCGCACCTGCATCCTGACGCCATGACCAACCGCATAAAGAGCGAGGCCGTAAACCGCCGCATCGGCAAACATATCAACCGAGTCAGCAATCAGCCCGGCAGATTGGGCAATCAGGCCCATTATCATTTCGACCAGGAACATCAGGCCGTTGATTGCCAATAGTATCCACAAGGTACCCGACTCTTCGGGCTGGCCGGAAGCGGCGGATCGGACAGTCTTGAGGGTTTCAGGATCCGTTGCGCGGGTGTCCTGGAGAGAGGCTCCCAAACCAAGAGTTGCCAGTTTATCGGTGATTGCCCTGGCGTCTCCATTATGGAGAACTTCCAATGTGCGGCCAGACAGATCAAATGAGAGTGCCCGAATGCTGTCAAGCCGGCCGAGCGCCATACGGATCATCCGCTCTTCCGAGGGGCAGTCCATCTTTGGCACCTTATAAACACTGAGCCAGTCGCCAGAAGAAGCGGAACCAAGGGGATGCGTGGTTGTTTCCGTGCCGGATTCTTCGCGGCTGGACTGGTCGTTACACGCTCCGCTCATTCATGCACTCCGCTTTGTGCTTTTCCTGTGGCGCCAATTAAAGCATTTTTTTCAGTTCACCGTAATCACCGCCGGTACGAAGCACCAGAGTAATGTCATTATCATTACGGTTACGGAAAAACCAGCCGTGGTTACCGGTGAACGCCGCTTCCAGCTCTCCCTCATCCTGCGGAACGCCGCGGCCCTTCTCGTAGGAGATGGATTGTCCGCTGCCGTCACCGTGGGTGTCATAGTTGATCGGACCGCCCTCGGATACCCAGGAAAAACGGGCAATGGCGCCTTCCTCCATGGTGAGTTTGAATTCTGTACCTTCACCGGGGGTCAGAACGACACGTAACTCGTCCTGCCATTCCGGTGCGGCCACGGGTTCTGGTGCGGCCTCTTCTGTTTCCGGCGCGGCTTCGGGTTCCGGAGCCACGACTGTTCCGGAGGCAGGCTCAGCGGGCTCTGAGATGTTCTCCCCACTGGAGGATTGTACTGAGACCATCTGTACAGCCTCGTCGGCGTCGGCTTCTTCTTCGAGCTGTTTCTTGATTTCTCCCATCTCGGTCAAACCAAGCAGGCGGCCTGCCCCAGTGGGGTCCATTGCATACTCGGCTGGCATTACCACCGTGACCAGCAGCACCAGGGCTACAACGGCGGCGATAATGGTGGAGCGAATCAGCCGGGCGGTGCCGGGTAGTTCGTTTTGTGAGGGCATATCGGTGTTGTACATAAAAGGTCTCCAGAATCAGGCGACAAAATAACCGGTGAGCTGATAGCCGACAAGCAGGAAGCCCGCGCTCATCATGGCAACGTTGGCGGTGTAGGCATGGCGGAAAAAGCCATCGGTCTTGCGCCAGAACCCCATCACGATCAGGATCATGGCCAGAGCAATGATCTGGCCGATTTCCACACCCACGTTGAACGCGAGCAGGTTCGGTACCAGTCCATCCGGAGATATGTCGTACTCGATGATTTTTGAAGACAGACCAAAACCGTGGAAGAGGCCAAAGATCAGTGTCGCAGCCCGGGTGTTGGGCTGGAAACCGAACCAGCGCTGATACGCCCCCAGGTTATCCAGCGCCTTGTACACCACCGACAGCCCGATAATGGCATCGATAATGTAGCTGTTGATGCCTATATTGAAATACACGCCCAACAGCATGGTGGTGGAATGCCCCAGCGCAAACAGACTGACGTAGAGGGCGATGTGCTGCATACGGTAGAGAAAAAAGATGACGCCCAGAAGGAACAGGAGATGGTCATAGCCGGTGACCATGTGCTTGGCCCCCAGGTACATGAACGCAATGAGGTTTACCCCGGTAATTTCCTGGATGTAGCCCTTGTCGCCCTGGGCAACAGCATGGGCCAATACATCGGAGCTGGTCCCGAACAGGGCGAGCGCCAGCAGAATCCACATCAGATGGCGGCCGCCGCTGGAAGCACGCGTACACCAATGCCGGTCAGGCAAAACTGGCAACATATCGGCTCCTGTCGTTTTGATTGGTAGGATCGTAGCTCAGAGAGATCATCTGGTGGCACTCGAGATGGGTCGGGACGGGGAATAGCAAGTAAGGATGGTACCCCCGGCAGGATTGGTTACCTTGTCTGGCACCTCTAACCTGCTGAATATTAAGGCTCAAACTGCGACGTTTTTTAGAATGTAACACAGTATGTTGCACATGATATACACTGGAATTGAATATACGCGTGGGTGATCGAGAGTTTTGAGTTAATTGTTCCATCCTCGCTTAGCTATGGTTCGCTCGAAGGGAGGAGGAGTGCCTGATCTAATCACGGTATTTAAGTTCAGGGAGGGGAACGTCAGAGACCTTGATGCTTTCTTCAACGATTATCTTTGGTTCTCCTCGTTAGGAGCATTGAACGACCCGTATGAGGGCTTTGCTCATTTTTATTCGGAAGGTGTAACTGATGGTTTGAGAGTCGAGTTTCTCAAAAAGGTCTACGCTACCGAGTCTGAAGAAAAAAACCCAGAGAAGGTCGTACAGGACCTGTATATGGAACACCTCGAAAAGGGAGAGAACGGCTTTGCTGACTATGTTGATGGTCAGGCAATAGCTTACCTCCGCGATTTCCACGAAGCTCAAAGAGACGAGATAGCTGTGTACTCTTTGTCCGTGTCGCGTGGAGACGATGAGCAGATGCCATCTCCGCTAAACAATATGCAAATGTGGGCGCACTATGCAGGGGGATTCAAAGGTTTTTGCATTGAGTTTGATTACGGAAGGCTCCTGAAATCCCTCAAGGAGAAAAATGCAGGTAAGATAGCAACTTCACCGATACATTACGCGGATGACCAGCGGCTACCAAGAGTTTCTGTCAAGCAGCTTATGGAGAGTTACCTCAGCGACGAGCACGGCGCCTTGTCCATAGAGATTCTCAAAGCCTTTGCAACGAAGCAGTACAGTTGGGCTTATGAAAACGAAGTCCGGGTATTAGGTGATGTTCAAGGCAAAATGTTCTTCGACCCCTCTTGCATTCGTGCCATCTATGTTGCCTCGCCAATGCCGGAATGGTCGAAGACTTTTCTTTGCGCTGCCGCATCATCTAAGGGTTCCCACATCAAGGTTTATGACGTCGGGCTTCACTCTGAGTTTTATCAATTTGGTATTCGAGAAATACTTCGGACTGATGAGGATGATGAGGTGTGTTGAGCTAAGGCGTATCTTCGTTTGGGGTCTAAGTGCAGTTATCAGCCGTCCGTTACCGCTGAGCCTCCGATGGGAAGGGTGCAGGCACAATCATCTTGAAGAAAATGACTCAAGGTGTCGCTCAGTATTCACATTGAGGGTGTTCGAAAGGTTTATATCAAAGAAATTTGAGCGTGTAATTATAAAGAGTCGAAGCTTGAATTACCCCCATACCCCCCCTAACTCAGGGCCAGGAGCGGGTAAGGGGTCTTACTTTATAGCCACATAACGTGGGCTTTCTGTTCGGCGACTGGTTCCAGTTCAGGCTGTCTAGCTTCTGGTCCGCTTGGGGTGATCGGCAAGATCAGCACCAGGTAAAGCATCAGGGTTCTGAGCGTTCGCCCACTCACCCAGATTGATATCCCGTCTCTAGGAGGGGTAATATCAGGTTGTCGTCGCTCGACACGTCGAGTATGACGATGGAGTAGTGGCATATGGGTTCTCCTCTAAAGTACCTTTTGCCGTGCTTCAATGGACACATTGCGACTGGCGTCGGCCAAACTTCAGTCGCAGGCCTGCCCGGGGGAGACCTCGGGTTAGGCGTGTCCATTACCTTACCCTTCAGCACTTGTTTCCACTTCTGTATTTCCTGCTCAAGTCCTTCTGTGCCGCTGATGTACAAACCTTAATGTAACCTTCTGGTTAAAGACAGGGGGAGAATGGTTAAGGTTCATTAAATTGTGTGCGGCGGTGGTGTTGGGTTCGGTGTATCACCCTGATTTTTAGTTGAAAATGGTATCTTTCCACAGGGATGTGTACCGAGTATGAGTTGCGGTGCACAGTCCAAGGTTGAGCTACCCCGCGTGTCCAGGTGAGTAAGCATGTCTGACACGCTCCTCTCCATGTTCTCGGCCCTTGTTTCTTCGTGTCCAACAAAATCGGATTTTAATTTATTGACACTATGTAAAGGTGAGCCTTAGACTAATTTGGACATAACAGTTCACTGAGGGTTACCGCTTGAACGGACATCACGTTGCCTACATCCGGGTCAGCTCTGTTGACCAGAACACAGACCGCCAGCTTGCAGACGCTGGTATTGAGTTTGATATGACCTTTACTGACAGGGTCAGCGGCAAGGATAGAAACAGGCCTGAACTTCGGGCATGCCTTAAGCACATACGAAAGGGTGACTACCTCCACGTCCACAGTATCGACAGGCTCGCCCGGAACATGGTTGACCTTCTGGAAATCGTTGAGGAGGTGACCGAGCGTGGTGTGACCATTCAGTTCCACAAGGAGAAGCTGGTTTTCACTGGTGAGGAGAACCCCTTTCAGCGTCTCCAGCTTCAGATGATGGGAGCCTTTGCAGAGTTTGAGCGTGCCATGATCAACGAACGTCAAAGGGAAGGCATTGCTGCCGCCAGGAAGAAAGGTAAGCAGATCGGGGCGAAACCAAAGTTGACCCCTGAACAGGTCGAAGAGATAAGGAGCAGGGTTACAGCCGGAGAGCAGAAGAAGGCGCTGGCTCATGAGTTCGGCGTCAGTCGACAGACCCTTTACACAGCCCTGGCTTGATACGTACTCCTACCTACCTGACCTCCTGCCCAGTTTTTTTGTCGGACCAAAGAACGAACCCGCCGCATCACCTCGCGGCATAACCGACAGAAAGGCAGGAGGTCATCATCATGACAACGAACACATCTACTATCACCATTCACACAGACGGGGCATGCAAGGGCAACCCAGGGCCTGGCTCTTGGGCTGTGATCATTGAGGACGAGCATCAGCGCCTATTCCTGGCAGATCGAGTACCTGAGACTACAAACCAGAGGATGGAGCTCACCGCTGCAATCAAAGCGTTGGAGACCCTGAAGCAACACGCAGGCAGGCCCATACGGCTGGTCACAGACAGCCAGTTGCTCGTCAAAGGCATGACGGAGTGGCTGGAGGGCTGGAAGGTCAGGGGCTGGCGAGGCTCAACAGGTAAGCCTGTCCTGAATCAAGCCCTCTGGCAGCAACTGGACGTCCTGAGCCAGGGACACACTATTTCCTGGGAGTGGGTCAGAGGACACAACGGCCATCAGGGCAACGAGGAAGCCGATGTTTTGGCCAACCGGGCACTGGTTGAAGGGCCTGTCTGCAAGAGGGTGTTTCTTGACGCTGGAGCGGCCTGAGAAGGCCTGCAGTGGTGTCATCTTATCTCAGCAATAGGCGAGTAGCCTGAAGGCTCAAACCCCTCTCCTAGGCCTTTTAAATCAGTAGGGTAGAAGTAGTCTCGACCTCGGAACTGCTAACGGAATCTTAACTACTCCTCCCTGAAATCTCCGGCTATCTTCGTCAGCCTAAACAACCAGCACAGAGGAGTATTCGCATGGACATGACGATACTGGTTCAAGACTTTATCCTTCCCACCGTTGGCCGTGGAGACGTACATAACCCGGAGTCAATCAATAACCATACCCGTTGGGCGGCTACCGATGATGAGCTTGTATTCCTGACCCACCGTTCCAACGGAAAGCCGGCTTTTGAGGCAGGCGGTGTGTTCTTCGCTGGCAGCTAATTGAATGACCCCGAGAAATGTTGGGCTCGCAGGCCTTGTGCTTCTTGGGGTCAACATTTTGTCGGACCAAAGGATAGAGATACCTGAAGTATGACAGGCAGTCATGCTGAAGACCCGTATTCAGTTCATCTGAATGACCATTGCTACTGGGGGGAGCACTGGTTCTGGGGGGGGTAGGGGGGGTAACTTAAAGTTATTACTAAAAGCTCTGTTACTACTAGCTTTGTTTCCTCTAGTTCCTATTACTAATAGTCATAACTCGTGGTTAAACCTCTGGTTACAACTTGGAGTCAAACTACAGGCTGAGGCCTGGGGTGTTCTCCAAGTCAGACAGGGGATATGTTCACGAGCCTCTGCCTCCGGTGAGTAGAGCCACTGAGGTCACCACCAGTACCAGTTCAGCGACCCCTGGTAGTAACTCTGGGTCTAACCCTGAGGCAGCGATTAGTCTTGCTTCTTGTGGTTACTCAGGGTCTTGAGTCAGAGCCTGTGTATGCTCCTGACCCCCGGTAGGAGTAGAACTGGTCAACTATCATCTGGCATGAGCCAAGCGCCCGACCTCTTGCCATACCTTTCAGCCCCACTTGCGGTTAACTCCGTCGGTGGGGCTTTTTTTTCTTACTGAGAGTCAGCTGACGAGCTGAGGCAATCAACTGGAATGGCGACCTGCTGAAGAGCTTCTTGTTTCTTTCTCAATGCTCGTCCCTTGCCGTAGTCGTCCTCTGTGTCACTTTTTCCGTGCCCCACGATTGCTCCTCTAGCGTCCTTGGTCACGTCGGCATTTCTGAGCCTGTCTATCATGGCGTGACGAAAGCAATGGGAAGTAATGGCCCATGCCTTCAGTCGCTTATTGGTGGCTGCGGATGCTGTGTCATTGCCTCTGGGTTTAGCGTAGTTCGGGAACAGGGCTTCATGTCCGCCTGCGTGAGCTGCTACGGCCCTTTTGGCTGCATGGAGTGCCACACCTACCAATGGGACGAGACGCGCTGACGAGTCGTTCTTCAGTGTCCGCCACTCGTTGTCTTGCAGGTTGATGTGCGGTACCTCATGGTCAAGCACAACGTCACTTAGCTTGAGGCCTGAGATTTCACCTACTCGTGTACCCGTCTCCATTTGCATCAGAATAATCACAGCGGTGGGGGAAGGGTCATTCAGGAACCTTGAGGCTATCTCCATCAGTTCTGTATCTGTGGGAACCTTCTTGTCCTTGGCGTCTTTGCCTTCGTTGGGAATGCTGACAGAGCTGAAGGGATTTGGCCTATTCATCTCGGTCTCGGTAATGCACATCTGTGCAATAGCCCTGAGCTGCCTCAGCTCCCTTCTGACCGTTCCTGTGACCATGCCATCAGCTAACCGATGGTCAATGTAAGTTCTGACGTGCATCCGTTTGAGGTCTGAGAACGGAATATCTCCCACGACCTCGACGAACTTGTTCCAGTACCGCTGGCAACGTTCAATAAACCGGGAGTCATTGGCCTTCTTGTGTTGTTGCTCGTAGTAAGTGAAGACTCTGGACAGTCGTAGCTCCTTGGGGTTCTGAAGGCGCTTCAAGGCCTCCTGTTCAACTGGAGTCAGGAACTCTTCAACCGGAGCGTGCTCGTAGGTTTCCCAGCATTGACCGGCGTAGGCTTGTCTTTTGGGTTCAGCCACGGCATCGACGAAGGAGTCGAGGGTCAGGTATCGCTCGGCCATGCGGGCAGCAGCGTTCATGGTCTCCCTTGGGGTAAGGTTGTTCCCCTGGCTCAGGGCTACGAATTCAGCTTTGTAGGTCCGTGCAAAGCGTTCAGCCTTATGCATGGCTACCGTCAGTTCATCCGTTTTCAGCGAATGGCGTATGCTCCGCTTACCGTAGTGGGTGACCAATTCGGTGGGGACTCGCATGACAAATTGGTAGATGTTGCCGCGCTTCTGGAGGTACTTCGTTTTGATGGACAAGGCATAACCCAACTTCACTATCACTGCATACCGCTCCTACAATGGGAACCGGCAAGCTACGGCTGATGTATCACGCCGTGTTGCCACTTTGTATCACAGTGAGCCTATGGAATATCGTTCAAGACCTTGAAAAAGCAGGGTTTCTCGCTAATCTTTGGTACCCCCGGCAGGACTCGAACCTGCTACCTTCCCCTTAGGAGGGGGACGCTCTATCCAGATGAGCTACGGGGGCATCTATGCAAGAAGGGCGGTATGATAGCGGCCTGAAGCCTGTGGCTCAAGGTGTGTTGCGGATTCGTCGTTTATTCCGGGGGTGTTTTGTCTGAATCGCTTTCGCTGAGTGTCATCGTGCCGGTATGGCATGAGGCTGCTACCATTCAGTCTTTTCTGCAGTCGCTGCAGCCGGTCCGGATGGCCGGGCATGAAGTAATTGTTGTGGACGGGTGCAGTGATGATGGTACGGCTGATCTGGCCGCGCCCTGGTGTGATCAGGTGCTGACCTGCGATAAGGGCCGCGCCTTGCAGATGAACGCGGGGGCGGATGCGACAGGCGGTAACGTGTTGTTGTTCCTGCATGCCGACACGCTGTTACCCGCTGCCGCCATTGATCATCTTGAGCGCTTTTTCAGTAGTCCGGAACAATGGGGGCGTTTTGATGTGCGACTCAGTGGCCAGCGTGCCATTTTCCGGGTGGTGGCCTGGTTTATGAACAAGCGCAGCCGGCTGACGGGCATTGCCACGGGCGACCAGGCAATGTTTGTTCGTACGCCGGTGTTCCGGGCACTGCAGGGATTTGCTCCAATTCCGTTAATGGAAGACGTGGAATTGAGCAAGCGGCTTTGCAGCCTTTCACGGCCGTACTGCATCAAGGAGCCGGTCACAACAGATAGCCGGCGGTGGGAACACGGGGGTGCCTGGCGCACCATTTTTCTTATGTGGAGGTTGCGGTGGCGGTATTGGCGGGGTGAATCCCCGGAATCGCTTGCGGCAGCCTATCGGGCGGATGTACGACATGCAAAGAGTTGACCCGGAGTCGGTTCTGGTTATGCAGTTTGCCAAGTGGCCGGAAGCAGGGCGGGTTAAAACCCGGCTGATGCCGGAGCTTGGTGCCGAGGGGGCGATGGATGCCCATGTGCGGCTCAGTCTTGCCGTGCTTGAGAATCTGGTTGCCAGTGGCTATGGCGTCCGCTTTTTGTGGGATCGGCCCCTGGATCGCGCACCGGCCGCTGCCTTGCCGATTATCGAGCAGCTTACAAGCTATGAAGTGGATCAGCACTGGCAGCAGGGCGGTGTGCTTGGCGAACGCATGACACAGGCACTGGAATCAGGCTTGCAGGAATCCGGCAAGGCAATGATCGTGGGCAGCGATTGCCCGTCGGTGGACGCAGATTACGTACGGCTTGCAGTTGCCGCGCTGGACGAGGTGGATGTGGTGCTGGGGCCATCGGATGATGGTGGCTACGTACTGATCGGTGCCCGCGTGCTTGCCCCGGATATGCTGGCCGGTGTGGCCTGGGGTACGCAAAATGCCCTGGAGCAGACTCGCGACCGGCTTACTCAGTCCGGTTTGACGTATGCACTGCTTCCGGAAAAATGGGATGTGGATGAGCCTGAAGACTGGCGCCGGTTTCTCGGCCAGTCTTCAGGCTGAGCTGCTTCAGGCGTCAGGGACGCTTGGGCGCTGCATCAGTTGGCTGATAACGTCGTTGTTGTCGGGAGCATCGTCAGCGGTAAATACGCGCAGGGCTTTTTGCCGCTCGATCACCTGCTCTTCCAGGGTTTTGATCAGGGTTTCATGGCTCACCCCGTTAATGGCTTCTGCCAGTTTTTCCCGTGAGTCAAAGCCGGTTTGGCCCCGGTCGATCTCTCGCCAGTAGCGCTCGGATATTTCTCCCAGGCGGCGGTCCTGCTCCATCAGGTTACTGATGACAGCCTCCTTCTCCCGTTCCAGATCCTGTTCAGACATCTGTGCAAGTGTGCTTTTGAAGGTTTGCGAAAACTCCCGCACTGCTTTGTCGATTTTTTCACTGCTGGCTTCCGGAGACTGCACCACAAAACCCAGTGCCGGGGTTTCCAGCATCTCGAAAGGCGTGGCATACACGATGTAGCCGAGCTGGCGGTTGGTGCGTAACTCCTCGTAGAACGGGCTGCTGATAATCTGGCCCAACAGCCGGAAAGCAGCGCGCTCCTCAAAGCTGGTGTCTTCACCCTGAACATACAGGGTGTAGCCGGTATCCGGGTGGTCCACTTGCAGGGGCAGGACTGTCTCTTCTTCCGGCAGAGCCCGTACCTCGCTGCGCTCGACTTCTGCCAGTTCACTGTCATCCAGCACCATGGCGTGAATGCGATTGGTGAGGTTGAGCGCCGAAGCCCGGGTCATGTTGCCATGGACCAGTAACACCGGGTCGACCTGCGCCAGAAAGGCATCGGCAAAGGATTTGAGTTCATCCAGTGTCACCTGCCGGGCAGCCTCGAGCTTTTCTTCCGTGCTCCAGGCGTCTTCGATCAGCAGGCTCTGGATGAATTCGGAGGTCTGTTGGACCGGGCGTTCCTTGGCCTTGTTCTGAAGCTGGTCGATCATGTTCTGCCGGGCGATGTTGAATCGTTGCTTGGTCAGCTCCGGTTCGGCCACCTGGGTCAGCAGGCGTGCCATCAGTGTATGCAACTTGTCGCTGTAGCCGCCGACACGAACAGTAATACCGCTAAGGTGCGGGTAGATGCTGTAATCCAGCCCTGCCAGCTGGGCCGGGTAGGCCCAGGCGTTGACGTTGGTGTTGATGGCGTCCACCAGCAATGTCGACAGCACATTGCTGCGGGCCGACGCCCGGGTGGCCGGTGTGCGCAGGCTCAGGTAAACGTTCGCTTTGGGTGTTTCAAAGCGGGTATCCCGGGCGTACCAGACGTCCATGCCACTGACGGTTCCCATGGAGACAGGTTCGTCCATGGTGGGGCCGGGGACCATTCCCAGTTCTTCCGGGATAAACGGGTTTTCCAAAGGCAGTGCCAGGTTGGCTGCCAAAGGATTGCCGTCGGCAGTAGCGACGGCCCGGGTGTCCAGCGGTCTGATTTTATAGGCGGCCTGGTACCACTGGGTCAAGCTGGGCGACCGGAGGTCCGGTTCAGGCTCCAGCACGGCAACCAGCGCATTGTCCGGCGTCAGGCGCTCAAGAATGGCCCGATACTGGGCGGGGGAGTATTCTTCCATCATCCAGGGTGCCTGCAGAACATCTTCCGGCGCCACATGCCGCATTTGCCGCGACAGATGCATGACTTCCTGGATCGGCCGGTTTTTCTCGCGGAAGCGGAAGTCGATTTGCGCCAGTTGTTTCATTTCTTCAAAACGCTGCCTGGCAATGCCTTCGTTGCGCACCTTGTCGATGTAGGCAAAGGTAAGTTCAAGGATCTTCTCCTGCTCTTCCAGGCCCTCCGGCGTCAGTGACATGTTCAGTTCCAGCGTGGCGTCTTCGCCGGTATCCATGCCTGTACCGGCAGAGAGGCTTTCCACAAGCCCTGCCTGTTTCAACACGTCAAACAGGCTGCCCGGACCTTCGTGGCCCAAAAGGCTGGCAACGTAGTTGGCTGGCTTGTCGCGGTAGTTTTCCTGCTGTGAAGGAATCGGAAAGCTTAGCCCCAGGGTGCGGATATCCTTCAGCGCATCGACGTTCAGGTGGGCGGGCAGGGTGCCCGGGCTGAACAGTGGCTCGTCGTGCACCTCGGCGGTCAGGTTGCGGTTTTCAATGCGGTCAAACCGGCCGCGCACCATGGCCTCCAGATCATCCAGCGACTGCGGCCCATAAACTGCCAGGGTCATCAGGTTGGATGAATAGTGCTGCTCCCAGAACTCGATCAGGTCCGGGCGCAGGGGGCGTTCTTCAGTGTTCTCCAGAGTCGTGAGATTGCCAACGGCAAACTGGTGGAAGGCGTGTTCAGGGTTGCTGATCGCCTTTTTTACCGAGTAGAAGCGGCGGCTGTCTTCCTTCAGTTTGGAACGGAATTCGGAGTGAACGGCACGGCGCTCGCGGTCAACCAGTTCCGGCGTGAACAGAGGTGAGGAGAACTGTTCCGCAAAGCGGTCAAGGGCGTCCCCGAAGTATTCGGCCTGCACATCGAAAAAATAGTTGGTGTCCCGGAACGACGTGAAGGCGTTATGGCTGCCACCATGGCTCTTGATGAACTGCTGGTATTCGCCCGGGTCAGGGTATTTTTCGGTGCCCAGAAACAGCATGTGTTCGAGGAAGTGTGAGAGGCCTTCCCGGTCAGCCGGGTCATCTCCGCTGCCAACGGCTACATTCATGGAGGCCGCAGCGTTGTCAGACCCGGGCGCGGAAACCAGCAGTACCCTCAGCTGGTTGTCCAGCTGAACATAACGGTATTCATTGTCGTCGTTGGGGCTTTTTACAGGGTTGGTGCTGGCCAGTGCTCCTGAGCTGAAGGCGAGAAGGAGTAACAGCAGAAACCCTTCTTTCAGACTGAGGAATCCTTGGGCAAATCCATGAATGCCTGGGTGCATAGTGCCTCTCATGTTCGGTGGATAGTCAGTGAATCAGTTCGTTGCGGGTGCTTTCCGGTTGCTGGTCCAGAGTCTTTTTCGCCAGGCTGGCGGCGGCGTCTGCATCAAGCTGACCGGAAGCGATGCGTTCGAGAACGGTGCCCATCACTGCCACAGACTGGCGATAGTCAGCGAACTCGGCCTGGAAAGCGTGGTCAATGGCCTGGTAAACAGCCTGGATTTTCTGTTCTCTGGTGCCGGCGTCCGCCGCCGTATCATTGATGGCCTTCAGGCAGGCGCGGGCGATGGCAATGTAACGTTCAGCGTTAGGGTCGTCTTTTTGCATAGTCGGGATTCCGGAAACGGAGGTTAAGACAGAAGCTGTCATGAATGGTTCCGATTATGTCACCGCTCCTGACAGGTTTCATTTCCTGTCTGTAATGGTAGGCATTTGCGGGCAGGCTGCACACCATGTGCTAGTCTCAATTTCAGGATGTCGGGCGGGCAAGCGCATCGAAGTGCGCTTTCCCTGGCAGGACTAGAGTATTGGCTCTAGATAAAACAAAGGGTTACAGAGTAAATGCTCTAAAAAAGTCCGATACATGAGGGTTGCATTGAAGTACAATGCCGGCTGCCGGGATGGTATAAGACTTTGGTCTAATGCTTCGGCTGGCAGCACAGGGATAAACAACAATTGAGCAACAAGCAGGGTGGACTATCAATGAATTACTTTCTGACGGGTGGCACCGGATTTATCGGCCGTTTTCTCGTTGAAAAACTGCTGGCTCGCGGCGGCACAGTACATGTACTGGTGCGCGAGCAATCACAGGACAAGCTGAACCATCTCCGGGAGCGCTGGGGCGCGGACGAATCCCGGGTAAAAGCAGTGATCGGCGACCTTACCAGCCCCAACCTGGGGATTGACGCCAAGACGATGAAATCGCTCAAGGGTAAAATTGATCATTTCTTCCACCTTGCCGCGGTTTACGATATGGGCGCTGACGAAAAAGCCCAGCAGGCGACCAACATCGAGGGCACTCTAAGCGCAGTACAGGCAGCAGAAGCCATGGAAGCCGGCTGTTTCCACCACGTTTCCTCCATCGCCGCGGCCGGCCTGTTCAAGGGCACCTTCCGCGAGGATATGTTTGAGGAGGCCGAAAAGCTGGACCACCCCTACCTTCTGACCAAGCACGAGTCGGAAAAGGTCGTTCGTCAGAGTTGCAGGATTCCGTTCCGGATCTATCGTCCGGGAATGGTCATTGGCCACTCGAAAACCGGTGAGATGGACAAGGTCGACGGGCCCTACTATTTCTTCAAGATGATCCAGAAAATCCGCCACGCACTGCCGCAGTGGATGCCGACCATTGGTGTTGAAGGCGGGCGCCTGAATATCGTTCCGGTGGATTTCGTAGTCAATGCCCTGGATCACATTGCGCATCTGGAAGGCGAGGACGGCAACTGTTTCCACCTTGTGGACTCTGATCCTTACAAGGTGGGCGAGATCCTCAATATTTTCTCCGAGGCTGGTCACGCGCCCCGGATGGCCATGCGTATCGATTCGCGGATGTTCGGGTTTATCCCGCCCTTTATCCGCCAGAGCCTGAAGAATCTGCCGCCGGTCAAGCGCCTGACAACAGCGTTGCTGGATGATATGGGTATCCCGCCCTCGGTGCTGTCGTTTATCAACTACCCCACGAAGTTTGACGCCCGGGAAACCGAGCGGGTCCTGAAGGGTACCGGCATCGAAGTGCCGCGCCTTGAAAGCTACGCTGCTGTAATCTGGGATTACTGGGAGCGGAACCTGGACCCGGACCTGTTCAAGGACCGCACCCTGCGTGGCACCGTTGAAGGTAAGGTCTGCGTGATCACCGGCGGTACCTCCGGCATCGGTCTGGCGACTGCGGAAAAGCTTGCGGACGCCGGTGCCATTCTGGTGATCGGTGCGCGCAAGAAAGAACGCCTGATGGAAGTGGCTGCCCAGTTGGAGGCCCGGGGTGGCAATGTTCACGCCTACCAGTGTGACTTCGCTGAAATGGAAGACTGCGACCGCTTCGTAAAAACGGTGCTGGACAACCATGGCCACGTGGATGTTTTGGTTAATAACGCAGGCCGCTCCATCCGTCGCTCCCTGGCGCTGTCGTTCGATCGTTTTCACGATTTCGAACGCACCATGCAGCTCAACTATTTTGGCTCGGTTCGTCTGATCATGGGCTTTGCACCGGTCATGCTGGAACGCCATCGTGGCCACGTGATCAATATTTCCTCCATTGGTGTATTGACCAATGCGCCCCGGTTCTCGGCCTATGTGGCTTCGAAGTCCGCGCTGGATGCGTTCAGCCGCTGTGCGGCGGCAGAATGGTCGGATCGCAATGTGACCTTTACCACCATCAATATGCCACTGGTAAAGACCCCGATGATTGCACCCACCAAAATCTACGATTCGGTGCCCACGCTGACACCGGAGGAAGCTGCCGACATGGTGGTGGATGCCATTGTCTACCGGCCCAAGCGCATTGCCACGCGGCTGGGTGTTTTTGCCCAGGTATTGCAGGCACTGGCGCCAAAGATGGGCGAGATTGTGATGAACACCGGTTACCGTATGTTCCCGGATTCGCCGTCAGCTGCAGGCAGCCGCTCGGGCGAGCGGCCGAAAGTCTCCTCTGAACAGGTGGCATTCGCCGCGATCATGCGGGGTATTTACTGGTAGTACCCGCCGGTAAACAGGAACCCCGCTTTCGGTTCGGAAGCGGGGTTTTTTGTAGCCGTTATGCAGATTCGGCCGGAACGGGAGGCGGTGGAAAGCCGCCAATCTCACGCCATCGGTTTACGATGGCGCAGAACAGGTCAGCGGTCTTCTCGGCATCATACGCGGCCGAATGCGCTTCCTTGTTATTGAACGGAATGCCCGCCAGTTTGCACGCCTGGGCCAGTACGGTATGACCATAGGCAAGCCCTGCCAGGGTTGCGGTGTCAAACGTGGAAAAGGGGTGGAACGGGTTGCGGCGGATATCCGAACGCAGGGCCGCAGCGAATACGAAATTGTGGTCAAAGGTGGCGTTATGACCCACCAGCACGGCCCGCTTGCAGTCGTGGGCTTTGACCGCTTTGCGAATCGGTCCGAATATTTCGCTCAGGCCTTCCCGCTCGGGAACCGCTTCACGCTCCGGGCTCCAGGGATCTATGCCCGTAAAATCCAGCGCTGACTGCTCCAGATTGGCGCCTTCAAACGGGTCAATCTGCTGCACGTGAGTCTCGGAGCGTCTCAGCCAGCCGTCTTCGTCCATGGTCAGTATGACTGCAGCGATTTCCAGCAGGGCATCCTTATGGGGATTGAAGCCTCCCGTTTCCACATCGACCACGACAGGCAGAAATCCGCGAAAGCGGCGGGACATGGGATGCGGTTCTTTGTTTTCGTCGGTCACTTGAACTCCCGGAGTGTCGGGCCAGGATTATCCGCCTGGCCTGAAGAAAGATTACGGAATTATTCGGCTAAAAGGCGCCATCTCAGGCTTTCACCGGCTTTCAGGGGAACAATGGTGCCATCGGCCAGGGGCAGTTCACGGGGCATTTCCCAGCTGTCCCGCACCAGAGTAACGGTATCCGGGTTTCGTGGCAGTCCATAAAAATCGGCCCCGTTGAAACTGGCAAAGGCTTCCAGCTTGTCCAGAACGCCCAGATCTTCAAAGATCTCGGCATACAGGGATAGGGCGCTGTATGCCGAATAGCAGCCGGCACAGCCACAGGCGGCTTCCTTGCGGTCCCTGGCGTGCGGTGCCGAGTCGGTGCCGAGGAAAAAGCGCCGGTCGCCGCTGACGATGGCATCCCGCAGGGCCTGTTGGTGCCGGTTGCGTTTCAGAATGGGCAGGCAGTAAAGATGAGGGCGAATGCCACCGACCAGCATATGGTTACGATTGTACATCAGGTGCTGGGGCGTGATGGTTGCCCCCAGGTTGCCACCCTCATGACTGAGGACCAACTCTGCAGAGTCTGCAGTGGTGATATGTTCAAGAACAACCCGCAGGGCCGGAAAGGCTGCAAGTGTCGGCGTCAATACCCGCTCCAGGAAAACCTTCTCCCGGTCAAAGATATCGATTTCCTGGTCGGTTACTTCGCCATGGACCAGCAACAACATGCCACAATCGCTCATGGCTTCCAGTACCGGATAGATGTTACGTATATCGTTGACACCGGAAGCGGAATTGGTGGTGGCGCCGGCAGGATAGAGCTTTGCGGCAACCACTCCGGCCGCCTTCGCCTCGCGGATCTGTTCCGGTGTGGTGGACTCTGTCAGATACAGGGTCATCAGCGGGTCAAAGTCATGGCCGTTGGCTGCATCCATTATTCTGTCGCGGTAGGCGAGGGCCTGCGCGGCATTGATTACCGGCGGCACCAGGTTGGGCATGATAATGGCGCGGCCGAAGCAGCGGGCCGTGGCAGGCACCACGTCTTTGAGAATGTCACCGTCCCGGACATGAAGATGCCAGTCATCGGGCCGTGTAATTGTGATCTGATGGGTCATTGATGGTTTCCGGCTTGCCGGGGCATTTGCAGTGCTTGCCCCTTAAAAAATTCTGGCGGAATTATATCAGAAGCTGTCGCCGATTGTTTCCGGCAAGAATGCTAAAGAATACTTCCCGCTGGCCGTTAACAAACCAGTGAACCTTCTTTGACGGACTGATGGTATGGCACGAATTCCAGCGTTTCTGCGCGATGCAGCTATCGCCAGTGCATGCTCTTTGCTGGCTGGCGCCAATACGGCGCAGGCCGCGACCTATGGCGCGGGTATCGAGAACAGCCAGTGGTATCTGTCGGAGTCTGTCTTCGAATGTACCCTGGTGCATCAGGTTCCGGGTTACGGTCGAGCCGTTTTTCGTCACCGGGCCGGCGAGTCCCTGTCCTTTTTCCTGGAGTCGGAAACGCCGGTGATGCGCCCCGGCCGGGGTATGCTGATTGTGGAGGCTCCCTCCTGGCGCCCGGGAACAGCTCCCCGTTCCCTGGGCCGGGTAAACGTGGATGACAGTCGCCGCCCGGTTTCGCTGGATTCGCGCCTGGCGATGACGCTGGTTCAGGGCCTGCTCGAAGGGATGGACCCGACGGTTACCCGTGAGTCCTGGTATGACGGCAGCCCGGTTCGCGTGAAAGTCTCCAACATCAACTTTGCCGGCCAGTTTTCTGGCTACCGTTCCTGTACCTCCGGTTTGCTGCCGGTGAACTATGACCAGGTCAAGCGCTCCCGTATCCCCTTTTCCTCCGGTAGTACCAGCCTTTCCGCAGCAGACAGGGAGCTCCTGGACAACATAGTGGCGTACGTTCAGGCCGATTCCACCGTTGAGCGCATTTTTGTAGACGGCCACACGGATAGTAGCGGCAGCCGTATCGACAATCGGGCGCTTTCCGAAGAACGGGCCAATGTAGTGGCGGATTACCTGATCGAAGAGGGCATTGATGCCGATATGGTGACGGTCAGGGCCCATGGGGACCAGTATCAGGTGTCACGCCGCCCGGCGGATAACCGGCGCACCACGATCCGCCTTCAGCGGGAAGGCGAGCGGCCCGATTTGCAGCAGGCCAGCGGCTATAACGCCGCGACGCCTAATACCTGATGTGAAACCGGGCATTTTCAGCAGATGGTATTGAGCACTTCAAGGTGTGTATTAACGCTTTCTGCCAGCGCCTTCAGATGGTAGCCCCCCTCAAGTGTTGATATGATCCGGTCATTGGCGGAGTCGGCAGCAACGCTGGTGATCATTTCCGTCAGCCAGCGATAGTCTTCCACTTCCAGATTCAGTTCTGCCATCGGGTCCAGCCGGTGGCCATCAAACCCGGCGGAAATCAGCACCAGCTGCGGGCGGAAATCCTGCAGCCGTTTGAGCCATGCCGCTTCCACGGTTTTGCGATATTCGTCGGCAGAGGCCCCGGCCTGGATCGGCGTGTTGATGATGTTCTCCGCCTGGCGATGCACGTGCGAGTGGGGGTAGAACGGATGCTGGAAACTGGAGCACATCAGAATGCGCTCATCACCCCCCACTATATCAACCGTGCCATTACCCTGGTGCACGTCGAAATCAATGATGGCGATGCGTTCCAGATGGTGGAAGGTCAGGGCGCGCATGGCTGCCAGGGCAATGTTGTTATAGAAGCAGAACCCCATGGATTTGCTACGCTCGGCGTGGTGTCCCGGCGGCCGGGCACACACGAAAGCATTGGTCAGCTGGCTGCTGAGTACCATGTCTACCGCTTGAACGCTGGCACCGGCCGCCAGGCGGGCGGCTCTCAGTGTATCTGGCATGATGGCAGTGTCCGGGTCGACATACACCCGCCCCCGGGTTGGCTGCATCAGGTCCAGCTGGTGCAGGTAGCGTTCAGGATGAACGGTCAGTAGCTGGTCCCGCGTGGCTTCATCCGGTCTGACCCAATCCAGTTCCTGCGCCAGGCCGGTATCTGCCAGGTAACTGATAATAGCCGCAAGCCGTTCCGGGGACTCTGGATGCTCCGCCCCCATGGTGTGTTTCATGCAGTCGTCGTGAGAGAAAAATCCCGTTGTCATGCTGGTCCCGAACGTTCTGGTTGTGCTTGTATTTTAGCCAATATTATCAGGGATACGGTACCTTTGCCGTGTTTCTTTGGTCTTATAGGATCGATAGACATTTTACATCCCCGGACAAGGGCCTAAGATAGGACCTAGATCCGTCCGGTCGATTCGCAGCAAGGAGCAACGCTTGAGCACCCGATACCTGGAAAGCCTTTTCAATCCCTCTTCCATAGTGGTTGTCGGCGCCTCGGAGCGGGCGGATAACCTCGGCGGCATGGTGCTGCGGAACCTGATGGGTGGTGGTTACCCCGGCCAGTTGCTGGTGGTCAACCAGAACGATTACGATAATGTGCACGGTGCGCCCTGCGTCAAGAAAGTGTCCCGTATGGGGTTCAGCCCGGATCTGGCCATTGTCTGTACGCCTCCGGATACTGTACCAAAGGTGATAAAACGGCTGGGCGAAGCCGGTGTCCGCACCGCAATAGTGATGACCGGCGGCATGTCCCGCAGCCACAGCAAGACCGGTCAGCCGTTGATGTATTCGGTGCGCGACGCGGCACGGGAAACCGGCATCCGGGTGCTGGGCCCAAACACCATTGGTCTGATGGTTCCCGCCCGAAGCCTTAACGCAACCTATGCCCATATGGGCGCGATTCCGGGAAAAGTGGCCTTCGTAGGCCAGTCTGGCACCATCGCCAGTTCAATAGTCGACTGGGCGTTCGCCCGGGGGGTGGGTTTCTCCTACTTTCTGACACTGGGCGACGGCATGGATATTGACCATGACGATCTGATCGACTACCTGGCCCAGGACACACAGACCCGCGCCATCCTGTTGCATATCGAAAATATTCCCAATCCGCGCCGTTTCATGTCCGCTGTCCGTGTGGCTTCACGCACCAAGCCGGTGATTGCGGTGAAAAGCGGCCGGGTGCCTGAGTCGGAGTGGTTTCACCATGAGCTGCCAGCCGGCCTGACCCGCAGTGATCCCATCTATGATGCCATGCTTCAGCGAGCCGGTGTTCTGCGTGTGGATGGCCTCGGGCAGATGTTCGACGCTCTGGAAACTCTTACCAGAATGCGTCCGTTGCGGCGGGAAACCCTGGCGATCATGGCCAACGGGGTTGGCCCTGGAGTGCTGGCGGTGGACCGGCTGGCCCATCTCGGTGGCGAACTTGCAGACTTGTCCGGCAAGTCTGTTGATGCCCTGGCGGAGGCATTGCCTCCTTACTGGACCCGTAAAAACCCCATTGACCTGGGTTATGACGCCTCGCCGGAGCTCTACGCCAGGGCCATCAAGATTCTCGCGAAGGACCCTGAAGTTGCCAATGTTCTGGTGATGTACGCACCGACCCTGACCCAGGACAGCCTGCAGATTGCGGACGCAGTGGTGCAGGCGTCCAAAGGCACGCGTATGAACGTGTTCACCTGCTGGCTGGGCCAGAGCACAGTGCTGGATGCCCGTGATGAGTTTTACCGGGCAGGGCTGCCATCGTTCTTCAACCCTGAAAAGGCAGTCACGGCGTTCATGCAGCATGTACGTCACCAGCGTGTGCAGCGGCTGCTGACGGAAACTCCGGAGTCGTTTACCGATCACTTCGCCGATCACACGCAGACACGTAGGGTCGTGATCAATGCCATGCGCTCGGGCCGCAACCATCTTTCCAACCGGGAAGCCCGGGATCTGATTCAGGATTACGGTATCAATGCCGTGGACACCATCTACTGCGACGATATGGAAGAGGTGCTGGAGGCTTTTGCGGTGGAGCGCCGGCCGGTGGACATTACCCTCATTCACGAGCAGGCGTGTCACCCCCTGATTGAACTCAGCCCGGGCCAGCGCCGCTATAAGGGCACGGTCCAGAAGCTGAACAGCGAGGGGGCGATCATGGACTCCTGTCGCTTTCTGATGGAAGAGTACCAGAAGCACTATCCTCACAGTGGATTTCTGGGGTTCGCGGTTCAGCGCTCGTATCAGCATGTTGGCGGCATAGAGTTCAGCGTTGGTATCACCCGCGACAAGCTTTTCGGCCCGCTGGTGGTGTGCGGTGCCGCCGGTGCCCAGATCAACGTGATGACGGACCGCCAGATTGCCCTGCCACCACTGAATATGGTGCTGGCACGGGAGTTGTTGCGGCGTACCTACATGTACAAGCTTCTTAAAGAGCACAGCCTGCAACCGGAAGAGGATATTCGCGCGGTATCGGAAACCCTGGTAACCCTGTCCCAGATCGTCATTGATATTCCGGAAATACGCGGGCTGGAAATTTCCCCCTTGCTGTTCAATGAGCAGGGCACCGTCGCTGTAAACGTAGCCATTGACCTGGCGGAAAAGCCGGGACGGCCCATTATCCAGCCTTATCCCCGGGAGCTGGAAGAGTGGATCCTGCTACCGAAGTCTGGCCGCCGCGTGATTATCCGGCCGGTACTGGCAGAGGACGAGCCTGCCCATCGCGCCTTCCACGAGCTCCAGTCCCCGGAATCCATCCGCTATCGCTTCTTCCAGTATCGCAAGCATTTCTCCCGGGAAGACGTGGCGCAGATGGTCCAGATCGACTATGACCGGGAAATGGTGTTTGTTGCCAACGCGCCCCGTGAAGATGGCGAAGGCGAGGAAACACTCGGAACCGTTCGAACCTGGACGGATGCCGACAATTTGCGGTGTGAGTTTGCGGTAATGGTGCACGACAAGATGAAGGGTGAAGGCCTGGGTGTGGCATTGATGCAGAAAATGATCGACTACTGCCGCGCCAAGGGTACCGTTGAAATGGTGGGCAATGTACTGCCGGACAATCGTCCGATGCTGAAATTGGCCGAGCACCTGGGTTTCGAGATCCACTACAACCCGGAAGAGGAAGTGATGGATCTTACCCTGGTGCTCAACGAACCGGAAAAGGACTGGCAGCGCGAGCGCCTGGAGCAGACGTCCCACTGACTGATGGTTGTCAGCTTTCTTCCACAATGGCGGAGCGGTCTTCGCCGCCAAGAGCCTCCAGCAGGCCGGGGATCAGCCTGGCCAGTTCCAGTGTCATCAGCGAGAACGCAGCATCGAAGCGCGCCGCCGCGTCATCTGCACCCACATCATCCAGCTTTTCCTGCAGGGTATCGCCGAATTTCAGGCGTCGAATTCCCAGTTCCTCATCCAGCACAAACGACAGGTTATCGTCCCAGGTTACCGACAGCTTGGTGACCTGCATGCCGGCATCAAGATGGCTGCGGATTTCGTCGCCCTGAAGCTCCAGGCCTTTGCAGCGAACGACGCCGCCATCTTCTGACGAATCTTTCAGTTCGCATTCGGTACCCAGCTCAATACTCGCGGGCAGATCGATGGATTCATTCAGCCAGCCGGTGAAGGTGAACGCCGGCGCCTGTTCCACGGCGGGGGGGCGAACGGGTAGTGAGCCGAGGCTTTTGCGAAGGGCGGAGGCAAGGTCTTCTGCCTGTTTGGCAGAGCCGGCATCCACAACCAGAACACCGTCGGCCGGCGCCAGATAGGCGTAACAGCGGCGGTTCTTGGAAAAGGCCCGGGGCAGCATTTCCAGCATCACTTCATCTTTCAGTTCGTCTTTTTCCTTGCGCCGCACCTTGCGATGCTGCTCGGTCTCGATCATTTCGGCCTTCTCATCCACCAGTTCCTTTACAACGGATGACGGCAGCAGTTTCTCTTCTTTGCGCAGGGCAATCAGGTGATAGCCACCGGCGCTGTGGACCAACAGGTCGCTGTGTTTGCCCATGGGCGAAACCCAGCCCTGGCGCGAGGTCTCCTGGGGGCCACAGGGCTTGAAGGCATCGGCCTGAAGCTGTTCTTCCAGGGCTTCGGCGGTTATTTCGAATGGCTTGGTAAAACGGAATACGCGGGCATTACGAAACCACATGGTCCGGGTCCTTGTTGGTTATTGGCTGATGTCGATATTGAGAAAGGGGAGGGATGATACGGCCACCGGTCAGTGGCCGTAAAGTGACTGCTGTGAAATGTGGTCGCCGCCTCAGATCTGCAAGATTTCAACCAGCACGGTCTTTACGATAAAGCCCACCACACCGGCGCCCAGAATGGTGAACAGGGCAATGGTGCCAAACCGGCCTGCCTGCGATTTCTTGGCCAGGTCCCAGACGATAAAGCCCATCCAGACAATCAGGCCGGTGAGCAGGACCAGCATGGCCAGCTCGGAAAATACAGCTTCACTCATTGATAACTCCGGGTTTTGTGAAAGGTTTACTGCTCGTCCCGCAGGAACACCCAGTTGTCAGCACTGGACTGCTCTTCGCTGAAACGGTAACCCTCAAGATCAAAGCCCTTGAGATCATCCGCCTGGCTGATATTGTTCTGGATGGCGTAACGGCACATCAGGCCCCGTGCCTTCTTGGCGTAGAAACTGATCATCTTGTACTGGCCGTTTTTCCAGTCTTTGAACTGGGGGGTGACCAGGCGCGCGTCCAGCTCTTTCTTGCGCACGCTCTTGAAGTATTCGTTGGAGGCAAGGTTCACCAGAACCCCGTCATCGGCCTTCATCAGGCGGTTGAGCTCGTCGGTAATCTTGCTGCCCCAGAATGCGTACAGGTCCTTGCCCCGGTGATTCTCCAACCTGGTGCCCATTTCCAGGCGGTAGGGCTGCATCAGGTCCAGAGGTTTCAGAACCCCATAGAGGCCGGACAGAATTCTCAGGCGCTGCTGGGCAATGTCGAATTCCCTGTCGCTGAAGCTTTCCGCGTCCAGACCGGTGTAGACGTCCCCCTTGAACGCCAGCACGGCCTGGCGGGCATTCTCGAGCGTGAAGGGTGTGTGCCAGGTGCGGAAGCGCTCTGCATTGAGCTGCCCCAGCTTTTCGCTGACCCCCATCAGGTTACTGATGTCATGGGGTTCCAGTTCCTTGAGCTGGTCCACCAGTTCGCAGGCGTCGTTCAGAAAGTCCGGCTGGGTTGCTTTGGTGGTGGCCAGCGGACTTTCGTAGTCGAGCGTTTTTGCAGGAGAAATAACCATCAACATGTCGGGCAATCCTCATCGGAGAAAATTCAGTAGCTGGTCGCTGGTAAACGGCCAGTCCAGCTCCTCGCCAGTATCGTTGCGGCGCAGGACCGGAATCCGCGTGCCGTAACGTTCCACCAGTTGCGCGGACTGGGCGATGTCCACAGCATCCACGGGGATGGGCTCGGGCATGGGCGTATTCACCAGCAGGGCTTCCGCCAGTTCGCACAGGTGGCATTGGGACGTGGTATAGAAAATCAGCTCCATTACTTGGGCTGTGCGTCTATCTGTTGACCATTCAGATCCCGGCTCTCGGGCCCCATCAGGTACAGGTAAACCGGCATCAGCTCTTCCGGCGCGGGATTTTTCCGGGGATTCTCCGCCGGATAGGCCGTTGCTCTCATGTTGGTACGGGTCGCACCCGGATTGAGACTGTTTACCCGTACATTATGGCGGTCATCATCGAGTTCATCTGCCAGCATCTGGCTGAGCCCCTCAATCGCGAACTTGGAAACCGCATAGGCTCCCCAGTAAGGCTTGGCACGCCGGCCGACACCGGAAGACGTGAAAATCACCGAGGCATCGGCGGACTTGCGCAGCAGTGGAATCATCGCCCGGCTCAGCAGGAACGGGGCCGTGGCGTTTACATGCATCACCTTGTTCCAGATTTCGGGATCGTAGAGCTCGATGGGGCTGCGGGTTCCGAGGATGGCAGCGTTGTGAAGCAGGCCATCCAGACGATCAAAGTTGTCTTCGATCGTCATTGCCAGCTCTTCGTAGTCCTTCACCGCAGCACCCTCGAAGTTCAGCGGTACGATGGCAGGTTTCGGGTGGCCGGCGGCTTCTATTTCGTCATACACGGATTCCAGCCTGGACACGGTACGTCCGACAAGGATCACGGTCGCGCCATGGGCCGCATAGGCCTTTGCGGCCGCCCGTCCGATGCCGCTGCCGGCACCGGTTACCATGATGATGCGATCTCTCAGCAAGTCAGCCGGTGCTTGATAATCCTGCATTCTGTGTCTCCGTTGGGAACTCTATTGTAACAGTTTTGCCAGGTCGCTGACGGTGTCAGCCACAATGTCAGCTTGCCACAGGTCAACCGCCTCTGGCTGTTCGATATAACCGTAACGAACGGCAATGGTTTTCATGCCCGCGTTGCGCCCGGCCTCAATGTCGCGCTCGTGATCACCTACATATACGCTGGTGGCCGGGTCGGCACCCACTTCGCGGCAGGCCAGGATTAACGCTTCCGGGTGGGGTTTGCGGTGGGTGACATGGTCGGGACAGATCAGAATCGAGCAGCGCTCTCCCAGGTCCAGGGCTTCGATTAATGGCGCAGCGAAGCGAACCGGTTTATTGGTGACAATGCCCCAGGGTATATTGCGGATTTCCAGATCTTTCAGGATGTCGTCCACACCTTCGAACAGGGTGGTTTCCACAGCCACACCGGCTTCATAAAGATCTAGAAATGCAGTGTGCTTTTCCAGATAGTCCGGGTGATCCGGTTCAAGGCCAAAGCCCACCCGGATCATCGCCCTGGCGCCGTTGGACACCGAGCGGCGGATATGGGGCGCCGGCAGTGCTGGCAGGCCGTGGGCCTGCCGCAGTTCATTCAGGCAGCGAATGAAATCCGGCGCGGTATCAATCAACGTACCGTCCAGGTCAAACAGGACGGCAGATGGTGCCGGCAGAGCTGAAGGTGCTTTTGTCACGACGGCTCGGCTTCCTCGCGGCTATCCATGGCATGCATCATGTAATTGACGTCCACATCCCGTCCCAGGCGATAGACTTTGGTGACCGGGTTGTAGGTCATGCCGGTGAGTTCGCGGATCTCCAGCCCGGCATGGCGAAGGTGGTCGGACATTTCGGAGGGGCGGATGAACTTGCGCCACTCGTGAGTGCCCTTGGGCAGCAGCCTGAGTACATATTCAGCGCCCACGATCGCGAACAGAAAAGACTTGGGGTTGCGATTGATGGTTGATACGAACAGGTGTCCGCCGGGTTTCAGCATGGCAGCACAGGCCTTGATGACGGAGGCGGGGTCGGGTACGTGCTCCAGAACTTCCAGGCAGGTGACCACATCGTACTGGCCGGCGTGTTGCGGATCCTGAGCCAGTTCCTCAACCGTGATCTGTCGGTAATCCACCTTGATCCCGCTTTCCATGCCGTGGAGCCTTGCTACGGCCAGCGGTGCCTCACCCATGTCGATTCCGGTCACGTGGGCGCCCCGCTGTGCCATGCCCTCCGACAACAGGCCACCGCCACAACCCACATCCAGAGCGCGCTTTCCTGCCAGGGGCGCGCGCTCGTCAATATAGTTGAGGCGCAGGGGGTTGATATCGTGCAGCGGGCGGAACTCGCTGGTGGGGTCCCACCAGCGGCTGGCCAGTGCTTCGAATTTGGCGATTTCATTGTGATCTACGTTCTGATTGCTCATATGCAGTTCTGCCTGATAACGGAAAGGTCGGCGTCAGCTCGATTGCTGCTCGCGAATACGGTCTGCCCAGCCCTGGACGCGGAGCATCAGGTCTGGTACGTCAATACGGGTCAGTTTGCCTTCCTGTACCTGAGGTACGCCATTGATCCAGCTATGGGTTACCTGGCGACCATGGTTGCTGTACACAAGGTGTGAGGCGGCGTCATACACCGGCTGCAGGAAAGGATCGCTCAGGTCTACAGCAATGATATCTGCCAGTTTTCCGGCTTCCAGTGATCCCAGCTCATGGCCGCGCCCCAGTACCTGCGCACCCTTGATGGTGGCCATTGCCAGCGCTTCATGGGCGGATAGTGCAGAGGCGTCTGCGGCCACCACCTTTGCCAGCATCGCGGCCGTGCCCAGTTCGCCGAACAGATCCAGGTCGTTGTTGCTGGCGGCACCATCGGTGCCAATCGCGACAGTGATCCCGGCTTCGAGGAATTTCTGTACCGGGCTCAGGCCGCTGGCCAGCTTGAGGTTGGATTCCGGGCAATGAATTACGCGGGCGCCGCTCGCCTGCAGCAATTGTATGTCCGAGTCATCAACCTCGGTCATGTGGACGCACTGGGTTGCGGGGCCCAACACTCCAAGCTCTGCCATGCGTGCGGTTGGCCGGAGGCCGGTTTTTTCCACCGCATCGGCTACCTCGGAGGCGGTTTCATGCAGATGTATCTGGATGGCCGCACCAGTACTTTGTGACAGGGCCGCGGCTTTTTTCAATGGCCCGTCGGACACTGTGTAAGGGGCGTGAGGGCCGATGGCGGGCATGATAAATGGATCATCCTGCCACTGACGGATGAACTCCTCGCCCTTGGAGAGATATTCGTCCGGCCCGGAGCCCCAGGGTGTCGGGAAGTCCAGCAGGGGAAAGCACACCTGGGCACGCATACCGGCGTCCCTGGCAAGCTGGGCGACAATTTCGGGGAAGAAGTACATGTCCGAAAAGGTGGTGGTGCCGGTACGCAGCATTTCCGCCATCGCCAGCTGGGTGCCGTCGGCGACGAAGGTTTCGCTGACAAATGCGCCTTCGGCGGGCCAGATGTGGTCATTCAGCCAGGCCATCAGTGGCAGGTCGTCTGCCATACCACGGAAAAGCGACATGGCGGCATGGCCATGCATATTGATCAGGCCCGGAAGGATTACATGATCGTGCAGATCAATGGTTTCCCTGGCACGGAAACGGGCATCGGCTTCTTCCTGCGAGACCACCGCAGCAATCCGCTCGCCCTGGACAAGCACCGCCTGGTGGTCCAGAACCACATTTGCCGGCTCCATAGGGATAAGCCAGCGTGCGTTGATGCGAATATCTGCTGCGGTTATGGTATCTGCCGTCATTTACCCTGCCCTGGCCGGACCGCCCGGGATCTGTCCGTGCAGCCGAAGAATGTAGCTCGAAAGTATAGCGACCACCCGGCCCGAGAACTACCCTGGGGGGCTGAGTTTGGAGTGTGATCATGGTTATACTTCCTATATGTAAACTGTCTGGAGTGACTGAATGAGCAAAAAAACTGTTTCATCCGGCAAACGTTCCATTGGAACCGTAGCCATCCGCTGGCACGGTGGCAGCCTTGAGCTGCTGGATCAGCGCTTGCTGCCGGATCAGGAGCACTGGATTACGCTGGAGGGTGCCTCCGGTGTTGCCCAGGCCATCGGGGACATGGTGGTGCGTGGCGCACCTGCCATTGGCATAAGCGCGGCCTACGGCGTAGCGCTGGCAGCGCGCCATGCCGGCGGTGGCGACTGGAAAGCCGAGATCAGGCAGGCCATTCGCGAGTTGGCCGCCTCACGGCCGACAGCCGTGAATCTGTTCTGGGCACTTCAGGAAATGGAGCGCGAATTCGCCTGCTGCCATTCCCTTGATGAAGCCGTCAATCGGCTTGCCAGAACTGCTGTTCGTATACATGAAGAGGATCTGGCCGCCAATCTGGCCATGGCCGATAATGCCCTTGAACACATGGCTGCAGAAAAGCCATTTTCTGTGCTTACCCACTGTAATACCGGGGCCCTGGCCACTGGGGGATATGGCACGGCACTGGGCGTGATCCGCCGCCTCCATGAAGCGAAGCTGCTGAAGAACGTCTACGCAGACGAAACCCGCCCCTGGCTTCAGGGCAGCAGGCTGACCGCGTGGGAACTGTCACGCGACGGCATTCCTGTCACTCTGAATGCAGATGGTGCTGCCGCCGCGATCATGGCGGCCGGCAAAGTGCGCTGGGTGATTGTCGGTGCGGATCGTATTACCGCCAACGGTGACGTTGCCAACAAGATCGGTACCTACAGTCTTGCCGTGCTGGCCCGCCACCACAGGGTCGGATTTATGGTGGTTGCACCGTCCAGCACCGTCGATATGTCGCTGGAATCCGGTAAAGACATCCCCATCGAGGAGCGGGAGGGCTCGGAACTGAGGCAGGTGAGGGGAATGCCGATTGCACCGGACGGAGTAAAAGTTTTCAACCCGGTTTTCGACGTAACACCGGCAGGCCTGATTGATGCGATCGTCACCGAGAAGGGGGTAGTCAGCACTCCCGACCTTACCGGGATGAGATCACTATTCCGCTGATTCGTCCCTTTTTGCCCGCAGGTCTGCGATTTCCTTTTCCTGCTTTTCGATGAAGTGCAATGACATCTCGAAGCTCTGGCGAGTGAACTCCAGCACTTTGCGGAATCCTTCGTCGGAAAGGGTGCGGGCATCGTCGTGGCTGCGGAAAATGTTGATGAACTGCCGTTCCCGCTCGAACTGAAGCGGCAGGCGGCCAACGCCCCAGTCGTTAAGAATCCGCCAGACTTCAGGGTTATAGTTACGGGTTGTGCGAAGGATGAACGGGATCGGGTCGTTGCGGGCTATCAGTGCGGCTAGGCGCAGGATCAGTTCAAAGGAAAGGCTATTGGTGCCGTTCTCGATGGCTTCCAGGACCGATTTGTCTTTCAGGTTGAGGGCTTCGCTCATTTCCGACAGGGTCAGCCCCGCCACTTCACGAATGTCTTTGAGGGAGTTGCCAGCTGCCAACATCGCGCGTAGCTGGTCCTGGGAGTTGATCAGTGCCCGACCGACTTTCAGGGAGGTATCCGTGGATCTGGCGGCGAAGCGCAGCGCTGATCCTGTGAAGCCGGTAATGCGGTCAATGAGGGACTCTGGCCCTTTGTCGTGCGGCGGGGGGCTCTCCGCGCCGCGAATCTGCTCTACCTCTTCCATGGACCTCATGGCATGCATTGCGTCCATCAGCATGCCTTCCAGCAGACGCGCCTTTTTCCGGTCTTCTTCCTTCCCAGCCATGCTCGTCAGGGCCCGTTCACGGAGGAGTTGGGGCCGCTCAACGCGCCTGGGCCTGAGCGGTTATCTGTTTCAGGTTCAGAATGGACGCCATGCGCTGATCGAGTTCCAGCATGTCGGCCATGATGTTGCCGCCCTCACGAACGATGAAATCCAGCTCCTCATCGGTATTGTCCAGATCGGCTGCCTGCTGATCCTGCCACTCGTCCAGTTCCTCCAGGCTGTCGAACGGATCGCCTCCATGAATGTCACGGCGGGCGTTGGCAATACTGAGCCGCGTGCGCTGGATTTGTGACTGGTGCTCCTCGCGATCGTCAATGTTGAGGCTGACAGATGTCTGCTCGCGCTGCTGTTTGAGAAATTCGATCTCTTTCTGTAGCAGCTGAAATTCCGGATGATCTTCAAACCGGTCTTCGTGGCGCATACGCAATTCGTCAATCACGCCGCTGAAGTCAAAGTAGCGGGTGTGGGGAACGGCTTCGATCTGGTCCCAGGGCAGGGCGTGTTCCAGCGCATCCTCACCGATACGGGTCTTGTCGACCCGTGAAGGGATCTCGATATCGGGAATCACGCCCTTATGTTGCGTAGACCCGCCAGAAACCCGGTAGAACTTGCTCTGGGTAATTTTCAGCTGACCATGGTTCAGCGGACGGACTGCCTGCACCGTGCCTTTACCAAAGGTCTGTGAGCCGACGACCAGCCCCCGGCCGTAATCCTGGATGGCGCCGGCAAAAATCTCTGACGCTGATGCACTCATGCGATTGACCAGGACAACCAGCGGACCGTCATAGGCAACCGAGGGGTCCTCGTCGTTGAGTACCTGAACATCATTGTTGGAGTTGCGGATCTGGACGGTCGGGCCTTTCTCGATGAACAGGCCTACCAGATCATTGGCTTCGTGAAGAGCTCCGCCTCCATTGTTGCGCAGATCCATCACCACGCCATCAACCCCTTCGTCCTTGAGTTCGTTAATCAGCTCACGGACATCGCGGGTTGTGCTCTTGTAGTTCGGGTCACCGTTCTGCATCGCCTTGAAATCGGCATAGAAGGTGGGGATGTGGATCACGCCGATCTGGAAGCGTTCATTACCGCGTTCAAACTCGATCACTTCCTTGCTGGCGCTCTGCTCTTCCAGCTTCACGTTGTCACGTTGGATGGCGATGGTTTCGGTCACGGTTTCATCTGGCGCATCGGCGGGGATGACTTCCAGGGTTACGGTTGACTCGCGAGGGCCGCGAATCAGATCCACGACTTCATCAAGGCGCCAGCCGATCACGTTCACCGCCTTGTCTTCGTCTTCCTGTTTGACGGACACAATGCGATCCGCAGGCTCAAGCTGGCCCTGCTTGGATGCTGGCCCGCCAGGAACCAGGCGCACCACCTTGGTGTATTCATTATCTGACTGCAGTACCGCACCGATGCCCTCGAGCGAGAGGCTCATGTTAATGTTGAAGTTTTCGGAGGTGCGCGGTGAGAAATAGGAGGTGTGCGGGTCCCACATACCGGCGAAGGCATTCATGTAAGCCTGGAAGGCATCCTCACTGCGAGCCTGATAGGCACGCTTCAGCTGGCCTTCATAGCGACGGCGCAGGGCTTCTTCGATCGCTTCGTCGTCCGATCCGTTAAGGCGCTGTGCCAGTACCGCATTTTTGATCCTCTTGACCCACAATGCATCAAGAGCTTCCCGGTCAGCCTCCCAATCCGCCTTGGAGCGGTCCAGCAGGATGCGTTCATCGGCCTCGAAATCAAGCTTGTCGATACCCTCATCAATCAGTCCAAGGGCAAACTCGAGCCGTTGTATGATGCGTTGTTGAACCAGGTTGTAGATATCGAATCCGGGCTGCAGCTGGCCGGTTTTCAGGGCCGAGCCAAGCCCCATGCGCACGGCGTTGAAGTTTTCGACATCCTTTTTGGTCAGGTAGATATGCTGGCCGTCAAGGTAGTCCAGATAGGCGTCAAACACGTCTCCGGACAGGGAATCATTGATGCTCAGATCGCGGAAGTGGGTAAACTGCAACTGCCGTGCGATCAGGATATTCGCCCTGGCTTGCTCTACCGTCGGGGAGACTGGTTCGTAGACTTTGTCTGTGTCCACATTGGCCGACACTGGCAAGATGAGAGCCAGCGCCAGGGTAAAGACGGCTGCCTGACTACCGGCGTTGCGTCTCTTCCCGGAGTTGCTGCAACGGTTGATGAATCGTTCCGCGATGCTCATAAGCTTGTTTACCTGACGGTGGGTGGCGATACGGGAATCAGCAGATATCACCGGATTGGCTCATAATTTTATTGTAGGCAAGCGCAGGACTGGTTGCTATAGCGTTGAAGTATCGGTTCGTGACAATCTGTCCATGAAATAGTCAGATTCCAGAGCAGAGGAACGCTGTGGCAGGGCCCCTTGGCCGGAGCGCAGGGCTCCGGCCAGGCGAACGCTGGCTTCAGCTGAAGTTTGTGTTGGTTTCTGCCTTTTGAAGCAACAGAGACGGCGGCGTGAAGCGTTCACCATAACGCTCCGCCAGATCTCCGGCCCGTTCTGCGAAGGCTCTCACGCCGTACTGGTTGATAAACTGGATGGCGCCGCCAGTCCAGGGCGCAAAGCCGATACCGAAGATACTGCCGATATTGGCGTCTTCAACGGTCCGGAGCACGCCTTCTTCCAGACAGCGTACTGTTTCGATGGCCTGGATGAACAGAATGCGGTCTTTCAGCTCCTGAAGCTCTGTAGCCCGGGCTTTTTCCTGGTCTACAAACAGGGTTTCCAGTTCCGGCCACAGGTGTTTTTTCCCGGATTCCGGGTACTCATAGAATCCGGCCCCTGCGGCCTTGCCCTTGCGGTTGTGGCTGGTGACCATCTGGTCGATCACCGCTTCTGCCGGATGGGCTTCCCATACTTTACCCGCCGCTTCCGTGTCTTTTTTGCTCTGGTCACGGATGTGCTGCATCAGCGTCATGCTGACCTCGTCCGAAATCGCCAGCGGGCCTACCGGCATGCCGGCCAGAACACCGGCATTTTCGATACTGGAGGGATGGATACCTTCGCCCAGCATGGCGATGCCCTCATTCACGAAGGTGCCGAATACGCGGGAGGTGAAGAAACCGCGGCTGTCGTTCACCACAATGGGAATCTTGCCAATCTGTTGCACATAATCAAAGGCACGGGCCAGGGTGTCATCGGAAGTTTTGGCCCCCACGATGATCTCCACCAGTTGCATCTTGTCCACCGGCGAGAAGAAATGCAGACCAATGAAATTGTCTGGCCTGGCTGACGCTTCTGCCAGCTGTGTGATCGGGATGGTGGAGGTGTTGGAGGCAAAGGTGCCGTTTTTGACCAGCTTTGCCTCTGCCTCCTGAGTGACCTTCGCTTTCAGGTTGCTGTCTTCGAAGACCGCCTCAATGATCAGGTCGCACCCTTCAAGGTCGTCGGCGGAACCGGTGGGCCTGATCCGGTTCAGCACCCCGGTTTTCTGCTCTTCGGTCATGCGGCCGCGGCTGACTTTCTTTGCCAGCAGTTTTTCCGAATAGGCTTTGCCTTTTTCGGCATTTTCTGTGGATACATCCTTGAGCACCACTTCAATACCCCGGGTGGCGGTCGAGTAGGCAATACCTGCGCCCATCATGCCGGCACCGAGAACCCCGACCTTGCGGAAGGTCTCTTTCTCCACGTCCTTGGGACGGCTTTCGCCGGCGTTCACGGCGTTAAGCTGGAACCAGAAGGTGCCGGTCATATTCTTGGCGACCTGGCCGATGGTCAGTTCTGCGAAATAACGGGTTTCGATCAGGCTGCCGTTGTCGAAATCCACCTGGGCGCCTTCCACAGCGGCCGAAAGGATCCGCTCCGGGGCGGGGTAACAGCCCTTTGTTTTCTGTTTGAGCATCGCAGGGGCGATGGCAAGCTTCTGGGCCATGGCCGGATGGTGGGGAGCACCGCCGGGAAATTTGAAGCCTTTCCGGTCCCAGGGCTGCTGGCTTTTCGGGTTGGCTTCGATAAAGGCGCGGGCTTTGCCGATCATGTCGTCAGTGGAGGATGCCAGTTCGTCGACGATGCCGGCCTTGAGTGCGGCTTTGGGGTTCACCTTCTTGCCTTCCATCAGATACGGGAAGGCGGCCTCCAGGCCGATCATCCGGGGCAGCCGCTGGGTACCGCCACCGCCGGGCAACAGGCCCAGGGTGACTTCCGGCAGGCCAAGCTGGATTCTGTCGTCGTCCATGACCACCCGATGATGGCAGGCCAGGCAGATTTCCAGGCCGCCGCCCAGAGCCGAGCCGTTGATAGCCGCCACAATGGGTTTGCCGGTGGTTTCCAGGGCGCGCATTTCGGCTTTCATGCCGTTGACCATGTCTTCAAAGGTGCCGGCGTCTTCGCGGGTGACTTTGTAGAGCTCCTTCAGGTCGCCACCGGCGAAGAAGGTTTTCTTGGCGGAGGTGACGATAATGCCACGAATGCTGTCGAGATCATTTTTGGCCTTGCCCACGGTTTCGGTCAGGGCGGCGCGGAAATCGGCGTTCATGGTGTTGGCGGACTGGCCGGGCATGTCGATGGTCAGAGTCAGAATCTGGTCTGAACCCAGGTCATAGTGAATGACGCTCATATTCGGTTCTCCTCTCGGAATCAGTGGTCGGCTCAGACGCGCTCGATGATGGTGGCAATACCCATTCCGCCACCCACACACAGGGTGGCCAGGCCGTAACGCAATTCTCTCCGCTCCAGTTCGTCGAGCAGGGTGCCCAGGATCATGGCACCGGTGGCGCCCAGGGGATGACCCATGGCAATAGCGCCGCCATTAACGTTCACTTTTTCATCGGGAACCGACAATTCCTTCTGGAAGCGCATGACCACTGAAGCAAACGCTTCGTTCACTTCAAACAGGTCGATCTGGTCGGCCGTCATGCCGGCTTTGTCCAGCGCCTTGCGGGCTGCCGGGGCGGGGCCGGTCAGCATGATGGTGGGGTCGGTGCCGGTGACCGCCGTTGCCAGAATGCGGGCGCGGGGTTTGAGCCCCATGGCCTTGCCCTTGGCTTCACTGCCGATCAGCATGGCTGTGGCGCCGTCCACGATGCCGGAGGAGTTGCCGGCATGGTGTACATGGTTGATCGTTTCCACGTAGTGGTATTTTTCCCGGGCAACGCCGTCAAAGCCCATTTCTCCCATCATCTGGAATGAGGGCTTGAGGCTGGACAGGGATTCCACAGTGGTGTTGCCGCGAACATGCTCGTCGCGGTCCAGAATCATCACCCCGTTCTGGTCGGTAATGGGGATGATGGATCTGGAAAAGTAGCCTTTTTCCCAGGCGTTTGCGGCTTTTTTCTGGGATTTCACGGCAAAACCGTCTACGTCTTCGCGGCTGAAACCTTCCAGGGTGGCAATCAGGTCTGCGCCGATGCCCTGGGGCATGAAGCCGGTATGCAGGTTGGTGGCGGGGTCGGTTGCCCAGGCACCCCCGTCCGAGCCCATCGGGACCCGGGACATCGCTTCAACCCCGCCTGCGACGACCAGGTCTTCCCAGCCTGAACGGACTTTCATGGCCGCGAGGTTGACAGCTTCTAGGCCAGAGGCGCAGAAACGGTTGAGGGTGACGCCGGCTACCACTTCGTCCCAGTCCGCTGCCAGTGCAGCGGTTTTGGCAATATCCGCACCCTGGTCGCCAACGGCGGTCACGCAGCCCATAACGATGTCGTCAACCTGGGCAGTATCCAGGCTGTTTCTCTCCTGCAGTGCCTTGAGCACGGTGGTCAGCAGTGTGATGGGTTTGACGCTGTGCAGGGAACCATCTTTCTTGCCGCGCCCCCGTGGCGTGCGAACGGCATCGAAGATATAGGCTTCGGTGGTCATTTACTGTCCTCTATTGGTCTTTGACTCGGGAATAGCGTTTCTCAAGCGCTAACCATAGCGGTTTGCGGCCTCAGAGCGTAATGACGTGCGCTGCCAATCCCATTGGCGAAACTGCTCATATCCGGGAGGCGAGAGCCGCCTCCAGTGCCAGGCCGAGGCGCCTGGCAAGTGGTTCGCTGACCAGATCCGCCGGCTGCACCAGGCACCAGTTCGCAATCAGCATTTCCAGTTGCCGTGACTTGTCGTCACTGTTGGCGGCGTTGCCCATTCCCTCTGTCAGGCGTTGTACCTGAATTTCCATACGACGGCTCTGGTCTTCGCCGGGGGAAGGTACCTCCGCGAGTATTTCTGCGCGGATAACCAGTTCTACCGGGTCGGGCTGGCCCACACCTGCGGCGAGTTCGGTCCAGTGGCCAGGGAGTGCAGCGTCGACCAGAGTGCTTGTGCTTCTGGACGTAATCCAGTGCTTCCAGGTTTCGATCTGTTCCTGCCGCTGGCGGATGGACAGCAGCCCGGAAAGCCGGCTGCGTTCGTTGCTGATCTGCTCCCTGGCGCCTGCTGAAAGAGGCTCACTCTTGAGGGCATCCAATTCCGTCAGGGCAGTGTGCAGGGAATCCGCGCTGGCGTCGCTGCCCAACGATTTGCCGGCGGCAAGCACCGGTGCGGCTTTTTCATCGGCTTGCCGGGCCAACTGCTCTTGCTCGTTCTTGTGGGCGTCGCGGCGTGCAAAAATCTGATCACACGCCTTGCGAAACGCCTGCCACAGTTTCCTGTCCTCGCGGTGACGTGTGATGCCGATGCCGGTCCACTCATTTTGCAGTGCTTTGGCCTGATTCATGGCCTCGGCAAGGGGCTCGTGTTCAATCAGAGTCTCCGCCCGTTCGACGATTCCCTGTTTGAGCGCTTCGTTCTTTTTGCGCTCTTCATCCAGTGGCTCCTCCAGTTTTTTGAGCAGATCATCAAACTGTTTCTGTACCGGCCGGTTGTCGCGGAATTCTACCGGCCAGGCCGCTTTCCATTCCTCCCGGGCGATCTGGTGGATGCGTTCGGCAGCTTTCCAGTCAATGGTGTGCCAGTCCACATTATCGAGGAAGGTGCGCAGTTGCTCGCAGATTGTCTTCCGGGTCTCCAGATTTGCTTTTTTCAGGCCGGATTTTGCAGAGAAATAGGCCTTGCAGGGTTCATAGGCCAGATCAGAGGCCTGTTTGAAGCGCGACCACAAGTCGCGGTCCGATGAGCCTCCGAGGTCGCGCCATTCATTTTGCAGTTCCTTGATTCGTTCCGCCTTGGTTTCCGGTTCAATCGGCTGCTTTGCCAGATATTCCATCTGCTCGCAGAGGGAAATCTGTTTCGGAAGAGTGGCAAAGCCCTGCCAGTCCGTCAGTTCCCGCAGTTGCCCGCCCAACAGTTGGATTCGCGGCTGCAAGGATTTGCTGTGGCGATGGCCCAGGTTTTTGAGCTGCTGCTGGGCGACCTTGAAAAGTTGGCGGGACTCCTTCAGCTGTTTGGCCTCCAGTGCAATGTCCAGCTTGTCGAGGGTCTGTCGCACCGAATCGGCCAGGTGTTTCTGTTCTTCGGTGTCCGCTTTGCCGGTTTTTGGCAGGCGTGGCTTGCCGGCTATGCGGTACAGAGCGTCGAGCATGGAAGGGCGTCGAAAGTCTTTCGGCCACTCAATCACGTCGAGTATTTCTTTTGCTCTGCTGGCGGCGGCTTCGTCATCAGCCTCAGCAGGGCTCTGCAAGGCAGTGATCTCTTCCCGCTGCTGGCCCAGGCGTTTGACAGCCGCTATGTATCCCCGCAGTGACTGCATCAGATCCTCGTAGGCTTTCTGCTCCTGCTTGTCGACCTGGGTGTCCCGGGCTGCTTCCAGCCAGCGGTTTTCCTGTGTTTTCTGTAGCGCGTCCAGTGATGCCAGTGACGGCTCCAGGTCCGGATCCTGCTGTTTCAGTTCCTCAAGCGTGTTTTCCAGCAGGGACAGGGTTTCCGCTCTCTGGCTCCGCTGTTCCTGCTGCTGTTTTAACCGGTCCTTTTCTGCCTGCATCTCGCGGAGGCGTTCACGGCACTGGTGGGCTGCCTGCAAAAATTCGGTGGTCTGGTCCTGGGATGCCCTGGACTCGACCTCGTTCCATTTCTGCAGCAGTGCTTCCAGACGGGCTTCAAACAGTTTGGTGTCGTCACTGCGTGCCTGTTCGGTGGCGTTGCGAACAAGTGTCTGTATGGTTTCGGCCAGTTTCCGTTGGCGCTCTTCCTCATCCCGGATCTGATGCAGCTTTTTGCGCACTGCCTGGTAGACGCCCTTGTCCTTGCCCTTGGCCAGTTTCTGGACACGCTGTAGTGCTGACTTGTCCACTAATGCCGCAGCTGCTTTAAAACGGATACTTGCGGTCATGCCGCCGGTTGCCAGATCTTCAAGCTGCCCGACGGAGGGGGTAGCATTCAGGGTGCTGATTTGCTGCTCAAGCTTGTCATCCTGCCTGTTCACCTTGTCAAGAGCTTCAGGCGTTGGCTGCTGAGGAGTCGCGGCAGGGGGCGTTGTGTTTGCCTTGCGAGTTCTGAACAGTTTCTGGATGAATGCGGCCATGGGATAATCCTTTGATATTGAAACCAGTTCCCGGTGTGGGCAAAGTAAGCCTGCACCGAACATCGGCTTTTTCCGGTGTTCCGGATGCCGGGTACGTCAGTTGACTGTCCCGGTTATACCGGGCAGTTGTTTCGAGTGGGGTAGCCAGTCGGGGCACTAGTCTAGCGTTTTGTCGGCATTTGCGGGAAGAGTCAGAATGGGAAAAGCATCAAATCCGGACGACCAGGATTACAGGGCCCGCTCCGCTGCGCTGCGGTTGCTGGCCCGCAGGGAACACAGCCGCCTTGAGTTGTCCCTCAAACTCATGCAGAGAAAGTTCGAGTCAGCTGTGATAGATCGGATTCTGGATGACTACGAGAGTGAAGGCTGGCTGAGTGATGAGCGGTTTGCCGATATTTACGCGCGCCAGCGGATTGATCTTGGCTACGGGCCGCTCAGGATTCTGGCAGAGCTCCAGCAACGGGGAGTTCACGCAGCACCCGGCTGTATGCGGGAGATGACCGACGCGGACTGGATAGAACGGGCTACTCTGTTGAGAGAGAAACGGTTCGGCCTCTGTGATATCAGCGAAGACTGGGATGAAAAGGCGCGCCAGGCACGGTTTCTGGCAAGGAGAGGGTTTGCTTCCGATCAGGTCGAGTCAGCTCTGGAGCGGCGATTATAGGGTAGGGGGAACAAATCCAAGTTCACTGGGCAGGCTCGCCCGGATTTCCTGTTTCGAGGAGGCGCCACCGGGCCCGATAATCTTTTCCATGCCTTCAAGGTCTTTGAACCATGGCTTTTCAGAGGTTTCAGCGACCTGGGTGGGCTCTGTCATCCAGGCAAGAAAGTCGTAATAGCGACGGATATTCTGCACATAGATAACCGGCTCGTGGCCACGGGCATAGCCATAGCGCGTCTTTGAATACCACTCCTTCTGAGCCAGTAACGGCAGGAATTCCTTGACGTCCATCCAGCGGTCAGGGTCCTTGCCGGCGCCCTGGGTCAGCCTGCGGGCGTCTTCCACATGACCCCAGCCAACGTTGTATGAAGCCAGCGCAAACCAGGTGCGGTCAGGTTCCGGAATCCGTTCGGGAACCTTGCGGTGGACGATGGTGAAATACTTGGCGCCACCCTGGATACTTTGTTCCACATCGAGGCGATTCTTTATACCGATATGATTGGCAGTTGCGCGGGTCAGCATCATAAGGCCGCGCACCCCCGTAGGAGACACCGCATTGGGCCGCCAGTGGGATTCCTGATAACCAATGGCCGCGAGCAACCGCCAGTCAAGGTTGTAGGACGAGGCATAGTCTCTGAACAGGTTCTCGTACTTTGGCAGACGGTTTTCCACATGGTGTGTAAAGGTCCTTGCACCAACATAGCCCAGACGATCCAGATGACCGTAAAAACGCTCGGAAATCTGGGCCAGCGCACCGCTCGCCCTCAGCTCACTGATAAAACTCTTGGCAGCTGTGGCCAGTGTCTGGTCCTGCTCTGCGGGGAACAGCCACACAAGGTCGTGCGGATTGCCCAGGCTGAAGGCGCTCTTGACCATGGGGAAGAATACGTGATTGAGGTCGAGTTCGTTGGAGGAGACCACGGCCAGCGGGTATTCCCCCGATTCCACCCGCGCCAGTATGCCGGCGGCATCCAGTCCTGAATGAACCTCCCACTGCAGGCCCCGGTTTTCCGCCCGGAGTTGCTTCAGATGATGTTCATGGTTGCTGTCTGCCACCAGGTGAAGGGTCTGACCCTCAAGGTCGCTGACTGAGTCCGGGCGGTTTGTGTCGCGGTTGTATACCACAACAGACTCGGCCTCAAGGCCATTGGCCACTGTGTGGTATCGATTGGCGAAGTCCGGGTGATCAGAAAACCCGGCCAGACCGATATGGGCGTAGTCCTGGCCAATAACAGAGAGCACGCCAGTGTTGTCATCCGCCACCCGTACCTTGAGTTCGACGCCCAGATCGTCGGCAAACAGCCTGGCCAGCTCGTAGTCATAACCGGTGGGGCCGTCGCGGCCGTCGTAATAGACAGAAGGCGCGTTACGGGTAACCACGTGCAATATACCCTCGGAGCGAATCTCCTGCAGAGTGCTTGGCCTGGAGCATCCGGCAGTGACAAAAGCAACGACGAACAGGCAAGTGTACCTTGCCAATGTCAGAAGCAACGGTTGTTGGTCGGTTGTTTGCAAATTCTGAACTCCCTGTCCCTTCTTTAATAATCCCCGGTCCGGGGTGGGCGGTCAATGGAATTGATTATTTAATATGCAAAACGGTGTTAAATTCGTCGGGCAGGCCACGACCTTTTGACGCTGTATCCTGGACGCCGTTTCGAGTATCATTGCCGCCTTTCAAATGGCCAGCCTCTTCCTCTTACCGGACGCTCCGGCGATCAGGCGGGGTGCCCGGCTCCCAGTTTCGCGCGTACAGGTTTTGATCATGCTTGAACTTCGCGGCGCTCCTGCGCTTTCGCCTTTCCGCTCCCGCAAGCTGCATACCCGCATCCAGGAAATTGTTCCCGAGGTGGAGCACGTGTATGCCGAGTTCATGCACTTTACGGATCTTGAGTCCCCCCTCTCCGAATCGGACCAGGCTGTGCTCGATCGGCTGTTGACTTACGGCCCCAGTGTTCCTGCCGAAGAGCCCGACGGAGTGCTGTTTCTGGTTGTTCCGCGGCCCGGTACCCTTTCGCCGTGGTCCAGCAAGGCTACTGACATAGCCCATAACTGTGGGTTAAGGCAGATCCGGCGCATTGAGCGCGGCACAGCCTATTATATAAAGGCAAGTCGGAAACTGGGACCTGCGCAAAGAGAGAAGATTGCCGCACTGCTCCACGACCGCATGACCCAGAAAGTGTTCCATGAGATGGGCGGGGCGGAGTTATTGTTCCATACCGATGAGCCGCGCACTCTTGATCGCATTCCGGTGCTTTCCGGCGGGCGTCAGGCTCTGGTGGATGCCAACCGCTCACTCGGTCTGGCGCTGGCAGAAGACGAAATTGATTACCTGGTGAAATCTTTTTCGGATCTTGAACGGGACCCGACAGACGTTGAACTGATGATGTTTGCTCAGGCCAACTCGGAGCACTGTCGCCACAAGATTTTTAACGCCTCCTGGGATATTGACGGCGAGGGGCAGGAAAAATCCCTGTTTGCGATGATCCGCAATACCTTCGAAATGAACAGCGAGGGCGTGCTGTCTGCCTATAAGGACAACGCCTCGGTCATTGCCGGCAGCCGTGGTGGCCGTTTCTTCCCGGAGCCGGAATCCGGCGTGTATCGCTACCATGAAGAAGACATCCATATTCTGATGAAGGTGGAAACCCATAATCATCCCACGGCCATCGCCCCCGCCGCCGGTGCGGCAACCGGTTCCGGTGGCGAGATCCGTGACGAGGGTGCGACCGGCCGCGGCTCCAAGCCCAAAGCAGGCCTGAGCGGATTTACGGTTTCCAACCTTAATCTCCCGGATGATCCCCAGCCCTGGGAACTGGGCTATGGCAAACCGGACAGAATTGCCTCCCCACTGGACATCATGATTGAAGGTCCCATCGGCGGTGCGGCTTTCAACAATGAATTCGGGCGCCCGAACCTGGCCGGTTATTTCCGGACGTTCGAGGAGCTGGTGCCGGGCGCCGCTGGCGAGGAAGTTCGGGGCTATCACAAGCCCATCATGATTGCCGGTGGTCTGGGTAACATTCGTGCCAATCATGTCGAGAAGGGTAACATTCCTGTCGGTGCCAGGCTGATTGTTCTTGGCGGGCCGTCCATGTTGATCGGTCTTGGTGGCGGCGCTGCTTCATCCATGGATTCCGGTTCCAGTCACGAGAACCTGGATTTTGCTTCGGTTCAGCGTGACAACCCGGAAATGGAACGTCGCTGCCAGGAAGTGATTGACCGCTGCTGGCAGATGGGTGACGACAACCCGATCTGCTTTATCCACGATGTTGGCGCGGGCGGGCTGTCCAATGCCATGCCGGAGCTGGTGAAAGACGGTGGTCGCGGCGGTCGCTTCGAACTGCGGGATATTCCCAGTGACGAGCCTGGCATGTCGCCCCTGGAAATCTGGTGCAACGAATCCCAGGAACGCTATGTGATGGCCGTTGCGCCAGAGAATCTGGAGCAGTTCGATGCGCTCTGCCGCCGTGAGCGTTGCCCGTACGCAGTGATCGGCGAGGCTACCGAGACGCATCATCTTGAGCTTGGCGACTCCTACTTCGATGATCGTCCGGTTGATCTTCCCATGGACGTTCTTTTCGGCAAGCCACCCCGGATGCACCGGAGCGTTTCCCGCTCCTCATTTACCAAGCCCATTTTTGACTCCACCAAAATCGATCTCCAGGAGGCGATCGGCCGTGTTCTCCGGCTGCCATCCGTGGGTTCGAAAAGTTTCCTGATTACCATTGGTGATCGCACCATCACCGGTCTGGTGGCCCGGGATCAGATGGCAGGGCCCTGGCAGGTCCCGGTCAGTGATGTGGCGGTTACCTCCTCATCGTTTGATGTGAAATCCGGCGAAGCCATGGCCATGGGTGAGCGCACACCGGTTGCGGTCATTGACGCCCCCGCGTCAGGCCGCATGGCAGTTGGTGAAGTTATAACCAACCTGGCTGCAGCACCCATAGCCCGTCTGTCGGACATTCGTTTATCTGCCAACTGGATGGCAGCAGCAGGTCATCCTGGCGAGGATGAAAACCTCTACGAAACGGTTCGAGCGGTGGGTATGGAGCTTTGCCCGGCATTGGGTATCACTATTCCGGTGGGCAAGGACTCCATGTCCATGAAGACCGTTTGGGAAGAGGACGGTGACAGCCCTGAGCAGAAGAGTGTGACTTCGCCCCTGTCGCTGATTATCAGTGGTTTCGCACCGGTGACCGATGTCGACAGAACCCTGACGCCGCAGCTCGTTACCGATGCAGGTGAGACAGATCTCATCCTGATTGATCTGGCGGCCGGCCAGAACCGCCTGGGAGGGTCCGCCCTGGCGCAGGTTTATCGGGAAATGGGTGCTGTGGCACCTGATCTGGACGACCCGGAAGATATCAAGGCGTTTTTTGCGGTTATCCAGGGACTCAATGAAGACGGCAAGTTGCTGGCCTACCATGATCGCTCCGATGGTGGTCTTTTTGTGACGCTGGCCGAGATGAGCTTTGCTGCGCGTTCCGGCATCGATATCAAACTGGATGGGCTGGCGGAGGATTCGTCCCAGTTCCCGCGCGAGCTTTTCAATGAAGAGCTGGGTGCAGTCATTCAGGTTCGGCGTGAAGAAACCGGTTTTGTGCTGCAGCAATTCTCCGGGGCTGGTCTTGGTGATCATACCTCCGTTATCGGTACTCTCAACGAGGATGACTGTATTCGTTATACTTTCGAAGGTAATGAGGTTATTGCCCGGCCGCGGGTAGAGCTACAGCGGCTGTGGGCTGAGACCAGTTACCGGGTGCAGTCGCTCCGTGATAACGCCGACTGTGCGCAGGACGAATTTGACAACCTCCTGGATGCCGATGATCCCGGCCTTCACGCCAAACTGACCTTTGACGTCAATGACAATATTTCCGCTCCCTATATCAACAAGGGCACGCGGCCGAGGATTGCGGTTCTGCGGGAGCAGGGTGTTAATGGCCAGGTCGAAATGGCCGCAGCTTTTGACCGCGCAGGGTTTGAGTCTGTTGATGTGCATATGAGTGACCTGTTGTCGGGCAGGGTGTCTCTGGAAGGCTTCAGCAGTCTGGTGGCCTGTGGCGGATTTTCCTACGGGGACGTGCTTGGTGCCGGAGAGGGGTGGGCCAAGTCCATTCTGTTCAGTGACCGTGTTCGCGACCAGTTTGCTGCTTTCTTTAACCGGCAGGACACCCTGGCTCTTGGCGTCTGTAATGGCTGTCAGATGCTGTCCAACCTTCACGAGTTAATTCCCGGTAGCGAGGGCTGGCCACGTTTTGTTCGCAATCAGTCAGAACAGTTTGAAGCCCGGCTGGTAATGGCGGAGGTGACATCATCGCCTTCTGCGTTCCTGGAGGGCATGGTCGGGTCGAGAATGCCGATCGCGGTTGCTCATGGTGAGGGCAGGGTTGAGTTTGCCTCCGGCGCGTCGGCTGAACAACTACGCGACAATGAGCTTGTTGCACTGCGCTACGTGGATAATCACGGTGGCGTCACCACGCGCTATCCCTATAACCCCAATGGTTCTGAAGCAGGTATCACTGGTGTTACTACCAGAGATGGCCGGGTTACCGTCATGATGCCTCATCCTGAGAGAGTTTTCCGCACCTCTCAGCACTCCTGGCATCCACGAGAGTGGGGAGAGGATGCCCCCTGGATGCGTATGTTCCGTAACGCGAGGCGTTGGTTCGGTTAGGCCCTGACCAGGGGTAGAAAAAGCCGGTCCGGATGCACCAGAGTGGTGATTTATCCGGAGCCGGCTTTTTTCGTTTCCGCGCCTGGAAAGCTTAATGGTTTTCAAGGGAAATTTTTGTTTATAAGTGAGAAAATCCCCTTGACTAAAATGGTTTATGCACATTTTTAAATCCTTTCTGTGCGTTCCGTGAACAAAGCGTTGGTTTAAGGCCCGCCTTTTGTTCAATGGCCATAAGTTTTTGATAAATAAGGAGTTAATTAAGTAGGTGAATTTGTCGCCAATTTAACGGAAGGGCAGTCATTACAGGGGGTGAGGGCATGTTCCCAAAATCTTTCCCCAGAGTTATCCACAGATTCTGTGGGTAAGTAGCTAACTGCTTAATCTGTACATAAAATATGCGCATCGGACACATCGAAACCGGGGTTTTTGACCGTGCAAAAGGTCATGAAAGGGAGCTGACAGATTATGTACAAGATGTGTTATTTCGTTCCGGAAAGTCATCTGGAGAGTACCAAAACCGCACTGTTTGAATCCGGCGCAGGCCGCATCGGAGACTATGACTGTTGCGCCTGGCAATGTAAGGGGCAAGGGCAGTTTCGCCCGCTTGACGGGAGCAGACCTTTCCTTGGTCAAGTGGGGGAGGTGGAGCGGGTGGAGGAGTTCCGTGTTGAGCTGGTCTGCGCGGACGAGCTTATCCGCGCTGCGGTACAGGCGCTGAAAGCATCACATCCCTATGAGGAGCCAGCTTACGAAGTGTTCCGCATGGAAGAGCTGTAGTATTTATTGACCGTGGGGTTTCATGCGATAGCGTATGTCATCCACGTGCACCGGGAAATGTTCGTTCTGAACATCTTCCAGGTAAAGCTCCAGAGTGCGACGCACGGTCGGGAATGACAACTCATCCCACGGGATGTCCTCCAGGGCAAACAATCTGGTTTCAAGGGACTCTTCGCCGGCGCCAAAGTTCTCGCTGGTAAGCGTTGCCCGGTAAAACATGTGAACCTGGTCAATATGGGGAACGTGGATAATGGTGTAGAGATTGTCCACCGTAACTTCGGCAAGCGCTTCTTCCCGGGTTTCCCGGGTAGCGGCTTCAAGTGTGGTTTCCGAGTTTTCCATGAATCCCGCAGGTAGTGTCCAGTAGCCGTAGCGTGGTTCGATGGCCCGGCGGCACAGCAAGACCTGCCCCTGCCAGACGGGAACGGTTCCCGCGACAATCCGGGGATTCTGGTAGTGTATGGTTTCGCAGTTGACGCATACATAACGGTGACGGTTATCGCCCTCGGGGACGCGCTGTTCGACAGGGTGGCCGCAGGTACTGCAGTATTTCATTCGTTTCACCGTATACTGGACAATTGTGTGGTGGCAGGTGTAACTATCGGTGCTGCCGGCGTCTCATTCAATAGTCAGATCGAAAAACGGAGCTGTGTTTTGCGCGATCTTCTTTCCGAACGCCTCTCAGGTTATGTTCCCCGCTTGTTAACGCTCGACTATCCCGAGGCTGGCGTGCTGGTTCCGGTGACCGATGACCGGGGCAATCCTGAAATTGTGTTTACCCTCAGGTCTGAAAACCTGAGCACTCACCGGGGCCAGGTATCTTTCCCTGGAGGGCGACGTGATCCGGAGGACAAATCCATTGCCGACACTGCTCTGCGGGAAACCCATGAAGAAATCGGACTGCCTCCGGAAAAGGTGCAGTTAATTGCACCGCTCAGCCAGGTTATGTCACTGCATCAGATTCTCGTTACTCCGTACGTTGGTGTCATACCCCGCGATCACCCGCTGACCGCAAATCCTGCTGAAATCGAAAGTATATTCAGGGTCCCTGTCGAATTCTTCCTGGAAGACAAACGCCATCGCACCGACCCGTTGAATTTTCTCAATAATACATTTTACGTGCCCTGTTATCGCTGGGGCCGGTATCAGATTTGGGGATTGTCCGCCGTTGTGCTGGTCGATTTCCTGAACGCGGTATACGACGCCGGCATCGACCTGCTTGAGCCCCCTGCCGGGAGCTGATTCCCTCAGCTGATCTCCTCACCTCAATTCCCAGTCATCGGTTCTGTTCATCCGGGGCCGGTTTACCCCTGATTTCTATGGCTTACCTCGCTTCAGCCGTTCCGGCAGGAGCGAGGTCGTGCCGGTCTGTGCTCAAAAAACGCAAAAATTTAGACTAAAGTCTAATGTTTTTGGCGAAGCATCAGGTATTACATGGTGAATACTGTATGCAAACGAGAGCCAGGGAGCTGCATCGTGGGGTTTGATCAATGAAGAAAATCCAGGCCGAGAAGAACCTGCCAGAGCTGATATACGACTCGGTAGTCAATGCCATCGTTGAAGGTTTGCTGAAGCCCGGGGAGCGGGTTACCCAGGAAAGCCTGGCCGAGAGGTTGGATGTCTCACGGCTGCCTGTGAGCCAGGCCATGCAGCGTCTTCGCGATGATGGCTTCCTGTCGGCTGTCGGACGCAGGGGCCTGATGGTTTCGGTGCTTGATGAGAACTTCGTGGCGCAGTTGTACGAGTTCCGGTGCGGAATTGACCTGGTCAGCGCCGGGCTGGCCGCCCAGAGGGTGGATGCAGGAGCACGGAAGCGTGGCAAGGACATCATCGATGAAGGGCGCGCAGCCGGGAAGGCCCGTGACCTACCCGCTCTGATAGACGCTGACATGCGCTTTCACGGCTTCATCTACGAGCTGGCGGGAAACACGTTCATCCTGGATTCAATGGAGGCCCATTGGAACCATGTAAGGCGTGTCATGAGTGACATCCTCATTGTCGAGAAAAACCAGCAACAGATCTGGGAAGAGCACGCGGCAATACTGGATGCAGTTCTGGCCAGTGACGTGCGGACTGCTGAAACGCTTGCGAGGCAACATGTGGAAACCGCATCGAAGTGGCTTCAGCAAGAAATAAAAGACTCTCGTGAACCGCTGAAAAGAAGCGGTAGCGCGATTATTTAATCCAAGGAGAATGCGATGCAAAACAATGACAATAGCGCTGCGGTAATTCGGGTAATGTTGGCAAAGATCGGTCTGGACGGCCACGACAGAGGCATAAAGGTTGTCGCACGTGCGCTCCGGGATGCCGGCATGGATGTGGTCTATACCGGACTGCATCGCACGCCCGAGGAGGTCGTGGATGCGGCTATCCAGGAAGATGTGGATATCCTGGGCATCAGCCTGCTCTCAGGTGCGCACATGCACATTTTCCCCAAGGTACTGGAGCTCCTGAAAGCCAAGGAAGCGGAAGACATGATCGTTGCCGGTGGCGGGGTTATTCCGGACGACGATGTCAAAGAGCTCTACCAGATGGGCGTTGACAAGATTCTGCTACAGGACACTCCTCCCCAGGAAATCATTGACTCGTTCCGGCAACTGGTCGCAGAGCGTGGTGCCCGGTAACGCCGGCACCATGCCGGCCGGGCGGCCGTGACAGATTTCCTAAGACGACAACCAATAACAATATCAGGAGTCTCCGATGGAAGAGTGGAATTTTCCCCCTAATTACAACAACGACTATTTTCCGGATCCGAACAGCCCCTACTGGTTTCGGGACCGGGAAACCATGGCCCCGGAAAAGCGTGACGAGCTCATTGTTGCCCGTATCCGCGAGGTGATGGCCTATGCTTACGATCACTCGCCGTTTTACCAGCGCAAATGGGACGAGGCCGGTATAAAGGCCAGTGACATTCGCAGCCTTGCCGACTTCGAAGCAGTTCCTGTTGTCACCAAGCAGGAGCTGCGGGATTCCCAGGCGAAAAATCCGCCATTCGGGGACTACCTCTGCTGCCCTGAAAGCGACATACACCACATCCATGGTACGTCAGGCACGACCGGCCGGCCCACAGCGTTCGGTATTTCCCGCCGTGACTGGGACACCATCGCCAACAACCACGCCCGGATCATGTGGGGTATGGGTCTGCGGCCGGGGGACACGGTGTTTGTAGCTGCCATCCTGAGCCTTTACATGGGGTCCTGGGGCGCGTTGATTGGCGCCGAAAGGCTGGGTTGCAAAGCCTTCCCCTTTGGCGCCGGCGCTCCCGGGATGACAGCGCGAGCGGTCACCTGGCTGGGAATGATGAAGCCCGCCGGCCTATACTCCACGCCGTCGTATGCGCTGAGGCTTGCGGAAGTGGCCCGTGAGGAAGGAGTGAATCCCAGGGAGTTCGGAATCAAGGTTCTGTTCTTTTCCGGTGAGCCCGGCGGGTCCATTCCGTCTATTCGTGACAAGATCCAGGATATCTACGGGGCGAAGGTGGTTGATTGCGGGACCATGGCCGAACTGACGCCATGGATGCACGCCTCCGGCAGCGCCGACACCGAGGGTATGCTGCTGTGGCAGGACATCGTCTACACCGAAGTGGCGGACCCGAATACCCATCGGCGCGTCCCCTATGGCGAGCAGGGCACCCCGATCTACACCCACCTGGAGCGGACTTCCCAGCCGATGATCCGCATGATCTCCGGCGACCTGACCCACTGGGTAATGGAAGACAATCCCTGTGGCCGCACCTATCCGAGGCTGCCAAAAGGCATCTACGGGCGGATCGACGATATGTTCCAGATCCGCGGCGAGAACGTGTACCCCAGTGCAATCGCTGAAATTCTTGAAGGCCTCGCCGGTTACGGCGGTGAGCACCGGATTATCATTTCACGGAGTGGCTCGATGGATGAGCTGGCCGTGCAGGCGGAGTTTGACCAGAAGGTCGCGGACAAGGGCCCGGATGCGGTCAGGGAGCTTGGAGAACGGGCGGAGGCAGAGTTCAGCCGGGTGCTGGGCGTGCGCGCCCGCGTTGAAATGGTCGAGCCGGACACCTTCCCGCGCACCGACTTCAAGGCGCAGCGTGTCGTTGACGACCGGGACCTTTACCAGAGCCTTCACCAGAAGCGAGGAGGTTAAATGATTAACCGCATACCTTCCATGGAGCTGGCGGAACGGGTTCGGGAAGGACACCTCCGTGCCATAGCCAGGCTGATTACGCGGGTTGAGAGTGGTGGCGACCCGGAAGTGCGCCAGGCTCTGGCCGAGCTCTACAAGAGTACCGGCCGCGCCCATGTGGTGGGCATTACCGGTGTGCCGGGAGCGGGGAAGTCGACCCTGGTCACACAGCTGGTCCATGAATACAGGGCAAGTGGCCGCACCGTGGGTGTCGTTGCCATCGATCCTTCCAGCCCGTTTTCCGGTGGCGCCATTCTTGGTGATCGTATCCGTATGGGAGACCTGGTTTCCGACCCCGGGGTGTTCATTCGCAGTATGGCAACCCGGGGAACCCTGGGTGGCCTGGCCAGACCGGCTCTGGATGCGGTCGACCTGCTGGACGCCGGAGGGTTCGATGTGGTCCTGATCGAGACGGTCGGGGTGGGGCAGGACGAAGTCGATATCGTGCGTGCGGCACACACCACGGTGGTTGTAAACGCGCCCGGTCTGGGTGACGACGTCCAGGCCATCAAGGCGGGGGTGCTGGAGATTGCCGATGTCCATGTGGTGAGCAAGGCCGACCGGCCGGATTCCAACAAGACCATCCAGGAGCTCAAGGCCATGCTGATGATGAGCCTGGAGCCGGGTGAAGGCATCTGGCGGGTACCGGTGGTGCCCACCAGCTCTGAAAAACATACCGGTTTCGGCGAGTTGATGGCCGCAATTGACCGCCACTCGGAGCACCTGGAACGAAGTGGTGAAATCACTGAACGGCGACGCCAGATTGCGCTGACCCGGGTGGTGAAAGTGGCCGAAGAGATCGTCCGGGACAATTTTGCACGTGACAGCAGGTCGCAAACCGAAGAGCTGCTCAAAAAGGTTACCCAACGCGAACTGGATCCCCATGGAGCCGCGGTGACCTTGTTAAAAGCCATGAAGGAGACGATTCATGAATCACACTGACCAGTATGACCCCGCTGCACTCAAGCATATTGAAAAAGAGTTCGATGAGTGGGAAAAGAACGAAGTGGCATCTTTTATAAAGCGGGCACCGGAGAGCCAGTCCGAATATATTACCGCTTCCGGTATGCCGACGAAGCGTACCTATACGCCACTGGACCTCAAAGACACCCCGTTCGAGGACATTGGCTTCCCCGGGCAATATCCGTTCACCCGGGGACCATACCCCACCATGTACCGGGGCAGAAACTGGACAATGCGCCAGATCGCCGGCTTCGGAACAGCCAGGGAAACCAATGGGCGTTTCAAATACCTCATTGCCCAGGGTCAGACCGGCCTGTCGATCGATTTCGACATGCCCACCCTGATGGGGTACGACTCCAGTCACCCGATGAGCCAGGGCGAAGTAGGCCGTGAAGGCGTTGCCATCGATACGCTGGCGGACATGGAAGAGCTGTTCGACGATATTGATCTGACCAAGATATCCGTATCCATGACGATCAATCCGTCGGCCTGGATACTCTACGCCATGTATATTGCGCTGGCGCAGAAGCGCGGTTACGACCTCAATGACCTGTCGGGCACCATCCAGAACGACATTCTCAAGGAGTACATTGCCCAGAAGGAATGGATCTTCCCGGTGCGGCCGTCGGTTCGCCTGGTCCGTGACTGTATCCAGTACGGATCCGAAAACATGAAGCGCTACAACGCCATCAATATCTCCGGATACCACATCTCCGAAGCCGGCTCGACCGCTGTCCAGGAAGTGGCGTACACCATGGCCACCACCATGGAGTATGTGCAGACGGCTATCGACGCCGGGGTGGACGTTAATGAGTTTGGCCCCCGACTCTCGTTCTTCTTCGTGAGCCAGGCGGACTTCTTTGAAGAGATTGCCAAGTTCCGCGCAGCGCGGCGGATTTACGCCAAAATCATGCGGGAAAAGTTCGGCGCCACGAATCCCGCGGCCAGCAGGCTACGTTTCCACGCCCAAACTGCGGCGGCAACACTGACCAAGCCACAGTACACGATCAATCCAATCCGTACTGCCCTTCAGGCCCTGTCTGCTGTGTTGGGTGGCGCGCAGTCGCTGCACACCAACGGTATGGACGAGGCGTTTGCGATACCCACCGAGGAAGCAATGCGGATTGCACTGCGTACCCAGCAGATCATCGCCTACGAAACCAACATCACCCAGGTGGTGGACCCACTGGGTGGTTCCTACTACGTTGAAAGCCTGACCGACGAGATCGAGCGGGAGGCCTGGAAAATTCTCGATGAGGTTGAAGAACTCGGCGGCACACTCAAGTGTATCGACGACGGCTATTTCCAGAGAGGCATATCCGATTCGGCCTATGATTTTGCGTTGCGCAAGGCCAGTGGCGAAAGACCGGTTATCGGTGTCAATATGTTCGTTCAGGAGGAAGAGGATGTTGAAATCGAGACCCATCCCCATGATCCGGAGACCGAGCGCCGGCAGATTGAGCGCCTGAACAGGGTCAAGGACAATCGCGATGAGGAAAAGGTCCAGAGTATGCTCAAGCAACTGAAAGAGCAGGCCGAGGACGAATCGGTAAACCTGATGCCGCTTACCATTGAGTTGGTCAGAGAGGGCGCTTCGATGGGCGACATTGTTGAAACCCTGAAAGGCATCTGGGGAACCTACCGTGAAAAACCGGTAATCTGACCGGCTTCATTTGCTGACTGAACCACCAGTACACGGGAGAAATGAATGGTCAGGCTCACCAGGATCTATACGAAAACCGGAGATAAGGGCGATACCGGCCTCGGCGATGGAAGCCGGGTCGCCAAGCACGATCTGCGCGTGGAAGCCTATGGCACGGTCGATGAGGCCAACGCCGTTATTGGCTTGGCGCGGCTCCATGTGGACGAGGAGCTGGACCGGATACTGGCCCGCATCCAGAACGATCTGTTCGATGTGGGTGCGGATCTGTGCACACCTTTTTCGGAGAACCCGAAATACCCACCGCTGCGGCTTGCTGAGACCAAGACCGTCGAACTCGAGCAGGAGATTGACAGGTTCAACGCGGATATTCCGTCGTTGCGCTCGTTCATTCTTCCGGCGGGCAATCCGGCTGCAACGCACCTTCACCATGCCCGGACGGTGACACGCCGGGCTGAGCGCATCATCGTTCAGTTGAAGGAGGACCAGGACATCAGCCAGGCGGTACTGGAGTACATGAACCGCCTGTCTGATTTGCTGTTCGTGCTTGCAAGGCATGCGAACGGCAAGGGTAAGGATGATGTGCTCTGGGTACCCGGAGAATGACATCGGTCGGCTGTGACCAGGCGATGTATTTCATTCTCGTGAATTGATTTAGGCCCGAGGGCCTGATAGTTTGAACACTGAAAAAGTGTATACCGTATTCAGGTAATGCTTTTTTGTGGCACCAGCGCAGAAAAGCTTAAAACGGGAAGTCGGTTAAAGTCCGACGCTGCCCCCGCAACGGTAAGCGAGCTAAAGGCAATCTTATAAGCCACTGTGCGTACTGCATGGGAAGGTGACTGCCCCGGATAGGCCGTAAAGACTATTCCACTCGCAAGCCCGGAGACCGGTCTGAGTACACACCCGAAGTTGCGGAGGGCGACGGCGGTGGGTGAGTTGTGTCGGTTTCACGCCCGTACTCTGACTCGTATCCTGCCTGCCCAAGTCTCACTCTCAAGCTCCGCAATATAATAAACACCATGCGGGTGCGCATGGTTTACAAGCGAGTGTTGATTATGGGTTATTCCAAGACCATGCCGGTTCTGTTATCCGGCCTCCCCCTTGTTTTCCTGCCAGTTTCCGATGTGTTAGCTGATGACGAAAAGACCATCTCGGCGCTTGATCCGATTGTGGTTACTGCGACACTTGGGCCAAAAACCGTTGGTGAAAGTCTGTCTTCTGTCACTGTGATTGATAAGGAAGATATTGACCGGCAACAGCCTGCGGAATTTCAGGATATTCTCAGGGCACAGCCAGGTGTAAACGTTGTGTCTGATGGCAGCTACGGCAAGACCACCAGTGTATTCCTGCGTGGTGCCGGTAGCTCTGGTACGGTGCTTCTGCTGGATGGCATCAGGCTACGCTCTGCGACCGCAGGCATACCTCCGTGGCAATTCCTTCCTCCGGAACTGATGGAGAGGGTTGAACTGGTGCGCGGAGCAAAAAGCTCTTTGTACGGTGCAGATGCTGTTGGTGGAGTTATCCAGGCATTCACTCTAGAGCCCGAGGCCGGGCGCCAGGGCTGGGCAGAGCTGTCAGGAGGTTCCCATGACACTCGGGAGGTCACGACTGGCCTGGCAGGCAGGGAAGGCCGTTCCGCTTTCCTGGCCAGTGGTGTTTTTTCCGATACCGACGGTACCAACCTGCGGGCTGGTGGCGAAGATAAAGGATTCCGTAACGCCGGTGGTCTGGCAAAACTCAGTCACAACTTTGATCAGGGAGGTGGTGCTGGATTAACGGTATTCCAGTCTGAGGGCAATACCGAATTTGAAGGTGGTGACACGGATTTCATGATCCGGGCGATGGGGTTTTATCTGGAGGCTGTCGCCAGTGACTACTGGCGTACCCGTATCCAGTTTTCTGGGTCCCGTGATGAGCAGGATACATTTGGTACCTATCCGAGTGTTTATAACACTCAGTCACGTTCGGCCCGTTGGGAAAACACTCTCACTGCAGGCGTCCACGAGGTTGTACTCGGTTCTGAATTTATGATCGACGAAGTTGAAGGTAGCGATCAGTTTGCTGAAAACAGCCGTAGCAACTCCGCAGTTTTCGGGCAGGCTCGCCTCAACTTTGATGCTAACGAGCTGATGTTCAGCTTGCGTCTCGATGATAATGAAGCATACGGCAAGGAAGAAACTGGAGGTATTGCCCTGGGTCACCAGTTCGATCGCTCTCACCGTTTGCGCCTGAGCTACGCGACATCGTTCAAAGCGCCTACTTTCAATGATCTGTACCTGGAAATACCTTCTGACTTTGGAAGCTACTTGGGGAACCCGGATCTTGATCCAGAGAAAGGTCAGATGATGGAGATCGGTTTTTCGGGACGGTATGACTCATGGTTCTGGGATGCCGCCATTTACCAGAATGATGTGGACGACCTGATTACCTTCGTTTTTGATCCTGCCACTTTCGACAGCACGATGGAGAACGTGGAAACCGCCCGGATTCGCGGTGTCGAAGTGTCATCCGGTTTTGAAACGGACGGCTGGAACCTGGCAGCAGCCGTCACGTACGCGGATTCCGAAAACCGTGATACCGGTGCCCGTTTGCCGCGACGTGCGGAGAGAAATCTGCGTCTTGACGTTGACCGGTTGTTTGCCCAATGGTCGCTTGGAGCAAGTTTTATTGCCGAAAGCGATCGGTACAATGATCCGGCCAATACCAGCTTGCTTCCCGGATACGGTACGGTTGACGTGAGAGCGGCCTGGAACTTCCTGCCGGGCTGGTCTGCCTCGTTCAAAGTGGATAATGTGCTGGATCGCCGTTACGCCACCAGTCAGGGCAATGATAGCGTGACATTCGAGCCCTTTGACTATCTCGCCGCCGGGCGGACCTTCATGGCTTCGGTGCGCTATGATTTCAAGCAGTAAGTTCCCTGGCCCGAAAGGTTCGAATTCCTTATGAAGCATTTCGGGCTTATCTTTGTGGTCACCCTTGTGGTGTGTTTTCCTTTACCCGGGTTGGCGGACGACTTGTGTGCGACCGATGGCCTGGATCATAAAGTCTGCCTGACTGCGCCTGCAGAGCGAGTTGTTTCGCTCTCGCCAGGCGCGACAGAACTGCTGTTCTCCGCCGGTGCCGGAGACAAACTGGTCGCCGTCAGCGCCTGGAGCGATTACCCGCCAGAAGCCGCCAAACTGCCGCAAGCCGGCAACAGCAACAGGCTGGATCTGGAAGCCATTGTTGCGCTGGAGCCGGACCTGGTGGTGGCCTGGGTGGATGGTAATTCCGCCTCGCAACTGGCGAAAATTGAAGCTCTGGGCGTTCCGGTATTCTGGCTGAAACCACGCACGTTTGAGGATATCGCAAGCGCAGTAGAGCGGCTGGGCGTGCTCAGTGGTAATGAAAAGACCGGTGCGGGCCGGGCTGCTGATTTTCTGGCAGGCATTGAGCAGTTGCGCGATCGCTACCAGGAAGCTCTGCCGGTGCGGGTGTTCTACCAGGTCTGGCACGAGCCACTGATGACCATCAATGATGAGGAACTCATTGGCAGAGCTATTCGCCTGTGCGGTGGCAGCAATGTGTTCGGGCACTTGCCACGCGTGGTGCCCCGCATCAGCAAAGAAGCGGTTCTGGAAGCCAATCCGGACGCCATACTCAGCGGTGGTGAAGACAGTGACGACCGCCGCTGGCTGGAGCAGTGGCGGCAGTATCCGGAACTGGCGGCAGTAGCGATGGATAACCTGTATCTGATTGAGCCGTCGCTGATCCAGCGTTCTACCTTGCGCATGCTTGAAGGTACCAGCCAGTTATGCCGGACCCTGGAGGAGGCTCGTGCACGGTTATAGCCGCCCGCTGGCCATTCTTGTCCTGATCAGCCTGCTCTGCATGGGTCTCTCCATCAGTATGGGTAGTGCTGCTTTGTCGTTTGCAGACACATGGGCCGTACTGACAGGCAACGGCACCCCTCTGCAACAGACGCTCATACTGGAGTTGCGCCTGCCGCGCACCCTGAGCGCTTTCGCCACCGGTGGGCTATTGGCAGTGGCCGGTGCGCTGATGCAGGTGCTGCTTCGCAATCCGCTGGCGGATCCCTACATTCTGGGGCTATCCGGTGGCGCAGCGGTCGGTGCCTTGCTGGCCATGCTGGCGGGATTGGCCGGGGCTCTGGTGTCAGGTTCGGCATTTGCAGGCGCACTGCTGGCAACCATGCTGGTATTTGGCCTGGCCCACGGAACCGGAAGCTGGACACCGTCCCGGTTGTTGCTGACCGGCGTGGTGGTGGCTGCGGGGTGGGGCGCGATCATCACGCTGATTCTCGCCATGAGCCCCGCCCGGCAGTTGCCCGGCATGCTTTACTGGTTAATGGGTGATCTTTCCCACGCCGGCAATCCGGCACCGGCACTGGCCCTGTTGGTATTGGTTTGCGCCCTGGTGCTTCCCCTGGGACGCAGCCTGAATGTGCTTGCCCGTGGCCCGCTTCAGGCCGCTGCGTTGGGGGTAACCGTAAGGCCGCTGGAATGGCTGATCTATGTGCTTGCCAGCGTGCTCACCGCAGCTGCAGTCTCCATGGCCGGAAGCATCGGTTTCGTCGGCCTGGTGGTACCTCACATGTTGCGTCTGGTTCTGGGCAATGATCAGCGCCTGATCCTGCCTGCCTGTGCCCTGGCTGGCGGCACACTTCTGGTGCTGGCGGATACTCTGGCACGAGTCGTGATCGCGCCGGAGCAGTTACCGGTAGGTGTCATTACCGCCCTGCTGGGTGTGCCGACCTTTCTTTATCTGCTTTACCGGAGCCGCTGATGAACCCCTTACAGGCACGAGATCTGGTGATCGATATTCCCGGCAGAGACGATGGCGAGGCGCTGAATTTCATAATTCAGCCCGGGCAGATTTGGGGTGTGCTGGGCCCTAATGGTGCTGGCAAGACGACCTTGCTCCATACGCTGGCGGGATTGAGGGAGCCCCGTGCAGGGGAAGTCTGTCTGGGCGAGCATCGTCTGATGGAGCTGAAGCGTAAAAGAATATCGCAACAACTGGGCCTGGTGTTTCAGGAGAGGCAGGACGGTTTTCCCGCCACGGTACTGGAGACTGCGCTGATTGGCCGCCACCCTTGGTTATCTCCCTGGCAGATGGAAACCGGGAATGACGAAGAAATCGCCCGCCGCTCCCTGGAGCAGTTGGATGTGGCCCATTTGAGCGACCGAATGGTGAACACCCTATCCGGTGGTGAGCGCCAGCGCGTGGCCATTGCCACAGTCCTGGCCCAGGCACCGGATACCTGGCTTCTGGACGAGCCCACCAATCATCTGGACCTGCACCACCAGGTATCAGTACTGCAGTTACTTACCGAACAGGCCGGTGCCGGGAATTCGGTTTTTATGTGCCTGCACGACCTGAATCTGGCAGCACGCTGGTGTGATCATCTGCTCCTGCTTTATCCCAATGGTGAGGTCTGCTGGGGCCCGGCCGAACGGATGCTTGCTCCGGTGGCACTCGAGCGACTCTATGGCCAGGAATTGCTGACAGTGGAGGTAGATGGCGCGCCAGTGTTTGTCCCCAGGAAGGTCTGGTAGCCAGGCAGACATTAGAAGCAGAAGTCAGAAAAGGTTAAAGTGCCGGCCTCAGGGCTGCCGTGTGCCGGTTTATGCAATCAGGTGAGGTAGAGGATGAAAGTCGCGGATAAGGTGCGCTCGCCCTGTGTGAGCATTTGCGCGCTGGATGACAACGATATCTGTGTCGGATGCCATCGCAGCGGGGATGAAATCACGCGTTGGTCCCGAATGAGCAATGAGGAGCGACGTGAAGTGCTACAAAAAGTCGCCAGGCGCGAGCGCGAAAATTTGATCTAGAGATTGGCCATTGATCGACACAACAGGACTCGCAATATCATGACTGATACCGTTCGAATAGGTACTCCGCTCAAAGCAAACGCCTTCAGGGTGCTCTTTTGCGGCTCCGGGGAGTTGGGCAAGGAAGTGGTCATCGAACTGCAGCGCTTCGGCGTGGAAGTGATTGCAGTTGATCGTTACGCCAATGCTCCGGCCATGCAGGTTGCCCATCGCAGCCATGTTGTCGATATGCTGGATGGTGAAGCGCTCCGCCGCGTCATTGAAGCGGAAAAGCCGAACCTGATTGTGCCGGAGATCGAAGCCATTGCCACGCCGGAACTGGTGAAGCTGGAACAGGAAGGCTATCACGTGATACCCACAGCACGAGCCGTGAACCTGACCATGAACCGCGAAGGCATCCGGCGCCTTGCCGCTGAGGAGCTCGGGGTTGCCACATCACCGTACCGGTTTGCGGAGTCGAAAGCGGAATATCTCGCAGCCATTGATGCCATCGGATTGCCCCTGGTGGTGAAGCCGGTGATGAGTTCGTCCGGCAAGGGGCAGAGTACGGTAAAATCCCCCGAGGATATTGAAGCTGCCTGGGAGTATGCCCAGACAGGTGGTCGCGCCGGTAAGGGCAGAGTAATTGTTGAAGGCTTCGTGGACTTTGATTACGAGATCACCCTGCTGACAGTAAGGCATCGGGCTGGCATTTCATTCTGCGAACCGATCGGACATCGCCAGGAAGACGGGGATTACCGGGAATCCTGGCAGCCCCAGCCGATGAGTGAGAAAGCCCTGGCCCGCTCCCGCGAGATTGCTGAGGCTGTTGCCGGCAATCTCGGTGGCTACGGCGTTTACGGGGTAGAGCTGTTCGTTCAGGGTGACGAGGTGTGGTTTTCAGAGGTGTCGCCGCGCCCTCATGACACCGGACTGGTGACGCTGGTTTCCCAGGATCTGTCCGAATTTGCCTTGCACGCCCGTGCCATCCTGGGATTGCCGATACCTGCAGTACGTCAGCAGGGCCCATCGGCTTCCGCGGTGATACTGCCCGAGGGAGATTCAGATGCCGTAGCCTACACGGGACTTGAAAAAGCCCTGGCAGAGCCCGATACTTTCCTTAGGCTGTTCGGAAAACCTGAACTGAAAGGGCGCCGTCGTATGGGTGTGGCGCTTGCCACCGGTAATTCGATTGCCGAAGCCAGGGAAAAGGCGACCAGGGCAGCGGCCGCCGTAAAAGCCGAGCTTTGACAGTAATTCCCTGGTCTCCTGAAAAAGTTATAATGAAACGTTGACACCTCAGGTGAGCTCTGTAGAATACGCATCTCGTTCGAGGGACACGCCACTGAGGCGGGTCAGAAATCGAACGACAACCGTTTGAATTGATTGAAGATTTCTTGTTTTTAAATTCTTCAGAAAGCGGTTGACAAGGCAGCGGTTCGATGTAGAATACGCCACCTTGATCGGGCAAGTCCCGAACGCTCTTTAAAAAGTTGACCAAGTAATTCGTGTGGGCGCTGGCCGGGGTATTTCGGACATGAAATATCAGGACAGTGACTCGTCGAAAAATTGAGTTTTGTCTTGAGCAGAAATAAAGGATCTTCGGATTCTTGTATGATTTAAACTGAAGAGTTTGATCATGGCTCAGATTGAACGCTGGCGGC
>NZ_SRZX01000006.1 GCF_004792665.1 Marinobacter orientalis
CGAAGGCCCAACAGGCCGTTAGGTCGATAAGGACGGCAGGCGCGGATCTTCCATCAAGGCCAGAGGCGACAAAGCCGCCTCGCTAAACAGGCCGGATATACGGGCGCAAACCTGTCCCTGACATCGAGCACTGAGACCTTGCAAACGGGGAGGAGACCATATACGGATTAGGCGAAGCCGTAATCCGACAACACAAACTCCACCAACCACCAACACACGAACTCCATGACCGAACCCACCAAAGACCAGAAAATCTGGCAAGTTGTGGCTGCCATTCCCGCAGGGAGGGTAGCCAGCTATGGCCAGGTCGCTCACATGGCGGGCCTTGGTCGGCAGGCGCGGTATATAGGTAGGGCTCTGGGCAAGCTTCCTGAGGGGCATGCCATTCCCTGGTATCGGGTGATCCGGAGTGATGGACGGATTGCGTTTCCCATCGGGAGTGAGGCATTCGAGGTGCAGGCCCGGAGTTTGCGGGAGGAGGGGGTGGAAGTGGTTAATGGAAGGGTTGCGATGCGGCGGTATGGGTGGAATCCGTCAGTTCCCGGGTAATGTCGGGTTTTTTGTCGGATTACGGCTGCGCCTAATCCGACCTACATTTAACGGACAACTCCGAGCAAACCGTAGGTCGGATTAGGCCGTCAGGCCGTAATCCGACAACAGCACTCACCTATTCTCGCCCAACCCCCGCAAGTTCTTCCTCATCAATTCCCCAATCCGCCGGCAATATCCCCTGCCGCACAAAGCGGTGAAAACTGGAATACGGCCAGTCTGCGGCGCGTGCCACATAGCCGTGCTTTACGGGGTTGTAGTGGATGTAATCAACGTGCCGGTTGAAGTCGTTTTCGTCTTTAATGGTGTGTTCCCAGTAGCGCTTTTGCCAGAGTGATTCCGGCTTGCCGGCTTTTCCCGGTGAATGCTGTTGGAACCCCTTGGTCAAACCGCCTTTGATCAGGCGCCAGCGGGTTGAGTAGTTGGTGTCGTCGGCCGGCAGGGTCCAGAGGCAGTGGATGTGATCGGGGAGGACAACCATGGCGTCGATGGTGAAGGGGTGGCGGTTTATGACGGTGCGGAGGGTGGTTCGCAGGTGCTGGACGGCGGCGGGGTTGTTGAAAAGCGGGGTGCGGTTGGCGGTTACCACGGTGAAAAAGTAGGTGCCGCCGGGGAGGCGGTTGCGGCGGTAGTTCATCATACGTCCTTGTATGGTTGGTCGTTTATTTTGAAGTCCGGTTTACTTGTCGGATTACGGCCCTTTGGGCCTAATCCGACCTACGCGGGAGCTATCGGCCGGACCAGCCCCCGAACCCGCAGGCGAATGTTTACAGCCGAAGCGCACCGTCAATTTCGAGTATCCGGCCGGACATGTAGTCGTTTTCGAAGATAAACACCGCGGCAGAGGCGATTTCTTCCGGCTTGCCCATGCGCTTCAGGGGAATGCTGGCGGTCATTTTTTCCAGGGCTTCCGGTTTCATGGAGGCGGTCATTTCGGTCTCGACAAAGCCCGGTGCGATGCCCATGCAGCGGATGCCGTGGCGGGCGAGTTCCCTGGCCCAGGTCGGGACCAGTGCCGAAACACCGGCCTTGGCGGCGGAGTAGTTGCTCTGCCCCATGTTGCCGGCGCGGGCAATGGAGGCGATGTTGATGATCACGCCCTGGTCGCCGTTGTTGATCATCCGGGTGGCCGCCTCGCGGCCGCACAGGAAGACACCGGTCAGGTTTACGTCAATCACCGCCTGCCACTCGGACAGTTCCATGCGCTTCTCGACATGGCCTTCTTTCGCCTTCACCAGCAGCCCGTCCCGGAGAATGCCCGCATTGTTGACCAGGCCATTGAGTTGCCCGAAATCCGCCACGATGGCCGCAAACGTCTTCTGGACATCTTCTTCCTTCGCCACGTTGCAGACGTAGGTTTTGGCGTCGCCCCCGGCTTTGTCACACGCAGCGGCCGCTTCTTCCAGCCTTTCCGGCATCAGGTCAATCAGCGCCAGGCGGGCACCCCTGGCGGCCAGATGCTCTGCCATGGCTCGGCCGAGGCCCTGGCCGCCGCCGGTAATCGCAATCACGGAATCTTGAAGTTTCATGTTTTGCCCTAAGGTAATGGATAAATGGTGGAACCGAGTATACCACTGCTTTTTTACCGCCGCCGCAACCAGGCACAGCGCACCCCGGGAGGCTCTTTTGGGCGTTTTTCTTTTTTTGTTTATTGTCATGCCGATTGTGGAGATGACGATTCTGATCAAGGTGGGAACCCTTATCGGAGCCCTGAACACCGTAGGTCTGGTCTTGCTGACGGCTGTTATCGGCGCCGCGCTGCTGCGGCAGCAGGGTCTTGCCACCCTGTTGAGAGCGAACCAGCGGCTCAATAGCGGTGAACTGCCGGCGAGAGAAGTGGCCGAGGGCCTGATTCTGGCCGTGGGTGGTGCGCTGCTGCTGACGCCCGGCTTTGTGACTGACACTATTGGTTTCCTGTGCCTGATTCCCGGTTCCCGCCACTGGCTTGCAGCCCAGGCCCTCAAGCGCATGGTAGTGGCTGGGCAGGGCGGCAGATTCACGTTTACTGCCGGCCAGCGGGGACCATTCGACGGCAAGGGGCCTTTCGGTGATGGCGAGAGCCCGTTCGGCCGTCAGCGCCCTTTTGACCGCCGGGGCCCGTTCGACCGCAACGGTGACATCATCGAGGGTGAGTACCGGGATGAGACCGAACAGGATCATCAGCGCCTGGACCGGGATGATGACGATTCGCCGGAAAAAAAGTGAAAATTTTTTTCGCCAGGTGTTGAAAACGGATGCACCACCCCCACATAGGTCTCACAAGTTCGCTGCGGGCTAATAACCGCTGTAAAACAGTTGGTTAAAAGCCCCGGCTTTTAACGCAACCATCATTGCCAAACCTAACCTGACATTGGAGATATCGAGCAATGAAGATACGTCCGCTACACGATCGTGTTGTCGTGCGCCGTAAGGAAGAAGAAGAGAAAACAGCTGGTGGCATCGTGCTGCCGGGCAATGCCAAGGAGAAGCCATCCCAGGGCGAAGTTGTCGCCGTAGGTAATGGCCGTATTCTCGACAATGGCGAAACCCGTGCACTGGCGGTCAAGGTTGGCGATATCGTGGTCTTTGGCCAGTACGCCGGTAATACCGTGAAGCTTGATACCGAAGAACTGCTCATCATGAGCGAAAACGACATTTTCGGCGTTCTCGAGTAAACACTCGGTTACGCAACAATCCGATTGAACAAGCAAATTGGGTTTAACGAACAGGAATAGAAGACATGGCAGCAAAAGACGTTAGATTCGGTGACAGCGCCCGTAAACGTATGGTTCAGGGCGTTAACGTTCTGGCAGACGCAGTTAAGGTAACCCTGGGCCCGAAAGGCCGCAACGTGGTTCTGGACAAGTCCTTCGGCGCGCCGACCGTCACCAAGGACGGCGTGTCCGTCGCCAAGGAAATCGAGCTGCGAGACAAGTTCGAAAACATGGGCGCCCAGATGGTCAAGGAAGTGGCTTCCCAGACCAACGACACCGCCGGTGACGGCACCACCACTGCGACCGTTCTGGCGCAGGCGATTGTGAAAGAGGGTATCAAGGCGGTTACAGCCGGCATGAACCCGATGGATCTCAAGCGTGGCATCGACAAGGCTACCATCGCCGCAGTCCAGGCGATCCGTGACCTTTCCAAGCCCTGCGATGACAACCGCAACATTGCCCAGGTAGGCACCATCTCCGCCAACGGCGACGAGACCATCGGCAAGCTTATCGCCGACGCGATGGAAAAAGTGGGCAAGGAAGGCGTCATTACCGTTGAAGAAGGCCGTGGCCTGGACGACGAGCTGGACGTGGTTGAAGGCATGCAGTTCGACCGTGGTTTCCTGTCGCCGTACTTCATCAACAACCAGGAAAACATGTCCACCGAGCTGGATGATCCGTACATCCTGCTGGTCGACAAGAAGATCTCCAACATCCGCGAACTGCTGCCGGTGCTGGAATCTGTCGCCAAGGCTGGCAAGCCGCTGATGATCATCGCCGAGGATATTGAAGGCGAAGCGCTGGCAACCCTGGTTGTGAACAACATGCGCGGTATCGTGAAAGTGGCTGCTGTCAAGGCACCCGGCTTCGGCGACCGTCGCAAGGAAATGCTGCAGGATATCGCCATCCTGAGCGGTGGTACCGTGATTTCCGAGGAAGTCGGCCTGACTCTGGAGAACACCACTCTGGATGATCTGGGTACTGCCAAGCGCATCAACATCACCAAGGAAAACACCACCATCATTGATGGCGCCGGTGCCCAGGGTGATATTGAAGCCCGTGTTGAGCAGATCCGCAGGCAGATCGAAGACAGCTCTTCCGATTACGACAAGGAAAAGCTGCAGGAGCGTGTGGCCAAGCTGGCTGGCGGTGTTGCCGTTATCAAGGTTGGCGCCGGTTCCGAAGTGGAAATGAAAGAGAAGAAAGCCCGCGTTGAAGACGCCCTGCACTCTACCCGCGCTGCGGTTGAAGAGGGTGTTGTACCGGGTGGCGGCGTGACTCTGATCCGTGCCATTGCGGCCCTGGACAAGGTAGACGCCATCAACGAAGAGCAGAAGGCTGGCGTCAACATCCTGCGCCGTGCCATGGAAGCGCCGCTGCGCCAGATCGTGACCAACGCCGGTGGTGAAGCCTCCGTTGTTGTCAACAAGATCCTGGAAGGCGAGGGCGCCTACGGCTACAACGCCTCTACCGAAGAGTTCGGTGACATGCTGGAGATGGGTATCCTTGACCCGGCCAAAGTCACCCGCTCTGCACTGCAGGCAGCTGCTTCCGTCGCTTCCCTGATCATCACCACCGAGGCGATGATTGCGGATGAGCCGGAAGAAGAAGGTGCCGGCGGCGGTATGCCGGACATGGGTGGTATGGGCGGAATGGGAGGCATGGGCGGCATGATGTAATGCCGGCCTGCCCCGGATCATTCCCCGCTTTTTGAGGAATGGCCCCGTCAAGCCAAAAACCCCGCGTTGGTTCACACCGACGCGGGGTTTTTTGTTTTTTTTGTCATGAACTTGCGAAATGGCTTTGCTAGACTCGGCAACCGTCCATTCATCTGTGTGACACTGTATGAGCGAAACCCAGGCAAAAGCCTTTCTCAGACCCGGCAAAGTGTTCCTGCTGACCCTTGCCGGTGTGCTGGTTTATCTGGTGGCGCTGGTGGTTCTTGTTCCCGCCGGGTGGCTGTGGCATCAGGCCTCGGCACACATTCAGCTGCCGCCGGAAATACAGGTGGGGCAGGTGTCCGGTAAAGCCTGGTCAGGCGCCGCTGGTGCCGTGGTAGCCGGCTACCCCGTGACGCTGGAATGGCAGCTAGGCACGCCATCCCTGCCCGGGCTGTCATTACCGGTGGTTTTCTCGGTAGTGTCATCACAATCTTCTGTCGATGGACGTGTCAGCTTCAACCGGGAAGGCAACGGTTCCCTGGATGCCAAGGGCAGGCTGGCGGTCGCCGAGTTCGGGGACCTGATACGGCGCAGTGGTGGCGCGCTGATTGAGGGGGATGTCATCATCGATCGGTTGGCGCTGGCCTGGCAGGATGGCCGTATCACCAGCGCTGACGGGATCGGCCGCTGGGCCGGCGGTGAGGTTACCTGGCCCATGGGCGACAGCGTGGGGCAGGCGGAGTTTCCACCCATGGAAGCGACCCTCGACAGTACTGCCGACGGCGTTGCCCTGGTTATTGCGGAGCAGGGCGGTGATGGCCCGGCGGCGGATGTGGAAATACGCTGGAATGGCATGATGGATTTACGGGTGTATAAGCGCATGGTGGATCTTGCCGGGCAACCATGGCCGGACTCGGCCCGGCCGGGCGATGTGGTGTTCCGGGTCAGGCAGGCCCTTGTTCCGGGAGGTGTCTTGTGATGGCCGCAGCGCCGGCGCCGGGCAGCCGGAAACTTCCGCGCCTGCTGGCCAATCTGTTACTGGCGGGGCTGGTGGTTTATCTTGCCTGGGTGCTGGCGCAGACGACCTGGCTGATTGCGTGGGATGAACGCCCGGTTGCAGTGGCGTCATCAGCCGCAGATACCAGTGCTTCCGCTGCCGCTTCAAGACGCCTGCAACCCATGGCCGCCCACCAGATCTTTGGCAGGGCCGAGGGGCAGGCCCGGGTGGCGGAGGTGGTTCGTCGTTCTGCTCCCGAAACCCGGCTTAATCTCAGGCTGGAAGGCGTAATGGTAGCAGAGCAGCCGGAAGACTCCGGTGCTATAGTGGCGGGAAGCAATGGCGTGACAGAGCACTACCGCGTGGGGGATCTGTTGCCGGGCAACGCGGAACTTGCGGAAGTAGAACCCGGCCGGGTGCTGATTCGCCGGAACGGACAATACGAAAGCCTGACCTTTGATGATGAGGTGCCAGCCGGCCTGGTTGAGAATGTGGCGGAACAACCGCCAGCCTCATCGCCGGAGCAGTTCCTCAGCAATGCCCGGGAACAGCTTGACTCCCAGGGTGTTGCCGCTCTTGTCCCCTATGGTCTGAGCCCGGCAGGCGATGACGGTAGCGCCGGCTATGTTTACGATGGCTCCAGTGCCATGCTCAACGCCGTAGGCCTCAGGGGGGGTGACGTGATTACCGCCATTAACGGGCAGCCTCTGGGCGATCTCGAACAGGACATGGTGCTTCTTGAGGATTGGCGGTCGGAGCCGCAACTGGATATTGAAATTGAACGGGACGGTTCCATTCTGACCGTCAGCTATGCCATCCCCGAACAGTGGCGCTGAACAGATTTAACAATACAGGACAAGAACGCCAGATGCTGAACCACAGATCCAATCTATTCCGGGCTTTCGTTGTAGCCCTGTTGCTGCCCCTGATGTCTTTTGCTTACGGGCAGGAGGAAACCTGGCGGTTGAACCTCAAGGATGCCGATATCCGTGCCTTCGTGACTCAGGTGGCGGACATAACCGGTTACAGCTTCGTGGTCGACCCGCGCGTAAAGGGCAAGGTGACGGTGCTGTCCAGTGCGCCCATGAACAAGGATGAAATTTACGATCTGTTTCTGGCAGTGCTCCAGGTCCATGGCTTTACTGCCATCCCCGGGGAAGAAGTGATCAAGGTGGTGCAACAGGTGGATGCCAAGCAGTCCGCCGAATCCCTGGACCGGTTCACGGAGATTCCCTCGGAACAACTGATTACCCGCGTTATCCAGATTGATAATGCCAATGCCCTGGAGCTGGTGCCCATCCTGCGGCCGCTGGTGGCGAAATACGGCCACCTTGCCGGTGTTGCCGCGGCGAATGCCCTGATTGTCAGTGATCATTCGGCCAACATTCGCCGCATCGAGCAGATTGTCAGGGAACTGGACAGCCCCTCCAAGTACGAAGTGGAAGTGATCCAGCTTGAAGAGGCCTGGGTAGGCGACATGGTTGAGCTGCTACAGGAGCTTGCGCCGGATGAACTCGGCCAGGGCGGTGGCGAAAACGCCGCTCGTAAATACAGTGTTACCGCGGACGAGCGCAGCAACCGGCTGATTCTTCGTGGCGATGAAACGTTCCGCGACAAGATGCGTACTCTGATCAACAAGCTTGACCAGCCGTCGGCCACCGGGGGCACCACCAAGGTGATCCGCCTGAGCCACGCCGATGCGAACAATCTGACGGAAATTCTCAAGGGTGTGATGGGCGAACTGGTGAAAGAATCGCCCGGCGCAAGCGGATCGTCGGGCGGGGGCTCTGGCGGAAACCGTAATACTGGTTTTGCGGTATTCGCCGACGAGGGCCTCAATGCGCTGGTAGTACGGGGCGAGCCGTCGATGATGCAGGAAGCCGAACTGATCGTGCAGGCGCTGGACGTGCGGCGCGCCCAGGTGATGATCGAGGCGGCCATTGTCGAGATCAGTGACGAGCTGGGTCAGGACCTTGGGGTCCAACTGGCGGTCGGTGATGAATCGGGCGAGTCCACACCGGTGGCCGGAACCAGTTTCAATAATGTTGGCAACAGCCTGGGTGACGTGCTTGGCGCCATCCTTTCAGAGTCGTTCATTTCTCCAGCGGTGGGGGGTATTACTGTCGGTGCCGGTCAGCGTGATGAGGACGGAATTTCCTGGGGCATCCTGTTGCAGGCGTTGTCCACCTCCGCCGCAGCAAACCTGCTGTCAACGCCGAGCATCATTACCCTGGATAACCAGGAATCGGAAATCATCGTTGGTCAGAACGTGCCTTTCCGTACCGGGCAGTCAACCGTTACCGGTGACGGCACCACCAACCCCTTTACCACCATTGAGCGCCGGGATATCGGCCTGACCCTGAAGGTAACACCGACCATCAGCGCTGACGGCCTGGTACGACTGGTGGTGGAGCAGACCACGGAGAATATTGGCGACAGTGTCGAGTCAGCTTCGGACATCATCACCAACAAGCGTGAAATCAAGACCACCGTGCTGGCGGATGACGGGGAAACCATTGTTCTCGGTGGCCTGACCACGGACGACCTCCAGATCAACAAAAGCAAGGTGCCTTTCCTGGGTGACATTCCCGTGCTCGGGCGGCTGTTCTCGTCGGAATCCGAGCGCCGGGTGAAGCGTAATCTGCTGGTTTTCCTCAGGCCCACCATCATGCTTGGCAAGGCGGAGTCGATCGCGGCCACGGATGAGAAGTTCCAGAGCCTGTGGGAGATCAATCTCGGAGTGCGGCGGAAGTTGGGCCTGCCGGATCCTGAAAGCCCACCCACAAAAGACTCCCTGTTCAACCCGCGGCTGGACTGAACCGTTGCCGGGCCCTGAGCCGTCGGTGGTTCAGGCCCTGAGTGGCGGCAACGGGCAGTCGAGCTGATCGGCAACCAGGCGGATCAGTTCGTATTCGCGGGTGTTGACCTTGCCGTCTGCCAGTATGCAATGGCCGCAGGCATCGATAATACCGGGTTTGAGCAGGGGTGACAGGCTATTGAGGGTCAGCAGTGCCTGCCGTAACTGTGTTACCGACACTTCCGTCAGCAGCTCCGGTTTATCCCCATTCGATATGAAGCCAGCCATGGCCTCTTTGAAGAGCGCCTGGCTGTCATGTTCGGCGTTAACGCCGGCCCTTGTCATCAGGCTGAACACCACCTGCAACTGGGTTGTTACTGGCCGGTAGCTGCGATAACGCACCGGTACCACGCGGGCCGCGTCATCAGCCAGATGGCGGCGAAGAAAGCTGTGCATGGCCAGTTCGAAAAGACCCAGACGATTGTCCGCCCTGATCAGAGCCTCCATGCCGGACATCAACTGCGCGCGCTCGTCCGGATCCAGTTTGCGCAGGGCAGGCATGGCCAGTTCCAGTGCCGGGAACCGCACGCCCTGGCCCAGCGAATCCAGGGCGGGTAACAGTCTGTCCAGCAACTCCGGGTTGGGCGCAAAGATCGAGCCGGCTTCAATCAATGCCAGCCGCTGCTGCCTTGTCTGAGGTTGTAGCTCATAAACCAGGAGTGCGTAACAGAGCTGGATGGCACCGGCACGGGTGTAAAGCAGGTTGCGGAAGGTCGACGGCAGGCTGTTCAGGATCGCTATCGCGTAGTTTTCACTGTGCCGGTTAACAGTACCTGCACTCTCCGAGATTTTTTGTGGCTCCTGACTGTTCAGCGGCGACGTATTGCCAGTGCCAAATCCGCTTGCAGCGTCCGGAAGAGGAGAGCCTGCAGAGGCTGAGCCTGCTGATCGCAAGGCCCTGTCCGGCTCAGTATCCCGCAAGCGGCTGCGGAGCCGTGCAAACATACCTGGCTGTATGGCTTCGATGCGTTCCCAGACCGGCGGGTGAGACGCCAGCAGGGCGGTGAATTTCATCCGCGTGCTTTCGCCGAAGCACATGTGGTTCATGTCGCTGGCGTGGCTGGTGGTGTCAAGATAACCGCCCTTGAGGCCGATTTTGAACAGGGCGCCGGCAATACCTTCGGGATTGCGGGTAAACTGCACCGAGGAGGCGTCCGCCAGCATTTCCCGCTGCCGTGAAACCGCTGACTGGATCAACCGGCCGAAAAATACGCCCACGTAGCCGATGACCAGCAGCGCCAGCCCCAGGAGTGCGAATATGGCTTCGCCGCGCCTGCTTCGGGATGTTCTTGTCGAGAGAGCGGGGCGGTAGAACGACATACGCAGCAGGAAGTTACCGATCTGCCCGATCATCAGAATACCGGCCAGAATGGAAATCAGACGCACGTTGAGCCGCATATCGCCATTGAGGACATGGCTGAACTCATGGCCAACCACGCCCTGAAGCTCGTCACGGGTCAGTTGGGTCAGGGCACCATGGGTGACCACCATAACGGCTTCACCGGGCGTGTAGCCGGCGACAAAGGCGTTAATGCCGGTCTCCTGATCCATCACGTAAAGTTGCGGAACACTGACACCGCTGGCGATGGCCATTTCCTCGACAATATTGCGCAACCTGCGTTCGTCTGCATCCCTGGTAGCGGGGTCAATGGCCCTGGCTCCGACCATTTTTGCCACCCGCTCGCCACCACCGGCCAGGTCGGCCAAGCGGATCAGTGACCCTGCTCCGATAAGACCCACTACCGCAAGCGCGGTAAGCAGGCCATGGCGGCTGAGCAGCCAGTCAGCAAAGCCGAGGCCTGCGGTTTCACTGCGGGTAACCAGATAGCCTACAAGGCAGACACTGAGCGTGATGATGGCTACCGCCGCCAGAAACAGGATCACCAGTACACCTGTATTGCGGCGGGCATTGGCCTGGCGCTGGAAAAATCCCTGATGTGCCATGGTAGCGGGCCTCAGAAGGCGACTTTCGGTACCTGGCGTGCCTCAGGAGATTCCAGTTCCAGCTGGGAGGAGGGCCTGAAGGCGAACAGTCCGGCCACGATATTGTTGGGGAACTGCTCGCGAGCGATGTTGTAGCTCATCACCCCGTCATTATACGCCTGGCGCGCGAACGAAACCCGGTTCTCGGTGCTGGAAAGCTCTTCCATCAGTTGCTGGATGGTTTCGTTGGCTTTCAGCTCCGGATAGTTTTCCGCCACCGCGTAAAAATTGGCGAGGGCTTTGGACAGCATGTTCTCGGCACTGCCGAGGCGCTGGATCTTGCCTCCGTCGGCGGGGTCGCCGGCGGCTTCTTTCTGGGCACTGACGGCATTATTGCGTGCTTCCATCACCTCGGTGAGGGTGTTGCGCTCATGGGAGAGGTAGGCCCTGGCAGCCTCCACCAGGTTGGGAATCAGGTCATGGCGGCGCTGCAACTGGACATCAATCTGGGCAAAGCCGTTTTTGAGCTGGTTGCGCAGGGAAACCAGGCGGTTGTAGACAAAGACGATATAAACAATGACAACGGCAATGACAATCAGGCCGATCAGCGTGGTTCCCATGTCGACTCCTTGAGTACTGGGGGATCAGGTTGGATGATTCTTGTTCAGGAGTTATTCGCCATGATGTTATCGTGAAAACTGGCCACGAACCTCTCAAAATCATGGGGTTTGAGCGGTTTGCTGAAGAAATATCCCTGTGCCAGCTGGCAGCCTCTCTGGGCGAGATAGTATTCCTGCTCCGCGGTTTCGACACCTTCCGCGACAACGCTGAGATTCAGGCTCTTGCCCAGGTCGATGATGGTATTGGCAATCCGGGTGTCTTCTTCATTCACCAGCAGGTCGCGGATAAACTGTTTGTCGATTTTCAGATGCTGCACCGGCATGCGCTTGAGGTAGGTCAGCGACGAGTAGCCGGTTCCGAAATCGTCCACGGCGATACTGATGCCGGCCCTGCGCAGGCGTTTCAGTTTATCCACGGCCTCTTCCAGGTTGGTCATGAAGCTGGTTTCCGTTACTTCCAGTTCCAGCCGGCCGGCGGGAATATTGTGCCGCTCCAGGGTGTCGAGGATGTCATCCACGATGGAATCCTGGCGAAGCTGCACCGCCGACAGGTTGACGGCAATCCTCAGGGGCATGCCATCGCTGGCCCAGCGGGCTGCCTGCCGGCAGGCCTGATCAAGTACCCACTGGCCAATCTCGACGATGCTGCCGTTCATCTCTGAAACGGGAATAAAGTCGTCTGGTGGAATGAGGCCCTTTTCCGGATGCTGCCAGCGGATCAGCGCCTCGGCACCTATAATGCGGCGGGTCTCCAGGTTGATCTGCGGCTGGTATACCAGGTGGAACTGATGACTGTTAAGGGCAACGGAGAGGTCTTTCTCCAGCTGTTTGCGCTCACGGATCTCGCGGTCAATGCTGGCAACGTAGAACTGGAAATAGTTGTGGCCACTTTCCTTGGCCAGGGCCATGGTCTGTTCAGCGCTTTGCAGCAGCCTGTCAGCTTTTTCGGCATCGCCCGGAAACAGGGCAATGCCCAGCGTTGCCGTCATGGTGACGGTCTGGTCATCAAAAATCATCGGATTGCTCAGGGCCGCGAGAATCCGGTCTGCGGTATTTGCCGCCTGGAAACCGTCACGCAGGCCCTTTTCCACGATCACAAACTGGTCGCTGCCCAGGCGGGCGATGGTAAAACGGGTGCCACCCAACAGGTGGGTGAGCCGATCGGCGATCGCCTGAAGCACCAGGTCGCCGGTGCGGAAGCCACATTGCTCATTGACGGACTTGAAGTCATCAATGCCACAGCAAACGAGGGAAAGGACGGATTTCCCCTCACGGGCCTCTTCGATATCTGTCTGCAGGAGTTCCATGAAGGTATCCCGGCTGGGCAGGCCGGTGAGCTGGTCGTATCTGGCGAGTCGATTGACCCGATCCTCTGCTTCCCGGTGGCGGGTCTGGCTGTCGCCAATGGCCATCAGCAGGTTGTTGGTGGCATTCACCCAGAGACCCAGTTCATCATTCTGGTGGCCGTGAGGAAGGCGGATGAGGTTGTCTTCCGGATGGTCCGGGTCCACCTGTTTGACAGACTGGACGATGCGTAATAACGGACGTGTCAGCAACAGGTGGAAAACCACGAACAGGGCCAGGCCAAGGATCACCGCAATGGCGATACCGGAGGCGAAGGTTATTGAAGCGCGCTCAAGCCAGGTGCCCGCTACCGGGCCGGTGTCATAGTGCAGTTCAAGGTAGCCGTAAACGGTTTTGCCGCCGGCGTTGCCGCTGCGGGAAAGTTCCTGGCGGTAGGATCGCTCCGCGCCAAAGATCGGGTCGGTTATGACGCGAAAGGCGCTCTGCTGAAGCGGGCGGTCACGGCCGCCAATCGCCTCGCCGTCGGGATGGGTGATACGTGCCAGATGAATGGCTTCCTGAGCAAACAGGCCATCGACAACCTGTTGCGCCAGAGCGGAATCGATACTGAAAACGGCCTGGGTTGAGGCATCCCTGACCAGTGCCATGGTCTGTTCTGCCTGCTCGTCCAGTAAACCGGACACCCGTCTTGCATCCAGAATCACCTGGACGGTGCTGACCAGAACCCCGCTTATCAGTGCAACAGCCAGTACCCATCGCAGCACCCGGAACCCCAGCCGATGTTCTACCTCAAAGGAATTTTGCATGGAGGCCTGTGTAATTGGTTCCCACGGAATGAGATCCGGCACCGCATGTTGCCGGGTGAGAGGGCTCCCGGTCTGTTGTTGTAAAAAGCATGGATCGGTTTTCGGACGCCGGATTAAGTATCGGCAATTCTTCCAGATATTTCAGGGTCGGGGTGTATCATTTTGTAATGCGGATTTTTTCCAGATGCAAAAATGCCCGCGTGGGAGCGGGCATTTCAGATGCAGTTTTCACTGCAGACGATCTACAACGTGATCAAGCCAGGTTTTCGTTGACGAAATCCCAGTTAACCAGTTTCCAGAAGGCTTCCAGGTAGTTCGGCCGGGAGTTGCGGTAATCGATATAATACGCGTGCTCCCAGACGTCAACGGTCAGTACCGGCTTATCGGCCGTGGTCAGCGGCGTTTCGGCATTGCTGGTATTCACAATGGCGACACTGCCGTCTGGTTTCTTGACCAGCCAGGTCCAGCCTGAACCGAAGTTGCCGGCGGCTTTCTCGTTAAATTCTTTCTTGAAGTCTTCAAAGGAGCCAAAGGCCTTTTCGATAGCGTCCTTGGCTGCACCGGTAGGTTCACCGCCGCCGTTCGGGCTCAGACAGTGCCAGTAGAAGGTGTGGTTCCAGACCTGGGCTGAGTTATTGAACAGCGGGCCACTGGCGCTCTTGATGATCTCTTCGAGCGACTTGTTGGCGTTGTCTGTACCTTCGATCAGGCCGTTGAGCTTGGTAACGTAGGTGTTGTGATGCTTACCGTAATGGTATTCAAGAGTCTCCTGAGAGATGTGCGGTTCCAGTGCATTCTTTTCATAAGGCAGTGCGGGAAGTTCAAATGCCATGAGGTCGTTCTCCCTGATTCTCTCTGTTTATGTGGATGTAAACTATAAATATAGGGGCGCTTTGAGCTAAATCAACCCCTTGCCGTGAGCGTGCTGTCAAACTCCGGACAGCCGGGCAAAAACTGCGAACAGTTTTTCACTCGCCATACCAGTTCTTCGTAGCTGTCCGCCAGAATGGTCACATGTCCAAGTTTCCGCCCCGGGCGCTCGCTTTTATTATAGAGGTGTATATGAGCGTAGGGCAGTTCGAGAATTCGTTCAATGTCGCCATGCTCGGCAATGATATTGATCATGCAGCTGACGCCTCGCGGATCTGTATTGCCCAGGGGATGGCCGCTGACCGCACGAATATGGTTCTCGAACTGGCTGGTCATGGCGCCTTCAATGGTCCAGTGACCGGAGTTGTGAACCCGCGGTGCCATTTCATTGGCCACCAGTCCTTCGGCTGTCTCGAACAGCTCCAGGGTCAGCACGCCCACATAATCCAGTTCGTTCAACAGCGCCTTGATATAACGCTCGGCATCTTCCTGAACGTGCTTCTCGAGCTTCGGAGCCGGGGCGATGGAGTAGCGCAGGATGCCTTGATGATGGGTGTTTTCGGCCATCGGATAGAAGGCCAGCTCGCCGTCCACGGCGCGTACCGCGATAATCGACACTTCGCGGCGAAAGTCGACGAACTTTTCCACGATCAGCCGCGGGTGCCCGATGGAATTCCAGGCGTCTGCCGCTTCTTGGGGTGACCGCAGAACTGCCTGCCCCTTGCCGTCATAACCCTCGGTGTTGGATTTGGCGACAACCGGGCAGCCGAGTTCTTCGGCGGCAACCTGAAGCGATTCTGCACTGTCCGCGATTCTCCATTCCGGCGTCGGGATGCCGAGTTCGCCGAACAACAGTTTTTCCAATTCGCGATTCTGGCAAACCTGCAGTGCTCTGGGGCAGGGGTGAACCGGCCTGTCTTTTGCAATTCGCTCCGCCACGTCCACCGGCAAGTGTTCGAATTCATAGGTAACCCGGTCCACCCGGGAAATAAAGTCATCCAGATACTGACCGTCCCGGTCGATAATAACCTCACCGAGTCCGGCACTGGGACTACCCGACATATCATAGAAAACAAACGTCTTGGCCAGTGGGTAGCCAGAAAGCGCCAGCATGCGCCCAAGCTGTCCAGCACCTAGTACACCAATTCTCATCTGTCATCTCCTGCCATTATCAGGCGTTCGCAAAAGTTTGGGGGAGTGGGTGGGGAGCGCTTTCCAAAACTGTGCGGAGCCATGGATGGCGGAGCCCAAGCGTACATGGACGTATTTACAGCGTGTTTTGGAAAGCGCTTCCCACCCGCTCCTGCACCCAGGCCGATCACTGATCACTGGGATCAGGGTTGTCCAGAACGGTCTGTGTCTGCTTCGCGCGGAATTCATCAACGGCCTTGCGGACATCGTCATTGAAAGTACCAATGATCTGGGCGGCCAATAGCCCGGCATTGGTGGCACCGGCTTTGCCGATAGCCAGGGTGCCCACTGCAATGCCGCCGGGCATCTGCACGATAGAGAGCAGCGAATCAAGACCGTTGAGCGCCCTGGACTGGACAGGAACACCAAGCACCGGCAGTGACGTCTGCGAAGCGACCATGCCCGGCAGATGAGCCGCGCCGCCGGCACCGGCGATGATCACCTTCAGGCCCCGCTCGGAAGCGGTTTTGGCGTAATCAAACAACAGGTCAGGGGTGCGGTGGGCAGAGACAACCTTCGTCTCGTAAGGCACACCCAGCTTGTCCAGCATGCCGGCGGCGTGTTCCATGGTGGGCCAGTCTGACTTCGAGCCCATGATGAGTCCTACAAGCGGCTGCATATGCAACAGTCCTGATGTGTGAGAAAGCCGGCCATTGTATGTAAGGCCCTGTGACCATGCAAACAGACGATAGTCCAGCGCCGCATGGAACGTCTTTTCTGGCCTTTATTTTGCGGTGTCGCAAGGTACGGGTATTATCAGGCCTTGTGACCCTTACCGTCCATATCCTGGAGCTGTTATGGAACCGATCCGTCCGGATGATGATGAAGTACGCACTGGCACCGCAGGAAGCAAGCGGGAACAGGGGCTGTCTGCCCAGCGGGAACCGCGAAATAGTGAAAAGGCAGCCCGGGACAGAAAGCCTGAAGCAGCCGGGCGAGGTGCTGGCGGAGATGGTGGCACCCGAAAGCCGGCAGGCAAACCCGGCAAGGGCTCCGGGGGCGGTGGATCCGGCCGCGGTGTGATGCTGGCCATTGGCCTGCTGATTGTGGCTGGCGCCGCAGGCGCTGGCTGGTACCAGCAGGAACAGCGAATCCAGATGCTTGAAGGCCAGCTGGAAGAGGCAGACTACTGGGCGCGCCAGAGTAAACTGGCATTGGCGCGGTTTGAAGGCGATCTGTCCGAAACCGGTGAGAACCTGCAGGAAAAAGGTGAGTCGATTGAAGACAGGCTGGCCGTCCAGGAAGAGCGGCTGGATACTGCCGACAGCGAAATCCGCAAGCTCTGGGGTGTGGCCAATGACCGCAACCGCAAGCGGCTGGACGACCATGAAGCCAGCCTGGAGTCGTTGCGGGCGGATGTTGACAGCGGCAAGCGTGAGCGCGAGCAGTTAATGGCATCCGTTGAGGAACTTGAGGCCAGTGTGACCTCGAGGCTCGACGAGGTCGAGACTGATCTGGAAAGGCAGATCACCGCCGTACGTGAAACCGGTCAGGAGAATGCCTCCAGGTTGACCGAGCTCGATGAATCCCTGTCGGGCGTTGACAAGATGGTCGAGCGCCAGCTGGTGAGGTTTGAGCGCGAGCAGCAGTTGGCCATTGATGGCCTGGAGAGCCGAATTGCGGCACTGGAGGAGGCCACCGACAACCTTTCGAGCAGTCGCCAACTGGATGCAGTACGTGAAGATCTGGCAGGGTTGAGAGAAACCGTCTCGGCCATCGATTCATCGCGGGCCCAGTTGACATCAAGACTGGTTCGGTTGTCGCAAGAGGTCAATGAGCTGCGTTCACGGGTGTCCGGCCAATAATCAGCGGCGGGTTCTTTGTCGCTTCCGCTTTTGATTACTAGACTGTTGGTAGTCAGAGCATCCAGAGGAAGGTGAGGCCATGTCGCTCAGAGATTCATTACAACAAACGCTCCGCCGCTTTTCCGGAGAGATGCTCCCGGATGCCTTTGAAAACGCCGGTCACCGTATAGACCGCCTCAGAAAGCATCTGGACAATCTCAATTGCTCGCTGGCCGAGAAGGCTTTGCCGGAAGACCGTAAGGCGCGGGTCAGCGAGCTTTCGCTTGATCACAAGGCCAGGCAGGCGGGGCAGAAAGCGCCAAAAAAAAACCGGGAAAATATTTGACACCGCCGGACAAATGCTTAAAATGCGCAGCTCACTTGGTCGAGACAGCAACGCTGACTTGCCAGTGTGCTGTGAAAGTGGGCGGTTAGCTCAGCTGGGAGAGCATCGCCCTTACAAGGCGAGGGTCACTGGTTCGATCCCAGTACCGCCCACCACTTTTCAGCATCACCGGGCCACCCCGCCCGGTTCAGGATCCCAAAGGCCTTTCTGGCCGGGATCGATGCGGAGCGGTAGTTCAGCTGGTTAGAATACCGGCCTGTCACGCCGGGGGTCGCGGGTTCGAGTCCCGTCCGCTCCGCCATTTTTATTGATTCCAGATCCCGGGTGGTTAGCTCAGCTGGGAGAGCATCGCCCTTACAAGGCGAGGGTCACTGGTTCGATCCCAGTACCACCCACCATATTTCTTCCCCTTGAAGTTCTGTTTACAGCCTGATGGTTTGGGTTGTCGGATTACGGCTGCGCCTAATCCGACCTACGCCAAAACCCGCACCCCGTCTGCGCCAATCCCCCTACTTGCCAATCAACGACTGTCCGCAAACCCGAACCACATTTCCGTTCACGCCGTTCGACGCGGGATTGCAATACCATGCAATGGCCTCGGCAACGTCTATGGGCAAACCACCCTGGGACAGGCTGTTCATGCGTCTGCCTGCTTCGCGGACGGTTATGGGCATGGCGGCGGTCATCCGGGTTTCGATGAAACCCGGGGCGATGGCGTTGATGGTCACGCCGTTTTTTACCTGTTTTGCCATGGCTTCCACGTAACCGATCACGCCACACTTGGCGGTGGAGTAGTTGGTCTGGCCAAAATTGCCGGCGATGCCGCTGATAGAGGAAATGCACACAATGCGGCCGTTCTCCCGCAGAAGCTGCCGGTGCATCAACTCTTCATCGATCAACTCCTCCGCCGTCAGGTTTACGGCGATGGTCATGTCCCAGAAGTGCTCCGGCATATTGCCCAGAGTCTTGTCGCGGGTGATGCCGGCGTTGTGGACAACGAGATCAATGCCGCCGAAGTGCTCCTTCACAAAATCTGCGATCTGCCCGGCGGCTTTCTCGTCGGTAATATCGCAGGCCAGCGCTTTGCCTTTGATGGCATTCATGACTTTCTGCAGGTCTTCCATAGCCGGGGGAATGTCCAGGCCAATTACCGTTGCCCCGTCCCGGGTCAGGGTTTCTGCGATGGAGGCGCCAATGCCCCGGGAGGCGCCGGTGACCAGAGCCACTTTGCCGGTCAGCGGTGCCACCGGGTTGGTGGCTGGCGCATCGGTGCTCTTGCCGATGCGGGCCACCTGGCCGGATACATAGGCTGAGCGGGGAGATAGAAAGAAGCGTACGCTGGACTCCAGCTGTTTTTCCGCGCCGGGCGCCATCCACAACAGGTTGGCGGTGGCGCCTTTCCTGCCCACTTCCTTGCCAACGCTGCGCACAAAACCTTCCAGTGCCTGGTGTGCCGCCGCTTTGGCCGGTTGCCGGCAGGTCGCAGGGTTCTGCCCGATGACCAGCACGCGGCCATTGCCTGCCAGCTTACGGATGGTAGGGTGGAAGAAGTCGTAAACCGCCCGCAGGTCGGTGGTGTCTTTGATGCCGGTGGCATCCAGCACCAGCGCCGAGAATTTCAGGTCAATGTCGGTATTGAGCGGCAGGGCTTCGGCCCTGTTGCCGCTTCTGGAAGAATCGTTCAGAGTATCCACAGCACTGGCATGGAACAGTTTCGCCGGGCTCGCGCTCAGTAAGCTGGCAATGGCGCCAACGGCTTTGCTGCCATTGACGGCACCAACCAGTACGTCGCCCTCGATGAACGGCTGGTCAGTGCGCTTCCAGCGTTTCAGGGGAACAGGTGAGGGTAGCCCCAGGGTCTGGGCAGTGGTTCTGCCCATCGGGGTATTGACGAATTTGAGATAGATATCGGACATGGCATTTTCCTTTTTGGGACAGATCCAACGCAATGAATACATCAGTCATATAGGGACAACATCATGGCACAGGCACCGAAAAGCGCCCAAAAGAAAACCACGGCACCCGGCGAAACCACAGCAGCCAGAAGTGGCGTTCGCCGGGTCGCCATTATTGGCGGTAACCGGGTACCCTTCGCCCGTTCCAATACGGCTTACAGCAAGGTCAGCAACCAGGAGTTGCTAACCGCTGCGTTGCGGGGCCTGGTTGATCGCTTTGGTCTGCAGGGTCAGCGTATGGGGGAAGTCGTCGCCGGCGCGGTGATCAAGCATTCCCGGGACTTCAATCTCACCCGGGAGTCTGCCCTGAGCAGCGGCCTGGCCCCGGAAACCCCTGCCTACGATATTCAGCAGGCCTGTGGCACCGGCCTGGAAGCGGCCATTCTGGTGGCCAACAAGATCGCCCTTGGGCAGATTGAGTGCGGCATTGCCGGTGGCGCCGACACCACCTCCGACGCGCCCATTGGCGTTGGCGAGGGCCTGCGGGAGATTCTGCTGGACCTGAACCGGGCCAAAACCATCGGTGAACGCCTGAAGATTCTCAGCAGTTTCCGGCCGGGTTACCTGAAACCGGAAACTCCGCAAAATGGTGAACCCCGGACCGGCCTGTCCATGGGTGGCCATTGCCAGATCACCGCCCACGAATGGTCGATTCCCCGTGTTGAGCAGGACAAGCTGGCCTATGAAAGCCACCAGAAACTGGCTGCCGCCTACGAGGAAGGTTTCTTCAGGGATCTGATGACGCCCCTGGCTGGCCTGGAAAAGGACAACATCCTGCGCCCGGACACCACACTTGAAAAGCTGGCGACACTCAAGCCGGTATTTGATCGGGAAAAAGGCACCATGACGGCCGCTAACAGTACTGCCCTGACCGATGGAGCCTCCTGTGTGCTGCTGGCCAGCGAGGAGTGGGCCAGGGCGAATAATATGGAGGTCAAAGCTTATCTGACCTTTTCCGAGGTAGCCGCGGTGGACTTCGTGGATAAGAAAGAAGGCCTGCTGATGGCGCCGGCCTATGCGGTGCCGCGCATGCTGGAGAAGGCCGGGTTGACCCTGCAGGATTTTGATTTCTACGAAATCCATGAAGCCTTTGCCGCCCAGGTACTTTCCACCCTCAAGGCCTGGCAGGATCCGGACTTCTGCAAGGAGCGTCTGGGGCTGGATAAACCTCTGGGCAGCATTGACCGTGACAAGCTGAACATCAAGGGCAGCAGCCTTGCTACCGGGCATCCTTTCGCCGCGACTGGCGGGCGGATTGTGGCGACCCTGGCGAAGCTGCTGGAACAGAAGGGTAGTGGTCGTGGGCTTATATCCATCTGCGCCGCCGGCGGACAGGGTGTGACCGCGATTCTGGAACGGTAATCCATCGGAGAATTCATTTTCCCTTTGACAGGGACCGGTTTCTCCCCGTAGTATGCGCACCTCGTTGATCGGGGCTTCCTCCCCCGGACAACAACAGGTTTTGAAGAGAAGAGTTGATGCGGGGTAGAGCAGTCTGGTAGCTCGTCGGGCTCATAACCCGGAGGTCGTTGGTTCGAATCCAGCCCCCGCTACCATTATAGAAAGCCGGTCCATCAGACCGGCTTTTTTGTGGGCGTTCGGTCAGCCAGGTTTCCGGGTGCGGTCAGAGCCCCTCTGGTGTCCTGAACCCTGCCAGTCCTGCCCGTTCCAGCAATTCCGCAAACCGGATTGTGGTCAGATCCATTCCCGGCGCACCAATCACCTGCACGTTGAACGGCAAACCTTCCCGCGTCTTGCCAACAGGCACCGAGGTTGCAGGCAGGCCCAGAAGCGTGGCCAGGGCAATCCAGCAAAACTGGTCCATATAGGCCCGGGGCTGACCGGCTACGGTAATTTGCCGTTTGAAGACCGGCTGGCTGTGATCGTGACGGATGGCTGTGGTGGGCGTAATCGGTGTCAACAGCACATCGAATTCATCAAACAGTGAGGTTATCTCTGCCCGCATCTTTTCCCGCATTTCGCTCCAGGCCATCCACCGGTACACCGGTTGATTCACCCCGCGGCCATATTCGCCGATATGGGCCGTCACCGGCCCGAACAGGTGCAGCCACCTTTGCAGCCGGGCAATCCACTTCATCTGCCGGCGCTGGGCGGGTTTCAGCGTGGCGCTGAGCAGGCTGCCAAGCAGGTTGAAATAAACCGGTAAAATGTGGTCCAGATTCAACAGGCTGTGACGGGCTTCTGCCACCAACGAGCCCCTGTTTTCCAGATCGCGACCCAGCCGCTGGTAGCCGTCCAGCAGTTCGTCGTCTATCGGGCACAGCGGATCTTTTAACCACAACCCCACCCGGAACTGTTCCAGGGAGTCGAGTGTTGCCGGCGCCAAGGCCAGTTGCCAGCTGTTACGCTCCCGCTCGCCGGGCCCGGCAATCACCTTGAGCAGCAGTTCCAGATCCTTTGCCGACCTGGCCATAGGGCCGCCCTCTGCAAGGTCCGGCCGCGATTCCGTGCCCGGAGGCCCCGGAATATGACCGCGTAAAGACACCAGTGCCCGTGATGGCTTGTGGCCGAAAATGCCGCAGAAGTGGGCAGGGGTGCGGATGGAGCCGGCGAGGTCACTGCCCACCTCAAGAGGTGTCATGCCCGCTGCCAGCGCTGCGGCGGCACCGCCTGAGGAGCCGCCGGGAGTCCGCGCCCTATTGTGGGGATTGTTGGTGACGCCAAAGAGTTTGTTGTAACTCTGGAGATCGGAGGTGTAGACGGGAACGTTGGTCTTGCCAACAATGATGGCACCGGCGTTTTCGAGGCGCTGCACCACATCCGCGTGTCTCCTGGGGATGTAGTTTTTCAGTGCGGACGCACCGGAGGTGCAGGCCATGCCGGCGACTTCCCAGGTGTCCTTGAGGGTCAGTGGCAGGCCGTGGAGCGGGCCTGCGGGCTCGCCCTTTGCCAGGGCGTTATCCGCGCTTCGGGCTTTTTTCAGGGCACCTTCTTCGTCCAGTGTCACAACCGCATTGATACTGACATTGTGCTGGCGGATTCGGTCCAGAAAGGCGCGGGTAACGTCCATGCTGGTCAGCCTGCCGTCTCGGAGGTTGCTCACCAGGTCGGTGGCAGAACGGTAATGCAGTGGATCCATGTTTTCCCCGGTGCTGTTCTCCGTCTGCGGTCAGCTCAGCTCGGAGCGCCAGTGCTTGACGCTGACCTGCGATTTGACGGCATCCAGTATCTCGATAATCAGGTTAATGAGGGCCTCGTTGGGCGCTTCTTCTTTGCGGTTTTCATCCGGTGTGGGCAGGAAGACATTGACGATGTCTTCGATAAAGGCGTGGTTGGAGGCGGATGCCAGATCTTCCAGAATCTGATGGATAACGTTGGCGACGATATCCCCCACGGCGTCTTCCAGGGTTTCCTGGATGGTGGGCCCGACCACCGGCAGGTATTTCAGCCGCGACAGTTCCATGTTCTGCTTCAGGGCATTGTCCACACGGGTTTCCAGGTAGCTTCGCAGGGCGCCGCGATTGGGTATGTAGCCCTCCTGAGCCGCGTCTGCCACGCGTTGGGACATCCAGTCAGAGAGCATTTGCCGTCGGGGGTAGAGAATGTCGTTCTGGATGCGATCAAACAGGGGCGAACCCTGACGGATTTCGTCCTGGGCACCAGACAGCACCTTGATGACGATGCGGTCGGAGAGTTCTTCCATGAAGGCTTCGTAGTAGAAGTTGAAGAACTTGAAGGTCTTCGTCTGGGTGACGTCGATGACCTTGTACTGGTGCAGTCGGTAGACGATGGAGATGACCCGCAGTACCCGCAGGAAGCGGAAAGTGCCGACGGGAATGCAGCCGATGATGTCGTACCAGTGGATGAAAGGGTAGAAGTACCAGCGGTCGTAGACTTTTGCCTTGATGGAGTAGCCCCAGCGCACGACAAATTCGGTCAGGAAGATGCCGACGAAAATGAGGTCGTAGAAGATGAAGTTGAGGTGGATGGGGTGATAGAACTCTTTGAGCGCCGGGACGTTTTCAGCCAACAGATTCTGGACAGCGACGAAATTGTAGGTCGAGTCGAAGATGATGAAGGCCAGATTGACGATGAGCAGGCCGAGCATCAGGAAGTCTATGGTGAACCAGATCAGTTGGTGGCTGGTTTTGAGGTTTTCTCTGTTTATCTTCAGCATTCACTGGCCCATGACTGCGGGTGGGGAGTCTGCGATGGAAACCTGTTGCACCCGACTGATTTTTCGATGCTTTCACACAGGTTAGCTTATTTCAGCGCCGCCGACGACTGGCCCGGTAATCTTCTTGCGATGGATTAAACCCACTACTACCCGCTACACTCGCTTTGATGATGCGCTTCTTTAACTCACTCTGACTGAAGTTATACCGCTGGATGCCTCTCCACTTGCGATTTCGTTTCAACCACCGCTTCCTGATCGTCTCGCTGTTTGTCTGGGCCTTGCCGTCGTTGGTACTGGCGCAGCAGGTGCGGGTCGACGTGGAAGGCGACTATCCGCAGCTCCAGGACAACGCCGAGGCATTTATCGGCGAGGTTGAGGGCCGCAGCGCCAACAGCCTGAGGCGCTATGCCGACACAGCCGAAGCACAGGTAGAGAACGCTCTGCGCGCGCTCGGTTATTACGATCCGGTTATCCGCTGGGAGGTCATCGAGCCGTCCGGTGAACAGGAGGAGCCGGCGCGCCTGGTTCTGACCGTTCAACCCGGTGAGCCGGTGCGTGTCCGTTCCCGTAAGGTCGAGATTGAGGGCCCCGCCAGGGAGGACTCTGACTTTACGGCTTCTCTGCCGCAGAAACCGTCCGAAGGCGATGTGCTCAACCATGGTGAGTACAACTCCTTGCGCCAGACGATCCAGAATCGCGCCAGTCGGCTGGGATACTTTGATGGCAGGTTCACCACCCGCACTCTGAAAGTGGATCCTGAAAAGAGAGTTGCTGATATTACGCTGATCTATCGCAGCGGTGAACGTTATCGGCTGGGAGAGGTCAGTTTCCGTGAGGGCCATGGCTTCGAGGAACAGCTGCTGGAGGGCTTCGTGCGTTTCGAACCGGGGGAAATTTTTCATGCCGACAAGATCGCCAGGCTCAACACCGACCTGTCCAGCAGTGGCTATTTTTCCGGAGTGGATGTCAATGCGTCTCCCGGCAATGCTGAGGACGGTGTGATTCCGGTGGAAGTGGGCCTGACTACCCGCCCGCCCCGTTCAGTGGCTGCAGGTGTTGGTTTTTCCACCGACGTGGGGCCACGTTTACGGGCCAACTGGCGGGAACACTGGGTCAACCCCATGGGCCATAGCCGTGGTGTCGAAACGGAACTTTCGGTTCCGCGACAGAACCTGAGTACCTGGTACCAATTGCCCCTGGACCCGCCGATGACCGACTCTATCCGGTTGTCTGCTGGTTATCAGCGGGAAGAGATAGAAGATGTGGAATCGGAACTTCTGACCCTGGGTCAGCAATGGAAACATCAACTCGACGACGGCTGGCGGCAAGTGGCGTCTATCCGGTGGGAGGGGGAGCGTTTCCGGATTGGTGACGGCGACAGGGAGCAGAGCGCCCTGTTGCTGCCCGGGCTGGGGTATTCCAAATTGCACGCAGATTCGCCCCTCGATCCGTCCAGGGGCTATCGGATCCAGTTTGATATGACGGGTTCGCATCGGGCCGCCCTGTCGAGTGTCGACATTTTTCATGTCAATTTTCTCGTCAAGGGGCTCTATACGCTGGCGGATAACCACCGATTCCTGACCCGCTTCCAGTTCGGAGGCGTGGCAACCAACCGTTTTTCCGATGTGCCACCGTCATTGCGGTTTTTTGCCGGTGGTGATCAGAGCGTCCGGGGTTATGGTTATGAAACCCTGTCGCCGCGAGACGACGAGGATGTTGCTGTTGGTGGGCGTTTTGTGATGGTAGGCAGTGCCGAATATCAGTACCAGTTTGCCGACAACTGGCGGATTGCCGCCTTTGTTGATGAAGGCAATGCTACTGATGATCTGACGGACCCCCTGGCCACCGGTGCTGGCCTCGGCATCCGCTGGATCAGCCCGGTGGGACCTCTGCGACTGGATATCGCAAAAGGGCTGGACCCCGAGTTTGGCGGGGAATGGCGTATTCACTTCTCGATGGGGCCCGAGTTATGACCGAGGCGGCAACAGAAAAGGCCCGCAAGCCAAGGCGCCTGAGGAATGCCCTGCTGATTACGCTGGCAATTGTCATTCTGTTGCCCCTGCTATTGCTGGGGACACTGCTGTTGGCCCTGCGTTCGGAAACGGGAACCGCGTGGGTGATCGAGCAGATTCCCGGCCTCGATGTGCAGCAGGGCCAGGGGTCCCTGCTGGGACAATGGCAGGCACAGTCGCTGCAGTGGCAGGGTTACGGTGTCGGGCTTCAGGTAGCCGCGCCGTTTGTGGACTGGTCGCCTACCTGTCTGTTCAACAAGCAGCTGTGTCTTGAAGCCCTGCGGGCGGACACCATTGACCTGAGTCTGCAACCGTCCGCGGATCAGCAGGATGAGCGCGGCGACGTCAGCCTGCCCGAACTTGACCTTCCACTTGGCCTGGCTGTCAGGGAGGTGAGTCTCGGCACCTTCACCCTGAACGATGGCAAGATCTGGGACCAGCTGCAGTTACGGGCCGAGGGCTCAGGATCGGACTGGCATCTGCAGAACCTCGGCTTTGTCCGTGATGATATCGGAATTGATGGGTCCGGCTGGATTGAGACGCGCGGTGACTGGCCACTGGACCTGGATGTTGACATAAGCCTGCCGCCCCCATATGGCTCCGACTGGCAACTGGCTCTCAATCTGACCGGAAGCGCAGCGGACCTGAGAGTGCGGGGCGAAAGCACGGGCTACCTTGAGGCCACGCTGGCTGGCCGTATCGCTCCCCTGGACAGTGCGCTTCCAGCGCAGTTGACTGTTGAGTCCTCAAGTTTTGTTCCCGCCCGGGGTTTGCCCGACACCCTGGTGCTGGAGAACACGGTGGTCACTCTGAAGGGCAGTCTTGAGAACGGTTTCCGTTCCGATTCCAGAGCGTTGCTGCCCGGTACCGCCGGCGACATCGGAGTTTCGCTGAAAGGTCTGGTGACAACCGCCGGGGTCGACGATCTCGAGCTCTCCCTGTCGGGCCCGGAAACCGGCGATGCCGGGCCCGGGAAGGCCTCGGTGACAGGAACCATGGACTGGCAGCAGGCCTTTTCCGTAGATGCCCGGTTAGCGATGGACGCATTCCCCTGGTACAGCCTGATACCGGACTTTGAACAGCCGCCTGTTTCCCTGCGCCAGTTCAACGGCGAGGTCCGTTATCAGTCCGGCGCTTATCAGGCAACTGTTGAAGCAAGCGTTAGCGGCCCTCTCGGTAATGCTGATCTGGCGGGGGAGCTGGATGGCGATATGGAGTCAGTGGATATCCGTCAGCTAAGGGTCAATACCGGCGCCGGTTTCCTGGGCGGAAAGGGTAGCGTGGCGTTTGCTGACCGGTTGGCATGGGATGCAAGCCTGGAGCTCGACAGCTTTAATCCGGGATACTGGCTGCCGGCTCTGGAGGCCAGCCTGAATGGCGATATCAACACCAGTGGGCAGCTGGCGGAGGGTGGCACCCCATCGCTTCAGGCAGAGTGGGACCTGTCCGGAACCTGGCAGAGGAATGACGCCATCATTCGCGGTGCGCTGAACAGCGATGCCGGAGCATGGGTAGTATCCGGCCTGGAGCTCGATGTGGGCGATAACCGGATTACCGGTGACGGCCAGTGGGGTAACGAGATTGCAGGCAGCCTGGCGCTCGATGTGCCGTCTCCGGAAACTTTTCTCCCGGGCCTGGCCGGTTCACTGAACGGCACTGCTTCGGTCTCCGGGACACCTGATCAGCCGCAGGGCAGCGTCAATGTGGCGGGTTCCGATCTGGCGTGGCAGAACGAACTGAGCCTCGCCAGGGTGGACATCAGCGCCACCCTCGGAGAGGGGTTGAGCGTGAGTGGCGATGTTGAGGCCAAGAAGCTCCGTTATGGCGGGCAGTTGCTGCAGTCTTTGACGCTGGCCTTGTCGGGTACCCGGGAAAACCACCGGCTGGAGGTCAATGCCGTTCATGAGGAGGCCGAAGTCGGACTGGTATTCGCTGGCAATGCCTCCAGCGACTGGAGCGCCTGGCAGGGTGCGCTGGAGCAGGGGCGCATCGATGTTCCGGAGCAGGGTCAGCAATGGATACTGGCGGAGCCGGCGGCACTGGCGTATGCCGACACCGGCAGGCTGACCTTCGGCAGCCACTGCTGGCAGTGGCAGCAGGCCTCGGTCTGTGCCGGCGAGCAGACCTTGCTACCGACCCAGGACATCGCCTATCAGATTGAGAGCTTCCCCACCACCGCGCTGTCGCCGCTGATGCCGGAAACACTACGCTGGGATACCCTTCTCAACGCTGATATCCGCCTGACGGTGACCGAAAATGGCCCGAATGGCGAGGTGTCCGTCGATGCCGGTGCCGGCGAGTTTGAGGTTATGGTGGGGGACGATTGGCAAACTCTGGGATATGACACCTTCACCACAACTCTTGGCCTGAAACCGGACATCGCTGAGCTGAATGTCCGGCTGAAGGGACCAGAGCTGGGTAATCTCTCGCTATCAATGGCCGTTGATCCGAATGCCAGCGAACGGGAGGTGGATGGCCGGTTCCGTATCGAGGGTCTGGATATTGCGATGGCCGGGGGCTTTGCGGGGCTCGAGGCGGTTGAGGGCGAGCTCAACGGCGAAGGTACGCTTTCCGGCCCGCTATTGAAGCCGGCGGTTAACGGTGAGATTGCCCTGACCGGGGGCCGGGTCTCGGACCCACAGCTTCCCATACCGTTGCAGGACATGGTTGTCAGCCTCGACCTGAACGGGTATTCCGCGGATCTGTCCGGCCGCTGGCGCAGCAACGCACGCAGTACCGGTAACCTCAAGGGCACTCTGGATTGGGCATCGGAGCCTTCCGTGGAAATCAATGTGACGGGCGAACGGTTGCCGTTCAGCTACGACCCCTACGCACGCGTAGAACTGGTTCCGGATATTACCGTAACCTATGGCGGGGGTGATCTGGCGATTACGGGTCGCCTGGAGGTTCCCCGTGGTGAGATTGAAGTCAGGGAATTGCCCGCCCAGGCGGTTTCAGTGTCGGAAGACGAAGTTATTGTAGGTGCGGAACAGGAAGAGCCGGCTTTGCGCTCCCTGAACATGGACGTGACCGTGGTGGTGGGCGATGACGAGGTCAGTTTCAACGGCTTTGGCGTAACCGGTAACCTGAAGGGGACCCTGCGGATCGGCAATGACATGGATACCCGGGGTGCGTTGCAACTGATTGATGGCCGCTATGAAGCCTACGGCCAGGAACTGGAGTTGCGCAGGGCCAGGCTGCAGTTTGTGGGGCCACTGACGGAACCTTACCTGGATATCGAAGCCGTTCGGCAGGTTGACACCGTAGTGGCCGGGATCCGGCTCACCGGCCCGGTCAGCGCTCCCCGGACGGAGGTGTTTTCAGAGCCGGAGATGCCCCAGACCGACGCCCTGTCCTATCTCATTCTGGGGCGGGCCCCGCAAAGCCAGGGCGACGAAGGACAGATGAGCCGGGCTGCCATTTCCCTGGGCCTGACCCAGGCCAACAAGGTTACCCAGGGCCTTGGCGAAGAATTCGGGATACGGAATCTCACTCTGGAAGCGGAAGGCAGCGGAGACGAATCCGCCGTGGTTGCCAGCGGCTACCTGACCGATGAGCTCAGTATCCGCTACGGCGTGGGCATCTTCGAGCCGATCACTACCGTTGCCCTGCGTTATGATCTTGGCCGGTATTTCTACGTGGAAGCCGCCAGCGGGCTGGCCGCTTCCCTGGATATTTTTTACACGAGGGATTTCTGACCGGGGCCGTTAATCCAGTTCAAATGTGGCACTGACCCTGGCGGTCAGTTCCCGCGGGCCTGTCGCGGACACGGTGGCAGAAGAAGCACGCATTTCCGCCATCATCGGAACCGGCGGCTGGTGGCCATTATCAATATTGATGTTGATCACCTCCCCGCATTGCCTGTCCAGTTCGTTGGCAACAAACTCGCATCTTGCCCTGGCGTCGGCAATAGCACCGGCCAGCGCCTGTTTGCGGAGGCTGCTCTCGTCGGAGTGGAAAAACTGGTGCGGGCCCACGTTATAATCCATCCCCAGCGTCTGGGCCTGCTCCAGAATCGGATTGAGCAGGGAGAGGTCATCAATGGTGAATGTCACGGTCTGTGAGGCAACTGCCACCTTTTCCGGCTCCTGGCTACGGTCCTGAACCGGAACAGATCGACTGTAGAGGTTAACAGAGGCATCGCTGTAGGCATGGAGCTGGTCACGGTAGTCGCTGATGCCATCCCGCCACTGTTCCATCTGTTCGTTCACGAGCCGGGTCGCTGTTTCCGGCAGGTTGTGTTCGGCACTCGCGGTAAACTGCAGCCTTGCGCTGTCTGGCGTATACTTTACGGAGGCCTGGCCGCTCAGGCTGACCTCCCCGGCCATTGCGCTCAGGGGAAGGATTGCCACGGCGGCAGCCGGTAGCAGATATCGTTGGGCGGTTGACAACATTGTGGAAACTCCATGCTTTTACATAATAATCAGGTCAGATTGACTCCCCGCGAGCGTGACATCCTGCTCAGGCTGACCGGAAGCGATCCCCATTATGTGACGACCCGTGACCAACTGAAAGAGTGGGCTGCGCGCCATCTGGAAGCCCTGCCGGGTGATGCCAGGGAGATACGGGAAATCAAGGCGGTGCTGCAGCGCCACCTGCCGCTTTAATTCCCACCATCATCGCTGTTATCTGTTTCTGTCGGTTTATCCAGCCTGATCAGTTTTCTTTCTTCTGCAGCCTGGACAAAGTGTCTGAAGATGCGACGGTGGCCGCCGTGGTACAGCAGATATTCCGGGTGCCACTGAATACCCATCAGCCACTGCCCGCGGGTGTTCTCTATCGCCTGCACGAAATGATCGTTATCCAGGGCGACCACACGGAGGTCTTTTCCCAGCCATTTGATGGTCTGACTGTGAATGCGGTTGGCGCCAATGACAGGTTGGCGCATTACCTGCCCGAGGCGGCTGCCACTGACGACACGCACCGTCTGCATGGGTAACAGCAGTGGGCGGTGGCGGGTGTTTATTCGCAGTGGTGTTACGTTCTGACATAAAGAACCGCCACGGAAAATATTGATGAGCTGGGCGCCCCTGCAGATGCCCAGCACAGGAATGTTCAGTTCCTCGGCCCGGGAAAGCAGGTAAACATCGGTTTCATCGCGGCGGGTGTCATAACGGGCTGTAACCTGCGGTGTCTGGCCATACCTGGATGGATGAACGTGGGTTCCGCCAGAGAGCACCAGACCATCCAGCAGCGATACGTCCACTTTCGCACCGGGGCGAATGAAGTGGGTGCGTGCTCCGTGCATGCGCAGGGCGAAACTGATCAGCCGGTGCGCCAGGCTGCGCCGGGCAGGCCCGCTGATTCCGATGGTGAGGCCCGGATGTTCCGGTTTTTCCGCCACGGTCTCAGACATAGTTCCTCGACCGTAGCCACTGGGTAGAAGTCTCGGCCCAGCTATGGGTCAGGTTGTGAAAGCTGAATTTGCGACTGTTGCGGAATGCCGTGACCAGCGCCGAAAGATCCGTCGTGTTGGCTACCAGCTGTTCCAGTACCACCCAGTCATTCCACACTGTGGAAAAGTGCCAGAGCGGGTTGTCGATGTCGCAATCCGGCAGACGGTAATGCAGGGTAGGCCTGCTCTTTATGCGCTCGTCTTTTACGTACCTGGCAAGCAGGTTGCCGTTCAGATGTGCGAACAGCGGCAGAAGATCCAGTGCTTTGTTGCGGGTGGGGTTGTAGTGGAGATAATCCTTCATCAACTGATCCATGTCAGGATCATAGTCCGCGGCAATCAACAGATCGATGTAGGTGCTGCTCCAGGGTTCAATGTAGCTGGTCACCTTGCGGCTGAAGTCGATCTGGTGGCGTGTCTTGAGCCACTCGTACAGAGCTGCAAACACTTGCAGGTAGCGCACCAGGGTTGAGGCTTTCAGATTCGGCAGCTCCGGGTTCAGCTGCAGACCGAACGCGAAGTAGAGGGCTTCACGGCTGCCACGGGCGCCTGCTTTATGCAGCTCGTCGCATAGGGTCTCGATGCGCTCCAGTTCGGCGAACGGCATTGGCGGGCTGACAATTTCCAGCGGCACGATTTTTTCTGCTGCCGCGTCTATCACGGTCATTGCCTGCCCTCCCAGTTCCCGGACCGATTCCGGAAGGCGCGGGTCCCGGAGGTCGAGATCTTTGATAGGAGCTGAATCCAGTTCGACGACAAACGTACCAACATCGGTCGCAATTTCCGATACGTAACGCGCAACAGATTTGCCTTCTCCGCCGAGAAGCCTGGAGGAAAGTGATACAAGGTCCTGATACCCGAGGCCGGACAGTTCTATCTCGACACCAACCCGTCGTTCCTTGCCGTCATCGGTTTTCATGATGTCCGGCATACTGCATCTGTTACTCATTAACACGTCTCCGCAAAGGGTTAGCGTTACTCTATCACAGTGGAATGGCCCGAAAGCGACAGCCGCCGGGCAAATAGACTGGCGCGAGAAAAAATTCAGGGTACCGGCTTTACACTGGATAAAACACTGTATATAGTCAAACCACTGTATATAAAAACAGCACTAACCGGGGCCAACGACTCATGAAGCTGACAGCAAGGCAGACACAGGTACTGGAGATCATCCGTCGCTATGTCGACGAGACCGGATATCCGCCTACCCGCGCGGAGATTGCCACCGAACTCGGCTTCCGTTCAGCCAATGCTGCTGAAGAGCACCTCAGGGCACTGGCCCGAAAAGGAGCCATCGAGATGGTTCCCGGTGCCAGCCGCGGTATACGCCTGCCAGACGTCGAGGCGGACCCGGGGTTGCCGGTCATAGGTCAGGTGGCTGCTGGCAGTCCGATTCTTGCCCAGGAACACATCGAAGACCACTGCACTCTGCAGCCGGAATTCTTCTCGCCCTCGGCTGATTACCTGCTGCGTGTGCGCGGTATGAGCATGAAGGACATTGGCATTCTGGATGGCGATCTGCTCGCAGTGCATCGGACCAGCGACGTACACAATGGCCAGATTGTGGTGGCCAGGGTCGGCGAAGAGGTGACTGTGAAGAGGTTCCGCAAGGATGGCTCGAAGGTTTACCTAGTCGCGGAGAACGAAGAGTTCGCACCCATTGAGGTAGATCTGACAGAACAGGAATTATTCATTGAAGGTCTGGGAGTGGGCGTTATCCGCCGGTCGGATCTTCACTGATACCCCGGGTATCCGGACATTTCAGGCAGTGCTGCGCGGTGGGTTGATCACTGCGCGACGCAGCTCAAAGGCAGGTGAGGTTATCATGGAACAACTCAGCTTTAATCAGAACCTGGCACGCTCTCAGGGAGGCCGCAGATTCGTCGGCCCGGAGGCTGCCGGTGTGAGCAGCCATGATGTGGACAGGGCGACATCTTCCCGGACACGTCCGGTACAGCCGACAGGCAACGTGACGGAAATCATCCTGCCTGAAGGGCAGGTCGAAAACTTCCAGCTGTTGCTGCCGATGCTGACCCAACTGAACCAGGAAAAGCGCTGGCTGGCGTGGATCGACCCACCCCAGAGTCTGGTCAGTAAGTGGCAGACCATGCGTGGAATTGTGGCTGGTGAGTTATTGGTCCTGCGCTCCACTGCAGACTATCCGGCCCGACAGTTGGCTGAGCGGGCGTTGAGTGCAGGCACCTGTCATGCCGTAGTGATGTGGACACATAAGCTTGGGCGCGAAGCCCTGACTTCACTGGAGCAGGCCTCAGCCCGGGGCAACAGCCACGGCGTTGTCCTGCGCCAACGTTGATGGCTCAGTAGCGCTGACGGTTGAGTAAAACGCCGGCCAGTAAAGCACCTGGATCAGTGAAGTGTGTAGGAGGGCCGGGTTTGATGGGCGTCTGGCTCTTCCTCTTCCCAGTCAATATCGTGGCCAACATCTCCAGCAGCCTCTATGCCGGCGGCGATCATGGCTTTGGCCACGTTCATATCCCGGTCCTGCATCATTTCCCTGGCTTCGTCTGAGAACGATATTTTTACCAGTGGTGCGCTGTCGTCGTCGATCCTGCGAAGTGCATAATCGCCATTGCTCAGTTGTACAATCTCGAAAAATGAGGGTGACATTCAGTTAGCCTTTCAGTTCATTCCCCCTGATTCTGACATGCCGTGGCATCACCACTCGCTATGTCGTTCCTCAAGGGTATCGGTAAAATGTTTGATCGCACTCAGGGTTTGCTTGAGAGCCTCTTTCGACCTGTCCGGGCCGGTATCTGCAGACACGGCGATCACGTTTTCGTCACTCACGGTTTTCCTGGCCACCGGCGGGTTGCCCTGATGCCGCTCCAGTTGCTCAAGATGGTTCCACCAGCTCCCGGTATCCATGGCCAGCACGTTCAGTTCTGCGGTTTCCGGAATGTCATCCCCGAGCAGTTCCGTCAAAGCCGTCAGGTTGCCAGGCTGCCCCTCCTTGTCCTGGTACATTCTTGCGATCATCACCAGAATCAGTTTCCGCGCCCGCAACGCAAGCTCAACGGCGCCCTGGGTCAGGGCTTCACGCATCGGAACAGGGTCGTTCCCATCCAGATGCTCCAGGAGGGTCCTGGCAAGGAAGATCTTCTGGGAAACCAGTGAGTGCCACGGTGACGCCATGGAAATACCTTTAGGTGGTGTCTTTGTCGCGCGATGAATTAACTGCCAATGATAACATTTCCGGATGTGAATTTCCTCCTTCCTGTTAATCCGCGGGCCTTTGACAAGAAACTACAAAGATTCACTTGAAACGGTCGTTTGAATTTGGCAAAAAGGCGCTCGTTTTTAGTAACTTATGATCGCCCGGCTTTGGCTTCCCGTTAACCGGACGCCGTCAGGGCAGGGCATCCGGATCAGTTTCAGTGGAGGTGGAAGGGAATGCGGAACCATTTGGTCGCGGGTTTTACCGTGGCAATGATCGGGTTTGCAGGTAGCGTGTACGCGAAGGTCAGTGAATCCGAGGCCGAGCGGTTGGGCAATGAGCTCACTCCCGTTGGTGCGGAAAGAAAAGGCAATGTATCTGGCAGCATTCCGGAATGGACCGGCGGGCTGGGTTCCCCGCCGGCTGGCTGGGAACCGGGGCAGGTGGAGATCAATCCATTCCCGCGGGATGATCCGCTGTTTGTGATTACCGCGGACAACGTGGATCTTTACCGCAACAAGCTGACTGACGGACACATCCGGATGCTGGAGCAATATGGCCCGGAATTTGTGATGCCGGTGTATACAACGCGCCGCACGGCAGCCTTTCCCGACGACGTGTATGACAAGTCACGGGAAAATGCCCTCAGCGCGCAGCTGCTGAGTAATGGCAACGGGGTGCGGGACGCTGTCATGACCAGTCCCTTCCCGATTCCGGAGAATGGGCTTCAGGTGATCTGGAACCATATCCTGCGTTACCGTGGTGAAGAACTTTCCTTTCGCAGTTCTTCCGCGACCCCCCAGGTTAATGGCTCCTATAACCAGGTTGTGAACCAGTACGACTACTTTTTTGCGTACAGTCGCAGGGGAGCCGATCTGACTGATATCGATAACAAGATCTTTTACCTGAAGACCGACACTATAGCGCCCTCAAGCCTGGCGGGTACCATTACTCTCGTCCACGAGACACTTGACCAGATCCGCTCGCCGCGTCTGGCCTGGCGCTATGATGCAGGTTCGCGGCGGCTGCGCAGATCCCCGAACCTGGCCTACGAAACCGATCTGCCGAACGCTTCGTCACTGAGGTCTGTGGATCAGAAGGATATGTACAACGGTGCGCCGAACCAGTATGACTGGGAGTTGAAGGGCAAGCAGGAAATGTTTGTACCCTATAATGCCTACAGACTTCACGATGAAAGCGTCAGGCCTGACGATGTCATCCGACCGCGACATATCAATCAGCAGCTGGCCCGCTACGAGCTGCATCGGGTATGGGTCGTAGAAGCAAAACTGCGTACAGGGATCAGCCACATCTATCCCCGCCGGGTGTTTTACGTGGACGAGGATAGCTGGCAGATTCTCGCCAGTGAGGAATACGACAGTGAAGGTGAGCTGTGGCGACTGTCGGAGGCACACAATATCAGTTATTACAGTGAGCCTGTATTCTGGACTACCATGGAGATGACGTACGACCTCAAAGCCCAGCGTTATTATATTGATGGTCTGGATGATGGTTTCCGGGCCTACGATTTCAATCCTGGCTTCCGTGGCAATGAGTTTTCGGCATCTGCAGCCCGCAGGGCGGCCAGGCGCTGATTGCAGCCAGTGCCGGGGTTCTCGCCGATCCCCCGGCCATTGCCCGGGCTAAACAATGATAACGGAGATGCAGTCATGTCGGTGCCGGAGCAACTGAAAGCAGTGGATACCCTGGTAGAGCAGCTGAAAACGGCCCTTGCAGAGAAGAATTGGGAGGAGCTGTCACGGCTTAACGAAAAGGTCAAACCGACAATCGAACCGGTGATGGTGGCTCTGGAAGCAGGAGAGCTGAGCCCGGAGCCGGTCCGGAAGAGGTTGGCAACACTGCAGACCTTTTGTGACCGTGCCAATATTTCGGCAAATGAGGCAAAGGCTGAAGCCCGGCAGGCGCTCAAGGGGGTCAACCAGAACCGGAGCGCGGCAAAAGCCTATCAGAATGTCTCCTCCAATCGCCGCAAATAGCGTCATAAAATTGACTCAGGCACTCTTTCAGTCTTAAATACCGCACAAATCCCCGCAAGAGATTCGTTTGGATGTTGAAGAATAACAAGGTTCTGGTGCTCAGCGAGGACGAGTCAAGAAAGCGCGACATTGCCACAATCGTTGAATTTATTGGTGAGGAAGATGTCCTCTTCGGCGAAGAAGCGCGTTCGTTGCTCGCCAGTGGCGATCCTGAAACTCTGGACGAAGTCTCCGTTGTTATCCTCAATGGGGAGGACAACGGTATCCAAAAGACTGTTTCCGCGGTGTGTGAAGCCACTCAGGGTGTGCCCGTTCTGATGGTGGGGAATCCCGACCTGAAGGGGGTGTCCGAGGATCATGCCAGCCGGGTGATCGCCCGTATGGAATGGCCCCTGAATTACACCAAGTTTGTGGATTCGCTTTATCGCGCCCAGATTTACCGTGCCCAGTTCGCCCGCTCCCGGGAACGTGGCCAGCAGCGCGGGTTGCAGCTGTTTCGCAGTCTCGTGGGTACCAGCCGCAAAGTGCAGTCGGTGCGTCAGCTGATGGAGCAGGTGGCAGACAAGGATGTGAGTGTGCTGATTACCGGTGAATCGGGGACCGGTAAAGAAGTGGTGGCTCGTAATCTGCATTACCATTCGGCCCGACGTGACAAGCCGTTTGTGCCGGTCAACTGCGGCGCCATTCCCGCGGAATTGCTGGAAAGCGAGCTGTTCGGGCACGAGAAGGGGGCCTTTACCGGGGCCATTACCGCTCGCGTTGGCCGCTTTGAGCTGGCCGAGGGCGGCACGCTGTTTCTTGATGAGATCGGTGATATGCCCCTGAACATGCAGGTGAAGATACTGCGGGTATTGCAGGAGCGCACCTACGAGCGGGTTGGCAGTAATCGCACCCAATCCGCCGATGTAAGAGTGATTGCGGCAACCCACAAAGTTCTGGAAGACATGATTGAAAGCGGCGATTTCCGGGAAGATCTGTACTATCGCCTCAATGTGTTTCCCATCGAGATGCCGGCCCTGCGGGAACGGGTGGAGGATATCCCCCTGCTGATCAATGAGCTGATTTCCCGTATGGAGAAAGAAAAGCGCGGCTCACTACGGATGAATTCGGCAGCGATCATGAGCCTGTGCCGCCATGACTGGCCCGGTAATGTCCGCGAGCTGGCAAATCTGGTGGAGCGCCTGGCGATCATGCATCCCTACGGTGTCATCGGGGTGCAGGAGTTGCCCAAGAAGTTCCGCTATGTGGATGACTATGATGAGAACCGTCCGGTGGATGATTCCGGCATGCCCTCGAATATTCCCGGGCTCGTCGGGCTGGACGCGCCGGCCCTGCTGCCGGTAAATGGTATCGATCTGAAGGATTATCTCTCCAATCTTGAGAAGCAGCTGATTCAGCAGGCGCTGGATGAAGCGGGGGGTGTGGTGGCCCGGGCCGCGGAGAAGTTGCGGATTCGGCGTACCACGCTGGTGGAGAAGGTCAGGAAGTACGGGCTTCGGGATGAGGAGTCCGGGGAAGGCTGAGGTTCTCTGCTTTTCCAGATGGCGTCAAAGGTTTGTAACCTTCGGCGCCATTGTTGTTTTCCGGGTGACGTAAACCCGTCGTCTGTCCTTTCAGTGATTTCCCTTCCCTTTGAAATATAAACAAAAATTAAAGTTGGCACAGTGCTGGCTTGGATACGCTCAAACGATCCATCCGATTGGTACGGGCCGGTGTCTGGTCCGGTCAGAGGGCGAGTGTATGAGTCAGTTGCAATTTGTTGGTTTGTCGTCGGCCAAGGAGCCCTTAGCTAATAAGAGGGAGCCCTCAAGCAATGCGGCAGCGGATGTCAATGACAAGGTAACAGCGTTGTTCCCGGAGCAGGATGATGAGGCGGTGGGTACGGCGCTGGATCTGTTCAATCAGATGTCCCGGCAGATTACTGATTCCTATCGCACCCTGGAGTCCCGTGTTAACCAGTTGTCCGGTGAGCTGTCGGCGGAATCGCGGCAACGTCAGGCTGAGCTGGAGCAGAAGGAGGAGCTGGCGGACCGGCTTTCCACCCTGCTTCATGCGCTTCCGGCCGGTGTTGTGGTGCTCGACAGCCAGGGGGTGGTCACGCAGACCAATCCGGCGGCGATTACCCTGCTGGGCGAGCCTCTGGATGGCGAGCGCTGGGTGGATGTGATTCGCCGCTGTTTCGCGCCGCGGCGGGATGATGGCCACGAGGTATCGCTGAAGGATGGCCGTCGGGTGAGTATCGAAATCCGTACCATGGAGAACCAGCCAGGACAGTTGATCCTGCTGACGGACCTGACCGAGACCCGTCACCTCCAGGCTCAGCTTGCCCATGCCCAGCGTCTCTCCGCCATGGGCAAGATGGTGGCTTCCCTGGCTCACCAGATTCGCACGCCGCTGTCGGCCGCCATTCTGTATGGCGGGCACCTCAGCCAGGAAGATCTTGATGAGGAGATGCGACAGCGTTGCGCTTCCCGGTTAATGTCCCGTCTGACGCACCTGGAGCAGCAGGTTCGCGACATGCTGATTTTCGCCCGCGGGGAAACCCGGCTGGCAGAGGAGTTGTCTGCTGGTGTGCTGGTTCAGGCGTTCGCTTCCGCACTGGACGGGTTGAAGCTTCCTGCCGGCGTTACCGTGGAACTGGACAACGAAGCTGATAACGAGTCTTTGATGTGTAACCGCGATGCCCTGGTCGGCGCCTGTACCAACCTGGTGAATAACAGTGTGGAAGCGGGTGCAACGAAGGTGACGGTTGCCATTGCTTCAGCCGGTGGCGAGCTGGTGGTTCGGATAGCGGATAACGGCCCCGGGTTTTCGCCTGAGCAGGCCCATCGGTTGCTGGAAGCCTTCTATACCACCAAGTCCCACGGCACTGGCCTCGGGCTGGCGGTGGTCCAGGCGGTGGTCAAGGCGCACCAGGGCCGGTTTACGATTGAAGCGCCCTCAGGCAAAGGCGCTGTTGCAACCATTTCGCTGCCATTGTTGCGTTCCCTGTCGGCCGGTGGCCGGCACTCGCAGGCACCCAGTAAACACTGACCGGAGTCAATCATGGCCAAAGCCCAGATTCTGATAGTTGAGGACGACCACGATCTGCGTGAAGCGCTGGTGACGACGCTGGAGCTGGCAAAGTTCCGCGTGCGGGAAGCCGCCAATGCGCAGCAGGCGCTGGCGCAGCTGGCCGAGTCACCGGTGGATATGGTGGTGAGTGATGTCAATATGCCGGGCATGTCCGGCCATGATCTGTTACATGAAGTGCAGCGCCTGTATCCCGGCCTGCCGACGATGCTGATCACCGCCTACGGCCAGATCAGCCATGCGGTTTCCGCCATGCAGGCAGGCGCCATCGATTATCTGGTCAAGCCGTTTGAGCCGGCAGTGCTGGTGGATGCTGTCAGCAAGGTAGTGGGCGGTGGCCGCCAGAAAAGTGGCGATCAGCCGGTTGCAGAGGATCCTGTCAGCAAGCGTATGTTCCAGCTGGCCGCAAAAGTGGCGGCCAGCGACTCGACAGTGATGATTTCCGGTGAGAGCGGTACCGGCAAAGAGGTGCTGGCCCGTTATATTCATCAGCAGTCCCCACGGTCCGGGCAGCCTTTCGTTGCCATCAATTGCGCGGCGATTCCCGAGAATATGCTGGAGGCCATCCTGTTTGGCCATGAGAAGGGTGCCTTTACCGGTGCCGTGGCGACGTCCCCCGGCAAGTTTGAGCAGGCCAACGGTGGCACTATCCTGCTGGACGAGATTTCGGAAATGGAACTGGGCCTGCAGTCGAAACTGTTGCGGGTATTGCAGGAGCGTGAGGTTGAGCGGGTCGGTGGTCGCAAAACCATTACCCTGGACGTACGGGTTATTGCCACCACCAACCGGGATCTGTCCGACTATGTGCGCGAAGGCAAATTCCGCGAAGACCTGTACTACCGGCTGACGGTGTTTCCCATGCACTGGCAGCCGCTGCGGGAGCGCACTCTCGATATCATGCCGCTGGCCAGTGCCTTGCTGAAAAACCACTGTCGCAAGATGAAACTGACCGGTGTGACCTTTGCGCCGGACGCCAGGAATTCACTGATGGCGCATCAATGGCCGGGTAATGTCCGCGAACTGGACAACGCCATCCAGCGGGCGTTGGTGCTGCATCAGGGTAATGTTATCCATGCTTGTGATCTGTGCCTGGAGCTGGGCATTACCGGGCGGATGGACAGCAGTCCGGCATCGGATAATCCCCGGCATGCTGCCCCGGAGCCGTTTTCGGACGAGATTGAACAGTCAGCCGAAGAATTCGCCGGGCCCGGCGCTGAGGATCTGTCGCCGACGTCTCTTGGTGACGAGGTCCGGCAGCGTGAGTTCCGGATTATTATCCAGGCGCTGAAAAAGGAACGTGGCCGCCGCAACCGGGCTGCGGAGCAACTGGGCATCAGTCCCCGGACACTCAGGTACAAGCTGGCCCAGATGCGGGACGCTGGCATCGATCTGGATGCCGAGCTGTCTGCCGCCTGAATTCCCTGAGAACTCCTTCGTTCGGCACCTGCGGGTGCCGTTTTTTATGGGTTCGTCAAAAGACTGTCGTTGCGCTCGGGTCTCCTTCCAGAAACCTCATTAACATTATGAAAAACCGGAAATAATTCATATTGGCCTGTGGTTTGCTTTAATTCCCGCAAAGCAATATCCAGTTCAATGGCTTGCCCGCTAAGAGGCGACCCGGGAGAGTGAATCATGGTCCAGCGCGCTGACATCAACAGTGTTCTTTCTGAAATCCGCAACATGCGCTCGCAGATGATGGAAAATCAGCGGGTAGAGCAGGATAACAATATCCGTGGCCGGATGGACGGGCCCTCGCGGATTCAGGAAACCTCTGACACTCCGAAATTCAGTGACATGCTCAGCCAGGCCGTGGGGTCCGTCAACGAGTTGCAGCAGTCGTCCAGTAATCTCAAGACTGCTTACGACATGGGTGACCCCAATGTGGACATTACCCGGGTCATGATCGCGTCTGAAAAAGCATCCATCTCCTTCGAGGCAATGACCCAGGTTCGCAACCGGGTTGTGAAAGCGTACGAAGACATCATGAACATGCCGGTTTGATAGCGGAGCAGACCCATGGCCACTTTACCTGCCGAAACCTCATCCTCGAATATGCCCGCGTCGCGGGATGACGACACCGGCGAGAGCCGCAGTGATCTGATCTTCGGGTTTAATCGGCTGAACCTGCTGCGGCAGGTGGGGCTGATGGTCGGGCTTGCTGCCAGCGTCGCCCTTGGTGTTGCCGTGGTGCTCTGGGCCCAGGAACCCAATTACCAGCCCGTGGTGGGAGATATGTCCGGCTACAATCCCCGGGATGTCACCACCATCCTCGAGGCCAATGGTATCGATTACCGTATGGAGCCCCGCACCGGTGCCTTGCTTGTGCCTTCCGACGAGGTTTACAACGCCCGCTTGAAGCTGGCGGCCGAAGGTGTAACTGACGAGCAGACCATGGGCTACGAGATTCTTGACCAGGACCGCGGTCTGGGCACCTCCCAGTTCATGGAAACCATCAGCTTCCGCCGCGGCCTCGAGGGAGAGTTGGCCCGCACCATCGGCAGCATGCGAACGGTCAGGGCGGCGCGGGTTCATCTGGCCATCCCCGAGCGCTCGGTGTTCGTCCGGGATGCCCGTACACCAACGGCGTCTGTCTTTCTCGAAGTCGTTGCCGGCCGCCGCCTGGAGCAGGAACAGATTGCCTCGATTGTGAATCTGGTCGCCGGCAGCATTCCGGAAATGAGCAAGGACAATGTCACCGTGGTTGATCAGAGCGGCAATCTGCTGACTGGCCGCGAGGACAAGGGTGACAGCCGCCAGATGGAGGATCAGTACGACTTTACCGCCCGTGTCGAGGACCGGCTCACCCGCAGGGTGGCCTCTCTGATACGCCCCGTCGTTGGTGATGGCCGGTTCCGGGCCGAAGTTACAGCAGATCTCGACTTTTCCTCGGTGGAGCAGGCGGAGGAACTGTTCAATCCCGAGCAGCAGGCAGTACGCAGTGAGCGCCAGATGTCCGAACGACGCGTCGGCGGCGTCGCAGGCGGTATTCCCGGCGCCCTGGCCAATCAGCCACCGGCCCAGGCGACCGTGCCGGAGCAGGCCAACGGTAATGGGGAGGGCGAAGGCCAGGCAGCTCCGGTAAACGTGCGTGAGGAGTCAACCCGCAACTACGAAATGGACCGGACTGTCAGCTATGTCCGCCAGGAGCTTGGCGGCATAAAGCGCCTGTCGGTGGCGCTGGCCGTCGATGATATGAAGGTGGTGGATCCCCAGACCGGCGAGGTCAGCTATGAACCCTGGCCTGAACAGGAGTTGCAGCGGCTGACCATGCTGGTCCGTGATGCGGTGGGGTATTCAGCGGCCAGGGGCGACAGCGTTACCGTGATGAATACCGCATTTGCAGCGCAGGAGCAGGTAGAGTTCGAGGCCCCGGGATTCTGGGAACAGCCCTGGTTCTGGGACCTGATGAAGCAGGTGCTGGCAGGACTGGTGATCCTTGTGCTGGTGCTGGGGCTGCTGCGCCCGACTCTCAAAAGCCTGTCCGGCGGTGGCCGCAGCGAACGCAGGGGCGATTCCGACGATGGTGGCTACGAGGGGCTGGAGGGCATTGAGGGTGGCGACGCCATGCGGGAGGCCATGCATTCCCAGGATGATCTGCTTTTGCCCGGCGCAACAGACAGTTATGATAGGCAGCTGAATGCTTTGAAAGGCCTGATTGCGGAAGACCCGGCACGGGTCTCCCAGGTGATGCGCCAGTGGGTGAATGTCGATGACTGATGAGAACAACCTCCAGCCTGATGCGCCGCAAAAGCTCCAGCGGAAAATCCCGCGGGTAGAGCAGGCGGCAATCCTGCTGATGTCGCTGGGCGAAAACGACGCTGCCGAAGTGCTCAAGCATATGGGGCCGAAAGAGGTGCAGCGGGTCGGTGTGGCCATGGCCCAGATGAAAGACGTCAGCAAGGACGACGTTACCTACGTGCTCAACCAGTTCGTTGAGGCGGTTGGCGGCCAGACCGGCCTGGGTGTTGGCAATGATGACTACATCCGCACCATGCTCACCCAGGCACTGGGTGACGACAAGGCCTCCAGCCTGATTGACCGGATTCTCATTGGTGGTAACACCACCGGCCTGGATACCCTGAAGTGGATGGAGCCCCGTGCCGTGGGTGACATCATCCGCTATGAGCACCCGCAGATTCAGGCCATTGTCATTTCCTACCTTGATCCGGATCAGGCGGCCGAGATTCTGGGCACGCTGGATGACAAGGTGCGCCTGGACGTGATGATGCGTGTCGCATCCCTGGAAAGCATCCAGCCCCAGGCCCTGCAGGAACTCAACGACATCCTCGAGAAGCAGTTCTCCGGCGGCTCTGCTGCCCAGACCAGCCGCATTGGCGGGGTCAAGCGAGCCGCGGATATCATGAACTTCATGGACCGCAATATCGAAGGTGGCCTGATGGACTCCATCAAGGACATGGATCCTGACCTGGCTTCCACCATCGAAGACCTGATGTTTGTCTTCGATAACCTGAAAGACATCGAAGACCGCGGTATCCAGGCGCTCCTGCGAGAAGTTTCATCGGAAGTACTGGTGGTGGCTCTCAAGGGCGCGGACGATGGTGTCCAGGAGAAAATTTTCAAGAACATGTCCAAAAGGGCGGCGGAACTGCTGCAGGATGACCTGGAAGCCAAGGGGCCGGTGCGGGTCAGTGAAGTGGAATCTGCCCAGAAGGACATTATCACCATTGCCCGTCGTATGGCTGAAGCCGGTGAAATCACCCTCGGTGGTGCTGGCGAAGAAATGATGTGATGAAAGATCCCCGCCGCAATCTCGATCGCATCCCCAGGGAAAATCTCACCGCCTATGAGCGCTGGGAACTGCCGTTGCTGGATGCCCGGGGCAACGAAGTTGTCCAGGAAGAGGAGCGTGAGGTAAAGCCCCTGACCGCTGCCGACATCGACGAAATCCGGCAGGCTGCTCATGAAGACGGGCATACGGAAGGTCGGGAAGCGGGATATCAGGCCGGTTTTGATGAGGGTCGGGACAAAGGGTATCAGGAAGGGTATGAGGCAGGTCTGGCAGAAGGCCGCGAGCGGGGAAGCGAACTGGGTCTGGCGGAAACCCGCAAGGAAGTGGACACCAAGCTGGACCGGCTGGAGCATTTGCTGGGCGAATTGCTGATTCCCATCCAGCGCCACGAAGACGAAGTGGAAATCGCCCTGATGAACCTGACTACGGCGCTTGCCCGTGCTGTGGTGTTTCGCGAGCTGTCGCTGGACTCGTCCCATATCGCTGAAGTAGTCCGTCGCGCCATGGCGTCGCTGCCTTCAACGACCGAAAACGTGCGCATTCATATCCATCCTGACGATTATCAGTGGGTCAGCGAGATTGCCGGGAAGTTCGAGGCAGTCACGTCCATTTTGGAAGATGCGGCAGTTCTGCGGGGTGGCTGTAAGCTGGAAACCCGCCACAGCCTGGTGGACTTCACCGTGGAAAAGCGGTTCCAGAAAGCCGTTCAGGGGATGCTGGACAAACAGCTGGATACCGAAAAAACCGGTGAGGCCGAAGAAATCGATGCCATGATGAGCGACCTCACCGACTTCCAGCATGGCGTACTTGATTCCGGCGAGGACAGGGATGCAGGCAAAGGCAAAGGTGAGGGAGAGGGCGATGACGGCACATCTGGCTGAACGCCTCGCAAGATTGCAGTCCTGTTTCACCGAAGCACCACAACCGGAACTTTCCGGCCGGCTGACGCGGATGGTCGGCCTCACCCTTGAGTGTGTGGGTTGTCCCATGGTGGTGGGTGACCGCTGCGTGATTACCGGGCAGGGTGCCGGCACCGTGGAAGCGGAGGTGGTGGGTTTTGAGGATGATCGCGTCTATCTCATGCCGCTGACCGCCATTGAAGGATTGCGTCCCGGGGCCAGAGTGGTGCCGTTATCGGCCGCCAGCCGGGTGCCGGTCGGACCAGAACTGCTGGGGCGGGTGGTGAACGGTAACGGCGAGCCGCTTGATGGCAAGGGGCCGTTGCAGGCAGAAGCCCGCGTGTCGCTGAGTGGCGATATCATCAACCCGCTGGACCGGGCCCCGGTTCGCCAGTCCATGGATGTGGGCATACGGGCAATCAATGCGTTGATGACGGTGGGTCAGGGGCAGCGCCTGGGGCTGTTCGCCGGCAGTGGTGTCGGCAAAAGTGTGTTGCTGGGCATGATGACCCGTTTTACCGACGCGGATATAACCGTGGTCGGGCTGATCGGTGAGCGCGGCCGCGAGGTAAAGGAATTTATTGAGGATATTCTGGGAGATGAGGGCCTGGATCGCTCCGTGGTGGTGGCCTCTCCCGCCGACGACTCGCCACTGATGCGGCTGCGCGCCGCCATGCTGACTACCCGAATTGCGGAGTATTATCGGGATCAGGGTAAGCGGGTGCTGTTGTTGATGGACTCCCTCACCCGCTATGCCCAGGCCCAGCGTGAAATTGCGCTTGCGGTGGGCGAGCCGCCTGCCACCAAGGGCTACCCGCCCTCGGTGTTCGCAAAGTTGCCACAACTGGTGGAAAGAACCGGCAATGGTCGCCCCGGTGGTGGCTCGATAACCGCGTTCTATACCGTGCTGACGGAAGGTGACGATCAGCAGGACCCCATTGCCGATGCCGCAAGGGCCATTCTGGACGGTCACATTGTGCTGTCCCGCCGGCTGGCGGAAGAGGGACACTATCCCGCCATCGATGTCGAGGCGTCGATCAGCCGCGTCATGCCCCAGGTAACGCAGCCAGAGCACTTCGCCCGCGCCCAGCGTTTCAAACAGGTCTACTCCCGCTACCAGCAGGCCCGGGATCTGATCAGCGTTGGCGCCTACGTGAAGGGGTCGGATCCGGAAACCGATTTTGCCATTGCCCACATCGCCAACATGGGGCAGTTTCTGCAACAGGGGTTGAATGAAAGCGCCCCCCTTGAGGAAAGTATCCAGCAACTGCTGGCGGTAGTGCCGGAAAGGCGCTCGCCCGACCGCGCCAAAATCCCGCCATCCGTTGCCCGGGGGAATAACTGATGTTGCGATCACAGCGTCTGGCAGTGGTACTGACACTTGAGGAGCGCAAGGAAAAAACCGCTCTTGAAAAAATGGCGGAGGCCGGGCAACACTACGAGGCCCAGCGCCAACAGATAGAAAACCTGGAGCGTTACCAGAAGGAGTACCGGGACCAGATACGAAGTAATCAGCAGGGCGTGGTGCCAGTCGCCAGGCTACAGGGCTGGCAGGCTTTCATCGCTCAACTGGATCAGGTGATTGGCCAGCAACAGAAACTGCTTGAGCAGGCGGAAGACCGGCTTCGGGTGCGCAGGGAGGAGTGGCAACAGGCCTGGGAACGGCGCCGTGGGATGGAAAAGTATATTGAAACCTGCCGCCGGCAGGAGCAGCGGGAGCAGGACCTGAGGGAACAGAAACAGATGGACGAGGCCGCCGGGCGACTTCTGTCAAGGCGACGCTAAAAGGTGTGGCTGAGATATGTAATACGGAGGCAAATCCGGTATGGTGGACTATCCTTTAATGCAGGATGCCCCCGAGGCTTACGCTGTTCCCTGTTACACTCTCGCAATTCATGGAGGCTCCGTAATGCCGATTCAGACGCATCGCAGTGAGGACGGTAAGACCCTGACCATAAAAATCGAGGGTCGCTTCGACTTCAGTACCCATCAGGCCTTTCGTGATGCCTATGAACATGGTGATGAAAACGTAACGAACTTTGTGGTGGACCTTTCCGACACGACCTACCTCGACAGCTCGGCGCTGGGTATGCTGCTGTTGCTCAGAGATTACGCAGGTGGTGACAGTGCGAAAATCCGCATCGAAAACTGCAACAGCGACGTGCGCCGTATACTGTCCATATCCAATTTCGATCAGTTGTTTTCGATTCGCTGAATCACCACATCGCAGGGCTGCGGAGGTTCGCCGTGGATCATTCACTCTCGGACAGTCGGCCGCTGAGAATTCTGATTGCCGACGATAGTGACAGTGACCGTCTGATTCTCAAAACCCTTCTCCGCCGTCTTGGCCATGAGGTTGAAGACGCAAAAAATGGTAAGGACGCTGTCGATATTTTCCGCCGGTCCGGCGCAGACATCGTGCTGCTGGATGCATTGATGCCGGTTATGGACGGAATGGAGGCCGCCCATCACATCAAGGCTCTGGCCGGAGAGCGTCTGGTACCGCTTATCTTTATGACCTCCCTGTCCGATGCCGACGCACTGGCCCGCTGTCTGGAAGCCGGTGGTGACGATTTTCTGACGAAGCCCTACAACCGCGTCATCATTGAAGCGAAGATCAATGCGTTCAACCGCATGAGGCTGATGCACCGGACCCTGAGCCAGCATCGCGATCTGATCCACGACCGCAACCGCCAGCTTCTTGAAGAACAGGAAGTTGCCAAGCGGGTATTCGATAATGTCGCCCACACCGGCTGTCTGAACGCGCCGAATATTCGCTATCACGCCTCTCCCATGTCCATTTTTAACGGCGACGTTCTCTTCGCCTGTCCGCGCCCCGCGGGGGGCATGCAGATACTGGTTGGCGACTTTACCGGCCATGGACTGCCTGCCGCAGTCGGTGCCTTGCCGGTGGCCGAGATTTTCTACGGCATGACCAGCAAGGGCTTCAGCGGCAGCGACGTGCTGCGGGAGATCAACCAGAAGCTGGTGCGGATCCTGCCTACCGGAATGTTTTGTTGCGCAGCGATGATTCAGGCAGATTTTCACCTCAATCAGTTGCAGGTATGGAACGGAGGGCTGCCGGATGGCGTCCTGATAAGAAAGGATGGAATGTTTGAGAGCATTGTATCCCGGCATCTGCCGCTGGGTGTGCTTGGCGCTGCGCGTTTCGATGCCCGAACGGAGGTGTTTCGCACCGAGCCGGGGGATACTCTGCTGATGATGACCGATGGTGTTATGGAAGCCGAGAATCAATACGGCGAAATGTACGGGGAAGAACGTCTGAAGCAGTCGCTTGATGACAGCGGCAGTGGCGGTTCAGCTTTCGACGCGGTGATGGCGGGCATTAATGCGTTCACCGGCAGGCAACCTGAGCAGGATGACGTAACCTTGCTGTCTTTGCAGATGGTGAAGGAGGCCGAGCTGGTCGGGGTGTCGGACCGGCTACCGCAGTCGGCACTGGAAGGTCCCGCGGAATGGCACTGTGTTTATGAGATCCGTGACCGTTCGCTGGCACAGTTCAACCCGCTGCCATTGCTGCTCCATATCTGTATGGAGGTGCCGGGATTGCGCCGCAAGAGTGGCGAGATCTACACATTGTTATCAGAGCTTTATACCAATGCCCTGGAGCACGGTGTATTGGGCCTGTCTTCGCACTGGAAGGCAACGCCCGAGGGGTTCGGTCGCTATTATGCCGAGCGGGAGCGGCGTTTGAAGTCGGTATCGGAGCACTATGTCCGGTTTACCCTGACCCATACCACGACTGACCGGGGCGGCCAGCTAACCATCGTGTGCGAAGACAGTGGCAGTGGATTCGATTATCTTGATCCGTTCACTGTCACTGACGAGGGTGGTTATTCCGGACGGGGGCTGATGCTGCTACGCAAGCTGGGGCACTCCCTCAACTTCCGGGAACAGGGCACCCGGGCGGAAATCGTATACGACTGGGATTTTTCTGAGGTCGCTGCCCGGTAGGGCAGTACCAACACATAAAAAGGGAGTTGGCCATGACAGACAAGCCACACCTTGACCAGGAAGCACTGGCCGAGTTGCAGGATGTGATGGAGGATGAGTTCGATATCCTGATCAACACTTACATCATGGATTCCTCCGATCGCATCGCTCACCTGCGTTCGGCCCTGGAACAGGAGGACGCGGACAGGTTTTCCAGGTCCGCACACAGCTTCAAGGGCAGTTGCATCAATATTGGCGCGCCCAGGTTGGGCGAACTCTGCTCTGAGGCTGAAAAGGCCGGGCGTAGCAACCGCCTGAGTGAAGCCGCTGTCATGGTCGAAGCCATTGAAAACGAATTCCGGCAGGTAGAGGACAGTCTCCGACGGTTTCTGGAATAGCAATACAGAATGACACCGCTGTTGCCCGGAATGGCATCGCTTTTGCTAAATACTCTGGTAGCGCAGAAAAATGCGCTCCGATCAGCAAAAAGCGGCAAGAGGTTGCCATGTCCCAAATGGTTCTTCCCCAGACATCCCCGCAGGGGCCGCAGTCCGATAAGGGCGTAAAGCCGGCTCCGGGCGGCCGTGAAAAAAACGGTGACAGTGATTTTGATACTGTTTCCCGTTCCGAGCAGCAGCGGCTCGACCAGAAACAGACCGAAAAACGGGAGCAGGCGCATACTGACGAGAATGCCCGTAACGAGGCGGCGCGCCCGGAAAAGAGCAGCGACAGCCGCGCGGATGATCACAAGCAAGCCACCGCGGCAACGGCAACCGGCAACAACGGCGACAGTGCCGGGGCCGAAGAGGTCATTCGGCAAGGCAATACTGATGAGACATTGCCGGAAGAGGGCATGCCACTGACCTTTGCCGGCCTTCAGGCTTTATTGATGCCGGCCAGCGGCATTGATGGCGGTACTCTGCCGTCAGCGCCAGGGCCAAACGGGGGCCAGGCCGGCGCTAATGGCGTAATGCCGGGGATGCAGGCGTTTGCCGGAATCATGCCGGGACTGCCTGGCGCAGCCGGCAGTAAACCCGGCCAGGGGGCGCAGGGTGCCGGGACAGGAGCCGGGATGGCCCTGACCGAAGCGCTGATGTCTGGCGTCGCTGCTGACACCAGCCGTACCCAGGAAACACCGCCGGTTCAGGGGGGCATTCGGTTTCAGGCAGCGGCAGAACTGGCCAGCCAGCAGCTGACCGGTCCCGACACTGCAAAGCTGCCAGCTGACGTAGCTGCCTTGCGGGGGTATACCACTTCCATCGATGTACCGGTCAATCATGCGGAGTGGGGCGACAAGCTGGTTGGCAAGCTGACCTGGCTGACGGCGCGCAATATGTCTGTCGCGGAAATACATCTGACACCACCGGATATGGGACCTATGGAAGTGCGCGTCCAGGTTCAGCAGGAACAGGCCAATATCACCGTGCATTCGGCCAACCCGGCTGTACGGGACCAGCTGGAACTTCACAGCCATCGCCTCCGGGATATGTTGAACGAGCAGGGGCTGTCTCTTGAACAGTTCGATGTATCCGACTCCCCGCAGCAACAGGCAGGGGAGAACGGCGCCGATGAAAATAACGGGAAAGGCAGCGGTGCTTTGGCAGACACGGGCGGCCAGGATCAGGACCTGCAACCCGATTCCCTGGATCTGACCTGGAAAGGCGAAGTTGATATCTTTGCCTGAGCGAATTTGCTTCCCGCGTAATTCTTCTTTTGCCCATCCTCCGCAGCAACGCTAGACTGCTCTCCGGATAAGGAGGATGGGGGAAACCTGGCCCGTCCTTTGCTTATATCTTCATATAAACTGTCCGGTTGACGGATTTCTGGCAGAAGCACGTTATGGCTGAAGATAATGCGCCCGCGGCGGCGCCGGCAAAGAAAGGCAGACTCAAGCTTGTTTTACTGCTGGTACTGGTAGTTATTCTGGCTATCGGGCTTTCTGTGGCCGGAACAATGTGGTTCCTGGGGGGAAGCATTCCCGGACTCACGGGTGGTGACGAGAAAGTGGAGACGGAGCAGGCCGAGGTCTTTGTCCCCAGCACCTATACCGTGTTGCAAAAGGCGCTGGTCACAACAGTACAGGCTGAGGGTCGGCAGCGTTACGCGCAGGCTCATCTTGCTTTCGAAGCGGATAATCCGCAGGCGTTGGCGGCCGCCCGCCAGCACATGCCATTGTTGCGCAGCCGGCTGATCGGTGTGCTGGGGGACCGGAATTTTGATGAGTTGCAGACACCCGAAGGCCGGCAGGCGCTGGCCGCTGATATGCTGATGGCGGTCAACAGCGCTCTCGAACAGGAGGGAGAGCCTCCGTTGCTACGGGTGCTGTTCAGGAATTTTGTCGTTCAATAACTGCAACAGATAGCGCAATACAGCCCGGCCAGGGCGGACACGGGGGCAGAGAAACGTATGCAGGACTTACTGTCACAGGACGAAATCGACGCGCTCCTCCACGGTGTGGACGACGGCGATATCGATACCTACGAGGAAGCCGACGAAGCCGGTATCAAGTCCTACGATCTCGCCAGCCAGGATCGTATCGTCCGTGGCCGGATGCCAACGCTTGAAATGATCAACGAGCGTTTTGCCCGTTATACCCGCATCAGTCTTTTCAATCTGTTGCGTCGCAATGCCGATGTGTCCACCGGTGGTGTTCAGATCATGAAGTTCGGGGAATACATCCACACCCTGTATGTGCCCACCAGCCTGAACCTTTGCAAGGTTCGCCCACTTCGGGGCACCTCGCTGTTTGTGCTTGATGCCAAGCTGGTGTTCAAACTGGTGGACAACTTCTTTGGCGGCGAGGGCCGCCACGCCAAGATCGAGGGCCGCGAATTCACGCCCACGGAAACCCGCATCGTGCAGATGGTGCTGGACCAGGTTTTCCACGACATGCGGGAAGCCTGGCATGCCGTGCTGAAGGTGGATTTCGAGTACCTCAGCTCCGAGGTGAACCCGGCCATGGCCAACATTGTCAGCCCCAGCGAGGTGGTGGTGGTCAGCACCTTCCATATCGAACTGGATGGCGGTGGCGGAGAGCTGCACATGGCGCTGCCTTACTCGATGATCGAGCCGATCCGGGATGTGCTGGACGCGGGTGTCCAGAGTGATATTGATGATGTCGACGAGCGCTGGGTCAGCGCTCTCCAGGAGGACATCAAGGAAGTCAACGTTCCCATCAATACCACGGTGTGCAGGCGCCGCATTTCCCTGCGCGAGATTGCCAAGCTGAAAGAGGGTGACATTATCCCGGTGGAAATCCCCGAGTTACTGACCCTGACTGCCAACGGCATCCCCATCTACAAAGCCACGATGGGCACCCGCGATGGCAAGCTGGCACTGAGAATTCATGAGCGGGCAACCGTGCCCAAGCTGAAAAAGCAACTGAAGGTGGGACGCAGCAATGGCTGATGACGACAAGAAAAACGGGCAGGAGCTCAGTGAGGACGAGAAGCTCGCTGCCGAGTGGGAATCTGCCATGGAAGAATCTGGCGATGCCGACGACGATCGCGAGGATGAATGGGCGGCTGCAATGGCGGAAGCCGGTGAAACCGATGACGGCGATGAGTCCAGTGGTGGTAGCAGGGACAATGTCCGTGCCGCGCCCATGGAAGAATTTCCGGAAGGATCGAACTTCACTCAGGGCACCGGCCCGGCGCCGGATCTGGACGTTATTCTCGATATTCCGGTCGTTATTTCCATGGAAGTTGGCAACACCCAGATTCCGATTCGCAACCTGTTGCAGCTGAACCAGGGCTCGGTGATTGAACTGGACCGTCTGGCGGGCGAGCCGCTGGATGTGCTGGTTAACGGAACTCTTATTGCCCATGGCGAGGTGGTGATGGTCAACGAAAAGTTCGGCATCCGCCTGACGGACGTGATCAGCCCCGGCGAACGCATCAAGCGGTTGCAGAAGTGATATGGCGTTGCTATCCGGTCTCCTGATGCGCAACACGGTTACCGCGCTTTTGCTGACGCTGCTGGTACCGGCCCTGGCAACAGCCCAGGAGCAGGAAACCCCCGCGCAGGAAGTGACATCAGCACCCGATACCCTGATCACCATGCTGACCCTGGGTGTCGGCCTGCTGGCGGTGCTCGCCCTTATTTTCGGTTGTGCCTGGATAGTGCGGCGCATGGGCGGAATGACCGGAGGCAATAGCCGCGCCATCAAGGTGGTCTCGGTGATGGCCATGGGGACACGGGAGCGGGTAGCACTGATCGAAGTAGGCGGTACCCAGATACTGGTAGGTGTCACTCCCTCCACAATCCGCACTCTCCATGTATTCGACGAACCCGTAGTCAGCGCCGGTGATCCTGTATCCGGTGATTTTGCCCGCAAGCTACAGGGTATGATCGGCAAGTCCTGGGGCTCCGGGCCTTCATCGAAGGAAGATTCCTGAGATGTTGGCGCATGTGTCGGGGCGGGGCCTGGCGTTACTGGTACTTGTGTTTCTCACCACCTGGGCGCCAGCCACGCTGGCGGATATTCCGGGTATTCCCGCCTTTACGGTAACGCCGGGAGAGGAAGAGGGCGTCCAGGAATACTCGGTATCGTTGCAGATCCTGGCGCTGATGACCGCGCTGACCTTCCTGCCTGCGATGCTGATGATGATGACTTCGTTTACCCGCATCATCGTGGTGTTTGCGATACTGCGCCAGGCCCTTGGCCTGCAGTCCACGCCGTCCAACCAGATCCTTCTGGGCCTGACACTCTTTCTCACGATTTTCATCATGAAGCCGGTTCTGGAAGAGGTGAACGAAGTGGCCCTTCAGCCCTATATGCAGGAGGAGCTGTCTTCGCTGGAAGCCGTGGAACAGGCCAGTCAGCCGTTCCGCGACTTCATGCTGGCCCAGACACGGGAGAGCGACCTGGGGCTGTTCATGCGGATTGCCGATGAGCAATACGACTCCGCCGAGGACGTCTCTTTCTGGGTGCTTTTGCCGGCCTTCGTGACCAGCGAGCTGAAAACCGCCTTCCAGATCGGTTTCATTCTGTTCATTCCGTTTCTCATTATCGACATGGTGGTCGCCAGCGTGCTGATGGCCATGGGTATGATGATGCTGTCGCCGATCATCATATCGCTGCCGTTCAAAATCATGCTGTTTGTACTGGTAGACGGCTGGGCGCTGATCATGGGCACCCTCGCCGCCAGTTACGGGATATAGGGGGGTATGCACCCATGACGCCTTCAACCGTGATCGATATCCTGCGCGAAGCGCTGTGGATGATCGTGCTGCTATCAAGCCTGATAATCGGCCCCGGCCTGGTCATTGGCCTGGTGGTCAGCACCTTCCAGGCCGCCACCCAGATTAACGAACAGACCCTGAGTTTTCTGCCGCGCCTGCTGATCACCCTGATCACCATCATTGTTGCCGGCCCCTGGATGCTGACCCAATTGCTTGATCACGCGGAACGGCTGATCACCAGCATTCCTTACCTGATCGGCTGACCGGACATGCCCACGGAAATACCGGCCGACCTGATTAGCCAGTGGATTGGGCAACACCTGTGGCCGCTGTTCCGCCTGGCCAGCTTCATGATGGTGATCCCCTTTATCGGGACCCAACTGGTCCCTGCACGGGTCCGCCTGGGACTGGCGTTGCTGATTACCATCCTGGTGGTACCGATGATCCCGCCGGTACCCCAGGTGGATCCCTTCAGTGCAGATGCGGTCATAATAACTCTCCAGCAGATTCTGATCGGCGTCGGTATGGGCTTCGCCCTTACCGCGCTGTTCCAGTTATTCGTGGTGGCCGGACAGATGATCGCCATGCAGATGGGCCTCGGCTTCGCCTCCATGGTCGACCCCGCCAACGGCATAAACGTGCCCGTACTGGCGCAGATTTACACCATCACCATCACCCTGCTGTACCTGGCCATGAACGGACACCTGGTGGCTTTCGAAGTGTTCATCGAAAGCTTCCGCACCCTTCCCATCGGTCTTGAAGGCCTGGGACAGAGGGGCGTCTGGGAACTGGCACACCGCATCAGCTGGATGTTCGTATCCGCAGTGCTGCTGGCGCTGCCGGCAGTAACCGCGGTATTCATCGTCAACATCTCCTTCGGCGTAATGACCCGCGCCGCCCCCCAGATGAATATTTTTGCCCTTGGCTTCCCGATTGGCCTGATTTTTGGATTATTTGCCATATGGGTACTGCACGCCAATTTTCTGCCGCACTTCGAGCAGTACACCAGGGAAACGTTCGAATTCATGCGAAACCTGCAGGGCCAGCCGTAACCGTTAACCATCAAATGACAGGAAAGATGGTATTGAGGCGGATTTGACGCTGGAGTTCGCAGAGGGCGGTGGGGATGGCTATCCAAAACTGTGCGGAGCCATGGATGGCGGAGCTCAAGCGCCACATGGATGTGCCGAAGGAGCGTGTTTTGGATAGCCATCCCCACCGACCGACACACCAGAGCTAAGACAGCAAAACATGGCCGAAGAAAACGACAACAGCCAGGAAAAAACCGAAGAGGCCACCCCCCGAAGGCTTGAAAAAGCCAAGGAGGATGGCCAGACCGCGCGCTCCAAGGAACTGGCCACCATGGCCGTCCTGATAGCTGGCGCCGGCGGCCTGCTGGTGTTCGGAGCGTCAATGGGCGCTGCCATGGAAAGCATCATGCGGGACAGCTTCATCATCGAACGCTCCGCCATCTTCGACACCCGGCACATGAGCGTCCAGCTGATAGCGTCGGCGAAAGAAGCTGCCTGGTCTCTCGCACCGCTACTCATCCTGCTGCTGATTGCCGCCGTCGCCGGCTCCATCGGCATCGGCGGCCTGCTGGTCAGCGGCAAGGCCATTGCTCCGAAGCTTAATCGCATGGACCCGCTCAAAGGCCTGAAGCGCATGTTCTCCGTGCGCTCACTGATCGAACTGGTCAAAGCCATCCTCAAAGTAGGCCTGGTCATGGCTGTGGCCATCCTGATTCTCAACCTGCGCACCGAAGACCTGCTCAGCATCTCCGAAGAACCGGCCAGGTCCGCCATGGAACACGTGCTGTGGACCCTGGGCTGGAGCTTTTTCATCCTCGCCTGTGCCACCATCGTCATTGCCGCCATCGACGTGCCGTTCCAGATCTTCGATCACCAGAAAAAGTTGCGCATGACCAAGCAGGAAGTGAAAGACGAGTACAAGGACACCGAAGGCAAACCGGAAGTGAAAGGCAAAATCCGCCAGCTGCAGCGTGAAATGGCCCAGCGCCGGATGATGCAGGACGTGCCCGGCGCGGACGTGGTGATCACCAACCCGACCCATTACGCGGTGGCGCTGAAATACGACCAGAACAAAATGGCAGCGCCGATTGTGGTAGCGAAAGGCTCTGACGAGACCGCCTTCAAGATTATGGAGATCGCCCGTGAGAACAAGGTGGATATCCTCCGCACGCCGCCGCTGACTCGCGCTGTCTATCACAATACCGAAGTGGGCGGTGAAATCCCGGATGGCCTGTATATGGCCATTGCCCAGGTTCTGGCCTATGTGTTCCAGCTCCGCCAGTTCCGCAAGGGGCGCGGGCAGAAGCCCCATGTTCCGGATTTTCCGATTCCTTCGGATTTGCGGCGGGATGTTTGAGTTTTGCCTGCTTTTAGACCTGATAGTTGTGGGGGATGTGATTCGTCGGGTGGGCTTTCCAAAACACGCTCAAGCACATCTATGTGGCGCTTGGGCTGCGCCATCCATGGCTCCGCACAGTTTTGGAAAGCCCACCCGACGAACCACTTCCGGCCTCACAGATATCGCCAGAACGTAGGTCGGATCAGCGAAGCGTAATCCGACATCATGAGTCCGTATCAATGACATTTGTCGGATTACGCTTCGCTAATCCGACCTACGGGTGCAGGTTATGTTGCCTGCGATAACGCCGTTGTTCGAGAGGGTGTGGGAAAGGGGCTCCCAAAAACGTGGAGCGCCAGGGATGGCGCGACCGAGCCCTACATGGATGTATTTACGGGCGTTTTTTGGGAGCCCCTTTCCCACACCCGCCGCCACCGAAAAGGCAGGCTACAAGCGGCTCAGGGCCAGGCCTCAATAACCCTGACCATAGGATCATTACGGCTCTCAGGAATCGGAAGGCGGTCATAATAATCGGCAGGGTTGTGAATCGCCACGGACGGAAAGCCGCAAAGGGTCAAGTGCTCAGTGGCTTGCTGATCGTCCATGAAATGAAAGCTGACATCACTTCGCGTAACCGATCCCAGCAGGCCACCGAGAGCTTTCAGGGTGCCGCGCAGCAGTGGCTGGCCTGGCATCAGGTAGCTTTCGCACAGATACACCGAGCCCGGGCGCTGTTGCATCAGCCGGGCCAGGCGTTGCCAGAATTCTGAAATGACCGGCAGGGAAAAGTAGCTGGTCAGGCCCTCGGTGACAACAACCATGGGTTCGTTGTTATCGAAAGCTCTCTCCACCACTGCCTCTATTGTCTGCTCGCCGGACGCCGCCAGAATATCGACGGGCATGATCTGGTGGTTGGCACCCAGGCGACCAGCCACCAGCAACCTTGCCGCCTTGCGGGTGGCCATGTCGGGCAGGTCGGCTTCCACCATGTGGAGCTGTGGGTGTCTGTCCCGTAAGCGGATGCCACGGGGTGACATCCCGCAGGCGATTTCCAGCACCTGGGTAACACCGCCTTCGAGGGCCTGTTCGATCAGGTGGTCGATGATCAGGTGTCGCTGCAGCAGGAAGGTGCGGATGTTACCGCCGATAAAGGCCTTGCTGGCGGCTTCAAACGGGGTCATCAGGTGATAGAGCCATCGGCCCCGATCAGTGGCGAGAACGTCATCAGAGAGCCCGTGCCGGTGCCAGACGGCACCGGTGTAGAGGGCGGTAAAGCTGATGCCCGAGCTGTCTTTAGAGGGTGTCGTGTTCATGAATCTTTTTACCCCATGCTTCACCCGCGCCGGGAAGGACCAGGTTCAGGGCAATGGCGACCACGGCACTGAGGGCAATGCCTTCCATGTTGCCAATTGCCATGCCGCCAATACCGAATACCAGGGTGATGGCCACAATGACCAGGTTGCGGGCCTGTGACAGGTCCACCTGGTGGCGGATCAGGGTATTGAGGCCCACCACGGCAATCGAGCCGAACAGCAGGCACAGGATGCCACCCATCACCGGTGCCGGTATCGTCTGCAGTGCGGCGCCGAACTTGCCCACAAAGGCCAGTACAATGGCGATACAGGCGGCCCATATCATCACTTTCGGATTGAAGTTTCTGGTCAGTACCACGGCGCCGGTGACTTCGGAGTAGGTGGTGTTGGGCGGGCCACCGAGGGCTGCCGCCGCGCTGGTGGCCAGTCCGTCTCCGAGAAGAGTCCGGTGCAGGCCCGGCTTCTCCAGGTAGTTTTTGCGGGTAACGGTGCCGATAGCCAGGACGTCGCCGATGTGCTCAATCGCTGGCGCGATGGCCACAGGAATCATGAACAGGATGGCTGCCCAGCTGAATTCCGGTGCCACGAAATTGGGGATGGCGAACCAGGGTGCCTCGGTAATGGGGGACAGGTCCACGATGCCGGCAATGGCCGAAAGTATGTAACCCACGATAATGCCGAACATGATCGGAATGAGCCGGAAAATGCCACTGGACCAGACTGCCGTGATAACCGTAACCGCCAGGGAAATCATCGCGATCCAGACGGCGGTGTCGTAGGGCACCAGTTGCTCGGCGCCATCGCCGGTGCGCCCGGAGGCCATATGTACGGCGACCGGGGCGAGGCCCAGGCCGATTACCATGATCACCGGACCGATAACGACGGGTGGCAGCAGTCGGGTGACAAAACCGTTACCGCGCAGGCGTATAGCACCACTGAGGATAATGTAGAGAATGCCGGCAGCCATCAGGCCACCGAGGGTTTCCTCAAGGCCGAAGCGGCCCTTGGCAGCAATGATGGGGGCGATAAACGCAAACGAAGACGCCAGGAAAATGGGAATCTGGCCGCCGGTGACAATGTGAAAAATCAGGGTGCCAATACCGGCGGTAAACAGGGCAACGTTGGGGTCCAGGCCGGTGATCAGCGGCATCAGCACCAGTGCGCCAAACGCCACCAGCAACATCTGCGAGCCGGCAATGGCCTGCTTCCAGACCGGGTCGTTCAGGTGGTCCTGCATGCTCAGACGTCCTTCTGCTTGGTGCCGAAAATCTTGTCACCGGCATCACCAAGGCCGGGGAGAATATAGCCTTTGTCATTCAGCCGCTGGTCAATAGACGCGGTATAGATGGACACATCCGGGTGTTTCTCCAGCACCTTTTCAATGCCTTCCGGTGCGGCCACCAGCACCAGCGCGCGTATTTCGTTACTGCCTGCCTTTTTCAGCAGGTCGATGGTGGAAATCATTGAGCCGCCGGTCGCCAGCATGGGGTCCACGATCATCGCCATGCGCTGGTCCAGCTCGCCCACCAGCTTCTCGAGGTAGGTGCTGGCCTCCAGGGTTTCTTCATTCCTTATCTGGCCGACAACACTGACCCGGGCGCCCGGGATCAGGGTCAGTACCCCGTCGAGCATGCCCAGGCCTGCCCGCAGGATAGGAACGATGGTGATTTTCTTGCCCTGGATCTGTTCAATGTCCACCGGGCCGGCCCAGCCCTGAATGGTTTTCTGCTGGAGCGAGAAATCCTGGGTGGCCTCGTAGGTCAGCAGGGCGCCTATTTCCTGGGCCAGCTCACGGAAATTCTTGGTGCTGATATCGGCGCGGCGCATGAGGCCGAGTTTGTGGCGGATCAGCGGGTGTTTCACCTCGTGGATTGGCATGGGGCTCACCTTTTTAGCTAGCGGTCTGTCTGTGTCTGGCTACTGTCTGCGTCTGGATTCCGGATGTCCGCGCGGCGGCAGCGGCCGGCAAATGGCGCAAGGATACCGTATATCGACAGGTCCGTCAGGCATGATGAACAGAAAAGCCGTAAGGGCTGGTACGGATCTTGCCAATATCCCTCCAATCGATGCGTTGGCGTCAAAAAAACCACCTGCGAATGGTCGCGGTTAACGGTATACCGGAGAGTTTTAGGGCATGGACCGAGCGTTAGTCCTCAATAATGTCAAATCCCTGACGCGGGGTAATCTGGGTGTTCCCATTATGCTGATGGGGCTGCTGGGCATGATGATATTGCCCATGCCGGCGTTCATGCTGGACGTGTTCTTTACCTTTAACATCACCCTGTCCATCGTGATTCTGCTGGTGTGTGTGTACGCCCTGCGCCCGATGGAGTTCGCATCCTTTCCGACCGTTCTGCTGGTAGCCACTCTGCTGAGGCTGGCGCTCAACGTTGCCTCCACGCGGATTGTGCTGCTCAACGGCCATGAGGGCGGGGATGCCGCCGGTAAGGTGATTGAATCCTTCGGTGCGGTGCTGATTGGTGGAAACTATGCCGTTGGCCTGGTGGTGTTCGCCATCCTGATGATCATCAACTTCCTGGTGGTGACCAAGGGTGCCGGCCGGGTGTCGGAGGTCAGCGCACGCTTTACCCTGGATGCCATGCCCGGCAAGCAGATGGCCATCGATGCGGATCTGAATGCCGGCCTGATTAACCAGGAGGAGGCCAAGCACCGTCGTTCCGAGATCGCTCAGGAGGCGGATTTCTACGGTTCCATGGACGGTGCCAGCAAGTTCGTCAAGGGCGATGCGGTCGCCGGCCTGCTGATCCTGGCGATCAACCTGATTGGTGGTATTGCCATCGGCATGCTGCAGCATGGGCTGGATTTTGCCACCGCCACCCAGAACTACGCATTGCTGACCATTGGTGATGGCCTGGTGGCGCAGATTCCATCGCTGTTGCTGTCCACTTCCGCCGCCATCATGGTTACCCGGGTAACCTCCAGCCAGGACATGGGCGGCCAGATACTGCAGCAGATGTTCAATGCGCCCAAGGCCCTGGCGATTGCGGCGGTCATCCTGCTTATTCTCGGCCTGATTCCGGGCATGCCCCATGTGGCTTTTCTTGGTCTTGGTGCCATTTCCGGTGCCATCGCCTGGTACATCTGGCAGGAGGAGCGCCAGACCGTCGAGGAGGACGGTGCGTTCCCGGTCAGGGGTGGCGGCGCGAGACCGGCAGGGCGGGATCTTCCCTCGGGTGGTGATGTTGCTGACCAGGGCGCCCAGCTCCCTCCGCCGGGGGAGACCCGTGAACTGGGTTGGGATGATGTGGCCACGGTGGACATTGTTGGCCTGGAAGTGGGGTATCGGCTGATTCCTCTGGTCGACAAGTCCCAGGGCGGGCAGTTGCTCAGTCGGATAAAAGGCGTACGCAAGAAGCTTTCCCAGGATCTTGGTTTCCTGATGCCGTCGGTTCACATTCGCGACAATCTGGATCTGATGCCCAACGTGTATCGCATTACCCTGATGGGCGTAACCATTGCGGAAGCCGAGATCCATCCCGATCGCGAACTGGCCATCGATCCCGGCCAGGTATTCGGCAAGATCGAGGGTATCGAAGGAAAAGACCCTGCTTTCGGTCTGGATGCCAGCTGGATCGAACCGGACAAGAAAGACCAGGCGCAGACCCTGGGCTACACCGTGGTCGATGCCAGCACGGTGGTCGCGACCCACCTCAACCAGATCCTGCAGAAGCACGCCCATGAATTACTGGGCCACGAGGAAGTCCAGAAGTGGCTGGACCAGCTGGAAAAAGCCTCTCCGAAGCTGGCGGAAGAGCTGGTCCCTACCACCGTCTCCATCAGCCTGCTGCTGAAAGTGTTGCAGAACCTGCTGAAAGAAGAAGTGCCGATCCGCGATATGCGCTCGATCGCCGAAGCCATCGTCAATGTTCACCCCAGGAGCCAGGACCCGAAACTGCTGACCACGGTAGCCCGTCAGTCGCTCCGGCGGATGATTGTCCAGAGCATTTGCGGCAACGACGCAGAAATCCCGGTTATCACCCTGGATCCGGATCTGGAACAGTTATTGCTTAAGTCCATGCAGCAGAGTCAACAATCCGGCGGTCAGGAAGACATCGGGCTGGTACTGGAGCCGAACATGGTCGAGAAGCTCCAGCGTTCACTCCAGGACAGTGTCCAGCGCCAGGAGATGCTGGGCAAGCCGGCGATACTGCTGGTGTCCGGGCCGCTGCGGCCGGTGCTGGCGAAGTTTGCAAGCTTCGGGGTAGAGCGCTTGCACGTATTGTCGTACCAGGAAATTCCGGATAACAAACAGATCACCATTGTGGCATCCGTAGGCCAGTAAGGCTCGCGGACAGCAGGGCGGAAGGCGCCACAGAGCGCTGACCGGGGAGGGAGAGTCATCATGAAAGTAAAACGGTTTTTTGCCCAGAGCATGGCAGAGGCACTGCGCCAGGTGCGGGACCAGATGGGGCCCGAAGCGGTGATTCTGTCCAACCGTCGTGTGGATGGCGGTGTCGAAATTGTGACAGCGCTGGATTATGACGAAAACATGGCGCGTCAGCAGTTGGGAGATGCCGCGCGGCAAGCGACCAATGGCTCCAGGCTGGCAGAACTCCAGGCGGAACAGCACCGCCGCCTGGAGGATGAACTTGGCCGTTCCAGGGAGCGTATCCGCGAGGTCCGGGAAAAACGTGCGCTGTCAGATAGCCGGAATAATGGCGCGTACGCGGGCGATATCCGACCGGCAGCCGATATGGCCGGCGCCAGCGACATGGTGCCGGAAGAAACCGCAGTCGCGAATCCGGCCTATTCCGGTGAGCTGGCCCAGATGCGCGCTGAAATCAGCTCCCTGAGGGATCTGGTCAGCGGTCATCATCGTGGAGCCGAGCCTGAAAAAACGGCGGTGAATGCCGTGCAGCAACGTTTGGCCGAGCGGCTGCAGGAATTCGGTCTGGGCCACGAACTTGCCGGTTCACTGTCCCGCCGCCATCGTGCCGGGCGCCTTGAGGACGGCTGGAAACAGTCCCTGAAAATGCTGGCCGCCGGGGTGAAAACCGCCCGTACCGAGTGGGCCGAGGAAGGGGGCGTCTATGCACTGGTAGGGCCCACCGGTTCCGGCAAGACCACCACCATCGGCAAACTTGCGGCCCATTACGTGCTTGCCCATGGTGCCGACTCGCTGGCGCTGGTGACCACTGACCGCTACCGGGTGGCTGCCCATGAACAACTGTTCGTATTCGGTCGCATCCTCAATGTGCCCGTCAGGGTGGTGGATGAGTCGCACTCACTCGATGATATACTGGATGAGTTGTCGGACCGGCATCTTGTGCTGATTGATACTGCCGGGCTGACCAGTACCGACAAAGGCTACGAGGAGCAACTTACGGAGCTGGCACGCAGCCACCACCGGATTCGCACCCATCTGGTCGTTTCCGCAACCAGTCAGCCGCGCATCATGAAATCCGTCTGGCATTGCTATAAGATGGCAAATCTCTCCGGCTGCGTTATGACGAAAATTGATGAAGCGCTGACCCTGGGAGAAGCGCTGGGATTTGTCATGGAAACGGGATTGCCGGTGGCGTATTACACCGATGGACAGAAAATCCCGGAAGACCTGCACCATGCCGAGGCTGTTCCGCTGGTGCGGCTGGCCGTGGAGAGGCTGAAAAAACTCCAGCAGCAAGAGGCAGTCGCTGTTTAGCAACAACACAGCCTGCGGTTAAACGTGGCAAGAGATCAGGATCAGTATGAGCAAACCACATCCGGTACAGGTGATCGCGATTTCTGGCGGGAAGGGGGGCGTCGGCAAAAGTAACGTTGCTGTAAACCTTGGCATTGCGCTTTCACAGATGGGGCGGCGTGTCGTGTTGCTTGATGCCGATCTTGGTCTCGGCAATATCGATGTATTGCTTGGAATTACCGCCAACCGCAACATCCAGGACGTCATTTCCGGCGAATGCGACCTGCGTGATGTGCTGGTAAACGGCCCGGGCGGAATCAGGATTGTGCCGGCCTCCTCCGGCACCCAGCGTATGACGCAGCTGTCCTCGTTTGAGCATGCCGGCCTGATCAATGCCTTCAGTGAGCTGGGCGACCAGATCGATGTGCTGATTGTGGATACTGCAGCCGGAATATCCGAGTCTGTGGTCAGCTTCCTCCGTGCTTCCCAGGAACTGTTACTGGTCGTTTGTGACGAGCCCACTTCCATCACCGACGCTTACGCACTGATCAAACTGATGAATCGCGATTACGGCACCAATCGCTTCCGCATCCTGGCAAATCAGGTCCGTAATGAACAGGAAGGCCGCCATCTGTTTGAAAAACTGACCAGAGTGACCGAGCGTTTCCTGGATGTGGCGCTGCAATATGTGGGTATAGTGCCTTACGACGAGGCTGTGAAAAAGTCAGTTCAGCGCCAGCGCGCCGTGCTCGATGCCTATCCCCGTGCCAAGGCATCGCTCGCCATCAAGAGCCTGGCGGAGAAGGTTGACAGCTGGCCGTTGCCGCAGTCGCCGCGCGGGCACCTGGAATTCTTTGTGGAGCGGCTCGTCGAAGTCTGATTTTGATCCTGTCACCGAAAAGCCGGATGCATGACATTGGCGAAAGAACTTGGAATTTACCACCAGACTGGCACCCAGGGGCCCTCACAACTCGTTGAGGAGCAGGCTCCGCTGGTCAAGAAAATAGCGCTCCACCTGATGGCCCGGTTGCCCGCGTCTGTTCAGCTGGACGACCTTATGCAGGCCGGTATGATCGGCCTGCTGGAAGCGGCCCAGCGATACAGCTCCACCAGGGGGGCCACCTTTGAAACCTACGCCGGTATCCGCATCCGTGGTGCCATGGTGGATGAGATCCGCAAGGGGGACTGGGTGCCCCGTTCCGTTCATAGAAACTCCCGCCGCATTGCCAAAGCCATCAAGGCCGTTGAGGACCGTCTGGGTCGTGAAGCCCTGGACTGGGAGGTGGCCGAAGAGCTTGGTCTGTCCCTCGATGAATACCATTCTTCCCTGAGCGATGCCAACAGTGGCCGACTTTTTAGCCTCGATGAGCTCAATGAATCCGGAGAGCTGCCGATAGAAGAAGCAGAGACCAGTGATAATCCACTGGAGGGCCTGGCTTCGGACAGCTTCCGGAAGAACCTGGCAACAGCCATTGGCGATCTGCCGGAACGTGAAAAACTGGTACTCAGCCTGTATTACCAGGAAGAGCTGAACCTGAAGGAGATTGGCGCAGTGCTGGGTGTCAGCGAAAGCCGGGTGAGCCAGATCCACAGTCAGGCGGCGCTGCGCCTGCGGGGTCGGCTGTCCGACTGGCAGCAATAGGCTCTCATTGCACCACAGTGTCAGTGCAGCGTTGCAAAGCATTCTTTACTGTAGCCTTTTGGTAACCGGCGCTTTACAACCGTGCCAAAGGCAAGACAATAGGCGGTTAATCTGCCGGCCTGCTCGATTGAGAGCCGGAAGCCAAAAACGAATTCCGGGCGTTTTAAACTGGAGGTCCCATTGGACAAGAACATGAAAATCCTGATCGTGGATGACTTCTCCACAATGCGACGGATCATCAAGAACCTGCTTCGTGATCTCGGTTTTACCAATACCGATGAAGCGGATGACGGCAATACCGCTCTGCCCATGCTGCGCAGCGGTAAATACGATTTTCTGGTCACGGACTGGAACATGCCGGGCATGTCGGGCCTGGACCTTCTCAAGGAAGTCAGGGCCGATGACAACCTCAAGACCCTGCCTGTGCTCATGGTAACTGCGGAAGCGAAACGGGATCAGATCGTTGCGGCGGCGCAAGCCGGAGTCAACGGTTACGTGGTCAAGCCGTTTACCGCGGCAGTCCTCAAGGAGAAGATTGAGAAAATCTTCGAGCGAATCCAGTAACCAGAGGTTGGACGAGCTCCCATGAGCGAAAGTGACAAGAAGCAGCAGGGTCTCGACCCGGAGATTACAGAAAAACTCCGCAGCCAGGCCGCCGAGCTGGTAGAGCAGGTAAACGCCGGAGAGTATGGCCGGGCCATGACCCTGATCAATGAACTCAGCGAGGTAAGGGATCAGAGTCTGTACCGGGAGGTAGGCAGGTTGACCCGCAGCCTCCACGAGGCAATCCGCAACTTCCAGATTGATCCGCGTAACGCCGAACAGTCCGAGGCGCTGTCAAAAATGACCGACGCATCGGACCGCCTTGAATACGTTGTCCAGATGACTGGAAAAGCTGCCAACCGCACCATGGATCTGGTGGAAGAGGCCATGCCCAGGGCCAGTGCCATTCGTGACGAAGCAGCGGAGCTGAGAGATGAATGGCAGCGACTGCGCCGCCGCGAGATGGCTCCGGCGGAATTCCGGGAACTGTACGCGCGGATAGATAGCTTCTTTGTCAGTCTCAATTCCGATGCTGGCGCCATGTACGAGAACCTGTCGGAAATACTGTTGGCGCAGGATTTTCAGGACCTCACCGGCCAGGTTATCCAGAAGGTCACCACCCTGGTCAAGGAGGTGGAAGAACACCTGCTGAGCCTGGTGGTGATGGCCAGCCACGTGGACCAGATGACCGGCACCATACACGAGCTGGACGAGAAGGAAAAAGTTGCCGCGGAGCAGGGTGTGGGTCCGCAAATAAAGGCGGAAGAACGCGAAGATGTTGTATCGGGCCAGGACGATGTCGATGACCTTCTGTCCAGTCTCGGTTTCTGAAGTAAAGAGGGTAACCCATGGCGTTTGATGCCGATGAAGAGATCCTGCAGGACTTCCTTGTGGAGGCGGGCGAGATACTCGAAAAGCTGTCAGAGCAACTTGTCGACCTTGAGCAACATCCGGATGACAGTGATCTGCTCAATGCCATTTTTCGTGGCTTTCACACTGTAAAGGGCGGTGCAGGCTTTCTTCAGCTGGACGCTCTGGTCAGTTGCTGCCATTCCGCAGAGAACGTGTTCGATATCCTTCGCAACCACAAGCGTAAGGTGGACCCGGAACTGATGGATGTGGTGCTGGAAGTACTGGACCACGTCAACGCCATGTTCGAGCAGGTTCGTCGTCACGAGGAACTGACGCCTGCACCCGATGAACTGATTGTCGCCCTGGATGCACTGGCGAAACCAGCGGCTGCAGCCCCGGCCGCGAGCCTGGTGGTTGAGCAGGCGGAGTCGCCGGATGAATCCGGCTCAAACGTCGACGGCGGCGACATTACCGACGATGAATTCGAGCAGCTTCTGGATGCCCTGCAGGATGAGAAAGCCGCAACCCCGGCCGGAGCCGTGGGCGACAGTCCGGCTGTCGGCAGCGAAAGCAGCGCCGGCGACGAGGAAATCTCCGATGACGAGTTTGAAGCGCTGCTGGATCAGCTGCACGGCAAGGGCCGGTTCGCCGGCCCGCCAGAGACGGGCGATACTGAATATCAAAAGCCGGAAGCTGTTGAAGATGCCGGCAAAAGCGGCACTGACGACCTGATTTCGGACGATGAATTTGAAAAGCTGCTGGACGACCTGCACGGCAAGGGAGGCAGCCCCACGGCGGATACTGCAAAGGCCTCGCCAGCTGCTGCCGCCGGGAAAGCGGAAGCGAAGCCTGAGGACAGCATGGCTGAAAAGTCTGCCGAACCGGACAGTCGCGAGAAGGCCCCTGCAGAAACAAGGAGTGGCGCTGCGCCTGCGATGCCGTCCAGGGACGCCAGTGCGCCGGTGGCAGAGACCTCGGTGCGTGTTGATACCAAGCGGCTCGATGACATCATGAACATGGTGGGTGAACTGGTACTGGTTCGTAACCGGTTGCAGCGCCTGGGCGCGCAGAGCGAAGACGAGCATATGCACAAGGCTGTCTCCAACCTGGATGTGGTCACCACCGACCTTCAGTCCGCGGTGATGGCAACGCGGATGCAGCCTATCAAGAAGGTGTTCGGCCGTTTCCCGCGGGTGGTTCGTGACCTGGCGCGGAGTCTCAGGAAAGAGATCAATCTCGAGATGCACGGCGAAGATACGGATCTGGACAAGAACCTCGTGGAGGCGTTGTCCGACCCTCTGGTGCACCTGGTCCGCAACTCGGTTGACCATGGAATTGAGGCGCCGGATGTCCGTGAAAAGGCGGGCAAGCCGCGCCAGGGTCAGGTGACCCTTTCCGCGGAGCAGGAGGGCGACCATATCCTGTTGTTTATCGAAGATGATGGCGCCGGTATGGACCCCGAGGTGTTGCGGCGCAAAGCAGTCGAAAAGGGCATTTACGAACAGGATGCTGCCGACCGGCTCACCGACGCCGAATGCTACAACCTGATTTTCGCCGCTGGCTTCTCCACCAAGGAGCAGATTTCCGACGTGTCCGGGCGGGGTGTGGGCATGGATGTGGTCAAGACCAAGATCGGCCAGCTGAACGGTCAGTTGCATGTAGAGTCCGAGCTGGGCAAAGGCTCCCGAATCGTTATCAAGGTACCGCTGACCCTGGCCATCATGCCCACCCTGATGATCATGCTCGGGGATCAGTCCTTCGCCTTGCCGCTGGTCAACGTAGTGGAAATTTTCCACCTGGATCTGAGCAAAAAGAATGTTGTTGATGGCCGTGAATGCATTGTGGTTCGTGACAAGGTTTTCCCGCTGTTTCATATCAAGCGGTGGCTGGTGAAGGGTGCCGCAGGAGAGCCGGAGCCAGAGAATGCCCATGTGGTGATTGTCGCCATGGGTACCCGTCGTGTCGGCTTTGTGGTGGACCAGCTGATCGGTCAGGAAGAGGTGGTGATCAAGCCTCTTGGTCGGGCCCTGCAGGGGACACCGGGAATGGCGGGTGCAACCATCACCGGTGACGGCCGTATTGCCCTCATAATTGACGTTCCAAGCCTGCTGCAGAACTACGGCTGACACGTTTTCAGTCGCAGCTCGGCAGCAGGCCCGGGTTTAGGAGAAATGGATGACGGTTTCTGTCCTGGTCGTTGATGATTCAGGTTTCTTCCGCAAACGACTGACGGAAATCCTGACCGCTTCCGGTCAGATCAGGGTGGTGGGCGCAGCCACCAATGGCCGCGAGGGCGTCGAGCTGGCCGCAAAGCTGCGGCCCGACGTCATCACCATGGATTATGAAATGCCGGTGATGGACGGTATCAGTGCTGTCCGGGAAATCATGAAACGGCATCCGGTCCCGGTACTGATGTTTTCTTCCCTGACCTACGAGGGTGCCCGCGTGACCCTGGATGCTCTCGAGGCTGGCGCAGTTGATTTCCTGCCCAAGAATTTCGAGGAAATTGCCAGGGACTCCAGCCAGCTCCAGAAGATTCTGATCGATCGCATTCTGGATGTGGCACGTAGCCGGCCAGGCGCAAAATCTGTTCCTGGGCCAGCTCCGACTCCGGCGGCCACTGTATCCTCTGAAAAACGTGCTGTCCCCCCCGCCAGTCCCCGCACCGAGCGCGGGCGCGAAACTCCGCGGCCGGCACCAGAGTCACAAGCACCCGCCAGGCACGCCTCCCGTCGCGGAGCGGCGAAGCACTACAGTGTAGTTGCTATCGGTACCTCCACCGGTGGCCCGGTGGCGTTGCAGCGGGTACTGACAGCACTGCCAGCGCGCTTTCCGGCCCCGGTGGTGCTGGTTCAGCACATGCCGGCCAGTTTCACCCCGGCGTTCGCTGAACGACTGAACAGGCTTTGCCAGATTGAAGTGCGCCAGGCGGCCGACGGCGATGTGCTGAAACCGGGGCTGGCTCTGCTCGCGCCCGGAGGCAGGCAGATGATGATAGAGAACCGGGGTGGTCAGGGGCGGGTGCGTATTCTTCCCGGTGATGATCGCCTCAACTACAAACCTTGTGTAGACGTTACCTTTGGCTCGCTGGCGCGCAGTTTTCCGGGCAAAACGCTTGGGGTGATCCTGACCGGCATGGGAGCCGATGGCAGGGAGGGCTGCCGGCTGATGAAACAGAGCGGCTCCGATATCTGGTCCCAGGATGAAAAGACATCGGTGATCTACGGTATGCCAATGGCGGTGGCCAGAGCCGGCCTTACGGATGAGATCCTGGCCCTTGACGACATTGGCCCACGCCTGGCTGGCGGAGTGAGCTGATGGATATTCTCAGCCTTCTGGGGGTTATTCTTGCGTTCGTTGCCATTCTTGGCGGAAACCTGCTGGAAGGCGGCGCGATCAGTTCCCTGTTCAACGCACCGGCTGCGCTGATCGTTATTGGCGGTACCCTCGCAGCGACCATTCTCCAGACATCCTGGCCGCTGCTCAAAAGGGCATTTTCCCAGGCGCGCTGGGTATTCTTTCCCCCGTATATCAGCCTGGAAGATGGTATTGGCAAGGTTATCGACTGGAGCGTGAAAGCCCGCAAACAGGGATTGTTGGGTCTGGAAGGGCTGGCGGAGAAGGAATCCGAGCGCTTTGCCCGTAAGGGCCTGCAACTGCTGGTCGATGGTGCTGAAACCGAAACCATTCGTGGCATCATGGAAGTGGACCTGGAATCCCGTGAGCAGCGGGACCTGGAATCCGCGCGGGTATTCGAGGCCATGGGGGGCTATTCACCGACCATCGGCATCATTGGCGCGGTCATGGGACTGATCCAGGTGATGACCAACCTTGAGGACCCGCAGTCTCTGGGTAGCGGCATTGCCACGGCATTTGTTGCTACCATTTACGGCGTGGCGCTGGCAAACCTTCTGTTTTTCCCGGTTGCCAACAAGTTGCGGGGCATCCTGCGGGAGCGTACCCGTTATGAAGACATGATGATCGACGGCATCATTGCCATCGCTGAAGGCGAGAACCCCAAGTCCATCGAGCTGCGCCTGCGGGGCTTTCTGTGAGACGTCGCAGGCGCCAGGACGATGACCTTCACAATAAAGAACGCTGGCTGATTTCCTACGCCGACTTCATCACCCTGCTGTTCGCCTTCTTCGTGGTGATGTATTCGGTGTCGTCGGTGAACGAGGGCAAGTACAAGGTACTGTCGGAAACACTGACGGGGGTTTTCAACGCGCCCCAGCGCTCCTTCCAGCCGATTGAAGTGGGTGATCAGCCCCGCCGTTCAACGCCCCGGGCCGCGGAAGACGTGATCGAACCCCCGGTAACCGAAGCACCACAGAATCCGTCCATGAGCGCGGCGGGGCGAACCGAAGCGCTTCGTGCCATGGCTGACCAGCTGGCGCTGGAGTTCGATGAGTTGATAAACCAGGGTGTGGTGACGCTGGAAACCAGTGATGAGTGGCTGGAGCTCAGTTTGCGCAACAGCCTGCTGTTTGGCAGCGGGGATGCAGAACCCCATTACGACGCTTTTGAGGTGGTGGAAAAAATCGCCGGTGTACTTCGCGATCGCGATAATGCCATCCGCATGGAAGGTTTTACTGACAATCAGCCAATACGAACCAGTGCGTTTCCCTCGAACTGGGAGCTCTCGGCAGCCAGGGCGGCTGCGGTCGTGCGGATGCTGTCGATGGAGGGGGTTGAGCCCGAGCGGCTGGCGGCTGTGGGCTACGGTGAACATCAGCCTGTTGCCCGCAATGACACCGAAGAGGGGCGACGTCGCAATCGCCGCGTGGTTCTGCTGGTTTCCCGGGACGCCAGTATCCGCGGCGCCATGCGATAAGCGGTTTGCGGTCAGCAGCCTGGCGGGCGACGTCCGAAGCCCGCTACAGGCAAACTGGCACAATATCTGTATTGATTGCCGGACATCTTTAATGGCGGCAATCCGTTGCCGAATTGTCTTCAAGTTGAGCGGATGATGGCCGATACCTTTATAGGGTTTCCGGCGTTTCCGGAGCTGATTTTTCTGGAGAATGCAGCGTGAGAATCTGGGCAGTAGCCAATCAGAAAGGCGGTGTGGGGAAAACCACATCGGTTGTGGCGTTGGGCGGTCTGCTGGCAGAAAGCGGCAAACGCGTGCTGGTGGTGGATCTGGATCCCCATGGCTCACTGACAAGCTGGTTCGGGTATGACCCGGACACCATCGCCCACAGCGTGTTCGATCTGTTCCAGCATCAGGGCAAGGTGCCGGACGGCCTGCCTGCGCAACTGATTACCGAAACCGGTTGCCCGGGGCTGTCCCTGCTGCCAGCCAGTACCGCACTGGCTACCCTGGAGCGGCGCATGGTCGGTGTTGAGGGAATGGGGCTGATTGTCTCGCGTTCGCTGGCGCAGTTATGGGACGATTTCGACTATGTGCTGCTGGATAATACGCCATCTCTGGGTGTGCTGATGGTGAATGCGCTTGCCGCCGCGCAGCACCTGATTATTCCTGTGCAGACCGAGTTTCTCGCTATCAAGGGCCTGGAGCGAATGCTGCATACGCTCACCATGATCATGCGCTCCCAGAAGAACCGGCTTTCCTACACCATTGTGCCGACCCTGTTTGACCGTCGCACCCAGGCCTCGGTAAAAAGTCTGAACCAGTTGCGTAAAACCCATACCGATTCACTCTGGCGATTTGCTGTTCCGGTGGACACCAAGTTTCGCGATGCCAGTCAGGCCGGTGTTACGCCCTCGTCACTGGACGCGCAAACCCATGGTGTAAGGGCGTATAGCCATTTGCTGAAGGATTTGCAGGAAATGACCGGCCCGTTAGCGGAGCGTCGGCATGCCTGACAAGAAATTGACGCAGGTGGCAGACCCCACCTCCGCCATTGCCAGCTATCTGGATGAGTTACTGCATACGGCAACGGATACCGCCAGGCAGGAAGCGCCGGAGTCACGGCCAGAACGGGTTGCTCGCGAGCGTGCCCGCATTGCTCCCCGGCCCGCGCTGGCGGTGGTCAGGTCAATCCCGGAAACCAGGGTTGAAACCCCGGTGTCTGTTGCGCCGGTGGTGGAAAAGACTCCCGAGATTGCAGAGCCAGCGGCGGAGACAGGCACGGCCGCCGACATTCCGTCACCACCGGCTTCGGAGCCACCGGGCAGGCCAGAATGGTCCGACACGCCTTTCGAGTGTCTTATTTTTACTGTGGCAGGCCTGCAACTGGCGGTACCCCTGATCCTGCTGGGAGCCATTCACCGCATTGACGAGCCGGTAAAGCCGATTCCCGGAAGCCCGCGCTGGTATATGGGCATGCGACCGGAGCGGGACCACAACCTTCGTGTTGTGGATACCGCTGAATGGATAATGGCAGGCAGGGCACCGGCCAATGCCAGGGACAACTATCGTTTTGTAATCCGCCTCGACAGCAGTGAATGGGGCCTGGCCTGTGACGACGTGGCCCAGTCTTTTACCCTGAAACCGGACGAGGTGCGCTGGCGGACGGCCCGCAGCAAGCGTCCCTGGCTGGCGGGCACGGTCATTGATCACATGTGCGCACTGGTTGACGTCAGGACCATGGCGGAATTGCTGGTCCGGGCCGAGCGCGAGCACCATCTGGATCTGAGCTAGCTCAGCAATAACATCGGTTACTGAATGAAACCATGCCGTGCTGGCACGGTTTGTGCCCTTGATTATAGTATTGGGCGCTGATGATGAAATTTTGACGATCAGGCTGCCCGCACGGGGCGGCCCACAGGAGACACAAGGCTATGGCATCCCCGAGCGGACAGCAAAATCAGGCCCAGGACGATCAGGTACTGCAGTACGTCACCTTCAGGCTGGATGACGAAACCTATGGCATTGATGTCATGCAGATCCAGGAAGTGTTGCGGTACACCGAAATCGCACCGGTTCCAGGTGCCCCGGATTATGTTCTGGGCATCATCAATCTGCGGGGCAACGTGGTCACCGTTATCGATACACGCCGTCGCTTCGGGCTGGCGGATGCGGAAGTAACGGACGCAACGCGTATTGTGGTAATGGAGTCCTCCAACCAGGTGATGGGAGTTCTGGTGGACTCGGTGGCCGAGGTGGTGTACCTGAAATCCAGTGAAATAGAGACCGCACCCAATGTGGGGAATGAGGAAAGCGCCAAGTTCATCCAGGGTGTATGTAACAGGAATGGCGAACTGATCATACTGGTCGAGTTCGACAAGATGCTGTCAGAGCACGAATGGGCTGAAGTCTCCGCACTGTAACGCCGGCGGTCGCCGGATGGAGTGCAGTCAGGATGGACGCCCGGGGAACCATTAACCGAGGACGTCCGTCATGTTTGCAGATATAGCTTCCAGCGCCCCCTGGCTTCTCACCACCGTTGCACTGGGGCTGCTTTTTGTCCAGGGCATGTTGTTGCGGCGCGAAAACCGCAAGCTTCGGGAACAGATCAAAGAGCGCTGCGAAATTCTGGGCCGCGAGCTTCATGCAACCGCCAGCGGCAGTATGGGAGTCGGGCAGCGGGTGGTAGCCTGTGAACGCCAGCTTCACGAGATGCGGGGCATGCTGGATGAGATGCGCCAGAATGACCCGCTGAGGATATCCTATGATGAAGCCTCAAGACTTGTTGATCTCGGGGCTGATATCGACGACCTCATGAACACCTGCGGAATTTCCCGTCCCGAAGCCGAACTGGTGTCAGCACTCAGAAAACGCCAGGCGGCCTGACAGGGGGGGGACACAAACGTTTATGCAGTCAGGCCTACGGTTTCCGGTCCTCGGGCGTCAGTCCGCGAATGTGGAAGGCAAACGCAAGAACTTCGGCAATCACCCGGTAGAGTGACTCGGGGATTTCCTCATTGAGCGAAAGCCGGGCGAGAATGCTTGCCAGCTCTGCATTTTCGTACAACGGAACGTCATGCTCCCGGGCAATGCGGATAATTTCCTCGGCCAGCTCGTGGGTGCCGGTTGCCGTAATCGTAGGCGCTTTTTCACCGTCGTAATTGAGCGCGACGGCGGCTCTGCTTTGGTGCTCTGTCTGTGATGTCATGCCCGGGTATCCACCAGTCTGTGTTCGAGTCGGGTGACGCTGCTCTGGGGGGTGCCGCGGCGGCATTCCAGCTCTGTCACCTCCAGGCCGAGATCTGCCAGACACTGTCGCAGTACGGGCAGTTCCTGATTAACCCGGCGCAGGGTCGTCTGTTTTTCCGCCCAGACCCGGGCGCTGACCGCCTGCTGCCGCAGGGCAATATCGAAGTGCAGCGGGCCGGCTTCATCCAGATCCATCGCCAATGACAGGCGCCACTCGGTTGTTGCACGCGTCGGGGATTCTCCCTCCGATGCCCTGTCTTCCAGATACTGATCCATCCGCAGTTGCGCCAGCCTGGGTTCATTCTGTGGCGTCAGCCATGGCAGGTCCAGCAGCATAGTGGAGGTCGGCGCGGTTGCATCGCCGCCGCCCCTGGCCGTCAATACCTGGCTGTGCAGCTGGTTGACCGTGATACGGTTAAGCATTCCCGCCAGCAGGCGAAGCATCTGCCCGACACTGGATGGCTCGCCGTCATTCCGCGCCTGGGGCGTTGCCAAGGGTTGCGGGAACTGCAGCGGCGCCTGCATCAGTTCTGGCGTTGAGGTGGGCGTCAACCGGTTGAACTGTTCCGGTGTGCTGCCCTGCTGTGCCAGCAAGGCCGTGATGATCCGGCCCAGGGCCAATTTGAGATCGGGCAGCTCACTGGCGGGCGCCCGGGCCAGGCGCGATTCGGCAAACAGTCCGCTTTCAGCAAGCCATTGGCGGACCTGTTGTGGCGCGGTACCCTCAGTGCCCGCGCCCGGTGCCAGCATGTTGCCCGAGGGAAGCCTTGCCACTATCTGTTCAATGGCCTTCCGGGCCGGCTCCGGGAGCGGCTGGGCCAGCCTGGATGAGGGTAACTGGCCGGGAAGAGGGTCCTGCTTGAGGCCTTGAGTAAGAGCAGCGACAAGTTTCGTCAGGCCGGCATCAATGGACTGTTGCCACGGCAGGCGCTGGGCCAGGGCACGGGCAATGCCGGCTTCCGGTGCCTGGGCAAGCTTGCCCATCAGTTGCAGTTCATTGCCCGCCCGCATCACCTTGACCCAGTCACCGGTCGCCAGGGATGTTTCCCCGATGGCTGCCTGAACCGTCAGCGCTTGTCCGCGTATTTCCAGCAACAACTGCGCCCCACCGGACGACTGGCGGTTGATCACTTCGGCCACCCGTGCCAGTGTGACTTCCCGGTTGGCAAGCTTGAGCTGATCGAGCTGCACCCGAGCGGATGCTACATCCGGCGTTACCGACGGTTGCGCTGCTGAAGCCCGGCCGGCATGCTGGGCGGGCGTTCCGGATTCTGGTGGTGGTACAGGGTTATTGTTTGGTAATTTCATTGTCACTGATTTGATGTCAGACAAGAGTATTCCCGCGACGCTTTCGGTATAATATCGTGGCTGGCAAGGTCTGCCTTCCCGAACGTCTGAACCCGCCGGGTCAGTAATGTATATAGCCCTGGGGCCCCGATGTCTGAGCCGTTACTACAGGCTGTCAATCTTGAGTGTGAGCGTGATGACCGGGTACTGTTCCGTGATCTCTCGTTTTCCATACTGCCCGGTACTCTGATCCGTGTCGAGGGTCCTAATGGGTCCGGCAAGACCACGCTGTTGCGAATCCTGGCCGGACTGAACGACAGTTACAGCGGTGATCTGCTCTGGCGAGGCAAAAACCGCCATGGTTACCGGGAAGAATTCCTTCGCAACATGCTCTATCTCGGTCACCGTCCGGGCATCAAGCCCCTGCTCACTCCGATGGAAAATCTGCGTGCTCTCATGGACGGCCGCCGGTCATTGCCGGACAGAATTCTGTGGCAGGCGCTGGAAGGCACGGGGCTTGGTGGTTTCCAGACGGTTCCCTGCCGTAATCTCTCCGCCGGCCAGCAGCGGCGGGTTGCTCTGGCCAGGCTGTTAATAGCGGATGAGCCCTTGTGGATACTGGATGAAGTATTCACCGCGATCGATATCCAGGGGGTGGGCGCCCTGGAGCGGCTGCTGGTTGAGCGGGTGGAAAATGGCGGCGCCATCGTAGTAACAACCCACCATGATTTGCAGTTGCCATCCATGCAAAGACTCACCCTTGGCGGAGGTGATGGCTATGACTACTGAGTTCACCGTCGGCTTGCGGGCCCCCGAGGCATCGGTGGGCACCGCAACTGCCATGAAAGCGGTCTTCGTCCGGGACCTGAAAACGGCGTTCCGTCAGCCCCAGGATCTGCTCAACCCGTTACTGTTCTTCGTGATGGTGGTAACCCTTTTTCCCCTGGGAGTTAGCCCGGAAGTGTCATTCCTGCAGCAGGCCGGCAGCGGTATCCTGTGGGTGGCGGCATTGCTGTCGGTGCTTCTGTCACTGGATCATTTGTACCGGCATGATTTTGATGATGGTACGTTGGAGCAATTGGTGCTTCAGCCGCAGCCACTGTTTCTGCTGGTACTGGCCAAATCTCTGGCGCACTGGGTGCTGACCGGCCTGCCTCTGGTTCTGCTGGCGCCAGTTCTCGGGGTGATGGTGCATCTTGAGGGGAACTCTGTTGCGGTTCTGTGTCTAACGCTGCTGATCGGCACGCCCGTGCTCAGCCTGATCGGATCCATTGGGGCAGCGTTGACCCTCGGTTTGCGATCAGCAGGCGTGCTCTTGTCACTGCTGATCATTCCGCTGTACATTCCGGTGCTGATTTTCGGCACCGGAACGGTGATGGCCGCCTCTGAGGGCGCGTCGGTGGAAGGACAGCTGGCGCTGATGGGGGCATTTCTGGTGTTGGCACTGACCTTGGCTCCGTTTGCATCGGCAGCCGCTCTAAGAATCAGCCTGTCCAACAGTTAAAAAGTAAAAAAAGGGTAGCAACCTGATGTGGCAAATTTTTCACAAGCTGGGTTCACCGAAGTGGTTTTTCGGTATCGCATCAAAACTGATGCCCTGGCTGCTATGGGTTGGCCTTTCGCTGCTGGCGGCCGGCATTGTCTGGGGTCTGGGTTTTGCTCCCAAGGACTATCTGCAGGGTAATAGCTACCGCATCATTTTCATCCACGTGCCAGCTGCCCTCCTTGCGCAGTCCGTGTATATGATGATGGCTGTAGCCGGCCTGGTGACTCTGGTGTGGCGCATGAAACTGGCCGATGTGTTTGTCAGGGCTGTCGCGCCAGTTGGGGCGATTCTGACGTTCCTGGCTCTGTTTACCGGTGCGGTCTGGGGCAAGCCTACCTGGGGAACCTGGTGGATATGGGATGCCCGGCTGACGTCGATGCTGATCCTGTTGTTTCTGTATTTCGGCGTGATGGCACTGGGTGCAGCCATATCCGATGAAAAATCGTCGGCGCGAGCGGTAGCCGTTCTGGTGCTGGTGGGTGTAGTAAATATACCTATCATCAAATATTCTGTTGAATGGTGGAATACCCTTCATCAGCCGGCCACCTTCAAGCTGACAGAAAAGCCCAGCATGCCGGCGGAAATGTGGGTGCCGCTGTTGCTTTCGGTGCTGGGGCTCTACCTGATTTTCGGCTGGCTGGCCTGCCTGCGTATGCAGACCGAGATCCTGGTGCGGGAAGGCCGGACGCGTTGGGTAAAAGAACTGGTTCAGGCACGGGGGAACTGATCCCATGGCATTCGATTCTTTCGGTGCGTTTATGATTATGGAAGGGCACGGCCCCTATGTGTGGACCTGTTACTTCGTATTTTTTCTGTTAATGGGTACTGTTTCGCTGTGGTCACTACGCCAGCGTCGTGCCGTTATCGCGCAGCACCGGCGGGCCGAGAGTCCCCGGGTAAGGGAAAAGAGCCCGGCAGGCGCAAGCTTCACCCGAATTGAACCTTCACAAGACTGACTGGTAGATGAACCATGCACCCGATTCGCAAAAAACGGCTCACCATTGTTCTTTTCCTGCTTGCCGGGGTATCGGTGGCGGTAGGCTTGACCACCTACGCGCTGCGGCAGAACATCAACCTGTTTTATGACCCCAGCCAGATTGCTGAGGGGGAGGCGCCGGTGGATGTGCGTATAAGAGCCGGTGGCATGGTGGAAGAAGGCTCTGTGCGAAGGGATCCGGAAAGCCTTAGAGTGGAGTTCAAGGTAACCGATTTTACCTCATCGGTATTGATGGAATACACCGGTATTCTGCCCGATCTCTTCGCCGAGGGGCAGGGTGTTGTTGCCATGGGCCGCCTGGATGGCCAGGGCCGCTTTGTGGCGGACCAGGTGCTGGCAAAGCATGATGAAAATTATATGTCGCCGGAAGTGAACGAGGCGCTGGAGAAAGCGGCCGGTAAACGGGCCGCCATGTCTGGCGCGGAAAGCGAATCTGCCGTCAGCTACTGAACCCGCTGGCCACCTTGTTGAAATCGCAGGAGAATCCTGATGTATCCGGAACTTGGACAGATTGCACTGATACTCGCGCTGTTGTTGGCAGTGTTGCTTTCCGTGGTCCCTCTTGTGGGCTCGGTGACCGGCCGTGACCAATTGCAGGCTTTTGCCAGGCCGCTGTCCGCCGGGCTGTTCGTGTTTGTGGCGCTGGCCTATGGAATACTCACCCACGCCTTCATGACGGACGATTTCTCCGTGGCTTACGTGGCCAACAACAGCAACAGCATGCTGCCCTGGTACTACAAACTCAGCGCCGTCTGGGGAGGCCATGAAGGCTCATTGCTGCTCTGGGTGTTGATGCTTGTTGGCTGGATCCTTGCGGTTGCCGTGTTCAGCCGCCGTTTGCCGGCAGTGATGGTGTCTCAGGTGTTGGCCGTTATCGGTATGGTCACGGTGGGTTTCCTGCTGTTTACGATCATCACCTCGAACCCTTTTGACCGTACCCTCCCCAATGTTCCCGCCGACGGTGCGGACCTGAATCCCCTGTTGCAGGATTTCGGTCTGATTATCCATCCGCCCATGCTGTACATGGGCTATGTGGGCTTCTCCGTGGCCTTTGCCTTCGCCATTGCCGCGCTGATTAACGGCAAGCTGGACGCTGCCTGGGCACGCTGGTCCCGTCCCTGGACAACCGTGGCCTGGTCTTTCCTGACTCTGGGTATCGCCCTGGGGAGCTGGTGGGCCTATTACGAGCTTGGCTGGGGTGGCTGGTGGTTCTGGGATCCGGTCGAAAATGCTTCGCTGTTGCCCTGGTTATCCGGTACCGCATTGATGCACAGTCTTGCTGTTACCGAAAAGCGTGGGGTCTTCAAGAGCTGGACCGTGCTGCTGGCAATTGTCACCTTTGCCCTGAGCCTGCTGGGAACCTTCCTGGTGCGCTCCGGTGTGCTGACCTCTGTGCACGCCTTTGCGTCCGATCCCGATCGCGGTACGTTCCTGCTTGCGCTGCTGGCGATTACCATCGTCTCCAGCCTGACACTCTATGCGTTCCGGGCACCGGTGGTGCATGTGCGCTCTCGTTACGGAAGTTTTTCGCGGGAGATCTTCCTGCTGCTCAACAACGTGTTGCTGGTGGCCGCCACGTTGCTGGTACTTGTTGGAACCCTGTATCCGCTGGTGCTGGATTATCTCGATATGGGCCGGCTTTCTATCGGTGAACCCTTCTTCAACCTGACTTTCAGCCCACTGGGCATAGCCGCTGGCCTGCTCCTTGGTGCAGGGATATTTTCGCGCTGGAAAAAAACCGATGGTGGCTGGTTGGGTCGCAAACTGCTCTGGCCACTGGCTGTGAGTATGGTGATAGCGGCTGCGGTAATAGCAGGGTACGGCAGCTTCAAGCCCTGGGCTTTTGCCGGTATTTTCGCGGCGGTCTGGGTCAGCGTTGCCACCTTCTGGGATATCTGGGACAAGTCCGGATCCAGAAAGGGTCGACTCCACGGTCTCAGGCGCCAGTCGCGAAGCTACTATGGCATGGTGCTCGGACATCTGGGCATGGCCATTGTCATGGCTGGTGCCACAGTGGCATCCAATTACGGTATCGAGCGGGATGTGCGGATGTCCCCGGGCGACACCGCCTCAGTGGGGGACTACCAGGTGACGTTTGCGGAGATCGGCAACCGTCGGGGCAAGAACTTTACCGCGGAATACGGGCGTTTTGAGGTCTCCGACAGCAACGGTCAGGTGGTTTCGACACTTTATCCGGAAAAACGTCAATACATGGTACAGCGCAATACCATGACCGAAGCCGGAATTGATGCCGGCCTGTTCCGGGATGTGTTTGTCGCCATCGGCGAGCGGGTTTCCGATGATGCCTGGGCGATCCGTATGCAATACAAACCGTTGGTGCGCTGGTTGTGGCTGGGTTCACTGTTCATGGCTGCCGGTGGTTTCCTGGCAATTTCTGATCGCCGTTACCGTATTCGTGCCAAGGTCTCTGAAGGTCAGCCGTCAACAGCAGGTCAGAGTGGTGACAACAGCCGCCCTGATCCGGCAGGGGCTGTATCATGAAACGTCTGCTTCTGTTTATTCCCGTCGTTCTGGCCGTGGCGCTTGGTGTGGTTTTGTTTGCCGGTATCGGCAAGGATCCCAACAAGCTGGAATCCGCCCTGATCGGCAAGCCGGTGCCGGAATTCCAGTTGCCGGACCTTCATGACGAAGGGCGTGAGCTGAACCGTGAGCTGTTCAGGGGCCAGGTGTCACTGCTGAATGTCTGGGGCACCTGGTGTCCGGCCTGTCGCGATGAACACGACGATCTGGTCTGGCTGGCGGAAGAGAAGGGTATTCGTATCGTCGGCCTGAACTACAAGGACAACCGTGACGACGCCCTGGTGTGGCTGGACAGGCTGGGGGACCCGTATCAGGTTTCCATTTACGACCCCCGTGGCCGCCTGGGATTTGATCTGGGCGTCTACGGTGCACCGGAAACCTACGTGATTGACGCCGAAGGTATTGTGCGCCACCGCCATGTCGGGGTGGTTAACGAGAAAGTCTGGGAGCAGGATATCGAGCCTTTGGTGAAACGGTACAGGGAGAATATCTGATGACGCGCTCGGTACTGATAGCCTTGCTACTGTTCGCATACGGGCCTTTCCTGACAGCCGAGCCCAGTGATGTATACGATTTTGATACGCGGGCAGAGGAACAGCGGTTTCACGATCTGATCTCGGAGCTTCGCTGCCCGAAATGCCAGAACCAGAATATTGCAGACTCCAATGCCCCCATCTCCAAGGACATGCGTGAAGAGGCATACCAGATGATGTCTTCGGGGGCCTCCAATGACGAAATTGTCGGTGCTCTGGTGGACCGTTTTGGCGAATTCGTGCGTTACAAACCGCAGGTGGAAAGCCGCACGCTTCTTTTATGGGCCACGCCAGTGATCGCAGTGGTGATTGGTTTGCTGGTGGTCGCGGGCATTGTGATCCGCTCTCGCCGTGACAACCAGGGCGACTCCGGGTTATCCGCCGAAGAGCGTGAGCGCGCATCCAGGATCCTTGATGGTGACGGATCCGATCGCACGTCCTGAGAGCCGCCGGCCTGCAGGTCAATCGTACTAACGCTGCCCCATTTCTCTTAACCGGACCATGACCGTTCTATGACACAGACCTTCTGGCTGATATCCGCAGTACTGATCATCCTTGCCCTGGCATTCGTTGTCGCGCCTTTGTTCTTTCACCACTCTGGTCGCCGTGCAGAACTGGATCTGCGCAACCAGAACCTGTTGGCTTACCGAAGCCGGATGGCGGAGCTGGATCGCGAGTTTGAAGCCGGGGCCATGGATGAAGAAAGCTACAGGCAGCTCAAGGAGGAGCTCGCGGGCAGCATGCTGGACGATGTGCCTGACGCCGACCGCGGCGTGCTTGGGTCGCCGGCTCAGGTCAAGGGTGGCAAGAGCACTGTTGCGGTGATACTCCTGAGCCTGGTAGTCGTTCCCGCTGCTGCGGTGTTTCTGTATCAACAATGGGGTGCCCTGGACGATGTGGAGCAGTTTGGTGCCATGCAGGAAATGATGGCGGAGGACGGCGACCGGCTGGGCCAGATGCAGGAACTGACCGCCCAGCTTCGGAAGCGCCTTGAGGAAAATCCGGAGAATACCGACGGTTGGGCGATGCTGGGTCGCACCTATATGCGCCTGGAACAATACAATGATGCAGCCTGGGCCTTTGAGCGGCTTGCCGATAGCATCGAAGATAATGACAACGGCAAGGCGGTGGCCTGGGGATTGTCGGCGCAAGCCCGGTTTTTTCTGAGCCGGGGAGAGCTGACGCCTGAGGTTACCGGAGCCATTGAGAAGGCCAGGGCACTGAATCCGGATGAGGTCAATGCGCTCGGCCTGTTAGGTATTTATGCGTTTGGCCAGGAAAACTACGAAGAGGCAATCGGGTATTGGGAGCGAATTGTTGAGGTGGCACCTGACCACCCGCAGATTGGCTCTATTCAACAGGGAATAGAGCAGGCCTATCAGCGCCTTGGTCGTGAGGCCCCTGCCGCAGAGAGGGAAGTTGCGGCGGGGCCTGGCGTTACGGTGCGTGTAGAGATTGATGAGTCATTCCGTGGTGAAATTCCTGACGACACCACGCTGTTTGTGTTTGCCCGCAGTGCCGAAGGGCAGGGTGGCCCGCCACTGGCGGTAGCACGCCTGACAGCGGGACAGTTGCCCACGGATATACGCCTGGATGACCGTTTCACTATGTCACCTGATAGCAAGCTGTCGGATGCCGAGGAGGTTCGTGTGCAGGCAAGACTCTCAAGGTCGGGAACAGCCCGGCCCCAGGCCGGCGACTGGCAGGGCCAGTTGGACGAACCGGTACCGGTTACCGCTGATGAAGCCGACCCGGTCACTCTGGTTATCGATACGCAACTGGTGCAGTAGCTGGCTCAGCTTCCGCTGGTTCTCAGTTGGTCGGGGTAGAGTGGTGGTAAGTGTTCTTCTGCCGGTTCTGAACCGGCGGCGCCACGAATCCGGATCAGTGTTGCCACCAGGCGGTCCCCGTTCCAGGGTATGGATGCTTGCTGTTCCGGCGTTCCGAACAATCGTTGTTGCAGCGCTTCAATGCAGGCTGCCAGCTCCTTGTCCTGCAGAAACCGGTTAACATCCACCACGCTGTGGAAGGTGTTTTCGGGATATCTTGCCGCCATCCAACGCACCAGCAAGTCGGTGGTCTTCGCTTCACCCTTTTGTGCTGCTTCACACAGTTCTCTGAACAGGGCCTTTTCACGGAAGTCTCCGGGATCGCGGACCACCGGCTTGGGCTCCGACCTGCGTCGGGATAGCCACCAGGCTGCGAGAGTTACCAGCCAGGCTCCCAGAAATGCCAGCGTAGCCAGTGGCCAGAAACCGGCGTCCGCATTCCCTGCGGTTGCATTGTCAGCATCTTTTCCTCCATCTTCGGCAGCAACGTCTGTGTCGACGGATGAGTCTGCTGGCAATGCTTCAATCTGGCCTGGAATGGCTTCGATTGTCAGGGGCCGGGCGGGGATGGCCGCAACTTGCTCGGTGTCACTCTCAGTGTCCCACCAGGGGATCCGGATTTCCGGCAGTATCAGCTTCCCTGGCTGGACTGGTACCAGTGCGGTTGTCTGTGTCAGCTGAGATGACAGTCCTTCACTGCCTGGCGTTGTTGTGCGCTCTGGTTTCTCGGGATAGCCACGAATGCCATCGGGCAGCTCTTCGGACAACGGCGGCAGGGTCTCCGAGGGCAGGCCCTCGGCTTGCAGTTTCAGGGTTCGGGTAAGGTTCTGGCCTGCAGACACTGTCCGGTTCTCTGGCAACCCGGATTCATTCAGTTCCAGGTTACGTGCGGGCAGCCAGGTGCTGCCGCTGAAATCCGCTGGTACGCCCTTGACCGGCACGTCGAAGAGGGTGGCAGTGTCCCGGAGGAGTTTCAAGGTACCATCATTGGCACGGGCCTGCCCCTCGAACTGGATGGGCCGCAGGCTGAGTTGTCCCTCTTTTTGGGGGAAAAGGGCATATCGGCGCTCCACCACTCGATAGCGTACGCCGTCCCGGTAGCGGGTGTATTCGTTCTGCTTGCCCAGCGACTCAATGATGGCGTGGGGATGCTCCGGCTCTGACAACTCGCCGCGAATCAGGTTGCCAGTGAAAAACAGCCTGATGGTAAGGACGAGCTGTTCCTGCACGTAGACCTCGTCCTTGTCGGCTGCCAATTCGATAAAACTGTCACGTGAGACGTCGGCCTCCAACTCTGGTGGTGTGCCGTCGATAACATTGATTGTGACCGGATCGGATTCCGAATCGCGGAATCTGAGTGACGGAATCGTCAGCTTCCCGGTGGTTTTGGGAGCCAACTGATAGGTCCAGGTGATTTCGCCGAGCATGTCGTTATTGATGGTACGGATGGAATACTGCTGGTTGCGGGCCAGGATTTCAAAATCCTCTTCCACCTTCTCAATATCCGGCTTTGGCAGGCTGGACATGTCGAAATCGAACAGATTGCCGAGGTTGATGTCAATCCTGGTGCTGCCGGTTACCGTCAGGGTAAGCACCTCGCCCTGGTAAAGACGGGTCCTGTCCGGTTCGACAGTCAGATCGTTTGCAGCCATGGCCTGGCCGACCATGGCCATCAGCAGTGATATCAGAATTAACGGATAGGTCAGCCGGCTTACCATGGTGTGTCGCCCTCGTCAGATGGTGTTTCCCGTTCCTGATACTGTTGCAGGAATTTTCTACGCAGCAGGCCGCCGGGATTGTCCGGGACACGCCTGAGCCATTGTTCCTGGCCCTGGCTCAGTGGGGAGGTCTCCAGCTCTGCCGGCGACGGGGACTCCTGGCTGTCGCCCTCAGTTCCCTCGGCGCGGCGCTGGTCTTCCTGCCCCTGGGAGGGTTGCTGCTCCTCATTGTCGCTGTCGCCATCCGGCTCACCTTGTTGTTGCTGGTTGTCCTGCTGGTCGCCGGCCTGATCGGACGAGTCGCCCTGCTGGTTCGGGCTGTCCGGGCCTCCCTGGTCATTCTGCTGATTATCCTGTTGTTGCTGGTCGCCGCCCTGGTCGGAAGATTCGTCCCCTTCATCGTCGGACTGGTTTTGCTGTTGTTGCTCCAACAGCTGCTTCACCAGGTCGTGATTGAATCGGGCGTCCTCGTTATCCGGATTTTTTTCCAGCGCCTTTTCATAAGCCTCCAGTGCCTGTTCGAGCTCACCAGCCCGTGCCAGGGCATTGCCACGATTGTATTCTGCCGAGGGAATTTCGGCCCGGGAAAAGGCTTTTGCAGCGCTCTCGTAGTCGCCTTCCCGGTAGAGGGCGCTGCCACGCCAGGCGGGATCATCCAGTATCTCTGCCGCGCGCCCGGGATCCTGTTCAATCAGCTCCGGCGCCCGCTGATCCTGCCGCGACCAGAGGCTGTCCCAGTCCAGTGCCATGGCCGGGCGGGGCGTCAGTGGCAGGATCGCAAACAGCATGATAATCATGGCGCCCCGCCGCCAGCCAATAAGTGCCAGAGGCGCTGCCAGCCACAGTAACCAGTAGCCGTCGTCCTGCCAGCGATTGACGGTCAGGTCCTGAGCGCTGGCCTGCCAGTCTGCAGAGTCGATGGGGCGCAGTTCCAGGGCCCGGATATCGTCATCAGTGAGGGTCAGCTCATGGCTGTTGCCGCCGTTTCTCTCTGCCAGACTTTCCATGGCGTCAGGGTTGGCACGGGTAATGACGATGTCGCCGTTGTCTCTGATGAATCCGTGGCGCGCCAGTGGTATCGGTCCGCCCTCAGCAGTACCGACAGTGAGGGTGCTCAGGGCAAAGCGGCTTCCCGCCAGTCGGTCACTGATGCGCTCGCGATAGCGTTCGCCAACGTCGTCTGCAATCAGCAGCAGGCGTCCGCTGCCGGGCGCTCCCTGTTCCAGCAGTTCAAGACCCCGCTGGACGCCCAGATCGGCGCGGTTTCCCGTAGCCGGCATGATGACGGGTTCGAGCACATCCAGCATGCCCTCGATGGTATTACGGTCATCCGTCAGCGGCGTTACCACGTGGGCATCTGCCGCATAAACCACCAGAGCCGTCAGAGCGCCCTCACGGGCCTTGAGGATATCGCGAATCTTGCGCTTGGCCCTGGTCAGCCGGTCCGGCTCGACATCGGTTGCCAGCATGGACAGGGACAGGTCCAGCACGACCACCAGGCTGTCGTTCTGCTGTTGCAAGGGCGTTGGTGCCTGTCGCCAGGCCGGCCCTGCAAGCGCAATTGCCAGCACGACGACAGCTGCTGTCGCCGGTAATAGCGGGGATTTACGGCGAGCCCCGGCGGCACCCGACTGGCTGATCATCGGGCGCAGCAAATTTGCCGGAATGATTCTGCTCCAGCCACTGTCGCTCTGGTGAAAGCGCCTTAAAAGCAGTGGCAAGAACAGAGCCGCCAGTAACAACAGTAGCCAAAGTGGGCGGAGGAAGTGAAAGTCAGCCATTACCTGCCTCCTTCACGGGGGTCATGGATCCTCGCCTGAGCCGGGCCAGCCTGAGGGCCTGCATCAATACCCACGTCAGGGCTGCAAGGCCCGCTGGCCAGACATAAAGTTCGGTCACCGGCCGATAGTGCTTGCCCTCCAGCTCAATGGGTTCCAACTGGTTGATGCTCTCATAGATCCGTTCCAGCTCGGAGAGGCTGCGGGCACGGAAATATTCACCGCCAGTCTGCTGGGCAACCCGTTTCAGCAGGCCCTCGTCCAGATCCCGGGAGGGGTTGACCCGGCGAGAGCCCAGCAGTCCGCGCTGCACCATGGACTCGGCACCAATGCCGATGGTGTAGATGCGCACGCCTGCGGCTTTGGCAATCTCGGCAGCCTTGTCCGGGGCAATTTCTCCTGCCGTGTTGGCGCCATCGGTCAGCAGTATGACAACCCGCTGTTCCTGGGGCCGGTCCCGAAGACGCTTGACCGCCAGGCCCAGGGCATCGCCAATTGCGGTGGCACGCCCTGCCATGCCGATGCCTGCCTCGTCCAGTAAGGTCTGCACCGTGGCCCGGTCAAATGTAAGGGGTGCCTGGATATAGGGCTCGGTACCGAACAGCAGAAGCCCGAGCCGGTCACCTTCACGGCGCTGGATAAAGTCATCCAGTACCCGCTTGACCGCCTGCAATCGGTTAATGCTGCGGCCCTGGATTACCATGTCCGGCTCATCCATGGAGGGAGAGATGTCCACGGCCAGCAGCAGGTCGCGACCGCTGACGGGCATCTGTACCTGCTCTCCTACATGTTGCGGCCGGGCCAGTGCTACCACCAGCAGAAACCAGATCAGCAGCAACACCAGCTGTTGCCAGAGGGGAACCCGGCTGCCAGTGCGACTGACGCCGGGTAAATCGGACAACCAGTGGCCGACAGGAAATACCGGCGCCTCCACTGCCTGGGCACTGCGTCGGCGCAGCCGCAGAAGTAACGGCAGAAGGGCCAGAACCAGGACCCAGGGGTAGGCAAGGCTCAGCATTTCTGGCCTCCCAGCCACACTCGGGCGAAGGCGATGGCGTCCTCCGGTTTACATCCGGGGATCGGTTGCCAGGCGCTATTGACCATGGTCTCGACCACGGGCCTGGATGCCACCCGGTCTTTCGGGCTGGTTTCCAGGAGGAATTGAATCCACGGCTCACCAGACAGGGACTCCGGCACCCGTTCCGGGTAGCGTATTCGAGCTGACCGCTTTAGCAGCTGATTCAAATCGGCGAACCATTGATTGTCTGTTGAAGGATTTTGTGCCAGCTCCTGCAGTTCCTTCCTGGCGGGACCCAGCCAGCGGTTTCTGCGGTGTTTCCGCCTGAGGTAGACAAAAGCCAGTACCGTCAGGGCTATGCCAATGGCCAGCAGAATCCACCAGCCCGGTGCGGGAGGCCAGAAGCCACCCGGCTGTGGCAGGTGTATGTCTCTGAGCTGGCTCAGTGGATCCTGTTCCATCATGGGCTTGAAGCGGTCCTGTTATCCGATGTGGCCACGAGGGCCGAGCAGTGACTGGAGTGCCAGCGCCGGCTCATCGCTGGTCATGACGCTGGCCGGCTGTACGCCGGCCATGCGGAAGCATTCCGCGAGTGCTTCGGTGTGTTGTTGTACCTTTTCAGCATACGCCTTCTGAAACCGGGGGTTGCTGCTGTCAAACCACACCGGCCCGTCGTTGCCGGCGATGGCAAAGCGACCGCTGTCGGGCAGTTTAAGCTCCAGCGGATCAACGACTCTGAGTGCGCTGACGGTGTTATGGCGTGCCAGGGAACCCAGTAGCCTTGAAGTGTCGCCGGTAATGTTGAGGAAATCACTGACCACGAAAATCCGGCTTCCGGTGTGGGCGACCCGGCGTGCTTCCTGGAGCGCGGTATCCAGGTCCGCCGCTGTCTCTGTGGCTGAGTGCAGGTCTCCGGCGCCACGGGATACCCTCTGTTGCCGTGCGATGGTATCAAGAAACCGCAGCACCGATTTCTTGCGGCGCGCGGGACGTTGTACGGTCAATTCCCTGCCATTGAATACAATGCCTCCCACCTGATCCCCGGACCAGAGCGCCAGCCACGCCAGGATGCCTGCCAGCTGGGCACAGCGAACCTGCTTGTAGGCACCGGTACTGGCAAAGAACAGTGACGGGCCAAGATCACATAACAGCAGTACCGGCCGCTCGCGCTCCTCCTCATAGAGCTTGGTATGGGGCGATTGCCGCCGGGCGGTAACCCGCCAGTCGATACTGCGTATATCGTCGCCCGGCTGGTATTGTCTCACCTCTGCAAAGGCCATGCCCCGCCCGCGACGGGGAGAGCGTTGCAGGCCGGCCTGGCGCGACCTGACCGGCCGTGCGGATGGCAACTTCAATGCACGGGCGTCCGCCTGCAGCCGGATCAGGCCGGGCAGGGAGATGTGTGTGGCTGGATCGGCTGCAGTCATAGTCACGGTGTTCAGGCGGTCACCGGCACACGGTCGATCAGTCGCTGGATGATGGCATCGGCGGTCAGGCCCTCGGCTTCCGCTTCGAATGTCAGCAGAATGCGGTGCCTGAGGACATCGAAGGCGATGCTGCGGACATCGTCAGGACTGACGTAATCGCGCCCTTCGAGCCAGGCCATGGCGCGGCTACAACGATCCAGTGCAATGGTGCCGCGGGGGCTTGCGCCAAAGGCTGTCCAGCGTGCGAGCTCCGGGTCCAGGGTGACCGGGTCCCTGGTTGCCAGCACCAACGCCAGCAGATACTGTTCGACAGGCTCCGACATGTAGATGTCGGAAACGGCATTCCGGGCCTCAAAAACCTGCTCTGCCGTCAGCCGGACTTCCGCGGCAACCTGCCCCCGCCGGTAGTCGTTTCTGGCCAGGTGCAGAATGGCTTTCTCCGCTTCAGCGGAAGGGTAATCGATGACCACATGCATCAGGAACCGGTCAAGCTGGGCTTCGGGGAGCGGATAGGTACCTTCCTGCTCGATGGGGTTCTGGGTGGCCATCACCATGAACAGGCGGTCCAGCGGAAAGGTGCGCATGCCGACGCTGACCTGGCGTTCTCCCATGGCCTCCAGCAGTGCTGACTGAACCTTGGCCGGCGCGCGGTTGATCTCATCGGCCAGCACCAGGTTATGGAAGATCGGCCCGTGCTGGAATTCGAACTGGCCGGTTTCTGCCCGGTAGATCTCACTGCCGGTTACATCTGAGGGGAGCAGGTCCGGAGTGAACTGGATGCGGTGAAAATCACCCTCAAGATGATCGGCCAGAGCCTTGATCGCGGTTGTTTTGGCCAGGCCGGGAGCGCCTTCCACCAACAGGTGACCGTCGGCGAGCAGTGCAATCAGCAAACGGTCCACCAGCTTTTCCTGGCCGATAATCCGTTTTGCCAGCTGGGATCGGAGCTCACCGAACGTATGCTGTAATGCCATGGGAAATATCTACTCCTGGTGCAGGTACGGTTAGCGTAAGTAGTTGCCGCAGTTTTCGCATCTGCGGCGCAAAAATCAAGGCTTTGACTATGCTTATGTGACAGTACATCGATTACGTTTATTTCATACTCACAGAGGTCGACTATGAATGCGCTGACAATCGCCAGCAAGGAACAGTTTTTTCAGCAGCTGGACGAAGCTTTCGCCGAAAAAATGGCAAAACCCGAAGCGAAGAAAATCAGTGAATTCGCCAAACAGCATTATGCCCACCTTCCTCTTGAAGAGCTCGTGAGCCGCCGGTTTTCTGATACTTACGGAGCCGTAATGGCCGCCTGGAAGTTTCTCCAGAAACGCACGGCCGACGAAACTCCCGTATCGGTGTTCAACCCCGAACTGGAAACTGACGGCTGGCAGTCGACCCACTCCGTCATTTTCGTTCTTCACCCGAACATGCCTTTCCTGATCGATTCCCTGCGGATAGCGATCAACCAGCGTGAGATCGGCACCCACTCCATCCAGCATTCGGTACTCCAGGTGGAACGCGACGCCGAGGGCAGGCTGAAGAAACTGCACCCCCCCAAGAAAAAGGTCGCGGAAGGTAATCACGAGGCATTCATTGTTCTGGAGATCGACCGCCACAGCAATCCGGAGGATCTCAGGTCGCTGGAAGAGGTGTTTCAGACCATTCTTCATGAAGTCCGGATTGCGGTCGGCGATTTTCCGGTTGTAACCGAAAAAGTTAATGAAATCAGCCGGGAGCTTGATAATACCACCGCCGGCATCGACGAAGAGCAAAAAGAAGAGGCCAAGGCGTTCCTGGAATGGCTGGTTCGGGATCATTTTACCTTCCTTGGCTACGACGAATACGATTTCGTCAAGGACAAGAACGGGCTGGTGGTCCGCCGGGTCGAGAATTCGGAACTGGGTATTCTGCGCGTCAATAATGAGCGCCCGGACAAAGTGCGGCTGAACGAATTACCGCAACGTACACGGCATGAGATGACCCGCACCGACGATATTTTCATTTTTGCCAAGTCTGCCCAGCGTTCACGGGTTCATCGGCCGGCCTATCCGGACTACATTGCGGTCAAGAAGTTCAACAGCAAGGGTGAAGTGGTCGGCGAATGCCGCTTTCTGGGCCTGTATACGGCCCGTGTGTACAACGAGCGTCCGGATGAGATTCCCTTGCTGCGGCGCAAGGTCCAGACCGTAATGAGACGATCGGGCTTCCTGCGCGCCGATTACGCGGGCAAGGAACTGGATCAGATTCTCACTGTGTATCCCCGGGATGAACTGTTCCAGATTGAGGCCGATGAGTTGCTTTCGGTCGCCAAGAGCATTCTGTATATCCAGGAACGTCGACGCATCGAATTGTTCATGCGTGAAGATGTGTACGGCGAGTTTGTAACCTGCCTGTCGTTTTTTCCACGGGATATCTACAACACCGAACTGCGTCTGAAAGTCGAGCAGGTATTGCAGGACATGCTGGATGCCAAGGACATCGAGTTTGTCACTCATTTTTCAGAATCTGTGCTGGCCAGGGTGCAGTTCACGGTCCGTGTGCCCCAGGTGGAAAACCGTCAGCTTCCGATTTCTGAAATTCGCGAGAAGGTGATTGAGCTTGCCCAGTCCTGGCGCGATGGCCTGCTGGAAGCACTCAATGAGGCGTATGGCGAAGAGCAGGGCAACGAGATGTTCCGGCTTTATTCCGCCGGCTTTCCTGGCAGCTACAGGGACATGTTTTCACCACGTCGTGCGGCCATAGACCTGGAGCACATTGTCGGGGCGGCCAGGGAAAAGCACCTCACCATGAGCTTTTACCGGGCGCTTGAGGAAGACGAAAGCACGCTGCACTTCAAGCTTTTCTATCCGGATGAGCCTATACCGCTGTCGGACGTGATGCCGATTTTTGACAATCTCGGATTCCGGGTTATTGGCGAGCACCCATTCGAAGTCAGCGATCGTCGCGGCAAGTCGGTCTGGATCCACGATTTCACATTGTACTCCCAGAGCGGAAAGGTGGTGGATATTCACCGCATTCGCCCCATCTTTGAGGATCTGTTCCGTCGCGTCTGGTATGGCGATGCCGAAAACGATGCCTTTAACCGGTTGCTGCTGTCCTCCTACATGAGCTGGCGGGAAATTGCCCTGCTTCGCACTTATGCGCGTTACATGCGCCAGATCCGCTTCTCCAACAGCCAGACCTTCATATCCAACACCCTCGTCAACCATGTAGACCTGACACGCCAGTTGCTTGAGTTCTTCGAGGTCCGGTTCAACCCCGCCCGTTACCAGAGTGCCGGTAAGAGCGCCGCTGCGCAGCAGAAGCTGGAAATTGAATTCAACGCCGGTCTCGACAGTGTCGAAAACCTCAGTGAGGACCGGGTGCTGAGACTGTTTCTGGAATTGATGCAGGCCACCCTGCGCACCAACTACTACCAGCCGGATACGGATGGCCGCACGAAGTCCTATATCAGCGTAAAGTTCGATCCGTCAGAGATTCCGGACGTGCCCTTGCCCCTGCCCATGTTCGAGATTTTTGTCTACTCGCCGCGGGTTGAAGGTGTGCACCTGCGTGGTGGCAAAGTGGCTCGCGGGGGCCTGCGCTGGTCCGACCGCTTCGAGGACTACCGCACCGAGATCCTGGGGCTGGTCAAGGCACAGCAGGTCAAGAATGCGGTGATCGTGCCGGTGGGGGCGAAGGGTGGTTTCGTGGCCAAGCGCCTGCCCGACATATCGGACCGGGAGGCATTCCAGGCCGAGGGTATCGAGGCCTACAAGACCTTCATTCGGGGCCTGCTGGATATTACCGATAACCTTGTGAACGGTGGCATACATCCGCCAGAGTCTGTTGTGCGTCATGACGACGACGACCACTACCTGGTGGTCGCTGCAGACAAGGGCACGGCGACCTTCTCCGACATAGCCAACGGCCTTGCTGCGGAATACGGTTTCTGGATGGGGGATGCGTTTGCCTCTGGCGGCAGTAACGGCTATGACCACAAGAAAATGGGCATTACTGCCCGTGGAGCCTGGGTCTCAGTGGAACGGCATTTCAGGGAGATGGGCATTAACCCGGCGCTGGACGAATTTACCGCGATCGGCATCGGTGATATGGCTGGTGATGTGTTCGGTAATGGTCTGCTGTCGTCAGAGAAGACGAAGCTGGTTGCTGCATTCAACCACATCCACATTTTCATTGACCCGACCCCGGACGCAGCCAGGAGTTACAAGGAGCGCAAGCGTCTGTTCGAGCTGCCGCGTTCCTCCTGGACCGATTACGACACCAGCCTGATTTCCAGCGGTGGCGGTGTATTCAGCCGCAGTGCAAAGTCGATTCCGGTCAGCCCGGAAATGAAAAAACTGCTGGGCATCAAGTCTGATCGTGTGCCCCCCAATATGCTGATCACCCATATTCTCAAATCCCAGGCGGATCTGCTCTGGATTGGTGGCATTGGCACCTACGTCAAAGCGCGTGACGAGTCCCATGCCGATGTGGGCGACAAGGCCAATGACGGGTTGCGTATCAATGGTTCCGAGCTCCGCTGCAAGATCGTGGGCGAGGGCGGTAACCTGGGTATGACCCAGTTGGGGCGGATTGAATTCGCGCTGAAAGGCGGCCGGCTGAATACCGACTTCATTGACAACTCCGGTGGGGTGGACTGCTCGGACCACGAAGTGAACATGAAAATCCTGCTGAACCAAGTGGTTGCCATGGGTGATCTTACCGACAAGCAGCGCAACATCATGCTGGAGGAGATGACCGATGACGTTGCTGCGCTGGTTCTGAAAAACAATTACCGGCAGACCCAGGCCATCAGTATTGCCAGTGTGGGCGCCGCTACCCGGCTGGAAGAATATCGCCGCCTGATGAACTCGATGGAAAGTGAAGGCAAACTCAATCGCAGCCTGGAGTTCCTGCCGGATGACGAAACGCTAACGGAGAGGAAGCTGGACAAGAAAGGGCTGACGCGCCCCGAGCTGTCGGTGCTGATTTCCTACGTCAAGGGTGACCTGAAACAGACTCTTATTGCCAGTAGTTTGCCCGATGAACCCTTGCTGGCCGGGGAAATGTACAAGGTGTTTCCCCAGGATCTGACCCGCAAGTTCTCCCGGGAACTGGGCGAACACCAGTTGCGGCGGGAGATCATCGCTACCCAGATTGCCAATGATATGGTCAATCACATGGGGATCACCTTTGTCGAGAGGCTGAAGCAGTCTACCGGCGCCGATGCGGCCTCTATCGCGCTGGCGTGGATTATTGCCCGTGATGTGTTCCGCCTGGACACTTGGTGGGACAAGATTGAATGCCTGGATTACTTCATCGCGGCGGACCTGCAAATAGAGCTGATGGGTGACCTGATGCGACTGATTCGTCGCGCGGTTCGCTGGCTGCTGCGCAATCGCCGGGCCGAGCTCAGTATCCAGAGCCATATGGAGCGGTTTGCCGACAGCGTGTGGAAGATCACGGCGGACCTGCCGGATTATCTGGGAGACCAGGCCCGGGCAGACTGGAAAAAGCGGCATGATGAGCTGGTGGAAGCAGGGGTGCCACAGGATCTCGCTTCTGTGGTGTCCGGCACCAGCTATCTGTACTCGGCGCTGGGTATTATAGAGGCGAGAGAAGCGACGGGGATGCCCTTGAAGACCGTCGCCAATCTCTACTATGACCTTGGCGACAGGCTGGATCTGAACTGGTTCGCCAACGCCATCGCTGCCCTGGTGCCCGCTTCTCACTGGCAGGCTCTGGCGCGGGAGAGCTTCCGTGAGGACCTGGACTGGCAACAGCGGGCCCTGACTACCGGCGTCCTCAAACTGGCTGGCACGCCGGCGGATGTGAACATCTGTGTCGAGAACTGGATGCAGCGGCACGACGCCATGATCAGCCGCTGGAAGTCCATGCTGACCGAGCTCAAGAGCGTCAGGGAGCCGGAATATGCGATGTTTTCGGTGGCACTGCGGGAGCTGCTGGACCTGGCCCAGACCACCATGCATCAGCAGCATGATGACGCTTTGGCTCCGACCATTTGAGTCTTGCTTTATGGCGTTGATTGCCGTTCAATTCCGTCACCGTTGATTTGCAGACAGGAGGTTTGATGGGGTTGCTCGATAAACTGCTGGATAAAAACAGAGCGTGGGCCGACAGCATTAAAAGTCAGGACCCGGATTTTTTTACCCGGCTTTCCAATCAGCAGGCCCCGGAATATCTCTGGATCGGGTGTGCAGACAGCCGCGTGCCGGCCAACCAGATCGTGGATCTGATGCCCGGGGAGCTGTTTGTGCACCGTAACGTCGCAAACGTAGTCGTGCACACGGATTTTAACTGTCTTTCGGTACTCCAGTTCGCTATTGATGTACTGAAGGTAAAGCACATTCTGGTGGTAGGCCACTATGGCTGCGGCGGGGTGAAGGCAGCGCTGCACAATGAAGGCTTTGGTCTGATATCGAACTGGCTGAGGCACGTTCAGGACGTTCGCGACAAGCACCAGCATGTACTTGACGGGTTGGCATCGGACCAGGACCGCATCGACCGGCTATGCGAGCTTAACGTGGTCGAGCAGGTTGGGCATGTCTGTCAGAACAACATTGTCCAGGAAGCCTGGCGCAGGGCGCAGCCGCTGACTGTTCACGGTTTCGTTTATGACGTGGCCGACGGTATTCTGCGGGACATGGGGCTTTCCATCGGCTCTGAAGGGGAACGCGAAAGCACCAGGCAGAACAGCGTTGATGAGCTGGTGCTAAGGCCTGTGCGCTCGGGGCGTCAGAAAAAATGACACCACCCGGAACGGTCCCATAATGCCTGCGCTGCCCAACTCCCACGAAGCACTGCTGAAAAACCACGAATACCTGCACGGCCGTCTGGCGGTGCTCGGCCCTTCGGACATTTCGCTGATTCCCGCCCTGGGGCAATCCGGCCTGGTGCTGGCGGAGCATTATGGTCTCTGGCAGCGACTGAACAGCATTGAGGGCTGGAGGACCGCATTCGGCTATGACGACCCTGTTCTGGCGCCAGCCTGCGCCGATACGGTTGTGGTATTCCTTCCCAAGGCAAGGGCCGAACTGGCTCTGCGGCTGGAACTGGCGCGCTGGCTGGCAGAAAAAGGTGCCCGCCTGATCCTGGTGGGAGAGAAGAAAGAAGGCATCGCCGGTGCCGTGAAACAGCTCAGGACCCTGGCGCCCCAGGCAATCAAGGTAGACAGCGCCCGACACTGCCAGGTCTGGCTGGCAGACAATCTGCAGCCAGCGGAAGCATTTGATGTACGCCAATGGCTGGAGTGGCACCCGGTTGAGTGTGCGGGTGTCCGCCTCGACGTCGCCGCGTTACCCGGAATTTTCAGTGCAGGTGAGCTGGATGCCGGTACCGCCATGCTGCTCGGCTCCCTTGCGGATTTACCCGTGAACCAGGGGGTAGTGCTGGATTTCGCCTGTGGTGCCGGTGTAATCGGCGCCTGGCTGCAGCTTTATCAGCGATCCCGGGGGCAGTCGGGCACTCGGGTCGATGGCGTGGATGTTCAGTCCCAGGCGGTCATCTGCGCCCGTTCAACCTATGAGCGTGCCGCCGCAACCGGCGATATCACTGCCTCCGATGGTCTGGACCGGGTTCATGGCAAATACACGACGGTATTGAGCAACCCCCCGTTTCACACCGGTATCCGGACCGATACATCAATGACCGAGCAGTTTCTGCGGCAGGTGGCAGAGCACCTGGAGCCGGGGGGTGAGCTGCGGCTGGTGGCTAACAGCTTCCTGCCCTATGCTGAGCTGATTCGCCGCTATGTGGGGCCAGTTCGAGCCATCGCCAGCGATAGGCGCTTTACTGTCTGGTCTGCCCGCCGCCAATGAGCTTTTGGTCAGCACCTGGCTGAAATCGCGGTAGATTTTCGGGACGAAAAAAAGCCCCTGGGGTGAGGGGCAAAAAGGTTGGCTTCCAAAAAAGTGGAGCAACCTGAAATCGTTCTGGCAGAGTAGGGTTAATTTCTAGAATAATCAGCCTAGAATGTCCGCTGTTTCAAAAATGAAATGCGGAAGCGTGAAATGACAAGTGATGTACTGGAAGTAAGCGGTGTTTCTCTGCCTTTAAAGCGCCCCGCTGGAGGGCCGGGGTTGCGGGCCTGGGATGCGGCAGACGAACAACTGCTGCAACAGGCCATGGCCCGGTTTTCGCCGCAATCCCGGTGTCGCGTGCTTATTGTCGACGACCAGTTTGGTGCGCTGACGCTCGGGCTTGCGCCCTTTGCCCCGGTGTCTTTCGCAGACAGCCACTCACTCGCCCTGGCTCTGGAGACAAACGCGCCCGGCGGCCAAGAGATTGCGGCGCCAACCAGCTGGCTGGCACCACCGGAAGGTCCGTTCGATCTGGTGGTCATGCGTATTCCCCGGCAGGTGGATTATCTGAGCTGTCTGCTGCGGTGGGTGAATGGCGTGCTGGCCCCTGACGGTACGCTCATCGCCGGGGGCATGATCAAGCATCTGCCGGACAGCAGTGCCAGCGTCTTCGCGGACCTTGTGCATACCCGGGAAGTCTGCCCGGCGCGCAAGAAGGCGAGGGTGATTGTTGCTGCTCCCGGAGACCAGACACTGAGAAACTGGACCGATTTCTGGAAGGGATATCCACTGCCACAATCAGAGCATGAAGTCAGTGCCATGCCGGCGGTGTTCGCCAGGGAAAAGCTGGATATCGGCACGCGGCTGCTGTTGCCATTGGTCAAACGGGAAGCTGGTGGTCTGGGCACTGGGGCCAGGGTGCTGGATCTGGCCTGTGGCAATGGTGTGCTGGGCCTGGCGGCGTTGACGGAAAATCCGGAGCTGGCCGTGACATTTTCAGATGTTTCCAGCCAGGCGGTGGTCAGTGCCCGTGACAACGTACTGAATGCGCTTCCCGAGGCCGATGTGGTTTTTCACCACAGTGATGGTATTCCCGAAGATACTGGCCAGTTCCAGCTGATTTTGCTGAATCCGCCATTCCATGAGGGCGGCGTGGTCGGGGATCACATCGCCATGCGGCTGTTGCGGCAGGTCGCCCGCCACCTGGCTCCGGGCGGGCGAATGCTGATGGTGGGAAATCGCCATCTGGGATATCACCGTAGCCTGAAACGCTTCTTTTCAATGGTCCGGCAACTGGATGCGGACCGCAGGTTCGTGGTGTTCGAAGCCGGTAATCAGGTGGCCGGCCGGTCGTAGCCCATTCGGGCCAGGGTATCGACGATGGTCTGGGTCTGGCTGTCGATCTCGATATTGACGCGGTCGCCGACCGATACATCCCCAAAGGTGGTGGCGCGCAGGGTTTCCGGAATCAGGTACACATTGAACCGGTTATCCCGGACCTCGCCGATGGTGAGGCTGCAGCCATTGATGGCAATGTAGCCCTTGGGAAAGAGGTATCTGGCCCAGGATTCGGGCACTTCGAATTCCAGGGTGCAGTTGTTCTCCGGGCGCTCAATTGCCACGATGTCTGCGGTTGTGTGAATGTGGCCAGACAGCAGATGGCCGCCAATCTCGTCGCCGATTCTGGCGGCTCTTTCGAAGTTTATCCGGTCACCGGGCCTGAGTTCTCCCAGAGTGGTGGCACGCAGTGTCTCCTGCATGGCATCAAAGTAAAGCAGATTGCCTTGCTGTCTGGTCACGGTCAGGCAGGCACCGTCAATGGCAACGGATGCCCCGATGGTAACGCCGTGCACCTGCTCTTCGGGAAAACGGATTGCGAAGCTGCTGAGCCCCGGTTCGGCGGTTAGCCTGTCAATGGTGGCAACACCCTGAACAATACCTGTAAACATTCCTGCCCCCTCTAACGACGTTTGTGGCCGCTTCCGGCTACACTGGAGCAGGCAAGCATAGCGATAGCATGGAGCCATGCCAAGCGGTGTGGCAGGGTAAAGATCACCGAATCCGACTCAAGGATACGCTGGCGCGGTCGATAGACGGAAAGGGCGGCACAGTTTTCAGGTTGTTGGCCTGGCAATGAACGGGTAAATCGTGATGGCAGAGAACGAAAGCACAGTCCGTCAGAGTATCAATCCGGAGGCGCCCCTGTTGAGGAAAGGGCGTCCTGCCGATCCGCAGCCGTCTGCGCCCCCAGTGCAGGCCGCTCCGACCGCTGCCAGCGATGAGCCGGAAGGCGCTGAAAAGACCCTGGCAGAATCCCGTCAGCGCAAGCTGAGACTGATGCTGCGGCAGTGCGACCGAGTGTTGCTGCTGGATTTCGACCTGCTGGCGCTGCCGGACTGGCCCGACAACTACACACTCTCCGCGGCACGCAGGAACCGGGATCTCTGGTTGTTCAGCGCGCTGCTGGCGGCAATTGTCTTCCTCAGCGGAATGACCGGTTTTGTACCCGCCTGGATTGCAGGCGGCGGATTTGGCGCGTTTGTTATTATCCTGCTCATGGGTGTGCCGACAGTCCGGCGTCTGTATACTTCGCGGCCCTCTTACATGGATCTGATCATTCGGCGCCGCCGCTTGCTGCGAGACGCACGAAAGCATATTGGACACCTGGAAGGGAAAGAAGGTCTGGTGTGGCAGTGTGCCCGCATGGCCGAGTTCAACCCGGCGCTCAAGGCAATGCGTTTCAGTGAACTCCTGGCGCTGTCCGAGCGGCGTGTACTGGCAAGAAATGTGACCCGCAGGGAACATGTCCGCCTCTATCTCGTTTATCTCCTTGAGGCTGAAAAAGCGTATTCCCGGGCCCAGCAGGCTTTTTTCGAGGGTCACCAACAGGCGATCGACGAGGGCTGGGATGCCGTGGCGTCCCAGTCGTTGCCGAGAACTTGACAAGATTGCCGGTCAAACGTATGTTTCAAACAGACGTTTGCTAGAGGCACTGATAATAATATGGCTCAGTCTGATACGGTTGACCGGATTCTTGATGCAGCGGAAGAACTTTTCGCAGACCGGGGGTTTTCCGAAACCTCGCTGCGGATGATCACCAGTAAGGCTAAGGTAAATCTGGCTGCTGTCAATTATCATTTTGGCTCCAAGAATGCGCTGATTCATGCGGTGTTCGCCCGCTTTCTTACACCCTTTTCGGCGACACTCGAGAATGCCTTCGATGACCTTGAGGCGCGCTGTGAAGGCGAGCCGCCCACGCTGAACCAGACTCTCTGGGCGCTGACCGAAAGCGCTGTGCGTATGCCCCAGCGTAACGAGAAGGGTATCTCCATATTCATGCGTCTGCTTGGTCTGGCCTATACCCAGTCCCAGGGGCATCTGCGCAAGTTTCTCGAGCAGGAATACAGCCAGCCATTCAGTCGTTTCATGCGTTTGCTGAAGGAAGCCACACCACAGTTGTCTTCGGTGGACCGCTACTGGCGAATCCAGTTCATGCTGGGTGCTACTGCGTTCACCATGTCCAGTAGCGATGCCCTGAGGGATATCCTGCAGAACAAGCTGGGCGTGGAAACCACGGTGCAGGAAATTGCGGCACGGCTGGTGCCATTCCTCGCCGCCGGAATGCAGGCCGAGGATGCCATGCTGGTACCTCCTGCCCATAAAAGCTCGGTTGCCTGAATTGTACGCTGTCGGTTAGGCTTCTGCTCTGACCCATCCGCCGGGAGCGTAACCAGTGCCCGAAAAGACACCCGGGATTGAAATCGATCTGGCCACACAGACACTGACATTGTTTGCGGACGACGCCTTCTCTTCCATTACCTATCCGGTTTCCACGGCACTCAATGGTCCCGGTGAGCGCCAGAGCAGTGGCTGCACACCCAGGGGAAGCCATTATGTGCGGGCCATGGTTGGTGCCGGTGTTCCCGCGAACACGGTTTTTGTAGCCCGCAGGCCAACCGGAGAAGTGTATTCGACAGAACTTGCGCGGCAATTTCCGGAGCGGGACTGGATCCTGTCCCGAATCCTCTGGCTGTGTGGCCTGGAATCCGGTAAAAACCGTGGCCCCGGGGTCGATAGTTTTCGTCGCTTCATATACATTCACGGCACGCCGGATACCGAGCCCATGGGCATTCCGCGTTCCCATGGCTGTATCCGTATGCGGAACACGGACGTGATTGATTTGTACAATCGGGTGAGGCCGGGCATGCCGGTTTTGATTCGCTGAACCCGTCCCTGAACCGAAAGAGCCGAGAGAATCGATGATCGAAGAAACTCCGTCCATAGTGACTAACTGGATTCAGGACTGGAATCTGCTGTCAGAGAGCTGGCGGGTCGGGATTGTGGTGTTTGCCCTGGTATCTGGAACTGCGGTAGTGGCCTTCATCGCCAGTTTCGTTGTGGGGGTCATTGAGCGGCATTTCAAGAAATCCGACAACTTCTGGGACGATGCACTGCTGCATGCCGGCAGGAAGCCGGTAGTTGCCTTTGTCTGGCTGCAGGGGGTCTACTGGGCTGCGGAGGTGGCCCACCGTTACTCGGATGCCGAGATATTTTCCGTCAACGACACACTGTTACAGATTGGTTTTGTCTGGTTGCTGGTGTGGACCTTGCTGAGGTTTATCAAGCAGGGGGAGGAAATACTGACCTCGCCCCTCAAAATGAAAAAGCCGATGGACTACACCACGGTCAATGCGGTGAGCAAGCTTTCCCGGGCCGTGGTGATTATCACCGCCGTGCTGATTGCCCTCCAGTCGCTGGGGTACAGTATTTCCGGTGTGCTGGCCTTTGGTGGCGTTGGTGGCATTGCTGTCGGTTTTGCAGCGAAGGATCTGCTGGCCAACTTTTTCGGCGGGTTTATTATCCACCTGGACCGGCCGTTCAAGGTGGGTGACTGGGTCCGTTCGCCAGACCGTAATATCGAAGGCACCGTTGAGCACATCGGCTGGCGCCTGACCACTGTTCGCACATTCGACAAGCGTCCCCTTTATGTACCCAACGCGGTCTTCACCACGATATCGGTGGAGAACCCGTCCAGAATGTTTAACCGCCGTATTTCGGAAACCATCGGAATCCGCTACGCGGATGTCAGCGGCATGGCGCAGATCGTTGCGGAAATCCGCAACATGCTGGAGCAGCATGAGGATATCGATCACGATCAGACACTGATTGTCAATTTTCTGGCTTTCAATGCCTCGTCCCTGGATATCATGGTTTACACCTTCACCAAGACCATTGAGTGGGTCCGGTTTCATGAGGTCAAGCAGGATGTACTGCTGAAGATCAGTGACATCATCGAGGGTCATGGTGCCGAGGTTGCGTTCCCGACGCGTACACTGCACCTGCCGGATGGCGTGCGCCTGGCCAACGATCAGGCGCTCAGGGACAGCGAAACATCCAGTGCCGAGCCCGGCAGCAGTCGTGCGCCGGTAGCTGGCAGTAAAGGCTCCAGTGAAACCCAGGGCGACAGCGCCGAGGCAACGGGAAATTGATCATGAATCCACCAGTAAACAATCCGCCGGTCGGTATTATCGGTGGCACCGGACTTACAACCCTGTCAGGCCTTCAGATAACGGCGGAACGGCCGGTGGACACGCCATGGGGAAAGCCATCGTCGGTGCTGGTTGAGGGGCTTCTCGGGGATCAGGCGGTGGTGTTTGTGTCCCGTCATGGCAACCCCCACCGCATTCCGCCACACCAGGTCAACTACCGGGCCAACCTGCAGGCACTCTATGATGCGGGCGTTCGCACCGTGGTGGGGGTGAATGCCGTGGGCGGCATTCATCCGGACATGGGGCCGGCGCACATAGTGATCCCTGATCAGATCATTGATTACACCTGGGGCCGGGCGAGTACCTTCTTCGAGGGCGAACTGGATGAAACCACCCATATCGATTTCACCTGGCCCTACACAGAGAAAGCCCGTGAATTGCTGATTGCCGGGGCCCGGGATCTGGATCTGCCGTTTTCCGGTTCTGGTGTCTACGGGGCGACTCAGGGGCCAAGGCTGGAAACGGCGGCTGAGATATCGCGGCTGGAGCGTGACGGGTGTGATCTGGTAGGGATGACCGGGATGCCAGAGGCTGCCCTGGCGGCAGAGCTGAAGATGAACTACGTCTGTCTGGCGCTGGTGGTGAACCACGCTGCCGGCAAATCGGACCACGTTATTACCATGGCAGAAATCGAGGCCGCTATCGACCAGGGGATGTCTGGTGTCAAGCGGATTCTCGAAGTCTCAATGAGCGGCCTGGGCGCCCTTACTCCTCAATTTTCTTGAAGAATACCAGAACGCCAATGGTGGGGGAGTCGAGGAAGTGAACCTCCTCGCTACGCATGCGGCGGGTCTCGCGAATCCAGGTCACCAGCTCCGCCCGCGGCCGGTTCACGTCCGAAGTCGGCGCCTGACCCGGCTGGTCAACGGTTTCGGTAACATTCTCAACCGGAACCTCTTCCTTGTCCCCGGTGCTACTCTCTGCGCCATCTTCACCGCCTTCAGCGTTGCCATCGTCGGAAGGCTGGGCAATGTCGAGGTCGTCAGCGCCCACATCGGCCGGCTTTTCTTCGGCGGGCATTGGCTGCCAGTGATTGAGGTGCACGTCTACATGCAGGTAGCGCTGCCGGTCAATGGTGATATGGCCTTCTACATCACGGTGCCCGGCCTCGGCCAGCCAGTCTCCAATGGCGACTCGCAGTGGCTCACCCTCGAAATCGGGCGGAAAGGACTGGTACCACCCGGTTGCCAGGAGAATGCGGAACCGGCCGCTGTTCTCCAGCCGGTTGGCGGCTGAGTTGAGATGAAGCTCTCCCCGTGAAACCAGGTCGAGCGTGGTTTCAGATGTGCCGTTTTCGTCCACCACCCGCAGAATTTCGCTGATTTCCGGGTCGGGTGGCTCAGGGATGCGGCTGGCCATTTGTTCATTGATGTTGTCTGGTGCAATCCTGCGCTCCAGGATAACGAGTTCCGCACGATAGTAATCCTTGCGGGGGCCGTCCCGCTCAGTTGCCTGATCGCTGCTGCGTTGCTCTTCCCGGGTTTCTGCGGCTGCGGCCTGTTCTGACGGTTGCTCAGAAGCCTGCTGCGCCGACACCAGTTGTGACACGGCCAGGGCGGCCGCGAAAATGAGAATGGACTTTCCAGGCAATAGGTTACCGGTCGTTCGCAAGGGCTTTGCTCCAATGTTCCTGTTGTTCATCAGGGGCCTCTGGGCCGGGCGCATCATCAAACGAGTTGGCCCAGCATGTCGGAAATGCCCTCGAGTTTACCACTGGTTGAGGTGTCGTTCAGCCGGAAACGGAAACTGTTGGCGCCTTCGAGACGATACCGGTCCGGTGAGGCTTGCACTTTCTTGACCAGAACCAGGGGATCTACCGGGGTGGAACTGCCAAACTCCAGCCTTGCCCACTCCTTTCCGGCATCCACTTTTACGATTCCCAGAGCTTCAGCGCGGATTCTGAGTTCCGACTGACGGATCAGGTTCTTTGCCGGTTCAGGTAATAATCCGAAGCGGTCGATCATTTCGACCTGAAGTTCTTTTAATCCCTCCGTGTCGCTGACGCTGGCAATCCGTTTATACAGCATTAACCGGTTATGCACATCGGGCAGGTAGTCGTCCGGAATCAGGGCCGGTATCCGAAGATTCATCTCTGTGCCATGACTGAGCGGCAATTCAGCATTGGGGGTTCGCCCCTCGCGAATGGCCTGGACGGCCTCATCCAGCAATTGCATGTAGAGGGTAAAGCCAATACTTTCGATCTGGCCGCTCTGCTCCTCTCCCAGCAATTCCCCGGCGCCCCGTATTTCCAGATCATGGGTGGCGAGCATGAAACCGGCGCCCAGGTCCTGCGCCTCCGAGATGGCTTCCAGGCGCTTCCTGGCGTCCGCTGTGATCGACCTCGGCGGTGGGGTCAGCAGATAGGCATAAGCCTGGTGGTGGGAACGGCCGACACGGCCCCGCAGCTGGTGCAGCTGTGCAAGCCCGAATTTGTCCGCACGCTCGATAATAATGGTGTTGGCGCTGGGAATATCGATGCCGGTTTCAATAATGGTGGTACAGACCAGAACGTTGAAGCGCTTGTGGTAGAAGTCGGACATGATCTGCTCCAGATCACGCTCGCGCATCTGGCCGTGGGCTACACCCACCCGGGCCTCGGGAATCAGCCGCCGCAGGTCCTCGGCAGTTTTCTCGATAGTAGCAACGTCATTGTGGAGGAAGTATACCTGGCCGCCACGCAATACTTCCCGCAGGATGGCCTCCTTGACCATCGGCTCTTCCCGCTGGCGTACAAAGGTCTTTACGGACAGGCGCCGGGCCGGCGGGGTGGCAATGATCGACAGGTCCCGCAGATGGCCCATGGCCATGTTGAGGGTTCTGGGGATCGGCGTGGCCGTGAGGTTGAGCATGTCGACTTCTGCCCTTAGTGCTTTCAGGCGTTCCTTCTGCTGCACGCCGAAACGGTGCTCCTCATCAATGATGACCAGTCCCAGGTTTTTGAACCTGATATCACCCTGCAGCAGTTTGTGGGTGCCGATCACGATATCGGCCTTGCCGGCCTCTATAGCGCTCAGGGCCTTGGTGGTCTGGCTGCCGCTGCGGAAGCGGCTGAGCAGTTCCACATTGACGGCAGTATCCGAGAAGCGGTCGCGGAAGGATTCGTAATGTTGCTGTGCCAGCAGGGTCGTGGGCACCAGAACTGCCACCTGCTTGCCGGAATAGGTCGCCATGAACGCGGCGCGCATGGCCACCTCGGTCTTGCCGAAGCCGACATCACCGCAGACCAGGCGGTCCATGGGCTTTTCACTGACCATGTCCTCGAAAACCGCCTCGATGGCAGCCTGCTGATCCGGGGTTTCCTCGAACGGGAAGCCGGCAGCGAAAGCACGGTAGGCCTCCTGCGGGTCTTCAAAGGCAAAGCCCTTGCGGGCTTCCCGGCGCGCGTAGACGTCGAGCAGCTCGGCTGCAGTATCGCGGATTTTTTCCAGGGCCTTCTGTTTGGCATTACTCCACCGCTCTGTTCCAAGTTTGTGCAACGGAGCGTGATCGGTGTCAGAGCCGGTGTAGCGGGAAATCAGGTGCAGGCTGGATACCGGTACGTAGAGCTTGGAGCCGCCGGCGTATTCCAGCATCAGGAATTCGCTTGCTTCGCCTTCGACGGTAATGGTTTCCAGGCCCTGATAGCGGCCAACCCCGTGGTCAATGTGGACCACCGGCGCTCCGATGCGCAGCTCGGACAGATCCCGGTAGCCGGCATCGTCGGCTTCGGTGGGCTTCTCCCGCCGGCGGCGTTGCAGCACCCGCTCGCCGAACAGGGCTGTTTCTGTAATCAGGGCAATGTGATGCTCCGGCAGCAACAGGCCATACTCCATCGGAGCAACGGTGATACCAAGAGTGACTTCGGGGTCGCCAACAAAGGCCTGCCAGCTGTCCACCGTAGACAGTTGCAGCCCGTGGTCGGCGAGGTTTTCTATCAATGCCTCGCGCCGGCCGGATGACTCCGCACAGATCAGAATGCGGCCGTGGAAGTCATTGATGAATCGCTTGAGCCGGCCGGCGGGGTCGGCTGCGCGGCCATCCATGGCTATGTTAGGCAATACCCCCGTGGGGCGGTTGCTGCCACCGGCGGCATCGGTGGTGTCAGTGGTGAGTGTTACCCTCGGGAAACGTTTGAGTTGGCCAAACAGTTCGTCCTTCTGCAGGAACAGTTGCGCCGGTGGCAGGATCGGGCGCATTCGGTCATGGCGCCGCTCCTCGTAGCGGGCGCGGGTATCGGCGTCGAAATGTTCTGCCGATTCGTTGAGACCCGATGCCGTGAAGACCAGTGTCTCGCCCGGCAGATAGTCAAACAGGGTTGCTGTCTGCTCGAAGAACAGCGGCAGGTAGTATTCAATGCCGGGAGGCGTTATGCCATGACTGACATCCTGATAGATCGGCGCGTCCTTGTCAGCGTGTGGGAATTGCTCGAACCAGCGATTGCGGAATCCGGAGCGGGCCTCCTTGTGCCAGGGGAATTCATTGGCCGGCAGCAGTTCGATTTTCCCGATCCGGTCAATGGAGCGTTGCGTTTCCGGATCAAACGTACGTAGTGTTTCTATTTCGTCATCGAACAGGTCGATTCGATAGGGGCGGGTGGCACCCATCGGGAAAATATCGAGGATGGCGCCGCGCACTGCGTATTCGCCATGTTCATAGACATTGTCGGCATGTCGATAGCCGGCGGATTCCAGTTGCATGCGCCAGTTGTCGATGTCCAGCGACTGGCCGACCTCCAGGAGCAGGGTGTTGCCCTGCAGATAACTCACCGGCGGCAGCCGGTGCATCAGCGTGCGGGCCGGTACCACCAGCACGCCGTGGCTGGTGCCGGGCAGGCGATGCAGCGCCCGGATTCGGCGTGAGGTGATATCCTGATGTGGTGAAAACAGGTCGTAGGGCAGTGTTTCCCAATCCGGCAGTGACAGCAGCTCAAGGCCATCAGGTGTCACGGCCGGCTGGTCTTCATCTGTGGGCAGGCCAAGGTAAAAGCGCATGGACTGCTCGAGACGGATGGCTTCTTCAGTGCTGCGTGTGACCACCAGAGTCAGGCCATGATGGGCTTTCGCGCTCTCACAGATGGCGAGGGCGTCGCTGCTGCCATGCAGTTGCCCCCAGGTGCGATGATCCGCAGCCTTGGCCGGGGCGGCTGGCGCCACCAGCACGGGATGTCTGTCGGAATGGAAGGCACCTTGCGTCATGGGTCGGATCTTTCTCCTGGAATCGTGTGGAAATGGTGTAGAGGGCCGGGCAACTGCGAGGCCGCTATTCTACCGGCCAGACGTTGCTCTGTCATGGCAGCTGGCCTGGACAGCGGCACCGGGAATGACAGACTGCATTTGCTGTCTGAAGCATAACATTGGATAATGTGGGCCCACTTTTCCAGGTTCCAACTGCAGAGGTTCAATCGTGAGTCACGAACAGATCAATCAGCACCTGTCTAACTGGACGGAAAGAGAATCCACTGCGGAAGCCATGATTCCGCTGATCGGTCGCCTCTACCGTAAAAACAATGTGGTTACGTCCGTGTATGGTCGGTCCATTATTAACCGGTCAGTCATCGACATCATTCGTGCACACCGTTTTGTGCGCCAGGTTGAAGACAGCGAGCTGTCGGTCCACAACACCCTGCCAATACTCCAGGCGATGGACAAAATGGATCTGGGTCGCGGCCACGTCGATATCGGCAAGCTGGCGGTGAGGTTCAAGGAGGAGGGCGGCTCCCTCGAGGACTTCCTCAAGCGTGAAATTGGCCCGATTGCAGGTCTGTACCAGACACAGTCGGAAGAAGATGCCGAAAACGACACCAAGGATGTTGTCCTCTATGGTTTTGGTCGTATCGGTCGCCTGCTGACGCGTATCCTGATTGAAAAGGCCGGTGGCGGAAACAATCTTCGCCTGCGTGCCATTGTTGTACGTCAGGGCGGTGCCGACAACGATCTGGAGAAGCGTGCCAGCCTTTTGCGCCGGGACTCGGTTCATGGTCCCTTCAATGGCACCATTTCCGTCGATCAAGAGAATTCGGCGCTGATTGCCAATGGCAACTTTATCAAGGTGATTTATTCCCCGGGTCCGGACCAGGTCGATTACACCCAGTACGGCATCAATAATGCCATTGTTATCGATAATACCGGTATCTGGCGGGATGAAGCCGGGCTTGGCCAGCACCTGAAGTCAAAAGGTGTCAGCCGGGTCATGCTGACGGCTCCGGGCAAGGGCGATATCAAGAATATTGTTCATGGTATCAACAACGACTGGATCACTGACGAGGATCGTATCCTTTCTGCGGCATCCTGTACCACCAATGCCATTACCCCGGTGCTCAAGGCGATTGTGGACGAGTATGGGGTCGAGGATGGCCATGTTGAGACCGTTCACTCTTACACCAACGACCAGAATCTGATTGATAACTATCATAAGGGCAGTCGCCGCGGTCGCAGTGCGCCGCTGAACATGGTACTTACCGAAACAGGTGCCGCCAAGGCCGTTGCCAAGGCGTTGCCGGAGCTCAAAGGCAAACTGTCCGGTAACGCTATCCGGGTGCCGACGCCCAACGTTTCCATGGCCATTCTCAACCTGAACCTGGAAAAAGAGGTAACGGTTGAAGGCGTAAACGAGTACCTGCGTGACATGGCCCTGCACTCTGAGCTGCAGAAGCAGATCGATTTCGTCAACTCACCGGAAGTGGTCTCTACCGACTTTGTCGGGTCCCGCCATGCCGGCATCGTGGATGCCCAGGCAACCATTGCCAATGGCAAGCGACTGATTCTCTATGTGTGGTACGACAACGAAGCCGGATACAGCGCCCAGGTTATCCGTGTGGTTAACCAGATGGCGGGCGTTACCTATCCGATTTTCCCGAAGCGGGCGAGAGACTGATCAGCGGCCGATAAGCCCGGTGTAACAGGAAGCCCCGGCCGTTTTTGCGGTCGGGGTTTCTTTTTGGGTGCCTATAAATCATTCTGTGTTTACGCTCAGGCACAAACTCAGCGCGGTTTCTGGTGGAAATAGTATTCCTTAATCTCTATAATTGGCGCGATTTTGGGTACGTCTGACACCCGCTCCCCATCGCGTTCTGTAGCCGTATAATCGGGCCGCAGCGTCGGGCGTTATAAATCCATCGAACAGTTTCTGATGATTGGATGAGGCTAATGATCAAGATCAAAAAAGGCCTGGATCTTCCCATCAGCGGCGCTCCTGAACAGACCATTACTGACGGCAAACCCGTTCGCCATGTGGCATTGATCGGTTTTGACTATATCGGCATGAAGCCGACGATGGCTGTGAAAGAAGGGGACCGTGTAAAGCGCGGCACGCTGCTGTTTACGGACAAGAAGACCGAAGGCGTTCGTTATACTTCACCGGCTGCCGGTGTCGTCAAGGAAATTAACCGCGGTGAGCGCCGCGTGTTTCAGTCGATTGTCATTGAGGTTGATGGTGACGATGCTGAAACCTTTGCGCGCTACAACGCATCTGATATTGCCGGCCTTGAACGTCAGCAGGTTGTTGACAACCTGGTCGAGTCAGGGTTGTGGGCGACCTTCAAGACCCGTCCTTACAGCAAGGTGCCAGCCATCGACACGGCGCCGCACTCCATTTTCGTCTCGGTAATGGATACCAACCCTCTGGCAGCAGACCCGACGGTTATTATCGGAGAAAGTGGTGCCGCCTTTGAGAAAGGGCTGGAAATTCTCGCCAAGCTGACGAACGGCAAGGTATTTGTAACCGGCAAGCCCGGTTCCGATGTGCCGGTTCCATCAGATGACAAGGTGGAAGTGCAGCAGTTTGACGGCGTTCATCCCGCGGGCAATGTTGGTACCCATATCCACTATCTTGACCCGATTGCCGGAGACAAGGTGGTATGGAGCATTGGCTACCAGGACGTTATCGATATTGCGAAGCTGTTCGAGACCGGTGAGCTTCCGGTAGACAGGATAGTCGCAGTTGGCGGGCCAAAGGCGCTCAAGCCACGCCTGCTCCGCACCCGCATCGGTGCCAACCTCACCGAACTTCTGGAGGATGAGATTGCCACGGATTGTGAGGTTCGCACGATTTCCGGTTCGGTATTTGGCGGCCGGCGTGGTGATGGACCTTGCGCCTACCTTGGTCGCTTTGCCAATCAGATCTCCATTCTGGAAGAGGGCAACAAGCGGGAGTTTATGGGTTGGCTTTCACCGGGAGCCAACAAGTTCTCCGTGATGAACATCTATCTTTCCAAACTGGTCGGCGGCAAGCGATTTGATATGACCACCACCACCAACGGCAGTGAACGGGCAATGGTGCCGGTGGGCGTGTATGAAAAGATCATGCCGCTGGACATTCTGCCTACACAGTTGTTGCGGTCGTTGATCGTGGGCGACACCGAGATGGCGCAGAAGCTGGGCGCGTTGGAACTGGATGAAGAAGATCTGGCACTGTGCACGTTCGTGTGCCCGGGTAAATACGAGTACGGTCCGATTCTCCGTGAGAACCTGACCCGAATCGAGATCGAGGGCTAAAACGATGGCAATCCGACAGTTTCTCGATGGTATCGAGCACCATTTTGAAAAAGGTGGCAAGTACGAGCGCTGGTATGCGCTATACGAGGCGGTGGATACCATTTTCTATTCGCCGGCGAGCGTAACATCCACTACCTCTCACGTGCGTGATGGCATTGATCTCAAACGGATCATGATCACGGTGTGGCTATGCACCTTCCCTGCGATGTTCTTCGGGATGTGGAACATCGGCTTCCAGGCCAACAGTTACCTGGCTGAAAACCCCGATGCCCTGATGGGCGACGGAGGCCTGCGCACTGCGTTTATCAGTGCCCTGGCCGGTAATAACGCAGCCAGTGTCTGGGACAACTTCGTGTACGGCATGGCGTATTTCGTGCCTATTTACTTCGTCACCTTCGTGGTGGGTGGTTTCTGGGAAGTGCTGTTCGCGACCGTGCGCCGGCATGAAGTGAACGAAGGTTTCTTCGTCACTTCGGTGCTTTTTGCGCTGATCTGTCCGCCGACCATCCCGCTCTGGCAGGTGGCGCTGGGCATCACTTTCGGCGTAGTGATCGGCAAGGAGGTATTTGGCGGGACCGGCAAGAACTTCCTGAACCCGGCCCTGACCGGACGTGCTTTCCTGTACTTCGCTTATCCGGCGCAGATTTCCGGTGATACAGTGTGGACGGCGGTGGATGGTTTCTCTGGCGCAACCGCACTGAGCTGGGCTGCCAGTGGCGGTCTGGAAGCCCTGGAAACACAGATCGGCTGGATGTCAGCATTTATGGGCTCTATCCAGGGTTCCATGGGCGAAACCTCAACGCTTGCGGTGCTGATAGGCGGCATCATTTTGCTGGTAATGAAGATTGCCTCCTATCGCATAGTCGGGGGGGTATTGATCGGCATGATTGGCATGGCGTTGCTGCTGAACATCATTGGTTCCGAGACCAACCCGATGTTCGACGTGCCGGCACACTGGCATCTGGTGATGGGCGGCTTTGCCTTCGGCATGATGTTCATGGCCACAGATCCGGTGTCTGCCGCCATGACCGACACCGGTCGCTGGTGTTTTGGTATTCTGGTGGGTGTTATGACCGTGCTGATTCGCGTGATCAACCCGGCCTTCCCGGAAGGCATCATGCTGGCAATCCTGTTTGCCAATCTTTTTGCACCGCTGATGGACCACTACGTGGTTCAGGCCAACATCAAACGGAGGCTCGCACGTGGCTAAAGCTAAAGAAACTGTCTCCAGAACCATTATTGTTGCGCTGGTGCTGAGTATCTTTTTCTCGGTCGTTGTCTCTGTTGCAGCTGTTTCGCTGCGGCCGGCACAGATAAAGAACCAGAACCTTGATATCAAGACCAACATCCTTGGTGCGGCCGGTATGCTCGAGGAGGGAGCCAGCGAGGCAGAAATCGAAGAGCAGTTTGCTCGCTTTGACGTGCATCTGCTTGATCTCGACTCAGGCACCTTTGTGGAGCCCGAGGCTGTCGGTGTCGAGGATCCGATGAAGTACGATATGTACAAGGCATCAACGGATCCTGAAATGTCCACCAACATTCTGTCTTCAGCTGACAAGGCCGGCATCAAGCGTCGTCCCGATGTTGCCAAGATCTACATTCTGAGCGAGAACGGCGAGCTCAAGCGTGTGGTGCTGCCAATCCATGGCTATGGTCTCTGGTCGACACTGTATGGCTTTGTTTCTCTCAAGGGTGACGCCAACACCATCGAGGGCCTGGGCTTTTACTCCCACGCGGAAACGCCTGGCCTTGGTGGCGAGGTGGATAACCCCCGCTGGAAACAGCAATGGGTTGGTAAAGAAGTTTATGGCGACGATAAGACAGAGCCGCAGATACGCCTGGTAAAGGGGGGCGTGAGTTCTGATGCTGCCAACAGGGAGCACAAGGTGGATGCCCTTTCCGGCGCAACGCTGACGAGTCGTGGTGTCGAGCAGCTGGTCAACTACTGGATGGGTGATCAGGGTTACGCGACATTCCTGAAAAAACTTCGTGAAGAGGAGGTCTGATCATGGCAGATGCTTCAGCCAAACAGGTTCTCTTTGAGCCGATTTTCAGTAACAACCCGATTGCACTGCAGATACTGGGTATCTGCTCTGCGCTGGCGGTGACCACCAGCATGAACGTGACTCTGGTCATGTGTGCGGCGGTAATCGCGGTAACAGCCTTCTCCAACCTGGCGGTATCGCTGGTTCGCGCGCAGATTCCCGGCAGTATCCGGATCATCGTGCAGATGACCATCATCGCCTCGCTGGTTATCGTGGTGGACCAGGTACTCAAGGCCTACGCCTATGAAATCAGCAAGCAGCTCTCTGTATTCGTTGGTCTGATCATTACCAACTGTATCGTTATGGGCCGCGCTGAGGGCTTCGCCATGAAGAATGGCCCCTGGCTGAGCTTCCTGGATGGCGTTGGTAACGGCCTGGGCTATTCGGTATTGCTTCTCTTTGTGGCCTTCTTCCGTGAACTGCTGGGTGCCGGCTCGCTGTTTGGCGTGTCCCTGATGCCGGTTGTAAACGAAGGTGGCTGGTACATTCCCAATGGTCTGTTGCTGCTGCCGCCGAGTGCGTTCTTCATCATCGGCCTGGCGATCTGGGGTCTGCGGGTCTGGAAGCCGGAACAGGTAGAAGAGCCCGACTTCAAAATGTCCCGTCACACAGTTAAGGAGGCCTTCTGATGGAACATTATATCAGTCTGATCCTGAAGGCCATTTTCGTTGAAAACATGGCGCTGGCCTTCTTTCTGGGGATGTGCACATTCCTGGCGATCTCCAAGAAGATCGAGGCTGCCGCCGGCCTTGGTATCGCCGTTGTCGTGGTGCTGACGATTACGGTTCCGGTGAACAACCTGCTTTATAACACCATCCTGCGGGAAGGTGCGCTGGAGTGGGCGGGCCTGCCGAACGTTGACCTGAGCTTTTTGGGCCTGCTTACGTATATTGGTGTGATAGCTGCGCTTATCCAGATCATGGAAATGGTTCTGGATAAGTACATTCCGGCGCTGTATGCGGCGCTGGGTGTGTTTTTGCCGCTGATTACAGTGAACTGCGCCATTCTGGGCGCCTCACTGTTCATGGTAGAGCGTGACTACACCTTTGGCGAAAGCGTGGTGTACGGATTCGGTGCCGGTGTTGGCTGGGCACTTGCCATCATCGCTCTGGCCGGAATCCGTGAAAAGCTCAAGTACAGTGACGTTCCCGAGGGCCTGCGCGGCCTGGGTATCACCTTCATTACGGTCGGTCTGATGTCCCTGGGCTTTATGTCATTCTCAGGTATTTCACTGTAACCAACCCGGTGATTCGGTTTAACGAAAAGGCGAGACCATGAATACAGAAATTATTCTCGGCGTGGTCATGTTCACCGTTATCGTACTGGCCCTTGTCGCGGTCATTCTCGCGGCACGGTCCAGGCTGGTAAGCACCGGTGATGTGACCATCGAAATTAACGACGATCCCGAGCACACAGTGAAAACGGAAGCAGGCAGCAAGCTTCTCGGGACACTGGCCAACAACGGGATCTTCCTGTCCTCTGCCTGTGGTGGCGGTGGTACCTGCGCCCAGTGCAAGTGCAAGGTCCTGGAAGGCGGTGGCGCGATGCTGCCAACGGAGAAGACTCACTTCACCAACCGCGAAGAGAAGGAAGGCTGGCGCCTGTCGTGCCAGGTTCCCGTGAAACAGGATATGAAGGTCGAGGTGCCGGAGGAGTTCTTTGGCGTCAAGAAGTGGGAATGTGAGGTTGTTTCCAACCATAACGTTGCCACCTTCATCAAGGAACTGGTGCTGAAACTTCCGGAAGGCGAGGAAGTGGACTTCCGTGCTGGTGGTTATGTCCAGCTTGAGTGTCCTCCCTACGAAATCGATTTCAAGGATTTCGATATCGAGGAAGAGTTCCAGGAAGACTGGGACAAGCATGATATCTGGCGCTATAAGGCCGTGAACAAGGAGGAGACCATTCGGGCCTACTCCATGGCGAACTATCCGGAAGAGAAGGGTGTTCTCAAGTTCAACATCCGTATCGCCACGCCACCTCCGGGCACGGACCATCCGCCGGGCATCATGTCCACCTACGTGTTCGCGCTGAAGCCGGGTGACAAGATCACGGTCATGGGGCCGTTCGGCGAATTCTTTGCCAAAAAGACCGATGCCGAAATGGTGTTCATCGGCGGCGGTGCCGGTATGGCGCCCATGCGCTCCCATATCTTCGATCAGTTAAAGCGCCTGAACTCCAAACGCAAGATCAGCTTCTGGTACGGTGCCCGCAGTGTCCGTGAAATGTTCTATGTCGAAGATTTCGACATGCTGGCGGAGGAGAATGAGAACTTCGAATGGCATGTGGCATTATCGGATCCTCAGCCAAATGATAACTGGGAGGGCCCGACCGGCTTTATCCATAATGTGCTCTACGACAAGTATCTGAAGGACCACCCGGCTCCCGAGGACTGTGAGTACTACATGTGTGGGCCCCCCATCATGAATGCTTCCTGCATCAAGATGCTGAAAGACCTGGGTGTTGAGGACGAGAACATCATGCTGGATGATTTCGGGGGTTAATCCGCTTACATGGTATTTGGCATGTTACAACCCGCCAGGGTGGTTCTGGCCAGCATCTTCTGGGTGCTGGCCGTTACCGCGCTGGCGGGTTGCTCGTTTGAGGAAGAGGAAAAAGTCTGGGAGATATCCGGCCCGGTGTTTGGTACCCAATATCATATCAGTGTGGTTTTGGAGGAGGATCAGGACCGGCTCGAAAATCTGGCGAGCGGCATCGAAGAGGTTCTTGAAGAGGTTGATGCCTCGATGTCTACCTGGCGCGACGATTCGGAACTCTCGCGGTTTAATCGCCTGGACGACCAAAGTGAGTGGACCGGGATATCCAGGCCACTATACGAGGTACTGACAACTGCCAGGGAGGTGTCCGCGCTGACGGGTGGTGCTTTCGATGTCACCGTGGGACCGGTAGTCAATCTGTGGGGATTCGGCCCTGATGCACGTCCAGAGCAGGTGCCCGGCGATGAGGAGCTTTTATCCAGACTTGCCAATATCGGTTATGACAGGCTTGAGTTACAGGATGAGCCTTACGCGCTCAGAGCGAGCCCCAATCAATACGTGGATCTCTCCGCGATTGCAAAGGGCTACGGGGTAGACGCGGTTGCGCGCTTCCTCGAATCAGCGGGACTTTCCGCTTTCCTGGTGGAAATTGGCGGTGAAGTTCGCGTTTCGGGGCGTAAACCGGATGGTGCGGCCTGGCGTCTGGCCATTGAACAGCCCGTTTCAGGGCAACGGCAGATCAACCGGGTTGTCGCCCTGGATAATCAGGCAATGGCAACGTCGGGAGATTATCGGAACTATTACGAATCGGAAGGGCGGCGTTTTTCGCATACAATAGATCCCAAGAGTGGGAGACCGATCCGCCATAATCTGGCTTCGGTCACTGTCATAGCGGACGATTGCATGACTGCAGATGCATTGGCGACTGCATTCAATGTGATGGGGTTTGAACAGGCAAAAGAACTTGCCACACGTGAAAACATTGCCGCCTATTTTATTGTTCGGGGCGAAGACGGGTTTGAAACGGATTACACGCCGGCTTTCTCCTCGTACCTGGCACAACACTAACGGAGAGAACTCATATGGGTACTTTTCTGCTCGTTCTGACAATTGTGGTACTGCTGGTTGCCGGCATGTCGGTTGGCGTCATATTCGGTCGCAAGCCCATCAGCGGTACATGTGGTGGCATTGGCGCCATGGGTATCAGCAAATCCTGCGATATCTGCGGCGGTAATACCCAGAAATGCGAAGAAGAAAACGAGCGCCTTGCCAACGACGGCGAGTCGGCAGAGGCATTAACCTACGACGCCTCCAGCAAAATAAACCGCTGATTCGTGGTCATCAGAACACTATAAAAATTCCGGGAGCCTCTGAAAAGCGCCTGGCCGGACCGCGCGCGCCTGCAGGATCTTTTCAGAGGCTCTCTCACGACGTAGATAGGGAGTCACTGCAGAATGGCAGATCATCATTACGACGTCGTCGTTATCGGCGCGGGCCCTTCGGGTGAAGGCGCGGCGATGAATGCGACGAAACATGGTAAACGTGTTGCGATCGTTGAAGACAAACCCACCGTTGGCGGTAACTGCACTCACTGGGGCACGATCCCTTCCAAGGCATTGCGTCACTCGGTCAAGCAGATTGTTACCTTCAACACCAATCAGATGTTCCGGGACATCGGTGAACCACGCTGGTTCTCGTTCCCGCGCGTGCTGCAGAATGCCCAGAAGGTGATTGGCAAACAGGTCAAACTGAGAACCCAGTTCTATGCCCGAAACCGTGTCGATCTGGTTAACGGTCGGGCGAGCTTCCTGGATGCCAACCGGCTCGAGATCCGTGGTAACAAGTCCCATGAAATTTTTCACTTTAAACAGGCCATTATTGCCACTGGTTCACGCCCTTATCTTCCACCGGATGTAGACTTTCGTCATCACCGGATCTATAACTCCGATAGCATTCTCAATCTTTCCCATACCCCCCGTACGCTCATCATCTACGGTGCGGGTGTTATCGGCTCTGAATATGCGTCCATTTTTTCCGGGCTGGGTGTGAAGGTAGATCTGATCAACCCGGGTAGCCGCTTGCTGACTTTCCTGGATGACGAGATATCCGACGCTCTGAGCTATCACCTCCGCAATAACGGTGTTCTGGTCCGACATAACGAAGAGTACGAGTCAGTCGATGGTGACGACCACGGGGTTGTTCTGTCACTGAAGTCCGGCAAGAAAATACGGGCCGATGCCTTCCTGTGGTGTAATGGCCGCAGTGGCAATACGGAAAGACTGGGCCTCGAAAATATCGGCTTGACCCCCAATAGTCGAGGCCAGCTGGCCGTGGATGACCACTATCGCACGGAAGTAGAGCACATTTACGCCGCTGGCGACGTTATTGGCTGGCCGAGCCTGGCCAGTGCAGCCTATGATCAGGGCCGCTCGGCGTCCTCCGATATCGTCAAAGACGATTACTTCCGCCGTGTAACCGATGTTCCCACGGGTATCTATACCCTGCCGGAAATCAGTTCCGTCGGCAAAACAGAGCGCGAGCTGACGGAAGCCAAGGTACCCTATGAAGTAGGGCAGGCGTTCTTCAAGGATCTGGCGCGCGCCCAGATTACAGGGGATCCGGTGGGAATGCTGAAGCTGCTGTTCCATCGTGAGACCCGGCAGCTTCTGGGTATTCACTGCTTCGGTGATCAGGCTGCGGAGATCGTCCACATCGGCCAGGCCATCATGAACCAGGAAGGCGAAGCCAATTCCCTGAACTATTTCATTAACACCACCTTCAACTATCCGACCATGGCCGAGGCCTACCGGGTAGCGGCGCTAAATGGCCTGAACCGGATTTTCTGATTCGGCAGTGTCGGCCTTGTTGTGCTGTCCTGTGGGTAAATGCAGGGCAGCATTTGAACGGTTGTCGAAGAACATGCGGGTACTGGTTGGATAATCGGTGATGATGCTGTCGACCCCTTTGGCTTCCAGCTCGAGCATGTCGTGGATACGGTTGACGGTCCAGGTGGACACGTGAATTCCCCGGCGGTGAGCGTCATCCACGATAGTCTGGGTGCAAATGCGCCAGCCGATGCAGAGAAAGTCACAGTGCAATCTGGCGGCGGCGCTGACCGGTTTCGGGAACCTCCTGTCGGATACCAGGCCAATACGCACCTTTCTGTCCCTGCGGCGAGCCTGCCGCAGGAACCAGTGGTCCGTAGACGTGATTGCGATCCGGTTGTACAGGTCGCGGCGCTGAATCACCTCGGTCAGGCGATTGCAAAGGATATTCAGGCGCTGGCGGCTGTCTTTCTTTACTTCCAGTTGCAGGTGTTCAAAATCAGGATATTCGTTAAGCAATAGCTCCAGCGATGGGATGCCCACGGGTCTTGGCCAGGGCTTGCCATTGCGCCGGGCGTCCATTGCTGCGAGCTCTTCGGCAGTGTAACTGCTGACACTGCCCTCCTGGCCGGTGGTGCGGTCGACCGTAAGATCATGAACGATAACCGGTTTGCCATCTTTTGACAGTACCAGGTCAAGTTCAAAGTGCCGAATGCCATGTCGGTAAGCATGGGTAAAGCCGGCGAGGGTGTTCTCCGGGGCTTCTCCCTTTGCTCCCCTGTGCCCATAAACAATCATTCTGTGGCAGATTCCTTCAGGCGGTTATAGATTTGCTGGCGTTTTTTCCAGGTGTCATGACACAGCTGGATGTCTTCCAGATAGGCTGGCAGCTCGTCCATCAGCAGGGCCTGCGGGCCGTCCACCAGCGCTTTTTCAGGCTTGGGGTGAAAGTCCACCAGCACCATGTTGGCACCTGCAATCACGCCCTGAGCGGTTGCGTGCATCACGTCCAGGACACCGTCTGGCGCACGCTCGCGGCTACCCACCGAGTGGGAAGGATCCACACATACCGGCATACGGGTAAGCCGTTTTACGGCCGGCACATGGGCGAAGTCCACCATGTTTCGGTGTGGTTGTCCGGCCTCGGTCTTCATGCCGCGCAGACAGAAGATCACGTTGGCGTTGCCTTCGCTGGCGAGGTACTCCGCCGCGTTCAGGGATTCGTTCAGGGTGATACCAAAGCCCCGCTTCAGCAGCACCGGGTAAGTGGTCTGACGGCCGATGGCCTTGAGCAGTTCGAAATTCTGGGTGTTGCGTGTGCCCACCTGTAGCATGACGCCCGTCGGTCGGCCAAGCTGTTCCAGGCAGTGGTCGATTTCTTCGATATGGCTTTCGTGGGTGATTTCCATTGCGATCACCTTGATGCCATGTTTGCCGGCCTTTTCAAATACCCAGGGCAGACAGCCCTTGCCGTGGCCCTGGAACGAGTAGGGGTTGGTCCGGGGCTTGTAGGCACCCATGCGGGTACAGACCTGGCCGTTCTCTTCCAGCGCCTGCATCATCTGCTCCACATGCTCCGGCACATCGACGGCGCACAGCCCTGCAAAGATGTTCAGACCGGACTGGTCAAAGGTAACGCCATTGTAGGTGAAGCCACTCTGGCGGCGGTCGTCCTTGTGGCGCCCCAGTATCCGGTAATCATCGGAGATGCGAATGGCCCGTTCTACCGCGGGGAGGGCCTCAATGTCCTCCTTGTTGAGAGATTTGGTTTCTCCCAGAAGGTAAACCTCGGTGAGGCGCTGTTTCGCACCCTGTACCTGATGCACCCTGACCGATACCCCGGGCAGGTTCTCCAGGAAATGCATGGTCTGGAGATAGGCTTCGCTGTCCAGCGCGGTATCCGGGTGGAGAATGGCTAACATATTCGCTCCTCAAGGTTCAGTCAGTGCGCTCGGCGCGATGGCGGGCCTGCATGAATTCCCGGTGATTCAGGTGCAGCAGATCCGCCATGCGACGGATCAGGTGTTCCTCGTACTTGTCGATACGACCGTCGGCAAAAGCTACCCGCCAGATACTCTCAAGCAGGACATGCTTTTCTTGCTGATCCAGCTGGTCGTTGATCATGCCGGTAAACTCGTACAGGGAAGTGGCATCGTCGGCGTGGTTGAGCGCGTCCTGGAGAATGTCCTCCGCCTCCTCCCGGGTCACCTGGTGGGCCCGCACAGCGCAGTCGACGATGGTTTTCAGTTCCTCATCATCCTGGTCATTGTCCACCCTGGACAACTGCACCATCAGTGCTGTGGCCGCAACGGCCAGCTGGTGGTTGTCGGGCTGAGTCGGTTCATCTTCGGGTGAGCCGAACAGGCTCTTCAGGCGCTCAATCATGGTCTTGCGACTCCCTCCCGGTTATTTCCAGCGTCAGGCAGCCCGGGATAGCCGGCGGACGCGGTTTTCCAGTTCGATCTGGTCGTTGGTGAAACGGCGGATGCCGTCCGCCAGCTTTTCTGTGGCCATGGCGTCTTCGTTGGATTCCCAGCGGAACAGGCGTTCATCGATACTGCCTGGCCTGTCAGAACTTTTTGCACCTTCAGCAGACAGCTGGCGCGGTAGCGCACCGTAATCATTGTCCAGTTCCTGTAATAGCGCCGGGCTGATGGTGAGGCGGTCACAGCCGGCCAGCATCTCGATTTCGCCGGTGTTGCGGAAGCTGGCGCCCATTACCACTGTTTCATAGCCATTGGCCTTGTAGTAGTTGTAGATTCGGCTTACTGATTGAACGCCCGGATCCTCTTCGGCCGGAAAAGCGTCGCGACCGGTTGCCGCCAGGTGCCAGTCCAGAATACGACCCACAAACGGTGAAATCAGAAAGGCACCGGCGTCGGCACAGGCAGCCGCCTGGATGAACGAGAACAACAGGGTCAGGTTACAGCGAATGCCTTCCTTCTCCAGTTGCTCGGCAGCGCGAATGCCTTCCCAGGTAGACGCGATCTTGATCAGTACCCTGCTGGTATCCATGCCAAGGTGGTCATAGAGCTCAACCAGACGGCGTGCGCGGGTAAGGGTGGCGCCGGTATCGAAGGACAGCCGGGCATCCACTTCGGTTGAAACCACGCCCGGAATAAGGCCCAGTATCTGTCTTCCCGCCAAGACGGCCAGCATGTCAGTGGCGTATGTCAGTTGCTCGGCGTCCGAACCGCCCTGTTTCCGGGCCGCCGCTACGGCTTCATCCAGCATGGGGCGGTAGGCATCTGAGGCGGCTGCCTTGAGGAGAAGCGACGGATTGGTGGTGGCGTCTTCCGGCTTCCACCTGGCGATGGCGTCCAGATCCCCGGTATCGGCGACCACGGTAGTCATGGTTTTGAGTTGTTCAAGCTTGCTGCTCATTCGTCCTGTCGTCCTGATAGGTTTGTTATTGGTCGCCCGTTTCGCGGGTGCTGAAGGTATATGCCTACAATAACGGGCTGCCCTGAAAGGAACAAGACAGTAAAAAGTCCCGGAGTATTCAGGCAGGCGTTATGGCTTGCAGGATCGATGCCTCTGAGGGTTCCGGAACCCTGGCCATGGCCTGCTCGATAACTTCAATGCCGGAACCGGGCCTGTGGGCGTTCTCGCTGAGGTAGCGCCTGAATTGCCGACCTCCCGGCTGGCCGTGGAACAGGCCCATGAGGTGACGGGATATGTGGCTGAGGTAAACGCCCCGGTCGAGTTCATCCTGAATGAATGGTAATACCGCCCGCAAGACATCATGGCGGGATTGAGCCGGTCCGGGCTGTCCAAAAAACTCGGCATCCACCCCGGCCAGCAGCCAGGGGTTGTGATAGGCCTCGCGGCCGAGCATGACACCGTCGGTGTGCTCAAGGTGATCACGGCATTCGTCAAAGGTCCTGATGCCGCCGTTGATGATGATTTCCAGATGCGGATAGCGGGCCTTCAAGTGATAGACCCAGTCGTATTTCAGCGGAGGTATGTCACGGTTTTCCTTGGGGCTCAATCCTTCAAGGACGGCAATCCGCGCATGCACGATAAACGTTTGGCAGCCTGCCTCGGAGACCTTCTCGATAAACTCGCAAAGGTCTTCCCAGGACTCGCGGCCATTTATGCCGATACGGTGCTTGACCGTTACCGGCAGGCTGGTGGCAGCGACCATCGCCCGAACCCCTTCGGCTACTTTGTCGGGGTGGGCCATCAGGCAGGCGCCGATCATGTTGTTCTGAACACGGTCACTGGGGCAGCCCACATTCAGGTTTACCTCATCAAAACCGTACTGCTCGGCAAGCGCTGCACAATGGGCCAGCTCCTGCGGATTGCTGCCGCCCAGTTGCAGCGCCAGCGGGTACTCCGCAGGATGATGGCGCAGGAATCGTGCGGTGTCGCCGTGAATCAGCGCGCCGGTGGTGACCATCTCGGTGTAGAGCAGGGCGTGCCGGCTGAGCTGGCGGGCGAGGTAGCGATAATGACTGGTAGTCCAGTCCATCATCGGGGCCACGCAGAACCTTCGTGATGGTCCGAAGCTGCTATTTGCCTGTCTTTCTACTGTCTTTTCTGGCATTTCTGCCGTGTTGCTCGTAATCATTAACTGCCCAGTCTGAATCTGTCTGTCATTTGTTGCCGAGCTCTGCGGAACAAATCAAAAGAGCTGTTATTGTATCAGGAAAACCCGGCATCCGGCGTGGAACTGACTTATGACAAAGCCCTGTGTCACTGAACCCGCTAGCCTGAATATACCTGCAGCAGGTATATCCAGGAGGTCTGTCATGTCCAGTTCTGGCGATGCACTGGCGGCACTGGAGTTTTTTCCGTGGAGCCGGCATTTTGAGGTTGGCATCGAAGAGATTGATGAACAACACAAAAAACTTGTGAAAATCGTCAACCGGCTTGTCTGGCACGCGGTGTCTGATGTACCCCAGGCTCGCTGTGATCATATCCTTGATGAGCTGCTTTCCTACGCCCATTACCATTTCAACTCAGAAGAGCAAATCTGGAACTCTGTGCTTGGTAGCGAGGGCATTGCCCGTAACCACCACGACTCCCACCAGATGTTCTTCGCCCAGATCCAGACCCTTCGCAGCAGCGGCCAGCCCAAAGGCCAGATCATGTCGGATCTGTTTGATTTTCTCGCCCGTTGGCTGGCGTTTCATATTCTGGAGTCGGATCGTCGGATGGCAATGACGGTAAAGGCCGTTGAGCAGGGCCTTCCGCTCGATGAGGCCAGAAGGCAGGTCGATGACCAGCTGGGCGGCAGTGTGGGTGAGTTGATTTCGGCGTTGCTGGAAGTCTACAGTAAGCTCTCTTCGAGTACCGCGCAGCTGATGCGGGAAAACCTCACCAGAGAGTAAGTTTCAATGCCGGTAATGGTACAGGCGCTCACGCCTGTGTTTGCGTTGATCCTGTTGGGCCATCTGTTCCGGCGCTGGCACTTCCCGGGCGACGACTTCTGGATCCAGGCGGAGCGCTTCACCTACTACGTGCTGTTCCCGGCCATGCTGATCTTCAAGCTGGGGCAGGCAAGGGTGCCGGCATCCGCTTACGGCGACATTCTGATCCTGATTGTTGCCATGCTGGTAACGATGGCGCTTTTGCTGGCCATTCTTCAGTGGATCTGGCGCTGGCCGGGCCCTGTGTTTTCCTCTGTGTTCCAGGGCGGTATTCGCTTCAACTCCTACGTTGCACTGGCCGCGGCGGGCATGTTGCTCGGGGATGAAGGGCTGTCCCTGATTGCTATCGCGGTGGCGGTCAAGGTTCCATTGCTCAACCTGCTGTGCATCCTGATGTTTTCCATGGTTGCCGGTAACGGTGCGGTGAAACTGCGGGCTGTCCTCCGGGCAATTGTTTCCAACCCGCTGATTATCGGTTCTGTGGTGGGGATGGTCTGGAGTTATTTCCGGATCGGATTCCATCCACTGATGGCAGGCATTCTCGAACCCCTGAGCGATCTGGCCCTGCCTCTGGGCCTGATGACCGTGGGTGCCGGCCTGCAACTGAAGGCTCTGCGGGGTGCTTCGATGCCGTTTCTGGTGTCTTCCGCCGCCAAGCTGGTGGGCTTTCCACTACTGACCGCGGGTCTGGCGATGCTGTTAGGTATGGAGGGGCTGATGGTGCAGGTGGCCGTACTGCTGGCAGCCCTGCCCACGGCTACTTCATCCTACATTCTGGCTCGCCAGTTGGGAGGTGACGCGTCACTGATGGCGGGCATCATCAGTGGCCAGACATTGCTGGCCATGGTGACCATTCCGCTGTTACTGGGCATGCTCTGGTAGACATCGGAGTATGGCGTCGGCGAGGCCTTGCTGGAAGGTGATATACCCGTCGCGGTCGGGCTCGATGTCCGTTGCCAGCGGGTCCCAGGTGCTGAAGATTATATCCAGGCCTTCGGTAATCGAACGCCACCACTGGCGATTGAACTGGGGCTCTGTCAGCAGGCAGGGCTGGTTTGCATTGCGCAGTTTCTGCTGGACTTCGGCAATGTGTCTGGCACCGGGAGACAGCTCGGGGTTCAGGGTCAGAATACCTTCCAGTTTCAGCCCGTAGTGCTCAATGAAACGGCTGAAGGCATTGTGGTAGGTAAACAGATCAATGTCTGCTACCGGCTTCAGCCGGGTGGTGATGTCATTTTCAGCAGCTGACAGGTTGCGCTCAAATCTTTCCAGGTTCGCGTCAAGGGCGTCCAGGTCTGCGCCCTCCTGCTGTGACAGTACCTTGTGTATGTCTTTTGCCATCTCCAGTGCCAGCGCCGGGTCCAGCCATATATGGGGATCTTCACCGTCGCCATGATCATGGCCGTGGCCGTCATGGCCATGGTGCTCTTCATCGGCATCAGTGTCAGGTACGTTTTCCCCGTGCATCAGTGAATAGGTCCGGTCGCGGAACTCGTTACCGCTGAGCAGGCGCGTCAGAAAGGTTTCCAGTTCCGGGCCCACCCAGAAGATGGCATCGGCATTTTCCAGTGCGCGGCGCTGGGACGGCTTCATGGAATAGTTATGGGGGCTGTCGCCGGGCCGGACCAGGGTAGTGACTTCCACATCATCGGTTGCCACGGCCTCTACCAGCAGTTCGACAGGTTTGAGCGAAGTCACGACCTGAGTGGCTGCGAGCGCGCTGGCGGATCCGAGGATTGCGGCGAATCCCGCTGCGGTGAATGCGGCAAAACGGTTGGCGATCATGATCAGTAAGGCCTCGAAAATTAATGATACGTTATAATATAACAATATAGCGCGCAGATGAAGCGGATTTGCGCCGGTCCATGCGAAATCCGGCCGTGGCCGGTATAATGCGTGGCTTTCAACGCACAGCCTTCATCAGGCAGTAACCCCAGGAAACTTTCATGACCGTACGCACCCGAATCGCACCGTCGCCCACCGGTGATCCCCACGTTGGTACCGCCTACGTGGCGCTGTTTAACCTGTGCTTTGCCCGGCAGCATGGCGGCCAGTTTATTCTGCGGATTGAAGATACGGATCAGGTTCGCAGCACCGATGAATCCGAACAGGACATCCTGAACGCCTTGCGCTGGCTCGGACTGGAATGGGACGAGGGCCCGGATGTCGGCGGCCCCTACGGCCCCTACAGGCAGTCCGAGCGCAAGGACTCCTACCGACAGTTCGCGCTTGATCTGGTCACCAGGGGGCATGCCTTTTACTGTTTCCGTACCCCGGCAGAACTGGATGCCATCCGCGAGGAACGCAAGGCCCGGGGCCTGAACCCCGGCATTAAAGGCGACCTGGAGTTGCCGGAAGAGGAGGTCAAGCGCCGCCTGGATGCAGGAGAGCCTTACGTGATCCGCATGAAGGTACCGGAGAACGGCATCTGCGAGATTGAGGACATGCTCCGTGGCACCATCGAGATCGACTGGTCCCAGGTGGACAGCCAGATCCTGCTGAAATCCGATGGCATGCCCACCTACCATCTGGCCAATGTGGTGGACGACCACCTGATGGAAATCAGCCACGTGTTGCGTGGTGAAGAGTGGATCAACTCCGCTCCCAAGCATAAGCTGCTGTACGAATACTTCGGCTGGGATATGCCGGTGCTGTGTCATCTGCCGCTACTGCGCAATCCTGACAAGAGCAAACTGTCCAAGCGCAAGAATCCCACCAGCATCAACTTCTATGAGCGCATGGGTTTTCTGCCGGAGGCAGTGACCAACTACCTCGGTCGCATGGGCTGGTCAATGCCGGACGAGCGGGAAAAGTTTACCCTGGAAGAAATGATCGAGCACTTCGACATCCAGCGTGTTTCCCTGGGTGGCCCGGTTTTCGACGTGGAAAAACTGCGCTGGCTCAACGGCCAGTGGATCCGCGACGATCTCAGTGACGACCAGTTCATTGAGCGCATGCGTAACTGGTGGTTCAACGAACAGGCCCTGCGGGAGCTGGTACCACACATCAAGGGCAGGGCAGAGGTCTTCAGTGATGTGGCGCCGATGTCCTCGTTCATGTTCTCCGGCATGCTTGACCTCAAGCCGGAAGACTTCAGCCACAACAAACTCGAGGAAGCCCGGGTAAAGCGCGTGCTCCAGTTTACCCTCTGGAAGCTGGAGGCCCAGCGTCACTGGCGCAAGGACAACATCTTTGCCGATATCAAAACCCTGGCCAAGGCCATGGAACTGAAAATGGGCGATTTCATGTTTGCTATCTTCGTGGCAATTGCCGGCACCCCCAATTCCTGGTCCGTGATGGACTCCATGGCTATTCTTGGCCCGGACATGACGCGGTCCCGCCTGCGCCATGCGCTTGAAGTCCTGGGCGGTTTTTCCAAAAAGGAAACGAAAAGAGTGGAGAAGGAATACGCAGCTCTGCTTGCCGGGCAACCAGATTGATGAATTAATGAGCGGTTCTGACAGGGATGTCCGCTAAACTGAAAAAACGTTGGGAAAAAGGTTGACGCCTCGGGGGGCGATCCTTAATATACGCAGCCGTTGGGGGCCATAGCTCAGCTGGGAGAGCGCAACACTGGCAGTGTTGAGGTCAGCGGTTCGATCCCGCTTGGCTCCACCAATTTCTAGTCCCCTTCGTCTAGTGGCCTAGGACTCCGCCCTTTCACGGCGGCAACACCGGTTCGAACCCGGTAGGGGACGCCAATACGGCTTAACCGGATTAGTCCCCCGGTAAGCCATCAAAGAAACCGCCTTCGGGCGGTTTTTTTGATTGAAACAGGGCCTGTTGTAATTTCTTACTCCAGCCCTTCCACCGGGATCGTTCCGGTGTTCTTGATTTCCCGCAGCGCAAAGTTTGAGTTCACCTGCGCAATACCCTGCAAGGTAAAGATCTTTTCGTTGAGGAAGCGGTCGTAGCTGGCCATATCCGGCACGATGACCCTCAGCACGAAATCGGCATTCCCGGTAACGGCAAAACACTGCAGTACCTCCGGATAGCTGCTGACCTGCTGCTCGATCTCGGCAGTACTGTCGATGTTGTGCCGCTGCAATGACAGGTTAACGAGCACACACAGGCCCTGACCGATGCGTTCCGGGTCCACTCGTGCGGTATAGCCCTGAATGACACCGCTTTCCTCCAGAGTCCTTACCCGCCGCCAGCAAGCCGCCGGCGATAGCCCCACCTGTTCCGCCAGTAACTGGTTACTGATGCGACCGTCCTGCTGAAGCGCGGACAGGATCCGTCTGTCCAGTTTATCGAGATCAACCTGTTTCATTTGGTAACACCTGATTTATGTCAAAGGTTCTTTCTTATTATTGTCTTTTATCAAACAATCTTTCGCAAACTCTGAAAACTCTCCCCCAATAAGCAAGCACCTTTTGCCGACTTCCCTCTAGAATCCCGGTCATAAAATCGACAACAAGGAGGGCGCCATGTCCGCCGATACCCCGCAACTCGATAATTACAGACTGGAAGACCGCTACCTGCGGGAATCCGGCCGGGTTTTCCTGACCGGAACACAGGCTCTGGTCCGCATACCGCTGATGCAGGCAGCCCTGGATCGCAAGCAGGGGCTGAATACAGCAGGGCTGGTCAGCGGCTACCGGGGTTCTCCCCTGGGCGCCTACGACCAGGCACTATGGCAGGCCAAGACCTGGCTGGATGACAACCGCATCGATTTCGTTCCCGCCATTAACGAGGATCTTGCGGCCACCATCATGCTGGGCACCCAGCAGGTGGAAACCGATGATGACCGGCAGGTGGATGGCGTATTCGGTCTCTGGTACGGCAAAGGCCCCGGCGTCGACCGCGCGGGCGATGCCCTCAAGCACGGCACTACCTATGGCTCGTCGCCCCATGGCGGTGTCCTGGTGGTTGCCGGTGATGACCATGGCTGCGTGTCCTCCTCCATGCCTCACCAGTCCGATGTGGCGTTCATGAGTTTCTTCATGCCTACCATCAACCCGGCCAACATCGCCGAGTACCTGGAATTCGGCCTCTGGGGCTACGCTCTGTCGCGTTACAGCGGCTGCTGGGTCGGGTTCAAGGCCATTTCCGAGACGGTTGAGAGTGCCGCGTCTGTAGAGCTGCCGCGCCAGCCCGAGTTCATAACACCGGATGACTTCACCGCACCCGAAAGCGGCCTCCACTACCGCTGGCCGGATCTGCCGGGGCCCCAGCTGGAAACCCGCATCGAGCACAAGCTGGCGGCCGTGCAGGCTTTCGCCAGGGCCAACCCTATTGATCGTTGCCTGTTCAACAACACAGCAGCCCGCTTCGGTATCGTGACCACCGGCAAAGGCCACCTGGACCTGCTCGAAGCCCTGGATATGCTGGGCATTGATGAAGACCGGGCGCGGGAAATGGGGCTGGATATCTACAAAATCGGTATGGTCTGGCCACTGGAGCGCCGCGGCATTCTCAACTTCGTTCATGGCAAGGAAGAGGTGCTGGTGATCGAAGAGAAGCGGGGCATTATCGAGAGCCAGATCAAGGAGTACATGTCCGAGCCGGATCGTCCCGGCGAAGTACTGATTACCGGTAAGCAGGACGAGCTGGGACGCCCGCTGATTCCCTACGTGGGCGAGCTGAGCCCGAAACTGGTTGCCGGTTACCTCGCAGCCCGGCTTGGCCGCTTCTTTTCGGTGGACTTCAGCGAGCGCATGGCTCAAATCAGCGCGATGTCCACTGCCCAGGACCCGGGTGGCGTAAAGCGGATGCCCTATTTCTGCTCCGGATGCCCCCACAACACCTCCACCAAAGTGCCCGAGGGCAGCAAGGCTCTGGCAGGTATTGGCTGCCACTTCATGGCCTCATGGATGGGCCGGAACACCGAATCCCTGATCCAGATGGGCGGTGAAGGTGTCAACTGGATTGGCAAGAGCCGTTATACCGGCAATCCCCACGTGTTCCAGAACCTGGGTGAAGGCACCTATTTCCACTCCGGTTCCATGGCCATTCGCCAGGCGGTGGCGGCCGGAATCAACATCACCTACAAGATCCTGTTCAACGATGCCGTCGCCATGACCGGTGGCCAGCCGGTGGATGGCCAGATTACCGTTCCCATGATTGCCCAGCAGGTAGCGTCCGAAGGCGTTCGCCGCGTAGTTGTGCTCAGCGACGAACCGGAAAAGTACGATGGGCATAAAGACCAGTTCCCGAAGGATGTAACCTTCCACGACCGCTCCGAACTGGATGCGGTTCAGCGTCAACTGCGGGATATTCCGGGCTGTACGGTGCTGATCTACGACCAGACCTGCGCCGCCGAAAAGCGCCGGCGGCGCAAGCGCAACCAGTTTCCGGATCCGGCGAAGCGGGCCTTTATCAACCATCATGTATGCGAGGGGTGTGGCGATTGTTCAGTGCAGTCCAACTGCCTCTCGGTTGTGCCCCGCAAAACCGAGCTCGGCCGCAAGCGCAAGATCGACCAGTCTTCCTGTAACAAGGACTTTTCCTGCGTCAATGGCTTCTGCCCCAGCTTCGTCACGATTGAAGGCGGGCAGCTGCGCAAGTCCCGGGGGATGGATACCGGCTCGGTGCTGACCAGCAGGCTGGCCAATGTTCCGGCTCCGGAACTTCCGGAAATGACAGGTTCCTACGATCTCCTCGTTGGTGGCGTCGGTGGCACCGGCGTGGTCACCGTGGGTCAGCTGATCACCATGGCCGCACACCTGGAATCCCGTGGCGCCTCGGTGCTGGACTTCATGGGTTTCGCCCAGAAAGGCGGCACTGTGCTGAGCTATGTGCGCATGGCCCCGTCTCCGGACAAACTGCACCAGGTAAGAATCAGCAACGGCCAGGCCGATGCGGTTATCGCCTGCGATCTGGTGGTGGCTTCCTCCCAGAAGGCCCTGAGTACACTCAGGACAGAACACACCCGGATTGTTGCCAACGAAGCGGAACTGCCCACCGCCGACTACGTGCTTTACCGTGATGCCGACATGCAGGCCGACAAGCGACTGGGCCTGCTCCGTGACGCGGTCGGCGACGACCATTTCGATCAGCTTGATGCCAACGGCATCGCCGAGAAGCTGATGGGAGATACCGTATTCTCCAACGTGATGATGCTCGGCTTTGCCTGGCAGAAAGGACTGCTGCCGCTGTCCGAAGCTGCTCTGATGAGAGCCATCGAACTTAATGGCGTTGCTATCGATCGCAACAAGGAAGCCTTCGGCTGGGGCCGTCTGGCTGCGGCTGATCCGGGCGCGGTAACAGATCTCCTGGATACCGGCGGCGCGAAAGTCGTCGATGCCAGACCCGAGCCGACCCTGGATGAGCTGGTCGAGATCCGCCACCGGCACCTGGTCAACTATCAGAGCCAGCGCTGGGCCGATCAGTACCGGGAGAGTGTTGCCAGAGTCCGTAAGGCCGAGGAAGCCCTGGGACAGACCAGCCTGCTTCTGACCAGGGCGGTTGCGCAGCAACTGTATCGCTTCATGGCCTACAAGGACGAATACGAAGTGGCCCGGCTGTTTGCGGAAACCGATTTCATGAAAGAAGTGAAGGAAACCTTTGAAGGTGACTTCAGGGTTCACTTTCATCTGGCGCCACCACTGCTCAACGGCGAAACCGATGCGCAGGGACGTCCGAAAAAACGCCGGTTCGGTCCCTGGATGTTCCGCGCCTTCAGGTTGCTGGCAAAATTGCGCAGCCTGCGCGGAACCCCGGTGGACCCGTTCAGTTACTCGGCAGACCGGAAGCTGGATCGCGCCATGCTCAAAGACTACCAGAACCTGGTGGCCCGCATTGTCCGGGAGCTGGACGCCAGCAACCACGAAACCTTCCTGCAGCTTGCGGAACTGCCGGCCGACGTGCGCGGCTTCGGACCCGTGCGCGAGCAGGCGGCAGAAGGCATCCGGGAAAAACGGGCCCAGCTGGTAAAGGCGCTGGACACCGGGCGCCCGACCCTCATCCGCACCCAGCAGGCCGACAGGGAGGTGGATCATGTTTGAGGCCCTGAAACCCCTGCCACAGGACCCGATCCTGCAACTGATGCAGACCTTCCGGGAAGACCCGCGGCCGGACAAGGTGGATCTGGGTATTGGTGTTTACAAGGATGATGCCGGCAATACGCCAATCATGGCCGCTGTGCACGAAGCCGAACGGCGTCTGCTGGATGGCGAAACCACAAAGAGTTATGTCGGGCCCGCGGGGTCTGCCGGGTTCAACAGTGCAATGGCGGAGCTGATCCTCGGAAGCGACAGCCCGCTGATCCGGGACCGTCGGATGTCTGTTGTCCAGGCTCCTGGTGGCTGTGGTGCCCTGCGCATGGCAGCCGAGTTTCTGCGTCGGTGCAAGCCGGATACCACCGTATGGGTGAGCACCCCGACCTGGGCCAACCACCTTCCTCTGCTGGGCGGGGCCGGCCTGACCATCCGCGAATATCCGTACCTCAATCCAAAAACGCTGCAGGTAGAATTCGCGGCCATGCTGGAAACCCTTGAGGGGGCTGAAGCGGGAGACGTGGTATTGCTTCACGGCTGCTGTCACAACCCGTCAGGCGCCGATCTGAGCCTGGCACAATGGCAAGAAGTTACCACCCTGATTCAGCGCAAAGGTCTGCTACCTTTCGTGGACATGGCCTACCAGGGGCTTGGCGAGGGCCTGGAAACCGATGCCGCAGGCCTGAGGCACCTCGCCGGAGAGGTGCCGGAGATGCTGATCGCCGCGTCCTGTTCCAAGAACTTCGGTCTGTACCGGGAGCGCACGGGGGCGCTGGCTCTTGTCTCTGCCACGGCCACCATCACGTCGGCGGCCAACAGCCAGCTGCTGAGTATCATCCGTTCCCATTATTCCATGCCGCCGGCCCACGGTGCCGCCATCGTGGAGACGGTTCTCGGAGATGACAGGTTGCGGGCCCGGTGGCAGGGCGAGCTGACGGCAATGTGCGAACGCATCCTGCACCTGCGCCATGCGTTTGCCGAGGCTCTGGCGCCGGTGGGTGATTTTGACTTTATCGCCCGACAACGTGGCATGTTCTCGTTCCTCCGGATCAGCCCGGAGCAGGTGGGCCGCTTACGTAAGGAGCATGGCATCTACATGCTGGATAGCAGCCGGGTAAATATGGCAGGCCTGAATGACCGGGTCCTGCCAGGGGTGGCTGCCGCAATCGGCGACGTCCTGAGGTAAGCGGCCAGTTCCGACATTGAACCAGACCAGAAACTCAATCCGACAAAAACAACTAGCCGGAGAACACAATGAGTCAGAATACCCAACCACACCAGCAGGCCAATAACCTCTGGTCCTCACGGACGGCCTTCATCCTCGCCGCTGCCGGCTCGGCAGTGGGCCTCGGAAACATCTGGAAGTTTCCCTACATTACCGGAGAGAACGGTGGCGGTGCTTTCGTTCTTATCTATCTGGCCTGCATTTTTCTTATTGGTGTGCCGGTGTTGATCGCCGAAACCATGATCGGCCGCCGGGGTGGCCAGAGTCCTGTGGCGACCATGCGTACCCTGACCAGCACCGAGGGCACCGCCAGAGGCTGGCGGGCGATCGGTTGGAACGGCGTTATCGCCTCCTTCCTGGTACTGTCGTTCTACGCCGTCATTGGTGGCTGGGCCCTGGTATACATCGGCAAGGCCGCCGCCGGAGTATTTACCGGCGCGGATGCGGAAGCGATTGGCGGGCAGTTCGGCGGCTTGCTGGCAAACCCCTGGGAGCTATTGCTCTGGCACTCGGTGTTCATGGCCATTGTCGTGTTTATTGTTGGCCGGGGCATCCGTTCCGGCCTTGAAAAAGCGGTGAACACGTTGATGCCATTGCTGTTTGTACTGCTGATTGCCATGGTCATTTATGCCATGAGCAGTGGCAGCTTTGGCCGGGCCGTGAGCTTCATGTTCTCTCCGGATTTCAGCAAGTTGACCACAGGCGGTGTTCTGACCGCTCTGGGGCATGCCGCCTTTACTCTCAGCATCGGTATTGGCGTGCTCATGGCCTATGGCTCCTACCTGCCGAAGAACGTCAATATTGCCAGAACGGCAATGACCATCGCCGTTCTTGATACCAGCGTTGCGCTGCTAGCCGGGCTCGCCATCTTTCCGCTGGTGTTTGCCAACGGCCTCGAGCCCGGGACAGGTCCCGGCCTGATCTTCGTGACCCTGCCACTGGCTTTCGGTCAGATGAGCGGCGGCGCACTTTTCGGCACCATCTTTTTTGCCCTGCTGCTGGTGGCAGCCATTACCTCGGCTATTTCAATGCTGGAACCGGTGGTGGAATGGCTGGAAGAACACAAAGGTGTCAGCCGGGCCAAAAGTGCTTTGGGCGGGGGACTGGCGATCTGGTTTATCGGCATCGGTACGGTGCTTTCCTTCAACGTATGGGAAGACCTGCATCCACTGGGCTTCATCGCATTCTTTGAAGGCAAGACCGTGTTCGACCTGCTCGATTTTCTGGTCTCCAACCTGATGATGCCGCTGGGCGGACTCGCCATTGCCCTGTTTGCAGGCTGGGCCATGAAACGGCAAGGTCTGCCGGAGGATATTGGCCTGGAGGGTGGTGCGTTCAGAGCCTTTATGTTCATACTCCGGTACCTGGCGCCCGCCGGTATCGCCGTGGTGTTCCTCTACAACCTGATCTGGTGAGATCAGGCCCCCATGGACGGGGGCCAGCATCCGGTGGAAGCTCAGCGCGAAGCAATAGCCCCTTTGCCGACTCCCTCATAAGCCTTGACCCGAATAGTGTCCCCGGGGAACTCGGATTTCAGTCTCTCTGCAATATGCGCTGCAATCAGCTCTACCGTGGTATCCGAGTCCAGCATATAAACCCGACTCGCGGGCAGCGTCAGCGCAAATTCCCCCTGATTCGCCTCATACTCGAAGGTTACGTACGCCGTACCATCCCCGGCCACCCAGCGCCGGGTCACGTCCTCTCCGGACCCCACGTAGATATCCTGCCAAAGCTTCGCCCAGCGGTTCTCCAGGTCCCGGTCCCGCTGTCCGTTGCGGTCAATCCGGATGGGCGAGCGGTGGCCGTGGGCAATCCGCTGGCAGTTACCCAGGTGCTTCTTCAGGCCATGAACATAATGGTAGTAAGCACCTTCAATCACATCTTCCCGCAGTGAAATCTCCACGTCCATCACATTCGCCGGCAGGACTGTCCGCAGTTCGTGCTCAAGAAGGGTGGCAACCGCGGATGGCACAACCCTCTCGGAGGACAGCCAGACCACCGCTTCATCGGGCGACTGGTGAAGAATATGTGTGCCGTCCTGGAGGTGCCAGATGAAGCGGTGCGGTTCATCTTCATTCCATTCGAGCCCGCTGTAGCCGCGGGGAATCACAAGCCGGTGATCCACAAGTTCATCAATCACCCGCTTGATAGTGCGTTTGACATTGCTGAAATCAAACACCATGCCCTGATCATCCAGTTCGCCACCAAGAACCACGTCCACAATCCAGCTTTCACCCACCAGCCCGCGGGAGGCGTCAAGATAGGCGAAGTCGATAACCGTGAGATTGTCTACGAAAAGGTGGTTCATCGGAGGAGCCTGACAGGATGAGGTTGATTGATGAGCCGATTCTAGCAAAAATCCGCCAACGCCCGCAGCTTTGCGTAAGCAGCATGGCGAAAACAACGGAGCAGGGAACAATGACGAACACCGGTACAGATGATCATGAGGCCTTTCCGGTACTGGTATTGGCGGCCGGGGCTTCCCGCCGTATGGGCAGGGCCAAGGCGCTGTTGCCACTGAGCGCGGGCACACTCCTGGATCACGCCATCGGTCAGGCGAAGCAGCTTGGTACTCCGGTTACCGTGGTAGCGGGAGGCTGGTACCCCCTTGTGCGCTATCGCTGCCGCGTGCAGCCTTCTGCCTGGGTCTTTGCCCGGCATTGGCGCGAGGGTATGTCAGAGTCGCTGAAAGCGGGCCTGGACAGTCCTGGTGCCCGTGCCAGAGGTGTATTTGTTGTGTTGCTGGACCAGCCCCTGATTACGCCGGGGGCGCTTGCCAGGCTGGCAGATGCGGCCAGAAGGAACCCTTCGCGAGCCTGCGCCGCGGACCTGCAAGGCAAGCCGGGGGCACCTGCCTATATCCCCAGGCATTTGTGGCCTCAGATAATGAGGCTGAAAGGGGACAGAGGGGCGGCCGCCATACTTGCCAGCAACGGTGCGGCCACAATTGCCATGACCGGCGCCGAGTCAGACGTCGATACGCCCGGCGACTGGAGCCGTGTCCGTCGCCAGCTGGCGGAAAAGTCCTGACAGCCCATGAGCGAGACCGGGATGCACTTCGGCGACCGCGTTATTACTGAGGTAGCTTCGGCAACTGATCATGGTTGAGCTGCTCCCAGGAGCGCATATACACATCCGCCTCATACTGATAGGGGGATTTGAACGGTGTCAGTACAAAGTCGAACACCAGAAAGAAAAATCCGACAGATCCCCATGCGATGGCCAGCGTACTTATAGTGGTGGCCTGAACTTCCGGGTTGGCGTTGACGAAGCTTTCAAGCAGGGGAATCAGGTCTGAAGCCATGACTACGGGGTTAAAGCTCGAAAGCACAAACGGTATCCAGAACGCGAGGAATACCGGAAAGAATCCGAAGGACCACAGGATTCTGCGCAGCAGGTATACGCCGATGGCACGCCAGTAGCGTTGCCGGATCTCGGGAACGCGCCGTATGCGTTCCAGGTAATGGCGGCGTTCGGCCCAGTAGGCGGCCACTTCCGGGGCGTGGACCGCGTGGCTTTTGCCGGCGCCGGGAGGATGTTCTGGGACCTCCGGAATCTGGTCAACCTGGGTTTCAGTGGTCATGGCCTCGGGTACTGCCTTGTGGCTTCGGTTAATGCATGATAATAGAAAGTACGTGTTACCCTACAATCACCATTTGGATAAAGACAGGATAGCTTTAATGGCGGCAGTGATCGAGAACACAGTCCATCCGGCGTTTGAAATGCTTCGCAGTCACCGGATCAGCACGCTGAACGTGACCGTTGAAGAATACCGTCACCGTAAAACCGGCGCCCGCCACCTGCATCTGGCGGCGGATAACGACGAGAATGTGTTTTTTGTGGCCCTGCGGACCTTTCCCATGGATTCCACGGGCGTTGCCCATATACTGGAGCACACTGCACTTTGTGGAAGCGAGCGTTTCCCGGTGCGGGACCCGTTCTTCATGATGATTCACCGCTCCCTGAACACATTCATGAATGCGTTTACCAGCAGCGACTGGACCGCATACCCGTTTGCCAGCATGAACCGCAAGGATTTCGATAACCTGCTGACGGTCTATCTGGATTCGGTGTTTTTCTCATCCCTTGATCCGCTGGATTTTGCCCAGGAAGGCCACCGCCTGGAATTCGATTCACCGGAGGATCCCTCTACGGATCTGGTATACCGTGGTGTGGTGTACAACGAGATGAAAGGCGCCATGAGTGCACCCACATCCCAGTTGTGGCAGAACCTGTCGAGCCACCTGTTTCCAACCACGACCTATCACTACAACAGTGGCGGCGAGCCAGACCACATTGTGGATCTGAGCTATGATGATCTGCTGCGTTTCTACCGTCACCACTATCATCCCAGCAACGCAATTTTTGCCACTTACGGCGATATCCCGGCCCACGAGCACCATGAACGCTTCGAGGAGCTTGCCCTCAAGCGTTTTGACCGCCTCGACGTGGAGCTGCCGGTGCGGGATGAGAAGCGGATGTTCTCGCCCGTTCGTGTCGACCAGAGTTACGCCATCAGCGAAGGCGAGGAAACCAGCCACAAGACCCACATTGTCATGGGATGGTTGCTGGGGCACAGTTTCGACCTGCAGGAGAATCTCGAAGGCCAGCTGCTGGCCAGCGTGTTACTGGAGAACAGTGCCTCGCCGTTGCTGCGGGCACTGGAAACCACCGACCTCGGACATTCGCCGTCGCCCATGTGCGGCCTCGAGGACTCAAACCGCGAGATGACATTCGTCTGTGGCATCGAAGGCAGCGAGCCGGACAGGCAGGGTGATCTGGAGCAGTTGATTGAACAGACCCTGGCAAAAGTGGTGGACGAAGGGGTCAGTCAGGACCGGCTGGAGGCCATTCTGCACCAGCTCGAGCTGCATCAGCGCGAGATTGCCGGCGACAGCTTCCCCTACGGCCTGCAATTGATCATGACCGCCATTTCACCGATGGTTCACGGCGGTGACCCGGTGGAACTGCTGGATCTGGAACCGGTACTGGCGGACATGCGGGAGAAGATCCGCGATCCGCAATACGTGCCCGGCCTGATCCGTCGCAAACTTCTGGAGAATCCACACCGGGTTACCCTGACACTTCGCCCGGACGATAAGCTGGAAAGCCGCCGTCAGGCCGCAATCCGTGATGCTCTGGCGCGTCGCAAGGCATCATTGACCGGGGAAGAAGTGCGCCAGATTGTTGAGCGTGCCCGGGCCCTGGAAGAACGCCAGACCCGCAAGGATGATGACTCCATTCTGCCCAAGGTTGATCTGTCCGACGTTCCGCTGCAGTTGCCGGAACCCGAAGCGCGGTTTGCCGGCGATATGGCGGCAACCATTTATGCCCGGGGTACGAATGGCCTGGTGTATGAACAGGCGATCGTACCGGTACCGAACCTGTCGGAAGACGAGCTTCTGTTATTGCCGTATTACACCACCCTGATCCCGGAAGTGGGCTGCGGTGAGCTGGATTACCTGCAGATGCAGGACCGCATTTCCGCGGAATCCGGGGGCATCAGTGCATCCTTTTCCGCCAAGGGGCGGATTGACGATGTGCAGGATCTGTCCGGCTTCATCGTATTCAACGGTAAGGCCCTGGCCAGAAACCGCGAAGCACTGACCCGCCTGCTGAAAGACGTGTTCGATGGCGCCCGTTTTGACGAGAAAGAACGCGTGCGGGAACTGGTCGCCCAGATTCGCTCCCGCAGAGAGCAGGGCGTCACCGGCAGTGGTCATGCACTGGCTATGGGAGCAGCCTCCCAGGGCATCAGCCCCGGTGCCTGGCTGTCATTCCGGCTCGGTGGTCTGGAGGCCGTCCGCGGAGTCAAGGCCCTGGACAGGTCCATAGAGAGCCCGGCGGAGCTTGATAAGCTCTGTGAGCGCCTGGCTGCCCTGCACCAGCGCATCCGGCAGCAGGCGCGACAATTCCTGCTGATTGGTGAGGAAGAACAGCTTGACCCCATGCTCACTGCACTGAAATCGACCTGGGGCGATACCAACGCTGAAGGCGGGGAGACCTGGGAACTGGCGCCGGTGAACTATCAGGTCCGCGAAGCCTGGCTCACCTCAACCCAGGTGAATTTCTGCGCCAAGGCCTACAGCACGGTTGCTATTGATCATCCTGATGCTGCCCCATTGACAGTACTTGGCGGCTTCCTGCGTAACGGCTACCTTCACAGAGCCATCCGTGAAAAGGGCGGTGCCTACGGTGGTGGTGCCGGGCAGGACAGCGTCAATGGCAGCTTCCGCTTCTTCTCCTACCGTGATCCCCGCCTGGGTGAAACACTTGCAGATTTCGACAAGGCCCTGGAGTGGCTACAGGAAGAACAGCATGATCCCCAGGATCTGGAGGAGTCCATCCTCGGCGTTATCGGCCAGCTGGACCGCCCGCGTTCGCCAGCCGGCGCGGCCCGCCATGCGTTCCATAACCGTCTGTTCGGTCGCACACCGGAGCAGCGCGCCCGTTTCCGCGAGCGGGTGCTGGCGGTGACACTGGAAGACATGAAGCGGGTGGCAAAGCAATGGCTGAAGCCCGACAGCGCCAGCGTGGCGGTTGTCACCAGCTTCGAGAATCGTGACAGCGCGAAGAAACTGGGGCTGGAGATTCAGGAGCTGTAAGCCTCGCGGGATGAAAAAAAGGCCGGTGACCCCTTGAAGCAAGAGGGCGCGCCGGCCTTTTTTTATTTGTACTAGCGGTTCCGCTTGAGCCCGGTGCTCACCATAATCCGGGTGGCTATTTCTTCCACGGAGTAGGCGGTGGTATTGAGGAAGGGGATCCGCTCTCTGCGGTACATCAGCTCTATTTCCTCGACTTCGTGCATGCACTGCTTGAGGGAGGAGTAGCGGGAATTCGGTTTGCGCTCATTGCGGATCGTAGCCAGCCGCTCGGGCTCGATGGTCAGTCCGAAGATCTTTTCCTTGTGGCCGCGCAGAGCCGCCGGCATTTTCTGGTCATCCAGATCCTCTTCGGTAATGGGGTAATTTGCTGCCTTGACCCCATACTGAAGTGCCAGATAAAGGCAGGTGGGCGTTTTGCCACTGCGGGAAGCACCCACCAGAATCAGGTCGGCTTCGTTGTAGTGACGCGTGCGCGCGCCGTCGTCGTTATCCAGTGCGAAGTTGACGGCATGGATCCGCCGTTCGTAGCTGCCTTCGTTGTTGATGGCGTGGGATTTGCCGACCGTGTACGACGACGATGACTTCAGCTCCTGCTCAAGCGGGCTCAGAAAGGTGCCGAAGATATCCACCATGAAGCCGTCGCCGCCTGCAATGATCTCGCGAATATCGCCATTTACGATGGTGTCAAAGACCAGCGGCCGGGCACCGTCCACTTCCGCTGCCTTGTTGATGCGCTTGACCATATCCCGGGCTTTGTCAGCATCGTCGATGTATGGCACCGTAACGCGCTCGAAATCAATTTTTTCGAATTGCGCAAGCAGACTGTGCCCCAATGCCTCGGCGGTCAGACCGGTGCCATCGGATATGAAGAAAGCGGTTCGTTTCATGATGTGTAGTCCGGCTCCGTATTTGGCGGGTTCCCTAGGTAATTGCCACAGGTTACAGTATCATACACGCCAAGTTCGAGAGCCCGCAGCGGAGAATGCAGGAATTGCAGGGTGAGGGTCAGGTGAGGCGCACCTCCACCGCTCCGGTTTCGCTCTTTGCTTCAACGAATCAAGGGAGACACGCTTTGGAAGATTACATTATCTGGTTTGATCACCTGGGAATGTCAGACGTTGACCGGGTCGGGGGAAAGAATGCCTCCCTCGGTGAAATGATCAGTAATCTCGCCAATGCAGGTGTTACCGTGCCCGGCGGCTTTGCCACTACGGCCCATGCCTATCGTGAGTTCCTTGCGAAAGATGGTCTGCGGGAAAAGATCGACAACGCGCTCGACGCGCTGGACATCAATGACGTCAATGAGCTTGCAAGGGTCGGATCCCGGATCCGCCAGTGGATCCTCGACACTCCGTTCCCCGAGGCGCTGGAGAAGCCACTGGAAGAGGCATACGCACAGTTGCGCGGTGGTAACGACAAGATGGCGGTAGCGGTGCGTTCCTCCGCAACCGCCGAAGATCTGCCGGACGCCTCGTTTGCCGGCCAGCAGGAGACTTTCCTCAACGTCGTGGGTCTGGAACAGATTCGTACCTCGGTAAAAGAAGTCTTTGCCTCGCTGTTTAATGATCGTGCCATCTCCTACCGTGTACATCATGGCTTTGACCACAAACAGGTGGCCCTCTCTGCGGGTGTGCAGAAGATGGTCCGCAGTGAAACAGCCGCCAGTGGCGTGATGTTTACCCTCGACACTGAATCCGGTTTCCGCGGCGTGGTGTTTATCACCGGCTCCTATGGCCTTGGTGAAACAGTCGTGCAGGGTGCGGTGAATCCTGATGAATTCTACGTTCACAAGCCTACTCTCGAGGCCGGACGGCCTGCGGTTCTGCGCCGCAACCTGGGCAGCAAGGCCATCAAGATGGTCTATCACACGGATCCGTCCGCAGAGCAGTTCGTGGAAACCGTCAAGGTGGAGCAGGACGATCGCAACCGCTTCTGTATTACCGATGCCGAAGTGGAAGAGCTGGCCAGGCAGGCCGTGATCATCGAAAACCATTACCAGCGTCCGATGGACATCGAGTGGGCGAAAGACGGTGATGACGGCCTTATCTACATCGTTCAGGCCCGCCCGGAAACCGTCAAGAGCCGCGCCTCCGCCAATGTGATGGAGCGTTATCTGCTGAATGAGACCGGCACTGTACTGGTGGAAGGCCGCAGTATCGGCCACAAGATTGGCAGCGGCCCGGTCAAGATTATTACCAGCATCAAGGAAATGGACCGGGTGCAGGCCGGCGATGTACTGGTAACCGACATGACCGACCCCGACTGGGAACCTGTGATGAAGCGGGCCTCGGCCATCGTCACAGATCGTGGTGGGCGTACCTGCCATGCCGCCATTATTGCCCGTGAACTGGGCATACCTGCTGTGGTCGGGTGTGGCGATGCCACTGAAGTGCTCAAAGACGGCCAGGAAGTGACCGTCTCCTGCGCTGAAGGCGATACCGGGCTGATTTACGAAGGCAGCCTGGACTTTGAACTGAAAGAGAATACCGTGGACTCCATGCCCGATATCCCGTTCAGGATCATGATGAACGTGGGCAATCCGGACCGGGCCTTCGACTTCCAGTCACTGCCCAACGAGGGCGTCGGGCTTGCGCGCCTCGAGTTCATCATCAACCGTATGATCGGCGTGCATCCCAAGGCACTGCTCAACTTCGATGGCCTGCCGCGGGACATCCGCCAGACCGTCGAGAAGCGTATTTCCGGATACAGCTCGCCGGTGGATTTCTACGTCGACAAGCTGGTTGAAGGCATTTCCACCCTGGCGGCAGCCTTCGCGCCCAAGAAGGTGATCGTTCGCCTGTCAGACTTCAAATCCAACGAATACGCCAACCTCATCGGTGGCACCCTGTACGAGCCGGACGAGGAAAACCCGATGCTGGGTTTCCGTGGCGCCTCGCGCTATATCTCGGAAACCTTCCGCGACTGTTTCGAGCTCGAGTGCCGTGCCCTGAAAAAGGTACGTAACGAGATGGGGTTCACCAACGTCGAAGTAATGGTGCCTTTCGTGCGTACCGTGGGTGAGGCGGAACAGGTGGTGAACCTGCTGGCAGAGAATGGCCTGAAGCGCGGGGAAAACGGCTTGAAGGTGATCATGATGTGTGAGCTCCCCGCCAATGCCCTGCTGGCAGAACAGTTCCTCGAGCATTTCGATGGATTTTCCATCGGCTCAAATGACCTGACCCAGCTTACCCTCGGTCTCGACAGAGACTCCGGCATCATTGCGCACCTGTTTGATGAGCGTAATGACGCCGTCAAGGCGTTACTCGCCAGTGCTATCCAGGCCTGCAAGAAGGCAAACAAATACATTGGAATCTGCGGGCAGGGGCCATCCGACCATCCGGATCTTGCCAAGTGGCTGATGGATCAGGGTATCGATTCTGTTTCTCTGAACCCGGACTCGGTGTTGGATACCTGGTTCTTCCTGGCGGACGAGAAAATCGACTAAGCATTTCGAGAAAAGGAGAGCGCAAGCGTGCCTATCGTAACCCCTGATCTATGTGATGATTATCCGGAAGTGCTCGTGGTTGAGCCGGGATTCAGCAATTTCGGCGCCATGGATGCCTTCGGCGGTGAAATTGTCACGGTCAAGTGTTTTGAGGATAACTCCGTCGTCAAAGAGCAGGTTGCTCTGCCCGGAAATGGGCGTGTGATGGTCGTTGATGGAGGCGGCTCCAAAAGAGCCGCACTGCTTGGTGACATGCTTGCCGAAAAAGCGGCTGACAATGGATGGGCCGGGCTTATTATCTATGGCTGCATCCGGGATGTGGATGTGATCGGTAAGACACCGCTGGGGGTGCAGGCCCTGGGCACACACCCCCGTAAAACCGAAAAGCGTGGTGTGGGTGACCTGAACGTGCCTGTGACCTTTGGTGGCGTGACCTTCCACCCTGGCCACTATGTCTACGCTGACAACAACGGTATTGTTGTATCCGAGAAGCCGCTCAGGACCGACTGACAGGGTCCTCGCGGCAGAGATCCGGCACCAAAGACTACGCCCAGTTATCGTTTTTCCGGTTCGGTTTCAGGAGCGGAATCACCAGAGCGAGAATCACGCCAAGCAGCACCAGGGCAGCGCCCAGCAGCATGAAGTCGGATTCTTTCTTGGCTTCCAGGCGTTCCTTTTCGGCCGTAAGCACTTCCAGTTCATTGCGAAGTTTCTGATTCTCTTCAAGAAGCTCACTGTTTCGACGATCAAGGTTGATTGCATCTGAAGCCACTTCCTTGATATTGCTGAGCTCTTCACTGAGCCGTCCGGCCCGGGATTGCAGCCCTTCTTCGGACTCCCGGAGCTCGTTCCGCTCACTGGTGACTTCTTCGAGCCGGGTCTTGAGTTCGCCCAGTTCGTTGCGGGCCTGCTCAAGCTGCCGGTTGACCTGTTCAAGGCGTTGTCTGGCAATCGGAGTCTCGGTGATGTAGCGGGTGACTATCCAGCCTTCTATACCATCAGGCGTGCGTACCCGGCTGTAGCCGGATTCCGAAGTTTCCAGAAGCTCCAGAGGGGTGCCGCTGCGCACTCCGGAATGAAGAATGCGGTACTGCGTTCCTTCGCCGCTGCGGATGGGGGCGAAAAGCGTGTCGTCAACGTAGACGGTTTTGGCGTGGGCCGAAGCGGCCGCAACCATCAGTACGATAAAGCAGATAAACAGGCGTAATGGCGTCACTGGTTTTGTTCCCTGAAACAGCGGTTTGAGGCGCAATTTTGTCACAGATGCCGGGGCATACAAGACGACGTTCATTACAAAAAACTCATGCAGAGCAAGAACAGCGAAAGAGTATGGATCATGGCAGCACGGCTTTGAAAGGTTTGACAGTCACCTGCTGGTAGACACCCGCCTCCACATAGGGATCGGCATCGGCCCAGGCCCTGGCTGATTCCAGGGAGTCAAACTCGGCAATGACCAGGCTGCCGGTGAATCCGGCATCACCGGGTTCCGGGGTATCGAGAGCGGGATGGGGACCGGCAACCATTAGCCGGCCTTCGTCTTTCAAGGCGTTGAGCCTTGCTATGTGTGCAGGCCGTGCAGAAGCTCGCAATGACAGGCTGTTTTCAACGTCCTCACTGATAATGGCGTAATACATGGCATTCTCCGGAGATTTGCTGACACGGGGCAGTGCCTGGCTGATACACTGACCTTACTGTAAAAACTCTGAAATCGGAAACGATGTGACTATAACGCAAGAATCCGGGTTCTGCATTGATCTGCACTGCCACAGCACCGCCTCGGACGGCGCACTACCGCCGCAGGACCTGGTTCGCAGGGCGAGGGATAAGGGTGTGACCCACCTCGCACTGACCGATCACGACACCATCGCAGGTCTGGACGATGCCAGAACAGCGGCGCAGGCTGTTGGCATGTCCCTGATCGCAGGCACCGAACTCTCATGTCTCTGGAAAAGCCACACCATCCATATCGTCGGGCTGGATTTTGATAGCTCTGACCACAACCTCAAGGCGGTCTTGGCGCGCCAGAATGATAACCGCTGGCGTCGCGCCCATACAATTGCCGATAAACTGGCCAAACTGAAAATTGTCGACATGGTGGAAAAGGCCACATTCAGGGCCGGCGGCGATGTGCCCGGCCGCCCGCATTTTGCCCGGGTGCTGGTGGATGAGGGCGCGGTCAAGGACTCGGCGCAGGCTTTCAAGCGATACCTGGGCACAGGCAAGGCAGGGGATGTAAAAGGCTTCTGGCCCACTCTGGAAGAAGTGGTGCAGTGGATCACCAGTGCGGGCGGGATCGCAGTGCTCGCACACCCGAGAAAATACAAACTGACCGCCACTAAGTTGCGCGCTTTAACCGGCGATTTCCGTCAGGCCGGCGGTCGCGCTATCGAGGTGTCTACATCAGGCCAGTCCAGTGGCGATCTCGGCTTCCTCGCGGAGCTATGCCGCCGCGAAAACCTGTTGGCTTCCCAGGGTAGTGATTTTCATTTTCCCGGCGCGCCCTGGTGCGAGCTGGGATCCATCATGAAAATGCCAGACGGGCTTGAGCCGGTCTGGCATCATTTCAGACAACCGGTGGGTGTTCCCGCCGCGGTCTAATCCGGAGCGTGGAACAACAGGTACAGATCCGTCAGCGAGTCCGGAATGGCATCCGCCATATCCCGTGACAGCTTTGGGCTGTTGCGGACATTCTGGAAGTCTTCATCCTCGAACAGGCCTGACAGTGTCAGCATTGGCACCAGAAGCTCTGCGGTTTCTTCCTCGCCCGCTTCCAGCCAGGCATCCTCGTTTTCAAGAAAGGTATCCACGAAGCCCGCACACCAGTTTTCCAGTGCGTTCATCGGATCGCCATCTTCGGGCTCCGGCAATTCCAGGGGCTGGCCCATATCCAGAGAGTGGGCCATATCCCTGCCAAGTTGCTCAACTGCGTTCCGGAATGTGTCCGGAACCTGGCCGCCAGGCGCCTGATCAGCCCCCGTGGCCAGCCTGAAGATATCTTCAGTGCTCAGTGATGCCGGGCCTACCACGCTGGCACAGACAACCCCGTGCAAACCGAAGAAATCCAGGGCCTCGTCGCCCCATGGTTCCGCGAACAGGATGTCTTCCAGCGCTTCGATGTCCGAATCTGATAGCATTCGTCAGTTACTCCCGGCCTTTTTGGCCTCTTCGGCTGCCCGCTGACGTTTACGGACTTCCCTCGGATCATTGTAGGCTCGGCCCGGCGTTACCGGTACCTCAGCCTGCTCGGTTGGCTTCTCTGGCTCGGGCGTTGGCTCTCCGGCCTTTTCAGCGGGCTTGTCATCCGCTTTGACCTGTTCGGCTTCCGGCTCTTCAGAAGGCTGCCCGGTAGTCTTTTGCCTGTCTTCCGCTTTGCTGGTCTCATCTGTTGCCGCAGGCTCGGATGCAGGAGGCTGGGCTGCAGGCTCGGGCGCAGGAGGTTTGGCCGCAGGCTGCTCGGTCTTTTCCGGTACGGCAGCTGTCTCTGCGATCTCTGAGGGCTCTTCTGGCCTGGCTTCGGCCTGCTGCTCGGGTTTGGCCGTAACTCCAGTTTCCGGCGTCCCTGTGGCTGCTGCCGGCTCCTCTGCGGTTGTCTGCTCCGCTGACGGCTTGTCGGCGGTCTCAGAGCCTGCGTCAGTAGCGGTTTCTGCCTTCTTCGCCGCCGGCTTTCTTCCGGAAGACCTGCGCGGACGGGAAGGACGTTTCGGCTTTTCTTCGCCACCGGCGCCTTCGGTCTCAGTGCCCTTCGTGTCCGCCGCAGTGGCCTGTGGGGTTTCGGCCGCAGTATCTGCCGCCTTGTCTTCACTGGCCGGCTGTCCGGTCACCGGCTGTTCGGCAGGTGCTTCCATCTGATCCGCTTCCGGGGCCTGTAATGACTCAGCCGCAGCCTGCTTCGGCGCTGTCTCTGAGGTTCTATCAGTTTCAGCCACTTTGTCACTCTGGCTGTCTGCAGGTTTTTCAGAAGACTTCTCGGCCGGCTTGTTCTCTGCCGTGTTGGCAGCCGCTACGTCCGGTTTGCCGGCAGGTTGTGTTGCCGGCTGTTTATCCCGCTGGTCTTCCGGCTGGGTATCTTTCTGGTGTTTTTCGCTACGGGCAGTCTTGCGGTCCGCCGGTGTGGAGGCTGGCGTTTCCGCTGGCGAGCCGTCGCGATTACGGTTGCGACGTGGCTTGCGACGCTTCTCGTCAGAGCCGGCCTTGTCAGCGGCAGGCGCCTTCGGGGCGGGGCTTTCCTGTGGCTCCTGTTTTTCCGCCTGCTTTTCGGGCTGTGCCCGGGTATCCTTCTGTTCCCGAGTATCCTTCTGGTCGCGGCCCTGGGGCTTATTGCGTCCCTGGCCCCGGCTCTGGGGCTGGCCTTCTTTGCGGCTGCCTTCCTTGCGGCCGTCAACCGTCTTTTCGGCGCCGCCCTGCTGGGCCTGGCTGCCTCGAGCCTGGTCTTCTCCACGAGTGCGGTTTGCGCCACGGTTGCGGCTACGGTTGTCCTCAGTGCGGCCGCTGTCACTGCGATTGGCATTTGGCTGGCGACGTTCGGTGCCGCTGCGGTTGCCTGGGCGGTTTTCGTCCCTGGCTACCCTGGACTTGCGACGGTCCTGACGGTCCTGGGTGCGGCGCTCGTCAAGGCCGGGGCGGCCGGATTCTTCGCGCTTCACCGGAAGCTCGCCAATGACTTCCTCGCCACTGAAGAAGTCGGCAATCTTGCGGCCGAGCTTGCGGAACAGCCCTTCGCTCTGTTCGGCCGGTGTTGCTTCTTCCGGTTTTTCCGAAGCCGGAGCCGGCGCCGGCGCCGGAGCTGGTGCAACCGGGCGTATGGCTTTGACGGCAGCCTGCTCGCGAACCGGCGGCTGGGCAGCGGGAGCCTCGAATATCTCTTCCTCTCTCTCGCTGTACTCCTGCGCCACCTGGTAGCTCGATACCTGCTCCGCCCCGGCTTCGTCATCCCGCATGCGCAGGATTTCAAAGTGCGGTGTTTCCATGTGCGGTGCCGGTACCACGACAACTTCCACTTCCTGGCGGGCTTCGATATCGGCCAGTTGCTTACGCTTTTCGTTAAGCAGGAAGGTGGCGACAGCAACGGGCACAACGGCGCGAACCTGGCCGGTTTTCTCCTTGGAAGACTCCTCGAAGATCAGGCGCATGATGCTCAGGGCAAGGGACTCGATGCCGCGGATGGTGCCCTGGCCTTCACAGCGCGGGCAGACTTCACTGCGGGTCTCACCCAGTGACGGGCGCAGACGCTGCCTCGACATTTCCAGCAGGCCAAAGCGGGAAATCTTGCCCACCTGAACCCGGGCGCGGTCGATTTCCAGCGCTTCCCGCATCTTCTGCTCGACTTCCCGCTGGTGCTTGGCCGGGGTCATGTCGATAAAGTCTATGACGATCAGGCCGCCCATATCACGCAGGCGCAGCTGACGGGCAATCTCTTCCGCCGCTTCCAGGTTGGTCTGGAACGCGGTTTCCTCGATGTCATGGCCCTTGGTGGCGCGGGAGGAGTTGATATCAATGGAGACCAGTGCTTCGGTGGGATCGATAACGATGGAACCACCGGAGGGCAGCTTCACTTCCCGCTGGAAGGCGGTCTCGATCTGGCCTTCAATCTGGTAACGGCTGAACAGGGGGATTTCGTCCTTGTACAGCTTGATCTTGTTCTCGAACGAGGGCATCACGGCACGAACAAAGTTCAGTACGTCCTCGTAGACCGTGCTGGCGTCAATCAATACCTCGCCGATGTCCTGGCGGAGGTAGTCACGCACGGCGCGGATGATAACGTTGCTTTCCTGATGGATCAGGAACGGTGCCTTGCGCTCGCCGGCGGCCTGGGTAATGGCCTCCCAGAACTGGACCAGATAGTCGAGATCCCACTGAAGCTCTTCGGTGGTGCGGCCGATGCCGGCGGTGCGTACGATGATGCCCATGGACTTGGGAACCTGGACATCGCTCATGGCATCTTTCAGTTGTGCCCGCTCGTCACCTTCAATGCGGCGGGAAATGCCACCGGCACGGGGGTTGTTGGGCATCAGCACGAGGTAGCGGCCGGCGAGGGAGACAAAGGTAGTCAGGGCTGCGCCCTTGTTGCCGCGCTCTTCCTTGTCGACCTGAATGATCACTTCCTGGCCTTCGGCAACAACATCCTTGATGTTGACCTTACCTTCAATCTGGCCGGGAGATTTCTTGAAATACTCCTTGGAGATTTCCTTTAAAGGGAGGAATCCGTGGCGGTCAGCACCGAAGTCCACGAAGGCGGCTTCCAGGCTGGGCTCTACCCGGGTAATGCGACCCTTGTAGATGTTGGCTTTCTTCTGCTCACGGGAGCTGGATTCAATGTCCAGGTCGAACAGTCTCTGGCCGTCAACCAGGGCTACGCGCAACTCTTCAGGATGAGTTGCATTGATTAGCATTCTTTTCATGGAAAGAAGTGGTTCCTGTCGTTTGGTTTGGACAGAAAACCAGGGGGGATGGCATCAGCGAAGCAGAACTTGCGTGCCGCGGGCCCCGTCTATCAGGAGCAAGCCGGCGGCCAGACGAATCAGATCCCTGCGGGAAGTCTTCCCGGGATTCCGAGGCCACCGCCGACAGATCGACTGCCCGAGGGCAGGGAGGTGTCGTGTAGGGTTAATGTCTGTTGACGCATGTTATCCGTTTTCAGGTTCACGCGGGTGCCTGGGTCTCACGTCGTATTCGTATCCTGGACGGCCCGGCCCTGCATGCTGGTAAAGATTCTTCGCGATGTCGCCCGACGGTTTTCCGTACGGTTTCTTGTTCTCCCGGAGTCCGGCCAGTTGCCGTTCTCGGCGTCTTCCGTTCCAGCCCGGGAGGATTCGGTCGCCGTTCCCGGTAATGATTGGGCTTTCGGCGTTCAAACTCTCAAATAGTGTCGGTATACTTCTGCCGCTCCGGCTTCTGACATACTGGTCAGGCCGTAGACAAACGGTAGAGCACGCCGGAATATAACAGTATTCGCCCGACCCTTCAATCCCGCAGGCTTCTTGGCGGTAAGGTAACCATGTCCAGATCTTCCAGACAGAAACGTACTCCTTCTTCTCTACGGCCGGCCAGTGGGACAAAGAACGCTCAGGTGACCGGCTCCCGCGATGCAGAGGTGAGACAGGGTGTGCGAAAGGTGGTGGTTGATGAGGACAATGCCGGGCAGCGGGTAGACAACTACCTGATGGCGCAAATCCGGGATGTGCCGCGCAGCATCATCTATCGCATTATCCGCAAGGGCGAAGTGCGGGTAAACAGGGGGCGGGTCAACCCTGATACCCGCCTTAATACCGGTGACGAAGTGCGTATTCCGCCAGTAACCCGCAAAGAAAAACCGGAACAGGTTGTGCCCGGCTCACGTGTACAGGGGGTGATGCAGGAGGCGGTCATTTTCGAGAGCGACGAGATGCTGGTGGTGAACAAGCCATCCGGCATTGCGGTTCATGGTGGCAGTGGTCTGGACTTCGGCCTGATTGAGGTGCTGAGGGCGGCAAGGCCGGGGTCGAAGTTCCTGGAGCTGGTGCATCGCCTGGATCGGGACACCTCGGGCCTGGTGATGGTGGCGAAGAAACGCTCGGCGCTGCGATACCTTCAGGATGAACTTCGCCACAAACGCATTCGTAAGCGGTATCATGCGCTGGTAGCCGGAGATTGGCCGCGCTCACTCAAACGGGTCAATGAGCCGCTATTGCGGTTTGAGCTGGTCTCCGGGGAGCGGAGGGTGCGGGTAGATGCTGCCGGGAAAGAGTCTCTCACGCTGTTCCGGTGCCTGGAATCCTACAGCGGCTACAGTCTGGTAGAAGCCTCTCCGGTAACGGGGCGGACGCATCAGATTCGTGTTCACAGCGCCTGGGCAGGTCATCCGATTGCCGGGGATGACAAGTATATGGATGATGTGAGTCTTCGGGCTTTCCGTTCTGCCGGTGGCCAGCGTTTGATGCTGCATGCCCGTGCGCTGGATTTTACATTGCCTGCCACCGGTGAGGCGGTTCATCTTGAGGCGCCTTACGACGAGGCGTTTGCAGGGACCATCGCCAGGTTGACAGCTCGCCGGAAGGCATCCGAATAACCGGTTTCGCTGCGGGATGAATGCAGCATGACCACAGCAGGGTAGTAAGAATGGACGTAAAGGTCGTAATTTTTGACTGGGACGGAACACTGGTGGATTCCGTTGACCACATTGCCGATAGCCTTCACCAGGCCGCCACCGAACTGGGTTACCCGGAACTGGAGCGTGAAGCTTATCGCGACATTATCGGTCTGGGTATGATCGAGGCACTGGAAAAGCTGTATCCGGGGATCAGCCGCGAGGAAATGAACACCATCCGGGAGGGGTACTCTCGTTATTTCTTTTCCAAGGTGACCACGCCGCAAAATGTCTTCGAGGGTATGGCGGATGTGCTGGCGGATCTCCGGGGTGGCGGGCGCAGCTGTTCGGTTGCCACCGGCAAGAGTCGTCGCGGCCTTGAGGGAGCGTTGGTGTCGAGTGGCCTGGGGTCGCATTTCGGCATCACCCGTTGCGCCGATGAAACCCGTTCCAAGCCCGACCCGGCCATGCTGGGCGAGATTATCCGGTTTTACGGCATTGAGCCGTCCCAGGCAGTCATGATTGGTGATACCCGGTACGACCTTGATATGGCGCAGCGTATCGGCATGCCCTCTATCGGTGTGGAATGGGGCGTCCACAAACGGGATGTGCTGGGACAATACTCCCCTCACGCGATCGTCGATTCGGTAAAGGATCTGCGGGACGTACTTGGTCTCTGAACGGTAACGGTAACAGGATGAATCAATGAGCGATTGGGAGTCAGACAAGAATCCGGGCTGGGGAAGTGAGCCGGAGAACGGGGCGAAAAGCGGGGCAGATAGTGAGGGGGGAAAGCCGTCTGGCAGTCGCAAAAAACCCGCAATACCTCCGGAATCAGCCCGCGACTGGAAGCTGATTGAAAAACTGGTGATGTCCCTTCAGTCGGAGCAGAGAAAGAGCCGGCGCTGGGGTATTTTCTTCAAGCTGCTCACATTCGGATATCTGTTTGCGCTGTTAATCATGTTTCAGTTCCCGTTCGGCGGAGCTCTGGAGTCTGCCACCAAGGGCAGGCATACGGCGCTCGTAGAAGTTGAGGGCACCATTGCTGCGGATGAGCTGGCCAGTGCGGACAATATTGCCGGTGCCCTGCGAACCGCATTCGACGCTGAAAATTCGGTAGCCGTTATCCTGCGGATCAACAGCCCCGGGGGAAGTCCGGTGCAGTCGGGATACATCTATGATGAAATCGTTCGTCTGCGGGACGAGTATCCCGATAAAAAACTGTACGCCGTTATTTCCGACATAGGTGCTTCCGGCGCCTATTACATCGCCGCAGCCGCGGATGAAATCTATGCAGACAAGGCCAGCCTGGTTGGCTCCATTGGCGTGGTTGCCGGTGGCTTCGGGTTTACCGGCATCATGGACAAGCTCGGGATTGACCGACGCCTTTACACCGCTGGCGAGAACAAGGCGTTTCTCGATCCGTTCTCGCCCGAGGAAAAAGAGGAGGTGCAGTTCTGGGAGGGGGTGCTCGAAACCACCCACAGCCAGTTCATAGAAAGCGTGCGTAAGGGACGTGGCGATCGCCTTGCCGACGATGAGCGCCTGTTCTCGGGGCTGATCTGGAGCGGTGAGCAGGCACTGGAGCTCGGGCTGATTGACGGCCTGGGCAGTTCGTCCCACGTGGCCAGGCAGGTAATTGGCCAGGAAGACATGGTGGATTACAGTCGTCGCAGATCGCCGTTGCAGGACATTGTGGATCAGTTCGGAGTGTCGGTGGGAAGCGGCATCGCCCGTTACATTACCGAATCACGGTTCGAGCTGCGCTGATCGGTCCCGGGGGCTGAAGCAGCGGATTCAGTCCCCAGTTACGAAGCATGTCGTTGAGTGCGATCAGTGGTAACCCCACCAGACTGTTGGGGTCTCTGCCCTCCAACTGACTGAACAGCGCGATACCCAGGCCTTCCACCCTGAAGCTGCCGGCGCAGTCATAGGGTTGCTCCGCTCGCAGATAATGCTCTATCTCATCCGGACTGAGTGACCGGAAGTGGGCATGAAAGTGCTCACAGTGGGTCTGTATTTTTCCTGAGCCGGCATCAAGCAGCGCCAGGCCGGTCATGAAGGAAACCCGCTGACCACTGCTTCGGTCAAGTTGTTCCACGGCGCGCTCATGATTTCCGGGTTTGTTCAGCAGCATGCCATCCTCCAGGCAGGCAACCTGGTCCGAGCCGATAATCCAGTGGTCGCGCCAGGCAGGGGCAAGGGCTTCGGCCTTGCCTTGAGCCAGCCGCGTAGCCAGCTGTTCCGCCGTTTCGTTGTCAGCGGGCGACTCATCGATCTCCGGTGACGCCACCTCGAACGGCAGGCCGAGCCTTTCCAGCAGATGTCGCCGGTAGGGCGATGAGGATGCGAGCAGCAGAGGGTGCGGGTTCATGGGCTTCCTTGAAGAACGGGTCTGATATGTGGCCGGGCTCGCCCGGTGACGATGGTATTATCGTAGAATACACCTATCCCCGGTGTAACCCCTGGTCAAATACGCATGAAGTCTTTGACAGCAGCGTGCCGGGCCCCTAAAATTGCGCGCCTATGTCAAAAGCCTCTAGCGCCGAGCTGCCCAAAACTGTCGATCCTTATCGTTTGGCAGAGCAAAACACTGTGTTGGAGGGAGAGATCCCTCTGCAGGCACTGTCTCGCTTTGTTGATTCCGTTTACGGAATTGAGGATGGCGCGGTGTGCCGGGTAAAGCTGTCATTTTCCATGGACAGCGAACGCCGGCGCATGGTGGCGGGCGAGCTGGAAGCGCCGGTACTGCTGGAGTGTCAGCGTTGCATGGGGCCCATGCCCAAAACGCTGGTATCCAGTTTTACGCTGGGACTGGTAACCAGCGATAAACAGGCGCAGCAGTTGCCCAGGGAACTTGAACCGTTTCTGACTGACGATTTCAGCGCGAATCTGTGGTCCATGACCGAAGACGAGCTGCTGCTGGTTCTGCCTCCGTTCCCGCTTCATGAGCGTGACGAGTGTCCCGCCAGGGAAGAACTGGAAGCCTTTGAGCCGGATCATTCCGATGACGAGCCGGTGAAAAAGCCTGAAGACAATCCGTTCAGTGTGCTGGCGGATCTCAAGACGAAGAAACATTAATCAGGCGTCGTTTTTCACGGAAAGCCGGCGCGAATTTCACGAACACACGTTTATCAGGTCAGGAGCATAATCATGGCTGTACAGAAAAACCGAAAGACCCGCTCAAAGCGCGGTATGCGCCGTTCACACGACGCCCTGAGCACTGCAGCTCTGTCCACTGACACCACCACCGGTGAAGTGCATCGCCGTCACCACGTGTCACCAGACGGGTTTTACCGTGGCAAGCAGGTAATTGAGGCTAGCGACGAGTAAATCGTCGCCAGTATCCATCCCCCAGTGCCAGATGGAGGAACGGTGAAGCCGGTCACCATCGCTATTGACGCCATGAGTGGTGATCGCGGAGCCGACGTGGTGGTGTCCGCGGCGCTGGATGCGGTAAAAGAAAACGAAGCCTTGAGTCTTGTTCTGGTGGGAATCCGGAGCGAGCTCGAGGCTTTGTTGCATGAGGGGCACCCACGAATTCGCATTGTCGAGGCGGCCGACGTTGTGCGCATGAATGAGCGGCCCTCCCATGCCCTTCGGCACAAACGCAACTCCTCCATGGCCGTCGCCCTTGGCCTGGTTCGCGATGGTGTTGCCCAGGGCTGTGTGAGTGCCGGTAATACCGGGGCCCTTATGGCATTTGGGCGATCTGTTATCCGTATGTATCCGGGTATTGAACGGCCGGCCATTGCCAAACTGATCCCCTCCCTCCGTGGCCGCTGCCATGTGCTTGATCTGGGTGCCAATGTGGATTCCACGGCGGAAAACCTCTACCAGTATGCGCTGATGGGGTCACTGATGGCGTCGGCCATCTGTAATCAGCCAGAGCCCCGAGTGGCACTTCTGAACGTGGGCGAGGAAGAGATCAAGGGTAATGAGCAGGTGCGGCTTGCCTCTCACATGCTGGCCCAGTGCGATACCATCAATTACATCGGATATATTGAAGGCAGCGACCTTTTCAGGGACGTGGCCGATGTGGTGGTCTGTGACGGCTTCGTTGGCAATATTGCCCTGAAAACCGGTGAGGGTGTTGCCGGGCTGCTTATTGATCTGCTGGAGCAGGCATTCACCAGGACCCTTTACGGGAAATTTGTTGGCCTGCTGGCGCGGCCCATGATCGGGCGCCTGCTCAGATTGATGGACCCTTCGCGCCATAACGGCGCCAGCCTTCTGGGGCTTCAGGGAGTGGTGATCAAAAGCCATGGCAATGCCAACGAGCGCGCGATGCTGGCCGCCATTCGCCAGGCAGTCCTGGAAGTTGAACTCGATGTTCCCAGCCGGATCAACGAGCGCCTCGACGACCTGATGATCTGACCGGGGCCAGATTTGCCCTGTTACTGAGACTGAAGTCTCTCCGCGTTTTTGCTAGATTGGCCGAAATGGCCGCCAGATTGTACTATTGGCTAATCTCCCGTAACCCGTTATTAACGGTAAGATTCGCCCTATGAAATCAGCTTTTATATTTCCCGGACAAGGATCGCAGTCTGTCGGCATGCTGAAGACAGCCGTCGAGACCTGGCCGATCGTAGAGAAAACCTTCTCTGAAGCCTCAGATGTGCTCGGTTATGACCTCTGGCATCTTTGCCAGCATGGGCCTGCCGAGGATCTGAACCAGACCACGGTGACGCAACCCGCCCTTCTGACCGCAAGCATTGCGCTCTGGCGACAATGGTTCATGGCGGGGGGGCAGGAGCCCGATTACGTCGCTGGCCACAGCCTGGGCGAGTACAGTGCACTGGTGGCTGCGGAGAGCCTGACCTTTTCCGATGCCCTGAAACTGGTGCAACTGCGCGGTGAGCTCATGCAAACGGCCGTTCCCCCCGGCGAAGGCAGGATGGCGGCCATCCTCGGGCTGGAAGACGGTGATGTGGTCGCGGCCTGTGCCGAGGCTGCGCACGGCGATGTGGTTTCCGCCGTTAACTTCAATGCTCCGGGCCAGGTAGTGATCGCGGGTTCTGCGGCGGGGGTGGAGCGCGCCATAGAGGCATGCAAGGCCCGTGGCGCGCGGAAAGTCATGCCACTGCCGGTGAGTGTCCCGTCCCACTGTGCGCTGATGAAAGACGCAGCAAAAGATCTGGCCTCCGCACTGGACGATGTTGATTTTAACGACGCTGTCATCCCGGTTGTTCAGAATGTGACCGCCGCCATCGCCCAGGACAGCGATACCCTCAAGACGAATCTGGTTAAACAGCTATACTCTCCTGTGTTGTGGACCGATACGGTTCGGAAACTGGTGGCAAGTGATGTACGCATCGCTGTAGAGTGCGGCGCCGGCAAGGTGCTTGCCGGCCTGGCAAAGCGGATCGATCGTGACCTGTCGGTCTACGGAATTGAGGAGCCCGATGCCCTGAAAAAAGCGTCAGAGGCATTCGGACAGAAAGGATAGGAGCATTGCATGTCTCTTGAAGGCAAGACAGCACTGGTAACCGGTGCAACCCGCGGTATCGGAAAAGCCGTCGCCAGGGCACTGGCTGACCAGGGTGCTACAGTCGTGGGCACGGCAACAAGCGCAGCGGGTGCAGAGTCTATCTCGGCTGACCTGAAGGCGGCGGGGGCGAAGGGTTTCGGTATCGTAATGAACGTCGCCGAGCCGGACAGCATCGATGCCGGACTGAAGGAAGTGACCGAAAAAGCCGGCGTGCCTGTGATTCTCGTCAACAATGCGGGGATTACCCGTGATAACCTGCTGATGCGCCTGAAAGACGATGACTGGTCGTCGGTGATTGAAACCAACCTGTCGAGCGTCTATCGCACCAGCAAAGCTGTATTGCGCGGCATGGCAAAGGCAAGATGGGGGCGGGTAATCAATATCAGCTCCGTCGTTGCGGGTATGGGCAATCCGGGACAGGCCAATTATTGCGCTGCCAAGGCCGGTGTGGAGGGCTTCACCCGTAGCCTGGCGAAAGAAATGTCGAACCGGGGGATCACAGCCAACTGTGTTGCCCCGGGATTTATTGACACGGATATGACCCGAAAACTGGACGATAAGCAACGCGAGGCTATGATGGAAGTCATACCCGCCGGTCGTCTGGGTGAGCCGGAAGAAGTGGCAGCAGTTGTTGCCTTCCTGGCCTCGGAGGCCGCCGGTTACGTGACGGGCGAAACGATTCACGTCAATGGCGGTATGTACATGGGATAGTCCCTGTGGGGGCATGTGCGCAAACCCTTGTTGCACAACATGTTTGATGGAACCCCTGCTTGTTTGCAGGTATGGTTTAAACTAAACTGGCAGCACTCAAGTTGCTTGGTTGACACAAAAAGTGAGGACATTATGAGTACAGTTGAAGAGCGCGTGAAGAAGATCGTTTGTGAGCAGTTGGGCGTTAAAGAGTCCGAAGTTCAGAACACATCTTCTTTTGTAGAGGACCTTGGCGCTGACTCACTGGACACTGTTGAGCTGGTCATGGCACTTGAAGAAGAGTTCGAGACCGAGATTCCGGACGAGGAAGCGGAAAAGCTGGCGAGTGTTCAGGACGCGATCGACTACATCGTCGCGCACACCTGATACTCAGCACGTTTTTAACGCCAGGCGAGAAGCCGTCCATGTAATACTGCAATGGGCGGCTTTTTTATGGGCCGGCATTTACTATAGCAGTACCGGAACAGACTTCAGGTGAAGTGGATATGGCTAGACGACGTGTTGTGATAACAGGCATGGGAATGCTGTCGCCACTGGGCAACGATGTGGATTCGTCCTGGGAGGGTATCCTGGCGGGGCGCAGTGGCATAACCGAAATCGACCGGTTTGATACCACTGGGTACAGCACACGGATCGGCGGCAGTATCAAAAATCTGGACATGGAATCCCACCTCTCCACCAAAGACGCCAGAAAACTGGACGCGTTTATCCATTATGGTCTCATTGCGGCCCAGCAGGCGGTCGATGCCAGCGGCCTGGAAGGCTATGCCGGCCTCGACCGGGAAAGAGTCGGGGTCGCCATTGGCTCGGGCATTGGCGGTCTGGAGTACATGGAGAAGAACATCATCAATATGGAGAAGTCGGGGCCAAGAAAAGTATCCCCCTTCTTTGTGCCGGCGTCCATTATCAACATGATTTCCGGTAACGTTGCCATTCGTTTCGGTTACCAGGGCCCCAATATCGCCATCGTGACGGCCTGTACCACGGGCACTCATAATATTGGCTATGCTGCCCGTACCATTGCCTATGGTGATGCGGATGTGATGCTGGCTGGTGGTTCGGAAATGGCCACCACTCGCAGCTCCATCGCCGCATTTTCGGCTGCGCGGGCTTTATCCACCCGCAATGAGCAGCCCGAAAAGGCGAGCCGGCCCTGGGACTCGGACCGGGACGGTTTTGTGCTCAGTGATGGCGCCGGGGTTGTGGTGCTTGAGGAACTTGAACACGCCAAAAGCAGGGGAGCAACCATTCATGGGGAAGTCATCGGTTTTGGCATGAGTGACGATGCTTTCCACATCACCTCTCCGCCGGCCAGTGGCGAGGGGGCGGCCCGTTCGATGAAAAATGCGATGCGTGATGCCGGGCTTGATCTCGACGCAGTTGACTACATTAACGCCCACGGTACCTCCACCCAGGTCGGTGACGTTGCCGAGGTTGCCGCCGTAAAGTCGGTGTTTGCGGAGCACGCCTACAAACTGTCGATCAGTAGCACAAAATCCATGACCGGACATTTGCTCGGGGCCGCGGGTGCGGTTGAGGCTATTTTCTCGGTGCTGTCGATTCGCGACGGTGTCTTGCCTCCCACCATTAACCTGGAAGAGCCTGCCGAAGGCTGTGACCTCGACTTTGTCGCGGGCAAGAGCCGCAAGGCCGATATTCGCGTTGTTTTGTCGAACTCCTTCGGTTTTGGTGGTACCAACGGTACCCTCATTTTCCAGCGTTACGAGGATTAAAAGGAAGCGTGCTCAACGTTATCAGGGCTGACAGCAGCGGAGTTTCTGCCGCCGACCGGGGAATAGCCTATGGTGACGGATTGTTTGAAACCATTCGGATGCGTGGCCGGCGGGCAGTGTTGCGCTCGCTCCACCTGGACCGGATTGTGGCGGACGCAGCGCGTCTGGGGATACCGGTTCACCGTCATGATCTGGATACGGCGATAACTCAGGCCGGGGTCATTTACGAAGCCGGTTTCAAAGGCTGCGACTGGGTGCTCAAGCTGATTCTGACGCGCGGCAGCGGAGGTCGTGGCTATCGGTTGCCCGAGAACTGCCAGCCCAATCTGATTGTTTCCGTCTCGGCCATGCCGCCACTCCCGGACAGTGGGGGAGTTGTGGCAGACCTTTCGCAATTTCCCCTGACCGTAAATCCGCAGCTGGCCGGTATCAAAACGCTCAACCGACTGGAACAGGTTATGGCCAGCCGCGAGTTTACAGGGCAGGAGTTCGAGCTGATCATGCGCGATATCACGGGGTATCTGGTTGAGGGCACACGGACGAACCTGTTTTTCCGCCATGGTAAAAAATGGCTGACCCCGCCTGGCAGAAGTCTTGCAGTGGCCGGTGTAATGCGAAAATATCTGATTGAATGTCTTCGTGAAACCGGACATGAGGTTGTTGAGGAAGCGGTTCAGCCCTCCATTCTCTCGTCGCCCGATTTCCGCGGACTTTATCTGACCAACAGCGTTGTCGGTATTGTTCCTGTTCGTCAAATGGGCGGTGTTGATTTGCCACTGGATGGCGGGCTTGAGACAATCTGCGACCCTCTGAAAACTTTGGAATAAAAAGCTTGTTGAAGAAGTTGGTAATCAGTCTGTTTTGCCTTGTCGTTCTGGTCGTCGCCGGCAGTAGCCTCTGGGTATGGCAGGGGCTCCAGACCCTTGAACAACCGGTAGCACTGACTGAGCCTGTGCTGTTCAGTGTTCCCTCCGGTAGTGGTTACGGGCAGATTGCCCGCAAGCTGGAGGCGGAAGACCTCGCCGGTGACAGCCTTTGGCTGAAGATCCATGGCAGACTGTTTCCGGAGCAGACTCGCCTGAAAGCCGGAGAATACGAGTTCGCAGCCGGAATGAGTACCCTGGACATGATCGCGATGATGGTGGCCGGTGCCACCAAACACTGGCAGATCCAGTTCATCGAAGGCTGGACGTTCCAGGATATGCGCCGGGCACTGGCAGCCAGCGAACGTCTTGAGAAGGTAACCACGGAATGGACTGATGCCCGGATCATGGAATCGGTGGGCGCGGAAGGCGAGCATCCGGAGGGCCGCTTTTTCCCGGATACCTATTCGTTTACCAGCAGTGAGACCGACCTGGATCTGCTCCGCCGCGCCTTCGAAAGAATGGAGGAAGTGTTGGCCGAAGAATGGGCGTCCAGAGCCGAGAACCTGCCCTACGATTCACCCTACGAAGCCCTGATCATGGCCTCCATCGTTGAGCGGGAAACCGGTGCCGCCCATGAGCGCGAAGAGGTGGCGGGTGTTTTTGTCCGCCGCCTGGAAAAGGGAATGAGGTTGCAGACTGATCCGACCGTGATTTACGGCATGGGTGAGAAGTACCAGGGCCGGATCACCCGTCGTGATCTGCAGACCCGAACTGACTACAACACCTACCGGATTGATGGCCTGCCACCGACGCCCATTGCATTGCCCGGAAAGGAAGCGATTCACGCGGCCCTGAACCCGGCCGATGGTGATGCCCTGTATTTTGTCGCGCGCGGAGATGGCACCCACAAGTTTTCCCGGACTTTACAGGAGCATCAGAAGGCCGTGCGGGAATTTCAGCTCAATCGTCGGTCTGACTATCGCTCCTCGCCGGCGCCTGTGCCCGATGCGAAGGAAGGCGGGCAATGAGTCGCGGGCAGTTCATTACCTTCGAGGGCACTGAGGGCGTTGGCAAGTCCACCCAGGTGAAGAATGCGGCAGCCACCCTGAAAACACTGGGCATTGATTATACTGTGACCAGGGAACCCGGCGGCACGCCCATGGCGGAATCGATTCGCGAGTTGCTGCTGGCGCCCCGGGACGAGCCGGTCAATGACATCACCGAGCTGCTGTTGATGTTCGCTGCCCGCGCGCAGCATCTGTATACCCGGATACTTCCGCAACTGGAAGCGGGACGATGGGTGTTGTGTGACCGCTTCACCGACGCTACCTTCGCCTATCAGGGAGGCGGGCGCGGTGTGCCGGCGGAACGTATCGCCCAGCTGGAAGACCTGGTGCAGGGGAGCTTTCGACCGGACCACGTTATTCTGCTGGACGCGCCGGTAGAAACCGGAATGACCCGTGCCCGCCACAGAGGCGATCTGGACCGATTTGAGCGCGAAACCGTGGCCTTCTTTGAACGCATACGCCAGACCTACCTTGATCGAGCTTCGGACGACCCTCGCCGATACCACATTGTGGACGCCGGACGGCCCCTGGAGACAGTCAGCCATGACGTCACCAGCCTGATTCAGAGCCTGGTGAGCCAGCCCTGATCGTGCATGTCAGGCGATGTTCTGCTTTAATTGAGTAACATTCTCAACCAATTTCCGGGTCGCGGGTATGTTGAACGCGCGTTTGCTGAAACTTCCAACGGCTTCCCATCATCATCGCCATGAACACCATCAGGTTGTCGTCGGTGTTCGCGGTGAGGCGGATCTCAGCGTGGACGGAACCGGCTCCCACCTGGATACCTGGCGCGCCTGCCTGGTGCCTACCGAAGCCAGGCATGACTACTGTGGCGACTTTCAGAATCACGTGCTGGTGATCAATCTTGATCCTTATATGCCGGCCCTCAGCAGTCCAGCCCACAGCGAATACGAAACCCTGGCCCCTTTATTCGAGAGGCCGCGTACGCTGGTACTGGACAGCAAGTTACAGGGTCTGGTGCAGTTTGTTGCCGGAGAGTTTGACCGGTCGCCGGATAACGAAGGCATAAAGCATCACATGGGTGCCAGCATCCTGCACTGTATGGCAGAACGTCTGAACGAGGGCCGGGAAGTGCGTCAGAACCGCCATGCCCTAAGCCCGGACACCATCCGCCGCTATATCATGGAAAACATCCAGTGCAAGATTACCGTGAACGACCTTGCCAGCGTGGCCTGCCTCAGCGTCAGCCGCTTCCACGAAATGTTCCGGGAAGTGGTCGGTGTCACCCCACACCAGTTCCTGCTACAAATCCGTCTTGACCAGGCTGTTCAGTTACTGACAATGACCCCCCTTTCGGTCTCGGAAGTCAGTTACCGGACCGGATTCTCCTCTCAGAGCGCTCTTACCAACGCCCTCAGAAAACATAAGGGCACCACGCCTTCCAGGTTGCGAATTGATGGCAAAGTTGCCTGATTTGCTAAAAAACACCCATTTCCGGATGAATTTACAAAAAAATCGTAGGATTTTGTAAGCCACGGATCCGTAGTAATACTAACTTAACAGCATAGCCGATCACGCCAAAACGCTGAACGAGCAGGTGCGTGTTGTCTGATCTACACAGAACAATAAGTTCGAGGTACCCGGTGAGTGACGGGCACTGTCGGCGAGGCACCCAGATGTTTCATGCAAGCAAGGTTCTCGAACCTGCGTTCCAGGAACAGCCAAGGTCCTTTTTCTGGCAAGCCATTGCTGCCAGTTACGCTGTCGACGAAACACGCTATCTCAATGAATTGATTCCCCTGGCCCGCAGCGATACTGCAGAGCATCGTGCCGTTACGGAAACGGCTACCGCTCTGATCAGAAAAGTACGTGACCAGCACGACTCCGTCCACATGGTTGATGCGTTGTTGCAGGAATACAGCCTCGATACCGAGGAAGGCATACTGTTGATGTGCCTTGCCGAGGCACTGATGCGTATTCCCGACAAATACACCGCTGATGCGCTGATTCAGGACAAGTTGTCGGACGCCGACTGGACAAGGCATGTCGGCCGCAGTGAATCCACACTGGTCAATGCCTCCACCTGGGGGCTGTTACTGACAGGCCGGGTGGTGAAAATGGACAAGCGGCTGGATGGTTCTTCGTCCCGCATCTGGAGGCGACTGGTCAGGCGCAGTGGCGAACCTGTTATCCGAAGTGCGATGTACCAGGCCATGGCCATCATGGGCAAACAGTTTGTATTGGGCCGCGATATCGGTGAGGCCCTGAGCAACGCCCGCGAATATCGGGATATGGGGTATACCTGCTCCTTCGACATGCTTGGCGAAGCAGCGATGACCAGGGATGCCGCTGGTCGCTATCTGAAGGACTATATGGAAGCCATCGAGTCCGTTGGCAATGATGCCTTTCCAGACAGCAAGACAGCGCCGTCCGTTTCCATAAAATTGTCCGCCCTGCATCCTCGATATGAAGTGTCACAGCAGGGGCGTGTTCTGAAGGAGCTTTACAGCACGCTGGTCCACCTGCTGACATTCGCGCGGGAAAAGAAGGTGTCGATAACCATCGATGCCGAGGAAATGGACCGGTTGGAAATTTCACTGAAGCTGTTCGAAAAGCTGTTTACGTCACCGGTCGCAAAGGGCTGGGGCGGTTTTGGTCTGGTTGTCCAGGCCTACTCCAAACGGGCATTACCAGTACTGTGCTGGTTGACCAAACTGGCGAAAGAGCGGGGTGACGAAATTCCCGTGAGGCTCGTAAAAGGAGCCTATTGGGATACCGAGATCAAGATCTGTCAGCAGCTGGGCCTGGAAGGTTATCCGGTATTCACTCGCAAGGAAGGTACTGATACCTCTTATCTGGCCTGCCTGCGCTTCCTGTTAAGCAATTATACCGAAGGAGCGCTATACCCTCAGCTTGCCAGCCATAACGCACATACCGTGGCCTCCGTGCTGGTCATGGCCCGGAACAAGGGGCGCAGGATCGAGTTCCAGCGGCTGCATGGAATGGGCGACGCACTGTACAGGAGCATTCTTGAGGACAATGACATTCCGGTGCGCATTTATGCCCCGGTCGGAGCCCATAAGGATCTGTTGCCGTACCTGGTTCGCCGTCTCCTCGAAAATGGTGCCAACTCATCCTTTGTGCACAGGCTGGTGGACGCGGCCACACCCGTAGACGCTCTTGTGCAGAACCCGGTACAGGTATTGCAGGGTTACGACTCACTGCCTGACGACCGTATTCCGTTGCCCGCCGATATTTATGGCAACGAGCGGCGCAACTCCCGCGGAGTCAATATCGGGGTGGCGGTACACCTGGATCCGTTGCTGCATCGCCTGGGGCAATGGGCAAAAACCCGCTGGCAAGCGGCCCCGGTCATTGGTGGCGAGAAACGCCGGGAAGGAGAATGCCGGGAAATCCATGCGCCTTACGACAGCTTCCAGCAGGTAGGCCACGTTTACTGGGCGACGGCAATACAGACAGCTGAAGCACTGGATCTGGCGAATAAAGGTTTTGTCAGATGGCGTGAACGGCCGGTCGAAGAGCGTGCCAACTGTCTCAAACGTTATGCAGATCTGCTGGAAGCGAACATGGAAGAGCTGATGGCGATCTGTTGCCGAGAGGCGGGGAAAACCATGCAGGACGGGGTCGACGAGGTAAGGGAGGCCGTCGATTTCTGTCGTTATTATGCCCTTCAGGGTCGGGTACGCTTTGCTGATGCGATAGCTCTGCCGGGTCCTACGGGGGAGAGCAATGAGCTCTATATGGAGGGACGGGGTGTTTTCCTGTGCATCAGCCCCTGGAACTTCCCGCTGGCAATATTTACCGGCCAGATTATGGCGGCACTGGTGGCGGGTAACGCGGTTATTGCCAAGCCGGCGGAGCAGACAAGCCTGGTCGCTTATCGTGCCTTTGAGCTGATGCTGGAGGCCGGCTTCCCGCCTGATGTGATCCAGTTTTTACCCGGTGACGGCGCAACAATCGGCGGTAACCTGATTCCGGACCCAAGGGTTGCCGGCGTGGCCTTCACCGGCTCTACACAGGTGGCGCATATGCTCAATCGGGCCCTTGCACAGCGGGAAGGGGCGATTGTGCCGTTGATCGCCGAGACAGGTGGGCAGAATGCCATGATTGTCGACAGCAGTGCGTTACCGGAGCAGGTGGTCAGAGATGTCATTCAGTCGGCCTTTACCAGCGCCGGGCAGCGTTGCTCGGCACTGCGCGTACTCTATATTCAGAAAGATGTAGCCGAACGCACGGAGGCTTTGTTGGCGGGCGCCATGCAGGAACTGTCCGTCGGCAACCCGGAGTGGCATTGCACTGATGTGGGGCCGGTTATCGACCAAAAGGCACAGGCCAGTCTCGAAGCTCATCTGTCTGAGCTGGACAGGAGCGCCAGGCTGGTATCGCAAACGCCGCTGCCGGAATCCGCTTGTTCAGGCCACTTCGTGCCGCCGTCCGCTTACGCCATTGCCAGTATTGCCGAGCTGAAAGCGGAGCATTTCGGTCCGGTCCTGCACATTGTCCGCTACACTGCAGAGAAGCTCGACGACGTAATTGAGGAAATAAACGCCGCGGGGTACGGGCTTACCCTGGGCATTCATAGCCGAAGTGAATCAACCGCAGCCTATATCGAGCGGCGTGTGAAAGTTGGCAATACCTACGTCAATCGTGACCAGATTGGTGCTGTCGTTGGTGTTCAGCCCTTCGGTGGCCGCGGGTTGTCTGGCACCGGACCCAAAGCCGGTGGCCCGCATTACCTGTTGCGGTTTGCCACCGAGAGAACACGCACCGTTAATACTACGGCGGCAGGAGGCAATGCTTCGCTGTTGTCACTGGGGATTGAAAAGGTTTGAGGCGCGCTTTGCTCATCAGGCAGTGCGGAATGAAAACCGGGCGACAGGAGGGTATTGAGATGGGGAAGTTGGCGTTAAAGGCATTAGCGCCTTGTTGAGTGAGTGGAATAGGGAGTTAAAAAAAACAAAGAGTGCGACTACCGGCGTCATCATGGTAAACGCGCTAAACGGGCGGAGCCAATTCCGTCCTTATGAACTGGAGGAGTTTCATGGCTATTGGTGTCTGGATTAGTCTATTTCTTTACTTTGCGCTTATGATCGCCATTGGCGTTTATGCGATGCGCAGAGCTACGTCTTCATCCGAAGATTACATGTTGGGTGGGCGGGCACTCAGTCCAAAGGTAGCGGCGCTTTCGGCCGGTGCTTCGGACATGAGTGGCTGGTTGCTTCTGGGTTTACCCGGGGCACTGTTTGCATCGGGCCTGGGTTCGGCCTGGATCGGTATCGGCCTGCTTGTGGGCGCATTCTTTAACTGGACCCTCGTAGCACCACGGCTTCGTGAACAGACGGTTCATTATGGTAATGCGATCACGATTCCGGCCTTTCTGGCTAACCGGTTTCCAACCCAGGCGCTTTCCCTGCGCACCGTGTCAGCGGTGGTTATCGTTATCTTCTTCGCGGTGTATACGGCGTCTGGCCTGGTTGCCGGCGGCAAGCTGTTTGAAAGTGCGTTTGCCGGAATATTCAACTTCGGTGGCCTGAGTGATTACGCTGTGGGTATCACCATTACGTTGGGTGTGGTTCTGGCCTATACGGTGGTGGGCGGCTTCCTGGCTGTGAGCATGACGGACTTTGTCCAGGGCTGCATCATGATGCTGGCACTGGTCATCATGCCGGCGGTTGTGCTCTTTGGCGAAGGTGGCGGCGGTTTTGACCAGGCCCAGCAGACACTGAATGAAGTCGACCCCACGTTACTATCGTGGACGGAGGGACTCACGTTTATAGGCTGGCTGTCTGCGGTTACCTGGGGTCTGGGTTATTTCGGTCAGCCCCACATCATCGTGCGCTTCATGGCGATCCGTACCCTGAAAGATGTGCCTATCGCCCGCAATATCGGTATGGGCTGGATGACCATTTCCCTCATTGGTGCCATCTCTCTGGGCGTGTTTGGCCGGGCCTACGCCATTCGTAACGGTCTGGATGTTGAAGATCCGGAAACGATCTTTATCATTCTGTCGAACCTGCTGTTCCATCCGCTGATCACCGGTTTCCTCTATGCCGCCCTGCTTGCCGCGGTTATGAGCACCATCTCCAGCCAGCTTCTGGTGTCCTCGTCGTCACTGACCGAAGATTTCTATCGTCTGTTCCTGCGCAAGGAAGCGACCGACAAGGAGTGCGTATTTGTCGGCCGGATCTGTGTGGTGCTGGTCGGTCTGGTTGCTGCGGTGATCGCCTCCGATCCGGATTCCCAGGTCCTGGCGCTGGTCAGTAACGCCTGGGCAGGCTTTGGCTCCGCGTTTGGTCCGCTGATTATCCTGTCGCTGATGTGGCCGCGCACCAATGGCGCTGGCGCCATCGCAGGCATGGTTGCCGGTGCGGCTACCGTTATTGTCTGGATTTCGATGGGCTGGAACGGAGAAATATGGGGTGGTCCTGGCATTTACGAGATCATTCCCGGCTTCATCGTTGCCTGGATTGCCATTATGGTGGTGAGCCTTGCCACAGAAGATGCCGGTGAGTACCAGCACATCACCCGGTAACAAGAGCACTTGAAACGCTCTGAGTAACGACAGGGGCTCCTTCGGGGGCCCCTTTTTTGGGTTGGAGCGGCCGGTGGGGGCTGGTATCCCCACACTGGCCCCGAGCCTTTCCCGATCTTGCTATACCATCCAGTGCGTATCATCACGGGGCAAGGACGTTACCGGGAGCGGCGGTGCAGGGCTCCGTCGAAGAACGTGGCAAGCTCGTCAACGTCACTCAATGAGAGCACCTGCGAAACATAATGGTCAGGCCGAACTACGACAACGGCCCCATTCCTGTCGATACCCCGCGTTTCGAAGATGTTGACCTCCGGGTCGATGGCATAGACTTTCTCATAGTCGGTCAATTGGAAAGGCCCCACCTTCGGGACAAAAATGGCCGGGATTTTCGGGCCGAATTCAATCTCGCCATGGGGTTGTTGATAGATCACCTTGACGTCAAAGAGACTGTCCAGGTCCGAACCCTCAGGGGTGTACTTCACAACCGGCGAGTCAGGTGAGTCGAGCAGCCAATCCGCCCAGGCGGACAAACGGGAATCCTCCCCGGGGCGGGCGTGGTCGGCAAAGGCGTAGATCCGCCAGCGGCCGTCGGCGGTGGCATGGTGGCCCAGGTGGACATCATTGCCATCGCAAACCCGCATGACCCGCTCCGATTTGAATCGCTTGCCAACGGGGAAACCGGTCGCCAGGTTCTGGTGGTCGGTGGTTCCAGTGATCATCGACGTCTGGTACTCGGTCATGAAGCCTGCCGGGAATTCTGCGGTTTTGACATAAAAATCCGCCAGCTCTTGCGGATCGTCGAACTCCTCGGCGGGCTTGGCCATCAAGCTCGACCACTCCCGATCAAAGTCAATCAGGTTCTGCGCGACAACCTGACGTTCACTCGAATAGGTATCGAGCAGGGATTCAGGCGCGGTGCCGGAAAGCACATGGCCCAACTTCCAGGCGATGTTCCAGCCGTCCTGCATGGACACATTCATGCCCTGACCAGCTTTGGCGCTGTGGGTGTGGCAGGCGTCACCGGTGATAAAGACCCGCGGAGTCCGGGTGCCTTCTTCGCCGGGTGGAACGTCATCGAATTTGTCGGTGACCCGGTGGCCAACCTCGTAGACGGTGTACCAGGCGCAGTGCTTCACCTCAACGGTATAGGGGTGCAGGATCTGGTTGGCCTTGGCGATGGTGGTTTCCAGGGTGGTCTGGCGTACCTGGTGGTTGTCATCCCTGGCAACTTCGCCGAGATCGACGTACATCCGGAACAGGTGACCGCCTTCCCGGGGAATGTGCAAAATACTGCCGCCGGTTGATGACTGAATGGCACACTTGGTACGAATGTCGGGGAAGTCGGTATTGGCCAGTACATCCATGACCCCCCAGGCATGATTCGAGACCGCACCGATATGCTTGCGGCCAATAGATTCACGAACGCGACTGTGGGCGCCATCGCAACCGATGACGTATCTGGCTTTAACCGTGCGCTCCTCGCCTTCTTTGTCGCCCGCGGTATGGCGCAATGTTACTTCGACGGGATAGTCCTCGCCGTCATGAATCGCCAGCCCCACAAACTCCAGACCATGGTCGGGGGTCACCCGGGCGGGGGCGTTTCGGGCGAATTCGGCGAAATAATCGAGAACCCTGGCCTGGTTGACGATCAGATGGGGAAACTCACTGATTTCACCGGTGGGGTCATCCGGCGCCACCGACGAACGGGTAATGTGCGCCGGATTGTCGGCGTCCGGGGCCCAAAAGGCCATCTCGGTAATACGGTAGGCCTCGGTGGTGATTCTTTCGGCAAAACCGAACGCCTGGAATGTCTCTACACTGCGTGCCTGGATACCGTCGGCCTGGCCGATTTCCAGTCGTCCGGAACGTTTTTCGACGATACGGGTAGTGATATTCGGGAACTTGGCCAACTGAGCGGCGGCAATCATGCCCGCAGGCCCGCTGCCGACGATAAGGACATCCATAACATCCGGTAGGGTCTCGGGGCGATTAATGCCCGTCCCGGATGCCTCCTCGATTCTCGGGTCGCTGGATACGTATTTGTGGTGGTGGAATTGCATTGTGACTTCTCCTTTTTGTTTTCTGGGTCCGGCCGGATCAAACTGAGACCGGCTTGCCGTACTTCTTGTTATCGGTCCGCTTTTTGTGCGTATTTCACGGCCGTTATAGTGTCCGCCGTTTACCCTCAGATCCGGCTTGAACCCGGAATAAAAGACTCGGTAACGGAGGCCTGCGGTGCAGGAACCTTGTCGCCACTGACCTGCGATACCGGGAATACCGCGTTGATCTGGCCAGTCCCTGAGCTGCCGAAGTAAGGTGTCAGTACTTCCGCTTTCTGGTCGTACTCGGACCAGCCCAGTGCACCCAGCAGCATGGCGGTGTCGTGCATAAAGCCTTCACCGTGACCTTTTACAGCGTATTCGGGCAGCATTTCGCAGAAGTCTTCCCACTCGCCGTTTTCCCACATCCGAACCACCTCGTGATCCAGGCGTTCCAGGAACGGGGACCAGGTTCTGGTGGCGAACTTCGGTGCCTGACCGTTCTGGGCAAAGCGATGAGACAGCGAGCCGCTGGCAAAAATGGCCACCGTGCCGTCGTAATGCTCCTCGATCGCCTTGCGCATTGCCCAGCCCAGACGGGCACTGTCATTCAGGTAGTGCACGGTGCACATTGCCGAGACCGAGATAACCTTGAAATGGCGGTCTTCGTTCATATAGCGCATCGGTACCAGAGTGCCATACTCAGGATCGAGGGTAGTCTTGTCATGGGCCAGTGTTTCCACGCCCTGAGCATTGCATTCGGCAGCCAGTAGTTTGCCCAGCTCAGGGTTCCCGTCATATTCAAACTTCATATTGGAGATGAAGTGGGGCAGCTCACCACTGGTGTAATTGCCTTTGAAGTGGGCGCCACAATTGATGTGGTAGTTGGCGTTCACCAGCCAGTGGGTATCGAATACCACAATGGTATCCACGCCCAGCTCACGGCAGCGGCGGCCGATCTCGATGTGACCGTCGATGGCCGCCTGGCGAAAGCCCTTCTGAGGACCGTCCAGCTCGGAGAGATACATGGATGGTACATGCGTGATTTTTGCGGCAAGCGCGAGTTTTCCCATGACAGTTTCCTTTTGTTGTTGAAAGCTTCGGGTGCATCAGCTGATACATCGCCATGCTGTTGATATTGATTGACCGCCAGATTCCCCGTCTTTATCCCCCTCAAGCTTCCGCGACCGGGCTGCGCTGGCGACTTGTCGCGTAATAATGGGCACCGAGAGCGGCCACAGGTGCCAGAAAGATGCAAACGGCAATGGGTAGTACGCCTTCGCCGAGCAGCAGCGGCATCATCTGGGCAATCAAGGCGCCGGCCAACAGCTGGATGAATCCCATCAGCCCGGAGGCAGTGCCCGCGGATGTTGGCGAACAGCTGATCGCCGCGGACTGGGCATTGGGTTGGCTGAATCCGCGTCCGAAAGTTACCAATGCCATTGGAAGAAACAGCGTGGCATAGCTCAGCGTACTACCGAGCGTGAAGCCGAGCAGTGCCAGTGCGCCGGTCAGCGAGAGCACATTACCTAACAACAGCGCCCGGTCGATGCTCGCGTGCCTGGCCAGTCGCGTCGACAGGAAACTGCCTGCCATAAAGGCCAGCGAAACTGACAGGAACCAGGTCCCGAACACCGCGGAGTTACCGCCGAGGCCGTCGACGATATAGGGTGCGGTGCCAACGAACATATAGAATGCCGCGGCGATGCAGGTGGTGGAGAGTGCATAGCCAATATATCCCCTTGAGTTGAAGACACCGGCGTAACGCTGGATGACCGGCCCCAGCCGCAGGCTGTCGCTCCTGACACGGCAGGTTTCCGGCAATTGCAGGGTGGCGACAAGCAGCGCGACGCCGCCCGTGCCCAGGGAAACATAGAAAATGGCATTCCAACCCGCCCAGACGTTCAGAAAGCCGCCGACCGTCGGCGCGATTGTCTGGGCAGTGGCAATTGCCAGAACGACATAACCCATGCGGGCAGAGGCTCCCTCGCGACCATAGATGTCGATGATGATCGTGCGAGCCATTACCATAGCGGCACTGCCACCAAGTGCTTGCAGTACGCGGCCGGCGATCAGGAGGGTTACATCGGGGGCAAGTGCCGCCAGCAGACTCCCGAGGGTGTGGAGAACCAGCCCCGCGAGCACGATTGGGCGACGGCCGAAGTGGTCGGCCAGCGGGCCGGACAATAACTGGCCGAATGCCAGCGTGAACAGATAAGCGGTAAAGGTGAGCTGAATCACGCCCACATCGGTCTGCAGCGCCCGCGCCGCGTCAGGCATCGCTGGCACGAACAGGTTCAGCGCCAAAGGACTCGCCATGGCAATCAGCGCCATCAGGGCAACAGATGGTGTGCGTACCGGGTTATCGGCAATCATTTTCGACGCTGTCTCAATATGGGTCGCGGATGACCAGCAGGCGCAGTTCGGTCATGTCTTCAATGGCGTAGCGCACCCCCTCACGGCCAAGACCGCTGTCCTTGACGCCGCCATAAGGCATGTGATCCACGCGCCAGGAAGGCACGTCACCGATAACAACACCACCTACCTCAAGTTTGTCCCAGGCTTTCTGGATCTTGTAGATATCCCGGGTAAAAATGCCAGCCTGCAGACCGAAATCGGAATCGTTGACCTCGTCCAGAGCCGCATCGAAATCGCGAAAGCTGGACAGAATTGCCACCGGACCGAACGCTTCCTGGCAGTTCACATTGGTGTCCACAGGCACATTTTCCAGCAGGGTTGCCTGTAGCATAGCGCCGTCACGCTCGCCGCCAGCCAGCACCACCGCACCGGCTTCTGTAGCCTCGTGCACCCACTTATGCAGGCGGATGGCTTCCTTCTCCGAGATCATCGGACCGATAAAAGTGCTTTCGTCCTTGGGGTCACCACTTTTCAGCGCTTTTACGGCTGCTGTCAGCTTTTCGCGCACTTCATCGTAGTGGCTCTCATGCACGATAATGCGCTGAACGCTGATGCAGCTCTGGCCGGATTGGTAATAGGCACCAAAAACGATACGGGCAACAGCGTCTTCAATATCGCTGCCCTCATCGACGATACAGGCGGCATTACCGCCCAGCTCCAGCACGACAGGTTTCTTGCCGGCACGCGCTTTGAGAGCCCAGCCTACATCCGGAGAACCGGTGAAACTGAGAAGCTTGAGCCGGTCGTCGGTAGTGAACAGGTCGGCTCCATCCCGGCGGCAGGGCAGGATTGAAAAAGCCCCTTTGGGCAGATTGGTTTCGGCCAGGACTTCACCGATGATCAGTGCGCCGATCGGGGTCAGGCTGGCGGGTTTCAAAACAAAAGGGCAGCCCGCTGCCAGCGCCGGCGCCACCTTGTGCGCTGCCAGGTTCAGCGGGAAGTTGAACGGCGAAATAAACGAACAGGGACCAATGGGTACCCGCTTCCACATACCGGTGTAGCCTTCGGCGCGCGGGTTGATGTCCATGGGCACTACTTCGCCGCCGATTCGCACAGTTTCCTCGGCGGCAATGCGGAAAGTATCGATCAGCCGGGTGACCTCGCCACGGGCGTCCCTGATCGGCTTGCCTGCTTCTATGCACAGTGCCTCGGCCAGTTCCTCGGAGCGTTCCTCGAAGCGCTTGACACAATGGTAAAGAATCGCCTGGCGCCTGTACGCCGGCAGCTTGCGCATCGGCTCGGCCGCGGCGGCGGCAGCGGCGATTGCCTGGTCGATGGCCTTGGCGTCGGCCAGCGCCACGTGAGTCGCCACTTCACCGGTATACTTGTCGTGAACCGCCAGATCCCGGTTTGCTGACACGGGGGTGTTGGCGAGGAAGTACGGGTAACTTTCTTGCAGCATTATGGATAATCTCCACCTGAAGAGGGCAGACGGGCCCGGCTGACTCATTTACTTAACATATTAAATAATAATTTAGTTAATATGTTATCTAATGTCAACGTCTTCAGGTCTGAAAATCTTTGTCCGGGGGAAGGGCCCTTCAGGGCTTCACTTCACAGAACTTGATCAGCAACTCCTCCAGCTTTTCCATGTCCTCGTGCGAGAAACGCTCGGTCATTTCCTGGTAGCGTGCCTCAAGGCGAGGACTCATACTCTCGAACATTTCCTTGGCCTTGTCGGTCAGGCTGATCAGAGTTCGGCGCTGGTCCTCCGTTGACTTGCGGCGTTTGATGTAACCCAGCTGTTCAAGCCGGTTGATGATTCCCGTGAGACTCGGGCTGAGAATGCAGCACAGCTCCGCGAGTTGCTTCGATTCCAGTTCCTCGAATTCATTAAGCGCGCGGATGACACGCCACTGCGGTTCGGTAAGGGGGATTTCCTGGAGCAGGGGGCGGAAAAAGCCCATGGCAGCCTCGCGGGCCTTGAGTAGCCGGAGGGGAAGTGAGTCATCAAACTTGCGCATGAGAAAGGTTACCTTAATCGTCCGGTCTCTGGAAATTCGGCCAGTTGTTGCCAGAATGGGTAATAGACTATTTTATTAGTACGTTAAGGAATGTCTATCAGTAACAGCCGGACCAGACTTTTTGCTGCCGGGTCCTTTGCTGCCTGATTCCCGGACCATTCGGTACGATTGGCTTCGCTCAGCAGGCGAATGTGGCAAAAGTCTTACCGGACCGGAGCCCCGTGCATCGAAACGGGGCCGGTTGGTCTCGCTTCAGCCTTTGCCAAGCTGCGGCACCTGATGAGTGCCGTGCGCGATGCAGACGTTCTTGGTTTCCATGTAGAAGTCGAAGCTCCAGTCGCCGCCATCACGGCCGATGCCGGACATCTTGATGCCCCCGAACGGAGACGGCAGGTTGCGGTTGTTCTCGGAGTTCACCCAAAGCATGCCAGCCTCGACATGTCGGGCCATGCGCATGGCCCGACCGGCGTTTTCGGTCCAGATGTACCCGGACAGACCGTATTCCGTATCGTTGGCGATCGCGATAGCTTCTTCTTCGGTATCAAAGGTGATACTGGTCAGTACCGGTCCAAAAATCTCTTCCTGCGCGATGCGCATCCCGCTGTTTGCTTCGGTGAACAGAGTCGGCTCCAGATAGTTGCCCGCCGGATCCAGATCGCCGTTCGCGTCGGTGATGCGCTTGCCACCCACGGCGATGTTGGCGCCATCCTCTTTAGCGATGTCGAAATAGCTCAGGACCTTGTCGTAGTGACCTTTGTGTACCAGTGGGCCGACTTCGGTGTCCGGGTCCAGTGGGTGACCGACCCTCAGCTTGCGAACCCGCTGCTCCAGTGCGGCCATGAACCTGTCACGAATACCACTCTGGATCAGCAGACGGCTGGAAGAGGTACAGCGCTGGCCGTTGAGGCTGTAGATCATGAACACAACTGCGTCCAGCGCCCGATCGAAGTGGGCGTCGTCAAACACGATGACCGGGTTCTTCCCGCCCAGTTCGAAATGCATGCGCTTGAGGGTGTCAGCACCCTGGCGCATGACGTGTGAGCCAGTGGCGGACTCGCCCACCAGCGCCACAGCTTTGATCGCGGGATGTTCTGTCATGCGCTTGCCAGTGCTCTCGCCGAAGCCATTGACCATGTTCCATACTCCTTTGGGCAGGATTTCATCGGCAATCTCGGCCAGGATATGGGCACTTAGCGGGGTCAGTTCGGCAGGCTTGTGAACAACGGTACAGCCTGCCGCCAGAGCCGGAGCGATTTTCCATGTGGACAGCATGAACGGCGTATTCCAGGGCGTGATGATGCCCACGGGTCCAATCGGGTTGCGAATAGTGAAGTTGGTGTGTTCCTGCTGCTGCAGTGAGAGGCCGTCCTGGGCTTCCGGTGCCTTGTCAGCGAAGAAGCGGAAGTTGGCGGCGCCGCGCTCGGCGGCCTTTTTCATGAAGCGGATCGCCTGACCGCAGTCCATGGACTCAACCAGCGCGATTTCGTCGGCGCGCTCGATCAGGCGGTCGGCGAATTTGTTCAGCAGTCGTTTGCGCTCGGCTCCCGGGGTGGCAGCCCAGGCTTCAAAGGCCTCCCCGGCAGCCTTGCAGGCGGCATCCATATCGTCGGTGGAACCGGCCATGACCCTGCCAATGGAAGTGTTGTCGGTCGGCGTGATGTTGTCGTATTCTGTGCCGCCGTTACCCATCGTGAACTCACCGTTGATGTAGTGGCCGGTGGTGTTGTTCCTGAAGCGTTCCAGGTAGCGCTGGGCACGTTCCAGGTTGGTCGCTTTTGTATCGCTCATGTTGGTTCTCCTGAAGGCTCAGTATTTATCGCCGTAGTATTCTTTTTCGGAGACAATGCGCGTCTCCAGTGAGCAGATGTTTTCGATGGTGCAGACCACCGTGTCGCCAGGCTGCATATCGACCATACCGTGCGGGGTGCCGGTGGCAATCATGTCACCCGGGTTCAGGGTCATGATCTTGCTCAGGTATTCCACCAGAAAGGGAATGTCGAAGATCATGTCACTGGTGGAGCCGTCCTGGGTGATCTTGCCATTGACCTCCGTGGTCAGGCGCAGGTTGCTGACGTCTGGCACGTCCTCCCGGTCGACGATCCACGGCCCCATTGGTAACAGGGAATCCCGGCTCTTTACCCGCAGATTGGGGCGATAGTAATTCTCGAGGTAATCCCGGATCGCGAAGTCGTTGCATACGGTGTAGCCGGCTACGTACTCCATCGCATCTTCACGCCTGATGTTCTTGCCGGTTTTGCCGATCACCGCTACCAGTTCGCACTCGTAATGCTGGAAGTCGATATTGTCGGGCCGGTAGCTGACCTGCTTGTGCCCGGTCAGGGTATTGGCATGCTTGATAAATACCAGAGGTTCCTTGGGAGGTTCGAACGCCAGTTCGGTGGCGTGGTCGGCGTAGTTCAGACCCAGGGCGAAGATAGTGCCGGGCTCCTTTACCGGAGGGAGCCAGGTGATATCATCCGAACCCAGTGATACTTCCAGTACCTCGCCGTCACTGGTAGTGATGCGATCGTTGGTATCGATGTCGACATCCAGTTCACGGCCGTCAAAAATGATGCGCGCGTGTCTCATGGCTCAGGCACCTCCAAGTGTGTTGGTGAGGGTGCCGACGCCCTCGATGCTTGCTTCCACTCTGTCACCCCGGGCGACCGGAACACGGTCACCGGCAAAGCCGACGGCGATAATCTCCCCCGGCTGCAGGGTCATGATCCAGGAGATGGTGCTGATCAGCTCGGCAACGCTGCGCTCCATGTCGGCCAGTGCAAATGCGCTCTTCTGTTCACCATTGACGCGGATGGTGACGGTGAGGGCATCCGGGTTGTCGATGGTGTCGGCCGGGACAATCTCCGGGCCGACAGGCGCGGAAGTGTCCAGGCATTTACCCTTGATGTCGGGCCGGAAGTAGCTTTCCTCCGGCAGCGAAAAATCGCTGACGATGGTGTAGCCACCAACATAATTCAGCGCTTCTGCCTGACTGACGCGGCATGCCTCCTGGCCAATGACCACGCCCAGACTGGCGCCAACTGCCATGGCCGGAGCGTCGCTGCCGTCGAAATCCTTGGCCCATTCCACTTCCGCGCCATCAACATTCCAGGTGTTGCGGGGCTTGTAATACAGTACCGGCTGGGTCGGTGGCTTGTTATAGGGGGGCTGGTTGAATGTGCCCTCCAGAGCAGTCAACTGGGACTTGTCGTTCAGTGCGACGCAGACCAGCTTGCTGCGAACCAGGGTGTTTGCTGTCATGATTAACCTTTTGTTGTGATGGCCGGGATCGATCAATAACCGGCCTGAGGTTTGTCCTCTTGAACCGGTGCGCCCTGCTTGAAGCGCTGCGCCAGCTTTCTGGTTTCGTTGGCCAGGATCATGGTGTCGACGCCCACACCGACGAAATTGGCACCCTGCCCGATGTAGCTTTGCGCCAGAGACGGGTCGGGGCAGAGCAGGCCGGCATATTTGCCGGCAGCACGTATCCTGTTGAGGCCCTTGTTGATGGCGTCGACCACCTCGTGGTTGCCTGCGTCACCGATGTAGCCCATGGATGCGGACAGGTCTGATGGGCCTATGAAGACCCCGTCGACACCTTCAATGGCCAGAATGTCATCGAGATTGTCCATGGCACTGGCGGTTTCCACCTGGACGATCAGACAGATCTCGTCATTGGCTTTCTTCAGATAGCCTGGTATCTGGTTCCAGCGGGCGGCGCGGGCCAGCGAGGTTCCCAGGCCGCGAACGCCGGCCGGTGGATAGCGAACTGCCTTTACCAGCTGTTTCGCTTGCTCCGCGTCCTCTACCATCGGGACCAGCAGCGTCTGCACACCAATATCCAGCAATTGCTTGATCAGTGCAGTATTGCCTTCAACACAACGTACGACCGGGGCGACGTCGTAGGGTGCCATGGCCTGAAGGTGAGACATGATGGTGCGCAGGTCGAACGGGGCATGTTCGCCGTCAATCAGCAGCCAGTCAAAACCGGCTACCGCGGCGATTTCGGCCGCGCTGTTGTCCGGCAGGCCCAGCCAGAGCCCATATTGGGTTTCTCCAGTTGCCAAACCCTGTTTGAAACGGTTTTCGGGCAGTTCCATGCTTGTTCCCCCAGTGCAATCTGATTATTCGAAGTTCAGGCTCACGCCACCCAGAGAGCCGAAATCTGCATGCACGGTATCGCCGGCCTTGACCGGGACGGGGCGGGTGAAAGAGCCGGACAGGATGACCTGGCCCGGTTCGAGACCCACATCGTGTGGCGCGAAGCGCTTGCAAACCCAGGTGATACCTTTGAGGGGGTTCCCCAGAACGCCACCGGCCAGGCCCGTTTCTTCGATCTGGCCGTTCAGGTACAGCATGCATCCGGCCCAGCGCAGGTCGATGTCCATCGGGCGAATGGGGCGGCCACCCAGCACGATGCCTGCATTGGCGGCATTGTCCGAAATGGTGTCATAGACCTTGCGCGTGTAGCCGGTGTCGGGATCAGTGCGCAGGCACCGGGCCGCGATCAGTTCGAGAGAGGGGATTACGTAATCAGTGGCGTTGATAACATCGAAAATGGTGACGGTGCTGCCGAACAGAGGCTTCTTCAGGACAAAGGCCAGTTCGACTTCTATACGAGGATCAAGGAAGTCGGATGCCTTGATGGTGGTGCAGTCCTCGAACAGCATGTCATCAAGCAGTACGCCATAGTCCGGCTCATCGATATTGGATGACATCTGCATGGCGCGAGAAGTCAGGCCTATCTTATAGCCTATCACCTTGCGGCCTTCGGCAACTTTACGGTCCACCCAGGCTTTCTGGATGCTGTAGGCATCCTCGATGGTCATATCCGGGTAGTCGAGTGTCAGGGCCGGAATCTGTTTGCGGCTGGTCTCGGCCTGATAGAGACGGTCGGCAGCCGTTTCGATCTGTTCTTTCGTCAACATGCTTGCTATGCACCTTTAATCTGTCGGGTGGATGACCGGCGATGATGGCCCGCCTCGAGCCGCAGTTGCACGGGTTCGGAGCCCGGAGGCGCTCTGTGACTCAATGATAATGCTCTCATTTTAGTTAACATATTAACTAAGTCAAGAGGCAGATTTCGGGCTTTTGAGCACCTGCCTGGCAGGCCTGTCTCATTTCAAAGAGTGTGTTGACAAAACTTAATATGTTAATTAGATTCTGGTGAGTGGTCTCTGAGCTGCAAATGCTGCCAGGGGCGTCAAGCAATAACGATGAACATATCATCCGGGACTCATCCTATGCCTCATTTCATCGTCGAGTATTCGGGTAATCTCCACGACCGTCTGGAGTTCCAGTCGCTGTTCGCACGTTTACACGAATACATTGTCTCTACCGGGGCTTTCCCCATCGGTGGTGTGCGCAGTCGGGCTATTCGTTGTGACGACTTCCGGGTCGCGGACGGCAGAGAAGACTTTGCCTTCCTCAACCTGACTCTGAAGATCGGTCATGGCCGGGACATGGTGTTGAAGAAGGAAGTCGCGGAGCGTGTGTTCGACATACTCTGCGACTGGATGAGGCCGGTCACTGATACCAGCTATTGCCAGATTTCATTCGAGATGACGGAGCTGGATCCTGTTCTCAAATTCAACAAAAACAACATTCATCCTCTGTTCTCAAATAGCTGAAGGGAATCTGACACGGGAGGGCGCTGCAAGACCCTGTAGTGGCAGCGTCAGGAAGGTTCGCGGGTCTTCCCGGGCCGCGGCAACGCAAGTAATAACTACAAAACGATCAGGAGAAAGGCCGTTATGACAAAAACAAAACTCTTTACTAAAGCCGCCATCCTTTCATTGGGGCTGGCCGTGTCCGGCAGCGCCATCGCCGCCACGACATTGCACATCGGGACCTGGCTGCCACCGACGAACCCGCAGAACGCCGTGGTCTGGCCGACGTGGGCCAAATGGGTTGAAGAGGCAACGGAAGGACGGGTCAAGGTTGAAATCCAACATGATCTGGGCCATCCGAAAACCCTGTTCACGCTGGTAGAGGACGGTGTCGTCGACGCGGGATTCAGTTACCACGGTTATGTTCCGGGCCGTTTCCAGTTGCCCCAGATCGTGGAACTGCCGGGCCTGGGTGTAGGAGCCGAAGCGGGGTCCGTGGCACTGTGGCATGTGTATAACAAATACTTCATGGACTCCGGCGAGTTTGAAGGCCTGACCCTCCTGGGCATGTTTACCCATGGTCCGGGCTATATCCATTCCATTGAGCCAATCACCTCCTTCGACCAGATAGAGGGCAAGAAGATTCGTATTGGTGGTGGCGTCCAGACCGAGCTCGGCGAGAGGATGGACGTGACTGCAGTTTCAGCGCCAGCCCCGAAAGTCTATGAAATGATGCAGCAGGGGGTGATTGATGGTGCCTTCCTCCCCATGGGTGAGCAGAAGACCCTGCGTCTCAAGGAAGTGGCGCCCAACGTCACTATGCTTCCCGGTGGCATGTACCTCGGCAGTTTCTCCATGTTCATCAATCCCTACTTCCTCGAGAAACTGGATCCCAAAGATCGCGAGGCGATCATGAGCGTATCGGGTGAAAAGCTCTCCGCCCTGGCCGGACGCGCATGGGATGATATTGATGACGAGGGCCTGAAGGCCGCGCAGGAGGCCGGCGTCAACATCATCCGCGTCGAGGAAGGGGACCAGATGGCGCAGGAGTTCCAGAAGCTGATTCAGGGCATGGACGAACAGTGGATCCAGAATGTGTCCGATCGTGCTCCGAATGCCCGACAGGCGCTTGAAGAGCTGCGCACCGTTGCCCGGGAGTATGAGTCTGAGCAGCAGGAGTAAACACATGTCTCTCGCTACATGGGTTAACAGAGATTACAGCGAGAAGGGGCCAGCCAAGTGGCTGGCCTTTCTTCTGGAGCTTGTAGCAGCGTCAGTTCTCTTCCTGCTTATGCTGATAACCTGCCTGGACGTTGGCGGTCGCTATCTCTTCAACAGTCCCGTCCCCGGGGCCACGGAGCTCACGCGACTCGGCCTTGCCCTGATGGTATTCGCGGCGATGCCGGTTATCACCTATCGCGGTGGGCATATCGTGGTGGATCTGCTGGATCATGTGCTGGGGGAAAAGGTGTTGAAGGTGCTGGGACTGGTTTCGGCCCTGATTATTTCCTCTTCGATGTACTTCCTTGCGGTACGGATCTTTGAGCTTGGCGAGAGGTCGATCCGCCGTGGTGTTGTGACGGAATTTCTCGGCTTGCCCAGTGGTTATATCGTCCAGTACATCGCCATTATGAGCTGGCTGACCGCCGCCGGCATGATAACGCTCGGCGTTTACCGCATCCTGTTCATTGCTGACAAATAACCCAATCAGTTACGGAAAATTCTATGACCGTCGTGCTGACCGGCTTTGCCGTTCTCCTTTTACTCATTGTGGTTCTGAGGGTGCCCATTGCCTTTGCCATGGGCCTGGTCGGCTTCTTTGGTTTCGCCATGCTGATGGGGCTGGATTTCACCAATTTCATGGAGTTCCGCTGGCGGGGCGTCCTGTCGATGGCATCCAACCGGGTGATCGATACGGTCCAGAGTTATAGCCTGTCGGTGATACCGTTGTTCGTGCTGATGGGTAACCTGGTGACCCGTTCGGGCCTTGCCCGGGAGCTTTACCATGTTTCCAATGCCTTTCTAGGCCATCGCAAGGGCGGATTGTCCATGGCAACGGTTGTGGCCTGTGGCGGTTTTTCGGCAATCTGTGGCTCCAGTCTGGCGACCTCCGCGACCATGGCCAAGGTGGCCATGCCGCCTATGCGCAAGTATGGCTATTCAGACGCGCTGGCAACGGCTTCCATTGCCGCTGGCGGAACCCTGGGCATTCTGATCCCGCCGAGCATTATCCTGGTCATCTACGGCCTGCTGACGGAATCGAGTATCCGCGAGCTCTTTGCTGCCGGTTTTATCCCGGGGCTACTGGGTGTCCTGCTGTATCTGGCGGCCGTTTGGTACGTCGTCAAGCGCAACCCTGATGCCGGGCCAGCCGGAGACAAGACTCCCTGGGCGGAACGCCTGGAGGCTCTCAAGAGCGTATGGGGCGTGCTTGCACTGTTTACCGTGGTGATGGGGGGCATTTATATGGGCGTATTCACCCCCACCGAAGCGGCCGGTGTCGGTGCCGGTGGCGCTTTTCTGATTACTCTCGCACGGCGCAGCCTCACCTGGTCGACTCTCTTCGAGACGCTGTCGGATACAGCGCGCACTTCGGCGATGCTGTTTGCCGTGTTGATCGGGGCACTGATTTTTTCTGACTTTATTAACCGGGCGGGGCTTCCGGACATGCTGCTGAGCCTGGTTACCTCGCTGGATGTGTCCCCCATCATGGTCATACTGGCCATTCTTGGCGTTTATCTCGTGCTTGGCATGGTGTTCGAGAGCCTGTCCATGATGCTGTTGACGGTTCCTGTGTTTTACCCGTTGGTGGAAAGCCTGGGTTTCGATCTCGTCTGGTTCGGTATCGTCGTTGTAGTGGTTACCGAAATCAGCCTGATCACACCGCCGGTGGGTATGAACGTCTTTGTGCTCAGCGCAGTACTGAGAGATGTTAAAACGGGCACCATCTTCAGGGGTGTTACCCCGTTCTGGTGTGCCGATATTGTGCGTCTGGCGCTGATTGTGTTTATTGCCCAGATTTCGCTGTTTTTGCCGGATCTGCTGTATCACTGAGTGATACAGTCTTTCCTGCCCTGGGTGGATAGAGGAGAAGAAAAATGTTCCATGACGTTGAAAGGATTTTATACGCCTCCGATCTTGAAGAAGGGTCACGTCCGGCATTCCGTGCAGCAGTCAGCCTGTGTGGTCACTATGCCGGCGCTCAGATCACTTATCTGCATGTGATTGAGTCGCTGTCGGGTACCGCGCGCAGCGTGCTGAGTAACATGATGGAAAAAGAAGAGCTTGAGGACATGCTGCACAAGGGGATTGATGCGTTGAGCGTCAAGATCCGTGCGCGGATAGAGCGCTTTTGCGAGGAAGAGCTGGAAGAACACGAAGTGTTGGGCCTGAAGAACATTGAGGCCCGCATCGAGGAAGGCACGCCCTGGCGTAAAATTCTTGCAGTCGGCGAGGAGATGAACGCCGATGTGATCGTTATGGGAACCCGCAAGCACAGCGCGCTGGGGCAGGCACTGATCGGATCTACCGCCACCAGAACGCTGACCCACTCCAAACGTCCGGTGCTGATCGTGCCGCTGGGCCACTAAATTTTTGACGATGCTCAGCCGTTCCGGCAATAACTGTATCAAGCGACGAAAAACGCCAGCCTTTAGGCTGGCGTTTTCATGGTGCTAGCTGAAACTTAAGCAACGTTCGCTTCAGAAGCCTTCTTGGTGTATTTCTCCATCTGGTCGAAGTTAAGATACTTGTAGATCTCTTTCGACATGCTGTTCAGGTCCTTGGCGTACTCCATATATTCCTCCGCGGAGGGGAGTTTGCCCAGTACTGCGCCTACTGCCGCCAGTTCCGCGGAGGTCAGGTACACGTTGGCACCATCGCCCAGGCGGTTGGGGAAGTTACGGGTGGAGGTGGACAGCACCGTGCTCTTGGCGGCAACACGTGCCTGGTTGCCCATGCACAGGGAACAGCCCGGCATCTCGGTGCGAACACCGGCGGTGCCGTAGATGTTGAAGTAACCTTCTTCCATCAACTGGGCCTGATCCATCTTGGTGGGAGGTGACATCCACAGACGGGTTTTCAGGGGCTCCTTGTTCTGTGCCAGCAGTTTACCCGCCGCACGGAAGTGACCGATGTTGGTCATGCAGGAACCGATGAATACCTCGTCCACCTTGTCGCCGGCGACTTCAGACAGGGTGCGGGCGTCGTCGGGATCGTTCGGGCAGCACACGATCGGCTCTTTGATCTCGGCCAGGTCGATTTCCACCACGTGGGCATACTCCGCGTCCTTGTCGGCACGCATCAGTTTCGGATCGGCAATCCACTCTTCCATCTGCTGGGCGCGACGCTCCAGGGTACGCGGATCGCCGTAACCTTCGGCAATCATCCAGCGCAGCATGGTGATGTTGGAGCGCAGGTACTCGGCTACGGACTCTTCAGACAGGTTGATGGTACAGCCTGCTGCAGAGCGCTCGGCAGACGCGTCAGACAGCTCGAACGCCTGCTCAACGGTCAGGTGCTCAAGGCCTTCGATTTCCAGGATGCGACCCGAGAACTCGTTGATCTTGCCCTTCTTCTCAACGGTCAGCATGCCCTGCTTGATGCCGTACAGCGGGATGGCATGTACCAGGTCACGCAGGGTAATGCCTGGTTGCATTTCGCCCTTGAAGCGAACCAGAACGGACTCCGGCATATCCAGCGGCATAACCCCGGTGGCAGCGGCAAACGCCACCAGACCGGAACCGGCCGGGAAGGAGATGCCCATGGGGAAACGGGTGTGGGAGTCACCACCGGTGCCCACGGTGTCCGGCAGCAGCATGCGGTTCAGCCAGGAGTGGATGATGCCGTCGCCGGGACGCAGGGAAACGCCGCCACGGGTACGGATAAAGTCCGGCATTGTGTGCTGCATTTCAACGTCAACCGGCTTCGGATAAGCGGCAGTGTGACAGAAGGACTGCATCACCAGATCCGCCTGGAAGCCCAGGCACGCCAGGTCTTTGAGCTCGTCGCGGGTCATCGGGCCGGTAGTGTCCTGGGAGCCGACGGTGGTCATGTGCGGCTCGCAGTAGGTGCCAGGGCGAACGCCTTTGCCTTCGTCCAGGCCGCAGGCCTTGCCGACCATCTTCTGGCCCAGGGTGAAGCCCTTGGTGCCTTCTTCCGGGTCATTGGGCAGACGGAAGATATCGGTAGCGCCCATGCCCAGTGCTGTGCGGGCCTTGTTGGTCAGGCCACGACCGATGATCAGCGGAATACGGCCACCAGCCTGGACTTCGTCCAGGATTACGTCGGATTTGAAGTCGAACTCGGAGATGGTCTCTCCGGCTTCGTTGAGGATCTTGCCTTCGTACGGGCGGATTTCGATTACGTCGCCCATGTTCATGTCGTCGACCGGTGCTTCAAAGACCAGAGCGCCGGCATCTTCCATGGTGTTGAAGAAGATCGGGGCAACCTTGTTACCAATACAGACACCGCCGGCACGCTTGTTGGGCACGCCCGGAATGTCTTCGCCGAAGAACCACAGAACGGAGTTGGTGGCGGACTTCCGTGAAGAACCGGTGCCGACAACATCACCAACGAAGGCGACCGGCAGGCCCCTGGACTTGATGTCGTCAATCTGACTCATCGGGCCGGTGACGCCGGGCTCTTCGGGCTTGAGGCCGTCGCGCTCCATTTTATAGGCAGCGCGGGCGTGCAGCGGGATGTCCGGGCGGGACCAGGCATCGGGAGCAGGGGACAGGTCGTCGGTGTTGGTTTCGCCGGTAACCTTGAACACCACCATTTTGGTGCTCTCGGGGACCTTTTTCCTGTTGGTGAACCACTCGGCATTGGCCCAGGATTCAACCACGTCCTTGGCAACGGCGTTGCCGGCGTCCATCTTTTCCTTTACGTCGTTGAATGCATCAAACATCAGCAGGGTGTGCTTGAGCTCTTCGCCGGCGAGCTCGGCCAGTTCGTTATCGTCCAGAAGGTCAACCAGAGTGGCGATGTTGTAGCCACCCTGCATCATGCCCAGCAGCTGGACAGCCTTCTTTTTGTCGATCAGCGGAGAAGAAGCTTCACCTTTGACAATGGCGGACAGGAAAGCGGCCTTGACGTAGGCGGCTTCGTCGACGCCCGGCGGGATACGATTTTCCAGAAGGTAAACCAGTGTTTCTTCTTCCCCGGCCGGGGGATTTTTCAGGAGATCGACCAGCGCAGCGGTCTGCTCGGCATTCAGAGGCTTGGGGGGAATGCCCAGAGCTTCGCGTTCTGCAACGTGTTCACGGTAGGCTTCTAACACGATATGGACCCTCATCAGTTGGAATGTCCCGCGCCGTCGGCGTCGTTGCCCGGCGGGAGTTTTATGGCGAAAAGGCGTTAAGTTGGCGCTGCATTCTATAGGAAAGCCCTTATAAAGTTAAGTTGGACAGAGGTCGGAGAGATCTGTTGATTGCGCTATACTCTGCGCCCGCAAATCACCACTGTAATGACGCCATGAACAACGCCCTGGAAGAGATTCACGATTTTCTGCCGTGCCGGACTCCACCAAGATGGATCGACAACGCCCTGGCCAACCAGGACCTGATGCTGATCGACCACGCCCATTGCGAAAAAAAGGCAGCCTCCACGGCACTGAGCCTGATGTATCGCTACGTGGACAACACTGACCTGCTCAACAGGATGTCCCGTCTGGCCCGTGAGGAACTGCGCCATTTCGAACAGGTGCTGGCCATTATGAAGAAGCGGGGCGTGCGCTATGATCACCTCACTCCGGCACGTTATGCCGCTGGCCTTCGCAAGGAGGTGAGGGCGCAGGACCCGGGCCGACTGGTGGATGTTCTGATCGTCGGAGCCATTATTGAGGCCCGCTCCTGTGAGCGCTTTGCCGCGCTCGCGCCGCACCTTGATGGCAGACTGGCGGATTTCTACAACGGGCTTCTGAAATCGGAGGCACGTCACTACCGGGACTATCTGGTTCTGGCGGCGCAGGCCGCCGGTGGCCCGGTGGACGATCGTGTAACGGATTTTCTGGAAATTGAAAAGCAGTTGATCGAGTCGCCGGACACCGAGTTCCGCTTTCACAGCGGGCCGGTCTGATGATCAGGGATCCGGCATCGGTGGCTCCTGGAGCTGTTCGCAAAGCTCCATCCAGCGATCAATGCCGGCACTCCGGTATTTCTGCCGGTGAAGGATGAAGTAGAAAGTCCGGTCGAATTTCCGTTCTGAAGGAGCCTCCAGCGGTACCAGGCTACCCCGCCGGAATGCATCCGCAAGACACACCCTGGACAGGCAGCCAATGCCGAGGTTGGCTTCTACCGCCCGTTTGATGGCTTCCGTGTGCTCCAGCTCCAGCAGAATATCCAGGTCCGGCAGCAGGCCGTGCATGCCCCGTTCAAAGGTCTGACGGGTGCCGGAACCCTGTTCTCTCATGACCCAGGTGGCGGATCGCAGGTCAGCATCTGAAAGCCTCCCCTTGCTGGCAAGAGGATGATGGGGAGAACAGAATACCACCAGCTCATCGCTTCTCCAGGGAATAACCTCCAGTTCGGAGGACTGCAACTCTCCCTCGATCAGCCCGATGTCCAGCTCGAAATCACTGACCCGTTTGGCAATGGTGCGGGTGTTGGCGACTTCAAGAGATACTTTGGGATGCGTCGGGGTGTTCATGTATTTGGCCATAACGCCCACGGCCAGGTAGTTGCCAATGGTGAGTGTGGCGCCAACCTTGAGGGCTCCAACCTCGGTATGTTTGCTGAACGCCTGCTCAAGCTCACCTGACCGGGCCAGCAGGGCCTCTACTTTCGGGCGATACAGACGCCCCAGCTCGTTCAGCTGGAGACGTTTGCCAACACGGTCAAAAAGTTGAATGTCGAACTGGTTTTCCAGCTCTTTCAGGGCACTGCTCGCTGCAGACTGGGACATGGCCAGGGATTCAGCGGCGCGGGTAATGTTCTGATAGTGCGCTGCTGCAAGGAAGACCTCCAGCTGGCGGAAGCTATACCTCATAATCGATCGGCTCGAATGAATTCATGAATGTGTTCGATTAAATCGGTACGTTAGCTTCCTGCCAGTGTTTATTCAACAAGGACCGTTACTGGGTCCGTTTCGGCTCAGGGTATGATAAGTACCGGCTGTGAGCTTGCACCTGCAACTTTTTCCGTGGTGCTGCCAAGCGGCAGGTCTTCGATTGGCGTGGCGCCGCGTTTCCCGAGCACGGCGAGTGCCGGTCTGTCCTCCTCGATAGCCTTCAGTATCGCCGGCACCGCCCGACTGGTTACAATATGCCTGTGCACGTTGGCGTGTTTGTTTGCCAGCGAATCTATCCGCTCCTCGATTTCCTGGCTTTCGGCACCGGCGTCGTCTGGCTTTGCCCACAGCACGCGGCCATCGTGTCCCTCGGTAATCAGTTTTTCAAAGCACGTCTGTGCATTGAGTGAAGATGCGGACCCGTCCGTCGCGTAAAGGATCTCTTCTTCCACAGCAGGCGGTATGCCGTCTATGGGGATGACCAGCAGGGGCAGTCGGGTCATCCTTGCCAGGTTGAGGGCGATATTGCCGAAGAACAGTTCCCGGGTAGCAGAATGGCTGCGATTGCACACGATAATGCCATCGGCATCAATGGTTTTGGCGATCGTGATTACCTGGCTGGCCACAAATCCCTTGCCAATCCTGTAATCGGTGGAAACATCCAGATCACCGGCCAGCTTTTTACCCAGATCCTCGAGATTTTCCTTCACCACCCGTTCGTCATCTTCCGTGTGCAGGCGTTTGTGGGTTTCGATGACATGCACCAAGGTCAGCTTTCGGGTGCCAAGCAGTTTGATCATTGATGGCAGGCGCTCCATGGCGCGCTCCCAGTCTTTGGTGTAATCGACGGTCAGAATCAGATGATTCAGCATCCGGTGCCTCCTTATACCGATTAATTGCGCTCAGGCTTCACGTAGCCTGCTGGCTGTCTTCCTGTAAACAGTTATCTGTTAGCATAGTTCAAGGGCAGGCATTTTGTTGCAGGAGAGAGCTTAAATCGGATTTCCCGAATAAGGTTATGAGAATATCCCATTTTACCGATAGATTATGCCGCGTTAGAATTGAAAGCATACAAAATTGAAACATTCGCCGTAAAACGCGTAAGAACCGGCAGAGGTGTAAATGAGCAACCTGAACAAAGAGCGGGTAACAAGTGTTCGTCACTGGAACGACACTCTCTTCAGTTTCACGACCACCCGTGACCCCGGATTCCGGTTCAAGAACGGCCACTTCACCATGATTGGCCTGGAAACCGACGGCAAGCCGCTGATGCGCGCCTACAGTATTGCCAGCGCCAACTATGAAGAGGAACTGGAATTCTTCTCCATCAAGGTACAGGATGGCCCGCTGACGTCGCGGCTCCAGAAAATCGAGGTGGGTGACGAGATCATGGTCAGCCGCAAGCCGACCGGAACCCTGATTATGGACAACCTGCTGCCGGGCAGGAACCTCTGGCTGATCAGTACCGGCACCGGCCTGGCTCCGTTCATCAGTATCATCAAGGACCCGGAAGTCTACGAGGCCTTCGACAAGGTAATTGTCACCCACGGCGTTCGCTACAAGTCCGAACTTGCTTACCAGGAGGAAATTGAAGCGCTTCCTGACAACGAGTTCTTTGGTGAAATGGTGGAAGGCAAGCTGCTCTATTACCCCACGGTCACCCGGGAAGATTTCCGCAACACCGGGCGCCTGACCGATGCCATGGAAAACGGCAAGCTCACCCGGGACCTGGACATGCCCGAGTTTGATCTCGAGAACGACCGCTTCATGGTATGTGGCAGCCCCAGTATGCTGAAAGACACCTGCGCCATTCTCAACAATATGGGTTTCAAGGAAGCGCGTCATGGTAACCTCGGGCACTATGTGATCGAGAGGGCGTTTGTGGAGCAGTAGGCTAACGGCTCCACCAGCAGCAGCCAGAGGTGGGCGTTTGAAAAAAGCCATGGTGATTCTGGGGGTAGCGTTGCTGGTTGCGGCTTTCGCCAGCAATGCGACCCGGCCGGTGCCGATTGAGCAAAAGCTCATTTCGATCCGGGCCGCGGAGGCACTGCCCGGTTTTGACAACATTGCGGAGGAGCCTGTGGAGGTTCAGGCCGCCATTCTGGATCTGGGCGACGACCCGCTGGTACTTCTTAAAGCCCGGGCCGCTCTGCTGGCATACCCTGAAATGGCCCGCACAATTCTTCCCCTTTATGCCGCCGAACCAGAGTTTCGTGAGGTATTGCTCACCTACGGCGAGAACGCCTTACCGCCCGTTCACTATTTCATTCATAATCCTGTCCGCTCGATTGAATGGATGAACAGTGCTGCCCGCCAGTACCAGCGCGCAAAAGATTACCTTGCAGAACTCGGAGGCGGAGAGCCGGAGCAGCAGGAAGAGGTCCGGCCTCTGTCGCCAGAGGAGCGTGGTTGGTATGCGGTGAACTTTATACGCAACGAAGGGCACGATTTTCTCGGGCAGTTTGTCGTCGACGAAAGTGGTCGGACCCAATGGGTTCAGACCGAAAGAGTCACTGAGGGCATTGGCCAGTTTTTCACCAGCGGTGTGCGGCAGCTGGAGACGAATTACCGCACCGGTGAGGATATTTCCGCCAGCGATATTGGCTGGGCCTCAGTGGACGTGCTGGTATTTGCAAGCGCCGTCAAGGTGCTTCGTGCAGGCCGCTCGGCCGCAAAGGCCACTCAGGGAACCGGACTGTCAACCCGTTCAGCAGCACTGGCCGCCCGCATTACCGGTGGCGGGCGACTGGCTCTCAGCAGTGCCCGATATGCGAAATGGCCGGCCATTCTGGGGGCAGGGTACCTGGTGATCAACCATCCCGGCCTGATCAATGATTTCTTTGCCGGGGTGGCCGATATGCTGGGTGTACCCCCCCTGGCCCTACAGATCACAGGCTGGTTGATCATTCTTGTCCCCGCGCTGTACCTTCTCAGTTGGCTGTTATGGCCCACAATTACCTTGCTCAGGGGACTTCTTGCAGTTCTTTACAGGCTCTCCGGGCGCAGGCCGGATTATCCGGGACAGCTTTAGCCACCTCAACATTCATGTGCCCGCGATCGTCCGCACGTGCACATCGCGCTGAGGGAAGGGGATCTGGATGCCTGCTTCATGCAGCGCGCGAGTAATGGCAGCGTGGATTTCGTGGGACAGGGGCATAATGTCCAGGGGATCTTTTACAAACACCCGCAGCTCGAAATCAATACTGCTGTCACCGAGGCCGACGCAGAATACTGCCGGCGCCGGATCATCCACCACCCGCTCGTTATTCTGAGCCACTTCCGTGAGCAGTTCCTGCACCTGATCGACATCGGAGCCGTAGGCAATGCCGACTTGCAGTATGACGCGCGTGATCGAGTCGGAAAGTGTCCAGTTGGTCAGGTCCTGGGTCACAAAGGTCTTGTTGGGAATGATCTGCTCCTTGCGGTCCCAGTCAACCAGAGTGGTTGCACGAATGCGGATACGTGAGACCGTACCCGTGATACCCGCGATGGTGACCGTGTCTCCGACGCGGATAGGGCGTTCGAACAGCAGGATGATGCCGGACACAAAGTTGGCGACAATTTCCTGAAGGCCAAAGCCCAGGCCTACCCCGAGTGCCGCCACCAGCCACTGCAGCTTGGACCACTGCACCCCGATCACTCCGAGGAAAAACACCACGCCGACCAACACCAGGGTATAGGTGGTGAGGGTGGTAATGGCGTAGCCGGTTCCGGGCTCAAGCTTCATCCGGCTGAGTACCATGACTTCCAGGGTGCCGGGCAGGTTTTTGACAGCGAGCACTGTGCCAACGCCGACGAACAGTGCCAGCAGCAGGTCACCAAGCGTAATGGGCAGGGGGTCGCCGCTTTCAAGGTCAGTGGAGATGGTCCAGAGCGTGATATTGTCGAACAGCTGCAGGGCCGGAATCAGGCTCGCCCAGAGTAGCCAGAGGCCGGTAATGACAAGCACCGAAACCAGGATGCGCAACAGCGCGTTACTCTGCTGGTTGATATCCTTGAGATCCATCTCCGGCATCTCCAGCGTCAGCGGCACCGCTTCACCGGATGATTCTGCCGCTTCCCTGGTTTCAGCCAGCTTGCGTTCCGCCTCGCGGTGTTCCCTCAGCCGCTGGAGAGTCAGGCGACGTTCCCTGACCGAAAGTGCCCGCAGGCCGATGTAGAACAGCATGGCGTTGAAGGCGATCCAGCAGATGCTGATGAACAGGTTTCGTTCCAGTTCCAGCGCGGTGTAGTGATATCCGAGAAGTGAAGCCACCACCAGTACCAGGGGCGAGGCGACCGCCAGCATATGCAGGGCTAACAGGCGTCTGCTCTGTGGCCGGTCGGCCCGGACTGCGCTCATGATGCGATGCGCGAATGTTGAAAGCGCGATAGAGACGGCGGTAAACAGCAAGCGCCCCAGACTGTCCTCAAATTCGGAACCCCCGGGTGTTGCGGTGGTGGGCATGATAACCGTGATCGGGATGATTACCGCCAGAAGAAACGGAAGTTCCCGGCGAAGGGCGCGCAGCGAGTCGATACGCCAGTTGAAATGGGCGTCTCCCAACCCACCCTGGCGGGCAACGTTCTGAATAAACGCCAGCAGGAGGGTGACAAGTGCTGCGGTGGCCAGGCCGCTGGAAAGGGCGGAAAAAAATTCGTTGCCTTCCATCAGCAAAAGCGCTCCGACCGCAAGCACCAGTACGCCGGGCAGCGCCAGCAACAGACTGTTGGCGAGCGCATACAGAGTAAAATCAATGCGATCATGGCCAACGTTGCCAACGTACCGGCTGTTGGTATTCAGGTTACGTTTGATGGCTCGTCGCCTGATCAGTAGCAGCGCCAGAAGAATGATCAGAAAGGCTATGCTGCCGCCACGCTCCTGAACCGACTTGCCAATGGCATCGCTGAGCGGCTCAAGACGCGATTGCCCGGCGAACCAGGCAGCAGCGCTGATAAGCTCTTTGAGCGTGTCCGCGCCTACAACCGGGGCGCTGGGCAGCCAGAAAAGGCGCTGCTGCAGCAGAGTCTGGTATGCCTTTACTTGCTCCTCCAGGGCCGATACCGTGTTGTAATAGTCGTTCAGAGCCTGAATGTGTTCAGTGACGGCCTTGTGCAGCTGGCGGATAAGGCTGGCCCGCTGACTTCTTAGCTGTTCGCGGGCATCATCACCGGGGTCGATGACCGCCTCGAATTCTTCCAGCCGAAGCTGTTCCTCGCGTGCTGTCGATAACTGGCTTTCAATATCACCAATCAGATCCTTCGCAATGCCTTGCCGCTGCAGCCGCTCAAGCCGCTGCTGAAGTAGATTCGCGTAGCTGCCGGTCAGGTTGAGGCCGGCTTTTTCCAGGCGAAGCTCGAAGCTGTTGTATTCGTCCTCAAGTCGATTGAGAAGCGATTCCGCGTAGCTGAGCCGCTTGCGTGTGGATTCAAGCGCAATCAGCCGCTGGTCCAGAGAGGTTCTCAGCGCCTGAATCTGTTGGCGGATATCTGCCGTCCCGGTGTCGGGAAGATCAATCTGGGGCGGGCCATCGGTACCCGCTTCCAGTTCGGGCTGGACAGCAGGCCTTGCTTCTTCGGGTTCTTCTTTTTTCTCTTCGGTGGCCGTCTCGACACCTTCTTCGCTGGTCTCGTTACCACTTCCCTGGTTATCTGGCTGGCCGTGGGCCGGAATGGCGGCATAGCACAGGATAGCCGTCCAAATCAGACAGAGTGACCGGAAGCCACAGTGGGAGCCTGGCCTTTGGCGTTTCATGACGTGGCTCTCCTTGCGTCGGGTGTTGAAGTCACATGCAGGATTAGACAGTTTTCATTCTTTTCTGTCACTGTATAGCAGTTTTGCTGCGCTGGTCCGGTTATTCTTTAGCGAAGCCAGTTGCGCAGCTTGACGACCAGCACTTCGGCATCGGAAAGTCCGCGCCGATGCTCAAGCAGGTCCGCCAGAACATCGGGCCTGTCAGTGATGATGTTATCCACCCCCATGTCTATAAAGCGCGACATGGCAACGGGGTTGTTGACGGTCCACACGTGAAGTTCATTGCCGGATTGGTGGGTTTGCGCGACAGCAGCGGGGGTGACTCTGTTCTGTCGCAGACCCAGATTGTCAAAGCTTCCTTCCCAAAGCGGGCCGACGATGAATTGCGCCAGAAGAGTGGTTTTCAGCGCCGGCTCCAGGCTGCGGGCTTCCGCCAGCACATACCATTCTGCCGCAGCGATCACAGTGCCTTCGACGGCGTTCATGTTCTGTAGCAGGCGGACCACTTTCCGCGTCAGTTCGGGGGTATCCGGATCAGGTTTTATATCGACATAAAGCCTTGCCTTGCCTCTGGTGGCGATGATGGCCTCTTCGAGTGTGGCAATTCGTTCGGTACTGAACCCGGGGGCAAACCAGGAGCCTGCATCCCGCCCGCGAGCCTCCTGAAGGGTAATATCGGAGATTTTGCCATCCAGCCCGAATACGCGCTTCATATCGGCGTCATGCCACAGCACGGGTACGCCATCGGCGGTCATGCGAACATCGATTTCTATGTAGCCCGAACCGTCCTCAATGGCCTGCTCTATGGCGCTCAGGGTGTTTTCCGGCGCCTTGAAGGCACTGCCGCGGTGGGCTGTTATGGAGACTTCGTCCTGTTGTTCGAAGGATTGCAGTACGAACCAGGCCTGGCCAACTGCCAGAACGATGACCAGAATTTCTGCCGTCCACGTCATGGCGCCCGCCTGCCGGGGCAGATTCCTTACGGACACGCGCTGATGGTGGCCGGTCGCGCGGCGGTAAACACTGTAAATCAGCATGCTGTAGGCGGCAATGCCTGCAAACGCCAGGGTAATGGTGAAAACAATATAGAGTGCGACAAAGCCCAGGGTGACGGGCATGAGCAGGTCCATCCTTTCCGGCAATCTGGGCAGTAGCTGGCTGCCAATGCCCTGGAACACAAGCGTGACCAGAATCGGAAGTAACACCAGCCCGGCGAGACCTGCCAGCAAAGCCCCTGTCGCCGGCAGGCGTTGCCCGTGGACATAATGGTTGCTCAGCCTGAGCGCTTCCCTGGCACCATGATCATCCAGTAACACCAGTGGAACCGAGAGTATCCATCGAAGATACAGCCAGCCGTTACACGCGACGATACCGAGTGCGGCAATACCCGAGATTCCCATGAACCACCATACCGCCGGTGGGCGCTCAAGCCTCAGGTAGTAGACGTCGTAGGGTGAGAGCAAAAACTGATACGCGAGGATCAGCGTCACCAGAAACGGCATCGCGACCAGAAGGTGGCCGGCGACCTGCAGCAGCGCCAGCGCTGAGAGCTTTCTGAAGCGGCGGGCGAGAATCCAGAGCGCCGACAGTGCAATCCGGTACTCCCGGTTCCCCGCTGATGCTGCAATCCAGGTCATTCCCGCCTGTTGCAGAATGACCAGCAGCGCGGCAATGGTGGCGGTAATGGCAAGCCAGAGCAGCCCCCCTGGCGAGGTAACAAACTGCACCAGACCGCCAGTACTGATGGCGGCCTGGCCAGTGACCGGGCGAAGGGCTGCCAGGGTGCCGGAAAACAGCGGGGTCAGTGCCGCAATGGTCAGGCCGGTGAAGAACAGGTAAAAAATCAGCAGACTCCGGCGGTGCGTATGCAGATAGGCCAGGGCGTGCAGTGCCAGAATCTTCATTCAGGTAAGGATCTCCCGCTTTGAAGTTTCCTCTTCATGGGTTCTCAATGGGTTTCATGTGCGCAGCGTTGTTGAACAGCGCCATGCGTTCCTCAAAGCCCAGAAACGGCTCGCCATCTGTCTGTTGCAGTGTGCCGAACAGACGCTCCGGATCGAACGTCCATGTGCTGCAGTTGGTCATCAGCTCACTGCAGCTCAGTAACTGGCCAGACTCCCTGAGAAAGTATTTCAACCCGGTGTAGGTGTCTGCAAGCAGCAGGTCGCGCTCACTGTTTTGCTGCCGGACAAGCAGGCTTCGGCCAATCATGTCGCCGGTTTTTCTGCCCAGTCCGGTAACGTCCAGTATCGTTGGAGGAACGTCTATCTGGGCGACGATCTGGGTTTTGGGGGCATAGCGGGCCAGCGAATCGCCATTGGGAGGCCTCACTGCCAGCACCCCAACGTTACTGTTCAGGGGAAGGGACTCCGGGTCCTGCCTGATAAAACCACCGGACTCGTCGGAGGTGATAATCACCAGAGTGTCATCGAGGATACCCTCCGAAGCGAGGCCATCGAGCAAACGATTCAGTGACTCTGCCATGGTTTTCATGGCTTTTCGGCGGGCTTGCTGTGGCTCGGCTGCCGCAAGCTTTTCAAGGTCCCCGGTACCAAAGTCATCGTCATCCGCCGTTTCTTCTCCGGTATTGAATGGGTGGTGTGTGCCCACGTTCAACAGAGTCACCATCCATGGTGCCGGGGAAGCATCAAGCTTGCGAATCCGTTTACCGATATTGTCAAAGTAGGTCGGATCGGGTGGGCCCCAGCCGTCCACCTCCTCACCTTCGCTGGTGAAGACTTCCGCCCCGGTCACATCCGCGAACCCGACCCGCGGCATAAAATCCCCTTTTTGCATGTAGTCCAGGGGGGCTGCCTGCCAGTATGCTGTGGTATAGCCTTTTTCGAGCAGCCGCGACGGCATGCAGTCTGCCCGGGCCCGGTCTTCGGCTATATCAATCATTTTTCTGGATTGCCTGTGGAAATCCGGGTACTCGCCACAAAGGATGGAAAAAGTCCCGCGGTCTGTTTGTCGTTCCATGCTCAGGGCATTCCTGTAAATGCGGAAGCCATGGTGGCTGAGGTTGTCCTCGAGACTGCTGAGCATCACCGTGGGATTGAGGTTGTGGTAGTCACTCACGCCGGGGAAATAGCCTGCTGACAGGCCTTCAACCATGATCAGCAATACGTTGGGCGGATGCTCAACATCGGGAGCGGCGACCTGTTGATGAAAGAAATTGGTGTCATCGCGGATATCCTGCGGGCTCACTTCCCGGTCGTCACCGCGGCGTAATGAGGCGGTGAACGGGCCGGCCAGGGCGCTGGGAATCTGCGAGAAAAAGCTTGCAACCAGGTTATTTGTGGGCGTTGTGAGGCTTTGAAAAGACACGGCATACACCGCTATGACAAGCGTGGCGAATGCCCCCAGTCCCTTGCCGCCAGTAACGGGGGCGGCCACCAGTCTGCGATGCAGCCAGTGGAGCAGCCAGGCCAGCACGAGGTAGACCGGCAGCAACAGAGAGTGCCTGTTGAGCAGGCTCCCGGTCACAAACGTGGGATCTACACCCTTGCCGATAAGGGACAGCTGGAAAAGCGTGCCGTGGACAGTCAGATGCATTCCTGCAACGAAAGCCGCACAGCCGAGCAGAACCACAAGCAGCACCCGGAAAGCGCCCGCCGTTACACTCAATAAAACGGCCAGAACCAGCGCACCGGCAAGATCGCTTGCGATCATGCCGACGGGATCAGGCCAGATCCCACTCTGCAGTATATGGCTTGCCCTGACAATCAGAAGCCAGCAAAGCGTTAACAGCACAGTTTGTGCAAAGCGCCTGGTGGTGAGCGCTGAGAAAAATGCCATAGTGTGTTCCGATAGTTGCCACGGATCCCGGCTGCCAGTGCTTTGGTGCGTGGCAACATTCCTGTAAAACAGGGTATCCCCACCGGCTGGAGGCTGGCAATGTCGCGTGTTAATTATGAATCTCTGTTAATCAGTCTGGTACTTCTGTTTCTTCTGTCAGGCTGCCGGCAGACCGGTGATGCGTCCGCTTTGAGCATCAAGCTTGCGCCCGCCGAGCTGACCTGGATTGGTGAGCAGGTTTTCCGTAACGAGTGTGCCGGCAGGGCACTCTGCCTAGTCCACTGGAACAAGGGGGAAGCCTTTCCCTCACTGGGAATCGGCCATTTTATCTGGTATCCCGCTGGTGTGGACGGGCAGTTTGTGGAGAGCTTCCCGGAGCTGATCCGTTTTATGCGGGAGCAATCCGTTCCGCTTCCCGGGTGGTTGAATGAGCTGGAACCGTTTGACGCCCCATGGCCAGATCGCAGTGCCTTCATGCAGGCAGATGGCGAAAGAGGGGGCAACGAAGAGCACAGGGCAGTGGTGTCCTCGCTCAGGGAGTTTTTATGGTCCACTCGCGGGGTACAGGCGGAATTCATTGTACTTCGGGCGCGAAACGCTCTTGAGAGAGTTGTGGCCGCAGCCCCGAGGTCTGACCAGGCATCACTCCGGGATCATTTGCGGCAATTGATCGCAACACCCGGCGGTGCTTATGCGGTCATTGATTACGTCAACTTCAAGGGCGAGGGTCTGTCAGCACAGGAAACCTACCAGGGCCAGGGCTGGGGCCTGCTTCAGGTACTCCTTGCGATGCCTGAAAGTAATGGTTCGGTACTCGAACACTTCCGCACAGCGGCGAAAACCACCCTTACACGCCGTGCAGAACATGCCCCACGTGCCATAGAGCGGGAAAAATGGCTGCCGGGCTGGTTGGCACGAATCGATACCTATCGGGAACCCGGCTAGGAGTGTTGGGTTAAATTACATAAACTGCCCTGAAAACTGGTTCATTTGCTGAACTACTTCTATTTTTATAGATGAGCGTTCTGAAATGCCGGCTCAAGAGCCCGCTGGCGGTCCTGGTGCCCCGAATAAAGGCATTGACCGCACAGTATTGTGGCCTGTTGGCGTTATCAATAGATGCTCATGGAAAAACAAATACTATAAATCAATGAGTTAGTGCGCATGGCTCGCTAATTGCTAAAAGCTATTGCTCTTCTAACCAACGGAATTTCGGAGAACCACAATGAAGAATACCAAGTCGATCGCCGTCGGCGCCGCCATGCTGTGCGGCCTGTTTTCTGCTTCGGCCGCCTCCGCTGCAACAACACTTGAAAGCGTCAAGGAAAATGGACATTTACAGTGTGGTGTGACCAGTGGTCTGCCAGGGTTTTCCCAGCCGGATGACAAGGGTAACTGGACCGGTATCGACGTGGATACCTGCCGTGCGGTTGCCGCCGCGATCTTTGGCGATGCGCAAGCGGTAGAATTTACTCCGCTGACCGCAAAGGAGCGTCTGACCGCGCTGCAGTCTGGCGAGATCGATATGCTGTCCCGTAACACTACCTGGACCTTGACCCGTGATGCCTCTCTGGGCCTGAACTTCACCGGCACCAATTATTACGATGGTCAGGGCTTTCTGATCAAAAAAGAACTTGGTGTCGATGATGCGACTGAACTGAGCGGCGCCACGATCTGTATTCAGGCGGGCACCACCACTGAGCTGAACCTGTCCGACTACTTCCGCGCCAATGGCATGGAATACCAGCCGATTGTGTTTGATACCTCTGAGCAGACCGTCCAGGGCTTTGCTGCTGGCCGTTGTGACGTGCTGACCTCTGACCGTTCGCAACTGGCAGCGCTACGCTCCAAGCTTAACGATCCGGGCTCTGCCAAGATCCTGCCGAACACCATCTCCAAGGAGCCTCTGGGCCCCGTGGTCCGCCAGGGCGACGATCAGTGGTTCAACATCGTCAAATGGGTGCTGTTTGCCCAGATCAACGCAGAGGAGCTGGGCATCACCAGCGACAACGTTGAAGATATGCTGAAGTCTGACAATCCGAACGTACAGCGCCTGCTGGGCACCGATGGCGACATGGGCGCCAAACTGGGACTGCCCGATGATTTCGGTCACCAGATAGTCAAGCAGGTTGGTAACTATGGCGAAATGTATGACCGTAACGTTGGTCCCGACACTCCGCTTGGGCTGGATCGCGGGCTGAACGCGTTGTGGAACGAAGGCGGTATTCTTTACGCGCCTCCCCTTCGTTAAAACCTGAAAGCGCACAGCGTGTGGTGTGGGCTTCCCACCCGCGCGCTGTTTTCGTGATTTGTTTCATCGCGGTTCAGCTTTCCGGGAAGCTCCATGAAAAAACAGACTGTTGATTCAAGACCGACAGGGCCGAAGCCCTGGTACGATCCCCGAATACGTTCCATCTTTTTCCAGTTTGTCGCCATTGCCCTTGTGTTCTGGGGTGGCTGGACACTGGTCGATAACACCCTTACGAATATGGAAAGCCGGGGCATCAGTACCGGCTTCGGATTTCTGGATGAGACCGCAGGCTTCGGCATTATCATGTCGCTGGTGCCTTATGACGCCACCATGACCTATGGCAGGACCTTTCTCGTAGGTCTCATGAATACATTGCTGGTTTCGGCAATGGGCATTGTAACAGCCACCATTCTCGGTTTTATTATTGGCGTGGCACGATTATCCAGCAACTGGCTTGTGGCCAAGCTCGCGCTCGTTTACATCGAGGTTATCCGCAACATTCCACTGCTTCTGCAGATCTTTTTCTGGTATTTCGCCGTCCTCGGCAGCCTGCCTTCGCCACGGCAGAGCGTAGAGGTGGCTGACAGCTTTTTCCTGAACAATCGGGGGCTCTATCTTCCGGAGCCAATGCCTCAGGAGGGCTTTGGCCTGGTCTGGGGCGCTGTCATTGCCGCCATAGTGGCGGTAGTCGGCCTGCGTGCCTGGGCAAAGAAACGTCAGCTTGCAACCGGCCAGATATTTCCCACGTTCAAAGTGGGCGTCGCGATACTGGTGATTCTGCCCACGGTGGCTTACCTGGCTACCGGGACTCCCCTGGAGTGGGAGCTGCCAGCGTTGAAAGGGTTCAACTTTGGTGGCGGCATCACGATTATTCCTGAGCTGGCGGCCCTGTGGATTGCGTTGTCTCTTTATACTGCAAGTTTCATTGCCGAGATTGTTCGTTCCGGCATTCTGTCGGTCAGTAAAGGGCAGACTGAGGCCGCCAAGGCTCTCGGCATACCTAACAGCCTGACTTTGCGTCTGGTGGTGATTCCCCAGGCAATGCGGGTGATTATTCCCCCCCTTACAAGCCAATACCTGAACCTGACCAAGAATTCCTCACTGGCGACAGCAATCGGATATCCCGACCTGGTCGCGGTGTTCATGGGCACAACCCTGAACCAGACCGGCCAGGCGGTGGAAGTGGTGGCCATCACCATGGCGGTGTATCTCACCATCAGTCTGGCAATTTCCCTGTTTATGAACATCTATAACAGGGCTGCGGCGATTAAGGAGCGATGATGGCTGAGCCAATGTTAAAACCACCGAAAATTGCAATCAGCCCCATAACCTGGGTGCGCCAGAACCTGTTCTCAGGCTGGTACAACACCCTGCTGACGCTGGTGGTCGGCTATCTTTTGGTAGTCGGCGTGGGGCCGGTTTTCAGCTGGCTGTTTTTTGACGCCACTTTTCTTGGCAGCGAGCCGAGTGACTGTACCGGCACGGGGGCCTGCTGGCTGTTTATCAGTGAACGGCTGAACTTCTTCATCTACGGGTTTTACCCCGATGATCTGCAGTGGCGGGTAGATGTGATGTTCGGTCTGCTGGCACTTTCTTTTGTGCCGCAATTCATCGAGCGTTTTCCCGGTCGCAAGTGGTTCGGCCTGTTCGGCCTGACCGGCCTTCCGGTTGTGGGCTACTTTCTGGTTCCTGGCGGCAACTTTGGGCTGGAAGTCGTGGAAAGCAGCAAGTGGGGCGGCCTGATGCTGACACTGATCCTTGCCTACATCGGGATCCTTGCCTCACTGCCGATTGGTATAGTACTGGCGCTTGGCCGGCGTTCGGAGATGCCGATCATCCGCGGCATCTGTGTGGTGTTTATTGAAGTCTGGCGGGCTGTGCCACTGATAACAGTGCTGTTCATGGCCTCGGTCATGCTGCCGCTGTTTCTGCCGGATGGCATGAACTTCGAAAAGCTCATGCGGGCGCTGATTGGTATCACGCTCTGGCAGTCTGCCTACATGGCGGAGGTCATCCGTGGTGGGCTGCAGGCGATTCCCAGAGGGCAGTATGAAGCGGCGGATGCACTTGGACTTGGCTACTGGAAGAAAACCGGGCTGATCATTCTGCCCCAGGCCCTCAAGATGGTTATTCCCGGCATTGTTAACACGTTCATATCGCTTTTCAAGGACACCACGCTGGTGCTGATTATAGGCCTGTTCGACATTCTCGGTACCGTACAGTCGACGATAACGGACCCGGCCTGGCAGAACGTTGCAATAGAAGGTTACGTGTTTGTGGCCTTCTGTTTCTGGGTTTTCTGCTTCGGCATTTCCCGTTACAGCCAGAACCTTGAACGCAAACTAGACACCGGTCACAGGACCTGATGGGTATCACTATGACAGAACAAACCCGGACAACGGATTCGCTGAATCCGGTTCCAAGCCAGAAAGACGATAGCGCGGCCATCATTCGGGTCGAGGGGATGAACAAGTGGTACGGAGATTTTCATGTTCTCCGGAATCTGAACCTGAACGTCCGCCATGGCGAGCGCATCGTTATCTGTGGCCCGTCAGGATCGGGAAAGTCGACGTTTATACGCTGCATCAACCGGCTGGAAGAGCATCAGCAGGGCAAGATCATTGTCGATAATATCGAGCTCACAGACGATATCCGCCACATCGACACAGTACGCCGTGAGGTTGGCATGGTGTTCCAGCATTTCAATCTGTTTCCGCATCTGACGGTGCTGGAAAACTGCTGCCTTTCGCCCATCTGGGTGAGAAAGCTGCCGCGGAAGGAGGCAGAAGCTACGGCAATGGAATATCTGGAACGGGTCAGGATCCCGGAACAGGCCAGCAAGTTCCCCGGTCAGCTATCCGGCGGTCAGCAGCAACGGGTCGCCATTGCCCGGGCACTGTGCATGAAACCGAAGATCATGCTGTTTGATGAGCCCACATCCGCGCTCGACCCCGAAATGATCAAGGAAGTGCTGGACGTGATGATCGAGCTTGCCGGCAGTGGCATGACCATGATCTGTGTGACTCACGAGATGGGCTTCGCCAAAACAGTGGCAGACCGGGTGATTTTCATGGATGGCGGCGAGATTGTGGAAGAGGCACCGCCCCACGAATTCTTCACCAATCCGCAGGAGCCCAGAACCCGGAAATTTCTGGAACAGATTCTGCAACACTGACGACCGCTCGCAGGCCAGGCCCATAGGCCTGGCCGGTGCTTCACAGTGGTCGCTTTTTCAGTACCGGATCCTGGTCGGGCCCGGTTTCCAGCCACCAGGCATTGTCGCTCCAGTCCCCGAGCACAATCCGCGTTGCCGGTTTGCCACTGACCTCCAGGTGGTGAACCGCCGGGCGATGGGTGTGGCCATGAATCAGGCGCCGGACCCCGTGCGCCTCCATTTCCCTCACCACCTCGTCCGGGGTGACATCCATAATGAACTCTTCCTTGCCCTTGTTCTTGGCCATGCTGATTTCCCGCAGCTGACGGGCCATCTGCTGGCGTTCAGCGAGTGGCCGCTGGAGAATCATCTGCTGCCACTGGGGATTGCGCATGTTGGCGCGGAACTTCTGGTATTCCACATCGGCGGTGCACAGGCTGTCGCCATGCATCAGCAGCGTCGGCGTGCCGTACAGGTCTATCACCGTCGGGTCCTCTAGTAGCAGCGTGGCGCCAATGCGGTTGCAGTAATCCTCGCCAATGAGGAAATCCCGGTTGCCGTGCATCAGGAACAGTTCCGTGCCGGACGCAGTCACTGTCCGCAGCGCTTCCGCTATCTGTTCCTGTAGTGGCGTCCTTTCGTCGTCACCAATCCAGGCCTCGAAAAAATCCCCCAGGATGTAGAGCTGCTCTACACCCCGGGCCGTTTCGTCCAGAAACGCGAGGAAGGCGTTGGTGATATCCGGGCGGGATTCTTCCAGATGCAGATCCGAGATGAACAGCGTGGTCACGCCGTGCCTCCGTCCTCTACAACCTCTGCTTTTTCAATCACAACGTCTTCTGCGGGAACGTCCTGGTGGCCGGAGCGCATGGTGGTGCGTACGGAGCGAATGGCGTTGACGGTATCCATGCCTTCCACAACCTTGCCGAACACGCAGTAACCCCAGCCCTCGGCATTCTCGGCGGTATGATCGAGAAAGCCGTTGTTTTCGACATTAATAAAGAACTGCGCGGTGGCGGAGTGCGGGTCCATGGTGCGGGCCATGGCAACGGTGCCCTGCATGTTGCTCAGACCGTTGTTGGCTTCGTTGCGGATCGGCTTGCCGGTTTTGCGCGGGGTCATTCCCGGCTCGAAACCACCGCCCTGGATCATGAAGTTGGGAATCACACGGTGAAAAATCAGACCATCGTAGAAACCGTCCCGAACATACTGTTCAAAGTTTTTGGCAGTCTCCGGGGCATTGTCATAATCCAGTTCCAGTTTGATATCACCGTGGGAGGTTTTCAGCAGAATCATCAGGGTTTCCTGTTCAAATGGTTATAAAAAGCAACGTTGGGATCATTGTACTGAAGAGTTTGTACGCGTGCATGAGTTAGGCAATGATTTGTGAGTATAATACGCGGTTTCAGACCCACACCCTATGATTGAGATTGTATGAGCGCCGAGTCCAAGAAAGCCCATAACTTCATCGAGAGCCTGATCGAAGACGCAATCGCCAAAGGCGGGCACACAGGCACGGTGGTGACCCGGTTTCCCCCGGAACCCAACGGGTACCTGCATATTGGCCACGCCAAGTCGATCTGTCTGAATTTCGGCATTGCCGAAACCTTCGACGGTGTATGCACTTTGCGGTTTGACGACACCAACCCGGAGAAGGAGTCCCAGGAGTACATTGACGCCATCAAGGAGGACGTTCACTGGCTGGGCTACGAATGGGCCGGCGAAGTGCGCTACGCCTCGGATTATTTCGACGCCATCTATGACTTTGCCGTTGAGCTGATCGAAAAGGGTAAGGCCTATGTGTGCGCACTGACTGCCGACCAGATGGCAGAATACCGCGGCACCCTCAGGGAGCCGGGGCAAAACAGCCCCTACCGTGATCGCCCGGTAGAAGAAAACCTGCAACTGTTCCGGGATATGCGCGCCGGAAAATACCGGAACGGGGAACTGGTGCTGCGCGCCAGAATCGACATGGCATCCCCGAATATCAACATGCGGGATCCGATCCTGTACCGGATTCGCTACGCCGATCACCACCAGACTGGCGACAAGTGGTGTATCTACCCGATGTACGACTTTACTCACCCGATTTCCGACGCCATGGAGGGGGTTACCCATTCCCTGTGCACACTGGAATTCGAGGACCATCGCCCGCTGTACGACTGGGTGCTGGAAAACATCTCCGCTCCCTGCCAGCCAAGGCAGATTGAATTTGCACGGCTGAACCTGAATTACACCATTACCAGCAAACGCAAACTCAGGCGTCTGGTGGATGAAGGTTTCGTGGATGGCTGGAATGACCCGCGCATGCCCACCATTTCCGGCCTGCGCCGCCGCGGCTATACCCCGGAGTCCATTCGCACCTTCTGCGACATGATCGGAGTGAATAAAGCCGGTGGCACCGTGGACATGGGCATGCTGGAGCATGCCATCCGTGAAGACCTGAACACCCGCGCCCCGCGTGCAATGTGCGTGATGCGTCCGCTGAAGGTTACCCTGATCAACTACCCGGAAGACAAGACCGAAAACCTGGTGCTGCCGGTACATCCCCAGAACCCGGATATGGGCGAGCGGGAAGTAACCTGGAGCCAGACCCTGTTCATTGATCAGGAAGACTTTGCCGAAGAGCCGCCCCGCAAGTGGAAGCGTCTGGCACCGGATCAGGCAGTGCGTCTCCGTGGTGGTTATGTGATGACTTGCCGCGAGGTTATTCGCAACGAGGCCGGTGAGATCGTTGAACTTAAATGCGAGTACGATCCCGGCACGCTGGGTGTCAATCCGGAAGGTTATAAACCGAACGGAGTCGTTCACTGGGTTTCGGCAACGGACAGCGTTGAGACAGACATCAATCAGTATGATCGTCTGTTTAACCACGAGTCGCCGGACAGTGACAAAGAAACTGATTTCGTTGAGTCCATCAACCCGGAATCGTTGGTGGTATTAAAAGGCGCCAGGGTAGAGAAGGCGCTGGCCCAACCCCGTACAGACCTGCCGTATCAGTTCGAGCGCGAGGGTTATTTCTTCTGTGATCAGGAACTGACCGCAGCAGCAGGCCGCCCGGTATTCAACCGTACCGTGACCCTCCGGGATTCCTGGGGCAAGGGTAAATAGCAGCAGAAGGCACGAATAAAGTCAGGGAAGCGGCCTGGCCGCGACCTGCACCAATACTCAATACATCGGGCAAACAACGAGCATCACGTGATTAAAATCTACAACACCCTTAGTCAGAAGAAGGAAGAGTTCAAGCCTATAGAGCCCGGGAAGGTTCGCATGTATGTCTGTGGTATGACGGTTTATGATTACTGTCATCTGGGGCATGCCAGGGTGTTGGTGGCCTTTGATGTGATTACGCGTTATTTGCGTCATCGTGGGTATGACGTTCACTACGTTCGCAATATCACAGATATCGACGACAAGATCCTGCGTCGTGCTGATGAAAATGGCGAGGTTTATAGCGATCTCACCGAGCGCATGATCAAGGCCATGCACGAGGATGAGGCCAGACTGGGGGTTCTGTCGCCGACGGAAGAGCCCTGTGCCACCGATTACATCAACGAAATTGTGGCCATGATCCACAAGCTCGTCGCCAGCGGTCACGCCTATGCCGCCGACAATGGCGATGTCTACTTTTCGGTGGAGTCCTACCCGGATTACGGCAAGCTCAGCAAGAAAAAGCTGGAGGACCTTGTAGCCGGCGCCCGGGTGGATGTTCAGGAAGCCAAGCGCAGCCCGGCGGACTTTGTGCTCTGGAAAGCCGCCAAGCCCGGTGAAGTAAGTTGGGAGTCGCCCTGGGGCGACGGCCGCCCAGGCTGGCACATTGAGTGCTCCGCGATGTCGAACCACTGCCTGGGCGAGACCTTCGATATCCACGGTGGCGGGCCGGACCTTCTGTTCCCTCACCATGAGAACGAAATTGCCCAGTCCGAGTGTGCCAACGGCCACACCTTTGTGAACACCTGGATGCACGCCGGTGCCATTCGTGTGAACAAAGAAAAAATGTCCAAGTCCCTGGGCAACTTCTTCACTATTCGGGAAATCTTCGAAAAATACGCGCCGGAAGTGGTGCGTTATTTCCTGGTTTCCAGCCACTACCGCAGCCAGGTGGATTATTCGGAAGAGAATCTGGCGGAAGCGGGACATACCCTGGCCAGGTTTTATCACGCTCTGCGGGGCCTGGTGCCGGCCAAGGATGTTGCGAAAACCGGGCACGACCGGCAATTCGCGGAGGCCATGGATGATGATTTCAATACCGCAGGGGCGATCGCAGTTCTTCACGCGGTGGTTAACGAGATCAATCAGTACCGTCGCGACGCAGATGATCAGCGGGCCGCTGAAAGTGCCGCCGTGCTGGTGCGACTTGGCCGCATTCTCGGGTTGTTACAGCAGGATCCGGAAGCTTTTTTCCAGGCCGATACGGGCGGCGAGCTCAGTACAGAGGATATCGAGGCCATGATCCGGGCCCGGGCTGAGGCGCGGCAACAGAAAGACTTCGCCGAAGCAGACCGGATCCGTGACGAACTGGCGGATAATGGCATTATTCTTGATGACAGTCGTGAGGGTACCAGTTGGCGCCGGGGATAAGTCTGGTCAATAGCCGGGTTGCAGGCGCGGGAATGACCTTGTAGGCAAAATCCCGTACAATCATGCCCACGATTTATAACGGCTCTAGCAGAGAAACCTGCTGAAAGGGCAGGGAATACAGTAACTCACTGAGGCAAACAACGATGACAGAACGCGTACAAGTCGGCGGCCTTCAGGTCGCGAAGAACCTGTTCGATTTCGTTAATAATGAAGCGATTCCGGGCACCGGTGTCGACACTGACAAATTCTGGGGCGAGTTTGACAGGATTGTTCACGATCTGGCTCCCCGCAATAAAGAGCTGCTCGCCAGGCGCGATGCCATTCAGGAGAAGATGGACACCTGGAATCGCGACCATAAAGGCCAGAAGCTTGATATGGCCGAATACAAGTCATTCCTGAAAGACATCGGCTATCTGGTCGACGAGCCGGGCGATTTCAGGATTTCCACCTCCAATGTGGACCCGGAAGTGGCCACAATGGCCGGTCCCCAGCTGGTGGTTCCGGTGATGAATGCCCGCTTTGCCCTGAACGCTGCCAACGCCCGCTGGGGTAGTCTGTACGATGCGCTTTATGGTACCGATGCCATTCCCGAGGAAGACGGCGCCGAGAAAGGCCGTGGCTATAATCCGGTACGCGGTGCCAGGGTGATCGAGTTCGCCCGCAACCTTCTGGATGACTCAGCCCCGCTGTCCTCCGGTAGCCACAAGGATGCGGTCCAGTACCTGGTAGAGGGTGGCAAACTGGTGGTCAGGCTGCAGAATGGCGAGTCCACCGGCCTGAAAGACGAATCTGCTTTTGTTGGCTACACCGGTGCTGCTGATGCGCCTGCCGGTGTTCTGCTGGTCAGGAATGGCATGCACTTCGAGATCCAGATCGACGCCAGCCATCCCATTGGCAAGGACGACGGTGCCCACGTCAAAGACGTGCTGATGGAGTCTGCCCTGACCACCATCATGGACTGCGAGGACTCTGTTGCCGCCGTGGACGCGGACGACAAGGCGCTGGCCTACCGCAACTGGCTTGGTCTGATGAAGGGCAACCTGGAAGAGACTTTTGACAAGGGCGGGGAGCAAATGACCCGCAAAATGCATCAGGACCGGGCCTACAACAAGCCGAATGGTGGTGAGCTGGTACTCAAGGGGCGCAGTCTGATGTTTGTGCGCAACGTCGGGCACCTGATGACCAACCCGGCGATCCTGCTGAAAGATGGCAGCGAAGTGCCTGAAGGACTGATGGACGGTCTGTTGACCTCGCTGATAGCGATTCACGATCTCAAGGGCACCGGCAAGCTACAGAACAGCACCACCGGTTCGGTTTACATCGTCAAGCCCAAGATGCACGGGCCGGAAGAAGTGGCGTTTACCAATGAATTTTTCGGTCGCGTCGAGGATGCACTCGGCCTGCCCGCGTTCACGCTCAAAGTCGGTATCATGGATGAGGAGCGTCGTACGACCGTTAACCTGAAATCCTGTATCCATGCCGCCAAAGAGCGTGCGGTGTTCATCAATACCGGCTTCCTGGACCGCACCGGTGACGAAATCCACACCTCCATGGAGCTGGGGCCGTTCATGCGCAAGGGTGCGATGAAGCAGGCGACCTGGATTCAGGCCTATGAACAGTGGAACGTGGATATCGGTCTGGAGACCGGTTTCCGCGGAGTTGCGCAGATCGGAAAGGGCATGTGGGCCATGCCGGACCTGATGGCGGGCATGCTGGAAGCCAAGATCGGCCATCCGAAAGCCGGTGCCAATACTGCATGGGTTCCATCGCCCACTGCGGCTACCCTGCATGCCATCCATTATCACCAGGTGAGTGTTGCCGATATCCAGAAAGAACTGGAAAGCCGGACACGCGCCAACCTGGACGATATCCTCACAGTTCCGGTCATGGATGATCCGGAGTCCCTGTCAGCTGAAGAGATCCAGCAGGAGCTGGACAACAATGCCCAGGGTATTCTCGGCTACGTGGTGCGCTGGATCGACAGTGGTGTAGGTTGCTCCAAGGTGCCCGACATCAATGATGTGGGCCTGATGGAAGACCGTGCAACACTGCGTATTGCCTCGCAGTTGCTGACCAACTGGCTCTACCATGGCATCTGCACTGAAGAGCAGATCCACGAAACCATGAAACGCATGGCCGCTGTTGTGGATCGCCAGAATGCCAACGACCCGTCCTACCGCGCCATGGCGCCGGAGTTTGATGCCAGCATTGCCTTCCAGGCAGCCATGGATCTGGTGCTGAAGGGGCGCGAGCAGCCGAACGGCTACACCGAGCCGCTACTGCACGCCTATCGTCTGAAGGCGAAAGAGAAGTACGGGCAGTAAGCGCCCGGCCACAAAAAACCCTGCAATTTTGCAGGGTTTTTTTGTGGGTGGAGCTTTTGAAGTGTTCCGCTTTGTCGGATTACGGCCCATTGGGGCCTAATCCGATCTGCGGGCGGGCACCCCGGAAGTTTTCACATGTAGGTCGGATTAGGCAAAGCCGTAATCCGACAAAGCCACTCAATCCTTGTGAAGTTCGTTAGCGGCATAAAGCGTATTCTGCAACAGCGTCGCAATTGTCATTGGCCCCACACCGCCCGGAACCGGCGTAATATACGCCGCACGCTCTGAAGCGGCGGCAAAATCCACATCCCCTCGCAGCTTCCCGTCTTCCATGCGGTTGATGCCCACATCAATCACGGTAGCCCCGGGTTTGACCCAATCGCCCTTGATCAGCCCCGGTTTGCCAACGGCTGCAATCAGAATATCGGCCTCTCTGACGAACTTCTCCAGGTCATCGGTAAACCGGTGACATACCGTCACCGTTGCGCCTTTGAGCAGCAGTTCCATGGTCATGGGCCGGCCAACGATATTGGAAGCACCCACTATGACCGCGTGCTGGCCCTTGTAAGGGGTGTCAATGCTGTCCAGCAGGGTGATGACGCCGGCGGGTGTGCAGGGCCTCAGGGCGGGTTTGCGCTGTACCAGGCGGCCGATGTTGTAGGGATGGAAGCCGTCCACATCCTTGTCCGGGCGAATCTTTAGCAGAATGGGGTCTGCATCCATGTGCGCCGGCAGCGGAAGCTGTACCAGAATGCCGTCTACATCCGCGTTTTCATTCAGTTCGTCGACCAGTGCTTCCAGCGCCTCCTGGGAGGTGTCTTCCGGCAGGTCATAAGAAAGCGACATGATGCCGGCCTCATCGCAGGCCCTGCGCTTGTTGCCCACATAAACCTGAGAGGCCGGGTCACTGCCTACCAGCACCACGGCAAGTCCCGGAGCACGAAGGCCCTGCTGTTTGCGGGTTTCGGTTGCTGCCGCGACCTGCTGGCGCACGGCGGCTGCGATTTCTTTTCCGTTAATCAGTTTGGCGCTCATGTCTTTGTCTTGTCGGTTATGCGAAGATGAAGGCGTTGCATTGTCTCATGCTTGGGGTCTGCCGCCAATCGATGGGCGAAAAGCCCAAATGCTTGTTGACGGACCGGTTCGGCGCCGGTAATATGCGCGCCAACTTTGCTGAGGTTTCTGTTGTTCAGTTCAGACGGGGTATAGCGCAGTCTGGTAGCGCGCCTGCTTTGGGAGCAGGATGTCGGGAGTTCGAATCTCTCTACCCCGACCACTTTCTGAATATTCAGGTGGGCGAACGGTTCTATGCGCCCGTAGCTCAGCTGGATAGAGCATCGGCCTTCTAAGCCGGTGGTCGCAGGTTCGAGTCCTGCCGGGCGCGCCATACCGCAGACGGTCTGATCCGTCCCGGAGACACCGAATCAGCAAAGTTAATTTGGAGTATTGGGCGGGGAATTGCCCGTCGATAGTCTGGATGTGGTGGACGTAGCTCAGTTGGTAGAGCTCAGGATTGTGACTCCTGCGGTCGAGGGTTCGATCCCCTTCGTCCACCCCAATTTTTTCTGAAGTATTCCAGGGTTTTTTCCGCAAGGCAGGTCCGTTCTTCCCGAATGTCAGGCAGAGCAGCCCGCGACACTGTGCGAGCGTGGCGGAACTGGTAGACGCGCTGGATTTAGGTTCCAGTGGGGCAACCCGTGAGAGTTCGAGTCTCTCCGCTCGCACCATTTTATCTTATTGGTTTTCTCCTCTTTTTCCTTTTCCTGATCCGTTCGTGAACCTTTGTCGCAAAAGAGCCTTTATCGGGTGATTCTCTCGGCATGGCAAACCGTGATAAACTACCGGCTTTTAAATTTGCGTCCTTTTCCGGGAATTCGCCCTGAACAGGACTTTTGGTTTTACTTTCATTCACATACCGAACCTGTAATTTGAGGATCTTCCATGCAAGTGTCTGTTGAAACGACCTCCAACATCGAACGTCGGATGACGATTGGTGTGCCCGCCCAGGAAATCGACCAGGCGGTCCAGAAGCGCCTGCAGGAAACCGCACGCACAGTCAAGATGAACGGTTTCCGTCCGGGCAAAGTGCCCATGAGTGTGGTGAAGCGTCGTTTCGGTGACAGCGTCCGTCAGGAAATTGTCGGCGAAGTCATGCGTGACAACTACATCAAGGCGCTCCAGGAGCAGGACATCAATCCGGCCGGCTGGCCCAGGTTTGAACCGAAAACCATGGAAGAGGGCAAAGACCTCGAGTTCGTGGCCGTCTTTGAAGTGATGCCGGAAGTGGAGCTGGGTGATTTCAGCAAGATCTCCGTTGAAAAGCCGAAGGCCGAGATTACCGAAAAAGACGTCGACACCATGATCGACAATCTGCGCCGCCAGCAGGCGACCATGAAATCCGTCAAGCGCAAGTCCAAGAACAAGGACGTGGTGCTGATCGACTTCAAAGGCTTTGTGGACGGTGAGGAGTTCGAAGGTGGCGCTGCCGAGAACCACAAACTGACCCTGGGTTCCGGCCAGATGATTCCCGGGTTTGAAAAGGGCATCGTTGGCGGCAAGGCTGGCGAAGAGTTCGAGATTGAAGTGACCTTCCCCGAGGATTACCAGAACGAAGAATTGGCGGGCAAGCCGGCGAAGTTCGAGATCAAGATTCACGACGTTCAGGAGCCGCAGTTACCGGAACTGGACGCCGAGTTCTTCAAGAAATTCGGTATCGACGCAGAAGACGAAGCTACCTTCCGTGAAGAAGTCCGGAAGAATATGGAACGGGAGCTCAAGCAGGCTGTCTCCAACAAGGTCAAGAACGACGTTGTTGAAGGACTGCTCGAGAGTACCGACCTTGAAGTTCCCACAGCCCTGGTAGACCAGGAAATCGACCGTCTGCGCCAGGATGCGGTACAGCGGTTCGGCGGCCAGGTTGATCCGCAGCAGCTGCCGAAAGAGATCTTTGAAGAGCAGGCTCGTCGTCGTGTAAAAACCGGCCTGCTGTTCCAGGAAGTCGTGAAGCAGCATGACCTGAAAGCAGATCCTGCTAAAGTGGATGAAAAGATCCAGGAAATCGCATCAACGTATGAACAACCGGAGGAGGTTGTCGCGCACTTCAGCAGCAACCCGGAGCAGAAGCAGCAGATCGAGTCCTCTGTTCTCGAAGATGCGGTTGTTGACCTGGTTCTGGATCAGGCCGACGTCAAGGAAAAGACGCTCAAGTACGAAGAGGCTATCCAGGCCGGCCAGCAGCAACAGGGTTAAAGACTGCGGGGGACCAATAAAATCAGTGTCCCCGGCATGTACTGAGTGAAGCAGCCGGCACGTCCGGCTGTTTTCATCTTGGCCCGGTGCTGGCAGAGTGGGAGTAGTTACGAGGCTTTGCCGATTTATAACGCTGTGGCAGACCAACGCCACCTCATTGTCCAGAAAGGAGTTCACGCGCATCATGACGCAGAAACCAATCGATGGCCCCGCAATGGTTACCAATTCCGGCCTGGTGCCAATCGTTATAGAGCAGACCGCACGGGGCGAGCGCTCATTTGATATCTTTTCGCGTCTGCTCAAGGAGCGGGTCATCTTCATGGTAGGCCCGGTTGAGGATCACATGGCCAACCTGATTGTGGCGCAGCTGTTGTTCCTCGAGTCAGAAAATCCTGACAAGGACATTCACCTGTACATCAACAGCCCGGGTGGTTCTGTGACTGCTGGCATGTCCATTTACGACACCATGCAGTTTGTCAAGCCGGATGTGGCCACCCTCTGTGTGGGTCAGGCGGCCAGTATGGGCGCTTTCCTGCTGGCCGGCGGTGCTGCAGGCAAACGTGCCTGCCTGCCGAATTCGCGGGTCATGATCCACCAGCCGCTGGGCGGCTATCAGGGCCAGGCATCGGATATCGAGATCCACACACGTGAGATTCTGAAGATACGCCACACCCTCAATTCCATCCTTGCGCACCATACCGGCCAGAAGCTGGAAACCATCGGCAAGGACACAGACCGTGATTACTTTATGGATCCACAACAGGCAAAGGACTATGGCCTGATTGATTCTATACTTGATAAGCGTGTACCGAATAAATAATACTGGAAGGTAATCGCAACATTCCCTGCCGGCGTATAGTGGTAACTGCGTCGGTAAACCAAGCTCAGAGGTATTTCAATGGCAGATGAAAAAAACGGCAGAGGCGACGATAACGGCAAGTTGCTGTACTGCTCGTTTTGTGGAAAGAGCCAGCATGAAGTCCGTAAGCTCATTGCAGGGCCCTCGGTGTTCATCTGCGACGAGTGCGTCGACCTGTGCAACGATATTATCCGGGAAGAAATCCAGGAAAATGCCCAGGAAGAAGCCAGCGATCGTCTTCCGACACCCGCCGAAATCCGCGACACGCTTAACGAGTACGTGATCGGCCAGGACCGGGCCAAGGTGGTGCTCTCAGTAGCGGTGTACAACCACTACAAGCGCCTGCGTTACGGCGAGGGCAAGGCCGAGGTGGAACTTGGCAAGAGCAACATATTGCTGATTGGCCCCACTGGCAGTGGCAAGACATTGCTTGCAGAAACGCTGGCAAGGATGCTCAACGTTCCGTTCACCATTGCTGATGCCACCACGCTCACGGAAGCGGGTTATGTTGGTGAGGATGTTGAGAATATCATTCAGAAGTTGCTGCAGAAATGTGATTACGATGTGGATAAGGCCCAGCGCGGCATCGTATACATTGACGAGATCGACAAGATTTCCCGCAAGTCTGATAATCCCTCCATTACACGGGATGTGTCCGGTGAGGGTGTACAGCAGGCGCTGCTCAAGCTGATTGAAGGCACGGTTGCTTCAGTTCCGCCCCAGGGCGGGCGCAAGCATCCGCAGCAGGAATTCCTTCAGGTGGACACCGGCAACATGCTGTTTATCTGCGGTGGTGCCTTTGCCGGCCTGGACAAGGTGATTCAGGAGCGTTCTGACCGCAGCAGTATCGGGTTTTCAGCAACGGTGAAAAGTCCCGAGGATATCAAGAATACCGGCGACATCATCAAGGACGTCGAGACAGAAGATCTGGTCAAATATGGCCTGATCCCTGAGTTTGTTGGTCGTCTGCCCGTTGTGGCGACGCTGTCGGAGCTGGATGAGGATGCGCTTGTCCAGATACTGACAGAGCCCAAGAATGCTCTCACCAAGCAGTATCAGAAGCTGTTTGACATGGAAGGTGTAGAGCTGGACTTCCGCGAAGACGCGCTTCGGGCGGTCGCCCGCAAGGCCATGATCCGTAAAACCGGTGCTCGGGGCCTGCGTTCCATCATGGAGGCAACGCTGCTGGATACCATGTACCAGATTCCGTCCGAGCATGATGTTTCCAAGGTTGTCATTGATGAAAGCGTGATCAACGGCCATTCAGAGCCCTTCAAGATCTATGACAGCAGTGACCACGCCAAGGCAGTTCCCGAGGACTGAGTGCCCGGGCTGTTAGCGTGACAAAAAAGGGCGGCGACGCCCTTTTTTTATGGCCGGAGGACAAGCGAAAGAGCGGCATTCCGAACTGTAAAAAGATTGCAATTTTTGCTGTCGCCCCAAAGAAGGGTGATATGCTGAATCAAACATCGTCAGAGGATTTTCTATGACCCTGATACCTGAAGAATCTGTGCAAGAATACCCGCTGTTACCACTGAGAGATGTGGTGGTGTTCCCGCACATGGTAGTGCCGCTGTTCGTGGGCCGTGAAAAGTCCATACAGGCGCTGGAAGCGGCCATGGAGGGCAACAAGGAGATCCTGCTGGTTGCCCAGCGAGATGCTTCCACCGACGAGCCCGGCCCGGACGACGTGTTTGCCATGGGCACTGTGGCGACCGTGTTACAAATGCTTCGACTGCCGGATGGGACGGTCAAGGTCCTGGTTGAAGGCAACGCGCGGGCAACCATCACCAATATTGATGACGGTGAATACCTGTCCGGCAAGGCCATGCTGATGGATGAGGACTCCCTGCCGGCACGGGAAGAGGAGGTCCTGGTCAAGACTCTGATGGAGGAGTTTGAAAAATACGTCAAGCTCTCAAGAAAGGTGCCTTCGGAAGTCTCCAACGCGCTCACGGGCATCACCGAACTCGAGCGCCTGGCCGACACCATGGCCGCTCATCTGGAATTGAAGATTCCTGAGAAGCAGGAACTTCTGGAAGCACTGGAAATCCGCCAGCGTGTGGACCTGCTTCTGGGCAAGCTGGATGGCGAAATCGATCTGATCGAGGTTGAGAAACGCATACGTGGCCGCGTCAAGAAGCAGATGGAGCGCAGCCAGCGGGAGTATTACCTCAACGAGCAGATGAAAGCGATCCAGAAGGAGATGGGCAGCCTCGGTGAGGGCAACAACGACTTTGAAGAGCTTGAGCAGAAGCTGGAAGAAGCCAGCCTGCCTGAAGAGGCCCGTAAGAAAACCGAAGCGGAGCTCAACAAGCTCAAGATGATGTCGCCCATGTCTGCCGAGGCAACGGTGGTACGTGGCTATATCGACTGGATGCTGGCCATTCCCTGGAAGAAGCGCAGCCGCGTTCGCCATGACATCGAGAAAGCCCGTGACATTCTCGACGAAGATCATTACGGACTGGACGAGGTCAAGAAGCGTATTCTGGAGTACCTGGCTGTCCAGAGCCGGGTGAAAAAGGTGAAGGGTCCTGTGCTCTGTCTGGTGGGGCCTCCTGGTGTAGGTAAAACCTCGCTGGGGCAGTCGATTGCCCGCGCGACCAATCGAAAATATACCCGTATGGCGCTTGGTGGCGTGCGCGATGAGGCCGAGATTCGCGGTCATCGCAAAACCTACATTGGTGCGCTTCCGGGCAAGCTTTTGCAGAAATTGTCCAAGGTGGGCGTGAAGAATCCGCTGTTCCTGTTCGATGAAATCGACAAGATGGGCATGGACCACCGCGGTGATCCGGCTTCGGCTCTTCTGGAAGTACTGGATCCGGAACAGAACCACACCTTTAATGACCATTATCTGGAGGTGGACTACGACCTTTCAGACGTGATGTTTGTATGCACATCGAATTCCATGGACATTCCGTCAGCCCTGCTGGACCGTATGGAAATCATCCGTATTCCGGGTTATACCGAAGATGAGAAGGTCAATATCGCGCTCAAGTATCTGTTGCCGAAGCAGATAAAGGCCAATGGTCTGCGCAGGAACGAACTGGAAATACCGAAGGAAACACTGCGCGACCTGATCCGTTACTACACACGTGAGGCGGGCGTGCGTGGCCTGGAGAGGGAGATTGCCAAGCTTTGTCGCAAGGTGGTGCGTGATCACGTAGAAAGCGGCGACAAGAGCTCTGTCACGCTGACGCCGGAGATGCTCGAGGATTACTCGGGCGTGAAGAAGTTCAAGTATGGTCTGGCCGAGGAGAAGAACCAGGTCGGCCAGGTTACCGGACTTGCCTGGACTCAGGTCGGCGGCGAACTGCTGACGCTGGAATGTGCCTTGACCAGAGGCAAGGGCAGAGTCATCAAGACCGGCTCCCTGGGTGACGTCATGCAGGAGTCAATCCAGGCCGCACTGACGGTGGTGAGAAGCCGTGCGGTTGGCCTGGGAATCAGTGACGATTTCCATGAAAAGCACGATCTTCACGTTCACGTTCCCGAGGGAGCCACGCCAAAAGATGGCCCCAGTGCCGGTGTGGGCATGTGCACGGCGCTGGTTTCTGCACTGACCCAGATTCCGGTTCGGGCTGACGTGGCGATGACCGGTGAGATCACCCTTCGGGGCCGGGTACTGCCCATCGGAGGCCTCAAGGAAAAGCTGTTGGCGGCCCATCGTGGCGGTATCAAGACAGTGATCATCCCCGATGAAAATGTCCGCGATCTCAAGGAGATACCGGACAATATCAAGGAGTCCCTGGAGATTCGTCCGGTCAAGTGGATTGATGAGGTTCTGGATATAGCACTGGCCTATCCACCGGAACCACTCACCGAGGATTCATCATCGGAGAAGGCTGCCAGCAAGCCCCGGGATGATGATGGTGAGGCCGCAGAGCGCATAAATACACATTAAACACACGCTGTGTTGTTGACATGCGAGAGAGCCCATTGGTATAACTGTTTCGCCGTGAAGCAGCCAATATCAAGGGCTCCCGCGCAGTTAGTGCCTATTCCGGACACCGGTAAGTAGCCGCAAGGAATAAAAATAGTGAAGAATGGAATTCTCCGACCGCTTATGCGATAGTCGGGAACATCCAGGAGACAACAAACCAACCTATAACATCTTCAACCTGAAATCGAAGGGGTTTAGTGTGAATAAGTCCGAACTGATTGATGCAATTGCAGAATCTGCAGATATTTCCAAAGCCGCTGCTGGCCGCGCTCTGGATGCCATGACCACTTCCATTACCAGTGCCCTTCAAAAAGGCGATCAGGTAACGCTGATTGGTTTTGGTACCTTCTCTGTTAAAGAGCGTGCTGCGCGCACTGGTCGTAACCCGCAGACTGGTGCCGAGATCAAGATCCCGGCCTCCAAGGTGCCTGGGTTCAAGGCAGGTAAGGCCCTGAAAGACGCCGTTAAGTAACGGCTGCTTTCATCGGCAGCGCCCGGAACAGCGGGGGTTGCCGGAGCGGTTGGCCCGGTGGCAATACCGCAGTCAGCCAGCTCAGATGAATTCAAGGCGCATTCCTGAATGAATGCGCCTTTTTACGTTAAGAGACCCTCACAGACATCGATCAGGGATCCGGGAGAAACATGCTTCAAGATATTCGGGATAATGCCCAGGGCACCATTGCCAAAGTTATTATTGGCCTTCTGATTGTTTCACTTTCGATCTGGGGAATGGACGCGATTGTCGGCGGTTTTTCCGGCGAACCTGAGGTTGCCACAGTCAACGGCGAGGACATCACCGAGCGTGAGTTCATGCGCGTTGTGCAGATGGAAACCCAGCGTCGTCTGTCAGAAATGGATAATCCGGATCCCTCCATGCTTGATGAGGACCAGGTTCGTCGTGACGTTCTTCAGTCGCTGATCCAGGAAAAGGTCATGACGCAGGATGCCGAGAACCAGGGCCTTGAACTTTCAGATCAGGATATCGACTCACTGATCACCCAGATGCCCCAGTTCCAGGTGGATGGTACGTTCAACCGGGATCGGTTTGTATCGACTGTCAGGAATCTGGGAATGGGAGTAGGCGAGTTCCGGGAAACCATGCGCCAGCAGTATGTGGTGAACCAGATTCGCGCGGGTATCGCCCAGAGCGGTATCGTCGCTGATGAAAATGTGGCCCAGCTGCTGCGTATTCAGAACCAGACGCGGGATTTCCGGATGGTGACGCTCTCTGAGGAGACGGTGAGTGACCAGGTGGAAGTCACCGAGGCCGACATAGAAGCCTATTATCAGGATAACCAGGACGCGTTCCAGCAGCCGGAAAGCGTGGATGCCCGGTACATTGTGTTGTCCCGTGAAGCGCTCGCCGAAGCGATCGATGTCAGTGACGAGGAACTCCGTGAGTATTATCAAGAGCGTTCCTCGGAGCTGGCCAGGGAGGAGCGACGGGCAGCTCATATCCTGATTGAAGATGGTGAGAATGCCGGGGAGACCGTGTCGGCTATCCAGGAGAGACTGGCGGCAGGCGAGGAATTTGCGGAACTGGCTGAGGAGTTTTCCGTGGATACAGTCTCGGCCGAAGAGGGTGGCGACCTTGGTTTTGCGGAGCGTGGTGTTTACGACGAAGCGTTTGAAGAAGCCCTGTTCCAGCTTGAGGAGGGAGAAGTCTCGGAGCCGGTCTCGACCAGTTTCGGTATTCACCTGATCAAGTTGCTGGAGGTGCAGAAGTCTGAGGTGCCGCCGCTGGAGGAGCTTGAAGATGAGCTTCGCAGGGAACTTGCACGAAACAAGGCTACAGAGCGCTTCGCCGAGGTTCGTTCCGAGCTCGCCGATCTGGCGTATGCCGCCGACGATCTGGAAGGTCCCGCCCAGGAGCTCGGTCTCGAGATACGGGAAAAAAGTGGTATCACCCGGGATGGTGGCGAAGCGCCATTTGATCACGAGGGCCTCGTGCGTCAGTTATTTTCCGAAGATGTTCTGCAGGATGGCTTCAATACCGAGCTGATCGACGTTGGCGACAACATGTCCGTGGTTGCCAGAGTGGCTGAGTATCACGAAGCCCAGCAACAACCACTGGATGAAGTGTCAGAGGAGATCCGTTCCGCACTGACCCGTCAGAAGACCCGGGAAGCTCTGAGCGAGCGAGCTGAAGCGGTTATCGCTGAGCTGGAGTCCGGCAAGGAGCCTGAGGAGATCGGCATTGGAGAATGGCAGTCCTATGACGATCAGCCGCGAAACAGTCCTGTGCTGGGTGGTGCAGTCATATCCCGTGCGTTTTCACTGCAGCGGCCAGAAAACGGCGACGAAGTTTATGGTTCCGTGATGTCCAATAACGGCATGGCCATTATCGCCCTTGAAGCGGTCAATGAAGGTGAGGTAAACCGGGACGGTAACGAGTTCAGCCAGCTCCAGAGCTTCCTGGCATCACTGGAAGGCCAGCGGGAGTATCAGGCCTACCAGCAATATCTCCGTGAGAGAGCGGAAGTTGAGCGCCAGTAGACGAAAAAAGCACCCGTCAGCGGGTGCATGATCCGGTTTTGACCAAGGCCCGGGACAATGTCCCGGGCCTTTTTCTTTCTAGATGGGAAACCTCGTGGGTTTCAGGCTTTCCTTGATTTTTTTCAGATGACCGAGAAAATCTGCGCCACGTTTCAGAGTGACGCCGGTGGCCAGAATATCGATCACGGTAAGGTGAATAATGCGTGACGACATGGGCATGTAGACCTCGGTGTCTTCCGGAGCGGTGACTTCTATGACTACGGTGCAGGCCTCGGCGAGCGGTGAGCCGGGCATGGTGATTCCGATAATTGTGGCACCGTTTGCCCTGGCCTGCTGGGCAATCTCCACTGTTTCCCGGGTGCGACCGGTGTAGGAGATAAGCACGATAACATCCCCCGTGGTGCTGCCTGCGGCAACCATCCGCTGCATCAGCGCATCGTCATAGGACATGACCGGAATATTGAAGCGGAAGAATTTGTGCTGGGCATCCATGGCAACGGGTGCAGACCCGCCCATGCCGAAGAAGTTGATCTGCTTGGCCTGGATCAGGTAATCAATAGCCACTGACAGCGCTTTGGGATCAAGGGCCTGGCGCGCCTTGTCCAGACTGGCAATGGTACTGAGCATGATTTTGTCGGCAAACTCTGCCACTGTGTCATCAGGCTCGACATTTTGCCCGATATAGGGAGTGCCAGTGGCTATACTCTGGGCCAGCCGGATTTTGAAATCGGGGAAACCGGTGGCGGAAAACCCGCGGCAGAACCGATTGACAGTAGGTTCGCTGACGTCAGCGGCCCTCGCCAATGCCGCAATGCTGTATCGGGTTGCGGCGCTGGGGTCGCGAAGAATTGCTTCGGCAACCTTGCGCTCGGATTTGTTAAGAGTGTCCAGCCTCAGCTGGATATCTTCGAGCAGATTGTCGTCGCGTTGCGCCTGATTGGCAGCCATTGAGAATACTCCCTGATTTATCGGCTTTCGTGTCAAAATCCGCGCTGATTATAACCTGTTTCCGGGCGATTTGTGGTAGTAAAAGTATCAATAAATGGGAAATTTCCTTGGAAAATGGGGTTTCAGGTGTCATTATTTTAATAAAATTACGACATTAGCGCCTCAAGTCGTGGGGACTGTGCGTTCTGCACAAAACTAGAGAGAAGGAACCCGATGGCTGATTCGATCAATACCCGCTGTGACCTGATGATGTTTGGAGCGCTGGGGGACCTGGCGCAACGCAAACTGTTTCCCGCGCTGTATCAGCTCGAACGCGCGGGGTTGCTGCATGATGGTACCCGCATTCTTGCCATCGCAAGAAACCGGGCTGGCACCGGAGAGGTTCGCAGAATTCTCCTCGAAAAGCTCAAGGAACATGTAAAGTGGCACGAGTTTGATGCTGGCGTGGCAGAGGGCTTCCTGCAGCGAGTGGACTATCACTTTCTCGATTTTACCAACTCGGAGGGCTACAGGGATCTTAACGGGTGGCGCACCATCGAAGCCAGCAATCTGATTGTTTACATGGCGACACCACCTGCCATGTATGGTGTCATTGCCCGCAATCTGCGCAGCAACGGGTGCTGTGACCAGGACACCCGGGTTGTGGTGGAGAAGCCCATCGGCCATGACCTGGAATCCTCCAAGGTTATTAACGACGAACTGGGTGAAGTCTATAACGAGAACCAGTTGTTCCGGATTGATCATTACCTGGGTAAGGAAACGGTCCAGAACCTGATTGCCCTGCGTTTTGCCAACAACCTTTTTGCGTCCCAGTGGGACCAGAACCACATTTCCCATGTGGAAATCTCGGTGGCGGAGAGCGTTGGTATTGAGGGCCGGTGGGGCTATTTCGACAAGGCCGGCCAGGTTCGCGATATGGTCCAGAACCACCTGCTGCAGTTGTTATGTCTCATCGCCATGGACCCGCCCGCGGACCTCTCCGCCGACAGTATCCGTAACGAGAAAGTAAAGGTTTTGAAGGCGCTGCGGCGGATTACCCCCCACCTGATGGACACCCATGTGGTGCGCGGCCAGTATACCGCAGGCACCAGTGACGGCAAGCCGGTTCCCGGTTATCTGGAAGAAGAGGGCGCCATCAAGCGAAGCAAGACAGAAACGTTTGTCGCCCTTAAAGCCGAAATTGAGAACTGGCGCTGGTCCGGTGTGCCTTTCTATATCCGTACCGGAAAGCGCCTGCCGGAAAAGCTGTCCCAGATTATTATCCATTTCAAACCGGCACCTCACTACATCTTTGATCCGGACCAGAAACACCTGGCCAACAACAAGCTCATCATCCGTTTGCAGCCGGACGAAGGTATGTCTCTGCAGATTCTCACCAAGGATCAGGGCCTGGACAAGGGTATGCGCCTGCGCCAGGGACCGCTGGAGCTGACTTTCTCGGAAACGTTCGAAACCGATCGCATTCCCGATGCCTACGAGCGGCTGCTCTGGGAGATCATGAAAGGCAACCAGTATCTGTTTGTGCGCCGTGACGAAGTGGAGCATGCCTGGCAGTGGGTGGACCAGATTATCCGTAACTGGGAGGACAGCGGGGAGCCACCGAAGCGTTACGCCGCTGGCACCTGGGGCCCGGTGGCCTCCATTGCAATGATCACGCGGGACGGAAGGAGCTGGTATGAAGATGCATGATCTGAATCTGCCGGATGGGGTGGATGCGCACTTTTTTGATACCCCTGATGACGCCGCCGTGGCTCTGGCGGATGCCGTTGCCAACCACCTTGCCGAGAGGCTTCTGATTGCGCCCCGGGCCAGCCTTGTGGTCTCCGGCGGCTCCACACCCCGGCCGTTCTTCGGGGCCTTGCGGCAAAAGCCGCTGGACTGGGCGCGAATTGATGTACTGCTGGCGGATGAGCGCTGGGTGCCGGAAGACGATGAGTCCAGCAATACCCGTTTGGTGAAAGAGAATCTCCTGCAGGGCCCTGCAGCGGAGGCCAACTATCTGTCACTGAAGCAGCCCGGTGATACTCCGGCAGATGGTCTTGCCGCAGTAGAAGCGGCGCTCGCTGATCTTCATCTACCGCTGGACGTGCTGATTCTGGGTATGGGCAACGACGGCCATACCGCATCCCTGTTCCCCGATGCGCCGGAGCTGGACGAGGCTCTGGACACCGATTCCGCCGCCATTGTGGCGCCAGTGACACCGCCTTCCCGGCCCGAGAAGCGCATAACGCTTACGCTGGGAGCACTGAGCCGCGCTGGCTTCACGGCGCTGCACCTGAAAGGTGATGACAAACTGGAAACGTTGAAGGCGGCCTGCAGTGATATCCGCCAGGTAAAGGAAATGCCCGTCCGTGCCTTCCTCAGGCCCGGCCTGCAGATTTTCTGGAGCGCCTGAGAGCCGCGGCCATGGAACCGTTTTACCGGAGAAAAAATTATGAGCCAACTGTCTGATTTTCACCGCGACCGGGTCCGGTCGGTGCTCAGCGCCTCACCCCTGATTCCGGTGATCACCATCGGCCACCCCGACCAGGCGGTGCCATTGTGTCAGGCCCTGGTTGATGGCGGTATCCGTGTTCTGGAAATCACTCTGCGTACCTCCCACGGCGTAAAAGCCATCGAGCAGGTAAGAAAAGCCATTCCGGACGCCTGGGTGGGTGCCGGCACGGTAACCAGTATTGCCCAGTACCGCCAGGTGGAAGCCGCCGGTGCCCAGTTTGTGATCACCCCGGGCGTTACCGAAGCCATCCTGGAATTTGGCGTCACCTCCGGGGCGCCCCTGCTGCCGGGCATTGCCACCATTTCCGAGCTTATGGTGGCCTACAATCTGGGCTATCGCGAATTCAAGTTCTTCCCGGCCGAAGTCGCCGGCGGTATCCCGGCCCTGAAAGCCTTCTCCGGACCCTTTCCGGACGTCACCTTCTGCCCGACCGGTGGTATTCGTCGGAACACCGCCAAGGACTATCTCGCGCTGGACAATGTGGCAGCTGTTGGTGGTACCTGGTTGACTCCGGGAGAGGCGGTTGAATCCGGTGACTGGGGGCAGATTTCGGAGATTGTTCGGGGAAGTCTTCTCGATCTCTGAGATTTTCCTCGGTCTGTAGCCTGATGAATTGGGGTTTTCGCGGTTGGTGGGCCGGTCTTTCGGGAATGTAATTGGCCAGGGATGGCCAATTTCAAGCGCACATGGACGTGCTCGTAGCGTTTCCCGAAAGACCGGCCCAGCAACCGCTTGATCGGGCTTCGAAGATAACGCTTCGGATGCGGCAAGAACAAATGTAGGTCGATGAGATGGTCTCCTCCCCTCCTAATCGGCGTCGCAATGCGCCAGGATAGGGAAGGAGATTTCCTATCAGACATGAGTGGGAGGAGACCATGACTAAGCTTACAACGATTGGCATTGATCTCGCAAAGAACACCTTTGTCCTTTACGGGCTGGGGCCGAAAGGCCAGTGCGGCTGGAAGCGCAAAGTGCGCCGCAGTCAATTGCTTGAGCAATTGGTGCGGCAGGAGCCTTGCACGGTCGCCCTGGAGGCATGTGGCAGCTCCCACTACTGGGCCCGCCAGATACAGGCATTGGGGCATGAGGTTGAGCTTTTGCCGCCACAACACGTCAAGGGGTATCTGCGGGGTCAGAAGAACGACTACAACGACGCCCAGGCCATTGCTGAGGCCTGCGAGCACGGGCGGATCCGCCCGGTGCCCATCAAGAGTGCGGAGCAGCAGGATGAGCAGGTGCTGCACAAGTTGCGCCAGGGAGTGAGCAAGGACAGGACCCGGATAAGCAATCAGTTGCGGGGCCTGCTGGCCGAGTATGGCGTGATCATCCCCAAGGGAATCGCCGCCTTGCGCCGGGAGCTGCCGCTGGCCCTGGCGGACGCCGACAATGCATTGACCGAGCGGGCTCGACAATTGCTGAGCCGCCAGTACCAGCATTTCATGAAGCTGGAAGAGGAACTGGCCTGGTACGACGAGCAGGTGAAACAGACGGCGAAACAGGACGAGACCTGTCAGC
>NZ_SRZX01000007.1 GCF_004792665.1 Marinobacter orientalis
GGAATGAAGGGTATGTTGTTGGCAGTACAGAAATCCGTGGCCCACTCCGGCGCAATCACAATGTAGCGACGGTCAAAGTTCTGTGCAGCCTTGATTGCATTAACGCTCCAGCCGAGCAGGGCGATATAGCCCTTGTTCGGATCCTTCGGCGTCTCGGTACCCTTGACCGAGGGCATTTCCGGATCGCGCCATGCTGCTACCTCTTTGGGCAACTCTTTCTCCGATGTCATAGACATTCGATGTTCTCCTCGCTGATTTGCCTGAAAACTGCGCTGCATTTTAAGCACAACAGGTGAACCGACCTGTCAGGCATTGTCGTTTATGGCGGGGGTTGAGTGACCTGAAGCCGAGCGTGACACTTGAATTGATGAAGTTCTCACTGGCCGAATATCAAAGGTCATCACCTTCCAACCATCGCATTTAATATAGTCGCTATGGTTACAAATAGAAACGAAACCCCGGAAAAGTTTGCTTCCGAAACCCCTTAGGAGCATCGTTGGGTGATGGATGATCAACGAAATAGCTGATTAATTAAGCAAGGAAAACATTGTGACTATTCAAACCTCTGATACCGATATCAATGCTTCTGTAGCGACGTTTGACGAGGCCCTGGAACAGCTTGCACTTACGCACCAGAGCGATCCCCTGGCGCCTAACACTGAGGTACTCGAAGCGGCGCTTCATGTCATGAAAGCTCCCGGCGGACTGGACGCGCTGTATGCTCGAGTGCCTGCGATCGAAGCCAAGGGCGTATTTGCCAACAGCGACTGGGATCACCCTACCATTCTGCGACCGGCACTGGCGGTGCGGACATTACGTCAGGGAGCACCCGCCTACACGTGCATCGAAGCCCTGAGCGAGCTTCGCCTGCTTGCCGTTGCCATGGGCGATTATCTCCATCCCGGCATTTCAGCGGAGCAGGCCAGAAACTTCCTGACCCAGGTGACAGCACTGAACCTGGATCTGCTATCCGGCCAGATGAGCGAAGCGGACCGGGAGCGACCGCAGGGGCTGGGCCACATCGTCAACTCGCTCTATCAGTTCCTGCTCAACAGGCTAGGGTACGAGAGCATTCTCGAGAGCCTGGTGGATGAAGTAGAACGTTTGCTGGCCCAGCGCCCGATACAGACTGACAGCATCAAACAGATGGTCAGCCAGATTGCCAAGTGTCTGTTTGACCCGCAAATCGAGACCTCGGGTATGCACAAGGCGGCGCGCCTTGTCAGCGCTTTGTTCGGCCCAACCAGAGGGTGCCGGGATGATCCGGGTTTTGCGGTGTACAGCGAGCGTCTGGCCGCCATGGACGACTTCGCGCTCACCGAAGAGGCGCAGGGCTTTGCCAGCGCCATGCACGGCACAGGTATGGTGTCTCCCTATCATCCCATGCTGTTACGACATCTGCGGGCACAACGGGATGACCTGATACCACTGGCATTGGGCTTGAGCATCACCGGTAACGATGTGCTTCAGAGCTACCGTCAGATCGTGCTCGAACTGATTGACCAGGTCGTTCATCCGGAAACCTGTCAAGCTGTCTACGGCCTGGCCATGTTTCTTGAGCGTGGCTCTTTATTCACCCCCCCGGTGGCTTCTGGCCTGTGGCGGCAACTGCAACTGAAACTGTGTCCCGCCGCAGACGCAAAACTGAGCGCAGTTTTCGGTAACGCCCACCCGCCACGGGTGTATTTGCTGGCCGGTGTGCTGAGCCTTCTGGGGCAACCGTTGGGTGTCGGACAGGGTAATAATCCGACCTGCCAGTCGGTTATCGGTCTTTCCATGTGGTCCTTTAACGACGCCGATTTCCTGTTACAGCTGGTGGCCTGGGCTGCCCGTGATGACGATGTCATCATGCGTTTCGAGGGCCAGACGATTACCTCACAGCATCTGGAAGCCGGGCTTGCGAAAGAACCTCCAACCGATGTCGACCCGGTTTCATTGATTCTCGCACCTCACCTTGATCGCATCTATGGCGAGATGGGGCGACTGTGCGGAGTACGCGACGACGACCTGCACCGTTGGATCAACCCGGAAATGTATGGCTGGTGGGTAGGGCATGGCTTTCTCAGTGTCATTAACCGGGAAACGGGGAAGATCCATGATTATGAGGATTTTATCCGCCGTTTTTATGCCTGCTATCACCCTTATTACAATGGCAACCTGCCGGTCATCCATCCGCAACCGGCCGGTATTGCTGTCACTGACAGTGGAGGACGCTTCGTTGGACGCCATGCCATAACGATCATCCGCGTCAACCTTGATCGCACGGGCGAGATGCGCATCTACTTCTTCAACCCCAACAACGACAGCGGACAGGATTGGGGCCAGGGCATTAGTTGCTCGACCGAGAGTAATGGTGAGCGACATGGTGAAGCATCGCTGCCGTTCGCCGAGTTTGCATCGCGTTTGTGCGTGTTTCATTACGACATGAGGGAGGTGGGGGACATGTCGGTGGTTCCCGAAACCGACGTTACCCGTGCGGTAGAGCTTGGTCGCACGAGTTGGGCGGCAGGTTATGAGTGATTGAACAACCACGGAAAGTACTGGGTTTTTGAAGCTAAAACACAGATCGCCCTTGATACTTTGGAAATCATCAACAAGTATTTAGAAAAGGGTATTAGTCAGGAGTCCTCAAGCGGCTCTGCAAATAAAAGGAGAAAACATGAAGAGCAAACCTGTTCTTGCCAGTTTTTTTATAGCCTCGATCCTCGCCACGCTCCCAGCGCTGGCAGCTGAGGAGGTCCCCCAGAAGCAGGACGGTTCCTGGATTGTTTTGAGCGGTAAGGTAGCCAGCACCAAAGACGCCGATACCTTTATGCTGAACTACGGCGGGGACACGGTCCGGATTGAACTGGATAACTGGAGTTGGGCAGATCTGCCCGGTCAGGTACTCGAAGGGGACAAGGTAAAGGTATACGGCAGAGTGGACCAGGACACCTACGAGACTGAAACCATTGAGGCAGACAGTGTCTATGTTGAAGACCTGGGCATCCATTTTCACGGTGGTGCCGGTGGCGAGGAAGCGTTTACCGGTGTCGCACCTGAACCCCAGCCTCCAGTGCGAACAGGTGATCTCTCCGTCAGCGGCCGGGTGGAGAACATCGAAAACCGTACCTTTACCATTGACACGGGTTCACGGGAGCTGACTGTAGATACGTCAATGATGAACTATGATCCGCTCAAAGAGCCGGGATTGCGAAACCGCTCGGTAGATGTGGGCGACCTGGTTACGGTCAGTGGCCAGATGAACCCGGGCGTGTTTGAACGTCGCGAACTCAATGCCCGTTCCATCGTGATTCGTGCCCGCTCGCCCGTGGGAATGGATGAATCCGAGGGCACTGCCCAGCCAGCAGCACCAGCAACCCAGCCAAAGCCGGTTGAGCCCTGATCTGATATTGAAGGCCCGGAGGTTTCACTCCGGGCTGGCATTGCAGACCTGGCTCGGAAAGTTCACTCGGATCGGCGTATCAGCACCACACCGGCAGGTATAAGTTCAGGTTCATTCAGGAGGTCGGCTTCGAGAACCCTGAGTTCTTCGTTGAGTCGCAGCATTTCGATGAAACTGCTTTGTTCCTGGATGTATTTGCGGCCCTGAATACGAGCAAACTCGCGGGCCTGGTCAAGACTCTCAGCCATCACGATGATGTCACCGTTGCCATGGGCCCGGGGCAGTCTGGACGCCCAGCGATACAGATTCAGGGCTGGCTTGCCATCATTCTCCATTTTCAGATTGTTTTCGTCAGCCGCAGGCCCTTTCTTCTGTTCAGGGCGAAAGATGATGTCCGGTTCAGGGTAGGGCTGGCCTGCTGCATCCTCCGGCTCGCTGTGCGGTGGCGGCATGTCGATGATAATACTGCCACACCGGACGGCGTGTTCCTCCATGATTTTGGAGGCTTCGTGGTAGAACAGATCCGCGGTCAGGCCTGATAACAGGTACAGGTCATCAATCCGGTATTTGGCAGTATTCATCAGAGAACTCCTGTAATCAGGTCTTCGTCAGCAAACTGTTGGTGCGCCAGAAACCATTGCCCAGGCCCTGACTGGTTTCAGCTTAGGGAGGCAAGTTACACAGATTAAGAAAACCTGATAAGGATATTAGTGTGTAAAGATGTCAAATAATGTTAAATACATGTTTGACATATTAAAACCAAGGCAGACAAACCCTACCGATGAATACTCTCGTGCATGTCTTTACAGATTTCACCCTGATAAGATTCTGATTAAGCACTTCTACAGGGACGGATCGGCATGTCGCCAAATCAAGCCTCAGCAAAACCCAGGCTCCCGCTTGACAAATTTCTCCGCCAGGAGCGCAAAACCATACTCCAGGACTGGGAAAGCCTCGACCGGCAGACGCTCGCCTCAGCGCGGGAGCTAACTAGCAAAGAGTTACAGAATAATCTGCCAGAGATCCTGATTGACCTGGCTGATCAGTACAGGCGCACCGTGGATAAAACGCGCCACATCAATTTTCCACAACAGGGTCCCCGTCTTCATGCGCAAAACCGCTGGGAACTGGGGTTTTCGCTGGAGGAGGTCGCTCGGGAGTATGGTCTGTTGCGGGTAGTTATCCTGCAAACACTGTCTTCCCGGATGGGCGAACTTCCCGAAGGCGAACTGGTCTTTCTCAATGAAGCCCTGGATAAGGCTATTGTCGAATCGGTGACCACCTACGTGGAGAAGGCGAACAGCCGTCTTCAGAATGAACGGGAACGCTTGCAGGTGACGCTGACAAGCATTGCTGACGGTGTAGTCAGCACGGATACCGAAGGTCGCATAACATTTCTAAATCCCGCCGCCGAGCAAATCAGTGGCTGGCCGAGGGCCGAAGCCATCGGTCAACCCGTAGATGAGGTTCTGATCACCCTGGATGAAACCACGCGGGAAATATGCAGTAGCACAACGCTCAGGGCTATAGACCTGGACGAACCCCAACAGTCGGGTAACATTCTGCTGCGCCGATACGATGGCGAGTTACTCCCCATAGAGAAGCATGCCGCTCCGCTGCGGGGTGGTCATGGCCAAAACCGGGGTGCGGTAGTCACATTTCGCGACATCAGTGAGATCCGCCTGCTGACCGCGGAATTAAGCTATCTTGCCTTCCACGACCCTCTGACGGGCTTACCGAATCGTGCCTTGCTGTTTGAACGGCTGACTCAGGAACTGGCTTACGCCGAGCGCTACAATATCACGCTTGCCCTGTTGTACCTGGATCTGGACCTGTTCAAACAAGTCAATGATGTGCTTGGCCATGGGGTGGGTGACGAACTTCTCAGACAGGTTGCCGACAGGCTTCTGGGCTGCGTGCGCCGGACGGATACCGTTAGCCGTCTGGGAGGCGACGAGTTTGCGGTTCTTTTGACCGGTTTCGACCGCCAGACCTTTCCCGATGAGCTGGCCACAAAAGTAACCAAGCGCTTGAGCGAGCCCTTCGTCCTTGACCAGGAAACGGTGAATGTATCGACCAGTATCGGTATCAGCGTGTTTCCGGAGGACGGACAGGATGCAGAGTCGCTGGTCAAACACGCAGACACCGCGATGTATCAGGCAAAAGCACGGGGGAGGGGCTGCATCCAGTTCTTCGCTCCGGAAATGAACAGGCGGGCAAAGGAACGCCACGAACTGGAGAAGGATTTACGTGCGGCGATTGCTCAGGATCAGCTGTCCCTGTACTTCCAGCCTCAGATTTCTCCGGGCACCGGCCAGATGATAGGGGTCGAGGCGTTATTACGCTGGCACCACCCACAAAAGGGCCTGATTCCTCCAGCCAGATTCATTCCGGTCGCGGAAGACAGTGGCCATCTGATGGCTACCATTGGAAACTGGGTGATCGAAAAAGCCTGCGCCCAGGCGAGGGCCTGGCTCGACGCCGAGCATCCTGCTGTGCGCATGTCGGTGAATGTCTCCATAGCCCAGCTCCGCGACGACGAGTTCCCGGCGTATGTGGAAAAGCTCCTGCAACTTTACCGTCTTCCTGCGGACCTGTTGCAGATGGAACTGACAGAGTCGATCATCATGAGTGATATTGAAGGGGCCACCGAACGAGTAGGAAAGATCAAAGACATGGGCATCCACATCGCCATTGATGACTTTGGAACCGGATACTCTTCACTCAGTTATCTGAAAGACCTCCCGGTTCACGAGCTGAAGATAGACCAGAGCTTCGTGCACAACATCCTGACCGACGTGAATAGCGCCGCCATTGTTCAGGCGATTATTCGCATGGCACAAAGCTTGAAGTTGCGGGTGATCGCCGAAGGTGTCGAGGATAAAGCAACCATGGATTTTCTTGTCGAAAATGAGTGTGAAGGTGTTCAGGGCTATTACTTCAGTGAACCGGTAATGCCGGCTGCCTTTGAAACGCAATTTTTTGGCCAGGGTTAAGCAGCAAAAAATGGCGGTAACCACTGATCAAACCTTTCCATGGCCACCCCACTGAAGCGGTTAGAGAAGGGGCCGCCGACTAGCGCAACGTTTTGCGCTAGTGCTTGATCCTTTGTCTTAACCTAAGGAAGGGACTTGCCAATGAGCAAAAAAATCAGCAAGACCCGCCACACGAATTCGCGCGGCCGCAACGCCTTGCATCCGAGTCAAATTGATGTAAAAGGCTGGCGTGATATCGCGTTACGGGTCAAGTGCGCGATAAAAAAGGATCATCTTGGACTGATTGCCGCCGGCGTCGCCTTCTATTTTTTCCTGGCGATCTTCCCCATGATTGCCGCCTTCTTATCCGTATACGGCTTGATATTTGACCCGGCGGAGGCCCGGGCCCACGTCACGGCGCTGTCGGGGGTTCTGCCCGGCCAAGCGCGCAGTATACTTGCCCAGCAGACTGAGCAACTTACCAGCGGCTCTGGATCTGCGTTGGGACTCGGCGCCCTGATCAGTATCCTCATCGCGATCTGGAGTGCGCACAAAGGCACCACCGCCATGACAATTGCGATGAACATCGCTTACAAGGAAGAGGGCAGCCGTGGCTTTATCCGTAAGATGCTGGTGGATTTCTCGCTGACCCTGGGATTGGTCATCTTCTTCACCATTTCCCTGGCCATTGTGGCGGTCGCACCGGTTGTCCTTCAGTTGCTAGACCCTGGGCCCACCGTTGAACTAGCGTTGGATCTTCTCCGTTGGCCCACCTTGGGCCTGATCGCGGTGCTGGCGTTGTCGGTTATGTACCGTTTCGGCCCGGACCGCCAGGCCCCGAAGTGGCGCTGGCTCACGCCTGGTGCCTTATTGGCGGTCATTGTCTGGCTAATCACCTCAGGCCTGTTTTCCTGGTACGTTTCCAGCTTCGGCGATTACAACGAGACATACGGCTCGGTCGGTGCCGTGATTACACTGCTCTTCTGGTTCTACCTTACCGCGTATATTTTTATTCTCGGAGCCGAGTTGAATTCTGAAATGGAGCATCAGACAAGCCGGGATACTACCGTGGGCGATGATCAAGCTGTGGGTAAGCGCGATGCGTTTGTCGCGGACGATTTGGGAAAGAAGCCCTGATACAACCGAACTGAACCTGGGTTGTCTGACGGGTTCAAAGGTCATAAGATGATTCACAAGTAGTCAAAAATGAATTCCAGGGATTAAAAGCATTTTGATCGGTGTTTGCTTGCGCTGATCGCAAAGGGTCTCAACGGTCTGAGTACCGCAAAAATCGAATGGAGGCGATATGCAAGCCAATTCCCCATGGCCGGACGCGCGTCCGGCGCTGCACCCGTACCGCACCCCCAGCCGTGGCAAGGCGATTTGGCAGCTTATCAATACCCTGGTTCCTTACGCCGGCTTGTGGTACTTGATGATCCTCTCTAACCGGCACGATTTTTCCTATTTGTGGACACTGGCACTCTCGGTGGTGGCGGCGGCGTTTCTGGTCCGCCTTTTCATTTTATTCCACGATTGCGTCCATAGTTCGTTCCTGCCATCAAGGCGTGCCAACACCTGGGTGGGGCGCCTGTTGGGGGTCCTCGTCTTTACATCATTCGACGACTGGCGCCTCAGCCACCTTCGTCACCACGTCAGCTACGCCAATCTCGATACCCGAGGCTTTGGTGATATCTGGACGCTCACCCTGCGCGAATACAACCAGTCGCCGAGGCTTAAGCGGTGGCTTTACAGGCTCTACCGTAATCCTGTGGTGCTCTTGGGCTTCGGCGCCATTTTCAATTTCTTGCTAAGCAACCGTCTGCCGAGTCGGAAAGTGCAGCACAAAGAGCGTAAGAGCGTATTGTTCACGGATCTTGCTATCGTTGGTATATTCCTCGTCGCCGCCCAAACGATCGGTTGGCAGACTTATTTATTGATTCAGCTGCCTGTGTTGTGGTTGGCGGGTATGGGCGGCATCTGGCTGTTCTACGTCCAGCATCAGTTCGAAGGCGGCTACTGGGCCCGAAAAGGTGACTGGGATCCGTTGCGGGCCGCCATGGAGGGCAGTTCCTTCTATCAATTGCCGACTATTTTGCGCTGGTTTTCGGCGAACATCGGGTATCACCATATCCACCATCTCAATGCCCGAATTCCCAATTATCGTTTGCCGGAGTGTTACGACGAGGTTTCCGCTGTGCGTGCCAAAGAGCCTTTGACCTTGCGGCAGAGCCTGCACACCTTCCGGCTCAAACTCTGGGACGAAAGTCAGCAAAAGATGGTTGCCTTCCCCTAGCAAAACCAGGGAAGTGATCGCCCGCGAACTGACCTCCTGCGCTGTCACAGGATGATGAACTCATGGCCCAATCAACATACGTTAACCCCTCTCTTCTTCAACTGCGGCAATCTTTCCGCACTAGCACGGCCTACCTGGTCAGTCTGACCTTCGTGATGCTGGTGCTTGGCGCAATCGCAGCAATGCCAGCCTATGGCAGCAAGGACGCGGAAGACCAGGAGGCCGCCATGCATCGGGTGGATAGTTTCCATGCCGAGCTGATCAACATAATGAAGAAAGGCCCGGCGCTGACGTTGCGTTACGAGCGGCTCTTGCCAATTGTGAAGGAACACTTCGACGTACCGCTTATGGCACGTATTGCACTGGACCAACATTGGGCCGACATGCACAAGGAAGAAAGACAGAAACTTGTTGATCGGCTTCGGCAATTAATTGCGGTGACCTACGCCGCCCGACTTACCGAATTCGAAGATCAGGCATTCAGAACTCTCGACAGCACATCCACTGCCAGCAACCGAATTGAGGTGGACTCTCAGCTCGCCACGGCGGATGCAGGCACAATCTCACTGTACTATCGCCTGTTCCTGCGTGATGGCCGATGGCGGATTTATGACGTGGTCAACGAGGGGGTCGGTGTCCTGGAAATGATGCAGACTCAGTTCAGTGACGTTGTCGCGGAATCCGGCTTTTCCGGAGTCATTGAAATGGTCGACCAACGCATCAGCGAGCATCTCAGCAAGGCAGCCAGAGGCAACCAGTGAGTAGCCACCATAAGGGATTACAGTAGCTGATGAGTGTCTAATCAGGGGTCCGACCAGGCCAGGGAGATCAGAGCTATGAAGATACTGATGAGTAAGTCAAATAATCGGGAATCAGCATTGACCTCCACCGCCATGCTTGCCCTGATTCGGCACTCCATGGGGGGCAGGTATATGGCATTGGGATTCGTGCTGGCGTTTACGAATCTTCCCGCCATCGTCTTCGCCGAACCATCGTGTCCCGGAATTCATGTGAAAATTCCGAACATTAAAAACAGCACCGGGACTGTAGCTTGCGCACTTTTCGAATCGCCAGCGGGCTTCCCCAATGAGTTTCTGCACTCCGCGACCAATATAATGATGATGAAAATTCGAGATACGAAGGCACGTTGTAGCTTTCTGGATATTCCTCCAGGAACGTATGCGTTGGCCGTCATCCATGATGAGAATATGGATGGCAAGCTCAACACTAACTTTCTAGGGGTCCCCACGGAAGGCTATGGTTTTTCAAGTGGCGCAGAGGCTGCGCTGAGCGCGCCTTCATTCGAGGACGCTAGCTTTTCATACGATGGGCAAAATCTGGATCTGACTATCAGATTGAATTATTGAGGGCCTCTGCGAGGGACTCTTCAGGAGGTTCCTCGTAAATAAGGGCCGTAGAGGGCGAGACATGCTCCGCTATTTTTCGGGCAACTTTTACGGACTTTCTTTGATGATGAATAATACTTGTCATTGGCGATTGTGAGTCGCCCTGGTCTGCATACCATTTAACATAATATACATTATACGCAGTACATTATTGCCAGACTTGATGGTTAACGGAAACGATGCTTGATTACTGGACCGCTTTCGCAAGAAATGGCGACCCGAATCCTCAAACCGGTGATGCCGTTTTCTGACCGGTACCTGGCCGTGTCGGGTCAGTCTGTGCGATTCACGCCGAATAGTGTCCAGTTCGAGACTACTTCCAATATTGCAACCAACCATCACTGTGATTTTTTTTTGGAGCAGTTTTTAAATATCCGGGGGACCAGAAAATTGAGGACAAAACCGGGACAAATCTATTTCGATGGTTCTGAAATGGCATTAATGGCGCTGTCCCGATTTTTCATTTCGATGAGAACTTCAGCCATACCGCCCGGAACGCTGTTACTAAAATTCGGGTAAGAGCCTGGTTAGGGTATTACCGCTGGTTGCGTAGCGAGTAATCTAAAAGCAATTTAAAACTACCACCCTACTCCTTCGCTGCGCAGCCTCTAACCGCTTTGGCGAGCGGGCCCGAGAGCCCCGCCCGCCCCTTCAAATCAACTCTATTTGGTCGTGATGCTTCCCTGGGCACGGCTGGTCCAGGCGCGCCCATCGCCGCGAAGGGACGTGATCGTCGATGTTCCGCTACCGGTGGCGCCTTCATAAGCGCCAGTACCGCCCATTACCGTCCAATTCGCTGGTTCATCCTCTGCACCAAGCACATAGGAAAGATACAGCATGTCGCCGTTATCCGAGATGCTCGTGCAATAGCCCGCGCCTCCAGCTCTTCCCGAACCATCAACCCCTTGGTGTCCAGTACACCATTGGCTAGACACGTCGCCGTCTGCCTGAATCACGGTTGCATGGTTTCTGATAACCGTTCTACCTTTTGTGCCGCTGGGCATCTCTACGGCTTGCCCTGGATCCGTTTGTACCCAATACAGAGTGCTGTCGACCTCCTCGGTATCCGCCAGAGCAGAGAACGCTACACAGATTGCAAAAGCGCCAATGGCGCCAGTATGTATCTTTTTCATGATTGCAGCCCTTATTCATTGTTATGACTGTTTTGAGGGACTTCCCGTGCAGGAATGGGTATTTCCTCCTGCGTTGGCGCATAAGTCTCAGCAAACGTCAGCTGAAGAAGGGTCGCGCTAGAACGCTCCATTGATACGTATGTCGACGTATTTGATTGAGTATTGCACATAGTTATGGGAGTGCAAGGCAGTTGACCTGCCTCTAGATTAACCTTTTCCAGTCGAGTCATTTCCAGTCGTGAGCTAGACGCCGAATTTAGTACTTTGTGTGGAAATTGAAACTAGCTCTCTATTCTAGAATTTACTTTAAGTTTGTTTAGCACTTTGTTTGGAATTTCTTGGGTAAGTAGCTGATTTGCGTGACCTACGCGACGGAGGTGCTTTCTCTGCGGTATTCAGCCGGCCGGCGACCAGGTCCTTATCGAACGACATGGCCTGCGCGCTGCTGGCGAGCTGATTTCCCTGGGTTACTCACCCGCGTTTTCGCAGGCGTTGATGGCGCCTGATATTACCGATGCTGTCTGTTTTATGCCCGTAGTCGGTTTTAACCAGACGCCCGGCGTTGGCGCGGGTCAACCGCTCGGAGCCGGGTAATGCAGCCGCTTCTGAGTAGTCTTCGGCGCTGCTTTGAAGGCGCCGTTCCTGCCGTCATCGCAACCTGTGATGAGAATGCCATGCCCAACGTGGCTTACCTCTCACAGGTGCATTACATCGATGAAAACCATGTGGCCCTGTCGTGTGACGTATTCCGGCTGAAAGGCTCTGATATCTACTGGGTACAGAGTGTCGAGCATGTACCAGGTACTTCGCCGTCATTCGCGGCACCTCTGGCGCCCAGCCTTTTGCCTGTGTTGCGGCGCAGTATTGAGCGACTTGGGGCCTGCCAGGACCTCTCTTCCCTGCTGACAGACGCCCTGGCCTGTCTGGCCCAGGAGTTCAACATCCAGCACGCCATGGTTCTGATGCTGGACGCCGTTGGCGACAAACTCTATACCGTGGCCAGTCGCGGCTATCTTCACTCCGGCGTGGGTTCAGAGATTGGCCTAGGAGAAGGAATTATCGGCGTGGCGGCGCGTGAAGGCGTACCTATCCGAATCGGCCACTGCGGTACCGGATCGCTGGCCGGCCCGAGGGACCTTATGAAATGGTAAATTCCGGTAAGCCACTGGTCCCTGGGAATGTTTCCGGCGGTTTCCGGATAGCCGGCGGTATGGCACCTTAAGCACGATGACACCGCGATCAGCGGCGTTTGTAGGTGAATCAGCAGGCGGCTTATTCCAACAGATTGGCTTATATGGAATATTGGACATTACAATCTTGGACTGCCGCTATCAGTTTCGATGATACGGACGTGTCTTCTGTATTGCGTGCCAAGTAGAGCGATACAGGCAAAGTTCCCGCCGACCGTTGATAGACATCCACGGTGTCAAGACCAAGCAATTTGCTTACCAGCAGCTCCGGGAGGACAGCAACATCAGCACGATCGTATCGCAACATGGAAGCCGCTTGGGACCATTCAGTCACCTCGTAAATCTCTGCATCCTGACCATGAATGAACTCAGGGGCGACAGAGCCTCGGGGAGCGACGTATTTTAGGCCTTCCTTCTTCTCAAGCACTGGAAATGGATCTAGGGAAACAAAAACATAATCTGTGACAAATAATTCGCCGGCAAACAAGCCGATCCTGTCCCTGGTAGGACTTTTCGCTAAAGGCAGTAATGCTGATATTTCGTCAACCTCTAAATATTGCAATCCCCGCTTCAATGGCAGCTCAATATAATTTACCTCCAGATCAGCATAGTCAAAGACGCATTTATACAGCGGAGCCATTGGGCCCGAAAGGACTCCGTTTGAATAGCTAATGACATCTAGCATACCGGAGCCAACACCCACCCTGATGCTAGTGTCACTAAAAGCTGAGGTGGTGAAGGTGGCCAGTAGTACAAGAAACCACGATTTTAAAAACATGAAACTCACCCGCTGGTTACTAATAGCCTCTATAGGCTTTGACTGCTTCGAAATTCCCAGGTTCCTCCATGGCAATCAAAAAAGTAGGCGTTTGGCCATTAGGTCTGGTCAGCCGTAGTCAATTTCCAATTGTTAGGCAATAGCTCATCGATGGCGTTGTTCCTCTGTGTCGGTACCGGGTCAGTGAATCCCGGATATCTCCAAATGCTTTCATGGAGAAAATAATAATATGTAGCATGCCGGTTATTATTCCCCCCCTACATTGATGTGGCGCGTTTTATCCACGGCGCGCGTGTACTGATCAGCCAGGTCAATCAGGATCTCTGGCAGATTATTCTGTAACTCTTTGCTTGTTAGCTCCCGCGCTGAGGCGAGCGTCGCCGCCTTTGACATGACATTGCAGCAACCAGAATATGTATTTTGTACTATACTTTGATGTTGTCCTTTAAAAGAGTCAGGCCAAGGAGGTGGCTGTGGACGCCCCATCAATATGCTTCGAACAGAATCACTTGCTGGCAGCTTTGCCAAAGAGTGCCCAGGCTAGAATATTTCCGCGTCTAAGATTGGTTGATATGAACCTTGGCGACGTGATCCACGAATCCCGCGATATCATTAAATTTGTCTATTTTCCCACCAATTGCATTATTTCGTTGCTTTACGTCATCCAAAACGGCTCATCCACCGAAATCTCAGTCGTGGGTCGCGAGGGCGTGGTCGGCGTTCCCGTGTTCATGGGCAGCGCCCCCCCCAGGCCGTACTGTAGTGCAAAGCCAAGGCTTCGCTTATCGAATGAACTCGTCGGAATTCAAGGTTGAGTTCGACAACTATGCCGACGTACGACGGTTGATGTTGCGCTACGCCCAGACATTGATCACTCAAATCGCCCAGACGGCGGCGTGTAATCGCCATCACACGATCGACGAGCAGCTGTGTCGCTGGCTGCTGTTATCTCTCGATCGCCTCCAGAGCAACCAGCTGAAAATGACCCAGGAACTCATTGCCAACATGCTGGGAGTTCGCCGCGAGGGTGTCACCGCAGCCGCCAACAAATTACAAGACCGGGGCGTTATCAAATACCATCGAGGACAAATTACCGTGTTGGACCGGCCCGGGCTAGAAGCACTTAGTTGCGAATGCTACGCCGTGGTGAAGCGAGAGACAGACAGACTGGTTTCAGGCGACCTTAGGCCATAGGTTTAGCCTTGCAGACTTAACCTACCGGTATCTGAAGCTGCCCGCTTATAAACCGGACGCCCTGACCCTGACACAATGGGGATACTGTATTAAAGGCTGCGGGCGAGAAATTATTATTAGCGGTGCAAGTAAAACAGGGCTGTTTACAATTTTCCTGAAGAGGCTGGTCAGATTGGCGCACTTAAATATATTTGATGTATATTTTTTTGTGCCTGTCCTGTTAGGGTGTGTTAAATCCTGTTAAATGGGCTGCACAGGCCTCAGCCCTTGACGGTTTATGAACCAAGTTGGTACCGGCCAACATACCATGAAGGAGGCCTCTCGCTATGAAGCTGGCCCAGTTTATCCAGACGGAAACAGAGCAACTGCTCGAAGACTGGGAAGAAGCCGCGCTGGAGATCGCCCCGCAGTTGAAAGGCAAAGAAAGCCCCGCCCTGAGGCATCATGCCCGCTCGATGCTGGAGTTCATCGCCGAAGACATTTTGAGCTTCCAGACTTGCGAAGAGTCGGCTCGCAAAGCCCTTGGCAAGGGCAACGCCCCTGCTTCGGATATCGGAGCAGAGTATGGCACACGCCGTTTCCAGCAGGGTCTGTCCATGCTTCAAATGGTACAGGAACTCCGGGCCCTGCGGGCTCGTGTTACCCGGGCCTGGGGCTCCGAGCAACGGAGCTGCACCGCAAAAGAGATCGATGAGCTGGTGCGGTTCAACGAAGCCATCGACCAGTTGATTGCCAACTCGGTGTCCAGTTTCTCAGCCTTCAAAGAGCAGGAAACACGCCTGATCGAAACCATGCTGAAAGCCTCCCTTGACCCCGCCGCCATATTCGATCCCGATGGCAGACACCTGTTTCTCAATAAGGCGATGGCCGATCTCGTCGATGTGCCGCAAAGTGACATGATTGGTAAAACGCCACGTGAGCTGGGTCTGGATTTTGCCGCAGATTGTCACGACGCGGTCGACACAACCGTTACCATAGGTCAGACCCAGCGCAGGGAGTGGCATCACTGTTTACCCTCAGGCCGCGAGTTGGATTTTGACTGCTATTTCGTCCCGGTTTTTAATGACCAGAACGAAGTGGAAGCTGTCGTCAAGACGTCGCGGGACATCACTGAGCGCAAACAGACGGAAGATCAGTCCTGGCGAAACGCCAATTTTGATTCGCTCACCGGCATCCCCAATCGGCGGCTATTCCTCGATCGGCTTGAGCAGACCTTGTTGGAGGCCCAGCGAAAGGACAGCTCCTTTGCCTTGCTCTTCATCGACCTGGACCGCTTCAAGCAAGCCAACGACCAACTCGGCCACAAGGCCGGTGACCGGCTTCTGAGGCTGGTTACCGAGCGGATAAGCGCCACGGTCCGGGCCATGGATACGGTGGCCCGTCTCGGCGGAGACGAATTCACCCTGATCCTGAAGGAAACCGGCAGGGAGGGTGCGAAGCAAGCCGCCGAGACATTGCTGGTCAGTCTCGAACGGGCGTTCGACGTTGATTCTCACCGGGTACACCTTTCCGGCAGCATCGGCGTGACGCTGTTCCCCGATGACGGCAAGGATGCCGACAAGCTGATGCACAATGCCGACCAGGCCATGTACGCGGCCAAGGAACATGGCGGTCAACAGGTTCAGGTCTACGAGCCCTGGATGGCGCAGAGCGAATCAGAGCATATGCGGTTGAACCGGGAACTGGATGATGCCCTCAGGGAGAATCAACTGGAGGTTTACTATCAGCCTATCATCGACATTCGCACTGGAGCCATTTCCGGAGCAGAGGCTTTGCTCCGATGGCATCATCCAGTCAGGGGTCTATTGAGCCCTGACGTCTTTCTCAGCGTTACCGAACACAGCGACATGACGGACAGCATCACCGCCTACGTACTGGAGCAGGCAGTGACCTGCTCGCTCCGGTGGCGTGACCTGAATGATCAGGCCTTTCCGGTCAGCATCAACGAATCCCCGGCCTCCTTTGTTACCCGAACCCTCGTGGAGGAATGGCGGGAGCGGCTGACACAAGCGGGTCTTGATGAAAGTCGGATCACCCTGGAACTGACACTGGCCTCCTTTAACGACATTCGTGCCTCCGGTCTCAATCCAGTCGAGAGGTTGGATTTGGCGGGTTCGCGACTACATCTGGCAATCGACGAGTTTGGCATCGAACCCTTCTCCCTGTTTGCTCTTAAAAAGTTCCAGATGGACAGCGTCAAGATAGACCGAGAGCTGATAAAGGAGGCTGGCCAGGGTGGTGATGCCGACCGAATACTGGAAGGCGTAATCGCTATGGCTCACGCGATAGAGCTTCAGGTGGTTGGAGTGGGTGTTGAAACGGACGAGCAATTGCAATTCCTCTCCCGTGCCGGCTGCGACTATGTCCAGGGCTTTCTGTTCTCCCAGGCGCTACGCCAGGATGATTTCGATGCATTAATTAGTCAGGATCGTCAGGAAAAAGCTTCTTAACGGCGTTCGGCTCACGATGGGTTCTCCGGACGTGCTTACCGCTCGTTGTGAGAAAACTCGGTTCCTGGGCCTCAACATGGATAGTAAAGCCTAAATGTTTGCTGTGGATGACAAATGTTGGGTCTGTTCGCGCAGCAGCCTTCTGAGGCCGGACCGTTCTGGTTGGGCCAGGGTTTGTGGCATTTGCCACGCTCCTCTCATTCGCCCCCCTCTAACTGGCCATAGGCGGACCTACCATGAGCACCAGCTATTCTTGATCGTTTTTGCGGGCGCGATTTAATCAGGCGCAGCGTCGTTGATTCCCGTTCTATCCGGGGCGCAACGCAAATTTTTTATTGGGAAGATCACATGAACGATGATCGGATTTTGTTGGAATCCCAGCAGGCGATTCATGAGCTGATTGCCCGGCAACTGCCTCTTGACGAGACCCTGAATGCGATTGCGGTCTGGATCAACAGAACCATTCCGGAGGCCATGGTTTCGGTCATGCGGTTTGATCCGGAACTTAACACGTTGAGTCTCGTGCCCAGTTCCTGGTTTTCGGAGCGCTATCTTGAGGTCATGCAGGGCCTCCCGGTGATTGCCGATTCGGGCACATGCGGGACAGCTGCCTATGAGCGCCGGTTGATTGTCACTGAAGACATTCGCGAGGACTCGCGCTGGGACCAGTATCGCGATATCGCTGAGGCCGAATGCCTGCGAGCCTGCTGGTCGACACCGATTATTACCGCCCGAGGAGAGTTGCTCGGCACATTTGCCACGTACTATCGCTATCCGATGTCGCCAACGGAGTCCGATCAAAGAAGTCTTGAGTATGGCGCCTCTCTTGCAGCACTTGTATTACTTCGGGATCGCCAAACCCGAGACCATCAAACACTGTCGGAATGGCATCAAGCGCTTTTCAATAACCAACCGGATGGTGTTTTCACCTACGATCTACAGGGATACCTCCAGAGCTGCAACGCAGCGCTGGAACGCATTTCGGGCTATTCACAAGCCGACATCGTGGGTGCCCACTTCACCGAGTTTGTGGAGCCGAATTACCGGGAGCGAACCCTGGCTGCGTTCGAAAAAGCCCGAGGGGGCGAATCAGTGGCCTACGAGATTCAGGCGCTTCATAAGGCCGGATATTGCTACCATCTGGAAATCTCCAATTTCCCGGTGGTCATTGAAGGAAAAATCGTCGGTGTGTACGGCGTCTGCCGAGATATTACCGAACGCAAGGAGAGGGATACCGAATTGCGTATGCTGAAGCGTGGTGTTGAGGCCAGCCCTCACGGCATCGTCATGGCCGACGCACGTCAACCGAATCTACCGGTGGTCTATGCCAATTCGTCTTTCTTGACGATGACCGGCTATTCCGAGGAGGAGGTTCTGGGTCATAGTTGCCATTTTCTGCAAAATGAGGATACGGATCCCGCCAACATTGACCGGATTCGCGCGGGTTTGCGCGACCGGACCGAGGTAAACGTTGTGTTGCGGAACTACCGCAAGAACGGGGTGCCATTCTGGAATCACCTGCGCATCAGCCCGGTTCTGGATCGCGATGGCGTCTGCACTCATTTCATCTGGATTCAACAGGACATCACCCGGCAGAAAGAGCAGGAAGCACAGATCCTCTTTCAGGCTCGCCATGATGTATTGACCGGCCTGCCCAATCTGGAAACGTTCACGGAGATGCTCGGCGAGGCTCTTGAGAAGTACGGAGATCAGCCAAGCCGGATCGTCGTACTGTATGTGGATCTTGATGGTTTCAAGGCCATCAACGAAGGGCTCGGTCACTCAATTGGCAACCAGGTTCTGGTGACCGTAGCCGGGCGGCTTGGTTCGGTTGCAGGAAAAACGGCGACCGTGGCTCGCGTCGCAGCGGATGAATTCGGCGTGTTGTTGAGTGGCTTTGACAACCGGGAAATGGCCACTGAGTTGGCCCAGCGTTTTCTTGAGGCCGTAGCCGAGCCTATTATCGTTGAAAACCAACGCGTCCACCTCAGTGCCAGCATTGGTGTTGCAGGCAACGCCCTGCCACTTGAGCAACCCCATGAGATCATACAATACGCTGACCTGGCCCTGCGCCAGGCCAAAGGACAGGGGCGAAACACCTGGCAGTGGTATCGCGGGCAAAGGGTGGAAAAAAACCGGCAAACATTGGCCTTGCGCCAGGATCTCTACACAGCCCTAAAAGAACAACAATTCGAAATGCATTATCAACCATTGGTGGATTCACTCAGTGGTCGTCTTCGCAGTGTGGAAGCCCTGGTGCGCTGGAGACACCCATCGAGGGGCATGGTCTCGCCCTGCGAGTTTATTCCGCTTGCGGAACAGACCGGACAGATTATTCCGTTGGGGCGCTGGATCCTTCAGCAAGCCTGTCGAGACATGGTCGACTTCAGTGCCAGGACCGGGCATGACCTGCCAGTGGCCGTGAACATTTCCTCATTACAGTTTCTGCGAGATGGATTTCTGGAGGATGTAAAGCACACCCTGGCCGAGTCGGGCCTGTCACCAATGCTGCTGGAACTGGAAGTGACGGAAAGCGTGCTGCTTGATGGCGCGGAACCGGTCATTGAATTGATGCAAACACTCAAAGCCAAAGGTATTCGGGTGGCACTGGACGACTTCGGCACGGGCTTTTCCAGCCTCAGTTACCTGCGGGATTTGCCGACGCACAGAGTGAAGCTCGATCGGAGCTTTATCCAGGCCATTGAGACCGATCATCGGATGGCAGCGATTGTCCAGGCGGTTATCACCATGGCCCACAACATGGATATGAGTGTGGTAGCCGAGGGGATTGAATCCCTGGAGCTACAACAGGACCTCGCCCGCCGGCACTGTGATCTCCTCCAGGGCAATTACTTTGCTCGCCCCATGTCACTGGCCGATCTGAAGGTGCTGCCTAGCCTTCTGCCGGGGAACCGTTCAGCGTAAACGTGTTCAGAACTATCGGAATGCGCCTGCTGGTCGCGACACTGCTGCCCGTGTTTCTGTTCGCGGCTGTATTGACCTGTCCCCACTCACTACTTGGTAATGTCGGTTATTTTCGACCCTTTTTCAGTAGTACGGTAGTGACTCTGACCATTTTGAGATTTTCCAGCTATAAACATGATTTCTTATTCAGTCGTTGTGTCTGAAATTCTACTAGCCTGGCACCTCAGGCTGCATTAGTCCTGTGTACAGCGTCTGCTATTGCCTGCCATGAGGACCTCACTTCTTTAAGGTTACAACCCGGAGGCGCAGCAGCAACAGCTGGGATGAAGGATTCGATACCGAGTGCGCGCATTCGATCCCGAGCCTTGGCCCCCAACGCAGCCATTACGCAGTGATTGAGCAGTTCAAGTTGAGGCAAGAGGTAGCGAGTTCCGCAGTTTCGTTCGCACACCCCACGTACCGAGCCCGATTCAACGGGGGCTGAGCATAAAACGGACTCCGTCATCCACAAGTTCAATTTCCTCTAGGCTGCCATGCGCACCCAAAAACCCCCTAGGCACATGCCCCTCTCGGGGATCCCAACGCATGCTTTTACAGGCACCCGAAAATCCTTCGCATGGCGAATAGGCTGGTATAAGAATTTCCTTGAGTTTGCCGTTTAACTCCATCTAACACCTTTCCATGAGACTCTGGCGAACACGCAAGCCAATGATTATCACTATAGAAAAAATGGAAAACTTATCCAGTAACTGTTTCCGGAACTGTATGACGAACAGCCCATGCGACCTGCCCCCAACTTTTTAATCCGCAGCGGTCGTAGTGGCCAGTAATTATGATCCCGACCCCGTTTCAGTACCGCTCATTGTCAGAAAAATCCGGCTCCTGACTTGGACGACGAATTTAGTACTTTGTGTGGAAAATGGAACGCGCGCGCTATTCTAGAATCTACTTTAAGTTTGTTTAGTACTTTGCGTGGAATAAGCCACGTAAGCTTTTGATTTGTCGTTGGGCGTTAAAGAACAGCCACAGAAAGTACTAAATTTTCACAACAAGTGCTAAAGGCGTCGCCCACTGGTCTATCCTAATAATTTGAGTACTTTTTGTGATTTTATCTCTTACGTCGAGCATGCACGGCATGATTGCTCTCGATCATCAGGCGTGCCGCCTCTTTGGCAATCATGCCAACCCTCACACCGCATTCCTGCGCGATAGCATTCATGGCGGAAATCTCTCCGTCGTAGTATGTGCTTCTGGCGTCGCCGATCCGCGCTGACATGGCGGCCACCGATGCGGCGGCGATACCTTGCCGCTCTAACATCGCCAGACCGGCGATCCCTGTATCGTCCTTGCCGAAGCCGCCGTCGTTGCCGATTACGCCCTTGGGCGCGGCCGCCGCAGACCACTCGGCCATGACCTTCCCGGAATGCATGGCAATGCACACGACATCGTTCGAGAGCGGTGCCTGTTCCAACAGCAGCAGTACGTTCCATACGGCATAGACGGCGCCCTCTTCACCGCGGTAGACGATGTCGACGTCACTGGGCGTGATATCACTCTTCAGCGGGGTGCCCGGGATGGCATCCAGCATCAGCTGCGCTGCTTCGCTGGTGAGCTGTCCCGCAACAACGCCCAGCACCTCAGCAGGCTTATTGACGTGGCTGATTCTGCCTTCCTCGTAGACCGATCGCCCACGCGAGATTCCTGCCGACATTGTATCAACCGCTGCCATCGGCACACCCAGCTCCTCGCATAGCGCCAAGCCGCTGATTCCAGCATCGTCCTTGCCAACCCCGCAGGCATGGGCGATCATCGCCCGGGGGCCCCAACACAGGCCCAGCTGATCAGCAATCTTGGAGCCGGCGAAGGAGCCGCATACGAGGACATCGGTGCTCTCCACGCGGTCGTCGAAGTAGCTCATCGAGTCCGCCACCAGAATTCGTCCACGGGAATCCTCATAGCCGATATCCAGAGGTTTTGGCCCGCCGGGGCGCGGGATGTCTTTAGCTCGAGTCATCATCAGCTCTTTCCTCTCAGTTTTTCCGCCGGCCGCTACTGATCGTCTCGGCGGCCTGCTCTTGCGCCACTTTCCGGGCTTTCGTTGACCGCTCTGTTCGCTCCAGTGGTCCTGGGGCATGCCCGAAGTCTTCGAGATTGACTGTAGCAGTGGAAGAAAAGCCTAAAAAGCGACTAAATACTGTACAATATTTTCTAATTTTTACACCTTGAATAAATTCAGATGGATATGACGGTCGAACATGCTCAATCTGCGGTTTCTGAACTATTTCATGGCTACGGCAAAGCACGGTAGCTTCGCCAGGGCCGCCGAGCAGATCAACATTTCCAAGTCCGCCCTGATCCGCGCCGTTGATTTCCTGGAGGAGGACTGCGGAACCCGACTATGACGTCGCTGCTTTACTTCAAGCGCATGGGTCAGCTTCCAAAAATTGCCGCCCACACCAACACCATCGAAAACATGCGGGCACTGATCGGCAAGGTGCTCGGCTATGGTCTGACCCACTTCCGGCCCCAGGTCGACCTCACCTTCACGGGAGACCGGCTAGTCACCCTCCCCGTAACAGGAGTCAGCCCGGGAATCGACATCATTGCTGGCTACGCCAACCGCAACGAGAGTTGGTTGCCGGACAAAACCCGTGCATTTTTGGAAGAGACCCGCGCGTACTTCGCCTCCGGTACGGCCCGAAAGTATTTCGTCCCGCATCCGTCGTGAGGCTGGTCCATGGAGCACATAGGGACGCATGGGGTCGGACCAATTAAGTTTGTTTAGTACTTTGCGTGGAATAAGCCACGTAAGCTTTTGATTTGTAGTTAGGCGGTGTTTAGCACTTTCTGTGGTCGTCCAGCCTTTGAACTCAGGCTATAAAGCCATTTCTGACGCTCAAAGCATCTACTTGCTGGGATTTGAAGTGCGCCGGAGCTTTCTGGTGTAATCCCGCTGACCTTTCCCGCTTTAGCTGAACCATTTTTTACTTAGAAATTCTCATCCCAGAGTCGGACTCATAATTGTCTCGAAGCCAAAATTGCCACCGCTTGGTACCCTCAACCGGTCTTTTCTTTTATTTCACATTATAGCTTTCGAGAAAGGTATTTCTGGGTCTCTTGTACTTACTGCTCATGGCCAAGCTGCCGGACGCCCCTTAGCTATCGGCTGTCCCGACAATCACGAGAGAGAATCGTTGAGCACATGGGTGGCTGGCTGGCGTACCCGCGAACGCCGGATGAGCATGTTCGTCGAGTCAAGCTTTGGCACAACATCGCCGGAGGCAAGCACTATGTGTCCTTTATTCACTTGGATTATCTAGAAGACCCGGCGCGTCGGGCTGCAGACCGGATGGAACGGGAAGGATAACCAAAAAGAGGCGATGCCGAGCACCGCCTCCAGCAAACAAAATCGTCACTTCGGTTAATCTTTACCGTTCTTGGCTGAACCTGAACCGTACTCCTTCAGTATATAAAGCCCTCCGTTACGATCAGACGCATAAATCCACGGTTGATTCGGAATCTTGTAAATTCCCCAGACATCCTGGATACCACCATTCTGTGCTTCAAATTCGCTGCCGGCCCGATGATAGCGTGCAACTTCCACCGGATTGACCGGATCGCTGACATCCAACACCACGACGCCATCCGAGTACCAGGAAATATAAGCCTTGTTACCCTCAACAATCACGTTATGTGATGAATAGGTGCCTCGCGGGTCACAGCTGGGATCGGTCGGACTGGCACTGCATACAGTGTTAAACGTAGACATCAGGATCGGGTTGGCGGGGTCAGCGTAACTCCAGATCCGCATGCCGCTCCAGTCATTTGGAACCACCGCAGCGGTAATGGTCGCTCCCGGTGCACCAATCACCAGATCAGCAGCGTTTGCCACTCCCATGATGGCGAGGCCAGTGGAGTGCCGCACGAAAACGCCGGGTAGTGAGACAGCCGTACCGCCCATCGTGACCAGCGCATCGCCACCTGCTTCGTTATTGAAGACCACCATACCGCTATAACCGGCAGCGATAACGTTCTCGCCTTTCACTGTGAAGGCGCAGGCCCCGCGCTGGATCAGCGCAATCCCGGTACCCGCCGGCACAGAGGCCCCCTCACAGGCCAAGCCTACGTAGGTAGTCTGCCCGCTCATTTCAGAGCCAGGTTCCTCGGCAATGGGCGTAGTGATCGCTCCCTCAGAAGACGGATAGGTGCCAGCGTTGGGGCCCGCGCCCTCTATTGTGAACTGGGATTCGAACGGGGAGAAATCCTCTTCACCTTCAACGACTATTGTACCGGTTGCGTTGGGCCAGACCGAGTGGCTGTTTACTTCTCCGTCCTCGCTGGTCGGATCAATTGCAACCGATACAAGTTGTGGATTGCTTACATCGCTGATGTCGAGCCTGACGAGGCCAGCATCCCAGTTCGCCAGGTATGCCGTCAGACCATCTGGGGTAATGGTAACGTCATGCAGAAAACGGTTTTGCGATGCGCCGAAGCCACCGAACAGAAAAGCATCAGCATCTAGGATGACGCTAAAGTCACTTAAATTAACCCAATCGGTTATGCCGGGAAGATGCAGTTGCTCTGCGCCCCAGAAACCCACCAGGGTGGGGTTAGTCGGATCGGTAATATCGAATATCTGGAAGTTGCCTATCTCGGACTCAACCGTTGCGGCGACATAGTCCTTGGCGCCCTGGGTAAAAAGCCACAGGTTGTGCACGCCTAAATCGGCGAAGCCCAGGTCGTCACGCAGCAACAGGTTGACGTCGTCGGTCTGTACGCTCGCCAGGTGGAGAGGGTTTGAGGGGTCGTCAACGTTATAGACCTCATACCCGCCGGGGCCTCCGCCACATGATTCGTTCGAATGCACCAGGATATCGCCCGACCCCATTGTTGCGACCCTGACATCGTTAGTGCGGCTGCCGGCTGGTGATTGAATGACTCCGACAAATTCTGGCTTGGTTTTGTTGCGCACGTCCCATATCCAGATACCCGCGTCCGGGTCACCACCACAAGGGCTATTAAAAGTGCCGGTATACGCATAGTTGCCCAGTGCCCAGACATCGGTTGTGGAGTTTGCAGAAAGCCGTTCGCCGCGGCCGGCTTCGGCCAGATTTTTGATAACTTTGGCGAACGGCGCATCACTTATGATGTCCGCGACTGCGGCATCGTGTGCCACGAGCGGGGCGCTCGGATCCGCACGGACAAGGCCATCCGAAATGCTTATTACATGTTGATGTTCGTCGTCGGGATCGTCGGTAACCACCGGTGGCGGTGCCGCTAACGCGGAGAATGCCATAAAGCCTGAAATGACTACCAACGCAAGCTTGAACGCTTTTAATTGCTTCATAGTACCCGTCCCTTTTGCTCATTTTTTATCGTTGTCTCGACGACTACATAATTCCCTCGGACATGAGTTGAGTGGTTTTTTAGGCCAGCGAAAGACAAGCCACATGCATGCCATGTAAAAATAACAGCTTGACTTTATAGAGTTGCGCTAAGCGACGGTTCGGTGTTGGAAGTTACATGTAAAATATTCTGACGTTTTATCGTATTTATCGGCTCAGTGGGACATCGGTGTTCGTTGCGCTGCGCGTCACTCTATTCAGTTCCAGAGAAAGTAGAGTTGGCAGGAATGACGCAGAGTATCAGGCTGATTTTTGTTGTAGGATTGTCTTTGCATGTTGGTATATTATTGAATATCGAAACAAACAGGAGGCCGATTATGTCCCAGTATAGCGCAGCGCAGCTTCAGGCGATCGACCAGATTAACGAACGGATTGACGCGTTGGAGACTGTCGTGGCGGATCTTCAGTCCAGTTTGCGCCAGTGCGACATTGTCGAGGCGAAGGTCGCTGTCGTTCCGCGGCCGAAAAAAGGTGAGGAAACGGACCTGCCGGAACGCATTGAACCGGAGCTGCTCACCGGGACCGGGGCCTTCGACAGGGCCCTGTTCGCCCTGACCAATTGGTATGGCGATGGCGAGCATTCCACCAAAGCCGTTGCCCGGACGCCCGGTACCATTGTGGTTCGTTGCGGCGACACAAACGCCAGGATGATCAATCGCCGGGTCGCACAGGCCAATGCCCTGAAAGACCAGATCAAGGAACTCGTTCCCACGCTGGGCAACCGAAACGATCGGTTCGAACTGCTGCACAATCATCACCACATGCTGGTGACCCTCCAGCTTCTGCGCCACTACACTGCCCTGCCCCCGAAGCCGCTGATTCAAAGCCTCAGTTTCACCTGGGGCGTAAAAACGGAGATCAAAAAGGTCACCGTGGCAGAGGCTGTCGAACGCATCAAAAACATCATGAACGATCCGGCTCCGGAGGGAATGGAGCCCGCTCAGTGGCAATTGAATGTTTCCAGGGAACTGAACCGCGTGCAGTCACTGCCTTCCAACACCGAACTCCGCCAACGACGGAAACTGGTGGTCCGACCCATGGTAAACATTCGCTGGCGCCTGTCTCAGGCCGAGCGGGATGCCCGTCGCGAAAAATGGGAAAAGGAAAAGAAGTTCGATCAACCGGTCTCTCTGCGCGAAGCGCACACCCCACTGATTGTGATCAATCCAACCATGCCTGTAAAAGTGGGAACGCTGGGCGTGTACGACGCGATTAACGCGAAGAAACGCGCCAAACGGGCGGGGCGGAAAACCTCGGATGAGCCGATTTCCTGGTTGCTGCCGATATACCCCGTGCTTTCTTCCACGTAGGATGGCGACTGTGTGGGCAATTGACGCTGGCGTCGATTTGAACAATCTTTGGCGGAAACTCATGAGAAAGCCGTCAGTTATGTTCATTCAATCCCGGTCGATATGGAAACCTTATAAAACAGCAACTTAAAGCCTACCTTTAAAATAAAGTCTCATCTTACTTTGAAATTTACAATGTCTGTTTGATTCCTGAAAAACTAACCCTGCATCGCTGGCCCGCCGGAATTTTTCCATCCGGGTTGCCCAGTTTTAGACGTACCCCCATGGTACGACTTCCGGTATCGAAAACGCGATCGACAACATCAACTTTCGCGTCTAAAACGACTTTATCGGGCTTGTCGAAACTCACTTGAGCGAGCATGCCAGGAATAACCTTTCCATAGAATTCCACAGGCACAAATGTTTCAATAAACAAAGGGTCAAGTTGTACGACGGTTAGAATTGAGGCATCTTGAAAAACGTACTCTCCAGCACCTCGATCAACCTTTTGTACCACACCATCGACGGGGCTTCGTATCTCTCTTTCCTTCAGTACAACCTTTGCTGCTTCTTGCTCCAACCTCAATCGCGCCAACTCAAGCTTTGCGAGTTCCAGCTCTTGTTTTGCAATAATCTCGTTTGCCTGGTATTCATCAAATCTCTGGCTCGAGATAGCCCCCTTTTGTTTTAGCCCCTGCGCACGAATTAATTGTTTTTGAGCATAGTCATACTGAGCCTTGCGCGAGGTCACGGTGGCTGAATTTTCCGCCCTGATTTCAGCGATAGCCAAAGCGGCCTTCTCGCGACTGGACTCCACACGCGCGACGATCTGCCCTTTCTTGACTTCATCACCTCGCGACACCAGCACCTCGTCTAGAATGCCGGTACTGAAGCTTGCCAGATCCAACACCTGCGCGGGATCGACCAGGCAGTCATATTCATTCTGATCTTCGGCCAGCGCAATGCCGGGGCACAACAGCACAGCGGTAATGACAAGAGAAAAATTATGATAAGCCGATCCTTTGATGAAAAGCATAGCCACTCTCTTCTACTTTGTTGTGTTATTCAGGCTCACCACTGAATGCAAGCAAGTCACCTTCTGAATGGTCACTCCTCAAGAGCGATTCACGTGTTTTTGAATGTTGTCGCTCAAGCTTGAGTTGCGCTTTGGCTAATAAATAACTTGCAAAGCGCGATGCGTTCTTCGTGAGTCCAAAGCGCGCTATGTTAAGCAAAAAACGGGGCTTGATAAGCCGGGCCAGGGGGTCTTCCAACGATTGGTATATTTCAAAACTTCCGGGGTTTCCCTGTCGGGCACATCGCCCCTTCAACTGCCGGTCAATCCGGCCAGAATCGTGTCGCTCGGTCATAATCACATGCAAGCCTCCGAGAGCATCCACCCCCGGCCCAAGGGCAATATCCGTTCCTCGACCCGCCATATTAGTGGCGACGGTTATCTTTCCTCTTTGCCCTGCCTTGCTGATGGTCTCGGCTTCATGCTCGTCATTCGCAGCGTGCAGCGTCTCGAAGTGCAATCCAGCGCTCGAGAGAGACTCGCAGACTTCCTCGATGGCTGCGACGCTGCGAACACCAATCAATACCGGAGCACCGCTGTTGTGGATGTCTTTGACCCGGCGGACTAAATGCTGCCACTTCTGAGTTTTGCTTTGAAACACCTGACCCGGAAGTATTTTTCGCGCACACGGTTTATGCGTCGGCACCTTGTATACGGCCAGACCATAAACATTCCAAAACTCATTACTGACTTCTGCAACGGTACCGCTCATCCCGGCCAGTTTTCGGTAGCGCCTGAAAAATCGCTGGTACGTGATGCGCGCGACCGTCAGTCTTGGCTCAGTTAGCGGGCAGTGTTCTTTATATTCAATCATTTGATGCAAGCCCGCACTCCAGACCCGATCCGGCATCACACGACCGGTATACTCATCAATAATCTCTACTTTCTCATCGCGCACCAGGTAATGCTCATTTGGCTTGTATAAATAGTGAGCACACAGTGCCTGTATTATGAGTTCCTGCCGCAAAACTTTGAGTAGTAATGGCCCGTCAGTCACTTGAGCAAAGTCGCCCTCGGTCTTCTGCTGACAAGCGTCTGTCAACACGACAGACCATCTCAGATGATCAACGATGAAATCTTCCCCGGGCTCAAGTTGCTGCGTATAAACCATCACCCGCTCGATGACCTCGTCATCAATGACGCGATCAATCCCTTCCGACAAGATCAGCGGCGTTCGCGCTTCATCGACCATCACGCTATCGGCTTCATCCACTATGGCAAACTCTAAACCTTTAATCCGTCGCGCCGACTTCTGATAAAACCTCGAGAACACCCGCTCAGATAAACGCCCTTGGGCCTGGCTCTGCAGCGAGTCTTTTAAATAATCAAACGCTAATTCGTTGTTCGTGCAATAACACACCGGGCAGGCGTACGCCTCAATGCGCCTGGCCAGACTGCTCTCCTTCACCACCACACCCAGCGATAACCTCAAAAAGTCCATGGCAGGCTTTATGTAATCGGCGTCTCTTGCTGCCAGATAATCATTCACCGTGACAACGTGCACGCGCATTCCGCAAAGCGCCGCCGCTGCCGCAGCAAGGCCAGCAACCAGAGTTTTACCCTCGCCTGTCGCCATTTCCAGCAGCTTCCCATCAAGCAGCACCCTCACGCCTTCTAGCTGAACAGGGTGCGGGGTTAAACCGAGGGTGCGCGTAGATACCTCGCTCAACAGTGCTAAAAACCGCGACATCGTTGCCTTATCAGAGAGACCATTACGCCGTAATACCCCACCCGCTTCGCGGGTTTGGGCGCGCAATTCGTCATCACCCAGGGAGCCAAGATCTTCGCGAATCGCTTCTGCATGAACGAGCAAGCCTCTGATCTTGCGTTGGTAAATTGGTCGGAAAAGCCGTGCAAGCCTTCCTTCCAGGAAGCCTGCTAACGCATCAATAGCGGTTCGCTCTCGCCTTGTTTTCTCATAGGCGGGCACAAGTTCGGGTAAGGTGTCGCGATCCAGGATCGAAGGAATATGTTCAGACATTGAACAAGCTCATAAAGGTTTGGCGTGCGGTTCTGATCCATTGCAGCCCTATGGGTTTATCCGAATGAACAAAGTGGACATGAACACGCGCATTGACGGGCGCCTGTTCAGGTTCTGATAGCAGTTCAATATCGAAGCGATAATGCTTTTGCAAGGGCTCAAGCTGCCCATCCTTCTGTGGGTTCACCGCGACAGAACCGCCGCCCTCAGAAGACAATACCGCACTCGGTAAACTTATAAGTGCCGAAGGCGCCTGCCGCAAAATCTTCGCCTCAATCAATTGGTCAATCGCGCCTTCAACACGGACTTCAACAGACTGGGTATCATCACTGACCAGTGATGAACGATCACTACTTACGACGACTTGTGCTTCCCTGACCTGAACCGGGACTACATAAGCAATCGTTTTACCTTCGCTCACATAGCGCCCCAACAAATCCGTCGATGACGGCAGGATAAAAATACCGGCGCGCCGGGCTTTAATGGTTAAACCCTCCTGGCGACTCAGATAGTGCGCTAGCGTCGCTTCTGTACGCGCAATTTGCTCCTTGAGAATGTTGGCCTGGACCTGGTCAAACAGATTCACGGCAGCAAAACTGTTTTGGAATTCCCGGAGTTCCGCCCCCAACGATCGAACCTGAGTATCAAGTTCCTCATCCTCCAATAACAACAGAGTAGTCCCGACCTCTACTAAAGTGCCAGATTCCAAAGGAAGCTCCGCAACGAACCCCGCGGCGGTGTTGATCACGGCACCCCCCTCTCCCAGCGAAAACACACCTTGCGACTCGGTTACATGACGTGCAGGAATAACAAATAAAAGTAAGCCAAGTGTGGCCACCGCTCCAAAAGAAACCAGCTTCGCGCGGCGGCGATTCTGACCCAGTTCATGCGCGCTGAACAGATACTTGATACCCTTGAATAGCGGCAGCACGACGGCATTAAGTACGGCAAGAGCGGCGAGTAGAATGCCGATAAAAAAGAACTGGGTGGCAACAAACAGCGCGATCGCCACCATGATAATCATCCGATAAACAAACGCTGAGATACCATACACAATAAACCACCGCGCCTCGCCTTTGGAGGTCGCTACGCTTTCGACTTCGCGCATGCCAAACAGATAATGCTGGATAAGGTATAACAAATATTTATTCGAGCGCGCGCCAAGATTCGGAATGTTCAGAATATCGGATAAGACATAGTACCCATCAAACCGTAATAACGGGTTACCGTTGAACAATACCGTTGATAAGCCGCCAATCATCATCACATTAAACGCGCCGGCACGTACTATTCCGGGCTCAGCCGCCAGCCACACAAACAACGCGATAACGGCCAGGCCACTTTCAACCATTATCCCTGCCGCACCGACAGCCGCACGGTGCCAACGATTTTTTAAAACGGCGGAAGAAGAAGCATCGACGTAGGGAACGGGCATGAATACAAGAAGCATTAAGCCAATGTCATGTACCTCTCCACCGAGTGATTTAACGGTAAAGCCATGGCCCAACTCATGCAGAACTTTGATCACAGGATAAAGAAGTAAGAGCAACAGGACATTGTTGGCACTTAACACGCGGTCTGAAAGGTTATTGGTGAGTTCTCCCCAGTGCATCGTAGCCAGCAAACTCCCGAGCACGAGTAATAGAGCCCAGAAGATCACTCCCCAGCGGCTGAATAACAGCCGCACAAAAGGCAAGCCCTTCTCAAAAAAACTGTCCGGGTCAACTAACGGGAAGCGCAATGCCAAAGGGTTTTTATAGCGTACCAACAGGTTCTGGCGGGCTGTTTTATCCGAGCGATCAATAAACTCTGCCATAAACGGGGGCACGTCCCCGCGAATCAGATCGGCGCGGTACAGTTGGGCGATGAGTTGAATGACTTCTGCCTGCGTCGGCTGTAACTCACCCAGCTTTTGACCTTCTTCAGACCAGATGGTATCGATCGTTTCGCTACCATCTAACCGCAATAACATCGCTCTTGTGGCGGGCGACACTCTGAAGTACTTGCCCGACTGGGCATCCTGAATGATAAACCAGGTTTTTCCGCGCATGCGTTGACGATGAATCTCTACATGATTGCGCAGTGCGGGCTTCAGGTTTGCCACACGGTACCAGTGATGCGAGAAATGCGATTTGCCCATGGCGTTGCGCTACCCCGCTAGTGACCAAAACGTGAGTCGCACCCAGTGGCTAAAGCTTCGCGTCCAGATCCACAGCAGCGGTTCATCACCGGCATCAATTTTACCAAGTCCGCTCATCCCCGGACGCAACACACCGCCGGGGTCGAGTATCTTGGCCTCCACTTCGAAAACGGTCTTGCCTTCCTCTGCGATCGCAACTGGCGTGACTTTGTTTAAGGAAAACTCAAAAGGCATATCGGGGAGAGACGCACTCAGAAATGTACCTGACTGGCCGACGTCAACATCCATAATCTGTGTCTCGTCCACAAGCAAGGTGAGCCTGTAGGCATCCAGAGGCGCCACCTCAAACAGAGTGTCCCCGCGGCGGATACTACTGCCAATGGACTGACTCAAATCACCCGAGACAACCAGCCCATTAAAAGGCGCGATTAGCCTGGTTCGCGTCAACTGTTTATCTAACAACTCTAGCTGAATATCGGCTTGTTCAATGCGGGCTTCAATCACATTCGCATCAGCGCGGTTACGACTACTCAGGGCCCGGTCATACTCGAACTGATATTCTTGCTTTTGTGATACCCGGCGCAGGCGCTCAAGCGCCAAATCCCGATCATCAAGCGTGGCCATGACCTGACCTTCTTCAACATAGTCACCCGCTCTGAAATGACTCGCCAGTATAAAACCATCGAAAGGCGCGACAACTGCACGCTGAATCTCCCCTTCAACAACACCATCGGCGGCCACATAATAAGTGCCTTTTACCAGAGTCAATAAGGCGATGAGCAAGATCGAAGCGGCGGCAAACAGTTTGCGGCCTGTATACCCTTTACCGGCCATTTTTTCATATTGCAGCATTAAAGAGTCTTTGCACTTTAACAGTATGTGCCGGTCATTCATGCGCTTTTCGATCAGCAGAGATCCCACAAATGCTGCAACGCCATTGATTAACTCAATGTCCTGATCACCCAGGTTTTTACCTCTCCCACATTCGCAAAATAAAGCGCCAACAGCTTCACTTTTCACCATTAACGGAATGGTTAACAGGTCGCCGGTCTTGTAAGCTTCGCGATATGACGCATGCGCTTGCGTCATCATTGGTATGTCTTTATCCGGGCCAGGATGCAGAATAATGGTGCGCTGCTCTATCGCTTCCTCCATCAGCTCTTCGATGCTACGCACCAGATTCATCTGCTTACCAAAACTGGCGCTATGAGAAATCGTCGAGATTGCAATCGTCTGTTTCTGAAAAAACCCTAAACAGACACGCTCCAGTGAAAACTGGTTCACCAAACGGTGCACCAGTTGATACTCTGCGGTTTTACTATCTTTCGAATCAATAACATCGCCAATGATATCGAGCGCTAAGCGCGTATATTCCGTCTTTCCAAGCTCGTTGCTAAGGGCATCTTTACGAATAATATCCCGTAGCCAGGCGCTTCCCCATTGCAGCTGACGCATCCCTGCACGCACGAGCGACATGTCAGAGGAATCAATTGCAAGCGCTGCGACACCAAGAAGTTCTTGATCAAGTTTTATCGGATAAGCGATCAGCGTTTGCTGACCCATCTTTCGGACTGAGCCTTGTTGCTGCTTGATGGTTAATTCAGCAAGCTCAGACAGATGCCTGGATGGGAGTTGGGCTTCCGGCCACTGAGCGACCGGTGCATAGGTTTGATCTTCATCCTGAAACAGTAATAACCCGGAGACGACCAAATCCAGTGATTGGCAGATAACGGCCAACCATGGTTCAAAAGCGTCACTGGATGATGACGCCTCAATTAACAGGGGCCAATAATGATCACTATAGGTCCCGACCGCTGACTGCGCTGCCACCATACGTAGCCCAGAGTTTGTTAGTCAGAAACAGCCCCATGGCGAGACTCATGCTCTTCGAGCAATTTACCTAATGAGTGGTGCAAACGTTTCGCAACTAGCGGTGTCAATATCAGACGGCTGGAAAGATCCACAACCACTTCCCTGGACTGACCAAGATTCCATGTTTGGTTGGTGCCAAAAAACAAATCTACCTGGTCTTTCGTACTTTGTATGTTTACGACATTCGCGAACTGAGTCGCCATATCTTTATCGTTCCAGATGACTTTCGTTTGGTTAGTCTCTGCTGCTACGGCGCTATCGTTTTTTATTTCGTTCGACATACTGCCTTCCTTTTTCGTTTTGTTTTAAATCATAGACTGCGCATGGCGGCACTCGCATCCTTAAACCACATTCCAGTCTTCACCCATATGGCTCATACGTGCAACAGAAACCACTGCTGAAGGAGCGTGTTTTCGATCCTTGACGTTTTCTAACTGGCCCGTCGCGTCGTCCATCAACCATAGCTCGTCGTTCGAGGAGGTGCTGCCTGCCATCGGCGTCGCCGCAGAGGCCGTTACCAGGATGATCGATTCATTGTAGTTATATTCAAGCCCTACTGAGGAAGCGATAAAGCGGCTGTCAAACGAATCATCCTCCGTCGGCTTGAGCGAAACCACACCTTCTCCCGAAAGTGAGCCATCATCATAGTCTGCGCCGCCCTTGTTGCCCGGATCACCGGGTACCGCCTCCTCGGTATCGTTTTCAGGCGGGTTGCCTGGCGGTTGCGGGTCGAGGCCATTACCTACGCCGTTGTTGGCCCTGCCAAGGATACGGACCAGTTCAAAGGTTGTTTCAGCCATGACGCTATCGCCATCACCATCGACAACTTTTACGCCGAACGAGACGTCTAAAACAGTGGCGTAATCAATGTATGTTTTCTTCTGGCCTACGAAGGTCCACGTGCCATCGCTATTGACGGTGAGATCACCGGCATAATCCAGGCTGTCGCCCTCGCCATACATCACTGCAATCGTTTCACCAACTGCATACTCTGCCCCGTTGACCCAAACCGACACAGTGCCATCGTCATCGGCCCCCATGTCCATTTGCCAGGTTCCAGAGTGAACTTGTGCGCCTCGATAATTGCCAATGTCATTGTTGTTGGACAGCCCAACTTCGGGGTTGTCATCGATGACGCTCACCGAAACGCTTTGGACCACGGCGAAGCCCCAACCATCGATTAACACCAAATCAATGTTACTGATGGTCAGGCTATCCACATTAATGACATCTTCATGCGACATCGCATCAAGCAGGGTTGCTGTCAGTGTGACACTGCCTTCAGACTCTGCGGGTATAACCGTGTCATAATCCAGGGAAAGGGCAATAACATCCGCGGTACCGTCATTACCAATCAGACGACCATCGCTGGCAACGCGCCAGTTCAAGCTCGCCTCGTTATCCAAACCGCTAATCTCAATACCAGAAGTATCGGCGCTAAAGGTAATCGTGGATAATTCAAAGGTACCCGTCGCCACCGCAAGATCAATCGACTGGGCATCAACAATAGCGTCTTCCCGCACCACAACTTCGCCCGGGCTGATGGTGACAAAGACAACCGCCGGTACTTCAATCGCTAAATCCAGTCTCGTTGTCGCAATATCCTGGTCGCCATCCGTCACTGAAATTTGTGTTGCAAAATCGTAAAGCGCAGCAGAACCATCAGCTGTCCATAAGTCGGGCAAAGCCTGCAATGACCAGCTGCCCGCGGAACTGACGGTCAACAGGCCAACAACGCGGTTGTCCCGATAAATTTCAATGGCCTGGTCGAAGTCTTGTGCCGCGCCATCAACGAGGAGCTTAAGCTGCGACAGGCCATCAGCTCCGGCATCAACATTCCATACGCCTTGAATGAACTCGCCTTGCACTACCACGCTTTCAAGGGCTGACGAAGTGATCGCCGGCAGGCTATCACTGACACCAAGCGTAAGCGTTTGCTGTAATTCAAAGCCTGCTTCATCTATGGCAATTAACTGAACGCCGCTGATTGTCAGCTGGTCAACATTCACATTGTCTTCATGCGCTAATGCGCCCATCAGCGTCGCTGTCACTGTAATTTGCGCTGTTTCGCCCGCGACAATAAGCGGTGCGTTAATTTCAAGCCTGATTACATCGGTCATCCCGTCGTTACCAACAAGTGCACCATTCTGCAGTGACCAATTCATCGCGGCGGCATCATCCAGACCATCAAAGGTGATTGCCGCAAAGTCGTCACCAAACACAAATTGAGTCAAATCAAGTGTACCGGCCGTAAAGCTGGGCATGTCTGTATCGACGTCAACAGTGAGCGTATCGGTAACATTTAGTGTCGCATCTTCGCCGGTCGCCGGGACATAAGCAGGTACGTCAACTGTCACTCTGGCGTTGGAAACTGCCTGGTCCCCATCGCTGTCGATCAGGGTTATACCGAACTCAATGTCATAGCTGACATCTCCGCCCAGGTGCCATAGCTTGTCAGCAATGTTCAATGACCACGTTCCGTCAGCGCTGATGGTCATGGTTCCCAGTAGACGGCCCTCGCGTTCAATCGTCACCGCTTCATCCAAACCATAACTATTGCCGTCGATCGCCACACCATAAGCACCGACTCCATCGGCGCCGGCATCAGGCACCCACGTGCCGCTTAAGAAATCGTTCGTAGAGCCGCTTGCATTGCTACCTTGTATGCTTAAGGCGGGGAACGCGTCTGCAACGTTGACCGTCACGCTGTTGCGCGCCTGCAGGCCAAATTCGTCTGTCGCGACCAGTTCAATACCGGTAATCGCCAGAGTATCGACATTCACATCATCTTCATGAGCAAGTGCGCCCATCAGGGTTGCTGTTAAAGTGACCGTACCGCTATTTAATCCCGCAATCCTGTCGGCGGTTATTTCCAGGCTGATCACATCTTCTGAGCCGTTATTACCAACCAACAACCCATTGACGACGGACCAGCCTATCGATGCAGCGTCGTCAAGACCGTTGATCTCAATAGCACTGAGATCAGAACCAAAAGTCACTGAAACAATATCGCCTATTCCCGCGGTGTAAGTTAAATCTACACTGCTGACGTCACTGGTGAGTGTGTCAGAAACGTTGAGAACAGCGTCTTCGCCTTGCACGGGAATATCTGGAATCTTCGAACCGGTCAGCCAGACGCTCACATTATCGGAATCGCTGTCCTGGTCACCATCTGTCAGCGTGAGACCAAACTGCACATCAAAGTTACGGTTAACGTAGAAATCATTGAGTGCATTGCCTGCGGCGACAACCCAGGTACCGTCAGACTTCACGGTGAGGGTACCGATCTGCTGCCCTTCTCTGACGATCGCGATCGCATCGTCAAGGTTATAGCGATTGCCCTCAAAACTGACGGAATAGGCTCCCAAACCATCGGCACCCGCCTCTGCAGCCCAAGTGCCACTCAATACCTCGTTGGCTGTACCGCTCACAGCGCCACCCACCAGATCGACATCTGGATAAGCGTCGGCCACAACAACACGAATGCTGCTCATGGTTTGATTGGCCTGGGAATCCGTGGCCACCAGGTTAATGCCTGTAATCACCAGGGTGTCCACGTTCACAATGCTTTCGTGTGCGAACGCGCCCATCAGCGTTGCGCTAACGGTCACGCTACCTGATGTATTGGCAGCGATTGGCGCTGAAGCGATCGTCAACTTCAGAATATCGGCGTTGCCGTCATTGGCAATCAGTTCGCCGTTTAGCAAGGACCAGGTAATGCTGGCCTGACTATCCAGTCCAAACAGTTTGATCGCACCGGTATCGGTATCAAACGTGAATGACGCTAAGTCATTACTTCCAGCCGTATACGGTACATCGATACTTGCCACGTCCGTAGTGGCTGTATCGGTGACCACCAGAATTGCACTATCGTCCAGCAGGACATCCCCACCACCGGGTAAGTCTTTAAGCGTAATGTCATTCAGTTCGCCAGGCATTAATACCGCAGGTTGAATGGCCGCTTTTGCGTTTGCAGCACCTAACGGCAGGTTCGCCGGGTCACTTACAACAACCTTATCTTCAAAGCTGCCCGTGGTTGCATCGAAGCCATCAAGAATAATTGCCGGCTTGTCGCTGGAAGGACTGACCTCAACCGTCGAAATACCGATCGTCCGGGTGGAGGTACCGAACTGATCGAGCGCTGCAACCTGGGCGTTCTGATCACGCTTGCTGCCAAAGAACTGGCCAAACACATAGGTGTCCGGCCCTTCTCCCCCAGCCAACAGCAACTCAGTATCGGTAAAGCTATCGACGGCAAAGTAATCTTCACCCGACCGTCCAGACACCCAGAGTTGATCTACATTGGTGCTCACATTTATACGCTGCACACTCTCCGGTCCGCCGCTGGTTGTCGCCTCTTCCAGGGTGCCATTAATCACTGAGACCATATTGAAGCCACCGGGATAGCTCGCCACACCCAGGGTTTCTCGCATCAGGAAAATATCGTCACTGTCGTCCGCACCATGTATCGCAACACTATCGAGCGCATCGCTGTCGATATTAATGACATACTCGTTGCTGACATCACCCGATCCGTGGGTATAAATATCGACATCATCTACGCCCTCACCGCCGACCAGGTTGAGAACATCGCGGCCGATGATGCTGCCATCTACCTGACTGCCAACAGGATCCTGCATTGCGTTAAGCCGGGTCACGATCAACAGGTCATCACTGCCATACCCGAAAGCAGTCACTTCACCGGCCAAGGTTGCACCATTAAAGTGAATTGAGTCCTGATCACTGCCACCATGAATAAAGGCACCGTCACCGCTGGCAATATAACCCTCAAATAACATATTACTGCCGGAGGCATCTTCAATAGCGGCCACCGTGCCCGTCAGGGTAATGGTGTAGAAGAGAACAATTTCTTCTCCGGTTTCTTTATCGGTAATGGTACGCGCACGAATGCTTTCAGTAGCCTCAGGGTATTCGCTCTTGAATTGTTGATATTCCTCGGTCGCTCTTATTACTGCCAGCGTTTTGCCCTGGATACTGGTTGAAAAACTGGCAACTCCAAAGTCAGCATCGCCGTTGATAGTCAAGAGAGTGCCAGCTTCAATTTTGCTGTTTTTTGCCGCGTGAATGTCATCATCTACGACAATATCGATAGAACCGGCAGCCTCGATGTTCCCATTTTCCAGGAGTTTAAATGACAGCGACTTATCACCGCTGTCAGTCACCGGGCTCAGGGCGGATAAAATGATATTGCCTTGATCGGAGATAGCGCTACTGACAACCATATCGTCGTTGATATTTATTAAGGCAATATCACTGTCAGCTTGCGCGTGAATAGTTCCGTTAACTTCCAGCTGGTAATCTGCTGTTCCCAGGCTGCCATTATTAGCCGTCAGGTTTATTGAGTTAGCGGATATATCCGTGTCAGCAGTGCCGCTGGTGTTACCGCGGATAAATGACTCGTCGTAGCTGGCATCGAGAATACTGCCATTCAGGGTCGTCAGGGTGACATCACCCAAGACGCTGGTGACAGTGTTCAACCTTAAATCGCCCTGGTTTTTGGTGATATAAATATCGCTGAAGGCGATAGCGGATAGTTGGATTCGTTCATCAACCTCCAGGGCATTTCCGGCTTCGCCCAGACTACCAATGGAAATGATCTGGATGCGGTCTGCGATAAGATCTGTTTCGCTGTCACTTCTGGCATCGACGATGCTTCCGTCAAAATTAAAAAGAAAGATATCGGCTTCGGTGGACTCTATAAGCTCGATACGCATATCGCCACTGGCTTCACTCGCAAAAATACTTCCGTCAGTCTTGATGGATATACCGCCATCACCAATAATGTCCGTCGAAATATTCAAGCTGACATCAACGCCATCCTCAGCCAGACCCTCAACCATAATATTATCGGCAGTAATATCTGCTAAGCCCAAGGTACTGGCAACATAGCCACCAAGCCCACCACCAGACACCGAAACCGGCACGGCCTTCGTTACCGCTCCATTCAGGTAATGCTCGCTATAAGAACCTGATTCACCGGAAATTGGGGCACCTGAATCATCAAACGCATGTACAACGATCGAGCCACCGCTGATAATTTGCTCAGCAACAATTTGCGCTGATCGCAAGTTGACCGAGACATCGCCCGCAACATTAATCTCAGGCACTACGGTCGTATAAGCGCCACTAACCGAGCCACCGACAACAAAAGACTGAAGATCAAGAGAAACATCATCTGCAGCATCAATGGTGAAAACATTGCCTCGCCCATCATCAAACAGCTTGATGCCCAGATTAACCAGTGACCCTTGCTCAGCCGAAAGGCTAAGGTCTTGGGAGCGGATAACCGGCTTACCAAATAAAGAAAAAGCTAGAATGCTGGAGTCAAGGGATGTTATCGCCGTTCTGCCTTTACGGTTTTCGATGTTTCCAGTAATAACTACGGCGCCTTTGCTCAATATCTCGATATCACTGCCTTCGGCTTCAAATGCGATATTGAATGTCAGCTCGCGGGAGTTATCTGCGGTAATACTCACATCAGAGTCAAACTCACCTTTGTTAATGACATTCCCACTGGAGATATCAATGCCCTGAGTGATCATGGTGAACTCTGAGTTGTTAATCAGGGTCAGATCACTGCTTGAGGTATTGTAAAAGAAGGTACCGTCTGCGCCGGTAACACGATCGGTGCCATCACCTCGCGCCGTTATCCAGATATCACCTAACTGGGCTGGTTTACCGCTAATAGCCTCGATGAAAAAAGCGCCTGTAATCTGGTCACCAACATCATAGCCTTCGACACTCACTCCATTCATCGAAACGATGTTCCCGGACTCGTCGACCTCCAGACCAAAATTCGTGTCTCGTGCATCAATATGAACATCGGCATTCATATCGACCAATGTTGAGTGATTGGGAGAATCATTAGTATAGACAGGCCCTATCCATGCGCCTCTCCACCCGTTATCGCCAATGATATTCCCGAAATCTTCAGCGCGTACCTCAAGCAAGTCTCCGCCATAGATTGTCACACCCTCGCCTGCTTTGACGTTACTGGTGGTCGTTAATGACGTCTCACTCCACCCGGCACCGCCACCAAGCGCAATAATGTACATCTCGAGATTGGTATCGAAGGTATTGCCGTAGTTGAGCGCTTGAATCCTCACGCCATCACGACCAGTGATGACCACCGAGCCTCCTAACAGCACTTCACTCGTAAGGTTCGCGGAAATCTGCGCACGCGCGTTGCCGCCGGCAAAAAGTCCCCCAAGCGTCATATAAGCCGTTGAGTCCAGATCAATATGTTTATTCGACGCATCAATCAGCAGTTCGTAGGCGTTAATTTGCGCATTCCCTTGCACAGTGACGCGTGTGTTTGCGGTAAAAGACGTATTACGCAGATTGGCGTCGTTCACAGAACTACCAGCGACCAAGCCTCCACTTGAGGCCCAGCCTTCGTTACTTGCGAGACCACCTGTAATGGCTTCAATTGACATGCCCGGCAACGGATTATTATCAAAATCAGTGACCCTCCGGCCGTCGGCAGAAAGTGACGCATTTCCTTCAATCACAATATCATTATAAATCGTCACTGTAGTTTGGGCCTGGGCACTGGTTCCGCTTATCGCTGCGCCCCCCCTTGAATGCGACAAGGTAGTAACGTTTGGTGCAGTCTCGGATTTAGCCACCATCGTGTAGCCGGCATCGAGAATTGCGTCGCCGCTAATGGTAATCGCTTGATGCTCTGTATAGGTGGCCTCGGAGAATGTTGAGGTCACACCGCCAAGAACCCCAATCGAAACGAGCTGATTATCAATTTTCCCAAACGTCTTATTGTTAGAGTCGACCCGTATGCTGCCATCAGCAATCAACGCCCCTTCGATATCGGTATCCAGCGTCACATCTAAATTCAGGAATCCGTCACTGGTGCCGACGTTTGCTGCTCCACCCGCGGTATTTCTGACCGTGACCGAAGAAACACTGTCGCCAACGTCATTCAATACCTCATTCAGGTCGACACCGCCCGGCCCCATCAAATCGATATCAAAAGATGCAAGCCCCGAAACATCAATTGCCAACTCAAGGTCGCCCCAGGCCCGATTGAGGTCATTGCCATCAATCGCAAACTCAACGCCATAACTCACCTCGTTGCTTCCGGTAACAGTGAGAGGTTCACCATTCGGGGTAGTCGACAAGTTCAGGTAGGGGTCGCCTGGGTCTGCATCGACTATGTAATATCCCTGGCCATGCCGGAGGGCGTCGTGACCTACGATACTTTTCGCTTGGGTTGCGCCATCGGGAAGCAAGCGTATTGAGGTAAACTCGTCTAGCGGATCAAGAACGCCCTCGAAGGTTTCCCTCGCGTCAATCGCATCAAACACCTCACCTGTACTGTTATTCGTCAGGGTCAAGAGGTTTTCATCGACCACATTGACGGTATAGACACCCTGATACCTGAAAACAGTCAGCCAAACGGTTTCGCCACCCTGATAACCATGATCCTCAACAAAAATGGCCTGCGAGGTATCTGACTGGCCATAGCGTTTCTCACCACTTGGGTCCAAGGCAGCCTCAACACCCAGGTCACCGACCCGGATATTTTCCAGCAAACCGGGCTCATAATAGGTGATAAAATCACCTGCCTGAAACTGACCGCTACTGAAAAACGCAAGCAGTTGAGTGTTAAAACCGTTGTTTTGATAGTAAAAACTGTTTTCGCTCAGGAAAGTACGATCAACGGCCTCAACATCGGTATCAAGCAGCTTAACGCGGAAGTCATCCAGTTTTATAACCCGGTACTCACCCGACAAACCGTCATCAACCAATGGTGTGATCGATTGCTGACCTATTTGGTACTCAAGTACGCCAGAGGCATTGAGGCTGGGCACAACACCGTCAATCGGAACGAGATCAACTTCATTACCATTCAACGCATCTGCCAGCGATGCGGCCAGCTGAACCGTGTTTTCGTCGTTAACAATAACGAAAAACGTGCCTTCGCCGAGCCCTTGGACCGGCACACCACCCGGGTTAAGGCCAACCTCATCGCCGGTATTAAAGCCGTGCTCGACTATCGTCAGGCTATTGGCCGGCGTCCCGTCAGCAGAAGGTTGATCTCCATAATGTACGTCAGCTAACTCGAAGTGCGACTGAGGGATATACGAACCTGTTTCCAGGGTAGCAAGGGTAAAATCTATAACGATACCGTTGTTCGCGTCATCAAGTGTTCTGGCTATCTGGAGGTAGTCGCCATCAACAACGGCATAGTAAGTCGCCCATCGACCGGATTGATTAATGCCCTGTAGCGTGATCGTGTCTCCGACAAAACCGGAGCCATTCATTGTCAGCGCATCGCCGGTGACGAAACTGTGTCCCTCGTACAAAAAGCTGTTGGCAGGCACGCCATCGTCCGATAGCTCATTACCAACATTCGCCACCATCTTGAAGAGCTCAACCTGCTCACCACCCTCAAGCAGTATTTTTGGTCCGCTTGTGGGCTGCAATTCAAGTGCGTCACCAGCCAATGCGGCGTCCAGGGTAAGCGCAAGCTGAACCGTGTCTTTGCTCGTCACGATGACATAGTGATCGGCACGATTATCAGGGTTCGCAGCGTCGCTGTAATACTTATAACCACCAATCTGTGCAGCCTGCAAATTGATGACATCACCCGATGTCATGCCATGATCTGCTATGTAGAGGCTGTTCTCACCAAATAGAATCGTGTCTTCGTTCAGTGCCACCTCAACCGGGCTTGTGGTCAGGCTGCCGGCCTCGCCCCAGCGCACAAGATCAATAGCCTCTCCGTTCAAGGCATCCTGTTGAGTGCTTGCAACCTGAATGTGATTGGGAAGATAGGTGCTATTGGTGATTACATAATAGGTCTGACCTTCTATCAGCCCCGGTAGGGGCAAAGATCCGCCGTTATAGATAAACGCGTCACCTGTTTGCAGACCATGCTCTGGCAGGTAGAAACTGTTTGAAATAATACCTTCGCTATTATTGCCGAAGGCATAGCGGGTCTTTATATCGTTGCTGTAAACCACGGATGACCCATCAAAATACAGGGCGTCGGGCTCACTCACCGAGACGATATCCCCGGTTTCCAGATTATGTTCCGTCTCGAATCGGATCAGGTTCTTGTCTTTGTCCAGATCGGTGCCGTTAAACGTTGCGCCCAAACGGATTGATTCCCGATCAACTCGAATGACGGGTAAATCCCGGTTAAAGTACTGCCCTTCCGAACCGCCCTGATCTTTGAGTTGAACAACATCTCCTGTACGCAGGTTTAGAATTTCATAGACAAGTTCAACCGCATTGGTATCAACGACTGTGCCATCTGCGGTCTCGAAATCACCATTAACATCGCCATATACGCGAACAAAAGCACCCGTCGGGTTGCCATCCTCATCGAGTTCGGGCACTCGTTCCTGTGTGACCGGGTCAATCTGATAGCCGATCAGTTCAAAGGTATTCGCATCACGGCGATTGATCTTGAATTCGCCGTCGTTGACTAAACTGTCATTGCTGATTTCAGCCGAGGCAGGTGCTTCAGCCTGACCCGACTGGGTGTATATCTCTACCTGGCCACCTGCAAGCAGCAAAGCGTCTGCGCTTATCGTTGTGGTCGTCGTGGGCGTGACCTCAACATCCCCTTTAGAAAAGCCACCGGAAACCACACCGCCACTGACACTTTCTACAAAGGCGTCACCCTCAATATCACTTTCGGTTTGAACGGCAATATCCTGCAACGCTTCTATCAAAACACCCTTGCCTATCGTTGCCTCGACATCAGCGGTAACCCTGGTTGTTCCGCTGGTACCGCTGATCGACATGCCACCAAAGGCCACAGCCAGGGTTTGCGCATTCGCTAATTTATCGCCCTTGACGGCAACAGAAACATCGGTTGCCGCAAGCCGGCTCGTCCGATTTGCGTTACGGACCTCTGCCCGCGTTGTTGAATCGGATATAACGGCGTTCGAGAACATCAACCCGGCCGCGAAGAGGCCTCCAGAGCCGCCTTTGGTAACAACATCTAATTGACTGGAACTTTCTGCCAGCACATCGATAGTATTGGCCGCGATAATATCAACGTCAGTACCGATATAAGCGATGGTGTCTCGCTTGTCCGTGCCGCTTGAATAACCAACAGAGGCAGCGACTGCGCCTCCGCTGCCTCCCGTCGCCATAGCGTTATTATCGCCAGAACCTATGTTTAGATCGCCTATTTCAAGCGAACCGGCTGCATGTACCCTGATATTTTCGACTGCCGATGGATTGCTGTAATCGCCCAAGGATGCTTCGTCTAAAATGCCTGCTGTCGTGGCGCCGTCTGCATTCACTATGGTCACCGCGCCGCCTGCCGCGCCAAAGGCTGCTAGCGATATCTGGATGGTTTCAGCAAACAAACCAATTTCGCTGGTCGCCGTGACACTGACATCTCTCGCCGAAACGATCGTGCCACCGAGTTCAGCAATAACGTCACTGGTATCGGTTAAGGAGACCACCGTTGCGGACAGAGCAACGCCGATGGCACCAGCACCGGCAAAGCCTGTGAATTCGGCGTCTTGAATTAAAATGCCATTGACAGAAATGTCGCCACCCGACGAAATCAGGCTTCCGCTGTTGATGCGGGCGGTCACATCATTATCCAGAGTGGCTACGCCAACACCGCCTGAGGCCGCAACACCACCAACTGCTGCGCCACCGACAACCGCCTTGAAGTCGGCGTTCTGTCTGGCCGTAACCGTAATATCGCCGTTTCCAGTCGTTACACTGGAATTCGAGCCAATAATGGCGCTGGTGCCGGCGGGAATATCATCCGTCAGCGTAATGCTGCCAACCTTATTTCCAGCATAGGTCTCTGATGCGGAGGCTGTTATGTCGGTAGTCTGCTGATTCGTCTGGTCCAGGTTTTCATCGCCTGTTGCAGCCTGTGGCGAGGTAAGCTCACCCACCAGGCCTGCAATACCATCATCAATCATTACCTTGGATTCAGTGGTGACAGTATCCCCATCAGCGCTGTCAGACTGGTCCTGACCGTCGCCATCCGAGTATTCATAACTGGTATCGCTCTTGTCTCCACCGATATCGAACACACCAACCGCCGCGGCCAACGCACCGGCGCCGCCCGCGCCTCCAAAAATAACCCCCTTGACATCCTGATCTGACAACGCAAGAACGGCAACGTTATCATTCGCATTGATCGTTCCATTCAGATAGGCCGATGTATCGTTACTGACGGTCAAAACGCCAACACCAACGCCGGCACCGACCAGACCAATCCCCATCCCCCCCGAAACAACATCAACACTGATATCGTTGTGGGCAACGATGGTTACGTTTTGCTTATCGCCTGGTCCGGTGCCGGCCTGGTATCCTTTCTGATTAATAGCAGCACCACTGCCCACCCCCGCAACCGTATCCGAATCAACTTCAATCACGGCAGCCGACCCGCCGACGGCGACTACCCCGCCAGCAGCGCCAAATGCTACCTGATCCAGATCTTCACTCGACGTCGCATAAACCGACAAGCCCTGCACGCCATCAGTGCTGTTACCCTGAGCTCGAGCGTCAACCTGAGTGTTCTGCCCAATGCTGGCAGTTGTGGTTTTCTCCACCACCATAATGCCAACACCCGGGCTCACCGCAGCAAAGCCCCCCGCTACGCCACCATCAAGCATATCGATGTTGGTATTGTCCGTAGCATGAACCAACACATTGTTATCGGCATTCAACATACCGCCCGCGGCCAGTTCAGCGGTGGTGGTCGCTTGTAAGGAGATAACCGTAACGGCGGGTGAGACAGCTACATAACCACCAGCAATCGATAATACCAGCGACTGAAGGTCTTCTTCCGCCTCTGCAATAATGGAAATGTCATCCCTGGCATAAATATCAGCATCGCCGACCATGGCGCGCGTATCTGTCGTTATGGCTTTAACATCCGCCACCACGCTTACACCCGCACCGCCGGAGACCGCAACGGCAGCCAGGACACCCATATGATCAAGCGCGCTGCCTGCTGCAATATTAACCGACTGATTGGCTCCGGCATCGTTGCCGGTGTCATGATTAATGCTGACACCATCTCCAACAGTGGCATGGGTCGTAATATTCGCCACATCGACATCAGCAACCACTGCCACGCTGGCGTTGCCGGCCAATGCGATACCTCCGGTAATCGACTGCAAGTCATCGAGGCTGGTCGCCGTGATCGATACACCGGTCACGTTGGCTGTATCCGCCTGATAGTCGGTCGCGTCAAACATGCCATCTTTTGATTGATCGGTGCCTGGCATGGACAGATTCAGGCTACCGTCGATGGCGTCCGTGGGTGTGGCAACTGAACCGCTGCTCGTATTGATAAAGCTCGAACCCTGACCACTCTGTTCCGCACTTACACCGCCTGTGTGGGTATTAATTGCGTCGAGTTTGGCTTTGGCATTGATGTTGGCACCGTCAAGTACAGTCGCCGTTACCGACTTGTCCACTATCGGAATATCAAAAGAACCAACAATCGCAGCGGTGCCTGCACCCGCCAGTGAAGCTGCGATCATGTCAATTTCGGTATCCTGCAGGGCATCGACCACCACAGAGCCGTCGGCAGTTACCTCGGCATTAGCGCCAATCGTTGCATGAGTATCCAGCCCCAAGACGTAGACGCCACCATTCAGACCAACCGCCGCCGTGCCGGCCCCTGCAATACCGACCGCAATCGAAACGATCTGTTCTTTAGCGAATGCTTCAATCCGTATGTTACCCAATGCATCCGCCGACACGCCTTGTGCATTCAGGTTGGTGATGGTGCTGTCACCCAGGCTCACCCTTGTCGTTTTGTTGACACTGGCAATATCGATACTGGCACCTATCGCGGCGGTGCCGCCACCGGCAATATTACCCGCTACGTTATAGAGCTCGGTGTTATCCTCCGCCCTGATCTGCAGATCCAGGCCAGACTCGAGGGCGGCACCATCTTGCACCCTGGCGACAGTTGTTTCGGTGATGACAGTTACTGGCACTGCTCCGGCGATACCGGCAGTACCACCTCCACTGCCCTGAATCGCAACACCCACAATTTTCTCTTTGGAATCAGCGATCACACTTACGCCACGGTGCGTGCCTGAACCATTCGGAGACTGACGCACAAACCCGTTACCTATGGCCAGGCCGGTCAAGGCCGCGCTAGCGCCGATATCTGCCAGAACATCATCGTTGCGCACCAGGAGCAGAGCACTGGCACCTGCGCCGGCTTTTCCGCCGACGGCGATACCGCCAGCCGCATTAGCAATCAATGCTTCACTTTCTGCCGAAACGAGAACGGTGTCTCCAGCTGAAACGGTCGCGTTATTGCCTACCAGGGCTCGGACGGTGTCATTTTGCACCACGACGCCGAGCGAAACACCTCCGGCAAAATCAGCCAGTGCAGCCGCAACGGCTACATCCACCATGATGTGGTCGAAGTGATGCGCAGCCGTGACCGCAACATCTTCGTCAGCATCAACCCGGCTATGATTCCCCAGCAAGGCCTTAACAGTATCGTTATAGACAGGTACCGAGACAGCACCGGATCCAGCCGAACCTCTGGATACGCCCGCATTAAAAATCACATAGACATGAGTCGCATCAAGACTTGCATCGACCAGTACTGAGCCGTCCGCGTTGAGTCGGCTGTAGTGCCCGACTTCAGCCGTCACATCACGTTTATGAACCGAGACGTCAACGGAGGCGCCCAAGGCCAGTTTTCCAAAACTGGCGGAGACTCCACCCACCGCATTAATGCCGGTAAAGTCGTAAGCCGCATAGACAACGATATTGCCGCTATTACCTGCCGTAACCGTTGTGTAGCTGCCTGCAGTGCCATTGTTGCTGCCAATACCGGCGTGGATTGAAGTGTCATTTGTGTCGACTAATACCGAGCCTTGAACAGCAAACCTGGTACCTGCTACTGCAACACCCGCCACGATATTAATAATGTCGTCGTCAGCAACAGCCCTGACTGCTACCCCGTCAATGCTGGCATCGCCCACCGTTTGCGCGCTGCCCTGACTATCCGCCGTTATCGTCGCGCCATTGCCAATGAACGCTTTCACCAACCGATCGTAAATATTGGTGCTAGCCAAAGAAATGCCTACACCGCTGTCTTCACCGACGGCGAGCCCGCCGGTCACTGTGACCATCGATACCTGGCTTTGAGCGATTAAGGCTAAGTTATTCAGTGCAGAGACAGTTGCGCCACCATCTATCCGGGCTTGCGTTTCGCCCGTCTGCAAATGAAGTGTGAGTTGTCCTGCACCACCTGTCCCATCGCCGGCCAAACCGGCACTCGCAACAATGGAAACGACTTGATGCTGGTGCAACGCGTGGACGATTACGCTACCACCTGCGGTAACTTGCGATCGGTCTATCGCCGCTATGACGTCGCCACTGGCATGTGAAACACCAATGGCGGCACCAACCCCCGTATCGCCACCCAGCGTTAAGCCGATTGCACCCGCGACATTGACGAGCAAGACATTCGAGTTGGCGTTGATGAGAGCGCTGTTAGTCAGATCAACATCACTATCAGCGATTCTGGCGTCAACATTGCTGTCGGTCACCACAATGTTGGCCGAAACACCAACGGCGGTGTCTGCTCGGGCAGCGCCCGCTCCACCGGCCGAGATGACGACTATGAGGTCATCGTGATCCGCTTTGACATCAAGGTCGCCGGCGATTATCGTCGCACCGTTTACCAGCGCGTCAATGTCACGGTTGAACACCACGACGCCAACGGCGCCGGCAATCGCCAGATCACTACCGTCAGCCGTAAGATCGAGCAGACCACCCCCTTCAACCATGATGCTGTCACGGTCAAAGTCGGCATCAACTCTGGTTTTCCCTTCCGCTATGACAGCAGCGCCTGCACCGATTCCTGCCCCGACTGTGGCCGTGCTAATGGCGACATTAGCCGCACCCGCGGCACCTACTTGCGTGCCCTGATCTTGTGAGGTGACAGCGCCAGCACGATCAGAGGCTGTCGCATTGCTGTCTGTTACCTGGGTGAGCGTATCGCCCCACTCATAATCCCATGCGGGACTGGAGCTATCTGATGACGTTGAGGCCGGGTCTTTTTGCAGTGCTCCAGCCAGCGAAACCGTGATGACTGCTTCTTCTGCTTTGGCGGTTACATTGATATCACCACCAGCTTGTATAGTGGTCTCAGCAGGGGTGACAACATTGCCATCCAGGTCGGTAATTCTGGCCAGCGTCGACGACTCTGAGACTTCGACGGATAATGCAGCACCAACTGCAACACCGCTCTCTGTTTCAGTACCGGCGATACCAGCATTGACTTGCAGATAATCGCTGGTCGCGTTGAGTGTAATATCGGTAGCGGCATAAATTACAGCGGACTCGTCGACCAGTGTCTCCGTGTTCGTGTTAATAACATCGACGGAAACGCTGCCCGATATGCCAACTTCACCCCCATCACTGCCCATCTCATTAATATTGATGTGCATCTGGCGGGTCTGCGCATCTACGTTCACGGCGTCCAGATTGGAAACAAGCGTAGCGCCTGCTGCAACACTATTTCGGGCAACCGTTTCCAGCACTCGGATACCAACACTCGCACCAATACCGCCTTTAGTACCGGATACGATCGCCCCACCGTCGTCTCCGCCGGCTGCCCGCTCTCTCCATGAGTATAAAATATCCCGGATACTGGCTAGCCCGGTCATGTTGATGGTATCCATCTCTGCCGAACTCACTACATTGACTATTTCGTTGGCGATAGCTTTCACATCTTCGCCGACATTGACTTGACCGCTGTTGTGGATTTCCAGGATATTTACATTACCCGAAATCGCATAGTCGCCCGCTTGTGTTTCGTTGGAAACCGTCCTGGTTTTATCGCGGCCCGTAGACGTGAAGACAGGCGTGGTGCCATCTTTTTTGAAAACCTGCTCTTCGCGTGTATCTGTTGAGTTGTAGGTGCCACCGGCTGCGCTGTTTACATAGGTGGATAACAAGCCTCCTTCCGCACCGCCCAGTCCCAAACGATACGTTGACGCGAAGTTATACATGAACTCAGCCGTTTCGACCGCGGCAGCGGCGATACTTTCATTAAACTTAACCTGGGCTTCAGCCAGCAGTTCGGCTTTTTCTTCTTCTGTGTAATCACCGTCATTTGCGGCAGCTTTGTCTATTTCAAACTGATCTGCCGCAGCCTGATAATTGCCATAAAAGGTTTCATCAAGGCTGATATTGCTTGGTATTTCGGCGTGAGAAGCAATATCCATTGAGCCACCGGCCAAAAGATCGGCACCCGCCACAATGGTAGTGGTCGCACTGTTGTCGTAACGCGCAAAACTGACCCCACCGGCAACCGCCAATTCGCCACCGGACTCCGCTGTACCCGAGGCGCCGGCAAAGATTTTATCCACCGCTGCGGTATGGATATTCAGATTGCCGCCGGCAACAATTCCGCCTTTACCGTCAATGTCTTCGCTACTGGACAGAATGACTTCTGCATTGTTGTCACTGACCAGGACTGAGATAGCCGCGGCTAGCTCAAACTGCCCCGGGTTTTCATTGCTGATATCACCAAAGGCGGTCGCATCGCGAAGATCATTCTGAATATCTGCGATGGTATTGGAAAAACCATCAACACCGCGAGGACCACCGCCCGCAGGAACATCCCTCACCCACGTTGATGAGGAAACAGAATTGGTGCCGGTGTAATCGCGCTCAAAGGTGCCGTCGGCCTGTTCGACCTCGTCGTAGGTTACGGTTGATTCCGCGCTGATATTGATATCGCCATCAGCGCTACTGCCCGCAGAAAGCTCGCCGGCAACCGTCGTCACGCTATCGGTGTTGGTAATGCTGACAGCAATGGCTGCGCCGATACCCATGTTGGCATCGGGCTGAAAGATGGTCGATGCGGCTTCAACGCTATAGCTGTATTGATTGGCGGAAGCCACATCAATATTGCTGGCCGTAATTGCCGAGCCTTCGGCAATGGTGACGGAGGAGTCGGTATCAGCCATGCCCAAAGACACAGCAATGGCAGGTCCTGGCACACGAATGTAGCCGACAGGCCCCAGATAGGCACCCGCAACCGTTGGCGCAATAAACGCCGAGAATCCAGTCGGATCAAGCTCGTCCGATGTCGCTCCGTCCAGGGCGCCGCTGACAACGTTTTGCGCCGGATTCTGAATTGTGCCGGTAGTAACGCTCATGGAGGACTCCATGACGTTGCTGGTGCTGGCATCAACAGTGACGGCACCATCCGCTGAAATCGTGGCGCCGCTCTGAATCTCAACCGCAGAAGACACCACCGAATTCACGACACTGACACCCAGCATAATGCTCGGGGTTGCCGCTTCGACGGCCGCATCTACTTCTGAAGTAATCGACACATCACCTGCGGCGGTAATCGCAGATCCCTGGCCCAGGATTACCTCGCCCGTCAGATCACTGACCCAAACCTTGACACCGAAAGACGTGAATGCTGAAAAGATATCACTCAACACCGGTGTCGTTTCCAGGAAGTTCAGGATCTCGTCACCTGCAGCGGCGTTATTGCTGTAGGCATCCTGCAGTTCTTGCTGGGTAAAGCTTAATGGACCATTGCTTCCATCCAGTACTTGTCCGTCCGGACCCATTAATACGAGGGGCACTTCTTCAAGCGCGAGGTCTGCCTTGAGTTTCTGGATGACAAGGTCTGGCGCGTCGGCCGCACTTAAATCGATGCTTTCCGCCAGCAGCCGTTGACCACTCGTTAATACCAGGCTGCGATCGTATACTTCTGCGATCGTATAGGTACCGTTATTGAACTCACTGCCTTCGACAATAAATTCATCGCCTACGGCAAACCCTTCATCAATATAACTGCCTAATGTTTGCCCTTTAACTATCGCGTTGTTAACCAGGCCGTCGGTGACTTTATCGCCGGACGCCAGGGTCAATGTCGTGTCAGTGATCGCAGCGATTGTGAAGTTACCATTTTGCACCCCGGCATTGCGCACCGTGATCGCCTGACCAACTTTGAAACCGTCGCTTAACCAGGAACCTGAACTTCGGGTGATGGTATCTGACGCACTATCACTATGGGTCAGGTTCAAAGTTCCGGTCATACCGGCTTCTGCGTTTGCAACCGGGACGCTGCGGGCGATCAGGTAGTTGCCGTCGTCATCGACGGCAAAACTGATCTGCTCACTGCCGTTATGACGGACAAAACTATAGCCGCTGACAGTCATTGTGGAGTTAACCGACGCAAGCTCTGTTGCGGTCATCATAGTAGCGCCGTTGACCAGTGCTACGGTGACCACTTCAGCACTGACATCCAGTATCTGATAGACCTGATTGTCTGCATTGATGGCGTTTTCGATGCCGATGTCCTGCCCAACGGCGAAACCATCAGCCAACCAGCTACCACCCGTGCGGGTGATTGATCCGGTACCGTCATTGTTGTCAACGAAGTCCAACTGACTCCAGGTACCGGCATTGGCAACTTTGGCGTCGTCCAGCACTATCTGGATCAGGGCTGCCGTGTCGATGCCCAGGTGCATCTGCTGCTCACCATTGGTAACTGTGGCCATGGTGACACTGTTGGCGTTAATGTTGGCGTTATCACCAACATTCAGTATGCCTCGCACAATAGGGGCATTAATGAATTCTTGCAGGCTTGAAGGATTCAATACGGGGCTGGCATTGACTGTAATGGATAAGTCACCGGTGATGTCGATATTGACACTATCATCAAGCGTCACGGAACTGCCGTCGTAATCTAACGAGGCTGACCCTTCCCAACCGAGATCAGTACCATCGGCTTTGTGCAGTCCTGAAACTGTATTGACCGTAAAGCTTCCATCAATACCCGTCACATCACCGAGCGTCAGGTCGACGGTTTGGTCAATAAAGATGTCACCCTGAAAACGATCTTCTGAGCTTAAGGTTGAGGTAAAGCTGTCAGCACCGCTTCCCAGTCCGAGCACAATGGTTTGAACGTTGTTTGAAAAAATATGTGTTTCAAAGGCACCCTTGGCACTGCTCAGTTTGAAGGTGCCATCCGCGGCGCCTTGCTCGAGTATGACCGCATCATCAGAGTCACCTGTATTGAGCACCAGCGACGTAACGGAGCTATCGGCGCCCAGGGTGATCGGTTCTAATCCAGTATAAGTAATCAACTTGCCGTCTAAATCGATAACGCCGGACGAAGCATCGAAAACAGTCGACGTGACGGTGCTGAAATTTCCCTTCAATTCCAAGACGTCAAAGCCGCCGTCACCACCGTCTACGTGACCAGCCAAACTACCCGACTCATGCAAAATGAACGTATCTTCATTGTCACTGCTACCGGTAAGCAGCTCTAAACCGTCAAAATTAAGCGATGCGGGGCCACTGGCTACACCTGAACCTTCACCCGTAATATCCCAGACGGTTGCACTCAGGGTACGCAATTGCAGTTCATCGCTACCTCCACCCCCGTCAACATTAATTTCCGGGATAACCTGATCACCAAAGGACAGGGCATCGACGAGAACACGGTCATCGCCGTCGCCCAGATTTAGCGTTACTGCAGATAACGTGTCGACATCGGCGCTTCCCAGCAACGCGTTATTGTTTGATAAATCGATAATTTGCAAACGATTGGTCGGCAAGTGGTTTTCGTTGCTCGCCGCATTCACTTCCGAGACCATTCGAACCAAAACGTCATGGTCGCGGGAATCATTAAGATTCAGAAGTATATCAACGCCAGGCAAATCTGCGTTTAACAGCAACCTTGGCTCTAAGGCTTCAAACAACAGCTCTTTTTTTGGCGTCGTAAAAGGTGAAATGGGCTTATCAAAAGCTGCGGACCAGAGCTGGGAGCGTCTTGTCCTGCTAAGCGTCTTATCTAGCGAACCGTTTCGGACAGAGCCACTTTTAGTGTTGTTACGGTTGGGCGCTTTCATATGCAAACTCTCTTAAATCCGTTTCTGGAGCCAGGAGCGCATTAAAATTACAAAATGAAAAAAGATTGCACCTTGCGGAAAAGTAATGCAACAAAAATATACAATTTTGCGCAAAAATCGGTGGGGGTACTTCATGACGCTCAGCACTAGCTGACCTGCCTCAGTATTTAATCAACTGCTCCTTAGCAATGTCCGTTGTTTTTGAACGCGTTTCGTAAGCATCCGGTGTTCCCATCTTGAGCCAGGCGCTACCGCCGTCAGGATAGTGTCCACTTATTTTCTAGTGGACTTAACATGAACGACTTATATGTAAAACATTCTGACGTTTATCAAATCTGTCGGTTGAGCGGGACATCGGTGTTCTTTATGCTGCCGTTAAAGTCGTTTATGGAAAGGAGCTAAAGCTGCGGGCCTGAGCGACTGGCACAGATGTCCGTAGCTGAGTCGATTCAATGCACGGGCCTCAATATGTATGCAAAGATGACCTATACACGCTGACCTATAGTTAGGTATGTTTACCTACAAGGTGAAGGTCAGGGATTGTACAGAAGTCGTCACCTGCGCCAGAAGTAAACCTGCAGAACGACTGTGCTCCGGTCCAGTCGGGGTTTCCTCTGAAGAGGACTGTCCTCTATGACTTCGTGCATGGGCCTGGCCCCTTTTCCTGCTGGCACCTTCCCCCCATTCCCGCTCCGCATTGCTTTTGTTTTTCCTTCATTATTACCCGTCGGTTCGTTTGCTATACCCGGTGATAGTTTGTTCCGGTCTCTGGCTCCGGGACGTTATCGCTATGCATTCATGCTGACGCACTGTCAAGGAGAAGATCATGTCCAACTATCTGGCGCCGGGTGTCTTTGTAGAGGAAGTCAGTTTTCGTTCCCGTTCCATTGAAGGTGTCAGCACCAGCGTTGCTGCCATTGTCGGACCTGCCCGCTTCGGGCCACTACAGGGCCGTCCGGAAGTTGTCACCAGCTTCGCCGACTTCCAGCGGATATACGGCGATATTCAGGATCTGAAGCTGCATGGCAATCCCACGCTTAACCACACCACCATCGCTGCAAAAGCCTTTTTCGACAACGGTGGCAAACAGCTTTACGTATCGCGGGTGGGGAACTTTCCCGACCCCGACAACAGCTTTGGCACAGCGAGCGACACCGACAATCACGTCATTTTCCGCAGCCGCTTTCCCGGCACCATGGGCAACTTCACCCTGGAGCTCGACTGGCGCGACAGCGAAAACCTGCTTCAGATGCAGCCGGTTTCCAGCCCTACAGTCGATGAGATTCTGTTCCTTGAGGCAACCGGAGTGACCAACGCCGTCAAATCCGGAGACAGCCCCGATGATGGCGTCTTCCCCCTGACCATCAGCGCACTGGTGCGCCGTATATCGGCTACAACCTTCGCCGTTCACCAGAACCTGGGCCAGATTACCGATACCAGTGAAGACCCCGTTGAGCCGGCCAGTTTCGAAACCAACGGCGACGGCGAAGGATTGCTGGCAGCCGCCGGCCTGACAAGGGATAACACGACATCGCTGCGATTCACCCGGGTCAGCATCCGTCAGCCGGCTTCCGGCAATCTGAGTGGCGGAGCCTTCGGGTCCCTCAGTTTTTCCGCCCCCACGGATCTTTCCGGTTTCTTTGATGGCGATCACTGGGGTGACCGGACAACCCTGCTGGGCACTATCAATGCAGAAGGCACAGAGTTTCAGATCAACAGCGACCTTAACGAAGACGTCGACAGCAACATTGACCTGCCTCTGGCTGCCCTGGCGGCCTCTCCGGATACCGTCAGCGCAGTCATGGTCCAGAGAACCTTCGATATTTCCGTTCGTAACGGCGGGCCGGACGGCACGGTGATACACACCTACAGCGACATCTCCACGGCCCACGACGCAGACAACAGTCTTGACAGGCGGCTACCCCAAGAGCCGGACTCGCGTAATGACCAGCTCACCAGCCCGGTAGCCTGCGAATTTGCTGATAACATTGCCGAAGGGGAGGTATTGGCGGCCCTTTACAGCCTGTTCGACGAAGGCGCCATGAATCCCGAAGGCCTTTCCGTTGAAGGTCCCCGTTACCTGATCCAACTTGAGAACGGTTCTGACGGCGAGTCACCCCAGGCACTGCACTATGGCGGCGCGACCGACGAAGTGAACGGCAGCACCGGGTTTGCTGCGCTGGAAGACATCGAGGACATATCCATCGTCATGGCTCCCGCAGCGGCGGCCGATCCCAATCAGCACCAGGCGGTGGTGACGGAAATGCAGAAGCATTGCCGCCGTATGCGATACCGCATGGGTATTGTCGACAGCCAGGACGCTATGGCCCTGTCCGAGGTGCGGGGCTTCCGTTCCAACTTCAACGACTCGCGGCTGGCGCTCTACTATCCCTGGATTACGATTGCTGACCCACGGGGTGTGCACACAACCATCAACGTGCCACCGGCAGGATTTATCGCCGGCATCTATGCCCATACGGATGTGCAGCGTGGTGTCCACAAGACACCGGCCAACACCCCGGTTCTGGGTGCCCTGCGTTTTGCCCAGGAGATCAACCAGTTCCAGCAGGAACTGCTGAACCCCAGCGGCATCAACTGCTTACGCTCTTTCCCGGGGCGCGGCCATCAGGTCTGGGGCGGGCGCACCCTCTCGGACGACCCGGAGTGGAAATACGTCAATGTGCGCCGGTACTTTCTCTATCTGGAGCGTTCGATCCAGAAATCGACTCAATGGGCGGTTTTCGAGCCCAACGGCGAGCGCCTCTGGGAAAACGTCCGCAACACAGTGGACGCCTTCCTCTTCAATGAGTGGCGTAACGGTCGACTGCTCGGCTCCGAGAAAACCGCCTGGTTCGTGCGCTGCGACCGCAGCACCATGACCCAGAACGACCTGGACAACGGCCGGCTGATTTGTGAGGTGGGTGTGGCAGCACTCAAGCCTGCGGAATTCGTTGTCTTCCGGATCGGTCAGAAAACCGCTGACAGCTGATTGAACCCTCAAGAAGGATCGTGATATGGCACAGTTCAGAGAAACACCATACGGCGTATTCAACTACCTGGTTGATCTGTCGGATGGCAGCGAAACCGATGTGGCCGGCGGATTTTCCGAAGTCTCCGGCCTGAATGCCGAGGTAACCGTCGCGGAATACCGGGCCGGAAACCAGAAAACCAATTACGTCACCAAGGTACCGGCCATTCACAAGTCCGGGGATATTACCCTCAAGCGCGGCGTGATCGGGGCAGAGAACCTTTACAACTGGCTGGATCAGGTGCGCTCCGGCGATATCACCGCAAAGCGCAACGTCGTCGTCAAGCTGATGAGCGAGAACCATGCGGAGTCGGTGGTCCAGTGGAAGCTGGTCAATGCCATGCCCATCAAATGGACCGGCCCGACCCTGACAGCAAAGGGTGGCAGTGACGTCGCCATTGAAGAGCTGGTGCTCGCCGTGGAACACATTACCCAGGAATAGCGCACCATTATGGAAACGCTGCTGGCGTCCCGGATTGAGCTAACTCCCCGCCCCTATCAGAATCATGCTCCGGTTCTGGTCTGCGGCATGGTGGGTCATTGCCCCGGAAGAGTTCGGAAACAGCGGCTATTCGACCTTCCCGAAGCCGTCGATGCCATCCGGGCGGCCGGATTCGGAACCAGGCTCGAAGCGCTGAGATCAGCGGATGACGCCATTTTCCACCTGCCAGTTCCGCTCAATTCCAGCGCTGAGTTCCATGACATCTTCCCGGATGCTGCGTCTTCGGGGACCGATTATCAGAGCACTCTGGCAGGGGCGAACGCCTGGCTACCCGGCTGTGTAGACGATTTCTTTGCCAATGGCGGCACCAGATTATGGATTGTGGCTGTGCCGGAAGAAAAAGGTCATGAAGCATTCCTGCCCGCCCCCGACACCGTATTGCACGACACATCCACCCTGCGGGGGGTTGCATCATTGCTGGTGATACCCGCCATCGGGCTACTCGCCCTGCCCGACCTGGAACGATTGCAGATCCCGGCCAACCTGCCTGGCATACCGGAGCCAGACTACGCCAGAGAGGCTCCGCAGTTCATGCCCTGCTCAACGCCACCTCCAAAGGCGGTCACCGCTCCTGAGGCGGCCTCTTCCAACCCCACGGAACCAATGGCAACAGCGGCTCTACTGCGGCAAATCCTGCCATGGCTGTGTCAGCACCGCCCCGATATCCAGTGTTTGTGGTCAGTCCCGTTGACCTATGATCAGGATCGCCAGATTCCCGCAGCCAGCAGCAGAGCTCTGGAAGCCATTGGTAAAATCGCCGTAACCCCCGCCGGTCACCGGTTGCGACAGGTACAGTTCGTTTTCCCTTACCTGACCAATGCCCGTGGCAGACCGGTCAGCTCCTGCGGCGTGCTCGCCGGGGCGCAATCCGGCGTGGCGCAAACCAATGGCCCCTGGCGATCCATTGCCGGCCGGATTCTGGTCACATCCGGTGATCCTTTCCCTCCTCAGTCCATCCCGGCACAGCAGACGCTGCGGCAACACCCTGGTATCAGCGTGATAACACGAAAGCCCCGCGGGGTCATGCTGGACGATGAACGACTTACCGTGCCTGCTCTGCATCCGGACGACTACTCACGCTCCCGTCTGTCGGGCCGCTACGACGCATTCAGAAGCGCAGAGGTGATGCGTTTTCTCGGCCATCTGCGTCGTCAGCTGCAACGACTCGGGGAAACGCTTGTTTTCAGAGTGGACTATCGGGACCCCACTCCACGCCTGGCCCTGGAAAATTTCTTCGGTCAACTGCACCGCCTGGGAGCCCTGCGCGGGAAGCTGCCCGAAGAGGCTTTCCGGGTAAAACAGCTGCAGCTCCAGGAGGGCGCAGCCGTTTTCGAGATCATGCTGGCTCCGGCGCTGCCAATCGATCGCATCCGGCTGACATTCACCAACCGCCACGGCGAGTGGCAGGGAGAAGTGCAGGATGAGTGAATTTGTCCCCTTTCGCTTCCGGGTCAACCTCCATGACAGTCGCTCCGGTGAACTGCTGTGCAGCGGTGCTTTCAGTGAGGTCACCGGCTTTGAACTGACCATGGAACCACGCAGCATTGCAGAGGGCGGCCGGAATTGGGGAGAACACCAGAGAAGTGGAGCTACCCGCTTCTCCCCGATGGTTCTGAAACGGGGCGTCACCCACGTCAACGACCTGTGGAGCTGGTTTGATGTCACAACCCGGGGTGCCAATTATGGCTACCGGATGCACGGCGAAATCGTATTGCTGGGACATCCCCGGAAAGCCGGTGGCGAGTACCAGGACAACCCTGTGATGACATGGAAACTCACGGGCGTGCTGGCAACGCATTTCAAGGGGCCGGACCTGAACTCTACGGCCAGCCAGGTGGCCATCGAGGAATTGCACCTGGTCCATGAGGGACTGGAGCTTGAGCGCCATTCCCCGGATACAGAATCCACCTCTGGTCCGGAGGAGGCGGCGTCATGAAACACCCGGAGCGAGGCAAACTGATACCGGTTTCCGGCAAGGAAAACACGCCTGATCTGGATAACGCCGTGAATGTTCAGTTCAACCCGACCAGCCTGAGGGTCGGGCTGTCCAATTCCCTGAACACCGGTGATCAGCGGGGCTCAGAAAAAGCGGCACAGTATGTTTCATCCAGCTCCTCCAGTCTGAGTATCGAACTGATCTTCGACACTACCCTTCCGGATGACTATGCAGATGAACAAACCAGCCCGGATGTCCGGCTGCTGACCCGCAAAATTGCAGAACGGTTTTTGAAACCCGGTGGCCGCGTCGAGGAAGGCTCCGAGGAGAGACAGGTACCCAGCCGGTGTCTGTTCCAGTGGGGTGCATTCGAATTTGTCGGGCTGGTGGAGAAGTTTGATGAAACACTGGATTTCTTCTCCCCCGAGGGAACGCCGCTGAGAGCAACGGTTTCTCTCAGCCTCAAGGAAGACAGCTTCCAGTTCCGCAACCGGGACGCGGCCCGGGCAGAACGGGATATGCCCACACTGACAGGAACCGGTAACAGCAACCAACCGGGAGCAGAAGCCAGCACCCGCCCGCTTCCCGGGGCCAGTGACAGGAGCAAGGGTAACTGGCGGGATACCGCTCTGTATAACGGGGTGGAAAATCCGCGTCTGCCATCCGGTAACGAAATTGCAAGCCCTGCACAGTCGCCAGCCAGGCAACTGGGGCTGGACCAGAATCCGGCCAGATCAGCCGTTGCTGATGCCATGAAATCGGCGGCCCCTGCTTTCCGCTACGGCAATTCCTCCAGTCTCGGCAGCACCATTGAAGGGGCATTTGGCTACAGCCTGGGAGGCAGCCCGTTTGATGGGCTCAGTGCAGAGTCTTTACGGCAAACCCGAGACCAGAAGGTGAACGAGCTGCGGGAGCGCACAGACCAACCCTGGCTCGATACAGTACGCCAGGCCGCACAGGATTCCGGCGTTGGATTTGATTGAGCAACCTGAGGTAAGCAGACATGCCATTACTGATCGATGAAGTCATTGTCGAGGTAGAAGATTCGCCCGCCCCGAATACGGAGACGGCTGCAGCTCCTTCAGATAACGGAATGAATCAGGCAACTCTGTTCGAGCAACTGGAGAAACTCCGCGAACGGCAACAGCGACTGGAGGTGGATTGATTGCCATGGACGATCAGCCGCTGATCAATGCCCGGCCGGAGATAGTTGTGGATGGAGAATCCCGTCCCGACCTGGCAGCGCAACTGGGTTCGCTGATGATTCAGCTCCCCTGGCACGGTTGTGCCAGCGCCGAGCTGTCGGTGACCAACTGGGGCCTAACGGAGAACGGTCCGCAGCCTTCGTATCTGTTCGGTGATATCGGGATGGGGGCACACATTCGAATCACTCACGGCGAATCGCCGGTTACCCTGTTTGATGGCGAGGTGACCGGCATTGAAGAGCAATACGGCAAATCGGCCCCCACCCTGACCCTGCTTCTGCAGGACCGTCTGCACCGCCTCGCGCGCCGGCGCCAGAGCCTGTGCTACGAGGACCAGAGCCCGGATGAGGTTCTGCAGACGCTGGCCAGCGAAAGCTGTCTCGAAGCAGACGTGGCGGTATCCGGCATAACCGCCAGTTGGCATCAGTTGAACGAGAGCGACCTGGCGTTCGCGCTGCGACTCTGCCAGCGCTTCGATATCGGTCTGCGGATGGACCAGGGTGCACTGCGGGCCATGGCGGAAGATCCCGACCCCGAGCCAATCGTTCTTGGCCCCGGCAACGGTGCCCTCAGCATTCGCACCCTGGCCGACCTGAACCATCAGTATCAGTCCTCGGAAGTGATGGGATACAACCCGGATACTGCAGAAGCCGTCGACGCGTCTGAAGATGAACCCGGTCAGCCCGCCCCGGGCAAAACAGCCCGTGACACCCTGTCCGATCTGGGATGGCAAAGCAGCGACACCCTGCCCCACCCACTGGCCCGGAGCCAGTCAGAGGCAGAAGCCTATGCCACCGCGGGCTTCCGCAGGCAGGCCCGCAGATTCCTGCACGGCGATATCACCTGTATGGGCGAGTCCGGCCTGAAACCGGGCAGGGAAATTCGACTGGAGGATGTCTCACCCCGGCTTACCGGCACCTGGCAGGTAGGACTTTGCCGGCACGTCTTTGACAACCGTAACGGTTTTCGCACCCACGTCAAAATTCACAGAGCCCACTGGAGCCAGGAACCATGAACAACCACATCCCCGGCAATCTGCAAAGCCTGCAACTGGCGGAGGTGACCGACAATGCCGACCCGGAAAACCGGGGTCGTATACGGATCCGCTTCCAGTCCACCCGGCTCGAATGCTGGGCAAGTGTTGTTGCCCCCTCGGCCGGGGAAGGCTATGGGGCAAGCTTCATACCGCGGGAAGGAGAAATCGTGGTAGCCGCCTTCGCGGCTCCCGATATGCCACTGGTGCTGGGCAGTATCTGGACCGGCAGGGACAGCCGACCGGAGGAGGCGGACCCGCAGGAGGAACATTATGTGGTACGGACACCTTCCGGCACGGTTATGGAATTTGACGACAGCGGCTCCGGTCCATCGTTCGAAGTGCACACCCGTTCTGGTTACAGCATTCGCATTACCGAGAGTGACGGTGGCGAGATCAATATTGAAAGGGGCAGCCAGAAGGTGACGCTGACATCTTCTTCCATTCAGGTGAACAGCGCAGGGCCTGTCGAAATCAACGCCTCGAATGTGAACGTGTCCGCCGGCATGGTTCAGGTTGATGCCGGCATGTCCCGGTTCAGCGGTGTCGTCCAGGCCGATACGGTCATTGCCAATTCGGTGGTCGGAACCAGTTACACCCCCGGTGCCGGAAACATCTGGTAGGAGTGACCGCCATGAACATGCAACAGAAGCTGCACCCGGTAAAACTGAAGTCCCCCTTTTACCAGCACGAAAGCGGCGCGGGCCTGCATCGCTACCTGGACGCGGATTTTATCAACCGCTTTCGCCAGGACGTGGTTTCAGGCCACTTGGATGCTGCCCATGGCAGCGGTTGGCAGAACGAGGAAAGCCACAGCCAGTGGGACAACCTGCCGGTTCTGCGCCTGCCTACCCACCGGACATTCCACCTGGTCTGTTGCGAAGCAGTCTGCGATCAACTCGGTCAGCCCGCCCTGGATCCACAGAAGATTACCTCGGCGGGATTCGTCATTCGCCGCATCACCCCGGAAGGCCAACAGGCCTGGATGCTGGAGGGAGGGGATGTGATCGGCTGGAAACCGGCACCGACGCATTCTGGTGATCCAGATCTGGATCGACGCCTGTGCGCCAGCGGCGTACTCGGGAAACGTACCGGGAACCCGTCCTATACCGGCGAACAGACCCACCCCCTGCACACCCTTGGCACCCGGGACCCGGAAGGCAGGAGTCGCACCCTGCTGTTCGGTTACCTGCCGCTGGGCGGCTTCCGTTATCACCAGGACGCAACCTCTGCAGTGCAACCGGAATCGCTCGCAGAAGCCAGGGAGTTCGACGCCCAGTCCCTGCACTGGCCATTCGGTTTCCGGAACCGGGCTGGCGGCCAGTGGCAAGACAACGATGTCCTTCAGGTTGCCTCCGGCCAGCCCACCCTTGCCTTTCTGGACCTGGTCCGGTTACTTGCAGAACGCTACCGGTTGGGGGCATCCAGCACGCCCGAAAACAAGAATCTGGAGCAGCTGTGTTCCGGCATCTGGTTTCACAGCACCCCCGATCATCTGGCTGCCCACCTTATGAAACCGGGGCTGGAGGAAGAAGGCCTGCTTCGGCAGTACAGAGAACAGACATTGCTGGACTACCTCCGGCACTGCTTCCAACAAGCGGAGAATCCGCTGGTGGCCTGGCTCGACCAGCAGGAGGAGCGGCTCGAGTCCGGAGCAGAACCCCAGCGGCTCCCCGACTCCGACGGTTCCGGCTCCCTGGGCTGGCACCTGACGCTTTCAGAGGAGCAGGCCTATGCCTTCCGTCATCTGCTGGGCCAGCGTTATCAGCAACTGGTCCTGGACCAGGCCCGGGAAATACCTGTGCCGAAATTTGGAGATGGTGAGAACGATGTCTTCCGCGTCGTGCCCTTCCTGAGAGTTCGCAACGATCAAGGCAGGGAACAGATTGTCTGGGCCGACGAGAGCAGTCAGACACTCCCGTTCAGGGTGGCCAGCCCACTGGACCCGGATGCAAGCCGGCCGTCCCTCATACCGGTTCCCGGCATGCGCGACCTGAAGCGGGGTATGGCCAAGGGCGCCAGCCTGCTCACCCCTTCCGACACCTTTGCCATGCTGAAGCGGCTGAGACCGAAAAAAGGCATCGGCAAGGATCTGATGGGTGATGAGGTACCCCAGTCCGGCATGCAGTGGATACTGATTTTCAGCCTGCCGGTGATCACTCTGGTGGCAATGATTCTGCTGATGGTGATGGTGTCGCTTCTGAACATCATCTTCTTCTGGCTGCCTTGGGTGAAAATCTATCTGCCATTCCCGAAGATCAACAGGTAACCCAATTATGCAGGCACCAACGCCGAACATACTGAGCTGGCCACTGGGTGGGATTGATGAGTCCGGCCGACTTGACTGGGCCAGAAACGATCACAGCATCCGGGAAGTGATGTTGAATATCCTGCTGACCCGCCAGGGAGAGCGGATACAGCGGCCCGGGTTTGGAGCGGGACTGCCGGATTTCATCCATCAGCCCAACAATGAGACCACCCGTAACCTGATGGCCGGCGTCGTGCGCAAGAACCTGGCTCTGCTTGAACCCAGAGTTGTCGTGGAGCAGGTCAGTGTACAGCCCGGCAGAGCACAACTTTCTGATGTCCATATCAACATCCGCTACCGGCTGAAACACCGGCACGAAGTGGCGGAACTGGGTTTCACGCTCAACCTGGGAGCATAACGAGGACTTTCTATGCCATTACCTGTTCCCAATCTGGACGACAGACGCTTCGATGATCTGGTAAAGGAAGCCAGGGAGCGACTGGGCGCTCATCTGCCGGAGCTGACACAGATCGCGCCCGGGGATCCGGTGCATACGTTCACGGACCTGTTTGCCTGGTTTACAGAAACCATTCTGTACCGGGCCAACCTGATTCCCGAACGCCAGCGGCGGGCTTTCCTCAATCTGCTACAGATACCTGTCCGCCCTGCCCGGGCAGCAACAGGAATTGTCTGTATCGACGCAGCTCCTGGCAGCACAACTCTGCCTCCGCTGGTGCGGGATGGCAGCCAGTTACGGGGCGGCAAGCATGTTCTCACTGCTCGCGGAGAGCTGCAGCCAACGAACCTGAGCTGTCGGGTCCTGATCAAGGAGTCCATTGGCCCTGAGGCACTCAGGGAGATGGGCATTACCCCCCGTGACCTCAAGGAGCAGTTCGGCCTGGCAGACGGGGAAGAGCCGACGCCCTTCCGCCCGCGCCAGTTCAGCCCTGGCCGGGAAGCGCTGTCACTGGCCGGGAGCCTTGACCAGGCCCTTTATCTGGCGTGTGTTGCCCCCAAACAGCTGGCAGACCAGTTGGACCCGCTCAGGGAAAAGCTCGCCGGCATCATTCTGAATGTTGCTATCGCGCCTGCCGATGCGCAGCCCGAAGAACAGGTGGACAGCATTGCCCCCCGGGCGCTGGTGTGGGAACTGGTCAACCAGAGCGAGGACGGCACCGTGCGCTTCCTCCCCCTGGATATTATCGCCGACAGTTCCGGTGGCGGCCGCCAGGCCGGTGTTGCAGGGCTGCGAATTCCCCGCAACCCGCAACTGCTCCAGAGCTTTGTCGACAGCGACCCGATGTTCAACGGCCTTCAGGATCAGCCCCCGGCACTGGAAGACCCCGAGGAAGCCGCCCGGACCGCGTTCTGGCTGCGCCTGCGATGCCCGGATGAACCCGGCCTGACACTGGGATACATCGACCTCAACGGCGTCGACGTTGTCGCCCAGGGTCAGCGAACCAACCAGATTGTTGGCATGGGAACCGGCATGCCCGATCAGGTTATTGCCCTGCCCGACAGCCAGATTGATGCCTCGTCGCTGCAGTTGCAGGTGGAGGAAAACGGCCAGTGGCGAACCTGGACACGACATGATTTCCTGGCCGGTCAGTCCCCGGAGGACCGGGTATACCGCCTGAATCCACAAACAGGTTACGTCTATTTCGGCGATGGCCTCTCCGCCGGCCGACGAGTGCCTTCGGGCGCCAGAATCCGGGCGCTGGAATACCTCTATGGGGGAGGCGCTGAAACCAGCCTTCCGCCAGAGGCCATCAAGGAGATCATCGGGGGCAGCAGCAATCTGCGCGTCAGACATCTCTGGCCGTTAAGCGGCGGGCTGGACGCAGAGAGCGTCGAGCAGGCGGAAAAACGTATTCCCAAGTTTCTGACCCATCGCAACCGGGCCGTTACCGCCACCGATTTCAAGGTGATTACCGAGGGTAATCCGGTCAACCCGGTCGCCCGCGCGGAAGTCAGCCCCGGCTTTCTGCCCGGCAACAGCATTCATGCGGTACGCAGAAATGTACCCGGAGCAGTCAGCGTGTTCGTGCTGCCACCTGCTGCCCCGGCGCTGGGATCTGCCCCCCGGCCCAGCCGCGGCCTGCTGAAAGACGTGTTCGGCTATCTGCTGCAACGGATCACGATTGGCACGGAGCTGCATGTACTCAGCCCGGAGTTTGTGCCTGTGGCCGTCTCTGTGCGGGTAGACGTCAGAGACCCGCAGACCGAACAACAGACCCTGCAGAATATCCGCGAGGCCCTGGTCCGATATCTGTGGCCACTAGCTCCGGGCGGAGCCGATGGCGAGGGCTGGCCCCTGGGCCGTGCGGTCAGCGCCAATGAGCTGGCCACCCAGGTTGCCCGGGTCAGCGGCGTTCAGTCCTGGTATGGACTGGCCCTGTTCACCCGGCCGGATGAGAAAACACCCTGGCAACCCCTGGCGGACGGTGAACAACTGTCACTGCAGGATTACCAGTTGCCGGAACTGCTCGGCGTGCGGATCGAAAGCGGGCCGGGTTCGCTGCCACTTCCGGATGGTATAGGCCCGGCTTCCGGCGAACAGCCGGAGCGCGGGACGGGTATCGCTGTCCCGGTTATTCCGGATCTCTGCTAGGTGCACTATGGACGTTAATGGTACCCGCTATTTCCTGCTGCGCACCGCCGAGGAGTTTGCAAACGCCTCGACACGACTGCAGTGGCATCCCCTGCGCCAGGCACTCACCCTGGCCCAGAATCAGGAGCTGCGCCTGCCCGCCAGCCAGCCGGATACAGCAATGGCGCAATGGAATACCGCCACACCAATGGCCATGGACAGCTTCGGACAGATTGCCCGCCTGTCAGAGGACCGGAGACGGGTCATGTTCAACAGCGGCCGGGGCAACAGACCTCTGGAGGACGAACAGCTGGACGAGGTTACGCCTGCAGAAGATTGCGCGTATCTGGACATGAACCTCAACCGGGAAGGCCTGCTGGCATTGATCTGGAGTGACGGGGACACCCGGCATGGACTGACCCTGTTCCACCTCGGCCGCCGGTGGCAGACCAGTTGCTCGCTGCCGGAGCGCGCACACCGGGTCTGGCTGGACCGGCAGAACCGCGCCTGGTGCCTGGGGGCCAGCCTGCTGATGCTGTGCGAGGGCGAGCCGCTGCCGCTGCCCTACCAGCCGGATCAGAGTCGCTTCGAGCCGGAGACCATCAACCCTGAGAAGCTGGCCAAGACCTGGCAGCATCCCCTGCCGCAACTGGAGCAATCCCTGGCGGTATGTGGCGACGAAGAACACCTCTATCTGCTGGGCCTGGAGGAATCCGGTGAGCAGGCGGTGTTCGCCCGCCCACTGACACTGGACCCGGAACAGGGGTGGACCCGATACCCCTTCCATGAAGATATACCCTTCTCGATTGACCTGGGCGTGACCGCGGCCGGCAGACTGGCAGCATTGGCGCCAAAGGAAGAAGGCGACACAGAATTCGTACGCAGGGACTGCCCGGTACTGCACCTTCACCGGAACGACGAGGAGGGAAACCACCAGGCGCGCCTGGTGCGGGAGCGCTATCCGATGCTCTCACAGGCGGTTCCCCGTTTCGTGACCAGTGCCGATGGCCAGCTCCGCTACCAGGCCGAAGCAGGGCCGGAATTCGCGGGCACGCCCATCCGCCCCCGTGAGCTTCACCCCCTGCGCCAGGTCCGCTACCACCAGGAGTCCAGCGCCTTGCTGAGCCACACCCTGGACTCCGGGCACCCGGATACACTGTGGCACCGTGTCTACCTGGATGCCTGCATTCCGGCAGGCTGCAGCCTCACACTCGCTGCCCGGGTCTACGACCATCCGGACAATCGCACGTCGGCGCCGCTGCTCGATCAGCCGGTTCCGGTCTGGAATCACCTGCCCTCGGAGCTGCCATTCGGATCGGCGCTGTCCGGTTACCAGCCAGGCCAGCGAGGCCTGTTCGAACTCCTGCTGCAGGCTCCGGACGGGGAAGTTCGGGAAATCCGCGGGCGATACCTGCAGCTGCGGGTGCATTTTCGAGGAACGCCGCGGCAGACACCCGCGCTGCATGCCCTGAGGGTCTACCATCCTCGCTTTTCCTACCAGCAGCGTTACTTCCCGGAGCTGTACCAGCAGGAAAAACGACGCAGCGACGGTGCCAGCAGCGGCCCTGCCAATGGTGCCGATGTGCGTGAACGACTGCTGGCCAGCTTCGAAGGCATGCTGACTCCCCTGGAAGGCCGCATTGCCGCCAGCGACCAGCTGGTACATCCGGATTCTGCCCCGGCCGACCATCTGCAATGGCTTGCCAGCGCCATCGGTACCGACCTTCCCGCTCACTGGCCGGAACAGCGGCAGCGTCGCTGGCTGAAACACGCCACTCTCATCCAGCAATACAAGGGAACCCTCCCGGCCACCAATCTGGCGCTGGATATTGCCTGCGACGGTGCAGTTACCCGGGGAGAAGTGGTGCTGGTGGAAAACTTCCGACTGCGCCGCACCATGGCCACCATTCTCGGCCGCCACATGGATGACCGGGATCACCCGCTGACCCTTGGTACCGGCATGAGTGGCAACAGCATCATCGGCGACAGCCTGATTCTGGCTGACATCAATGCCCGGGAATTTCTTGCCCTGTTCGCCCCGGAACTGGCGGATGAAGAGGAGAACGAGGCGGTAGAGGCCTTTTTCGACCACTACGGACACAAGGTCAGCGTTGTGCTGAGCGGGCCCGGCATACAGCTTCGGGCCCGTGTCAGCGAGATTCTGGTGGATAGCATGCCGGCGCATGTCCAGTGGCAGTTTGTCGAGAGTGAACAGCCCTTTGTTCTGGGTACCGCGCCGCTTCTGGAAGTGGACACTTTTATGGAAACCCGGCCCGCAGTTCGACCGGTTGTACTGGACAACACCTGGCTCGGACAGGAAGGCCTGCTGCGCAACCCCGCGGCCTTCTCGCCTTCCGATGTCCATGCCCGGACCTGATACCAAGGAGGCCACATGAGTAGTGCTGAGGACTTGCCCACGCTGGAGCAGGACGATCAACTGGCAGAGCCCCTGCGCCGTGTCGCCTATGAAGCCGGCATGATGCTGGGGCTGGAAGCCACGCGGGATGAACAGGCTTACCACCGCCGCCGGCTTACCCGCCATCAGTACTGGTTGCACGGCTTCGGAACCCTGGCCGGCATGCGGGTCAGCATGAACCCCGAAACCCATGAAAACAGCAGTGACCACCTGGAGGATCTGCAGTTGCGCGTGGGACCGGGGGTTGGCATTGACGGCCTGGGACGGGAAGTCATGGTCCACGAGAGCCATTGTATCCGCCTGGCCCAGTGGCTTGCCGCCCAGCCCGAAGAAAAGCTGCTGGAAGGTTTTGACAGCGACGCCGGGGAGCTCTGGCTGAAGGTGACCGTGCGCCACAAGGACTGCCCGGTCGCACGGCAACCGGTTCTGACCCGCAAACTCAATGCCGGAACCGATGCCGTCCAGCCCAGCCGCACCGCCGACAGCGTTCAACTGGAACTGATCCCCGAATTGCCTCCCGGATCACCGGAAGACGGTTTCACACCCTGGGCCAGCCACAACTTGGTGGACAATGACATGCCCCCTCTTTCTGGCGATGAACAGCAGACCCTGGACGATCTGGAGGACAGCAACCCGGTGGCCGCACAGCAACTGGCGCTGCATGCGCAGTTGCTCCATTCCCTGGAAGGCGACGGCCTGTCGACCCACAACCTGGCTCATGAGCTGGAAGACGGTGCCCGGTTGCTGCTGGCGCGTGTCCGGATAGAAGCGTCAGATCCGTCCAACACCGTTCTCAACCCGGGTCTGATTCACATTAACAATCTTGTCCGTCCGTTTCTGGCAACCGCCAGCCAGCTTGCGTGGCTCGCCAGACAGAACGGCAACGGGTAATGGCCTGAACAAGGAACGGTTATGAGCGACATACTCTTCCAGCCTCTCGGCGACCCGATCGCCGGAGGCGACAACCTGGAAAAGCTGGCGGATATCGATCCGCGCATGACAAGAACCCATTATTTCGACGGCCGCCTGTTGACCGCCGAAGACCTTGAGCGCGACCAGATCTATCTGGACCAGCGGTTGCGGGAAGTCGGCAAGGCTCTTGGCAGTGGCATCATTAACGGGCTCGAGCTGAGTTTCAGCACCGATCCGTACCGGTTGGTTGTCGAGCCCGGCAAGGCCATGACGCCAGCCGGTCGGGTGCTGCATCTGGGTACCCGAATGACCGTGAACCCCGGCGACAAGGCGCTTATCTCGCAGCTCAACGACGGCCGACACCGCCACTTCAACCGCGGGCTCTACGCGGTGGTTCTGCGTTACGTGGACGTACCCACCGACATAGCCGAGGTTTTCCCCACTGACCTGAAGAACCGCCGGGGCTCCGACTATGCACTGGTGACGGAGTCCATCCAGCTTGGACTGGTGCCTCTGCCACTCGCTTTGCCCGCACTCGACACTCTGCGGCTGCGCGCGCGACTGATGGCGGAACTGCTGGATAACAAACTGGCCAGCAGCGTGGTGCCCGAAGACTCGGTGGCGCTGGGGGTACTGGCCATTGCGCAGGACACCCCGCAATGGGTCGACAATGAACTGCTGAGACATCCGATACGCCCGGAGCCGGACCACAATGACCTGCAGGAGGACCTCCACCGTCAGTATCAGTCTCTGCTGGGCGATATCATCGGCCATCGCGCCGGGGGTGGGCTGGACCAACCATTTGCCGCTGCCGATTATTTCCCGATCATTCCCCCGGCCGGCGGGTTGCCCAGGAATGCCGTGGATCCGCAGAAGGGTTATCACAGCTATTTCCCGGCGTCCTTTGATGTTGCTGTTGCACCGGTTCGCGAAGCAGACCTGGAGCTGATCCGCAGGGAGTCCATGGGGCTTCCGGCCATTGACCTGAACCGGGACAGTGACGTCAGCGTTATGGTGCTGGCCCCGCTCTCAGACAAGGACTACTGGACCTTGTCCAGACAGCTGGTTGCCGATAACCCGCCGAACGAACGGGACTTTCTGTACCCCGACCCTCTGGCGCTGCGCCTTTATCGCAAGTCCCCTTCCCACAACCTGGATACCGACGCCAGTGTCTGGGGCGAAATCTGGAACCGGATCGACAGCGACAGTCTGATCTATGTGAGGCGCCCGGTCCGGGCGGCGGAAACCGGCATCAGCGGCATCATCCTTGCCCAGGGGGCCAGCATTCCGGATGCGCAACCCGAAAACGACGGTGACGCCGATACCCAACCAGAGGTGCCAACCGAGATCGAGGACGAGCACACCATCTTCTTACGCATGGTCAATGTGCCGTCACTGGCAAAAGTCCGGCCCGCGAACAGTGAGGCAGGCGAAGAATCCATCAAGGCACTGACCGAAAGCCTGCCCCGGGAGCTCCGGGCCATCCGCGCCGTCCTCGACACCCTGTTAAGGGTTGAGCGGCACTACGACCCGGTTATCTGGCAAACCCTGGAACAGGCGCAGCAGCAGGACAATCTGCTCAGACTTCGCGATCTCCTCATGGAAGCGGAACCCGATATCGGGAGCACAGCCAGGCACATAATCCGCGCAGGTGCGGACCTGGGCCTCGCAGAAAACCTGCTACAGCAATGGAAAGAGCAACTGGACGCCCTTCGCTGAGGAACCTGCCATGACACTGATAGCGCTGAACCGACCCGTTCGCAGCGACCACCGCCTGGAACGGGTACACATGTTCCCGGGCAGGCACCTGGGCGAACAGGAACTGGACCGGCAACAGGGCTGGGCCGACGCCCGACTGTCCCCCCTGCTCCTGCATCGCCACCCGGGCATTGTTCACGGCCTGACACTGGCCGATGAATCACTGGATAGTGTGACGGTGACACCCGGCGTAGCCATTGCGGGAAACGGCAGAACCATCCACCTGTTCTCTGAGCTGAAGGCCGGCTGGCAGGCGCTGATCGACCAATACCTGGAGTCGGTAGCCAGCAATGATCCCACTGGCATCTACTACCTGACCCTCAGCCAGGAACTGCGCCACGTAGACAGTCCCGGAGTGGAACCCTGTCAGCGAGCGGAGTTCGATCCCACCCGCGATTCCCAGTTAACCACCGTTACCACCGCCGCCCTGCGTCGGCTGGCCATTGCCGGTGCCTCTGCCAGCGATCTGGATCGTTCACTGATCGAAAACCGGGTCGCTGTGGCGGGTGTCAGCGCCGATTTGCTGAGAAACCATCCCGACTCCGTGCCGGTGGCCCTGGTGTGCGTGGCGCCGGGCGCCGAGGATGCACCCGAAGTGAAATGGGTTTCCCCCGAAGCCGGGCGCTACATGGCCACTGCAGACAGTGGGTATCAGGTGTTACTGGCCCAGACCAGAACCGCTATCAACCGGGTAATGGAAAAGCTCCGTGACAGCGGAACGTCTGGCCCTTCAGAACAGCATCTGTTCCTGAAATCCAACCTTGGCCTGGACTACCTGCCGGCAGCAGGACAGCTACCCGTCAGCTGGCTGCACCGCCCCGAGTCTGCTGAAGTGCAGATGACCGGGCTGCACGAGCACATTGGCCTGGATATGATTCCGGTACCGGAAGACCGGATAGCTGACCTGATTCATCGCCACCTCCCTTCCCGGCCGGTTAACCTTCACCATCCCGCGGGAGAACGCCTGCGGTTGCTGATTGCTCTCAACCCTGCCGACTATCGTCCGGATCTTCTGGACATCCCACCGACTGACAAACGGCTTGAGGATGATCTCTACCGGTACCAGATGCGCGCACACCAGGCATGGATGAGCTGGAAATCCCAGTTCTATCGCCTGTACCACATTGTCCCCAGCCATGAACCACCGGTTGGCAGAACGGAGGAAGAACGGGCCCTGGAACGGACCATCCACGATCCTGACAGGCTGGGCGATCTGGGCCTGCCGAAGGCGGAGAATGCGCCGGTCACACCGGACACTTTCTTCACGGAGCTGAGAACGAATTCAGAGGGTGGCCCTGAAACGCCGGTCTACCCCTATGACCAGCCCCAGCCGGAGCCGCCGGAAGACTACCGGGCCTGGATCGCCAGACAGGAGGATGGCGGCAGCCAGTCACCCGATGCGACACAACCGGATGAGGACGGCCTGGTGGTCCGCTACGCGGCACTGCTGGTGAACATCGAAGAGACCCGCAACCAGATCCGCAACCTGACCAGCCGCGGTGGCCGCCTTAGAGACTTCCTGCTCTTGCAACGCCAGCAACTGGACGTTCAGTCTGCCTCTCTTTCTGCCCTCGCCCGGGGAGTGGCTTCCGGCACCAACGCGTCCAAGGGTAAGGGTACGCTTCAGTACAGCTACGCCCTGAGTCCCGACGCCTACAATGTGGCCAGCGCCCAGGAGAACCAGCGGCTCTATGGGGGGGTTTCGAAAGCTTTAAAGAGCAGCGGTGGCCGTAAAGGCAGTGCCATGGAGTTACTGGAAAAGAGCGCCGTCAAGCGGGCCTCTGTGCAGGAGGACACCCTGCTACGGAAAAACCCGGATAACACCTCTGCCATCGAGATCATGGCACAAACCCATGGGCAGCCGCTGGCACCTCTCGGGGGCAACACGCCGGTGATGAAGCAGTCTTTCACACCGTTTGTCTCCGGATTCACGGTGATGGAAGACGCCAGCCCCGCTGCCGCCCAGTATCAGAAAAACCACGCCAAGCTACTCGAGCTGAACACCCTCGCCGACCAGCAGCTGGACAAGGGTGATGCCAGAAATCTCAACAAGCTGTTCAAACCAGAGCAACTTGTCGATCCGGGAAAGCTGAACACCAGCCAGGGCGACAACAACAAGGTCATCAAGGATCAGTACGATGCGCTACTCGATGCAGGCAAAGCTCTGACCCGCTGGATCAGGGGCACAGAATCCCGCTTCAACGATCTCGAACGGAAACGGGAAGCAAAGATCAGTCAGCTCAATCGTCTTGAAGCGGAAGCGAAAAAACTTTCCGCCAGTATCCGCATTGCCAGGGAGAAACTGGACAGTCTTGCCCAGGCGCTGAATGAGCAAAAAGGCGATTACTCGCTTGCCCAACAGCTGCTGATGGAAGACTGGCAGCGGGTGCAGAAACGCAATGAAGCACGCTCACGCATACTCACCGCCGGGATCAGGGCGCTCTGGTATATACGGGTGCGCAGCGCCGAGGCTTCACTGCCCGCGGCAGACCCGTTGACACTCCGCTTCCGGCGGGGCAATGACGAAATGCCCGCCTGTGCCCCGGATAAGACGGTTGATTTACCCGAATCCCTCGCCGGCTTCATGGATACGGTCGCGGAAATTCCAGTTTCGGACTGGGCGGTACTCCAGCCAGTCATTCCCCGGGTTCCACTCAACCTCAACATTTCTGTCATCGGGCAGTATCGCAAGATCCGCCTGCAGGAGAAGCAACAGAAGCAGGAGACAGGACAGATATCCACGGCCCTCCAGGGACGGTTAAAGACCCTCAGGCTGAATAACCGGGCGCTTCTGACCGGCATGACGCAGAAAGTTTTCCCGGCAAAGGCCGACAGTATGCGGCAGAGTCAGCAGCAGAATTCCCGGGTACTGTCGCTGGAGGATGCGATCACCACAAAATCCGCCCCGCTCCGGAAAAAGGCTCAGGAACTGCTCAACAACCTGGAACTGGCGCAAAGCTGTCTTCTGCAGCACCTCCGCGGCCTGTCAGGCTCACTGCGGCTGACCTGGGGCCAGTTGGCCGAGGATAACCAGCTCCGGGTCGCGGATGTCAGCCGCTGGCCAGGCCTGGAGCGGGCAGAAAAGGAAGACTTCAACCGGGTACGCACCATCTCCGAACTGGTGACGTGGTGGTTCAGGCAGCTTGACGGCAAGCCCTCCGGCGAGAGCCGGCAAGCCATGGAGAACATGATCCGGGCGACCCTGATTGTGGCCTCCCTGGGAGATCCGGAAGACATCATCCGGGGCCAGGTGACCGCACCCCCACGGGTTATCAGGCCCGGTGAGCGACTGCGGGTCCGGCTGAACCGGTTTCCTCTGCCGGGTACCGAACTCCAGCTGCTGGACGACCATCAGAGGGTCTCCGCTGTGTTATCCGTTGAGGACCAGGTGGCCGACAGTACCGAGGTAAGCATCACCCGGGTATTACAGAAAAATATCCGGATAAGCAGCCAGTCCACGGTTATTGGCAAGTTACGGAGGTAAACCGGAGTGACCCTGCCGCAGCAACCAGACACCACCCGAATCCACAGGCTAATCGTGCGGGGCCCTTCCGGGACCCGCCAGCGCCTGTTACCAAAGCTGGAGGCCAGCCATTGGCCGGCACCCACGGATGGCAGCTGGGTGCTGGTTCGTCAGGTTGCGGCCTCTGCCGGCAAAAGCCGGTTGGCCAGCGAACTGGTGGAAAAGGCACGCCAGCAGATCAACAGCGGGGATCCTTCCGAGGTCGTGCGCTTCGCCAGCCTGGCAGCATTGGTCGCTGCCCTCATCACCGATCTATCCAGGGGCATCGCCTCCCAACGCTGGTACTGGCAGCGTTGGTCCCGGTTCTGGCCGCTGCCAGCCGGAGATGCCATACAGCAGGTGATGCAGGAGCATCCCCGTGAACTGGTTTCTGTCTGCCATCTCCTGGCCTCTGAAGGAAATCTGATTGATGTCTGGCAGCGTCTTTCTGCGGAGAATAGTAGTGCCGTGCTGTCTGCTCTGTGTCACGAACTCGGACTGACGCACCACACTCGCGGCTCCGCCACGGCAGACCCAAAGACTGACAGCCCCGGGATGGTCATTCCATCCCGCCAGGTTCGGCGCTGGCAGCCGATATTTGCAACGTTGCCCGATACCGATCCACGCTCAACGCTGGCTGCCCTTGTTATTGCCACAGAGTCTGCAACAGTGGCACTTCTTGCCGAACCAGCCACCACCCTGGCCAGTATCCGGGAGCGCATGAAGCACTCTGGCGAGCCCCCTCAACCTTCGCACAGCGTCCTGACACTAAACGGCACTGGCAGTCATGCCGGTGACAGGTTACACACACCTGGGCCTCAACAGAGCTCCGGCGCTACCGATTCCCATGCAGCCAGTCAGGACAATGAACCCGGACCGCAAACCACAAGCGAATCACCGGCCATCCGCATAGGCACTAACACTCCAGCAATCCCTGAGCTCTCTGGAGCTGGCGGTGGACTGACCGCCCCCGATGCAGACACAGAAGCGCTGTCAGCCGCATACGACCTCCCGCAGAACCAGAGTCTGGCTATCCGCTCAGACAGGGTACGCACAGACATGGGGGGAGCGCTCTACCTGCTCAATATCCTTAATCGGCCGCCCATACAGGCCATCATGGAACAGGCCTGGCAGACACTTCCCAGTGGCTGGGCCTGGCTCTATCGACTGGCCCGGGAACTGGATCTGGACCAGGAAGACCCGTTGTGTGCCTTTCTGGCTGAGCGGCTTGGCCTGGAGTCCGTAGCGGAACTGGAATCATTGCCACAGCTGCCGCAGCGACAGGCCGTGCTGTCGCTGGCCGGGCAATGGTTCAGCTGGGAGGATCTCTGGTCTCCCACGCTGATCCGGGTTCCGGCTGAACTGGCCTATACACCCGGACACCTGGATCTGTACCTGGATAACAGCCAGGTACGACTGGAGTTGCGTCTGGCGGGACTGGATCTCAATCCGGGCTGGCTTCCCTGGCTGGGCACGGTAGTGACCTTTCATTTTGACCATTTCCCGCACCTGCAGAGGGCCACGTCGTGAGCAACTACACCATTATCGAACGCGTCAGCGAGGAACTGCGACGGCAGATTTTCTCCGCCCTGGACGAGGCACCGGACACCGAGTTCTCCGTAACCGATGCAGCTACCAATATCGCCCTGGAAGCGCCGGGGGAAAACCTCAACAACCAGGTGGTGGTCAGCCTTTACCTGTATCACATCAGCCAGCAGCAGCGGCCGCGTAACCCAATGCCCCTGCGGTCCGGAGCCGGTGAAGAAAAACGCCCGCCGCTTCCACTGCAACTGAGATACCTTCTGCTTCCGGTCGACAATGAGACCAATAATCAGCTGATGCTGGGGCGCATTCTTCAACACTTCCATGACCACCCGGTACTGGAATCCATCGCCGGGGAAGCTCCGGACAGCAGCTTCGGGCGCGGACAGGACCAGATTCGTGTGATGGCGGAAGACATTCCCCTGGAGCAGCTTACCCAGTTATGGAATGCCTTCAGTCAGCCCATGCGACTGGCCACCATTCTGCGGGTGGACGGTGTCGCCATTGATTCGTATCGCAGCCCTCACCAGTACGGACCGGTTCGCGAAGCCTATACCGTGCTGGGCCAGAAATAACCCGAGGCAAAGGACAGAACCATGAGCAACAACCCGGTAATCGTCGCCCAAGCCTTGATCAGTGGCCGTGTACTGGACCAGGTTCAGAACCTGCCTGTCTCACGGGGACTCACCCTCAGCCTCTGGTACCGGCCTGCGCCGGAAGGGGATGCCGAAGCCGGCGAATACCGGCCAGCCGGCTTCTACAAAAAGGTGACCAGTGACGGCTACTTCTGCTTCTCCGCCAGTGGCGGCCCGGTTTTCGGCGATCGCTCCCCGATGCCGGACATGCAATTCCGGCTGGATGCCGAGGCGCCCGGTTATCAACCGCTCAGCCACAACTTCGAGCTGGCTTCGGAACAACTGACCAGCACCGATTCGGATCTCGACCTGGCCGGAGAAAGCCGGGAAGTCACACGCATCGCCGGCCCATTCGACGACCTCACCCTGGAGCTCTCTCCCAAACCGTTGCGCCTTACCGGGCAGATTTTGCGGGATGGTGATCCGGAAACCCCACTGGGTAATGCCGAGGTAACGGTCTCCGCCCCGGAGACGCGCCCGGCCGTTACCACGGACGACCGCGGGTTCTTTGCCATCGATAACCTGCCCCTGGCGCGGGAAATCACCCTGACTCTGAGCGATGGCAGTGACGACCTCACCCGCACCATCCGACTCGACTACGGGCAGCCGGTGAACAACCACCGGTTCATTTTCCGGTAGACCGGTGACCACCATGACCCTGCAAGAGCAACTGGACGGCTATCAGAACGATCAGGACTACCTGACCGACGTCCTGCAACTGATTACCCTGCAAATGGAACAGGCGGTGGCCCATTTCCGGGCAGTGCGAGGCGACCATAACCGGGAGGGCTTCCTGGGCCTGTTCCTGGATGACGAGGATATAGACCGGAACCTGGCAGAGCTCAAGGAGACCGGCAATTCCCCTGCAACGCCTGAAAACATTCGCCGGCTGCGGCAGCAGATCATTCTGCAAACCCGGGCCACACCCCATAAACTGCCGCCCCAGAGGCTGGCCGAAGCCCTTGGCCTGGGCCAGCAGGAAACAGACCTGGTGTTGTACCTGCTGGCCGGAGAAACAGACCCCCGCTTCGCCCGGGTGTGGGCTTTCCTGCAGGACGATGTTCAACGCCGCTACCTGACACCCGGGCTGGTGGATCACCTTTCTGACCTGCCCCGTTCGAGCCGGTCAGCAACGGACATCCGGGCCATGCTATCCGCTAAAGCGCCCCTGATACGGCACCGGGTCGTGTTAGTGACCGAGCCCCAACGGCCATTGCTGGAACGCCCCCTGCAACTGGATGACCGCATTGTTGATTTCCTGCTGGGCCGGAACACCATTGATCGCCGACTGGCGGGCTATCTGGAGCTCTTACCCTACCCGCAGCCCCGCCTTCGCCCGCCATTGACGGAAGCCCTGACGGGACTGGTGAAGAATCCGGGCGGCATCCAACCCCTGCCCCCGCTGCAACTGACCGGCGAGCCGGGCCAGGATCACGACCTGTGGCTGGCCCGTAAGCGTGGCCAGAACCTGCTTCGTGTACGGACAGAAACGTGGATTGGAACGTCAGAATGGCAGGAAAGCCTCTACGCTCTCCGTCGGGAGCAACGGCTGCATAATGCGCTGGTCAGTGTACCCCGGTCCGAACGGATGTCGCCGGAGCAGCAGTCCGCCCTGCTTGAGTTGCTGCCAGACAACCTGATCCTGCAGACAGAAACAGCGGGCGCGCCCTCACCGGTGGTGGAAATTGCGCTTCCAATCCCCTCACCGGAAACACGGGAACTGACCTGGCAGCAGCACCTGCCAAAGCACTGGCTGGACCTGCAACCAGCCGGGCTGGTTCCCGACGTTGCTCGGCGGTACAGACTGACGCCGGCCAGGATTGCCGGAATCAGCCAGCGCCTGAGCCATCACCTGCAACTCAGCCCGGACTTCAATGCGGAAGACCTCAAGGCACTGTGCAAATCCGCAGCGGCGGAACCCATGAGCACCGGTGCCCAACGCATGAAGACCAGCCAGGGCTGGCAACAGCTGGTCCTGCCCAAAGCGAGTAAAGGTCTGCTGGAAGAGCTGATTCTGCGCGCCAGTCATCAACAGCAGGTGCTCGGCAACTGGAGGATGGACCAGCTGTTCGGGCAGCAACCCGGACTGAGCGCACTGTTCGTGGGCCCTTCCGGCACCGGCAAGACCCTGGCAGCGGGCGTCGTGGCCCGGGAACTCGGGCTGGAGCTATACCGTATTGACCTGGCCACTGTGGTCAGCAAATACATCGGTGAAACCGAGAAAAACCTGCAGAGCATATTTGACCATGCTGCCAGGGCGGATGTGGTGCTTTTCTTCGATGAGGCGGACGCGCTGTTCGGCAAGCGCTCCGAAGTCAAGGATGCCCATGACCGCTACGCCAACATTGAGACCAGCTACCTGCTGCAGAAGATCGAGGCCCATACCGGCGTCTGCATACTCGCCTCCAACCTGGCCCAGAACATTGATGACGCCTTTATGCGCCGCATCCAGGTGGTGGTGGAATTCCCCTTCCCCGGCCCGAAGGAGCGCGAGAGGATCTGGGGCCAGCTGCTCACCACCTCTGCTCCCATCCGGGACGATCTGGACCTGCCGTTCCTCGCGCGCCAGTTCGAGCTGACCGGTGCCAACATCAAGAGTATTCTGCTGCTGGCCGGCTGCTACGCTGCTGGCGAACAGCAATCTATCGGTATGGAGCACCTGGTGAGGGCCATCGCCCGGGAATACAGCAAACTGGGTAAACCCCTGAGCAAAACCCTGTTTGGTCCCTACTATAGCCGCCTGCGGCAGTGGGAGTAGACCATGAGCCAGACCACCGCTACGGCCTCACCCCAGAGACAGTCGCGCAGCCCAGACCCGGCACCCCAGCCGGCTCCTGCGGCCCAGCAACCGCAGAACGGAGAATCGGGTGCGAGCAATACGGCGGTTACCGGCCTGATGGAGGACGGCAGCTTTGTAGTCGGTCTGGGCGGCGGTGTTCGCATCAGCGCAGACAGCATTGAAGGCGAAAACCAGCTCAGCGCCGACCTCTCGGCCCTCAACCTGGGCATCCCAGGGCTTCGCCTGACCCGTTTCCGCTACAACACCAACCGCAACTGGGGTCGTCTCAATGCCGAACTCGCAGTGCCTTATCTGGAATCCACACAAGCCACATTGACGCTGGATGACAGCGGCCTTGCAAGCCTGAGCGGCGAGCTCACTGCCACGGCGCAGTTGCCGGCTCTGAATAACCCGGAACTGACGGTGTCTCTGGATGAGAACCGCGAGCTTTCCGCCGCTGTGGACATTGCAGGAGCGGACCTGGTGCCGGCACGAATGAGGAAGCTTTCGGTCACCGGAAGCGGCCGCATCGCCCTGACCCGGGGGAAGCTTAACGGCAACCTCAGCTTCGACCTGGTCTATGAGGGACTGGGTTCCGGTCAGATTTCCATGCGATTTACCGAGGACGGCAACTTTTCCGGCAGCGGCCATGCACTGGTTACCCAGCCATTGCTCTCGGGTATCCGGGCGGAACTGGGTATCGACGAAGCGGGTGACCTCGCCGGCAGCGTCTCACTTCCAGCCGCGCGCCTGGAGCCGCCGGCCCCCGGTCTCTCCATAAGCGAAGGGACGGTCACCTTTGCCTACCGTAACCAGCGGCTGTCCGGCAGCATCGAGGGGGTAAACCTCAGCTATCGTGAACTGGGGGATGCCACACTCAATGGGAGTTTCAGCGACGATCATGCCGAGGGCAGCGGCGAATTCAACCTGTCCCTGCCGGGATTTTCCGAGGTGAGTGGCGACGTCGGCTTCAACGAACAGGGACAGTTCTTCGGTGGCTTCCGGCTCACCGCCAACGATTTTCCCGAAGGCTTACCGGTCGAGTCCGGGCGCATTACCGGCCGCCTGGATGAGTCCGGCAATGTCAGTTTCAGCGGCACCGTGGCCATTACCCTGGCCAGCGTGGGTCGCGGTCAATTCTCTGCAGCCTATGAAAACGGGGCGACCAGCGTCACCGCAAATGTGGAACTGACCGACCTGCCCGGCCTGGAATCCGCCAGCGTGCTGATTACGCTGACCGATGGTGACCTGGAGGGCGAAGCCGACATTGCCGTAGACAGTGAAACCCTGCCCGGCATCGGCGCCCGGCTGCACCTGACCTACCGGGAAGGCCTCTGGTCTGCCGAGCAACAGGTGGATTTCAGCGTCGACGATGGCCGGCTGCACGGAACGGTCACCCTGGCCCTTGCCCAGGAGGAAGACGGCGGGCTGAACGTATACGGCGGCGGGGATGTCACCGCCGAGATTGCCCCTAACCTTGAAGGCACCCTGGCCCTTACCATCAACCCCGACGGTACGATTGATACCAGTGGCGAGATCCGCGTACCGGAACCCATCGAGCTGTTTCCGGAAAAGCGCCTGGAAGGGGAGCTGTTCAGTCACAGCCAGAACATTCCCTTGTGGGCCATCCTGGTCGCCGTTATCCGGATCCGCGCCGGTGTGAGGGCCGGCATCGGTCCGGGGCAGCTGCGTAACATCACGGTGGCAGGTGAATATACGATTGGCGCGGAGGAACTCCCGTCATTCTCGGTCACCGGCGAGCTCTACATCCCTGCCTTTGCAGAGGCCTATCTCGGCATCGGTGCGGGTCTGGGGCTGGATGTGGCCCTGGGCTCACTCACCGGAGGCATCGAAGGCATGGCCACCGCCGGCATCTACGGAGCCATCTCGGTGATACCGGAGCTGGCCTACGAGGACGGGGATTACATGATCAACGGCACCGCTACCCTGGCCGGTGCCGCCAAGTTCAAGCTGGGCCTGAATGCCTGGGCGGAGATAGAGGCACTCTGGGTGACGGTCTGGGAAAAGGAATGGGAACTGGCAGAGTGGGTATGGGATCTTGGCCCCACTCTCGCCCTGCAGGCGAGGCTCAGTTACAACTTCTCCAACCCCGAGCCCCCAAGCCTGGAAGTGGAAAGTGGCGATATACCGGACGCAGAACAGCTGATTCAGGATGCCATACCCAAGGATGGCCCGCCCTCCTCGGGTACGCGGGAAGCCCTGCAGAATCGTGCCGAATGGAACGGCCCCACACGCCAGCCCGGAAGCGACAACGAAGTACCTGAACAACTGGCCAGACAGGCCGAGCAGGCTCCGGAGACCGGAGGACGGCCCTCGGCGGGAAGTGGCGGGGGTCGCCCACGGGCAGAGCAGCGCAGAACTCAGGAAACACAGAACCAGCCACAAGGCCGGGGCCGGTCGGACCAGGCTGATCAGGCTACGGAGAACACCCAGAGTGCGGGTCAGCCTGCGCGTACGGAAAGCACCGTCGCCGAGGAAGAAACACCACCGCAAAAGGGGCCCAGACACCCGAGCTCACCCTCCCTCGCCAGTCTGGACGAACCACCGGTCCCCATGCCTCGCACATCGGCACAACAGCAGGAAGACCTGAAAGCCGCCGAGAAGGTACTGAAACAGGCCTTCGGTCAGTCTGAGGATTCTGAAGATCTGGAAAACCGCTACTTTGCAAAAATCCGGCAACGTTACCAACTGAGCCAGATCCGCTTCGTCCAGAAGGGCGACAAGACAGCGGTGGAGCTGGCCATCAACCCCAGACTCGAAGTACTGGACTCCCTTGAGGCCTCCGGTACCGGCCTGGCTGGCAAGCAAACACGGATCTCCTATGGAACAGGCTCCGTGGGTGGCCATACGGTAGGTCTCGCCATGGAGGCCGAGCTGGGGCCGGACCATCCGTCCGGCAGCGATGCCAATGGTATCCACGCACTGATGAACAAGCTCACCACAACACCCACCAACCTGTCCGGCGACCGTCGCTACATTCGCGGCCACCTTTTGAATGGCCAGCTCGGGGGTGAAGGCTCAGACATGAACCTGTTTCCGATCACCCATCAGGCCAACATGGCTCACCGTGACCAGATCGAAAACAAGGTGAAAGACTGGGTCAACGTTAAACGCTTCTGGGTGGATTACCAGGTACGGATGGAACTGGACGGCAGCCCCGTTCTGAGTCACCCGGAAAGCAACAAGGGGTTCAATTACGTCAACAGCCGGATGGTCTGCGAAGCCGCCATCATCACTCTGGACGCCAAACGGGTTAACAGGGTAACCACCACCATTTTTTCCGAATACGCCCTGCCCAGCGAAAGTGACAGGGATAACCGGAATTCGATGGCTAACGTTGACTCGAGTACGGAATATACCGAGGTCACCCCCAGGCAAAGCGACCTTGATGCCACCATCAATGAGCAGAAGGGCAGCCGGACCTACCGGCTCAACCGGGCTATTACCGGAGCTATCCGGGAGGCACTCTCAAGAGGCGCCACCGAGCAGGAGGTTAAACAGGCAGTGCAAGGTGTCAGCGGCGTTGGCGAATCCAGGGCGGAGACGCTGGTGCGTATCTACAACCGCTTTGGTCAAGACGTCGCAACCGGCCTTGGCGAAACCGACAAGAGCGCACTGACAACCATCAACCGGCTCGCCGACGACGTGGTTGCAACCATCGACGTCCTTGAACCCTGAAAACCGTTCATTCTCGCAACACTTCTCCGGAAATGGGGGACGTGCTAGATTAATTATTGCAATGCTGCGGTGCGCGATGACGGCCGGACCAGCAACTTGCTGGTTCCCTTCCCCGCGTTGGCCGGTGATGAGGCATACCTGGCGGTTCCCGAGCGGAATGTCATGCAAGTACCGGGGTCCCGTGGCGAGATCACGCGCCTGGCCAACGTGGTCGGGTAACTGATGCGCCCAAAGCGGCTCCAGGAACGCGGGCAGGATGCTCACAGTGGAACTGTGCCTCACTGGTAAAATCACTGGCTGACAAGGGTCAATACCGTTAACGACACAGGCGGTTGGCCGGTGGTTACCACCGGCCTGCTTCTCCCCACCGGTTCAAAGCATCATGTATAGAAGGAAACCGGGAAAGATTTGGTTTCTGAAGACTTCTTCCTCATGTCCGGCACGTTGAGCGAGAGGATGCCTTGGTCCATCCTGCCCCCGGTTCTTGCCATCGGTATCGCTGTGTTGAGCCAACTTAATCCGCTAACCCGGAGGGTCAAAGGCATGAATGTCCGTTTCGTCGATGGTCTCATGTTGGGGCTGGTGTTGGTGAGCAGGTAGAAGCAACCAGGCGGTCTACCGCTCAATCATTCACCGGCTTCTTCATCGCCAACCATTCCGCGACCACTTTATTGCTCGGCCGCGTTCCCTGCTCGGCCACGGCCGCTTCGAAGATTTTCGATTCCTTACTGTCGTTCTGCTCGTCCAGTTGCCGAAATTCCTTGCGCATCACGACCAGGTTTTTGGCGGCTTGCACGGCGTCTTTTCTTACCGCCATATCCTGGGATTTTAATTGCATGCGCCCGCCGAAGTAGAAACCGATGATGACACTCAGCAAAGCCCAGTAGCCGGTGGGCATGAGGCTGTAGGATTCGGCGATCAGGAGAAACTTTTCCGGGCTTAAGGGCGCGATAATAAAAAACGCCAGGACGCCGAAGGTGATGATCGGGCGCACCGAGCGATTTAATCCATCGATCAGAGAATCCCACCAGGTGCGATTTTTCCGGTCGACGAACTCCGCGGCGAATTGCCCCATCACGGCTTTGTCGCGGTCGAGGTCGGCCATGACTTCGTTGTGGCGGTGTTGTTCTTTTTCGGTGGCGTTGGGCTTGAAAACCTCGACAACTTCTTTGCCACCTCTGAAAATATCGCCGATTGCGCTCCACCAGGCCATTAGGCTACCTCCTGCTCAAATTCGTCGACACGGTTCATCCATCCTCGCAGGAAAACTTCCTGGGAAGGGCGGGCAGCGACGATGGTGCGGTAAAAGTTGCGCCGCTCTTCCAACAAGGCTTTGAGAAAATAGTCGCCCATGACGTTTTGGGCCCAGGCAGCGGCTCTGGCGGTATTGGGGCCCATGGCGCCATCCTCGTCCAGGGGCGGCTCCTTACCGGCCTGGTTGATCACGCTTTGCACGAATTTTATCGCCCGGCGCGGGCCGTGGTTGACCGCGCAATCGAAAATAAAAGGCTGGATTTCTTCCGGCAGGCGGTGGATGCGCGGACCTTCGAAGTAGTTGCTCTCGTAGATGTCCCGGGCTACATCTTCACTGAGATTTTTGACTTCGCTTTTTAACGCGGCGCGGCCGATGTAACGGGACAGGGTGTTTTGGGTAATTCCAAAGTTGGTGGGCCCGCCGCGATCGGCGGGGTGGTCGACATAGCCGCCTTCACGACGCAGTATGTCGTCGATCATTTCCTCGATGCCAGCCATGATTTCTCCTTAAACTGGTCAAGAAGCTATAACGGTGAGGCTGGTTGCCGAAGGACCTCAACACCATCGAACATTAGCCTATCTCGATGTCGCGAAATTCCAACTGCCGATTCAATGATGTTTGCCAAGACGTGGAATCAGACCTTTTTTAAAAATAGCTTACCTGAAAATAAAATCCTGCAGTTTTTCTTTTTTATAACTGACCCTGACCCGTGTTCAGTACCGCTCACTGTCAGAAAAATCCGGCTCGTCCAATGCCCGTCTTCAGCCGTTGGGTTTGCTGGCAAGCTCCTTCAGCGCTTCCATGGCCTCATCGATTCGATCGCTGGGCACGAACATGTGGTCGTGATAAAACCCCGCTATGACATTAGTGGTAATGCCCCGTTCGGCAAGCAGGCTCGTTACCACGGAGGTGAGGCCCAGAGCTTCGAGACTGGAGTGGCCTTCGAGCGTGATGCGGCGGAAGACTCTGTAGTAGTCCAGGCCTTCGGCTTTGGCCTGCTCCAGAGGAATGACCAGGGTCAGACCTTCCAGTTCGGCGATGCTGACAATGGGTTTCAGCTTTTCCAGCTCGCCATACTTTGCGTGGGGAACTGTGCAATAGACATAGGTCGTCGAGTCCAGTTTTGGTGAGAGCTGCGTGATCAAATCCTGGAGAAACTTTGGTCGCTTCATCTTTAACTATCCTCTGGCCGAATATCGTAGGTATACAGAAATTTAGCACTTTCTGTGGTCATTTACGTTAATGGAATGAACTCTTCAGGCTTTAGCCACTGAAAAACTACTGAGCACTGCCTGGGAACTGAGACCTGTTTCCCAGCCTTTGGCCCTGTGATTCAAGACGTTCGCCGAGGGCTATCTGGCGCTGTTCCCAGTGTGCCAGAACAGCGTCTGGATTTTCATCTCCGTGGCGGAGCGCAACCGCAAGATCGATCGCATTTGCGGCCGCTTTTGAGGTGCTTGCTGCGGTATGCGGCCTTGGCACAAACGCTGCGTCGCCCGTCAATAAAACGCGCCCGAAAACCATTCTGTTCACTGACAGGTCCAGTATCGGCTGGATAAATGGCTCCCTGGTTGCCAGAACAAGGCTCTTCATCTGCGGAGCCAGCTGCGACCTTGCTGCTGTCCGCATTTCATCGACCAACTCCTGCTTTGCTAATCCAGGAGGCACCGAGGTCAGTCGGCTTCGGCCGGTTTTGTCCGTGAGCAATTCCGGTAGATCATCTGCGCTGACATTTCGGTACCACACCCAGTTAAAGTAGCGCTCACCTTTCCGTGTCGAACCATCCGGGGCCGGAATCAGATACTGCAGAATGTGGGACCCCGGAAATTGCTGGAACACAAAGCGCTCGCTCAGTAATTGGGCCGCTTCAGGATCAAGCTCCCCTTCTTTTACCAATCCTCGCCAGGCTACATAACCAGCGTAGTCGGGTGTCACGCCTGGCAACATGAGTGAGCGGACGGTCGAGTTTACGCCGTCTGCGCCAATTAACAGATCACCGGTGGCAATTCGCCCATCCTGGAAGATCGCTGTAACCTTTCTGTCGTCTTCTTCATGAACACTCACGAGACGCGAATTCAAATGATAGTTGTCGTCAGGTATGGCGTTACGCATCGTGTTGTAGAGCATCGGCCAGGAAGTCAGGGTTTGCTGGCCGTTCATCCGCTGCGCGATACTTCCGTCATGATCCAGAAATAGCCGCTCATGAGAGACCACGCCCAGATCCGGATAGTCTTTTAGCCCGGAGAGTTCAAACGCCAGCTCTACTTCCGGCTGTAATACGATACCTCCGCCACGGCTTTCCAGGGCATGTGGTGTCCGCTCGAATACATCTACCTGCCAGCCGATACTGCGCAACATAAGTGCATTGAACAGCCCCGCGAGAGAGCCTCCGATAATAATTGCTCTGGGCCTGGTTTTGTCGTTCACGTCTGCTCTCCTGTACCTCGCGACGAATCCAGCATGTTGTGTGGAATAGTCGGCGCAAGCTGTCGATATATCGCTGGGCTGTGTTCAGGACTTTCTTTGGTCTCCAACTTTCTATTGTGTATTTTGAAATATATGCCCTAGCATAATACATGGAGGTATGTTGTTACGGGCTGATCGGGCCCTGAGATCCGGATGATTTATGAACCACGCTGGTACCTTGCCAGTGCATCACGGAGGATGTCTCTAGCCATGAAGCTGGCCCAATTTATCCAGACAAACATGGAGCGACTGCTCGAAGACTGGGAAGAAGCCGCGCTGGACATCGCCCCGCAGTTGAAGGGCAAAGACAGCCCGGCTTTGAGGGATCATGCCCGTGAGATACTGGAGTTCATCACCGAAAATCTCCTGACCTCCCAGACTCGCGAAGAGTCGGCAGGCAAAGCCTTGGGTAAAGGCAGGTCTTCCGCTCCGGGCATTATTGATAACGAACATGGCATAGACCGTCTCAGGCAGGGTCTGTCCATGCTTCAGATGATACAGGAGCTCCAGGCACTGAGGGTTCGTATTACCAGTGCCTGGGGCGACGCACAGCACGACCTCACCGCAAAAGACATCAATGAATTAATACGGTTCAACGAGACCATCGACCAGTTGATTGTCAACTCGGTGTCTGGCTACTCCCATGGTTTCGATCAGGAAACACACCTGATCGAAACCATGCTGAAAGCCTCCCTCGATCCCGCCGCCATATTCGATCCCGATGGCAGGTACCTGTTTATCAATACGGCAATGGCCAATCTGGTCAATGAGTCACACAGGAACGTTATTGGCAAAACGCCACTTGAGCTGGGTGTGGATTTTGCCACCGAGTTTCACAGCGAAATTGCCACAACTGTCACTACCGGGCAATCACAGCGCAGGGAGTTCAGTCACGGTTTACCCTCGGGCCGTGATTTGTGCTTTGACTGCCAGTTTGTCCCGGTTTTTAACGACTGGAACCAAGTGGAAGCAATTGTCACGACATCGCGGGATATCACACAGCGCAAGCAGACGGACCATCAGGTCTGGCGAAGCGCCAATTTTGATTCGCTCACCGGCATCCCCAATCGGCGGCTGTTCCTTGATCGGCTTGAGCAGACATTGCGGGAGGCCCAGCGAAAGGGCAGCTTTTTTGCCCTGCTATTCATCGATCTGGACCGATTCAAGCAGGCCAACGACCAACTCGGCCACGAGGCTGGTGACCGGCTTCTGGCGCAGGTGGCCGAAAGGATAAGCACCAAGGTCCGGGCCATGGATACAGTGGCGCGTCTTGGCGGAGACGAATTCACTCTGATCCTTAAAGAAACTGACAGAGAGGGTGCGAAGGAGGCCGCCAAGGCACTTCTGATCAGTCTCGAACGGGCGTTTGACGTTGATTCTCACCGGGTCCACCTTTCCGGCAGCATAGGCCTTACGGTGTTCCCCGATGACGGCAGGGATGCGGCCAAGCTGATGCACAATGCCGACCAGGCTATGTACGCGGCCAAAGAAGATGGAGGCCAACAGGTTCAGGTCTACGAGTCCTGGATGGCGCAGAGCGAATCAGAGCATATGCGCCTGAACCGGGAACTGGATGATGCCCTCAGTGAAAGTCAGCTGGAGCTATACTACCAGCCTATAATCGACATCCGTACTGGAACCATATCCGGGGCAGAGGCGTTGCTCCGATGGAATCATCCGTACGAGGGATTGTTGACTCCCGATGCCTTTCTCAGTATCACCGAACAAAGCGGCCTGACGGACAGTATTAACGCCTACGTGCTGGAGCAGGCGATGATCTGTTCGCTCCGGTGGCGGGACCTGAGTGATGAGGCCTTTCCGATCAACATCAACGAATCACCCGCCTCCTTTTTCACCCGAAGTCTTGTAGACCAATGGCGAGCGCGGCTGGCGCAAGTTGGTCTCGATAAGAGCAATATCACCCTGGAGCTGACTCCGGCCTCCCTTAACAATATCCGTGCCTCCGGTTTCAATCCGGTCAGGAGCCTGGGTCTGGCAGGTTTGCGGCTCCACCTGGCAATCGACGATTTTGGTATTGAACCATTTTCCCTGCTGGCTCTTCAGGAGTTCAGGATGGACAGTGTGAAGATCGACAGAGAACTGATCAGGAACGCTGGCCAGGGTGGTAATGCAGACCGAATACTCGGGGCCATAATCGCTATGGCTCACGCCATAGACGTCCAGGTGGTTGCAGTGGGCGTTGAAACGGACCAGCAATTGCAATTCCTGTCCCATGCCGGCTGCGATTATGCCCAGGGTTTCCTGTTCTCCAGGCCCCTGCGCCAGGACGATTTCGAGGCACTGCTAGAACGGGAGCGCCAGAAAAAGCCTTGTTGAAGGCAAAGGATAAAAGAGGCTTCCGGAGACACCTGCGCCTGATTCAGTTTCAGTTACGCCAGAACTGGGGCGAGAACATCACGAACACACTCAGAAGCTCCAACCGCCCCAACAGCATCGCCATCATAAGCACCCACTTCGCTGCATCAGGCAATGGCTGGAAATTTCCCGCCGGGCCGATCGTGTCACCCAGGCCCGGGCCCACGTTTGCCAATGCCGTAGCCGCCCCGCTCAGGCTTGTTGTCAGATCTAGCCTCAGCAGCGCCAGAACTGATGCGACAACTGGAACATCTTCATGCCGCCGCTGGTTGATCCCGCAGTAGCGGCTGGGCCTGACCATTCAGTAGCCTGACGAACAGGAAGAATGGAATGCCACCAAGCATCATGAAGACAGTAGACGCGAAAAGAATCGAAAGCTGGCTGTACTGCCCCATCGAGCTGTCAGACGTCGAATAACCGCCTGTCGAGACCGTGGTCAGGGCATGGTTGAGCGCATTGAACAGATCCATTCCCAGGAGCCAGTAAACGGAAATGCAGCTGACGGTCAGAATCAGGTAACTGAATACCAGCCCTCGAGCCAGACGGTTAGTGCGTGGAACCGCCTTCTCAGCCCATTCAGAGGATTCCGTGGCAAACAGGCGCATACCACCAATTCTGAGAAACGGCAGGATTGCCACGGCCATACCAATGATTCCGATACCGCCCAGCAGATATTCGCGGACTTCACAAATGCCAGCCAATCCGGTGTCTCTCCATACACTAAAAGATTAACCGGAAGTGTCATGAAAAAGCTGAGGAGGATCAGCAGGAATCCCTCGCTGGTATGTGCGACGATTTTCAGCTATACCACTTCTTTTACACTACATGGAGTCCGGGGGACAGTCGCGCGCATGGTTGAAAAGCAGCAGTTTATTGTCATTGGCCTTGGCATTTTCGGAGCAACCGTTGCCAGGGAGCTGACCCGGCTGGGGCATGAGGTCCTTGGTATCGACTCGGATGAGAATCGCGTCGACCGACTGTCGGAGGAGTTAACCCATGCAGTGATCGCTGATGTAACTGATGAAAACGCCCTCGTTGAATTAAACGCTGGCAGTTACGATGCAGCGGTGGTCGCCATTGGTCGAAATGTCGAGGCCACCATGCTGGCAACCCTGCAACTCTGCGAACTTGGGGTGGAAAAGGTATGGGCCAAGGCACTGACACACCAGCACCACCGGATTCTGGAACGGCTCGGAGCAACCCGTATCATAGCGCCGGAACACGAAATGGGTATCCGGATCTCCCAGGAACTGAACTACCCGATGGTGCACGATTACCTTGGACTCGACGATGATTACTTTATCGTCGATTTTCACACCACAGAGGATCTCATCGACAAGACCATTGGCGAGATCATAAATGGTGAGCCTGTTGAAGCACTCGTTGTTAAGCGGATGAAGGAGGCGCACCCTCATCCGGATCATAGCTGGAAGATACGCAATGGAGACCGGATTGTACTGGGCGGCCAGTTGGAAGACCTTAGAGATCTCGTTAACCGCCTATGAAAATACATTTTCTGGATCTGGTGTCGGATCGCACCACTGGCAAAGGATCAGGTCGCAAGGCGGGCATCAATCCTCCCCGACTGCTGCTTGAATCGTTTCTGGTGCTGATAGCAATTGGCGCCGGCCTGCTGAAACTGCCTTTTGCCACCGTCGAACCCGTTACCTGGATGGAAGCTGCATTTACTGCAACGTCAGCAGTGACCGTTACCGGTTTGATCGTTGTGGATACGGGCAGCCAGTTCACGCTGTTCGGCCAATTGGTCATCTTGACCCTGATTCAGCTCGGGGGCCTGGGACTGATGACATTTGCGGTATTAACCGCCCTCGCCCTGGGTTTCAAACTTCGTCTGAAACAGCAGCTCGTCGCCCAGGAAGCTTTCAATGAAATCTCGCTCCAGACGGCCGGAGGGGCCGGTAAGTCCATTGCGGTTTTTGCGTTGACTGCAGAAGCCATCGGTATTGTAGTCCTGAGCCTGTTCTTTGTGCCCGAGCTGGGCTGGAAGGACGGTCTTTACGAGGCGCTGTTCTACACGATTTCTGCATTCAACAATGCCGGCTTTGCATTATCACCCGATAGCCTGTCAGCGTATGTGGATCACCCGGGCATCAGCCTCTCGGTCACTGCGCTGTTCATAACCGGCGGCCTCGGCTACATTGTCATGATGGAGCTATTGGACAGGCGCAGCTGGTCGCGGTTATCCGTATACGTAAAAGTGATTCTGCTGGCCACTCTGCTCCTCAACGTGACGGCAACTGGCGCCATTCTGCTTCTGGAATTTGGCAATCCGGCCACCCTCGGCGCCCTCGACAGTTTCTGGGATAAGCTTCTGGCGGCCTGGTTTCAGGGGGTGACGCCACGAACGGCTGGTTTCAACACTTTTGATATTGGCGCGTTAACCGCCGGAACCAGTGTTTTTATGTTGCTTCTGATGTTTATTGGCGGCGCACCCAATTCCACGGCCAGTGGCATCAAGATCTCTTCGTTCGTCATCCTTATTGCGGCAACCCGATCGTTCCTCCGGGGGAGTCACGACGTCAGTCTTCTTCGACGCTCTCTGAGCAGCGAGACAGTCCTCAAGGCGCTGGCGACCGCGACTATCGGCATGGCGGTCGTCTTCGTGGCTGTACTCACCCTGAGCATTCTGGTGGAAGATGATTTTCTCGACATAGCCTTTGAAGTAGTCTCCGCGTTCGGCACTGTCGGCCTGTCCCGGGGCACAACCGGCGAACTTGGCACAGCAGGCCAGTTGGTGATCATGGCGGTCATGCTGATAGGCCGTCTTGGTCCTCTCACTCTGGGATACACCCTGACAGCGCGGCGAAAATCCCACGTTCGCTATGCCAGGACCGAGTTCCCCGTTGGTTAACAACCGTATGGAACACAAAGAAAGTACACCCGAAGGCTTGCCAAAAGCGTATCTGGTCGCGGTTGATGGCTCAAACCAGGGAGAAGCACTGGTCGGGGCCGGTTTGCAAATGGGGGCCCTTTCGCAAATCCACCACCGGCAGGCTTCTGAAACAGGCCAGTACCCTTGAAGTCATGTTTGTCCCGGTTCCCCGATAGCATTCCCTTAACGCACGAAAGTGCGCGGGAATATTGACCGCCGGAAGGCCTACTTCCTTTCCTCCGATTGCGCGGACTGCACAATCAAAACCCTGTTGCGCGGATTTGGACCAAGGCCCATTAACAGCAAACAGCACCATGACTTCTTGCTATGACAAATTTCAGTATATTCAGAGATTGAGAGTTTGCAAAAAGCTGTCGTGAATTTCTGGAAGTAAATGGCCTAACCCCTTTTACGATGATTCCCGAGTCTAAAAAATGGTTGCCGGGTTGGCCAGGTACGCCAGATTTAGTGCTTTGGTTGGTCATTTATTGCTCATGCCAGTTCCGGAAAATCGTCATGCATGGTCAGGGGTGTTGTGTTTTCCCGGGCCCCCAGGAAGTCGGGCCGTTCCGAATTGGCGGCATAGGGCTCTTTCAGGAGGTTGTCGACACTATTGTAGACAAAGAACAGATTGGACCTGGGCCAGGGAGATATGTTGGCATTTGATGCGTGCAGAGTGTTGCACTCAAACAGCATCAGCGAACCTGCAGGCCCCTTGGGCGCCTGAATACCGCCGCGATCGGCCATCATCTTGAGGGCCTTCTGGTCCGGAATCCCCAATCGCTGGGACCGGAGGGATTGTCGCCAGTTGAGGTCCGGCGTTTCACCCACACACGGGATGAAGTAATGATGGGAGCCGGGAATCAGCATCAGCGGTCCATTGAATTCGCTGTTGTCCGTGAGCATCAGCGAGGCGCTGACCGCCCGCATGCGGGGCATGCCATCTTCACTGTGCCACGTCTCGAAATCCGAGTGCCAGTAAAACCCGCTGCCTTCGAACCCCAACTTGTCATTAATCCGCGATTGATGAATGTAGACCTCGCTGCCGAGCAACTGTCTGACCATGCCCAGGATACGGGGGTCTCGGGTCAGGCGGCTGAAGTGCTCGGAAAACTCATGCATGGCGAACACTGAGCGGATGTCACCAGTGGTAGGGTCCCGGATAACCTGGTCTGATGCCAACAGTTCCTTGTCCTGCGCCATCTCAAGAAGTTCGTCGAAGAAAGGAGCCATCCGCTCCTGATTGAAGAACCCTTCAAACCACAGAAAGCCATCCCGCTCATACTTTGATAACGCGACCTCATCCAGTGGTCCGTGCCAGCGGTATTTATTGCCGGAATGGACCACGGGATCGGTTCGGATAAAAGGAGCGACCCGATCTTCCGACTCTTTCAGGCGTGAAGGAAAGGCATCACTGGCCTGGCTCATGGTAAAACCCCTTTATCTTGAACTGGATATCAAATAATGGATGCTGAACAGCCCGTCGTCGTCAAACCAGACCCTGCGGCTCGAGAAACCAGCGCGGCCAGCTAATCGCTGGAAGCCGGGAATGGAGTACTTATAAGAGTTTTCGGTATGGATCGACTCCCCTTTCCTGAAACGAATGGACTTGGTATTCAGGGACAACACCTGAAAGTCCCGACTATCCAGATGCATCTCGATTCGTGACTGTCGTTCATTGAAGAACGCCCGGTGGCTGAACCCCTCCCGCTCGATGTCAAACCCCAGCTCTTTGCGCAATCGATCCAGAAGGTTCAGGTTGAATTCTGCAGTGATGCCATCGGCGTCATTGTAAGCCGACTCCAGAATGGCGTGGTCCTTGAGAAGATCCACTCCAACAAGCAGACCGCTTCCAGTGGGCAGGCAGCGGCGCAGACTGATCAGAAAACGTTCAGCCGCTTCCGGGGTAAAATTGCCAATACTGGAGCCGGGGAAGAAGGTAACCAGTCGCTTCGGACTGATGCCCTCCGGTAAAGCGACCCCCCGGGTGAAATCCGCACAGGCGGCATGCACCTCGAGCCACGGGTAATCCGCCGCAAGGCGACGGGTACTGCTGACCAGGAAATCCCGGGAAATATCGACGCCCAGATAGCACCGTACCGAGAGTGACTCGAGTAAAAGGCGGACCTTGCGACTTGCACCACTGCCCAGTTCCACCAGGGTTGCGTCCTTGCCGGCCAGCTCTGCGATTTCGGGCATCGCCTGCCGGAGAATCGCCTCCTCTGTCCTTGTCGGATAATATTCCGGGAGTTCACATATTTTCTCGAAAAGCTCTGAACCTTTCTGATCGTAAAGGTATTTGGGGGAACAGTATTTTGGCCTGGAGCTCAGTCCCGCGATCACTTCTTGCGCCATCGTGGGGAAGTTGTCTTCAGACAGCTGATTGTGAAAATGAATCTCTGCAATGTTCACCGGTAGCCTCCCTGGCAAGTCTGAACCCTGAAAAGGCCCAGCGGGCTGATGGCGGGAAAAAATTGCGGTACGTAGGCCGGACATGGCTGGCAGGAGTGGCGCAACACCCTCCCCTCAGCACCATCTGCCCGGACATGAATTTGCCGTTGTACTCGCCGAGACTCCCGGAGAGTGTCCTGAACCCCGGATAAGGCCTGTAGGCGCTGCCCGTCCATTCCCAGACATCGCCAAACATCTGCAACGGCGGATCTTGCGGGTTGCGGACAGTGCCAGCCTCGGTGGCAACTGGTTGCAGGTAGCCGCTATCAGCAAAATTGCCGTTCAAGTCCCGGGTATTGACGGCGGCGTGCTCCCATTCCGCTTCGGTGGGCAGGCGTCCCCCCGCCCAGCGCGCGAAGGCATCAGCCTCGTAAAAACTGACATGGCACACCGGCGCAGCGGTATCCACCGGGAGCAAACCTGTCAGAGTAAAGTGATACCACCTCTCCCCGTCCCGGACCCAATACAGGGGCGCCGTCCAGCCCTTCTCCCGGATCAGGTGCCAGCCGTCCGAGAGCCAGAGGGCCGGGTCCTGATAACCGCCCTGCTCCATGAAACGTATATACTCCTGGTTGGTCACCGGGCGCGTTGCCAGCTCGAAAGGTTCGAGGTACTGGCGATGTGCCGGCCGTTCGTTGTCGAAGGCAAACGCCTCGCTGTCCGGCTCCAGGCCGATGGTCAACAGTCCGCCTTCGTAGGTCCGCCATCCCATGGGCGCGGGGCGACGCGTTGGCGGGACCTTCAGGCGCTTGCTATAGATCGGTCGCAGCGGGTTCTGGGCCAGAATGTGCTTGATGTCCATGGCCAGCAGTTCCTGGTGCTGCTGTTCATGGTGGATGCCCAGGCAGACCCGTTCGGCAATGGCGCGGCTATGCTCCGACGGCGCATTGCACAGCAACAGCTCCATGGCTTCATCCACGTAATGCCGGTAACGATAGACGTCAGCTACGGTCGGCCGGGAAAGCAACCCACGCCTGGGCCGGGGAAAAGGGCTGCTGTGGGTTTCATAATAGGAATTGAACAGATAGTCATAGCTGTCGTTCTGGGACACATAGCCCTTCACAAACGGCTTTAGTAAAAAGGCTTCAAAAAACCAGGTAACATGGGCGAGATGCCATTTTGGCGGGCTGACGTCGTCCATGCTCTGGATGACGTAATCTTCGGTCTCCAGGGGAATACACAACTGTTCGGTAACAGCCCGAACGTCCCTGAAAGCTTCCAGCCAGCCTTCCGGCGAAGTGGGCTCATCGGCGAGAGCGGGGTAAAGCGGTTCCGCATGGGACATGGCGGCGTTCCTGTTTATGGGTCTTGCCCGTATTATGGGTCTTGCCCGTAGCCATCAATGGCCAACCACCGGTACCTTAATCCTGCACGGCAGACACCAGGTCAGATGGCGCCTGCCGGCAGTGAGTCTGTTTTCAGGTTAGAGCCGTCAAACAGGATCAGTCAAATCAGTTTTCAACCTTATCCTCTGCGCCATCAGACATGCCTCCCACTCCCTGCTTGACGTTCTGCCAGGCGGAAGAGGTAGCCTGCTTGGTGTCCTCCCAGGCGCTGCGGCTAGTTTCCTTGGTGTTTTCCCAGGCCTGACTCATGGCGTCACTGGTCTGGTTCCACCAGCTTTCATCGTATTCCGGCAGTTCCTTGACCTCATCCTGGGTCGCTTCGATATGGACCTCGTAATCCTGATCGCCGAACTCGTTGGCGCCCTCACCTTCCATGCGCAGGGTGAAGGTGCCCCGCTCGGCTACGACATCACGACCACCCAGGCCCAGTACATCACCGGTCTTGATCACCAGTGAGTGGACCGACATGTTGTCGTCCATGAGGATGTTCTCTACCTCACCAATCTCCTCACCGTTGCTGTCGAAGACTTCTGCGTCCATCAGGTCATCCGCTGAATACAGCCCCTGGGCGGCATTGGCCGACAGGCTGAAAGCCATGGAACCGGCCACCAGAAAGATGCCCGTTGCCCGACTCAAGCGTGTGCGTATCATAAGTGAACTCCTGTATTTGCTGTACTCCTGTGGGTTACCCCGTGCCAGGAGCGCGGGGTATTTGTACGCGATGAACAGCGATCACGTTATCAGTAACGCTAGCAGCACCTGGATGATTTGGCTAATCAGCATTGCCACCCTCAATACCCATTTCGCCATATCGACAAGGCGAGGTGATGGACAAATGAAGAAGTGACGCTGGGCAATGGCCTGTCTACACTGGGTATTATGATTCATTCCAATGATCGTAGTGTTATGCAAAGGGCCCCTTTCCGCCGGTTTGGCGGCTACCTGAGAACAAAGTGGGCATCACCGCGCCGGCTCCGGTTCTGGCTGCTCGTGCTGGTGGTCCTGTACACCCTGCTGGGCTTCTTCGCGTTGCCCTGGATCATTCAGTCCGTCGCAGTGAGTACCGTTCAGGAAGATTTTGGCCGCGAACTCCGTATAGAGTCGGTGCAGACCAACCCCTACATGCTCACGCTCCGGATTGACGGGGTCGAACTTGACGACACTGACAACCGGCAACTGCTGGGCTGGAACCGGTTGTTCATTGATCTCGCCTGGTCGAGCCTGGTCAACAGAACCTGGATTTTCCAGACAATCCGACTCAACAAGCCAGTGGTTCAGGAAGAACGCTTCGCCTCGGGCGAAACCCGCCTCACCCGGCTTGCCCCCGAGTCTTCTGACAAGGCCCCGGCCGATGACAAGGCTCCGGGCGAAGATGAACCAGATTCATTGCCGGCGTTGCGGATCAACGATCTGCAGATCGAGAACGGTGTTCTGCGCTTCGCTGACAATCTGCAGGACCCGGCTGCTGCCGATAAACCGGAACAGGTGTCGTTGGCGTTGCAGGATGTCAGGTTATCCGTAACGGACTTCACGCTGCAGAAAGACACACATTTTCCTCTGCGTCTGGCCGGACAGCTCGCGGGTGGCGGTAAGCTCGCCTTCGACGGTACGCTTCAACTTCTACCAAGCCCAGCCCTGGAGGGCGGCGCCCGTATCGATGAGCTGGCGCTTCTGCAGGCAGAACCCTACCTGAGGCAGTTTGCGAACGTGCGACTCGGTAGCGGGAACCTGAACCTGAGCGGGCAGATCCATACAGACGCGCGGCAGCCCTTTGCCTTTCAGGGCTCCGCCGGCATCGACGCGCTGAGCATCAGCGAGGGTCCCGATGACGAATCACTCATCGGATGGCAAAGCCTTCAGATCGACGAGCTAGATATGCGTCTCAAAGAGAGACAGCTTGAAACCGCTACTATCACTGTCGACGGTCTGTCCGGCCGGATAGTCATCCACGAAGACCAGACCACCAACTTCGGGCAACTCGTGGCGAAGCCACCGGACGACCCCGAGGATAATGATGGCGCCGAGCAAACGAAAGACACTGATGAAGAAGCGACCCCGTTCGGTGTCACTATTGAAAGCATTGAGCTGACCGACGGCGCGCTGCGGTTTGCAGATTACTCCCTGCCGCTGCCCTTCTCAACGAGCATTCACACGTTGAGCGGACAGATATCGACTTTGAGCTCTACCTCGGCCGAGCCGGCGCGGGTTAAGCTTGAAGGCCAGGTGGCAGAGTTCGGTCTGGCGCACGTCGAGGGTGCCGTCCACGCCTGGCATCCTACACGCCAGACCAACCTGCATCTCAGGTTCCGTAACCTCCGGATTCCGGAATACTCTCCTTACACGGTGGACTTTGCCGGCCGCAAGATCGCCGGAGGTACCATGGATCTCGATCTCGACTATACGGTCAAAGACAGGCAACTCGAGGGACAAAACAACCTCGTGCTCCATGATCTGAAGCTCGGCGAAAAGATGGCCTCCAGCGACGCCATGGACCTGCCGCTGGACCTCGCTATCGCCCTGCTCCAGGACAGCGACGGCGTCATTGATCTGACTCTACCTGTGACCGGGAATGTTGGGGACCCGGAATTCGACTTTGACAAGGTCATTCGCGAGGCACTGGGGAACGCCATAACGTCTGTCATCAAGGCACCGTTCAGTTTTCTGGCAGGCCTCGTCGGAGCTGACTCCGAGGACCTTGGCCAGGTTGAGTTTACGCAGGGCGGTACCGACCTGCTCCCTCCCCAGCGGGAGCGTATTGCCAAGCTACGCGAGGCACTGAACCAGCGCCCGGCGCTGGCCCTGGAGCTTGCCGGCCCCTATAGCCAGGCTTTTGATGGCCCGGCCCTGCAGCATGAGAAAGCCATCGAAACCCTGCGGCAACGCCTGGCTGAAGCAGACCGCGAAGTTGCGGATCCCAGCCTGACCGTCGAGCCCAATCAGGATATTGTCGAAACGATGTTCACCACGTATTACCCGGATATTGATCTGGAGGCAGTCCAGGCGCGTTTTACTGACAAACAGACCGGGTCGTCTGACGAGACTGACATTGACGCCCTGGCCTACCGTAACCACCTCGCCGAACGGGTCATCGCGGCACAACCGGTCACGGACGCTGAGCTCGAAGCCATCGCCGACGCCCGCGCATCGGCGGTACGGGACGCGCTGGTCAAACCAGATGCGGATACCGGTATCGCATCTGACCGGGTGCGCCTTCTGGATCCCGAAGAGATCGACTCAGTGGAGGGCGAGCGTATTGCCATGGAAGTTGGTCTCACCGCCGATTGACGCAAGCGACACCCGGCACTGGAAATCACCCCCGGCAAGCCGACTTCTTCGGTCTCGCAACATCGGTGTTCACAGGGGGAGTGAAGCCAGAGGTTTTATCCCGCAGAGCCGAGCATGGCGCCAATAGCTCCAGTCGCCACCATCGTGAGCGTTCCCCAAAGAAACACACGCAGCGTCCCGCGGACGATGGGGGCTCCTCCCGTCCAGGCGGCGAGTGCTCCAAGCACCGCGAGAAATGCCAGGCTGACGGCCAGTACGACCGGTATGATCAGAGAGCCCGGCACCAGCCACATCGCAAGAAGTGGCGGCGCCACGCCCACAGTGAAACTCAGGCCTGAGGCACCCGCTGCCTGCAGTGGTCGGGCACTGGCAGCGTCGGTGATGCCGATCTCATCCCGGGCATGAGCCCCAAGAGCGTCGTGCTCCATGAGCTGACGGGCCACCTTGTCGGCAAGCTCAGGCTCCAGGCCCCTCCGCTCATAGATCCTGGCAAGTTCCTTGTGCTCCTCCCGCGGATAGCGCTCGAGCGCACGGCGCTCCATATTAAGGTCCGCCTCCTCTGTGTCCGCCTGGGAACTTACCGAAACATATTCCCCCGCCGCCATCGAAAGCGCGCCGGCAATCCATGCCGAAACGCCAGCAATGGCAACACTCGATGGTGATGACTGGGAGGCCGCAACGCCCAGCACCAGAGCACCAACCGAGACAAGGCCGTCATTCGCACCAAGTACAGCAGCCCGAAGCCAGCCAACTCGCTGTGTGCGGTGATGTTCGCGATCTATGTAGGACATGAATGCAAGGCCCTCCACCAGGCTTATCCGGAGCAAAAGCATTGAAGTGCTCAAAAAAATACATACTGTATATTTCTGTAGAGGAAGGCAAATGACAGGTATATCTCTTAAACCCGACAGCAAGGAGAAGAAATTATGCCTCCACATTGCGACACACTCGACGGTCCGGTCGTTACAGCAGCCCGACATGCTCTGGAATCGCAGGATGTAACAAAGGTATTTCCCTGGATTTCGGAAGATCAGGAGGAGGAAATAAGGCAGGCTTTCCAGAAGGCATCAAATGTAAGAAAGAACGGCGCTGAAGCCAAAGAACTTGCCGATTACTGGTTTTTCGAAACCTGCGTTCGGGTTCACAGAATGATGGAGGGCGCTCCCTATACAGGCTTGAAACCTGCAGGCCTGGACGAGGGGCCAGCTGTTCGCACCGTAGACGAATGCGTCGAAATCGGGTCAGTGGAAAATCTGCTTGATTTACTGCACAACGCCGTGGAGGAAGGTATCAGGGAAAGGTTTAGCCAGAGTATGGAAAAGAAAGCTCAAGCGGGAGAAAGTGTCGAAGCAGCCCGCGCCTGGGTCAGGTCGTATATTGATTTCGTGCATCAGGCAAAAGCAATTTACGACACAGCCGAAGGCGAGGTTTCTCATGAGGAAGAGTAAACATCCTTCCTCCATCTGTCTGTTACCGCACAAACAGGACTGTGATTTTACTGATAGCGTGCAGTTTTAACGGGTTAAACGGGGCCCACGCCTTATCTCCCGCCAATGTATTGCACAGAAGGCCCCCTCGCTATGAAGCTTGCCCAGTTCATCGATGCGGAAATAGAGCAACTTCTCAAAGCCCGGGAATTGATAGGCGAAGCCCTTGATCCCGCCGCCTCATCGGGCCCCGGTGCCAGGCGGTTGCCTACCGATACGGTGATAGATGATCTGGTCAATGCGCCGTATCGGGATGCTATTGGCAAAGCCCCCCTTGAGTTGGTGCTGGATCTTGCTACAGAGTTGCGCGATGCGATCACCACCACCGTTACCACCGGGCAGACTCAGCACAGGGAGTTTCATCACGGTTTACCCTCCTGTTTTGACTGCCAGTTTGTCCCGGTTTTTAACGACCGCAATGAAATCGAAGCTGTCGTCAAGACATCACGGGACATCACCGGGCGCAAGCAGACTGACTATCAGCTCTGGCGTAGTGCCAATTTTGATACACTCACCGGCCTCCCCAACCAGCGGCTGTTCACTGATCGGCTTGAGCAGACCCTTCTGGAAGCCACGCGAAAGGACAGTTCCTTTGCCTTGCTGTTCATCGATCTGGATCGTCTCCAGCAAACCAGCGACCAGCCTGGTCACGAAGCGGCTGACCGGCTTCTGGCGCTTGTGGCCGACAGGATAAGCTCCAGAGTCCGGGCCATGGACACCGTGGCCCGTCTCGGCGGAAAACAGTTCACCCTGATCTTGAAGGAAACCGACAGGGACGGTGCGAAGCAAGCGGCCACGGCGCTGCTAGCCAGCCTCGAGCGGACGTTTGAGGTTGATTCTCAGCCGGTACACATTGCCGGTAGCATCGGCCTGACCATTTTCCCCGATGACTGCAGGGATGCTGAAGAGCTGATGCACAACGCCGACCAGGCCATGTACGCTGCCAAAGAGCATGGTGGCCAACAGGTTCAGTGCTACGAGGCCTGGATGGCACAGAGCGAGAGCCAGTTCTGACTTTTGTTATTCTGTTGGGCACCTGGTCCCGCCTGTGACGCGTTGTCGGTTTGTGCTCAAGACAGATCTGCAGGTGTCTCCTGCCGCTTTGACAGATAGTGTCTCACCGCTCCGAGAAAATGCAGCCCTATCAGTATGGGCAGTACGTAAATGCCCAGAATAATATGGACGGATTCAGCCGGCTCGTGCAGCAACGAGAGTGATTCCAGCGGCAGGGAAACACTGAACCAACCGAAGACATCGATGGCCTCGCCCTCTGTGAAGATGTACAGGGGCCCGGTGATTACCTGGAGGACCAGCGCCAACAGGATCAGACTTTGCACGGAGAACGCGGCCCGGGACTCCAGACGTGTATGGCCCTGGCTGGGTGGAAACCCCTCGAAGATCCGATAGGCCACCCGCCAGAGGACGAACCAGAAAACAAAAAAGCCCAGGGCGACGTGTACGCCCATAATGTAGCCCTCAGTATTCTCGTCAGGGGCGTAGGCAGCGACGAACCCCAGTACGAGCATGACGATCACCACCAGGGCGGTGATCCAGTGATTGAGAGTCGAGAGACCCGAATAGCTGCGTGGTGCGTTCATTTAACCTCCCTCAGTGAATAAGCTGCAAGCGCTCGGTAAACCGCAGCAAATCCCCAATGATCAATCAGCCAGCGAATGTTCGCCAGAAATTACCGGAGCGCCTCCTCTACAGCATCCAGAAAACCTGCCATGTCCACTACCTGCTCCGAATCCGGGGCAATGGTCTTGCCCTTGAGGTCCGCGGTGACAATACCCCTGTCTACTGTGTCGGTCAGTGCTGCCTTGAGATTGACGGCGTATTCGGCCAGAGGCTCGTTGCCCTCGCGCTCACCCAGGGTTTCCAGGGCATTAGCCAGTGCGAAGATCAGGGCGGAGGGATTGAAGTGAGCGTCGCGGCCGTCGCTCTCCAGATATTTCAGGTAGAGATCATGGGCGGTGCCATGGGGCGCCTCGAAGAGCATGGTGCCGTCCTTGCTCTCGATAATAGAGCTGGCAGTGGCGAGGCTGCCGCCGAGGGCGGCCGAGATATCCGAGAAGATGTCACCGTCCAGATTCTGCGAGGGATAGAGCGCGTTTCTGGGGGGGTCAGTGATCATCTTCTTGAGCTGACTGGAGGGCCGCATGATCATGAATGAAGGCGGAGGCGTATGCTCCTGCGCCAGTTCCCGACGCACTTCGGTGATCACGTTGCTGAAGACTTCGTCGTACTCCATGTATTCGCGCTTGAGACCGAAATAGACTTCTTTGTCCTTGCGGGAGGCGTCGCGGAACACCTGTGTTACCCAGTCCTTGATGGCTTCACGGTCGTTGGACATGAGCAGCATGGGATCGCCTTTCCTGACGCGGCGGGCATGCTTCTCTTCGCCGTCTACGATCACCTTGATGATGCCGTCTTCCTGTGCCGGCATGTTGAAGCTGCCGTACTGGTCGCCACCGCCGGCACTCATGCGGGAGATGGACACGTGGGCTCCTCGGCCGGGAATGCCGAATTTCCGAAGCTGGTTGACCAGTTTGAAGAGCTTGCGCCCGGTGGTGTTGTCAGGCACGCCCCAGAGGGCTCGATCCGGCGGATTGGAGACGATGCGAGCGGCCTGGGCATCGATGAGCTCGTAGTAGTAATTCAGCCCCAGATCCTTGATCTGCTGACGGTAGTCACTGTCGTAGATGTCTTCAATTACTGTCCGCATGGCGCCATCGTAGCCGGGGATAACGGTGTCTTTCAGGCCCAGGTAGACATCTCGTTTTTCGTCAATAGCCCGCTGGAAGAAACGGTGAGCCCAGGCTTTGACGTCCTCCATATCATTGGTGGCCAGCAGCCACGGGTCTCCTTTACAGACCTCGCGGCGGTGCAACTCCACCGGGTCTCCGCTGCTGCCCACAAACATCAGCTTGACCACACCCGTGGCTTCGGAGAGCTGGTTGAAGCTCTCCTTGATGCCACCAAACTCCATGGTATCCACTTCGATGTCGCGCCCTATCCAGTCCGGCCGGCTGATGTTGAGGTTGCGAAACTGGATGTCCTCGCGAGTAATGTTGCCGCCGATGCCCTTGCGGATGGCGCCGTTAGGCGATTTGGTGGCCAGTGGATGAAGATTGGCGGCGTCCACATCCGGGTGCTTGCGGAGCAGGTCCTCAAGTTGTTGCCGATTGACGGTCATGCCGGCGTTCTTCACCCCTACCCCATGACGCTGAAGGGCATCGATGGCATCGATGACTGCCGCGCCATTGGTCAGCAGGCGATGTTCCGCCGACAGGTCGATTTCCTCGAGCTGGATGTCCAGGCGCGCGGCCACGAATTTCCTGAGAATCTGCTCGAAAGCAACCTGGGCCATTTCGTCACCATGAAGAATGACCAAAGGCGAAGTTACTTTGATCCTGTTGTCCATAGATTTCTCCCTGCGGTATTAACGGTGTAGGTCGACCTCATTGCGCCTTTGACCGGGTTATTCCCAGCTGTCTGTTCACTGCATCACGAATCTCACGATAGCGATCAGGGGCGTTGATCAATGTATCCAGATCATCCTCGGGAAACATTTCCTGCTTCTTTTTCCTGGCTTCTTCTTTGGAAAAGATAGACGGTAACAACTGTTCCAGACAGCGCAACATAACTTCGGGCGAAACCGACGCCCCGGGAGAGGCTCCCAGCAGCGTCCCGTAAGTCTTGTCCTTGGACACGACAATTTCCGTGCCCATCTGCAAGTCTCCGTCTTTAATGATCTGCACCCGTTGGCCGGCGGCAATCGGTTTCCAGTCAAACTTTTTACTCAAGCCAGGCGCAAAGCTGTCCAGCTCCTCGAACATGCTCTTTTCGCCCTTGAAACTCTCTGAAACCAGATATTTGACCAGCGGAAAATGCTCCAGGGCAACGTTAAGCAAGCCGGGGATATCATGAAGACGAATGGACGTCAGGTAATCAAAAAAACCACGACCTCTCTCGAGAACCGGTTTGAATGATGCGAAAGGACCGAACAGTAAATAGTGTTTGCCATCCACGACCCGCAAATCCAGATGCGGTACGGACATGGGGGGCGCACCGACTTTCGCCTTGCCATAGGTTTTGGCCGTGTAATACCTGGCCTGCTCTTCGCTGATCTGAGCCTGCAAAAAACGCCCGCCGACTGGAAAGCCGGCAAACCGGCTGCGGAACGGCAAGTGGCTTCTTTTCAGAAGTGGAAATGCGCCCCCGCCCGCGCCTACAAAGAGCACATCTGCCTTATGCTGTACCGGAACCCCTTTGCTGACGGCTTCAATAACCCAGCGTCCGGTCGGGCTCCGGTGAACGCGTCTGACATGGGTGCCGTACTCGATCCGGACACCCAGATCATTCACGGCATACTCTGCCATCTGCTCCGTTAAAGCACCAAAATTAACGTCCGTGCCTGTCTCAATAACGGTCGCCGCCATCTTTTCATGGCGCGGGCGCTCCTCCATGGTATAGGGAATCCAGCTCTTTATTTCATCAAAGTCTTCCGAATAACGCATGTGCTCAAAAAAGTGATGAGCCGACATTTCCTTGAATCGCAATTTCAGCTCTTGGATAGCAGGTTCGGAAACAATGGTGCAGTGCTTGGTCTGATTGATAAACGTCGTAGGGTCCTTGATCGCGCCCTTTTCGATCAGATAAGCCCAGAACTGCTTGGCAACGTTGAACTGGGCATGAATCTTCAGAGCTTTCTCAACCGAAATGACCTCTTCGTCAACCGGGGTATAGTTCAGCTCGCAGTTCGCTTCATGCCCCGTGCCGGCGTTCCAGAATGCCGAGGAGTTTCCTTCACCGGGACCGTCGAGTCGCTCCAGAATAGTGATATCCAGATCAGGCACCATCTCTTTTGCCAGAGTGGCAAAAGTGGTTCCCATAATCCCCGCGCCGATGATGATTACGTTCATAGAGTCTACTCGTCAGTGTCAGTTTTCAGATATTAGCCAACAACATCTTCTGGCAAGAAAATACCATGCTTCTGGCATACTCCGAAAATCTGACGCAGGCCCTGCAATCCATCGTTACGGTATTTCCTCATGCAAGCGCCCCCATAGCCCGGAAGATATAGCATGCAGTGGACAGGTAGCAGACACTGTCGGCGGCGCTGAGCAGGTCGGCCAGAGACCAGCTATTATATTGTACGGAAGGGGGCCGTTCTTGCCTGACATAATGAAACAACCTCCAGCACATCATAGCCATTTAGATCGCGTCCGAGTGATTTTCAGGAGAAATATATGGCGGTGCCGCCGGACAACCATGACCTCTTCACCGATCTCACTGAAGCATTAGCATCGGCTTGCTCGGTAGTCTGCGCCGCAGTCATTGTCGAGGACGGAGACTCTCCGAGCCATCTCGTTGGCGACCCCGAGGCCGCGCAGCAGTTGCTTGGGCTCGACAGCGTCCAGGCTACATTGGCTGACGGGGTCCCTCGTTCGGAATCATCGCCATTCGATATGGACCTCGCCTCAGCCGCCTTCATCGCGGTTGAACCCCTGAGCATTCCCCACCGAACGGCGCCTGCGACAGTGATTGCGTTCGCAGGCGAGCACTTGCACGAGCGCGATCGCGCCGTGGCGCTATTGCACTCCCTGGCAGCTGAAACCTCCAGCGAACTGATGCGACTGCGGCAATCACCTTTTCTGGCGGCAGCACTTGCAGAAATCGAATGTGGTGTGACCATCGCTGACCCGAATCTTGCCGACACCCCTCTAATTTATGCCAACGCCGCATTTGAGCGCATGACGGGCTATCGCAAAGCCGATGTATTGGGTCGCAACTGCCGTTTTCTTCAGGGTGATCTTCAGGATCAGCACGGTGTCCGAATTATCCGCAGCGCCCTGTCCCGCGGCTTGGACTGTACGGCCGTGGTGACCAACTTTCGTAGCAACGGAGAGCCTTTCGAAAACCGCGTCAAGCTTCGAACGCTCCGTACTCATGACGGCGCGCTTTCTTACATAATTGGTATTCAGCTTGATGTCACCAGAGAGCATTCGGCCCTCGCTTCACTGGCCCGGCAGAAGCGTCGCTATGAAAGCATGATTGAAATGCAATCAGGCTACATCTGGCTCATGAATGTGGAAAGCGAGCTCATCGAGGCTCCCGGAAAATGGTTAAAGCTGGCCGGGCTGCCATCATCAAGTGGTCCGCCGCATCTGGCAGCGATTCGCGGTGTTCTGGCACCAGAGGCTGCAGAAGCTTTCCGGGACGGGTGGAACAAAGCGCTAAGAGACATTGCTCCGTTTCAAGTGATCTATCAGTTGCCTGTCACGAACGATTCCTGCAGGTGGTTTCTGGATCGCGTTACACCGGTGCTTGATGATGATAACAGGCTCCTCGAATGGATTGCCGCTTCTCAGGATATTACCGAGTTGAAACGCGCCGAAAAGGAGGCTGAGCGCGCCGCTTATGAGGACCGCCTGACCGGTATTCTCTCCCCGGAGGGCTTTGCCCAGTGTCTGGACGATCGCCTGCAGAAAAATGATCTGCATCCGGCAAGCCCGGTCGTAGTGGTCGACATCAAGGCGCTCAGGGAAATCAATAACACCCGGGGCTATGAGGTTGGAGATGAGGTGCTGCGGGAAGTCGCCCGCCGTCTGTCGGTCGAGATCGGTGACAATGGCCTGGTTGCTCGCACCGGTGGCGACGAGTTTACCGTGCTTGCGCCCCTGGAAAACCAACGTACGCCGCGGCGGTTGCGCGAGTGTATGGCGGCTGTATTCGATGTACCATTCAAAATCAGAGGCTTCACCTTTCACGTCGAGGCATCGTTCGGCTACGCAAGAATCCGCAGCAGTGCAGGCGATGCGCGAAAGCTGATGACCGACGCCGCATTGGCGATGCATTTAAGCCAGCGCAATCCAACTGTGACATGGACAAAATACACAAAAGCGCTTGAACATCGAACGCGCGAAACCGTGGATCTGACAACGAAGCTACGCCACGCCCTTGAAGCCAATCAGCTGGAACTTTACTACCAACCTCAAGTGGATCTGGTGAACGGCGGTATTGTTTCAGCGGAGGCTTTGCTGCGCTGGAATCACCCGCAGGCCGGCTTTATTCCGCCAGACCGGTTCATCCCTCTGGCTGAACAAAGTCAGCTCATCGGACCCATGGGAGAATGGGTGTTACGTCAGGCATGCCGGGATCTGAGAGCCTGGCGAGAAGCCGGGCTCCCGGTTACCCCCATATCAATCAATCTATCCTTGATCGAGTTCCAGCTGGGCTCTATTCCAGATAAAGTTCGCCAGGCACTTACCGACTACAACGTCGCTCCCGAAGACCTGACCCTAGAGATCACTGAAAGCGTTTTCGAGCAGCACAGTCAGACTTTAAAGCGGGATCTGGAAGCCCTCAGCGCAATGGGGGTTCGCCTATCTCTTGACGACTTCGGAACAGGCTATTCGTCACTGAGCCATTTAAATGACTACTTTTTCGACGAAATTAAAATCGACAAGAGCTTTGTGTCGCAACTGGATCAGGGGCCCTACCCCCAGGCTATTGTCCAGGCGGTTATCGTCATCGCCGCGGCGATTAATGCCGATGTCGTGGCCGAAGGGCTTGAATCAGCGAGCCAGATAGCGCTGGTGCGGCATCTCGGATGTACCAAAGGTCAGGGTTATCACTTTAGCCGCCCGGTATCCGAGGCAAGTTGGCGCCGGATGCTGATCGACCAGAAGGCGCTCACGCAGTAAAAGATGGCAGGCCTGGCGATCAGTCATAGCTCACCAAGACTCTGCCCCCGCCTTACGCGAACAATGTCCGCCATGATGGCCAGCGCAATTTCCGAGGGAGTCTTACTGCCAAGATTGAGGCCGATTGGCATACGGATCCGTTCGATCTCCGCCTCACAGAGCCCGCCGGTGCGACGAAGGCGCTCAGCCCGGGTTTGCGATGTACGAACAGAACCCATGACCCCGATATAGCGGGCAGAGGTTTTGACAGCTGCCATCATGGCCAGATCGTCAATACGCGGATCGTGGGTGACTGCCACTACCGCGGTGGATAGGGTGCAGGCACCCTCAGAGGCAATGTATAGCGAAGGGAGCACAGGGATGAACTCGACGCCTTCAGGCAGGTTAAGACCCCGGGTGACTTCTTCCCTCGGGTCGCAGAGAACCACCTGGTAACCCAGGCTGATGGCAAAACCTGCACAGGCCTCTGCCACCGTTGAGTAGCCTGCAAGGATCAGCTTGGCGACGGGGCCAACGCGAATACTGACCAGTTCTTCAGTCTCCTCTCTTACCACTCTCGGTCCGATCGGATCAGTCTCAGCCAGCCAGTGCTCGCCATCGGTCAGTCTGACATACCGGGTAAGCTCACTCTCGCCCGACAAGGTCTCCCTGACCTGTTCAAGATGCGCCAGGCTATCCGGCTGGGCGGGTATTCGTTCCACCAGCACTTCCAGAATGCCACCGCACGGCAGGCGAATACGGGCGTTCTCGGGGCCGTCGTCCGGGGCACCGTAGCGCACGATGACCGCAGGCAGCTCGTACTCGCCGGCAGCAAGGCGCTCAAGGAAGTCCTCTTCAACACAGCCGCCCGAGAGTGACCCCAGGTGATCCCCCTGGGAATTGGCAACCATCAGGGAACCCGGCTCCCTGGGCGACGAGCCAAAGGTGGACAGCACCGTGCACAGCCAGATCGTCCTGTCATTCGCCAGCCACTCAATGGCCTGTTCAACCACCCGGTAATCCAGGCTTTGCATAGGCATTAGCTCAACTGGTCGCCAACAGGCAGACGCCGGATGCGTTTTCCGGTGGCTGCGTAGATGGCATTGCAAAGTGCAGGAGCAACTGGCGGCAGACCGGGCTCGCCCGCGCCGCCCATGGCGTCGTCGGGATTGTCTATAAGATGCACCCTTATTACTTTCGGCGCGTCCTTCATGCCAGGGATCAGGTAGTTGTGAAAGTTATCCTGCTGGGCAACGCCATCCTCGAAGGTCACCTCGCTTTTCAGCGCAATACCAATTCCCATTACACAGGAACCCTCCATCTGCGCCCGTATTCGTTCGGGGTTGGCCTGGGGCCCACAGTCGAAGGCAATGTCCGCCCGGTGGATGGTGAGTTCGCCCTCATCATCCACTTCAACGTCGAAGACAATAGCGGTGTAGGACACAAAGCTGTGGTGAAAGGCCAGCCCCAGGCCACGCCCTTTGCCGGTCTCACGTCCCCAGCCTGCTTCTTCAGTGGCGCGCTCAATCACTCTGCGCATGCGTGCGGTATCGATCGGGTACAGGTCCGGGTCTTCGCCGTAATTCCAGCCGTCACCCACCGTCAGGTTATGAACCTCACGGTCCGGGCCAAGCAGTTCCAGCAGATAGTCCCGGTGGTCCTTCCCTGCCGCCACGGACATCTCGTGAGCAAAGCTCTGGATAGCCCAGGCATGAGGCAGGTTGTACACCGAGCGGAACCAGCCAATGCGGACATGGGCCGGGGCGGGCGGATTTTCCAGGCGGATAGCAGGAATGCTGAATGGCATGGTATTGAATCCCATACCCATCTCGAATTCCCCTTTGTGCTTGGGGTCCGGAGAAAACAGCGAGGCGATGCTGGGTGACAGTGTGCGGTGACGCCAGCTGGTGGCTTTGCCCTCCGCATCGAGGCCCGCTTCCAGGTGATCGACGGAGACCGCATGGAAGTAGGCATGCTGGATATCATCCTCGCGGGACCATTGCAACTGGACGGGCTGTCCTTCGAACTCTTTCGCCAGATGGGCCGCCTCGTTCACAAAATCCGGTTTTGATTTCCGCCCGAAGCCGCCACCAAGCAGGGTCTGGTGGACAGTAACGTTTTCCTTGTCCGTCTCCATTATTGCGGCAATGCCCTCGCGGGTCGCCCTGGGATTCTGGACCGGTGCCCAGGCCTCGGCCTTGCCATCGCTGATCCTGACGACTGCCACTGGCGGTTCCATTGGAGCCTGCGCCATATGGGGCATGTAATAGGTCGCGGAGACGCGCTGGTCGGCATCGTTCAGGGCAGCTTCGACATCGCCGGACTGGCGTATGACCTTGCCGGGAGATTGCGCCGCCTTTTCCAGGGACTTCCGGTAAGCATCGGAGGTGTAATCCGCATTGTCGCCGGCCGGGGCCGTGTCCCATTCAATCCTGAGGGCTCTGCGGCCTTGCATTGCGGCCCAGGTATTGCTGGCCACCACGGCAACGCCGCCGAGCGGATTGAATGCTGCCGGCTGGCCGGTGCCCTCGATACGGATCACTTTTTTTACGCCAGTAACTTCCAGAGCTTCTTTGTCGTCGACACTTTTCACCTTGGCACCATAAACAGGTGGACGGGCTACTACCGCATACAGGGTGTCCTCCAGATCCACATCGGCGCCAAAAACCGCCTTGCCGGTAACAATGTCTTCACCGTCGACGGCCTTGGGGTAGGCGGATTTCAATTCGCCATTGATCAGGCCGGATTCCTTGCCAATAAAGCGCAGCTCGCTGTCGGATTTCAGAACCAGGGCATCGCGACCCGGAACATCCAGCTCCCTTGCCGCACTCGCAAGTTCTCCGAAACCGAGCTCCCGCCCGGTCTCCCGATGCACCACCTTGTGAACCTCCGCGCGCACCTCGTGTACCGGTACATCCCACTGATTGGCCGCGGCCTGCTCAAGCATCAGCCTGGCGCCGGCTGCCGCACGGCGCATGGGCTGATACCAGTGACGCATACTGCGGGAGCCGTCGGTATTCTGATTGCCGTACTTATCCTGGTCTGCGTTCGCCTGTTGTGCCCGAACCTGATCCCAGTCCGCGCCCAGCTCGTCGGCTGCCACCATAACCAGACTCGTGCGGATGCCCTGTCCCATCTCGGCACGGTTGTTGATGATCGTGACCACGCCGTCAGAGTCGATGTGAATAAACACATTCGGATTATCGACCCAGCCACCGGGCATGGCTCCGGCACCGAACTGGGCCTTTTCATTGGCCAGTGCCATATCCCAGCGGGCAGCCAGGAGCAGTGCCGAGCCTACGGCCATTCCCTTCAAAAGACCGCGGCGGCTGACGTTGGCGAGCAGTAGGGTATCGTCTGATTGGCTCATGAGCTGGCCTCCTTGTCTGCAGCCCGTTCAATGGCCGCAAGGATGCGATTGTAAGTACCACATCGACAGAGATTGCCGGCCATGGCATCGGCAATCTCCCGGGTATCCGGATCCGGGGTTTTCTTCAGCAGAGCCGTAGCACTCATGATCTGACCACCCTGGCAATAACCGCATTGGGCCACACCCAGGTCCAGCCAGGCTTGCTGGACCTTCTTGCCAACGGCGTCCTCGGCCATCGCTTCAATGGTGGTGATCTCACCCCTGGCGGCGGAGACCGGTATCATACAGGAGCGAGTCGCCACTCCGTCCAGGTGGACGGTGCAGGTGCCACACTCGGAGATACCGCACCCGAACTTGGTGCCTTTCAAGCCGATAACATCCCGAAGGGCCCAAAGCAGAGGCATGTCGTCGGGCACGTCCAGCTCATGCTGCTGTCCGTTTATAGTCAGGTTAATCATTGATCTCTCCCATCATAATGTTGTCAGAGCCGGCACGTTGACGGGGCCGGGCTGACGTTAACCTACAGATCAATCCTAGTACTAAAACGGGAACGTCACCACTCCGCCTGAGGGTTTATGGACCCGGCTCTCCCGCATCCCCTGGCTGTTGGCTCCACGGTTTTATACGGAAGTCCCCATGGCTGCCGACGCGGGTCATATTGCGTTCTGAACGCAGCGCCTTGTAAAGGCTAAGGCAGATCGCGATCAGGAGAAAGGACATGAAGAAACCAAGAGATATCGAAGCGTCCTGAATCGCCCGCAACCCACCAACAATCAGGAGAGTCGCAGCAACCGAGCCCTCGGAAACGGCCCAGAAAACCCTTTGAGCGCGCGGTGGGTTGGGATGACCGCCGGAGGTAACCATGTCATCCACAAGTGATCCTGAATCTGATGAAGTAATGAAAAAAATCACAATAACCAGAGTCGCCCACATCATGGTAACGCCTGCCAGTGGCAACGCTTCGAGCATCGCATGCAGTGAAAGCGAGACATCCTCCTGAACAATCTGGCTCAGCCCACCGTCGCCGAACAGTTCGATATGAAGCGCCGACCCTCCAAAGACCGACAGCCAGACAAAGGTGACCAGCGTCGGGATCAGCATCACTGAAAGAACAAACTCACGAAGGGTTCGCCCCCGGGAAATCCGGGCCACAAAAACCCCGACAAAGGGTGACCACGAGATCCACCACCCCCAATAAAACATGGTCCATGTTGCTTGCCAGTCGGTGTTTTTGGTGTATTCCACCCATAAACTCATCTCAGGCAGTTTCTGGATATAGATCCCTAGCGAACCCACCAGCGTTTCCAGAATATAGATCGTATGGCCGGCGAAAAAAACGAAGGTCATCAGGCCGAAGGCCAATGCCATATTGATAAGGCTTAACCGCCGGATACCCGCCTTGATGCCGGATACTACTGACACGGTGGCAACCAGCGTAATCACGGCGATAATGCCCACCTGCACATTGGTCTGTAGCGGTATGTCCATGTACTGGGCAAGGCCGCTGTTGATCTGCATGGCTCCCAGACCCAGAGAGGTGGAAACGCCCAGAAGAGTGCCCACGGTGCAGAGAATGTCCACGCCGTGACCGATCGGCCCTTCGATATGGCGGCCAATTAACGGATGAAGAATGGACCTGGGCGCAAGCGGCAGGTCGTGACGAAAATGGAAATAGGCGATGGAGGCACCGAACAGAATATAGATGGCCCACGGATGCAGCCCCCAGTGGAAAAAGGTGTAACGCATGGCCTCTTTGGCCGCTTCTGGCGTGCCACCCTCCGCAAACAACGGGTTAGCATGATGATATAACGGCTCGGCCACACCCCAGAACACAAGACCAGTCCCCATACCGGCACTGAACAGCATTGCAAACCAGGCGGGATAGCGGAATTCGGGCCGGGAATCCGGCGGCCCCAGCCGCAACCGGCCGTAAGGACTCGCCATCAACCAGAATGCAAAGACGACGAACACAGTTACTGTGAGGGCGTAATACCAGCTGAAACTTCTGGAAATGGACTGTTGCAGACCCGAAAAGGCTTCACTCGCCGTCGCGGTATAGAGACCGCCAAAAATGCAGAAACCGATGACACAAAGCGCCGAGCCGATGAAGACCGGCGGCGACATTCTTCGGGTAAAACGATGCCATCCCCTGACCAGATTTTTTTTCAATACGCGCATAAACGACAGCTCATCAGAATCCCCGGTAACGATGACAAGAGATTCGCTACCGTACTCGATGATGTCTGGTGTATGAAAGTGGCACAACGCTCCTCCAGCGACCTTTTGCCAGCTTTGCCTGTTTAAATATTGTGGACTGAATTGCTCTCTGCTAGCTTGAATACTGTCAATCGTGACTTAAATCAACAGAACTGCCCCACCGCAAAAACAAGACCTTGACCGCCTTTTAAAAGGCACTGACTGGCAGAGGAAAGCAGCATGGAAGATCTCAAAGGTAAAACCGCAATTGTCACAGGTGCATCCCGTGGAATCGGCAAAGAAATAGCTCTGCAACTTGCGAAGCGCGGCGCAGACGTGGCAATCAATTATGTATCCCGTGAAGCTGACGCAAACAAAGTGGTAAAAGAGCTTGAAGACCTGGGCGTACGAGCTCTCGCATTCCAGGCAGACCTGTCGCAGATGACAGCAGGACGTGAACTGGTACGGAAGGTTCAGAAGGAATGGGGACGCATTGACATATTGGTCAATAATGCCGGCATCACCCGCGACAAAGCCATGAAAAACCTTAGCGACGAGGACTGGACAGAAGTTCTCGATACCAACCTGGGGAGTGTCTACGCCACTTGCTCGGAAGTGTGGCCGATCATGATGGAACAGAAGTTTGGCCGTATCGTGAACATCACCTCGTTCGTCGGGCAGGCCGGTAACTTTGGCCAGGCAAATTACGCTGCCAGCAAGGGCGGAATCATTGCTTTCACGAAAACGCTGGCGCTCGAGGGAGGACGGCACAACATCACCGTCAATGCTATTGCGCCGGGCTTCACCGAAACCGAAATGCTTGCCCAGGTACCAGAAAATATTCGCGAGAAAATAATCTCCCGCGTACCCATGGGGCGTTTTGGCCAGCCCGAGGAGATTGCCAAGGCCGTCGTATTCGTCGCGGCTGATGGCGACTACATCACTGGTCAGCAGATCAATGTTAACGGCGGCGTATATATGTAACGTGCCCTGGAAGAGCGCCTTTACAGGCGCTCTTCTGCAACAGGCGCGAGTACATCCTTGATGGATTGATTCTTCGACAGTCTTTGACCTGGGACAAGTTGAATATTGCAACTTTTTGCTGCAATAACATTACTTGTTTTAAACACAGAAGGAATTGATCCATGGTTACTGACACTTTTACTCTCTCTTCCGAACCACTGAACCGCCTGAACAGACTGGTCATGGACACCTGTCAGCGTGCCGCAGATGCCCAGATGACCAGCCTCTACAGCTACATGGCATTACTCGAGGACCAGACCAGAGAGGCTGCTGCCATTCGTAACTTCAAAGGCATCAAGGGTTTTCTTGGGAATCAGCCGACTCGTGTCAAACAAGTGATCACGCGGATGTCGGAAGACCGCAAGCAGTTTTCAGAAATCGCCGAAAACTTCCGTAACGGGGCATTCGAGCTGTTTCGGGCACGCGTCGTTGCCAACCCCGAAGGCACCTACCAACCGAAAGCCGATGTGTCCTGAGGGGATCGGAGCAACTCCGGGTACACGAAAGCTGGGAGCTTAGGCTGCGAACTTCCAGAACGGCGTTCTCAAGCGCTGCTCGACAACTTCTGGCGGGTATCCGACGTCTTTGAGAAGGCGTGGTTCAGTGGTCAGGACCAGGCGAAGGAAGTTACGCTTCATTCGCCATCCTTTGTACAGTGATGCTGCTTTGCTCATTTCAATCATCCATTCATAGGTAACAACAAAAACCTGTCCGTGCCCGGTTTTAGTTAGTTACCTATTTTATGGATGAAACGTCTCGGGCCCCATACTTGGAAACCACTACACAGCTCCTGTAAGGGGCCCGCAGGCCTGACGACTTATACCTATCCAGCGCTATTGGACTTCTTCACGAGCGTTTTATAGAGGTCATCTTTCAGTTGCAGGCGTTGCTGCTTCATACGATGCAGTTTGTCGTCACCAATCGGGGCGTCCCTGCGCTCCAGCCCCTCGATTTCCTGGTCCAGCTCTGCGTACTGCTGAAAATCCTCCCTGAATTTGGGGTCATTCTCTTTTAATTCGTCAATCAGGTCACTGAATTGCGGAAATTCGTTGTGAAGCTCGTGGCTGGAAATGCCCATTACCTCGTCTCCTTGTTTTCGCAGAGTGGTCATTCAGAATGCCATTTCTGCCGGGAATTTGTGAACAGTCGAAGCGCTGATCAACCGGAAGTCTACAAATTCGGAGCCAGTGGTTCCACCTCCCGGGACTCTTTCAACTCCCGGCATCTTGACAGGGGCGGGGCCTGATGACTACAGGTATAGCTTATTACCGGCTGAGTACCAGCATTTTGTGATGGCACTGACGCGTCCTCCTTTGACAAATCGCTAATAGCTACGGGCGATCAATAAGGTATAGGATGATTGAAAGATTTTTGAGCACTGATCTGTTTATCTGAGGAATGTTGCACATGACGTACGCGCGAATTGTCGGCACGGGCTCCTACCTGCCCGAGAATGTCCTGACAAACGAAGACATGGAAAAAATTGTCGACACCAGCGACCAATGGATTCGTGAGCGTACCGGTATCGAGCAGCGGCATATCGCCGTGGAAGGTGAAACCACCGTTGATCTCGCTGAAAAGGCTTCGCGCCTGGCCATAGAAGCAGCCGGCCTGAAACCCGACGATATCGACCTGATCGTTTTTGCTACCTCCACGCCCGACAAAATTTTCCCCAGCTCGGCGTGCATCCTTCAGGCGCGGCTGGATATTCATGGTTGCCCGGCCTTTGATATCCAGGCGGTGTGCAGTGGCTTTGTATATGCCTTGTCGATTGCCGACAAGTTCGTCAAAACCGGCAGCAGTAAACGGGTTCTGGTGGTGGGTGCGGAGCTGTTCTCACGCATCCTTGACTGGGAAGACCGCGGCACCTGCGTGCTCTTCGGCGATGGCGCCGGCGCCGTAGTGCTGGAGGCCAGCGAGGAAACCGGTATCCTTTCAACCCACATCCACGCGGATGGCAAATACGAAGATCTGCTCCATGTTCCCTTTGGCATCGGTGATGGTTTCGACCAGGTTCGTGCCGGCAAGGGTCATGTCCACATGAAGGGCAATGAGGTCTTCAAGATTGCGGTAAACACCCTGGGCCGGATTGTGGATGAGACTCTTGAGGCCAACCAGATGAAGAAGTCAGACATCGACTGGCTTGTACCCCATCAGGCCAACCTGAGAATTATTTCAGCCACGGCCCGCAAGCTGAACATGTCCATGGACCAGGTGGTGGTGACCGTCAACAAGCATGGCAACACCTCCGCCGCCTCCATTCCACTGGCGCTGGACGTGGCGGTGCGCGACGGACGTATCAAGAGAAACGAAGTGATTCTGCTGGAAGCCTTTGGTGGCGGCTTTACCTGGGGCTCAGCGCTGATCCGGTTCTGAACTCTGACTTTCGAACAATTCCGCAAAGGTTATTACGAACAGGTCTGGGGTATCGCGGCTGGCCTTACGCAAGCTGGAGGAAGCTGCCAGCCCTTCCGTGCTAGCGATTGATCAGCAGGCCTGCCAGCTGCCATTGCTGTACAGCTCCACACCCTCAGCCGTCAGGCGACACAGCCAGACCCACTGGTTTGCCACCAGCGCCTCCACATCCGGATTCTGACGGATAACTGTTTCTATTCTGTCTGCAGGCGCATCAATCAGCACTGTCAGCCGAACCGGTTCGTGTCTCCAGTAGGTGCCATCGTGAACCGACTGCAACGGCAGCCCGATACGCAGATCGGTTCCGTTACCCTCGATCACACCGATATTACCGCCCACAACCGAATGCAGCAGTTTGTTTCCGGCACCATGAACATCCAGCATGGTGACCGAGCCGAAGTACTGCATGTTGATCCAGTTCGCGACAATCATCGGCGCCGATAACAGGGCGGCCAGTATGTCGCCGTTGCCGTCCTGCTCCGGGTCATAGTCATGAAGGAACACCCGCCCTCCCAGGTTTTTACCACGGGTTCGCGCGCGTTTTGCGAAAATGATGGCTGCGTTATTGGCAAGTCCCCACTCTGGCCTGACTTCAGTCCAATCCGAGGTTCTGCTTCTAACCATTTGATGTAATTTTTTATCATTAAATCCATTAAGCTTGAGAGCCGTGGCTCTTTCCCGCCTGGTCAGGTTCCCGGCCTCTGCAAACCGACGTTCGAGGTCCGCCAGGGCTGGCCCATGAGAACCCGGCAGACTGTCGCAATCAAACAGGGTTACCTCATCGGTGACCGTGCAGTGCTCAGCGGCCACAGCCCAGCTGTCGCCGGGAATGGAAATGCCTTCCTCGGCAAGTGCTACACGTACCTGAGGGTCATTGAATAATTGCGCGGCGAGCCTGGCGTTCATTCCCCCGTTCTGGCCGCCACAGGCTCCACACGCGAGGCCGGCATGATGGGGATTATTTTCCGTATGCGTGCCGTGGCCGGTAAATACCAGCAGCGGCGCAAAGTTATTGGTCAGCGCCATGCCCCGGAGAAATCCGGCCACCAGTTGGACCTTTGTGGTTTCAAACAGCGGGTACCCGCCGTGAAGATACACCAGTCGACCTGTTGCCATGCGCTGGTTATCAGCCTTTTTCTTGCGGGCAGCCAGATTGAGTGAGTCCTTGACGAGTTTCCACGCCCAGGCCAATCCCGTGGTTTCCACCAGTGTAAAAGTCGACAGGCTGCCATATTTGGCCTTGCGCACCGACTCACGCGTCATTTCCCGTTGATCGAGAGCCCTGTTAAGAGCCGCGTCGCTGTCATTGCTGCCGTGGGTATCTATCGCCCGGAAGGCAGGCGCCAGCAGGCCGGGCAGCTTCTCCATGGGCCGGTAGGGCCCATGTTTAAGGTGGACAATGGGCAAGCCGAAGAAGCCCGCAAATCCGATGGTCTGGATACCGGGATGCACTTCCTCCAGGTGCCGACGCATAATTTCGGAACGGACATCAATGCAGAATACAGCCTGAACATCCGGGCGTTCGGAGATGGCACTGTCACCATGACCAGAGCCCTCATCGTCGCCCACAACCTGCCATAAAGAACGCTGGTATCCGATTTCAAAAGCCCTTTGCCAGACCCAGAGCCAGTTGGGACCGGCCTTCGGACTGGCCTGGGCCAGAGCACGGCGTCGATTTACCGCGACATTTTTCTGTTCAGGGTTGGCATGGTGAAACGCAGCCCACTCCCATACCAGCAATATGGATAGCAATTGCTCGCAAACGCCGGAGCTCTCTCCCCTCAACCCTGCTCGCCAGTCGATACCACTGCACCAGGCAGCCCACCCGGGAATACGCATCAGCAGGCCATGGCCGAAGGCCTCCAGAGCGTCAGCATCGATAGCAAGCGTCCTGATGGCCTGCCGGGTCGCCTCCATCCGGTCTGCAGGCAATGTTTTGAACCATCGCCTTACTCCCCGGATACCGGTGCGGTGGTCCAGCGACACATCTGTGCTGACTGCCTCCAGCCAGAAATCGAATAAACTTACCTCGTCGCAACGCGTTGACCAGCGGGCCTGCCTTGTGTCAAAAAACGCACCGCAGATACGGGCAATCTGATCAATCACGGCCACCATCGGCCGCCCTCCCTCCACAGCGGCAGGGAGAATGTCCAGGAGTGAGTAACCCGGTTGGTTTTCAACGCGCTCAGGGCGGTAAAGTCGATCGCAGAACAGATCAGGATCGTCGCTGATGCCCGCTTCTTGCAGACTTGCCAGAAGGTCATCCCTGCTGATCCTGCCTCCTTCCCATGCCTCGCGATAGAAAGCCTGTGGCATCAGCATGGTGATACCGCGCCGCTGCCGTAACAGGTTATCCACCCGCGGTGCCGGCTGCTCCCTCAGCCCCCAGAACGGATTGACAGCGATCCACTGGTCCAGCGGCCAGACCGGCGCAACGAGTGCACAGGCTTTCGAGAGCGATGCCTGCCAGTCATCATCAGAAGCACGATCAGTAGAGTGATCGGCAGTCAGACATTGAGCAAGATCGGTCATGCTTTCTCTTCCATAGTGAACGGATGATGGGGAACCCGGTTAAAACCAGCATGGGCAGCGAGCGCATTCGACGCCAGGCGCCGGGTGAGCTGATCAAACGGCAGATCCAGATACAGCCCCTGGCTGAAATGTCTGTAGAGCGACGCCATCGGCCGCGAGCGCGGTGCCAGGGCCACCATCAGTGACAGCAGAGCCAGCGCCACGAGCAATGCGAATCCGGCAATCCAGGCAACATCGGGCAAAACGAAGGTCGCATGGTCGGGCACGGCAGAGCCCAGTAAGGCGTGGAGTATGGCGTAGACAGGAACCAGTAACAGCGCAAGGCCGGCAATGCTCGCCCTCCCCCGGACGCTCGTTCCACGTGGCATCCCCATGGTGGCGCTGGCCACTGCAAGCACCAGCAGAGCCCCGAAGACGGCGTTGCCTTCGACCAGCCACGGTTGCCAGACAAGCATCAGTGAAGCCAGTGTCGCGGTAGCGCCGGCCCACAACAGCCGAGTGCTGACGGGCAGCTCCGGAAACAGGTCCACAGCAGATACCCTGACCGTGCGCCCGGCTGCAAGAAACGAATGCGCCTTGTAGACGGAGTGAGCCAGAAGATGCAGCAGCGCCAGAGTGTAGGCACCCATTCCGATCTCGAACAGCATAAAGCCCATCTGGGCGCAGGTGGACCAGGCCAGCGCATGCTTCACGGAGTAATGGGTCATCATGGTGATAACTGCGATAACAGCCGTTGTTCCACCCATTGCCAACAGGATCATGTGCCCGGCGGTGAAGCCGTCAAAAACCGGAAAAAGCCGCAGCCACAAGAAGCCACCAAGATTTATTACGCCCGCGTGCAATAAAGCCGATACCGGAGTGGGCGCCTCCATGACCCTGAGCAACCAGCCATGGAAAGGAATCTGGGCACATTTGAGCACTGCCGCCAGCGCCAGCAGGATTGCTGCTGCAGTGAGCGCAGTCGAATCCGCCGCAGTCGCCGCCTGCATGGCCGTCATCTCCGGCAACCGGAAGGTGCCGTAATGGTGATACAGCAACAGCACACCAGCGATCACAAAGGCATCACCGGTGCGGCTGACTATAAATTTCTGCACTGCCGCAATCCGTGCCTGCGGACGGTCGGGATACAGCGTCAGCAAATTGTGAAGTGCCAGGCTGACACCAACCCAGGCACCCGCCAGCACCAGCAGGTTATTGGTGAATGCGAGCACCAGTACGCAGCCAATAGTAGTCAGAAACCACGGCAGGAATCGCTCGCGACCCGGGTCTCCCCGCAGGTAGTTTTCTGCAAAGCGGAGAATCGCCCAGCCAATAAAAGCGACCATCAGCGCCATCCAGATTGCTATCCCGTCTGTGTAGAGCCCCAGCATCCGGGCAGTGTTTTCAAGCCCCGGACCACTACCGGGCAATGATCTTTCTGCCATCATCAGTAAGCCGATGACCACTGTGGTAAACATTGAAGCGGTCAACAGCTGGCTTGCAATACGCCAGCAATGATTAAGCTTCAGGGTATCGCGAGCGCGGGCGCTGAACAGGGCAACGGCGAACAGGCAGACCAGAATAGTCAGCCACAGGCCCAGTGCCAGAAAGGCCAGTGCAGGCATCAGAAAAACCATCAGGAGTCCCTCCAGGTTTTCTGCTACTTTGCCTTTTCGCGTTCATTATATAAAATAGATAATTACGAACATTTCGTTCTCTTTTAAAGAACCATCTGTCATGAAACTGAATTATCATCATCTGTACTACTTCTGGATGGTCGCGCGAACCGGGCATCTGACCCGCGCCGCCAGAATGCTTCACGTTTCCCAGTCCGCACTATCGGGTCAGATTCGCAAGCTTGAAGACAGCCTTGGTCATGATCTGTTTATCCGCGAAAGCAGAAAACTGACATTATCCGAAGCGGGGCGAATGGCCTTCTCGTATGCCGAGGAGATATTCCGTCATGGCGAAGAGCTCACTGCCCTGTTTGCCTCAGGATCACAGCCAAACCGGGAAGTAATGAGAATGGGGGCAGTCGCGACACTGTCGAGAAACTTTCAGGAGGAGTTTCTGCGGCCCCTGCTGGGGCGGGACGATCTTGAACTGTGCCTGCAAAGCGGGCATATCGATGAGCTGCTAAGGCGGCTTTCAGCTCACAGGCTGGATGTTGTGCTGGCCAACCAGTCAGTCCAGGGTAATGAGCAGAACCCCTGGCGCTCGCGGCTGATTGCCCGGCAACCGGTAAGCATCATTGGCCCGCCCGGAGAACATAACGTCGTGGGTTTTCCGGCGTTTCTTACCGGCAAAAGCCTTATCCTTCCGGGCCCCGAAAGCAACATTCGCCAGGGGTTCGATCAGCTTTGCGAATACCACCGGATCTATCCGTCTGTAGCTGCGGAAGTCGACGATATGGCCATGATGAGGCTACTCACCCGGGACAGTGGGCGTTACGCCGTTTTACCACCAGTGGTCGTTCGTGACGAGCTCAACTCCGGTACCCTGGTGGACTATGGCTCTTTACCCGGCATCTTCGAAGAATTCTATGCGATCAGCATAAGGCGTCGCTTCGAGAAACCGGCACTTCGGGAATTGCTGGCAAAATCAGCCGGGAGTTTCCTGGCCGGACCTGTCATTGATCATTCTGACTAGCCAGGGTGTCCGAAAAAGTCATCAATGACGAAGACATGGACCCGTATACTCGGCACGAGACCATCTTCCATCAGGCGAATCTGTCATGAATCAGGCTGTAAATCCTTCAATGCCTTCCATAGTGATCATCGGTACCGGGTTCGGGGGCCTGGGCATGGCCATCCAGCTCAGGAATTCGGGCCTGGATTCCTTTATCCTGCTGGAGAAGGCTTCCGCCGTTGGCGGCACCTGGCGTGACAATACCTATCCTGGCGCAGCCTGTGATGTGCAGTCCCATCTCTATTCGTTTTCCTTTGAGCCCAGGCACGACTGGTCCAGAAAGTTCGGTTTACAACCTGAAATACTGGGTTATATGCAGCACTGCGTTGATAAATACGGCCTGGCTGACCATATCCGTTTCAACAAGGAAGTGGCCAGCGCAGCGTTTGACGAGGCTACCAACACATGGACCGTCATAACCACCGACGGCGAGTCGTTTACCGCCGATATCGTGATAACCGCCACAGGACAGTTAAACCAGCCCGCCTGGCCCAACATCCCGGGCATGGAAACCTTTTCCGGCAGAATGTTCCACTCCGCACGCTGGGATCACGATTATGATCTGAAGGGGAAGAACGTGGGGGTGATAGGCACCGGCGCCAGTGCCATCCAGTTTGTGCCAGAGATTGTTCCCCGCGTGAAATCCCTCAGCCTGTTCCAGCGTTCCGCTGCCTGGGTATTGCCAAAGCCGGACCGGCCGTTTTACCGGTGGGAACAGACCCTGTTCCGCAGAATTCCGGCCTGGGACCGCTTTTACCGCTACCTGATTTACTGGAAAAACGAGAGCCGCGCCCTGGCCTTTACCCGCTTCAACAGCCTGCTGGAAATCTTCGCCTGGCAGGCGAAGCGCTTCGCCAAAAGCGAGGTTCGCGATCCGCACAAGCTCAGGCATCTGATCCCGGACTACAAGATCGGCTGCAAACGGATTCTGATATCCAACGACTGGTATCGTGCGGTAGATCAGCCCCATGTAAACCTGGTCACCACCGGCATCGAACGAATTGCGTCGGACGGCATTGTGACCTCTGACGGAGCCCTGCACAAAGTCGACACGCTTATTATGGGTACCGGCTTTGCCGCCTCCGAATTCTTGTCGCCCATGGACATCAAAGGGCGCAACGGGCTATCGCTGAACCAGGCCTGGGCCAACGGTTCCGAGGCCTACAAAGGTATTACAGTCTCCGGGTTCCCCAACCTGTTCATACTCTACGGCCCCAATACCAACCTCGCCCACAACAGCATTGTCTACATGCTGGAGTCCCAGTTTCAGTACGTGCTCAGCTGCATTGAGACACTACAGGCGCAACCGGGAATCGCAATGGACGTTAAACCGGACCGGCTTCAGGTTTTTTCAGCAACCACCCAGCAAAAACTGCAAACCAGCGTCTGGGATTCCGGCTGCCATTCCTGGTACCTGGACAGGAACGGAAAAAATACCGTGAACTGGCCAGGCTTCACCTTTACGTATCGCAAGGCCACCCGTCAGGTAAACCCGGACGACTACGACTTTCTCCAGCCCTCTTGATAAACAGGAACTTGACAGTCAGAAGCTAGTCATAGGATGATTGGATCATCGGCTGTCAGGATCTTAGACATGAAGCTTGCCAGAATTACCAAAGGCTCCCTGGTGGAAAACGCCATCGAAAGCCTTCGCCACGCCATTGAACAGGGCCACTGGGCAATTGGCGACCGCCTGCCCGTGGAAGCAGATCTGTCGGAATCGCTGGGGGTCAGCCGCAACACGGTTCGGGAAGCAGTTCGGGTGCTGGTTCATGTCGGCATGCTGGAAACACGTCAGGGGGACGGAACTTACGTTCGCGCCACCAAAGACGCTGGCGAGACACTCCGCCGGATCGGTCGCTCGGAGTTGAGGGACAAGCTGGAAGTACGCATCATGCTGGAAACCGAAGCAGCAAAGCTGGCCGCAAAGCGGCGTGACACCAGAGACATGGAGAAGATGACCCTTGCCCTGGACAACCGCGGCAAGGCCGGGGACGCTATTGCTGACCGTATCCGGCACGATCAGGCTTTTCATACAGCCCTGGTGGCGGCTTCCCACAACCCTGCCCTCGCCGAGCTTTACGATTACTTTGCCCATGCGGTCGCGATGACCATAGAGCAGACAGAACTGGATTCGGAACTTCCCGAGCCCTCCCAGGAAGACCACGAATTGCTGCTGGCCGCTATCCGACGGCAAGACGAGGCGAAGGCGGAGGCACTGGCAAAGGCCCTGCTCCAGCCAAGCCTGGACGCTCTGGCGAGCCGGCCTTGATGAAATTCCGGCTTGATACGTTCACACTCCTGCTGCTGGGCGCTATTGTTCTTGCAACAGTCCTGCCGGTGCGCGGTGATGCCGCGGACGCACTGGCAACAGTCGGCACCATCGCCGTTGCACTGCTCTTCTTTCTCCACGGTGCGGCGCTTTCCCGCGAGCAGATTATCGCCGGGGCTACCCACTGGCGCCTGCACATTATTATTACCGCATTCACCTTTGTATTTTTTCCGCTGGTGGTTCTGCCAATCAATGAGATCAGCAACTTTGCGCCTGGCTGGATGCCACCGGACCTGGGGCTTGGCTTTCTCTATCTGGGGGTACTGCCTTCTGCCGTGTCATCATCGATAGCCTACACTGCCATGGCAAAAGGCAATGTGCCGGCGGCAATCTGCAGCGCCGCAGCCTCCAATGTGTTCGGCATGATGCTGACACCGTTCCTGTTGCTGTTGCTGGTGAGCACGTCGGGTGCCGGGAATTTCTCGGTGGTCGAAGCACTCAGGGATATTGTGCTTCAGTTGTTACTGCCATTCGCCGTTGGCCATGGGCTGCGGCCGTTGCTGGGCGGTTTCCTGGCCCGCCACGAGACGCTGTCTTCCCGCTATGACCAGTGCGTGATCTGGCTGATCGTCTATTCCGCCTTTTCTCACTCGGTGGCCAGCGGCCTTTGGCAGAACCTGCCCCTGAACGCAATACTGCTGGCCATTGCCCTGTGTTTCGCGCTGCTGGGATTTTTCATGGTGATGGCGATGTTCGTGGTTCGCAGACTGGGGTTCAGTCTGGAAGATGAAGCCGCCGTGGTATTTTGCGGCTCGAAAAAAAGCCTGGCATCGGGCCTACCCATGGCCAAGGTGCTGTTTTCCGGGCATCCCGGATTCGGCATGATTGTGCTGCCGATCATGTGCTACAACCAGATTCAGGTGATTGTGGGGGCCATGCTGGCAAAGAAGTACCGGGCCAGGATCGAGGCGGAGTCAGCCACCACCGCCCATTCCCCCGAATAGGGCCGCCAGAATGGCCAGGCCCACAATCCAGCCAATAACCGCCGGCCAGAAGTTAACCATCTGCGGCGGCAGCTCTTCCTGGGACTCCTGACCCGCACCGGACTGTTCTGTAAAGGTTTCATCCTCTTCCTGGGGTTCCGGGGCATCATGAAGGCTGTGCCAGTCAAACCAGCCAGCCAGAAACTGCACCACAGCAGGCGGGAAACTGCCGTTCTCGGCCATAGGGCGAACCTGCGACTCCAGAGCCCGTCCGATCTCTTTCCGAAGCCTTGGCTGATCCGCTGGCGGCTCACCAAGAATCGCTTTCCAGATCTGGGGATCGTTGCTGCGGCGGGAATCATTGAGCAGCGCGCGAATCTGAATGACCACCTCTCGCACGACCTGCTGTTCGGATGCATCCAGCTCGGCAGATTCCGCCTGATCCGCCGTTTCTGTTGCGGTCTTTTCAGTCGATGCCGGGCTTACCTCATTGCTGCCTTCCGTTCTGTCCCCGCGGCCGACCGCCTCACGTCCAGTTGCCTCACGGTAGGCCTGGCGCAATCGCTCCAACTCTTCGTCAGAGGCGAACTTTTCCTGACGTTCATACGCAGCATCGATCCGGGCCCGGTCACGGGTGGGCTCAATCCCCAATATTTCCCAACAATTCATAGAGTTGCAACTCATTCAGCGGATACACATTACATTTTTGAGAGACAAACGTAATCTTGTCACTTAGGATAACGGTCAAGCAGGTACTACAAAAACACCTACTCTCGGCAAAGTATAAAACGACAGCCATGCCCGTGACGAACTATCTCGTTAAAAACCCGGGGCTTTCCGGATGCTCGCGGGTGCATTTTCGCCTGATCCCCGTTGTTGTGGCCGGTGTATTCGCCACCATTACTACAGCGCAAGCCGGGAACGACAGTGCCGGGACCTACGTCCCGGCCACCCCGGAAGCCTCCGGGATGGGCTCAGACATACCCGAGGTTCTGACAACTACCCGGCTCAGGCAACCCAAATCCCGGGTCCCCGGTACAACTACAATCATCACCGGCGAAATGATACGTGACCTGGGCATCATGAACCTGGTCGAGGTTTTCCGCCTGGTACCGGGCATGACTGTCAATGCAGTCGGCAGTAACCAGCCGGTGACCAGCTACCATGGCACTGTACACTATGAGCAGCGCAGACTTCAGGTTCAGGTGGACGGTCGTACCTCGTATCGGGCCAGCCTTTCCGACATGGACTGGAACACCATGCCGGTGCCGCTGGATCTGATAGAACGGATCGAGATCAGTCGCGGCCCCAACAGCGCAGCCTATGGCATCAACGCATTCCTGGGAACCATCAACATCATTACCCGCGCCCCAGAAGACACCGCCGGCATTGAATTGCGGGCCATTTCCGGCTCCCGTGGTTATCGTCGGGCCTTTGGTTCTGTCGGCGATACCAGTGAAGACCATAGCTGGCGCCTGGCCTATGAAAAGCGCAAGTCAGACGGGTTTGACGAGCAGGTCGATGACGGTATCACCTACCCGTTCCGTAATGGCTTCGACATGAACACGTTTAACTACGACAGCACCCTGAGGATCAGCAACAATTACGATCTGGATTTACGCGCTGGCGTTGTTGACGGCATTGATGAGGAAGACGCGCGCAAGAACGGGAAGCTGGGGGCGGACGATAACCCCGACATTCTGGTCGATGATTATTATCTGCAGACGCGGCTGAACGTCACTACGTCGGAACGTCATTTCTACCATGTCCAGGTATCGTTCCAGAATTATGATCGCCGGCAGCGTTGGACCATCTGCATACCCGGAGACCAGTTTGAGCAAATAATAAACCCTGACCTTAACCCTGATCCCGGAGACTCTGTAGTCGAGGAACTCAGAGACTGTGGTCCGGATGAAACCGATCCGTTCAGAGCCAATCTGAACGAGGATATTGAAGAATCACGACTGGAACTGGAACTGCAGGATACCCTGCTGTTCACACCCGACCTGAAGCTGGTCTCCGGTCTGGGCTATCGCAAGGATACCTATCGGTCAGAGACGTTTTTCAACGGGCGTGGTAACAACTATCAGTCGCGGGTGTTCGGCAATCTTGAGTATACACCCCGGGAATGGCTGACACTGAATGCCGGCGGCAACTGGGAGCGAACAACCACAACCGATGAGGGGTATTTCTCGCCGAGAGTAGCAGCCAATTTCATCCTCTCCAATAACCATACCTTGCGTTTCGTTTATTCAGAGGCGGTTAGAACACCCGACGCCTTCGAGCAGAACCCGGACTGGTCCTACCGCCCGAGAGAGGTGCAGGCGCCCTATGAAGCACTCGAAGGCCAGCGATTTCCTGTCGAGGAACTGGTTGCTCCCGCTACATCCACATTCGGTAAGACACTTGAAGAAGAGCGCATAATCTCCCGGGAAATAAGCTATTTCGGTCAGTATTATCTGAGCTCATCCATCTTTTCACTGGAACTCCGTTACTTTAATGACCAACTCCGCGACATGATCAGCGGTATTATCAATGAAGAGGAATGGACCATCGACAACAACGTTGCCCTTGATCAGGAAGGCTTTGAAGTGGAGGCATCGCTGGACTTTCCCGGCACCAGACTGCGACTGAGCTACGCTTATCTGGATCAGGATGGACGCTTTACAGGGGAAAATGATCGCGACGCCGGAGACAGACAATACGCCATCGACCTTCTGGGCCGCCTCTCGGTCAGACACTCGGGGAGCTTTGCATGGATTCAGGACCTGCCGTTTGACCTGACTTCCTCAGCCGCTTTCTATTTCGCCGACGAATTTCGGCGCTCACAGTTCGAGCGAGCGGATTTCCGGCTGGCCCGGCAAGTCTTTAAAACGGGCTACAGTTACGAAGTGGCGCTCACCATGCAGCATTATCTGAGCAGGGAACCGACTCTCAGCCCGGACAATATTATCAGAGACCATAATCAGTTCTTCGTCGAAGCTGGCGTAAGATTCTGAAACACCAGGGACGACATAAGACCCCGGACGGTATGAAAGCAACAGGGCATCCGAATATTCTGACAACAACAGTTTCACCGGCAACCAGGTGGCGTCTGGTTATCCTTGTGCTGTTTCTGGTTATCACCCATTCGCTCCAGGCTGCGGCCGCCCAATCCGCCACGGGTTCGCTGGTCTATCTTGCCGGCTCCGACAATTCAGCACTGAATCGCCGCTTGCGGTCACTGCTCGAAGATGCGTTGGGAAGCACGACTGTTATCCGGTCCTTCAGCGACGGGCAAACCTCCCGGGACAGCGCGACACCGGTTATTGCACTGGGCCCGGAAGCCTTTACCCGTGTTCGCCAGGACAACAGGAATGCGCCTGTTCTGGCGTTACTTGTTGACCGGACCTTCATCGACGGGTACGCCGAGCGCTCAGGCGGCTCCGTCTCCGGGATTCTTTACGATCCTCCCCTGCTACGGCAAGCGATAGCCGGCCGGGCCATTCTGCCGCAAGCTACCCGAGTAGCGATGCTGGCGCGCCCTGGCACCGTTGAACTCTATGAACCGGTAACCGAGCAGCTTCCAGACTATGGGCTGGAGGGAAAAATATTTGTCGTCACTTCCGATGAAAAACTGATACCAACACTGATCCGTGCGCTGAACTACGGGGATTTTATCCTGGCAGCGCCAGACAGCAGTATCTACAATCCCAGAACCATCAAACACATCCTGCTGACCGCCTACCGGCGCAACCGTATTGTCATTGGTCCCAGTCAGGCTTATGTGAAGGCAGGATCTCTGGCGTCAACCTACACACCCCTTACCGAGATTGCGGAACTGGCCGCGGCGTTTATCCGCGAATACCGCACCAGTGGCCAGTTTCCGCCGCCGGTCTACCCTGACAGCTTCGGTATCCGACTGAACCAGCAGGTGGCGCGGTCCCTGAATATTCCTCTGCGGGACAGTCAGGATATTATCAATTCAGTAAAGGCCAGGCTTGGCGGGCCGGAGGAGAGCGCTGATGAGTAAGCAGGCAGACGCGCCGGCTCCACTTTCCAGAAAACTTCTGCTGCTGGGGGCAGCGCCGGCGATCGTCATGTTCATTGTGCTGATGGTGTTTTTTACCTCTGCACGCCTGGACGATGCCCGAAAGGACCTGGCCGACAGCAGCCAGATGCTGGCTGACAGCCTTGCCCCGGCCGTTGAATACGCCGTTGTTTCCGGCAATAACGCAGCACTGGAGCAGATTCTCTCCCAGTCCCTGCAGCGCAGCCGGGCGCAGTGGATCCGGGTGTCCAACCTGATGGGCGACGAGGTCGGCTACGTGTCTACCGGGCAGGCACCAGCGACACCGCCGGATGAAGCATTCGACGTGTTCGAATCGGAAATCCTTCAACAACCACTGGATATGGGCGAGGACCGCCAGACTGAATGGTTCGAGCCGGATTACGGATTCGGGACCGGCGCCCTCAGGGTAGGCACAGTAGAAGTTGGTGTTAACAGGGAACAACTGGCCGCGCGCCGCCAAGACATATTGTGGACGTCGCTTGCCGTCGGTTTTTCACTTCTGCTGTTTACCCTGCTGATTGTAAACCACTCTCTTAACAGTATCATTTCGCCTATTCGCAGTCTTTCACAGAGAGTAACAAAGCTGACCAACAGGGAGTATGAAGAAGTTCCGGTCAGCCGGACGCGCACTACCCGTGAAATCAGGGAGTTGGAAGAGAGCCTCAATTCCCTGGCGATCCACCTCAGAACACTCAGACAATCGAGGGATGAAACCCTGGCCTCTTCCGAGCAGGCCAGAGAGAGGGCGGAACTGGCCAATCGTGCCAAATCAGAATTCCTGGCAACCATGAGCCACGAACTGCGGACACCGCTCAACGGCGTACTGGGCATGATTGAACTGATTGCTGAAGAGCCATTGAGCCCGCGCCAGACTGATTATCTGCAAACGGCCCGTCACTCCACAGAGGACTTGCTGACCGTTATCAACGATATTCTGGACTACTCCAACATCGACCGCGGTACGCTGGCGCTGGAAAACCGGGAGTTTGACCTGCAACAGCTGATTATCAACTGTACGGCGAGCTATCGTCACCTTGCTGAACAGCAGGGCCTGACGCTGTCCAGCAGATTTGTGGGCGACTGGCCAGCGCATCCCGTAGTGCTTGGCGATGCCTCCAGATTGCGACAGATCCTGGCTGGTTTGATCGATAATGCCATCAAGTTTACCGGCGCCGGCTACATCAACGTCCAGGCAGGCTGGTTTTCGCTGGAAGAAAACTGTGTGGTACTGAACTGCACCGTCAGCGATTCCGGATCCGGCATCCCCCTGGAACGGATTCACGACATCTTCAATTCCTTCGAGCAGCTGGAAACCGGTGATTCCAGGCGTCATGGGGGAACCGGTATGGGGCTTTCCCTTGTGCAACGGCTGGTAGAGCTGATGGGCGGCCATGTTACGGTGGAAACCGATCCTGGCAAAGGCTCTTCCTTCCGCTTTGAGCTACCCTTTGAGCTGGCTACGCCGTTTGCCCCAGCGACCTCTCCCGAACCGGCTCCGCTGAGGCCCGGCAGTGAAAAGGCGCGGGCACTGGTGGTGGAGGACAACATGGTGAATCAGAGGGTTGCCACTGCCCTGCTCAAGCGCCTGGGATTCGAGACCGATACCGCGGCCAACGGCGAGGAGGCTCTGGAGCTGGTACAGACCAACCATTCAGGTTACGACGTTATTCTGATGGACTGCCAGATGCCGTTGATGGACGGCTACGAGACCACGCGGTATATCCGCGAATGGGAAAAGAGCAACGGCCAGGGCGGCACCCCGATCATTGCACTCACCGCTGACGCGCTACCGGGAACCGAAGCCACTTGCCGGGAAGCGGGTATGAATGACTATCTCTCAAAGCCGGTCAGAAAAGAGGGCCTGAGAAAGGTGCTCAGCCGCTGGATACAGATGTAAACAGCGGCCGGAGATCCTCTCAGGCTACCGGATTGCGCATGGTAACGAATTCTTCCGCGGACGTCGGATGAATGCCCATGGTGCTGTCAAACTGGGCCTTGGTAGCACCGGCCTTGATGGCAACAGCGATTCCCTGGGTAATCTCGCCAGCATCCGGCCCCACCATATGCGCACCAAGCACCCTGTCTGATTCGTCATCCACAATCAGCTTCATCAGTGCCCGCTCGTCCCGCCCGCTGAGGGTGTGTTTCATGGGTTTGAACTCGGACCGGTAAATGCGCAGCTTATGGCCAGCCTCCCGGGCCTCTGCTTCAGTCAGGCCAACGGTGCCAATGTTGGGCTGGCAGAACACCGCCGTGGGTATGCTGCTGTAATCCATTTCGCCCTTGCCATCCCCGAACAGACGCCGTGAAAGCACCATACCCTGGGCCAGGGCAACCGGGGTCAGCTGGGGGGTGCCGATTACGTCGCCCAGGGCCGTAATAGACGGAACGGCAGTCTGGAACTGATCATCCACAACCACATGGCCGGAAGCACTCATCTGTACTCCCAGCTGCTCCAGCCCAAGACCGTCCACCAGCGCCCGGCGGCCTGTCGCTGCCATGACCAGCCCGGTATTCAGGCGAGAGCCGTCAGTCAGTTCGACCGCATAGTGGGCATCTTCACTCTCGATGGATTCAATATTGACTTCAAACCGGAGATTGATCCCTTTCTTGCGCATTTCCGCCGCGGTAAATTCCCGGACGTCATCATCGAATCCGCGCAGGAAGAGTTCTCCCCGGTAAAGCAGGGTTGTTTCCACACCAAGGCCGGCGAGAATGCCGGCAAACTCCACTGCAATATAACCGCCGCCCCAGACCACAGCCTGCCTGGGTAATTGCGGCAGATAAAACATCTCGTTGGAGGTAAGCACGCATTCCTTGCCGGGCACCTCAGGAACAACGGGCCAGCTCCCGGTGGCAACGGTAATGTGTTTACTGGTGAAACTGCGGTCGCCAACGACAACCGTGTGGTCATCCGCCAGGGAAGCGGTGCCCTCGATAACCGTTACTCCAGCATTCTCCAGCATGCGTCCATAGATGCCATTGAGACGCTCGATTTCGGCGTTCTTGTTCGCCACCAGGCGGGTCCAGTCGAAGGTGACCTGACCATCCGGCACGTTCCAGCCGTAGCCGGCAGCATCCTCGATGTCCTCACCAGCATGGGAACCATAGACGAACAGTTTCTTGGGAACACAACCCACATTGACGCAAGTGCCGCCAAGGTAGCGGGATTCAACCACTGCTACGCGGGCACCCTTCGCCGCAGACATCCGGGCCAGCCGAACACCGCCGGAACCGGCGCCAATAATGATCAGATCGAAATCCTGTTTGTCAGACACAGCGTCTCCTGTAGTGGTAGCAACGAATCCGCTCATCCGGGGGCGACCGCCGCCTTATCGGCATGGAATTCGCGATATAGTACGTGATCTTCAAAATCACCCAGCCGGATAGTGCCAAGACTGCGAAATCCTTCCGATTCATAGAATGGCAGGTATCGGCTGTTGCCGGTATCAAGTACGAGGCCACTGCCGCGAGGGTTTTCTGCGCACAGTTTTTCCACGGTGGACAGCAGTATTCGCCCGTAGCCCTTGTTCTGGTATTTGGGATTGACCCCCATCAGCGGCAGCTGATGCGCGAGGGGCTGCGGCAGCATTTCCTTCATTTTCTCGTGGTAGTCAAGATAACGGCGGGTACAGGCAAACCCTGCGGTAAGTACCATGCGAATGCGCCAGCTGATCTGCGCTGCAAGGTTAAGCCTGAGTTCAGCCTCACCGATAAACGCAACTGCCACCAGGGTATCATTGACCATGACACCGATGGCGTCCTGATCCAGATCGAAATAAAGATCAATCAATTCCCGTACGGTTGCCCGCACGCGCTGCTCGTAACCCGGCCGGCGGTGATCAAACAGGTACTGAAACGTGGGCTCGCTCCGATAGGCGCTGACCAGGATGGATATCGCCTCATTGCGGGCACTGGGATCGAGGCGGACGATAGCCGGCTCCGCGCTGTTCCTGTTGTCTGTGCCGTCAGTCATCGTGTGTTCTCCAGCATTCGTCTCAGATTGTTAACGTCAGGCGTACCGATACCATGCCCGGATCATTCTGTCGATCCATGGAGGCCTGATCTATCTGGACACCGTGCCCGGTATTCAGTTGCTCAAGCCAGCTCGCCACCTCGGTAAAGGGTGCACCCTCAAGCCAGACTCTGATCGCATTATCGCCGCTCGGTTCGAAGCGCTGCAGCGACAGCCCGGCCTCTCCGGCACTGCGGGTAACCAGGGACATCAGCGCCCGGCCGTCTTCCGGAGTATCAACCGTGGAAGTACCCGGGCCGCCAGCGGCACCGGACAACCTCTCCAGCGAGTCCCTGTTGGCCTCCAGCCAGACGAGAAGCTCGGCCGACTGCTCCCGTTCGCTGAGCGCGTCGTCATGAAAATTTACAGCAGGTGTCCAGATGGCAAAATAAAGGATACCCAGAAGGACAGCGATCGCCAGAACGGTCAAGGCCTGCTGATCCCGGCGTGACAACTGATCATACCGGGCAATCAGTTTGCCCACTGCCGGCTGTTCCCTGATCCTGTCCAACATGATTTTAGCCTCCTGAAACCGTCAACCGACCGCGGGCGCCGTCGGATTCGTTCACCACCGACCCTATCTCGGCCTTCAACCCCCGTGTTGTAAGGCCGTTTCGCAGCGTACTCAGCTTGTTGTAACTGTCGGCCCGCACGTCCACTACCAGCTCTCCACGATTGCTGCTGTAATTGACCGAATTGAACATGACTGAGCCGGCGTCGGGTATTCTTGAATATTGTTCGCCGGTGTATTTCATCAGGGTGATAAAACCGGCGCCAGGGCCATCGGTCTGCATCTGGCGCATCTGGCCCTCAACAACCCTGCGGACGTTACCCGCGTGGGTTCTTGTGTCATCGGGGAAAGCCTGATGATAGAGAGCCATAGCCTCTTCCCTGTTCTGTTCAGCCTTTTGCTGGTGGTAAAGACCCATACCTGTCTCGACACCGATCTGGATCACAAACCAGACGCTGGCAACCGCGATCAGTGGCTTCCATGGACCCAGGGAACCGGACTTTCGGGTGCGAATACTGTACTCACCCTGGCACAGGTCGATGGGCTGGCAAAGATGGTGATGATGGGCGTGTGCCAGTAATTCCAGCGGCATCAGCTGCAGGGTTTCCTCTCTGACCGTCAGGCGCCCGGAAGATTTCAGCTCAACGAGGCCGGACTGCTGGTGCGCAAGTTCCTGTTCGGTGCCGTAAACCGTGACCGGCACTTCCGCCACAACTTCATCAGAGGGCGGCAGGACCAATGTCTGGGCGAACATGGCCAGATTGCGCGCGTGGACGCTGAGCCACTCGCCCTGATCACTCGCCAGCATGGCGGTTTCACCATCCAGACAGATCGACCAGCCCCCTTCCGTAATCGGAAGCAGTCCGGCATCGGGGTAAATCGCTTCGAGTTCCAGGTGTTCCCATCCACTGAACATGGCGACCCACTCCGCCATCCGGTTATGGTCGACCGCGGCGACCCGGAAACCCTTTTCAGTGCGGTTGCCGAGGGCAAGGTGCATGCTCTCGATATCCTGGGCGATCTGCTCCTCGACGGCATAAGGCAAGGCCTGATAAACAAACCTGGTCTGTCTGGCCGGAATATCCGCCACACAAAAAAGCGCCTCTTCGCCGGGGAGCAGGCCCACCAGTCGCACACCCTCAAGGTCGTTCTGGGCCAGCGTCTGTTCAATATCCTGTTTCCGGTTCGCGGTACCGCGGGCCTGGGCATCGCCACTGGCATCGAGCAGAACCCAGTTGTACAACTGGGCTTCCGGGGTAGTGTCGGGAACCGCAAAGGGTGGCAGCGGCCTGACGTAAAGGCGATAGGACATTCTGAACAGTTTCCTTTTCAACCCCACGGGGTCTTCATTGTCGGTATCGATGGTCTTCCAGGCGCCGCAGTTACTCTTCCGAGAGGCTGAATGGCTCTTTCGTTATCCGGTTTTTCTGGCCAGTGTCCCTGTGCACTGTCTGCATTTCACCCTCCGGGCTGCGATAAACCGTGCTCACCAGATTGGCGACCCGGTCATCGTAGGTAATCCGGGATACCACTTCAAAAAAACGTGTCTGCAATCCAAGCCCGGACGATTTCAGTCCCAGACCCGCGAATTCCGGCAGTGCCAGGAAATCCTGAATATTCTCGAAGCGCTCTTCCTGACGCTTCTCAAGAATAGCGTCTGCCTGAGCCTGTGTCAGTTCTTCATGCAGGGAACGCAGTACCGCCGCAGATGCGGTATTGACGTTAATCCCCAGACCCGTAATTGGCAAGGCTGTTACATGCGGCCGCAAGGCCTGATAGGCCTCTTCAGTCATGCCGTCAATCAGCCGTAACTCCGAAACCGTCACAAAGGGCTGGTTTCCGGCGCGGTAGGCCGGCTCTTGCATCAGGTACTGGCCATCTTCGGCGCCATAGGCGCTGACTGTCTGGTCATCCGGATCAATCCAGTCAATCAGGGCATCAACATTCACCGTTGTTATTTCCAGTACCCGGAGCAGCCGGGTCACACGATCCCGGACTACCGGATCAACCTGCCCGCTACCCCGCACCAGATCATTGAGATTGATCCTTCCCCCAAGGTCATCGATCTGCACTTCCGCCACACCATGATCATCAATGGGCAGTATCGCGGCGTTCCGGGCCCAGAACTCGTCGGGGCTGTCGACCATGGTACTGTTTTCCCTGTCCTCCTCGAAATCCCGCACCAGAATCTGTTGGGCAAAGGCTTCTGCCCCGAGAGCAACGCTGTGGCCCTGCTGCTGGGCCAGATAGTGGCTGGCACGAAACACCCGGACACTCTGTTGCTGGGTCATTCCGGCAGCCAGCATGACCACCAGCGCCATAGCCAGCAACACCATGATCAGCGCCACGCCATTCTGGCGATCGGCGGGTGCACGAAGCAGCAGGGGATTAGCCTCCGGCATCACTACCCCCGGTCCCGGTGTTGTCCTGCCGGGCATCGTCATCCTGCTGCGTGTCTTCCTGCTCATCTTCCGATTCATCCACCGCATCGATACTACCCTGAGCCTGGCTGATATCGAAATCAGGCAGCGAGAAAGTCCGCACAAGCTCGCCAAATCGCTCGTGCTGCAGGGTAATCTCAACGCCAAGTGGCAGCGGGATATCCGGCCGGGTGCCAGGCAACATGTTTGCCATGCTGGCTTCGTCGGGCCAGTTGTCACGCCAGTTACGCTCGTCGTCCATGAACCGGACGGCAAAGTCAGTCACGTCCGACAGCAGCATCGTATCCTGGCTGTTGTCCTCCTGGCCCTGGTCGACAGAGATCCAGTAGCGACGTCGCAGTTCGTCACCGGTGTATTCCCAGGCAACTCTCTGCAATGTGCTCCGGCGGGTACCAAGGGGATTCCGCCAGCCCTGGCGGGTCAGAACCAGGGCAAAGTCATCGTCGCGGCTGGTCAGTGCCGGATTGAAGTCGCCGTAAATGTCACGGCCGGGCCGGTTGACGATCTGTGTGATGTCACGCTCAAGAAGCAGCATGGTGCGCTGGACAGCATCAAACTGGTCAGCCACCTCATTCACCCGGTCCCTGGATGCCACCACATTGCCAAGTACCTGCCAGACTCCGAGACCAATCACGGCAGTGATGGTGACGGCAATCAGCATTTCCATCAGCGTGAAGCCGTTGCGGACAACGGGCCGCCCTGATCGGGACTGTTCGGGCATGATAACGGCCATCAGCTGTCACCAATAAAAGCAGACAGAGTGTGTACCGGTGGTGGCTCGGATTCATTGCCGCGAAAGCGTGCAACTGTGACTTCCACCCGCAATATGGACGGGTCCTCGGTGCCCAGTACGGCCGTTGTGACCTGCCAGCGGTAAGGGCCGTAGTCCATGTCGTTGGTGTTTTCGGAGATCTCGGGAAGGTTTTCCTGCAATCTGAGCTCATTGATCCGATTGTCGGCAACCCAGCCGGCGAGGGTTTTATCCCGTATGCGCTCATAGCTGGAAATGTACTGGCTGCCGACCTCCGCGGCGGCCGTTGCAATCAGGCCGAACACCAGCAGCGCAACCAGAACCTCGATCAGTGTAAAGCCGCGCTGGGTATTCATGCCTCGTTGTTCTCCGCGCTTCCCGGATAACGCCACTCCATCGGCGAAAAGCCGTCCGACGCGATGGTGTGCATTCGGGAATCGTCCCTGCCGAGGGTGAATTCCAGCTCGAACGGCGTCGTCTCACCACTGGAGAAAAACACCACATCGGGCCGCAGACGATCTTCATCCGAGGCCAGCCTGGGTGTGTCATTCTCGATATAGTCGGTGACTGTTATCCACTCGGGAAACCCACGCAGTCGGAACATCGGCTCTGCCGGGATCTTCCACTCGCCGCTCCGGTCTTCCCAGGCAACAAAACGATAGCCTTCATCCTCCAGAATCAGCCCCAGCTCGGTATTGTTGAGCACGGCCTGCTCCGAGGCGGTCTGCATCAGAAGATACAACTCGCGTATTTCATTTTCCATTTCCCGGCCCCGGGAACTGCCGCCCATGGTCGTCACCGCCAGGGCCGCAAGCAGACCTACTACCACCAGGACAACGAGGATTTCGATCAGCGTAAAGCCCGAATGCCGCACCCTGGTCTGCACAATCAGTCCCGGACTTTCCACACGCTGATATCGGCGTCGTCGCCCTCGCCACCCTCGCGGCCGTCCGCGCCATAGGAGTAGAGGTCATAGGGCCCTTCTGTGCCCGGGCTGACGTACTGGTATTCGTTACCCCAGGGGTCTTCGGGGACACTGTTCAGGTAGCCTTCAGGGTTCCAGTTGCGCGGTTCGGGGCTGCCGCTGGGCTTGGACACCAGGGCTTCAAGGCCCTGCTGTGTCGAGGGATAGTGGCTGTTGTCGAGTCGGTACAGGTCAAGAGCGTTGGCAATATTCCTCAGTTGTGTTTCGGCAACCGTTACCCTGGCCTGGTCGCTCCGCCCCATGATATTCGGGGCTACGATGGCGACCAGCAGGCCGAGGATGACCATTACCACCATGATCTCTATCAGGGTAAAACCCCTCTGTGCACTACCATATCTCATTGCTTTGCTCTTCATCGTTCCATATCTCTGGGTTTGAAAATGTGCCGGCAGGCAATGGCCCCAACAGGGGCTAGCCCACCAGATTACTCATATTGAGAATCGGGAGCATGATCGCCAGCACAATAATGAGAACCACCACGCCCATCAACAGCAGCATCATCGGCTCGAACAGGCCTACGATGGCTGCAATCTTTGACTGCAGGGTATTTTCCTGCATGGATGCAGTCCGTTCCAGCATGCTGTCCAGCTCACCGCTGGCCTCGCCGCTGGCAATCATATGCAGCATCATCGGCGGGAAATACCCGGTCTGGTCCAGCGAGCGATGCAGTGAACCGCCCTCACTCACTTTCCTTGCCGCACCCTTCAGCTCCTGGCGAAGGTAATCGTTCGATAGTACCTCGCCTGCAATTCGCATGGCATCCACCAGCGGCACACCACTGGTGGTCAGAATACTGAGAGTGCTTGCATAACGCGCGGTATTGACACCCCGAACCATGCCAGCAAACAGAGGCATGTTCAGCAGGCTTTTATGAAACCGCAGGCGGAACGCAGGCTTGCGCAGGGACCAGCGAAATGCACCGATACTGGCAATAATGAGTATCAACAGGTAGACACCAAAATTGCCGAGAAATTCCGACACCGCCAACATGGCCGACGTCAGTGCCGGCAACTCCTGCCCCTGCTTCACGAAGACTTCGATGATATCCGGCACTACATAGGTCAGCAGAAACACCACAATGGCAATGGCAACGACACTGAGGATGATCGGGTAAATCGCTGCAAGCTGGATCTTCTGGCGGGACTCCTGCCGGGCTTCGGTGTAATCCGCCAGACGGTTTAGCACCAGGTCAAGATGTCCGGCGTGCTCACCCGCCGCTACCGTAGAGCGGTAAAGCCGCGGGAACGCCCTGGGAAATTCCCCGAGACTGTCCGCCAGACTGTATCCTTCCATGACTTTTGCGCGGATGGCGATCAACATGCTGCGGATCCGCGGGCTGGATGACTGCTGGGCCGCCGCCGAGAGGGCCTGCTCGATGGGAATGCCGGACTGTATCAGGGTTGCCAGCTGCCGGGTGACCAGCGCAAGATCGGCCGTCGCCAGGCCGCCCCGGCTAGCCAGCGGATTGCTGCGAGTCTGTTTTTCGGTGGCAGGCTCCACTGCCAGCGGCGTGAGCCCCCTTTCGCGCAATTGCTGGCGTACCGCCCTGGGTGCATCCGCCTCAACGACCCCCTGTTTCTGTTTGCCACGACTATCAAGAGCTCTGTATTCAAAGGCTGGCATGAATCTACTTGCTCCGGTGGGTCACGCGAAGGACCTCTTCAACCGTGGTCACCCCATCCAGGATCTTCTGAACCCCATCGGCGTGGATACTCGGGCCATGAAGCCTGGCTTCATGTTCGAGGTCCAGCTCTCCTGCCCGCTTGTGGATCAGTGAGCTGATCTCTTCGTTCACCTCAACCACTTCATAGATACCGATACGGCCGCGGTAGCCTAACTGATTGCAATGCTCGCAACCCCCGGCACGGTATATGGTTGGCGGATTGGCCGCATCCTGCTGCAGGAACTCGCAGTGCTCTTCACTGGGCTCATAGGGTTCCCGGCACTCCTTGCAGAGCACCCGCACCAGGCGTTGGGCAACGATACCCACCAGACTGGAGGAAATCAGGAACGGCTCGATACCCATATCCATGAGACGTGTAATGGCGCCTACGGCGGTATTGGTGTGCAGGGTCGATAACACAAGATGGCCGGTCAGGCTGGCCTGAACTGCGATTTCAGCGGTTTCAAGGTCGCGGATTTCACCGATCATCACCACGTCCGGGTCCTGGCGCAGAATGGCACGCAACCCCCGGGCGAAGGTCATGTCCACCTTGGTATTGACCTGGGTCTGGCCGATACCCGGCAGGTTGTACTCGATGGGGTCCTCGACCGTCAGAATATTACGACTGCGGTCGTTAATTTCCTGAAGCGATGCGTACAGGGTTGTCGACTTACCGGAGCCGGTGGGGCCGGTAACCAGCAGGATGCCGTAAGGACGATAGATCATCTTACGCAGTACCTTCAGGTCGTTGCCTGCCATGCCCAGGGATTCCAGGCGAATAGTGCCGGCCTGTTTGTCCAGCAGCCGCAGCACTACGCGCTCGCCACTGGAGGAGGGCATGGTTGAAACACGGATGTCCACTTCACGACCGGCAACCCGAAGGGCAATTCGACCGTCCTGGGGAATGCGCTTTTCGGCAATATCCAGTTTTGCCATAACCTTGATTCGGGACACCAGCAACGGCGCCAGGGCACGCTTGGGCTGAACCACTTCCCGCAGCACCCCATCCACACGGAAGCGGACCACCAGGCGGGTTTCATAGGTTTCGATATGCACATCCGAAGCGCTGGTCTTGACCGCCTCTGTCAGAATGGCGTTGATCAGCCGGATGATGGGCGCATCGTCTTCCTGCTCCAGAAGATCCTCGGTTTCCGGTACCGAGTCGGCCAGAGAGGCCAGATCCATGTCGTCGCCGATCCCCTCAACCATTTGCATGGCTTCGGCGGAATCGTTCTGATAGGCCGAGTTCAGGGCGGCATCAAACCTTGCCGGCTCAATGGTGGAAAATCTGGCACGGCCACCACTGATGCGATTGGCCTCTGCCAGCGCAGAATGGCCGGCACCGGGGCGTACCAGGATAACCGGTTCACCGTCGTCATCGCGGGTCAGTATCACGCCATTGCGCTTGGCGAACGTGAAGGGAAGACGGCCCACGGGAGCATCCTGTGGCCGAAGTTCTGTGTCTGTGTCCAAGATGGTCCTCGTTCTGTTGCCGGGGCCGGAAGGCAAGAGCTCCAGAATCCCTTTTTATTCAATTAATTCAGAAAGGCTACCATAGGATATGGAACCGCTGAATAACTCTATACACTATACTGCCAATAAAACTTTTCAGTCTGATAAGCTGTAAGCCCTTTGCCGGCTCTCACCAGCTCTTTCCGGGACAATCAATGCGTTTGACCAGCTCGAGGTTACCACTGTTACTCGCCACCGTCGCAGGCATAAGCATGATCATTGTGACAGCCTGGCAGGGATATCGTTTCTGGCAGAATGAAAGCAATACCATCACAGACACATCCCCTTCAATGAATACACAGACGACGACCGGTCTCCCGCAGAAACCCGATGTCAATCTGGCCTCCCTCGACCTTTTCGGAAAGCCCGGCGAAATGAAGGATCAGGGCGAGCCGGACACTGAGAACCTGCCGGAAACCAACCTGCGGTTGTACCTCAGGGGTGTGCTTGCTGCGTCAGGCGATTTTCCCGGAAGTGCGCTGATCGAAGACGACAGGAGCAGAACCGAAGCCTACCTCGTGGGCGATGAACTGCCCGGTGATGCCACCCTTCGTTCTGTCCGGGCGGATCGCGTCGTCATTGAAAGAAGCGGTAAACTGGAAAACCTCTATTTTCCAGAGGATGAAGATCGTTCGGGCATCTCCCTGGCTTCCGGCCAGACATCCCGCGACAGCGGCGAATCGCAGACACAAACCGCATCCCCGAACACCAGCGGAAGCAGCGAACAACGCCGGGATGAGATTCGCCGGCGCCTTGAGCAGCTTCGCGAACGCCTGAGAAACAACTGAGAAAGGATTAGCTATATGCGACGTTGGAACGGCTGGGGTGACGATCAGTTCAACCTTGAACTACCCGATGGGGGACGCCGGTTCCTTGAAGATCGCATCGGTGCTGCCAGCCCGCTCAGCGACATCTCTCTTGAAGAGGCCTGTGCGCGGGTACCCATCAGCCGTTTGCCCGCGCATCGCGACGTGATCCTCGACGCAGAAGACCGGGTTCGCCATGCCCGTGGCCAGAGCCTGGCTGACTGGCTTGCCATGCGCAGTGGCGAATTCGGAGTTTTCCCTGATGGTGTGGCCTACCCGGAATCAAGCCGGGACGTTAAAGCCCTGCTTCACTACGCCGCAGATCAGGGCGTTTCACTGATTCCCTATGGCGGTGGCACCAGTGTTGCCGGCCATATCAATCCCGTCGCCGGTGAGAAACCGGTCCTGACAGTGGATATGGGGCGCATGAACCGGCTCATTGACCTGGACCGGGAAAGCCAGATTGCCACTTTCGGTGCGGGCACCCCCGGGCCTTTGGTGGAATCCCGGTTGCGCGCGCTGGGGTACACGCTGGGGCACTTTCCCCAGTCATTCGAGCTGTCCACGATAGGTGGTTGGGTGGCCAGCCGCTCCAGCGGTCAGCAGTCGCTGCGCTATGGGCGCATCGAGCAGTTATTCGCCGGCGGCCTGATCGAAACGCTTCAGGGCACACTGGAGATCCCTACCTTTCCGGCCTCCAGCGCCGGCCCCGATATTCGCGAGATGATTCTCGGCTCCGAGGGCCGCATCGGCCTGATCACCGAAGTAAAAGTACGGGTCACGCCCCTGCCCGCCCATGAAAGCTTCCACGTTGTGTTTTTCCCCTCCTGGGACAAGGCCAGAGCTGCCTGCCGCGAACTGGTACAGAACCGCACGCAGCTTTCCATGCTGCGCCTGAGCAACGCCATTGAAACCGAGACGCAGCTTGCCCTGGCAGGGCACCCCGGACTGATTGGCATGCTGGAATCCTATCTCTCTGTGCGGGGATCAAAACACGGCAAATGCATGATGACGTTCGGCATCACCGGCAGTAAGCGCCAGTGCAGTAATGCCCTGAAAGAAACGCGGGCAATCTGTAGCGGGTATGACGGAATCTACACCGGCAGAAAGCTGGGCGATAAATGGGCCGCCAAACGCTTTACCATGCCCTATCTCAGAGAAGCACTCTGGCAGCTGGGCTATGCCGTCGACACACTGGAAACTGCCACCGACTGGGATAACCTCGACAATCTCTTGAACCTGATTGAAGAAAACCTCGGTAATCGTCTGAATAAAAAAGAAGAATCTGTCCATGTCTTTACCCATCTTTCGCATTTCTATCCCCAGGGCTGCAGCATCTACACCACCTATGTGTTCCGTGTTGCTGCCAGCTACGGGGAAACCCTGGCACGCTGGAAGACACTGAAAGACAGCACATCCACCGTCATCGTCAACAACCATGGCACCATCAGCCACCAGCATGGCGTCGGCAAGGACCACGCTGCTTTTCTACCGGTCGAGAAAGGTGAACTGGGCATGCTGGCCATTCAATCTCTGTGTCGGGCATTCGACCCGGCAGGTCTGTTAAACCCGACTACTCTGGTTGATCAATAATGTCACTGACCCGTGCACAGAAGCTCGAGCAACTCCGTGGCGGCACCGCTGAATTCGAGATTGTCGTAATCGGTGGCGGCATCACCGGTGCCGGCGTTGCCCGGGAAGCCGCGGGCAGCGGCCTGCGCACACTGCTGATAGAGCAGAACGATTTCTCCTGGGGCACTTCCAGCCGCTCCTCGAAGATGGTTCACGGTGGCCTGCGCTACCTGGGGAGCGGCCAGTTCAACCTGACAAAGGATGCGGTGCGGGAACGGGAAAGACTGATGGCAGAGGCCCCGGGATTAATTGAGCCACTGCGCTTTATCATGCCCCATTACCGCAAACAGTTTCCCGGTCCCCGTCTGTTTCAGATCCTGTTACGGGTGTATGACCGCATAGCGCGCAACCCCTCACGACAGCACCTGTCAGCTGCGGAGACATTGCAGTGGGTTCCGGGGCTGGCAACCGACAATCTGGTGGCAGCCAGCGGGTTTACAGACGCGGTCACTGACGATTCGCGGCTGGTGCAGCGGGTCATCGAGGAGGCTGAGGCCGACGGCGCCTTATGCCTGAATTACCTGAAGGCGGAGGCGATCCTTCGGGATGGAGACAGTTCCCGGGTAACGGGCATCGAGCTTCGCGACACCAGCACCAGTGCCGCCGGGCAGACATTTACCATCAGCACGGCGCTGGCAATCAATGCCACCGGCGCCTGGGCTAAGGCCCTTCAACAAACGGGCGACGATACATTCCGCATAAGGCCATTGCGCGGCAGCCACCTGGTCCTGCCCTTCAGCAGGTTGCCGGTTTCGTGCTCGGTATCACTGTTTCATCCCCGTGACCGGCGCCCGGTCTTCGCCTTTCCCTGGCAGGGCACAACCGTGCTGGGCACCACAGATCTGGACCATGAAGAGAACCTTTCCCGGGAACCGGCCATTACCCGGGAGGAACTTGACTACCTTCTGGAAATCTCCGGAACGCTGTTTCCGGCCAGCGGTATTACCGAGAACGATATCATCGCAACCTGGGCGGGAGTGCGGCCTGTCGTCAGTGAACAGGGCAAGAACGCAAAGCCACTGAAACCCTCCCAGGAAAATCGCGAGCACGTCATCTGGTCCGACAACGGACTGATCAGTATCGCCGGTGGCAAGCTCACCACTTTCCGGCTGATCGCACGTGAAGTGCTCGAAAAGGCGCAGAATCTGATGCCGGGCTTCTCGCTCAGAAATAACGACGCCCGGGTTTTCTCTCCGCCTGCGAAACTTGTGCGGCCACAGACTATCAGCCATCGTAACTGGGAGCGCCTGCAGGGCTTCTATGGGCCGGCCCTGGGAGAAATCCTAAACGCCGGCTGTCATGACACCATTTCCGGGTCGGACATCCTGTGGTCGGAACTGGCGTGGGCGGCTGCCAATACGGGAGTTGTTCACCTTGACGATTTATTGCTGCGTCGCACCCGGTTGGGGCTGATTCTGCCATCAGGTGGTAAAGCCCTTTTGCCAGAGATTCGTATGGCATGCCAACCCGTACTGGGCTGGGACGACGACACCTGGGAGCTTGAGCAGAGCCGTTATCTGGGTATCTGGCAAGCCGGTTATTCACTGCCGGCCGACAGCGGCGAGTCCGCATGACGGTGAAAGAACCGCTGATTCTGGCCATCGATAACGGCACGCAGAGTGTTCGCGCGCTATTGTTTGATACCCGTGGAAATCTGGTGGGCAAGGGCAAGCAGGACATAGATCCCTACTTTTCCGAGCAACCCGGGTGGGCGGAGCAGCACCCGGACTACTTCTGGGACTCGCTGGGCAGTGCCTGCGATCTGCTATGGCAGAACACTGCGGCTGATCCGGCCCAGGTGGCTGGCGTTACGGTAACCACCCAGCGTGGAACCGTCATCAATCTGGACAAAAATGGCGTACCTCTGAGGCCGGCCATTATCTGGCTGGACCAGCGCCACGCAAAAGTAGACGGCCCGGTACCCGGCCCCTGGGGCTGGCTGTTCAAACTTCTGCGTCTGGAGCCCACCATTGACCGCTTCCGTGAGAAAACCCAGGCCAACTGGATTGTCCAGAACCAACCGGAAATCTGGTCTGAAACACGCCATTTCCTGCTACTTTCCGGTTACCTGAATTACCGCCTGACCGGACAGTTCCGGGATTCGGTGGGCAGCCAGGTGGGATATATCCCTTTCGATTACAAACGCCATCACTGGGCGGGCAAACGGGATTTCAAATGGCTGACCATGCCTGTCAAACCGGAGATGCTGCCGGAGCTGGTCAAACCCGGTGACAGGCTTGGCGAACTGACCAGCGACGCCGCTGCCCATCTTGGCCTGCCCGACGCCTTGCCGGTGATTGCGGCAGCCTCGGACAAGGCGTGCGAAATTCTGGGTTGCGGTGGTCTGAGCCCCGATATCGGCTGCATCAGTTACGGCACCACGGCCACCATCAATACCACCAGCAGGCGCTACATTGAGCCGGTGCGGATGATGCCGCCCTATCCGTCCGCCCTGCCCGACCACTATTCCACGGAAGTGATGATCTACCGTGGCTTCTGGATGGTGAGCTGGTTCAAGCGGGAATTCGGCCTCAGGGAACAGAAACTGGCGGAACAGAAAGGTATTGAACCGGAAGTGCTCTTCGATGAACTGGTCCGTGAAGTGCCACCGGGCTCCATGGGCCTCTTGCTGCAGCCCTATTGGTCCCCCGGTGTGCGCCAGCCGGGGCCGGAAGCAAAAGGCTCCATCATCGGCTTTGGCGATGTTCACACCCGCTCTCATATCTACCGCGCTATCCTGGAAGGACTGGCCTATGCGTTGCGGGAAGGCAAAGAGCGTATCGAGAAACGCAGTGGTATCCCCATCCGCAGACTGCGAGTGGCCGGAGGTGGCTCCCAGAGCGATGCCGCCATGCAGTTGACCGCAGACATCTTCGGGCTGCCCGCCGAGCGCCCCCATACCTGCGAGACGTCCGGCCTGGGTGCAGCCATCGATGCCGCTGTGGGCCTGGATCTGCACCCGGATTTTGCAACCGCGGTAGGCGCCATGACCCGCGTAGGCGATGTCTTCCATCCCGATGACAACACCCGGCAGTTGTATCAGCGGCTTTACCGGGAGGTGTATCTGAAGATGTACCCTCAACTGCAACCACTGTACCGAACAATACGGGACATCACCGGCTACCCTCAATAACGCCCAACAATCTCTTGAATTTGGCTGCCAGTCCGGTAAAACTCCTAGACGGCTAAAAACAACAGGTCCCTGGTTTTGCGCCAGAGCACCAAGGCTCTCGAAAGGCACTCCCGATGTCCGTAGCAGACTACCTGATACCTTATGATTTCTCGCCAGTGACAATACTGGGCTTTATGCTCGTATTGGGACTCTATGGCTACGGACTGCTGAATATGCCCGGGGAGAATCGGCCCGGCAGCGGGCGGATACTGGTGTTCGTGGTCGGGGTAATGATGTGCTACGCCGTCATGCAGACCCGGTTTGATTACTACTCCCAGTACATGTTCTTCGTTCACCGGGGCCAGCACCTGATCCTTCATCACCTGGGGCCGATACTGATTGCGCTTTCCAATCCGCTGCCGGTGATGCGTTTTCTCTACAGTCGGATCAGCCCCGGCATAAGGCAGTCACTGAGACCCCTGGGATGGATATACCGGTTCCTGCAGCACCCCGCCATTGCATCTTTTCTGTTCGTAGGTCTGATCTATTTCTGGCTGTGGCCACCCATCCATTTTGACGCCATGCTCAGTCGCGATCTGTACTGGATCATGAACTGGAGCATGCTGCTGGATGGCCTGCTGTTCTGGTGGCTGATCTTCGACCCGCGCTCGCCGGTATCCAGCGATGCGCTGGGCTATGGCAAACGCATTTTGCTGCTGGCTCTGGTGGCAATCCCCCAGATGATCCTGGGCGCTACCATCGTTTTCTCACGAGGAATGGTTTACGACGTCTATGAGGTGTGCGGCCGCGCCTGGCCAATGCCGCCCGAGACAGATCAGCTCCTGGGCGGATTGCTCACCTGGATTCCTCCGGCGATGATGAGCATTCTCGGCATACTGATCATCCTTCGCCGCGCCATGCGCGAAGACGGTAAGCTGGCTCCCTATTCTGAACCACTGAAGGCGACCCATTCATGAATATCCAGTTTCCTCCACGCCTGTCAGGAATGCTGCCAATCACCGCACTGCTGGCCGCCACCGCACTGCTGGCAGGCTGTTTCGGCGACGAGGGGTCCTGGCGCGGCAAGGATATCAGCGGGCTGATGCCGGAACTGGCGTTCGAGCTGACAGACACCTCCGGCAACACCCTGACGGCCAATGAAACCGACGGCGAAATCCGGATGCTGTTTTTCGGTTTTACCTCCTGCCCCGATGTCTGCCCCGCCACGCTCCAGAAGCTCTCCCGTGCCGTCAGGGAGATGCCCGGCGAGCTGCAGGACGATACCCGGATTGTCTTCGTCAGTGTGGACCCGCAGCGGGATACTCCGGAGCGAATAGCCAGTTACGTTGATTTCTTCAGCGAGAGGGCCATCGGCCTTACCGGCGAAGAAAAGGCACTGCGGCAACTGAGTAAACGCTACCGCACCACCTTTGGCTACGATGATCCGGATGCGGAAGGCAACTACAACGTCTCACACAGTGGCGCTGTGTATGTGTTTGATCGGGAGGGTGCTGCCCGCCTCCTGTTCAGGCCTGACCTGAGTGTCGAAGATATCCGGACCGATCTGGTCGCGCTGGCCCAGGAAAGCAGGACTTGACCCGGAGATCCTGGAATCCGCGCCGACGGCGCACAGACATTTAAGCCGCCAAGTTGATCTTTATCAAACATCGCTTTATCAAAACAGGCACTGTAACAGGTATGAGAGAATAAGCCGTTCCGAATTGGCGCTGACTGAGAGGGAAATCGACTGTGAAAAAATTTCCAGGAATTCTGGCGGCCCTGGGGTTGGTTACCTGCTCCGCGCTTGCCGAAGTGGAAGGCGATGCCGATAGGGGTGCAGCAGCTGCAGGCGTGTGCACCGCGTGCCACCAGGCCGATGGCAGCGGCAAAAACGTGCCCGGTGGAGAATCCTGGCCGCGGCTGGCAGGGCTTGACGCTGCCTACATTGCCAAGCAACTGCACGACTATCAGAGCGGTGAGCGTAGCAATGCCAGCATGATGCCTTTTGCCAATATGCTGGATGAACAGCAAATCGCAGATGTCGCCGCATACTATGCCAGCCTGCCCGCCACCCAGGGCGACGGTGGCGAAGATGCCGGCGAAGCGATGCTCAAGCGCGGCAAACAGCTGGCCGAGCGGGGCGACTGGTCCGCATACATTGTTTCCTGCAAAAGCTGCCATGGCCCGGGCAACCGGGGCGCTGGAGAGGTCTTCCCCGGCATTGCCGGGCAACACGCCGGTTACATCAAAGCCCAGTTGCAGGCCTGGAAAGCGGGTACCAGGAAAAATGACCCGCAAGACCTGATGGGCTCCATTGCCCGCCGGATGAGCGATGACGATATTCAGGCAGTAGCCGCCTGGCTTGCCGGCCAGAAAGCTGTGGCCAACTAAGAGGATTCCGACATCATGATTCGCACATTAACTTACGCTGCACTGTCCGGAACCCTGTTGTTTTCCGTCAATGCCACAGCAGAAGACAAGACCACCCAGCAATACATCGACACCCTGGCGGAGCTTGGCTACCCGACTCCGAAAGAAAACGAGCTGGTACACATTCCCCCTACGATGGAAGATCTGGAGGACTCCAGGCTTCACCCGGAGCTCAAGCGGGTCATTCGAAGAGGCCACGACCTGTTCACCAACACCCAGCAACTGCGCGGCGAGAACGTGTTCAACAACATGAACTGCTCCAGCTGCCACCTGGGGGAAGGCCGCATGCCTTTCAGTGCCCCAATCTGGCCCGCTGCTGTGACCCTGCCGGACTTCCGGGGCAAGAACGCCCACGTAAACAATCTTGAAGAACGCATTGCCGGTTGTTTCACCTATTCCATGAACGGTAAGCCTCCTGAATACGGCAGTGATAATATGGTCGCCCTGTCCGCGTACCATCAGTGGCTGGCGAAAGATGTACCTGTTTATCCGCAGCAACCCATTTACGGCCGCGGCTTTCCGGCACCGGAGCGCCCTGAAGAACTGAGCTATGCCCGGGGCGAAGCCGCGTTCCAGGAGAAATGTTCTGTTTGCCACGGTGACGATGGCGGTGGCCTCCGTGTCGATGGCCAGACGGTTTTCCCCGCTACCTGGGGCGACATGTCTAACAACTGGGGTGCGGGCATGGTACGGGTTTTCACGGCAGCCGGTTTCATCAAGAACAACATGCCGCTGGGCCAGCCCAACAGTCTTGATGATCAGGAAGCCTGGGACATTGCCTACTACATGAGCAGCCAGGAACGTCCTCAGGACCCCCGCTACACGGGTGATGTAAAAGAAACCCTGGAACAGACCAGGGAGCCCTTCCACAAACACTCGATGTATGGGCGGACCAGGGAAACTGACGGCCACTTACTGGGGGATCACAGCAACCTTGGCGGGAAGCCCTTCCTGAAACCGGACACGGTGCGGCCAAGAACGTTTGAATAAACGATAAAGGGGCTGATGTCCCTTTCTTCATTTTGGGCCTCCAGCAAAGGAATTGGGCGGTATTCCTGATTATCTGAAGTCCAAAGCCACCTTTCTGAGCCACTCTACCCCGAACCGAACCCCGAATCCTTGCAGGTCCGTGGGTATGTGGGCAAGCCCGCCTTTGTGCGTACCGGAAGAAGCCATGTCCACATGAACCCAGCCGATTTCTTTATCAACAAAACGGCCAAGCAGGCGTGCCGCATAGATATGATCGCCCGGCCCGGCCGTCCTGCATTGCAATGTATCGGCAACGGTTGAGTGCAGGTCCTCATCGTAATCGTCTTCATACGGAAACGGCCAGACCCGCTCACCGCAACGCTCACCAGCCTGGATGATCGGCTCGACCCACTCGCGGCGATTGGTTATTGCACCAGCCATTCGCTGGCCCAGTGCCGCTACAACGCTGCCAGTCAGCGTCGCGTAGTCAATGATGGCACGGGGTTTTCCTCTGGACACGAGTGCAAGCGTGTCCGACAGCACCATTCGACCTTCAGCATCGGTGTTGATCAGCTCAATTGTCGTGCCGTCCAAAGCAGTAATGACATCATTGCACTTGACCGCTCGGGAACCAATATGATTCTCCGCCAGGGCCAGCCAGCAATCCACCGGCTGATCAAACTTCAGTCGGGTAATGGCCAGAAAAGCACCCAGCGCGACGGCACTGCCCTGCATATCGCCGTGCATGCCCAGCATACTGCCGCCCACTTTCAGATTGCTGCCACCGGTGTCGAAACAGATTCCTTTACCGACCAGTGCGAGCGGTTTTCCCTCAGCCCCCGGCGGGCGGTATTCCAGGTGCAGTATGCCGGCGTCTCTGACCGGGCTGGCTTCGACAACCGAAAGAAATGCGCCAGCGCCCAGCTCTTCCAGTTTGTCGCGGTCATAGAACTCCGCTTTCCAGCCTTCCTGGCGGGCAAGCGATTCGGCGAAATCCCGATAAATCCCCGGCGTCAGATAGTTGCCCGGTAAATGGGTTAACCAGCGCGCCAGATTGTTCCCTTCGGCCGTTGCTTCCGCATATTCAAAGTCAGCGTTACCGAGGCTTCCAAAATAACGCATTGCTTTCAGGTTATCTGACTCCGGAGCTTTGTCCGTAATTTTCGGCAACTGGAAAAGTGCCGCATGGGCGGCAGCAAGGAGGGCTTCGGCCATCGCACCTGCAGACATTTGATCATTAAGCAGAGAAAGAACACTTATCTCCTCCACCCGATCAGCAATCAGAGGGCCAATGGCCTTACGCGCCAGAGTCAGTGCCCTGAATGTTTGAAGTTGATCCGCCACGAACACAACCGCAGCCCTCTCACCGCCGGGCATGGAGAGGAATACTGGATTGGCAGTTTGCGGATAAGCTGAAAGGCGCTTTCCCAGAACATCGGACCAGGGCGTATTTTCTATGGCCTTCCGGTCGGCCTCGGGCACCAGAAGCACCACACCTGAACCGGGCTCGAAGTCCCAGTCAGGGGGAACCTGTTGGTCTTTTTGAAGCAACAATGGGGACAATCCGGGAAATTCGGGCTTCATGGGTGAAGCTCCTTATGAGGCTAAAAATATAAGTAGAACTATAGTTGGTTTTCCCCTGCGGACGGGTATAACTTAGCCTTCATTACAAAAAGTTTGCTGCATTTCGTAGCAGCTCAGGAGTTCTCTTCAGATATGAAGGCATTCACGAAACCGGTTGGTTCCGGAACCCTTTGTCCACGGCTGGTTGCGCCGGGGAACTCAAGGGCTCTGATCTGACTCATTTCCCACCAAATTCTTTTAGCGTTTTTTGTGCAAATAGAAAAAGGAGAGTACTTAATGACAGTTATGCCCGAATCTGAATTATCACAGGAAGTTCTGGCCTGGCGCGATCCGGAAATGCCCTCGGTCAAGGGTACCGAGACGCCGAAGGATCCGAACAAGGGCTATATCGCCCTGCTCGGCTGGAGCGTTAATGCCATCAAGGCTGCACAGAACTTTGACCGTCGCTACATTGTGATTGCGCCGGAGTGGGCCACGGATTTCTGTACTGCCAACAACATACCCTTCATTCC
>NZ_SRZX01000008.1 GCF_004792665.1 Marinobacter orientalis
CGCAGGCCTCAGCAATGGCCTGGGCGTCGTTGTAGTCGTTCTTCTGACCCCGCAGATACCCCTTGACGTGTTGTGGCGGCAAAAGCTCAACCTCATGCCCCAATGCCTGTATCTGGCGGGCCCAGTAATGGGAACTGCCACACGCCTCCATGGCGACCGTGCAGGGCTCTAACCGCACCAGTTGCTCAAGCAATTGACTGCGGCGCACTTTGCGCTTCCAGCCGCACTGGCCTTTCGGCCCCAGCCCGTAAAGGACAAAGGTGTTCTTTGCGAGATCAATACCAATCGTTGTAAGCTTAGTCATGGTCTCCTCCCACTCATGTCTGATAGGAAATCTCCTTCCCTATCCTGGCGCATCGCGACGCCGATTAGGAGGGGAGGAGACCATCTCATCGACCTACGGAAAACCATCGGCCTCGGAAGTTGTAGGTCGGATTAGGCCCAAAAGGCCGTAATCCGACAAATACCAGAAGCGCCCGCAAAGCCGGAATCGGCCCGGCGGCGACCACCCGAACCATCAGGCTATAAAAAATGTCGGATTACGGCTTCGCCTGATCCGACCTACGGGACTCGTCCTCCGCAGCTTCGTTACGGGGCGCCAGGGCATCCAGGCGGTCGCCCTTGCGGATCATGAACCATGCTAACAGTATGGCGGGTATGCCCATCAGCCCTGCCACGAGGAAGAACTCCCCGTAACCGAAGCCGGCCACCACGATGCCGGAGAAACCGCCGATGAACTTGCCCGGCAGGGTCATCAGCGAACTGAACAGCGCATACTGGGTTGCGGTAAAGGCTGCGCTGGTCATGCTGGACAACCAGGCAATCAGTGCCACATTGGCGATGCCGCCGCTGAGGTTATCGGCGCTGACCACCAGCGCCAGGGTGGCGATGTTCGGGGGGTACTGCGCCAGAACCACGAACAGCAGATTGGTGGCCGCTGTCATGATGGCGCCGGTGAGCAGTATCTTGCGAACACCATAGCGCACCACCAGCACGCCGCCCACCAGAGAACCGGCAATGGTCATGAAGAAACCGAAGATCTTGGTGACATCCGCCACCTGGGTTTTGGAGAAACCCATAAAGTCCAGGTAAAAGGGGTTGGCCATGACGCCCATGGCGATGTCCGATATACGGTAGACCGCCACCATCACCAGGATCAGAATCGCCAGTTCCTTGTAGCGCCGGAAAAAATCCAGAAACGGCCCGGCCACCGCGGCGTAGAACCAGCCAATAAAGCGCGCCAGGCGGGGATTGAGATGGGTTCGTTTGCCGGCTTCATGCTGGATCTTTTCGGCAATGTCCTGGGCGGCGGCGAAGTGATTGACTGTCGGTTCCCGCACGATCAAAACGGTTGCCATGCCCACACCCACAAGCAGTGCCATCACTTCGTAGGACACTTGCCAGGACCAGAATTCCGCCAGATACAAAGCCCCTGCCCCGGCCACCAGCAGCGCCAGGCGGTAACCGAATATATAGGTCGCCGCCAATGCCGCCTGCAACCGCTCTTCGGCAATCTCGATGCGGTAGGCATCGATAGCCACATCCTGGGTGGCGGAAGAGAAAGCCACCAGCAGGCCGCAGATCGCCATCATCTCCGGCGCAGCGGTGGCGTCCACATGGGCCATCAGATAAAGACCGGTGGCGATGCCCGCCTGGGCCAGTAATATCCAGCTACGGCGCTTGCCAAGGAGTCGGTCGAGGATGGGCAGCTTCACCCGGTCCACCACCGGAGCCCAGAACACCTTGATCGAATAGGTAATGCCCAGCCAGCTGAAAAACCCGATGGTGGCGGTTTCCACCCCGACATCCGCCAGCCGCGCATTCAGGGTGGAGAACACCAGAAGAAACGGCAGGCCCGCCGAAAAACCCAGAAACAGAAGCGCAATAACCTGCCAGCGGGTATAGGTGTAAACGGATTCCCTGAGCAGCGCCAGGTTGGTGCCGGATAAGATGGTTCAGCCCCCGGGTCAGTCGCGGAAATTGTTGAATTGCAGCGGGACGTCCAGCTCGGCTTCTTTCAGTAGCGCGATCGCCGTTTGCAGGTCGTCACGTTTCTTCCCTTTTACCCGCACCTTGTCGCCTTCGATGCTGGTCTGGACCTTCAGCTTGCCATCCTTGATCATCTTCACGATCTTCTTCGCCATGTCGGTCTCGATACCCTGCTTAAGCTGCAGGTGCTGCTTGACCAGCTTGCCGGACTTGCTCTCGCCATTCTCAGAAAGCGCGCGGGTATCAATGTTGCGCTTGGCAAACGCCATTCGCAGCATGTCCATCAGCTGCTCCAGCTGGAACTCCTGCTCGGCACTGATGGTAATGCCCTTATCGTCCAGCTCGATGTCCGCTTCCACGTTCTTGAAGTCCCAGCGGTTGCCCAGCTCGCGTTTGGCCTGATCCACGGCATTGGTGACTTCATGCATGTCGATTTCAGAAACTATGTCAAAAGAAGGCATGGTGTGTTCTCACTTTCCATAATTGTCCACGTCGGGCCACGCACAAAACGCTACGCCAGTGCCCTTCTGGTTGCACTCTGATCTTACAGGGTGCCAAAGCATACCAAGACCGGAGCGGCACCGCATCTGACAATGGACTGGTCGATGAGTATGGGACAGGCTGGTTTACGGAGATTCCGTCTGAGATTGCGGAGAAAGGGTGAATTGGATTGTCGGATTACGCTTCGCTAATCCGACCTACGGGTGGTAAGGGGCTCGGCATGGGGTGTGATTTGTCGGATTACGGCTTCGCCTAATCCGACCTACGGGTTGGTGCGAGGCTGGGCGTAGGCGGGGGTAGGTCGGATTAGCAAAGCGTAATCCGACAACCAGTTACCGCCAAACCCACCCCCCTATGCATATACACTCCGTAACACCAAGACACACATCACAAACAGACTCCCCCACCCGAAACACCTATTCTGCAATTGTGGATTTAAGCAGTATCCCCCATGGCGGAGGAGCCGGGTTGTACCTCCGCCGCCAAATGGGGAAAAAATCCGCAGAATTAACGAATTTTTTCAGGCACTTTCGTTCTTTCCTTGTTTTCAGGCCAGCTTCTTAGCTGGCTTTTTTAATGCCTGAAATTTGACCTTTCAGCGCCCTCGCGACCCCAGGCCAGAACGAGCAAGGCCGGTGCAGGCTTTCAGAAACGTGGAGCGCCAGGGATGGCGAATCTGGTAGGCAATAGTGTTCTTCAAAGAGCCGGGCAGGCACCGCTTTTCAGGACTGTCGTTGGCCATGGATGGCCAACGTCAAGCGCACATGGATGTGCTCGTAGCGTGTCCTGAAAAGCGGTGCCTGCCTGGCGATAACTCCGAGCCCATCAGGCCCGGCAATAGATCAAAGCTTGCGACCTTTCCCGGCAGCAATCCGCAGCCGAAGAGCGTTCAGCTTGATAAAGCCTTCCGCATCCTTCTGGTCATACGCCCCCTCATCTTCCTCGAAGGTCGCAATCTTCTCATCAAACAGCGAATCGTCAGACTTCCGCCCAACCACATCCACATTGCCCTTATAGAGCTTCAGACGCACCGTTCCATTCACATAAGTCTGGGTCTGATCGATCAGCGCCTGCAGCGCCTCACGCTCCGGGGACCACCAGTAACCGTTGTAAATCACCTCCGCGTAACGCGGCATGATACTGTCCTTAAGGTGCGCCACTTCGCGGTCCAGAGTAATAGACTCGATGGCACGGTGAGCGCGCAGCATCACGGTACCGCCCGGCGTCTCGTAGCAGCCGCGGGACTTCATGCCCACGTAACGGTTCTCGACAATATCCAGGCGCCCAATACCGTTATCACCCGCCACCTTATTCAGAGTTTCCAGCACCACGTGAGGCTTCATCTCCTGGCCATCGATGGCCACAATGTCGCCCTGTTTGTACGTCAGCTCAATGTAGGTCGGTGTTTCCGGAGCGGCTTCCGGAGACACACTCCAGCGCCACATGTCTTCCTCGGCTTCCGCCCAGGGATCTTCCAGGTTCATGCCTTCATAGGAAATGTGCAGCAGGTTCGCGTCCATGGAGTAAGGCGACTTGCCCTTCTTCATCTCCACCGGAATATTGCGCTCCTCGCAGTAGGCCAGCAGCTTCTCGCGGGAATTCAGGTCCCACTCGCGCCAGGGGGCAATCACCTTCACACCGGGCTTCAGCGCGTAGGCACCCAGCTCGAAACGCACCTGGTCGTTACCCTTGCCGGTAGCACCGTGGGAAATCGCATCCGCGCCGGTTTCATTGGCAATCTCGATCAGCCGACGGGAGATCAGCGGGCGGGCGATGGAGGTACCCAGCAGGTACTCGCCTTCATAAATGGTATTGGCGCGGAACATCGGGAACACGTAATCGCGCACGAATTCCTCGCGCAGGTCCTCAATGTAGATTTCCTTGACGCCCAGCGCCTCTGCCTTGGTGCGTGCCGGCGCCACTTCCTCGCCCTGACCGATGTCGGCGGTAAAGGTTACCACCTCGCACTCATAGGTATCCTGCAACCAACGAACGATTACCGAGGTATCCAGGCCACCGGAATAGGCCAGAACCACCTTTTTAATATCAGACATGCCCTTGCTCCAGACTGAACAGAATGGATGTATCAAAAATAAGGTGCGTATTGTACGGGACAGCGGGGGGAATGGCTATTGGGCGGAAAGGAGGCTAGCCGGTTTCTATGCACTGGCAGCCTTGCCATAGAAAATCTGACGGAGTTCGCCCTCCGGCCGGCCACCATCACCGTCGTAGGCCCAGAGCCAGACATCGGGGATAGCAAACGTCATGGCCTTCTGAACATTGTGCTCGCCTGCCAGGGCAGCAGGCGCATGAAACTTTGTGAGCACTGCCAAAACCGTCCGGCAATCAATACCGGAAACCGGATAACGGGGCGCAATCACACCGCCTGCTGTTGCAGCGAAGTCGCCTCTGCGCGGATGCCGTCCCAGCCTTCCTTGATGGAACGCAGCAGGTCTGCCACTTCGTCAAGCCTGGCAACGTCGTTCTTTGCATTGGCCTCAAATAGGGTGCGTTCCATGTAGTCGTAGAGCGACTCCAGGCGCACGGCCAGCTCACCGCCTTTTTCGAAATCCAGGAAGCCGCGCAGGCCACCGATGATTTCAACTGCCTTGGAGATCAGCTTGCCCTTGCCTTCGAAGTCCTTCGCCTGCATCCGCGCCTTGGCCATGTTGATGCGCTCGAGGGCTCCGTTATAGAGCAGATGGATCAGCTTGTGGGGATCTGCATCGGTGATGCTGGTCTGGGTATTGACGCGCTGGTAAGCCTGTAAACCGTTCATATGTGACCTCGTTATTCGCTCTTCAAGCAATAATTATCAGTTATTATTGCGATTATTCTGCGGCGCCAATGCAGCAAGCTGCTGGGTGACGTAGTCCCGGGTACTGTTCAGTTGGGATATTAACGAGTCCGCAGCTGAAAACTGGCTGACCAGGCGTTCGCGATAGGACTCGATCCGCTCTTCCAGCCGGACCCGGTTTTCCTGGATCTGCTCCAGGTCCCGGTTCAGGCTCTCAGTCCTGGACTCAAGCGCTCCATCGGCGCCCACGAAACCGGACACCAGGTTAACGGTGCGCTCGGCAACACCCTCGATGAAGGTAATGGATCCCCGATTGCCTGTCGCATCCCCGAGAATCCGGGCCTGCAGCCCCGAAGCGTCGCCGTTCCCGCTGCCGAGGAACAGAACCTGCCCGTCACCTTCAGCCGTCTGGCCACCAATTGTGCCAGCAACATCAACACCTGCGGTATTGGTAACCGCGTCCAGACCAAAGGTGGCTGCATTCTCGGCAGACGTCAGAGAAACTGCGGAGTCACTCCCGTACTTTGACGAGGTGAAACTCAGATTGCCGTTCACATCAAGCTCGGCCTTGACCGATGTGCCCGCAGCACTGAGAGCATTATTGCTGTTCAGCTGGGACTGGATCTCATCCACCAGATCCTGGGCGGATGTATAGGTTTGCTGGGTCAGCTGAAGGCTTACAGAGGTCTCACCGTTAACCCGGAATGCCAGTTCGTCATTACTGCCATCAATCACGATTCCATCGGCCAGGGCGCTATTGGCAAGAAGGTTTCCCTGGGAAGCCGCCTGTGTCACGTTGATCTCATAGGTACCCGGCTGAGTCGCGGAGCTACTACGAACAAACTCTACCTGACTGTCCGTCGCACGGCCCTGCTCCGCAAACAGCGCGGTAACATCATCAGGATTACTCTTGAGCTTCTCCTCAAACGCCGCCCGGTCAAACTCCAGCCCACCGGTTTCAAAATTGGTGGTGATCCCGACATCCGCGAGGCTGCGAACACCGGAATTCTCAAGCCCGGGAACAACTCGGGTCAGTATCTGGCGCAACTGGTTCTGGATGCCACGGATCGTGCTGTCACCGGTAAGCAAACTACCCCTACCGGCTTCGGCATTAAAACCGGCGAGACTATCGATCGTTGACTGCAGAGAGTTGAACTTGTCAACAAATCCCTGAACCCGATCGGCAACAGCCCCTAAATCCTGTTCCACCTTGATGGTAGAGGTGCCGGTAGCCGTGATATCGAACGTCAGGCCATCGATGACGTTCTCAAAACTGTTGGTAGAGCGTGTTATCTCTACCCCGTTAATATTCATCACCGCGTCGGTGGCGGCAATTGTCTCCTGCAGGCCTGCACCGGCATCCATCCCGGTATTAAAGGCAAAGCGGGAGAGGCCCTGACCATCGGTATCAGTGCCACCGGTATCACCGGATACCGAAATACTGACAGCATTGGCCGTTCCCGTTTCATCAGCGGAGAGAACCAGCTGAAACCCGTTGCCGGTATCAATAACACCGGCAGAGACACCCGCATCAGAGTCATTGATGGCATTCGCCAGGCCCTGAAGGGTATCGTTGCTGCTATCGATGGTGACATTGGTTATCTTGTCCCCGACATTCAGCGTCAGAGTGCCTTGCCCCACACTGGTCGAATCACGATCGTCAAACACATCGTTGGAAGCGAGCGCCTGCGCGCTGGCCAGGCTGGTCACCTCCACACTGTAGGTACCACGGCTAGCCTTGGTGCTGTCGACGGACACGCCGATTCCCTCGTTGGACGAGGACGCAGAGAATGCCTTCAGGTTATCCGGCGAGCTGAGCTGGCGCATGGGCAGGCGCAGCTCGGTTACCGCACTTCTGAGCTTGCCATAGGCTGAGAGGAGCGCCTCTGTCCGCTCAGTCTTCTGGGTCAGGCGGTTTTCTGTTGGCTTGCGCTCGGCAGCAACCAACTGATCCACGAGATCAGAAGTAAGAACCCCGGAACCGACGCCCAATGATGAAATTGACATAACCCTGCCTCCTCAAGGGAGCGAAATTCGCTACTAACCCGTTTAACGGCAAAAGGCGGCAAAACTTTGCCTTTTCTCCCACCTTTTTTGTAACACCGGGTAACTGAAAATCTTACTTACCCAAAACGCAGAACACCGCCGGCCCCTCTCAGGTGCGGCGGTGCTGAAATCCCGTCATTCGCATCAGCTATAAAAGCGGCAAGCCTTCACACCTTGATGTTAAACAACGTCAGCGGTTCATCCTGCTGCAAGTTCTCTGCCAACCTCAATGCAACCTCATCCGGAATCTGCCGGATAACTTCCCGGGTAGACTGATCAACCACCTTCACGATCGTCTGCCCCAGATCATTATCCACTTCAAACTGCAGATCCCGCTGGACGGTCTGAACAAAATCGTTCAGTTGCGACACCGCGTCATCCAGTTGCTCCCGCTGGACTTCGTTGCGCTTCTCAAGCCGCTCGGCTTTCGAAGGCTCCTGGGCCTGGGTAGGAGACTGAACACGGTCCGCACGGCCAACTGATGACGGTGCAACCTGGGCTGAGGCATTCCTGCCCTCGGCCTGAGATGACGACATTGCCCTAACCGGAGCCTGCTCACTGGAACGAATCAGCTTCAGACCCGGGCTGTTCAGGTTAACGTCATTCATAGCTTTACCTCGCTATCCTCAAACGGCGCTAAACCGGAGCCCGAAAGCCCCGGCTTGTACCGCTATGCCCCGATTACTGCAGGAGGGACAGAACCTGCTGAGGCCGCGCGTTGGCCTGTGCCAGTACGGAGATACCGGCCTGTTGCAGTACCTGGGACTTGGCCAGGTTCGCGGTTTCTGCCGCGAAGTCTGCGTCCAGGATTCGGCTGTTGGCGGCGCTGAGGTTTTCAGTGGTGGACGCCAGGTTAGAGATAGTGGACTCGAACCGTGACTGCACCGCACCGAGTTCTGCCCGGATACCGTTGATGTCGTCCAGTGCCTTGTCGACGGTGTTGATGGCCGCCGAAGCACTTTCGCGGGTCAGAACATTAACGTCGTTCAGGACATCAGCTTCAGTGGTAAGGGTGCCGGTAGCACCAAACACGTCTGTGATTTCGCTAGCACCGTCAGTACCACCCAAGGTGATGGACCCACCCACATCAGTACTCAGATCAATACCGGCGTCGAAGGTTTCTGAACTATTGACAGCAAGGTTACCGAAAGCGGCAGAGGTGCCCGCCACTGCAGTCTCAATGCTTTCCCCGGCATCGTCTACCAGCGAGAGGTTGGTGCCATCAGAGACAGCGGTGACACCAGTCTGATCACTAACTTGGTTGAGCTTATCAGCAATCGTATCAACGGTATCTGAGGCGGCCAGAACGATTTCAGTTCCATTGACCGTCAATGTATCACCGTCTGTTGGTGCAGTTAGCGCCCCCAAGTCGGCGGTTGTTGTATCGTTAAGCGTCGCCGTAACACCGGAAGCAGAGCTGAGCTCATTGATCGCATCCGCCAGATCTGCGCTGCTGGTCACTCCGGTAAAGTCGACAGCCTGACCATTAACAGTCAGATCGTTAGCTGTGGCCAGAGTACCAATGGCACTCTGGGCAACCCCTTCCAGACCTTCAAACACTTCACTACCCAACTGGGATCCACGAGCGTCGACGCCGGCAACATTGATAGTCTGTCCGGCGTTTGCACCCACCTGGAAAACCAGCTCATCCAGCGTGCCGTCGATAACGTTCTGGCCGTTAAACTGGGTAGCCGAGCCAATCCGGTTAACTTCGTCAATCAGTGCCTGAGTTTCCTGGTTCAGGGCCTCACGGTCAGAAGCGGAGTTGGTGTCGTTGGCAGACTGAACCGCCAGGTCACGAATCCGTGACAGGGCGTTGGTGATTTCACCCAGTGCGCCCTCTGCGGTTTGCGCGAAGGAGATACCGTCGTTGGCGTTTCGCTGAGCAACGTTAGAGCCGCTGATCTGTGCGGAAAACCGAGTTGAAATCGCCAGACCGGCGGCGTCGTCTTTGGCAGAGTTGATACGCAGACCCGAAGAAAGCCGCTCCAGAGCCTGATCGTTCATACCCTGAGACTTACTCAGTTGATTCTGAGCAGCCAGTGAGGCGACGTTCGTATTGATACCAAGAGCCATAATACTTCTCCTTCGACAGATGTCGTACTTTTATGGAAAAGGTCTGGCGCCTGCTTCAGTTGGTGACGCCTCCCTGTTGCAATGCTTAACGGCGCCCGTGTCGCTTCCTTTAGAAAAAATATAGCCGGAATTTGTAAGAGAATGTAAAAGCGGCAACTGCCTTCCTTTTTTCGCTGCCAACAAACTGTCATCGAAAAGCCCCACCAGCTCGCCTCAGCCTTATTAAAACTTTTAAAAACAAATGGTTGGTTAAATATAAATAAAACTGGCACGTACTTCGCTTCGCCCTCTGCAAAACGGCAATTAAACAAACTTCGGCCGGCAAGGCGTCCTTTTTGATCGGGCACCGGGTTACCGGCATCTCTGAGCAGGGAGAAAAGATATGCCTCAGGTCATTAACACCAACATTGCGTCGCTTAACGCCCAGCGGAACTTGAATGCGTCCCAGGGAGAAGCCAATCAGGCCCTGGAACGTCTTTCTTCGGGTCTGCGGATTAACTCGGCGAAAGACGACGCCGCCGGTCTGGCTATCTCGACGCGATTCGAATCACAGATCTCCGGCCTTAACATGGCGCAGCGTAATGCCAACGATGGCATTTCACTGGCCCAGACCGCAGAAGGCGCTTTGGATGAGGTCACCTCCAACCTGCAGCGGATTCGTGAACTCTCAGTGCAGTCTGCCAACGCCACCAACAGCACTTCTGATCGCCAGGCACTGAACCAGGAGGTCCAGCAGCGGATCCAGGAAATCAATCGAATCGCAAGCCAGACCTCTTTTAACGGTCTCAAGGTACTCGACGGTACTTTCGGGGAGCAGACGTTTCAGGTGGGAGCTAACGCTGGCGAAACCATCGGGGTTAGCGGGCTGGATTCGCGGGGTAGCCAGATTGGTTCAGTGATGCGCGAAACAGACAACCTTGGTAATGCCCTGGCTGGTTATGAGCCGGTGACACAAACACTAGACCCTCTTGATGAGAGTGGCCTGTCTTATCCGTTATTTATCGACGGCACCAGCACGAATCTTGTAACGATTGACGTAGCTGGTGGTGGCGCTGTCGATGTTACTCCGGACACCGGCGTTCAATTTGACGACATTGAAGATGTTGCGGCGAACATACAAGGCAAGATCGACGCCGCAATCGAAGGCGGGGCTACACAATTACGGGGCGTTACAGTTTCAGGGGATGTGCAACGAAATGCTCTGGTTTTTTCCAACGCCAGGAATGAGCAAATCGAAGTCGACGCCGCTTTCGGCGATGGCACAAACCAATTCACCGATAATGACAACATTATACCGGCTGCCTCAGAAGAGCTTTCGCTGGTGGACTATTTCAGTGCCGGAAATACAGGCACCTTTGACATAGAGATCAACGGCGTTGATTTCACTGTTGAGGACGCAACCTCTCTGAATGATATTGTGGCACAGGTAAACGCCAGAACGGTTGAGACCGGCGTACGCGCAAATCTCAACTCCGATAATGATGAAGTTATATTTTCGGCCCAATTTGGCGAAGACTATGACATCACTATCGCCAGTACCGATATCTTTGATGAAACCAATGCCCAGAGAATTGACGTTGAATACAACGTAACGGCCGCAAACGATACTGTAGCAGTCAACAATCTGGACATCTCAACGCGCGAAGGCGCCGAAGATGCCATGGTCGCGGTTGACTACGCCTTCGACAAGATCAACGGCTTCCGCGCCGAACTCGGCGCCGTACAGAACCGCTTCGAGTCCACCATTGCAAATCTGGCAACCACCTCGGAGAACCTGTCGGCATCCAATAGCCGGATCCGCGATGCGGATTTTGCAGCGGAGACTGCTGAACTCGCCCGCACCCAGGTCCTCCAACAGGCCGGCCTCTCGGTACTGGCCCAAGCGAATGCAAGGCCGCAGCAGGTGTTGCAGTTGTTGCAGGGTTAAATATCGATCTGAAGTAAACGAACGAAACAGCCGGGCCTGGAGCCCGGCTGTTTCGTTTTGGGATTTTCTGTTGCGTTGCTTTGTCGGATTACGCCTTTGGCTAATCCGACCTACTGGCAGACCTCAGAGGTCTGATCGGTCCGGGGGTGGGGGCGCCTTTTCTGCCAGAAAAAGGTGTCTGAGCGAAGCGAGTTCTTTTTCCAAAGAAAAGGTAGCCCTGCCGCCGGGCCAGCCACCACAGTAATTGCGGTGTACCGGGATCTAACCCCAGGAACCATAGTAGCTCAACCAACTTGCCAGCTGGTAAACTAAGCTAAACAGACTAAGTTAAAGAGGCCACTATGGAATCCGTCAACATGCACGAAGCGAAAACCCGCCTATCGCAACTCGTTGCCCGGGCTGCCAGGGGCGAAGCCTTCATCATCGCCAAAGCGGGAAAGCCGGTTGCCCGGGTAACGGCTTTCGATTCTCCCGAGGAAAGCCAGCAGAAAAGGATTGGCTTCATGGCTGGGGAATTCACAGTGCCGGACGATTTCGACCGGATAGGCCAGGACGATATCGTTGAAATGTTCGGAGGCTGACATGAACCTGCTTCTGGACACTCATATTCTGCTATGTGCAGCGGCCGAGCCGGATAAGCTTCCGCTGGAGGCGGCAACCCTGATCAGCAGTGAGAATAACCGGCTTTATTTCAGCGCAGCCAGTCTCTGGGAAGTGATTATCAAGAATGGCCTGGGCCGAACCGATTTTCACGTTGATCCACATCTGCTGAGGCGCGGCCTTATGGACAACGGTTATCTGGAGTTGCCTATATCGTCGCAGCACACACTTGCCGTTAGCCACCTTCCAGATATCCATAAAGATTCCTTCGATCGCATTCTGGTCGCCCAGGCAGAGACCGAAGGCTTCTTGCTGCTTACTTCTGACGAGGTGGTCGGGCGCTATCCGGGGCCTGTTCGGCTGATTCAGGCCTGATCAATTGGGGTCTGACCCCGCTTTTATAAGAATTTTGTTGGATTACGCCTTTGGCTAATCCAACCTACGTTTCATGGCTCCAGCACCGAGAGAATACCGCTCCCGTAAGAATCGGCTCGGGGGTGGGGATACCTTTTCTGCCGGAAAAAGGTGTTTGAGCGCAGCGAGTTCTTTTTCCAAAGAAAAGGTAGCCCTGCCGCCGGGCCAGCCGCCGTATCCGTCAGGCCTGATTGTCGGATTACGGCTTTGCCTAATCCGACCTACGGGTAAGCTCGAAACTGGCATGGGTTTCGCTACATCTCTCCCAAAGCACTGCAAAACGTCAAAACAACTGCAGACCATTGCCGCCTGATTGCCGCGGCGGGTTACATGAGGTGTCCCATGCAAGCACAGCACAACATCCACGCCACAGAGGCACAAAAAGCTCATATCGCGCGGCTTCTGCTGCAGGCGAACCTGGCCTATGGTGAGTCCAACAGCCCGGTGTCGCTGGTTCAGCGCATCAAGGCGCGGCATGAATGCCGGGGTTATCTGGGCGAGATTCTGGCGCAGGAGCCGGGCAACGCAGTGGCGCTGGGCCTGCTGGGGCGTGTTGAGATGGACGATGGTGCTCTCGAAAAGGCACACACCCTGTTTACAGACAGCCTCAATCAGGATCCGGCACAACCGCAGCAGTTTACCAATCTGGGCTACTGGGCGATCAAGTCAGAGCGCCCCGCCCTGGCGGAGCAGTACTTCATCCAGGCCCTGGAGATGGACCGGCAATCCGCCGCCGCTTTCTGCGGGGTTGCCCATGCCAAACGCCTGCAGGGCCAGTTCGATGTGGCGTTCCTGCATTATCGCAAACTGCTGGAAACCGGCCTGGAGTGGCCCTCCATCTACAGCGGCATGCTGACCTGCGCCGAACACCTGGACGTGCAGAAAACAGATTCAAAACTGGCCCGGGACGCCATCCTCCTGCTTCGCCACAGCGGGCTCCCCCACCAGGAAATCGGTCGCTTTGTGGCTGCCATCATCCGCCAGCAATACGACCTGGAAAACCCGAATGCCCAGGTGGCCCTGGACGCCGCCAGCGAAGACGAGCTGCTGATCCTGGCCCTGGAAAAAACCCTGATGCCGGACCCGGCCGTGGAAGAACTGGCCACCCTGCTGCGCCGCGCCATCATCGCCGAAGTGGCACAAACCGTGGCGCTGCGGGATGAACTTCAGCCACTGGCGCTGGCGCTGGCCATATATGCAGACCGTACCGGCTACGCGTTGACCGCAGAAGACGACGAAGAACGCCTGGTCGCTGCAATCAATAACAGCATTTGTGCGCAACTGGTCATGGGCGAGGAACAGGACGGCATGATCGGCTCGCTGATCGTCAGCGCCATGTACGGTGCCATGTTCCACCAGACGTTCGCCGTGCAGCTTGGCCGCTGGAACCTGGTGGACTGGCCCGTCGCGCTGCAGCCAGTTCTGGCAGCCAGCTACTACAACCGTGCCGCCGAAGAAGCCATCAAACAGAATTTTGACGAAAAGGCGGAAGAACTGTGCCTGGAAAAAACCGACGTACCCCAGGCGTGGCCCAACTGGACAAAACTCGCCTACCGCTCCGAAACCAGCCTTAAAACCATGATGGCCACGGAACTGGGCATGAACACCGCACAACTGCCCGACACCCTGCGCATCATGGTGTGTGGCGCCCAGTCCGGCCAGCGCGCCATGGAACTGGCCCACTACCTGAAGGACGTGGAAGTCATCGCCGTGGACGAATCCCTGGCCAACATTGCCAAGGCCACGCGACTGGCCGGCGAAATGGACATCGACAACATCGTCTTCTGGCCCTGGTCCATCGCCCAGCGGTTTGTGGCCGATGATCACAAGGTTCACTGGATCGAAATCGGCCGCCTGCCCTCGGCAAAAATGACCGATGTCTCCCTGGCAGCCCTGGTCAGCTCCGCCACCGGCAACGGCGCCGTGGTCCACATGCACACCGCCGTCAACGAACAGACCGACGGCGACCAACAGATCCGTCACCTGATCGCCCAGCACAACCTCAAACCCACCCGCACCGCTCTGCGCCAGCTGCGCAAAATGGTACTGACCAACCGCCAGGACCCGATGTGGCAGTCGCTGATCGCAGAAACCGACTTCTATGGCCTGGGGGGCTGCCGGGACCGCTGGTTCAGCGAGCAGGACGCCAGCCAGTTGAAGGAGCTGATGGCGATGGTGAGTAATGAGGTGGAGTGGAAACTGGTCAAGGCGCGGGATACCGACGGCCACAGTTTAGCCACAAAGCCGGTGCAGCAACAGATTCAGGCCGAGGCGCTGGGGAGTGAGGTGCAAAGTCTGATGGGGCAAGGGTTGAGTGTCTATTTTCAGCGGCGGCGGTGATTGCCAATATGGAGCCTGGTTGTCGGATTACGCTTCGCTAATCCGACCTACGGGTTGCCAGCATGGGGTTTGGTTGTCGGGTTTGTCGGATTACGCTTCGCTAATCCGACCTACGGGGGCAAGGTTCAAAACCTGGAACCGTAGGTCGGATTAGGCCCAAAGGGCCGTAATCCGACAAGCCCAGTTCCAAGCTAAACGTAAGGAATCAAAGACTCCCCATACAAATGCAACTCCTCCAGCACATGCCGCTTCTCCGGCGTCAATTCGGGATCCGCTGCAAGCCGCTGTAATTCTGTGGCAAAAGCCTCCAGCGACCGCCAACCTTTTTTCGGGTTCATCAGGCGCTGGCTGCGGAACTCTTCCCAGCGCTCCATCTCTTCACCCATCAGCGTATCGGGGTAATTCCTCGCCCGGTACCGGAACAGCAACTCTGCCAGGCGATCATCTTCAAACTGCACATCCAGTTCGCCAAGGGTTTCCATTGGCTGCTGCAATAGCCAGTTGAGCTTTTCCCGGTCGGTTTTGCTGATAAAACCGCCAGCGTAGAGCTGTTCATCCGGGTCGGTCAGGTCGCCTTCGTGAGGCTGGTCGAAGGCCAGGGCGATTCTTGCCGCCAGGTCCGGAGCTTTGCGAAGAATGGCGAGGTGTTGCCGCAGTTTTTCGCCATCCAGTTCCAGTTCCGCCAGTCGTTCTGGTGAGAGAGATTTGAGCATGGTGGCAGGGGCCAGCACCGGGCATTTGTTCAGTTGCACGCCTTTCAGCGGAAAGCGGCTGGTGCCCTCCCCCAGATCGGCCTGGGAAGTGAACACCCGCTCACGAATCTGCTCAGGCGTGGCAAGGACCAGTTCACTGGGGTCTTCCCTCAGGTCATAGACAATCACCAGGTTCTTGTTGGTGGGGTGGTCTGCCAGTGGCGCGACCATGGCACAACAGCCCCGCGTGGCCGGGTACCTGGCGGAGATGTGGAACACCGGCTTCATACTGGGAGTGTCCAGCATGGCGCGGGCGGAGTGCTTGTCTTTGTTCTGCAGCACGAAGTCGAACAGCCTGGGCTGCTTTTCCTTGATCAGCCTGGCAACGGCGATGGTGGCTTCCACGTCCGACATGGCATCGTGCGCCGCTTCGTGGGCGATGCCGTTGGCGGCAGTAAGCTCTTCCAGCCGGAAGCTGGGGCTGCCGTCTTCTTTTTTCGGCCAGATGATGCCTTCCGGCCGCAGGGCATAGGTCAGCCGCACCATATCGATGATGTCCCAGCGGGAATTACCGTTCTGCCACTCCCGGGCATAGGGGTCGCGAAGGTTCCGGTACAGGGTATGGCGGGTGACTTCGTCGTCGAAGCGCAGGCTGTTGTAACCCACGGCGCAGGTGCCGGGCTGGCTGAAGGCCTCGTTGATCCGGGCGATGAACTCCGCCTCAGGAAACCCCATTTCCAGCGCGCTTTGCGGCGTAATGCCGGTAATCAGGCAGGCCTCCGGCGAAGGTACGTAGTCGTCCGCGGGTGCGCAGTAGAGGATCAACGGGTCTTCAATGATGTTCAGATCGGCATCGGTACGCACACCGGCAAACTGGGAGGGGCGATCGTGTATGGGGTCGACACCGAAGGTTTCGTAATCGTGCCAGTAGAAAGAGCGGATCACCGAAAGGACTCCTGCATTGCGTTAATGGGCGAATGCCGGGTAGTGTAATGTAAATGGTGGGAAAAATCGGGGCTGATGTTGGCTTGGGTGCGGGATTGGTTGGTGTCGGATTACGGCTTCGCCTAATCCGACCTACACTTATGCCCGACCTACCGTGGCCAACCTCCGTGGCCCCGTAGGTCGGATTAGCGCCGCCCCACGGCGCGTAATCCGACACCAAACCAAGACTAAAACCCAATCAATCCTGCTGCCAACTCTGCACAGTTTCCTTTCCATACTTCTTCCGCCACTCATTCAGAACCTTGTGGTTACCCCCACGGGTCTGAACCACTTCACCGGTGTGCGGGTTCTTGTAGGTCTTCATTGGGCGTTTGGGACGACTACCACTGGCGGTATCACTCTTGCCGCCAGCAACGGACGGATCAATAGCACCCAGAATCTGGAGAACGTCTTTCGGCGACTTGTCGTATTGCTTCATCAATTCGCGAACCTTGTTTTCAAACTCAAGTTCGCCCTTCAGAGCCTGGTCCTGTTCCAGTTGCGCCAGTTCTTCAGACAGCTTTTCCACAAGCTGTTTTTTCTGGTAGTAATCGTTAATCTTTGCCATGAAATAAAAACCTTATTAAGTTCACTATAATTTAAATGACCCAAGTCCAGACAAAGAATAATAGATAAACTGAAGCATGGCAAAATTATTCATTTACAAAACAGCAGGCCATAAAAAAACCAGCCCGAAGACTGGTCTTATTTTGATCAGAACAAAGGCTACAACCGCAAGTCGGCCTCACCCAAAGGCAATACACCCTTAAGATCAAACAACACGCCATTACCTTTCAGATATTCCCGCAATTCACCGGAAGAACGTTCCGCGTATTCCCGGTGGGGAACTGCCAGAAGAACCGCGTCATATTGTCCTTTCTGCGGATCCGGATGCAATGAAATCCCGTACTCATGCTCAGCTTCTTCATTGTTCGCCCAGCAATCGGTAACATCCACTTTACAACCGAATTCAGACAACTCTTTAACCACATCAATAACACGGGTATTGCGAAGATCTGGGCAATTCTCTTTAAAGGTAAAGCCCATGATCAACACACGGGCATGGGCGATGGTATGCCCAGCCTTGATCATCGCCTTTACCAGCTCAGACGCCGCATAAGGGCCCATATTGTCGTTTACACGACGGCCTGCCAGAATAATATCCGGATGATAACCAACCGCCTGGGCCTTGTGGGTGAGGTAATAAGGGTCTACGCCGATACAATGCCCGCCAACCAGGCCCGGTTTGAACGGCAGAAAGTTCCATTTGGTCGCAGCCGCAGCAATCACCTCATGGGTATCGATTTTAAGTTTCGAAAAGATCATCGATAACTCATTCATCAACGCAATATTCAAATCACGCTGGGTATTCTCAATCACTTTCGCCGCTTCGGCCACTTTAATGGAACTGGCTTTATGAGTGCCGGCGGTAATAATGCCGGCATAAAGCTCATCCACTTCAGTGGCAATTTCCGGCGTTGAGCCCGAAGTCACCTTTTTAATGGTGGTTACCCGGTGTTCTTTATCACCGGGATTAATCCGCTCCGGGCTGTAACCGGCATGGAAGTCCTGGTTGAAAACCAGGCCCGACACTTTCTCAAGGATAGGAACACATACCTCTTCGGTGGCGCCCGGATAAACCGTGGACTCATAAATAACAATATCACCACGCTTGAGCACTTTGCCCACACTCTCACTGGCTTTAACCAGCGGTGTTAAATCCGGGGTTTTGAACTCATCAATCGGCGTGGGAACCGTCACAATATAGATCTGACAATCGCGAATACCCTCCAGGGAATCGGCAAAAGACAGACTCTTTGACGCCGCCAGCTCTTCCCCGGAAACCTCACGGGTAAAATCCACACCGTCTTTTAATTCAGCGATGCGCTTTGCATTGATATCAAAGCCAACAATGTCACGCTTTTCACCGAACGCTGCGGCCAATGGCAAGCCGACGTATCCAAGGCCGACTACGGCGATTTTTTTCATAAATCCAAAAATCCTTTAATTACTGATAACGGGTTCAGGCCAGACCGGGAATCATTATCCCTTTAAGGCCCGCGGAATGAAATTGGCTTTTCAGCGATTCTTTGGCGCTCGCATCCCCATGCACAATCCGGATTTCCGATGGCCGCGGTTCAATACCGCTGACAAACCGAACCAGATCCGATTGCCCGGCATGTGCAGAATAACCACCCACCTGATGCACCCGGGCGCGAATGTCATAACGTTCGCCATCCAGCTCCACCCAGCCACCACGTGGCCCGTAGGTCAGAATATCCCGCCCCGGAGTGCCTTTGGCCTGGTAGCCCACAAACAGCACATCATTGCGCCTGTCCGCCAGCATGGCCTTGAGATAGTTCACCACCCGGCCACCAGCGCACATCCCGGAGCCGGCCAGCACCACACAGGGGCGGTGCGATTTTGCCAGGTAGTCGACCGCGTTCAGATGGTCTTCGTGGGAGTTGATGACAGTGAGCTGCTCGAAGGACAGCGGGTGTCGGCCGTGGTTGACCAATTCGGTGGCTTCGGCGTCCCAGAAGGGTTTGAGGTTACGGTAGATTCGGGTGAAGGTGGCAGCCAGCGGTGAGTCGACAACGATTTCCAGAGTGTTCCAGGTCAGCGGGGTTGTCGGATTACTGCTTTGCCTCATCCGACCTTCGTAGGTCGGATTAGCATCGCCCTGCGATGCGTAATCCGACACTGCAAAATCCCCAAACTCCGCAATCAAACTCTCAATCTCATACAACAAATCCTGCGTCCGCCCGATACTGAACGCCGGAATCAACACCGTGCCACCATCCGCAAGCGCGTGCTCCAATACCGATTTGAGCCGATACCGCCGATCCTCCCGGCTCTCATGGTCCCTGTCGCCATAGGTGCTTTCAATCACCAACCGGTCCGCCCGTTCCGGTGGCCGGGGCTCCGGCAACAATGGCGCATGGGGCGCGCCAAGATCCCCGCTGAACACAATCCGCTCAAACTCGCCATCGCTCTCGGCTTCACATTCCACATAGGCCGAACCCAGAATGTGCCCGGCCCGCTGCAACCGCACCGAAAGCGACCCGCCATCACCATCAAACACGGAATGCCACTGCCCATAAGGCACCGGCACAAGCCGGGACCGAATCAGCCCCAGCACCCGCTCAATCAAGGCCCGGTCCCGGGTGAAACCGATCTTCAGCGCATCCTCAAGAATCTCCGGCAGCATGATGGCCGAAGGCTCGGAACAGATAATCGGCCCCTCAAACCCGGCGGCAAGAAGATAGGGAATGCGTCCCACGTGGTCGATGTGGACATGGGTAACCACCAGCGCGCGGATATGGCTGATGGGAAACTCGATGGAAAGATCCGAAGCAGTGGCGCGGTTACCCTCTTCCTCGCCCTGGAAAAGACCGCAATCAACCAGAATGCCGGAATTGCCAACAACCAGCTCATGGCATGACCCGGTTACGCCCGTCACCGCTCCGTGGTGTTTAATGTCAATCATAATCCCTTACTGCTTATTGTGAATATTCGGTATCAAATTCGGGCCTACCATCCGCTATAAATCGGATGCGCATTCTCCGCATTGCGTGGTGGTAATTCTGACTTCTCGGCCAAAGCGCTCTGAATACATATACACTCTCTCCTTCCATGGATGAATGTTTGTCGGATTACGGCTTCGCCTAATCCAACCTACCACTGTTCACGGCGATAACCCGTAGGTCGGATTAGGCCCGCAGGGCCGTAATCCGACAAAACCCCAAAAGCCACCCGCCGGGCCAGCCACCGCATTTGTCAGGCTGCGTGGTCTCGCTTGGAATGTGTATGATCGCCCTGCCCTGCCAACAAGCCCCGAACGCTGATATCCTCATCGAGCGAGTCCCAGTGAATGCCATGAACGCTCAGCTCAAAGTCATCCCGGGCGTTCTTGTCAGCGTGAAGCAGACGAGGAAACCAAGCCAGCGGAGCACCTATTGTGCGACCGTCCGAAAGCATGACCCAGAGATTGTCTTCATCGAACCAGACTTTTTCAGGCGAAATAGTCATGCCAAGCATCCTCTAACAGCTTCTGATTTTGTTCCGTCACCTCCAACAATACCCGAATCGTTCGGGCATCAAAACCATCATTGCATGCCAAAGATACTGAAGGCGACAGCCAGAACTTTGCTTCTTTGCCCGCTGCTCGAACATGAATATGAGCTGGCTCTAGCGGGTTACCTTCATTCGAGTAAAAAAGAACCTGAACCCTTGATACCTGAAAATTACTGGCATGCTGTCCTCTTAAATCTGCCTAAGCGTGGCTGTCGGATTACGGCTGCGCCTAATCCGACCTACCACTCCCCACGCGGATAACCCCGTAGGTCGGATTAGGCCCGGAGGGCCGTAATCCGACAATTACCGAAATCCCCTCCAAAGCCAGAATCGGCCCGGCGGTGGGGTTACCTTTTCTGCCAGAAAAAGGTGTCTGAGCGCAGCGAGTTCTTTTTCCAAAGAAAAGGTAGCCCTGCCGCCGGGCCAGCCTCATGAACCATCGGGCAAGAAAATGTCGGATTACGGCCCTGCGGGCCTAATCCGACCTACGGGGTCAAAACGCCCAGACGAAGGGAATCAGGCCGATTGCGGTCGAGCCCACCAGCAGGCTCAGCGGGAAGCCCAGGCGTACGTAATCCATGAACTGGTAGCGGCCAGGCCCATAGACCATCAGGTTGGTCTGGTAGCCCAGTGGGGTGATGAATGAGGCCGATGCGGCGAACATCACCGCTACTGCAAAGGGCAGGAAGTTGACGCCTAACTGCTCAGACACCGCCAGCGCGATGGGAAACATCAGCACTGCCGCCGCGTTGTTGGTAATGGCCTCGGTAAAGGCTGCCGTAAGAATATAAACCAGTGCCAGCGCCAGCCAGGGCGTCAGCGGGCCGAACAGGCCCAGGAGTCCATCGGCCACCCACACTGCTCCGCCGGTTTCCGTCATGGCCGTACCAAGGGCAAAGGACGACGCAATCACCACCAGCACCGGCAAATCCACACTGCGGCGGGCGCGGCTGGCGGTGATGCAGCCGCTGACAATCATGGCGCCGGCAGCCAGAAATGCAGCTTCAATGATCTGTAAGAGGCCAGTGGCACTCACCAATACCATCAGCAACAGAATACCCAATGCCCGGGGCGCCTTGCGGAAATCCGGTGGCGTGGAATCGTTCAGCCCGCTGACCAGCAGAAAGTCCCGCCGAAAGCGGTACTGCTCCACAAACTCATGGCTGGCCTCCAGCAACAGGGTGTCCCCCATCTTGAAGGTAATATCCCCCAGCTTGCCGGGCACACGATTGCCCTCTCGGGAGACTGAAAGAATCGCGGCATTGAAGCGGGTACGGAAGCGGCTTTCCCGCACCGTCTTGCCCAGGGCCGGGAATTCCTGGCCCAGTACTACTTCCACCAGACAACGCTGATGGTTGGCCAGGTCCAGCTTCTGGATACTGGCCTGGGCGGGCTTCAGGCCCTGGATCCGGCGCAACTCACTGGCGCATTCCGGCGCCCCCACAAAATACAGCTTGTCGCCCGCCTGCAGCATCCGGTCCGGCTCCACCGCTGTGATCAGCCGGCCGCCCCGGTCGATTTCCGTCAGGTAGCCGTAATTCAGCGCCCGCAAACCGGCCTGGGCGACCGTCTTGCCTTGAATTGGCCCCGAGGCTTCCACTTCCACCTCAACCCCGTATTGCCGAACCTGCTCCAACTCCTCCTTCATGCCGCCACGGTCCGGCAGAACACGGGAAGCCACCAACACCAGATACACCCCGCCAACCAGCAACAGCGGCACCCCGACCCAGGCCAGCTCAAACAACCCCAGGTTAATCCCCAGACGCGTCTGCAGCATACCGTCCACCACCAGGTTGGTACTGGTGCCAATCAGCGTGCAGGTACCGCCCAGAATGGCGGCGTAACTAAGGGGTAACAGAAGGCGGGAGGAAGGAATGCCCAGGCGCTGGGCCCAGTCCTGAATCGCGGGAATGAACATGGCGACAACAGCGGTATTGTTCATGAAACCGCTGAGAATACCGGTGGGCGCCAGCATCCGCAGTTGCGCGCCTTTCTCGGTTTTGGGGTGGCCCAGCAATAACCGGGCAATCCACTGCACCGCCCCGGTCTCTTTCAATCCTGCAGCCACCACATAGAGCGTAGCAATGGTAATCACCCCGGGGTTACCAAACCCCGCCAGTGCTTCAACCGGCCCCAGAATGCCGGTAATCAGCAGGAATGCCAGGGCAGCCATCAGCACCAGATCGGCCGACACCCGGGTAATCACCAGCGCCGCAAGAACCGTAAACAGGGTAAGCAGGGTAACAATGGCTTCCCATTCCATAGCTACTTTATGCTCCGATGGTCTGGGGCGGGGTAAAAATCAGTTGTCGTTCAAGCAGATAGTCAATCAACCGGTTTACACACTCATCAACCGACATCTGCGACGTATCCAGGCGCACTTCCGGCCGCTCCGGCGCCTCGTAGGGGGAATCGATACCCGTAAAGTGCTTGATCGTGCCGGCCCTGGCCTTCTCATAAAGCCCCTTCGGATCCCGCTGCTCACAGGTCTCAAGCGGCGTATCCATGAACACCTCAATGTATTCACCGGCCGGAAACAGATTGCGCACCAGACGCCTGTCGCTGGTGAACGGGGAAATAAAGGCACTGAGAACAATCATACCCGCATCGGTGAACAGCTTGCTCACTTCACCAATACGTCGAATATTCTCCACCCGGCCCTCGTCGGAAAACCCGAGATCCTTGTTAAGGCCATGGCGCACATTATCGCCATCCAGCAGGAAGGTGTGATAGCCACGCTCGAACAGCGCCACATCCAGCGCATTGGCAATGGTGGACTTACCGGAGCCGCTCAGGCCGGTAAACCACAACAGGCACGGGCTCTGGTTCTTGATGGAAGCCCGGTCTGCCCGGGTGACTTTCTGGTGATGCCAGACAACGTTTTCAGACATGAAACAGCAACCTTGCTTGTGGAACTTTGTTTTTTCTATTCGGACGACAGGTGCATTCTCTCGTCCTAATGCATACTTGGCCGACGATACCCCCAATGCTCAATCGGCCCGGGGGTAGGGGTACCTTTTCTGCCAGAAAAAGGTGTCCGAGCGAAGCGAGTTCTTTTTCCAAAGAAAAGGTGCCCCTGCCGCCGGGCCAGGCTCCATGCCCATCAGGCTAGTTTCTTGTCGGATTACGGCTTCGCCTAATCCGACCTACCCTACACGGACAGGCGGTGCACCTTCTTATCGTCCTGGTGTTCGACCGTGGCAACGTTCGATTGGCCGCTGCACCAGACCAGGTCTTCCAGGTTGCCATTGGGCGCATACCCCGTTTTTGCGTTTTTCAGTACCTCAATCACCGCACCGCAATCGAACGTCTGGCTGGCGCGCTGTAGCTGGCTCAGGAACTCTTCAACCCGCTCCCAGGGCAAAGATACTTCCCGTGCCATCATGATGCGTGGGTGCGAAGTGCCCTGGGGATCGTCACCAATAAGCAGCTCTTCGTAAAGCTTCTCCCCCGGGCGCAGGCCCGTGAAGACCACTTCAATATCACCAGCGGGATCGTCTTCGGTTTTCTCTTCCAGCCCCATCAGGTGAATCATCTTCCGGGCCAGGTCCGCAATCTTCACCGGCTCGCCCATATCCAGCACAAACACCTCACCCCCCACGCCAATACTGCCGGCCTGCAGCACAAGCTGGCTGGCCTCGGGGATGGTCATGAAGTAACGGATAATATCCGGATGGGTAACGGTAACCGGGCCGCCATCGCGAATCTGGTCCCGGAACAGGGGCACCACCGAACCGGAAGAACCCAGCACGTTACCAAAGCGCACCATGGAAAAAACCGTCTTCTGCTGCCGCTGCGCCAGCGCCTGCAACACCAGCTCTGCGAGCCGTTTGCTGGCACCCATCACATTGGTCGGGCGAACCGCCTTGTCGGTGGAAACCAGCACAAACCGCTCAACACCGGCGGCAATGGCCGCCTCCGCCGTGTGCCAGGTGCCGAATACATTATTCTGCACACCTTCAATGACATTGTGCTCCACCAGCGGTACATGCTTGTAGGCGGCGGCGTGGTACACCGTCTCAACACCAAAGGCCCGCATCGCAGTCTCGCAGCGGCGACGATGGTTCACATTGCCGAGCAGCGGGTGCAACTCTACCTCCAGACCCTCGATCTGGTTAATGGAGCTCAGTTCCCGCTCAATGGCGTACAGGGAAAACTCGGACTGCTCAAACAGCACCAGCGTTCGCGGGCGGTGGCGAATGATCTGGCGACAGAGTTCAGAGCCAATCGAGCCGCCCGCGCCGGTCACCATTACAGATTTCTGGTACAGGCTTTTGGCGACAACGGCAGAATCCGGCCGCACCGGGTCCCGCCCCAGTAGGTCCTCGATTTCCAGATCCCGAATGTCGTTAATCCGCGCCTGACCGGCCACCAGCTCCGACATGGAAGGCACGGTCTGAACCGGAATCGACAATGGCTCCAGTTGTTTCAGCAGCTTCTTGCGATCAATCTGCGAGTCTTCATCCAGCGCCAGCAGGATGCGCTGGACGCGGTGTCTGGGTATGTGTTTGGCGATGTGACTGATGCTGACTACTGGCAGGCCATTGATCGTAGACTTGTGGCTGGACCGGTCAAAGGTCACGAAAACTACCGGGCGGTATTCTGTGCCCTGCTCAAGGGCCGAGGCCAGCTGCATGCCGGTTTCGCCTGCGCCAATGATAGCCACGGCCTCTTTCGCACGCTGTTTTGGGTGGTTCACGATCATCCGTACACTGAGGCGTGTGCCGCTTACAAACAGGAAGGCCAAGGCACCGTATATGATTGGAACGGAACGCGGCACAAACACCTGAAGCAGATAACCCAGCACGATTAGTGTGGTAGCGGACGCAACAACACCATAAATAATCGTCAGAAAGGCCTTGTCTCCAAGATAGCGAATCACCGCCCGATACAATCCGAGGCGGATAAATATCCCAATGGTGAACACGACCGTTATTGCCGCAACCGTCAGCTGACCTTGAGTTGGCAACCAGAGATGCTGCTCCAACCGCAACGCGAAGGCTGCCCAGATAGCAAAGAACAGGACAAAGGCATCTGAAAGTACAGAGATAATCCGCTTCTGAAACCTGGGTAGATTCAGAAAGGCCTTAACAACAAAATTTCTGCCCGCGTGTTTGTTCTGTTTATCTCTGCTCACATGATTCCTCCGCTCTCACAATCATCCCTTTTCTTTTTTACTTCGCCGAGTATAAAACTGTCCTACCAAGAACATAACATTAAACGCATGAAACCCTTCAGCCTCAGAATTGATGCAATTCGTTAATACGTCTCAAAAACTATTATCTACCCACAATTTGCCCTATGATCTCTTTGATCGCCCGGCCACTCCCATCCAGCGTCTCGGTATCCTCAAGCCAGAGTGGCCAAGGGAGAGACGAGTGCGATAGCAAGCTTGGAGACAAGAAGCATTCAGTCTTTACCGGGCACCCGGTCGCCAGCGCCCTTACCGGCCACGGTCATGAAAATGTACTTGAAGTAAGCCCCAACTGTCAGATTCTCCAGCATCTTCTGGTCCGTCTCTGCCAATAACCGGGGTGTAGACATATCAATATCATTTACCTGCGCCAGGCCAGTAATACCTGGGCGAGCTGTTAGCACACCCCGTTGCTCACGCTCTGAAATCAACTCTTCCTGGTTAAACAAACAAGGCCTTGGCCCAACCAGACTCATCTCACCTTTCAGCACATTCCACAACTGGGGTAACTCATCCAGTTTGGTCCGCCGCAGAAATCGGCCGAAAGGGGTGATGGCATCTGCGCTTGCCAGGTGGCTCGCCACAGAGGCTGTGTCTTTCTTCATGGTGCGGAATTTTACAAGTATGAACGGCTTGCTGTTACGGCCTACCCTCTTCTGACAAAAAATCGGATAGCCGGTATCAAACAGCCCAATAATCATGAGAAGCAACAATATCGGGAACCCTAAAAGCAATCCCAACAGCGAGAAGAAAAAATCAAGCAACCTAATCAAAGTCTATTCCCCGGAACGAAACAACGCCGAAGCCCTTCCCCCACCGACAAAATAGGCTCCCAACCCAACACGTTGCGCGCTTTGGAAATATCCACTTGTAAGGAACCAAGCAAACGCTGAGCAACCGCTTTTTTGCCAAGTAAACTAGCACCGAACATGAGCATTCCTGCGGGCACCGGAATCAGCCGGGCCGGTTTACCCATTGCTTCACCAACCCGGCGGAGCAATTCAGCGGTAGACAAATCCTTGCCATCACCTGCCAGAAAAGTCTGATTGGCAGCGGCGGGATGATCGATGCAAGTGATAATCAAATCGACCAGGTTATCCAGCGCAATGAGTGAGCGTTTATTATGGATAGCACCAAAAGGCAGCGGCACCCCTTTTCTCACCAACGCAACCATAGTGGCGAAATTTCCTTTTACACCCGGCCCGTATACCAGCGGTGGACGAATAATGACCATTTCAAGCCCGGTTTCAGCGGCCAGCTCATGCAAGGCCCGCTCCGCTTCCATTTTCGAAATACCGTACGGATCCTGAGGTGAAGGACTGTCGTTTGCAGTAAAGGCCCGCCCTGGCTCCGTTGACTCCCCATTTACCTTGATTGAGCTCAGGAATACAAATCGTCTGACTCCCGCCTCAGCTGCTTGTCGGGCAAGAGCCAGGGTACCCTCAACATTGACCCTGCGGAACTCGGTCAACGGATCATCAGAGCTATCATTCATCACGTGAACCCTGGCAGCAGCATGAATTACTGTATCTACCTCGGCCAATGGTAAGGGCCGTGAAAAGTCACCAGTGGAGCCAAGACAAATCTGCTCTATCGACGCAGGCAGGGTATCGCTCCTACTGCGAACCAGCGCCAGGGCCTCGCCCAGGTGCGGCTCACGAACAATTCGAGAAATCAGGGCAGAACCTACAAATCCCGTGGCACCGGAAACAACCAGCTTCTTTGCAGCTTTCACGAAGACGGCTCCAGCTTCCGATAAATGGCCAGATGCTGATCAACAATAGCTTCAATGCCAAACGCCCGCTCAGCCAGATCCCGGCCAGCACGACCCATTCGCGCCCGAAGTTCCGGGTCCATCACCAGCTTTTGAATCGCATCCGCAAGGGAAACGGCATCCCGTAACGGGACCAGAAGCCCCGAAACCCCTGGCTCAATGGCATCCCTGCAGCCCGGAACATTGGTAGTTACAACCGCCCGGCCGCAGGCAGCCGCTTCAACAAGCACTTTTGGCAATCCTTCTCGATAAGACGGCAGCACCACAACGTGTGCGTGCGAAAACAGATGCGCAATATCCCTCCTGTGCCCCAGGATCTCAATCACCCCTTCCTTTTGCCACGCCTGAACCTCATCCGGGCTCACCGTAGCCGGATTATCAGTATCTACATCACCGATCAGCTGAAAGTGGACATCTACTCCACGTGCTTTGAGTATCCGGGCCGCCTCAACAAACTCCCCCACGCCCTTATCCCATAATAGCCGGGAAGCCTGACAGACAACGGGCCCGGTCTCCGATTCCGGCTCCCGGGAATAACAGCAGAGATCAACGCCGGACCCGCGGATTATTTCCACTTTGGACGGCGCAACAGCCTTTAATCTGAGAAAAAGATCCCGGTCCGAGCGGTTCTGGAAGATCACCCGAAGGTTCTTTTTACCCAGAGCCAGGCGGTATAAAAGTCCCACCAGCTTGCGCGCAACAGATGCCGTGAACCCAGTGGAGACAAAAATGAAACCCAACCCCGATATGGCAGCCACCACCCCACCAACCGGCGCCAGACGTGCCGCTATTCCGCCATAAAGTACCGGCTTGATGGTAACCAGGTGCAGGACATCAGGTTTCAATTTCCAGAACAGCCGCCAAAGCACAAGCATCAGCCGGATTTCGGACAAAATGCCCCTGCCACTGCGGACAAGGGGAATTTCGGTATGTCTGAAACCAAGGCTACGAATGTGCTCCACACCCGGCCCCGGTTGGGTTGCTATGTGAACCTCGTAGCCTGCATCCCTGGCGCCCTCTGCGACTGCCAGCCGGTGGGAGATAAAAAAAGCCGGCTGATTTACCACAATCAGCAGTTTCTTCGTCATGCCTGCTCTCTCAGCCAAGCCTGGAACATCAATACATCCCACAGATGGTAATGCCATCGCCTTACACCGCTGATATGCTCTTGCCACATTTTGCGGATGGGTACCGGATCAAAAAAACCCTCCTCGGCAAGGCGGGATTCATTCAACAGATCCTCAGCCCATTCTCTCAGCGGGCCCCGCAGCCAGTGTTCCACAGGAACGCCAAAACCCATTTTGGGGCGCTCCATCATTTCCCGCGGCACATAGCGATACAGTACCTGTTTGAGCAACCACTTGCCCTGACCATCACGGAATTTATACTCGGTGGGCAAACGCCAGGCGAATTCCAATACCCGGTGGTCAAGCAGAGGCACCCGGGCTTCAAGGCTCACGGCCATACTTGCCCGATCCACCTTTGTAAGGATGTCACCCGGCAGGTAGGTCATCATATCCAGATACATCATCCGCTCGCGCAAGCCTGGAAGCTGCGGCAAAAGCTCGGGCTGGCTCAGCAGTGTGTCCGGCTCCTTCGCCCCCAATACAAGCTGTCCCGGATGTTTTGCGTGGGACACCAGCTCCCGGTAAAACGCCTCGCCACTGGAATGCGTAAGAAGTTCAGCCAGTTTAGGCAGCCGGTCTGCAAAACTGCTGATTCGCATTCGCTCCGGCAGCAGACTCATCATCCATTCAATAGAATGGCCTGGGGCGTGGGATGCAGCAGCACTCATCATCCGGCGCAGTGGCATTGGCACCCGGCTGAGAACACCCCAGATGCGGTCTGCCCTGAAATACCTGTCATAACCATAGAACAGCTCATCACCACCATCCCCCGACAGGCTCACAGTGACATGCTTTCGGGCAAGCTGACTGACCAGAAAGGTCGGAATCTGGGAGGAGTCCGAAAAAGGCTCATCGTACATGGAAGGCAGCCTGGGGATAACCGCCATGGCGTCTTCGGGCTTCACATACAGCTCGGCATGATCCGTTCCCAGATGATCCGCCACGGCCCGCGCATGGGTGGCTTCGTTGTAGCCCTCTTCATGGAAACCGATGGTGAAGGTTTTGACTGGCCGGCTGCTCTGGGCCTGCATCATCGCCGCGACCATCGTGGAATCATACCCGCCGGACAGAAAAGCTCCCAGAGGCACATCGGCGGCCATACGGCACCCCACAGCATCGCGCAGTAGCAGATCAAGTTCCTCTTCCAGGGCTTCAGGGCCGCCACTGGCGGAGGCTATGCCTTTCTCAGCAACTTCGGCAAGATCCCAGTAACAGCGGGGCTCCCCAATGTCACGACCCTTGCCGCGAATCACCACAAAATGCGCCGGGGGTAGCTTGGAGATACCCTGGTAGATACTCCACGGCGCTGGCACGTAGTTATGCCGCATATAGAGTGCAAGGGCATCACGGTCTATTTCGCCCTTCCACCCTGGATGCATTTTCAGTGCCTTCAGCTCCGAGCCGAACAGGAACGCCTCGCCGGAGCGACCATAGTATAGGGGCTTCTCCCCCATGCGGTCCCGAGCCAGAAACAGCTCCTGTTCGCAGCTATCCCAGAGGGCGAAGGCAAACATGCCATTCAGCTGTTTCAGCGTCTTCTCAATACCCCAGTGCCTGAGGGCAGCCAGAAGAGTCTCTGTGTCGGAGTGGCCACGCCAGTCAAACCCGCCGCCCTCGCTGTCCAGGTTCCGGCGCAGATCCTCGTGATTGTAGATCTCACCATTATAAACAAGCGCATAGCGACCGCAGGGTGAGTGCATGGGCTGGTGGCCTGCCGGAGAGAGATCCAGTATCGCCAGCCGCCGGTGAGACAGCCCCAGGCCCGCCGACTCCTCGACCCAGGCACCGGCATCATCGGGGCCACGGGACTCCATCACAGTCCCCATGCGGGTAGCAACCTCAAGACTGTGGCCCAGATGACTCTGCCAAAATCCGGCAATTCCGCACATTAAACTGGTTCCTAAGCCCCGGAAGCTGAATGAGGCTTCCGCCCCGCCAGCTCTTTATAAAGTTTGACATACCCGGCTACCACCGCCTCCCTCCCGTAACAGGCAGCCACCCTTGATCTTGCCGCTTCACCCAGCATCTGGCGCTCCAATACAGACTTTCCCAGAAGCTGCCGAAGCCCACAAAACAGGGCCTCATCGTCAGACGGAGGAACAACAACCCCGGTGTCCCCGACGACAGGGCCACTATCTCCTACATCTGTTGCCACACAGGGCACGCCTGCAGCCATGGCCTCCCCCAGAACATTGGGAAACGCCTCGGACCATGAGCTCTGGCAGAATACATTCATAGCGCACATCAGGTCCGGAACATCCCGGCGTTCGCCCAGCAGGTGAAACCTCGCGATCAATCCGGCGGGTATCGTCGACGCAAGGCTGGCGGTGTCATAACCGACGCCGAGCCCGCTCATGACAACATGAATGTCCTGTGACTCCTCCTGAATCAGCCTCACCGCCGCCCGCAGAAACCGGGGGTGATCCTTCAGCGGGTGCAAGCGTCCTACATGGCCAATAACGATTGCATCCAGGGGAATCTCCAGTTCCTTCCGAATGGCAATGCCGCGTTCTGGCGATGGTGACAGCCTGTTCAGATCAAAACCGTTGGGAATTACCAGCCCCCGCTTTGCCGAAAAGCCGAACGCTTCATGCTGCCTGCGGGACGTCTCACTGTTGTAGAGGATGACATCAGGGCGACCGGAAAGCAGGGCACCGGCCCGAATTACATAACGGGTCATGGTCTTTTCACCGTCCATGCCATAAAGACTGTGGCGAACATTCCAGGCAAGGGACGGAAAACCAGGAGCCATGAATCGGCCCAGTGAGGCAGCGAGATTACCATGATACATCCATCCCTGGAGGATATCCGGCCTCACCTCGCGAATGACCCTTCTCAGTCCGGATATCACCGCTGCGGTCGGCAGCCCCCGTTTCATATGAAGTGCATGCACTGGTACACCAAGCGCCTCAATACGGTCGCCATAGGTCCCCTTATCCGTCAGGGACAGGACATGGCAGGGTATGCTCCGGGAAAGACCCCCTTCCAGGGTCGAAAAAAGTGCCCGTTCTGCACCGCCTGTTCCCAGGCCGGTTATGACATGCAGAATGCTCATTCCACTTCCAGCCCTATTACCCCACTCCATTGCCGGGCCACCCTTTCAATCGCAAAACGTTCCCGAACATCGATGGCCTCAGTAGCCAGAGACTTCCGCAAGACCGGATCGCCCATCAGTGTTGACAGTGCTTTTTCAAGGCCGGGGGTACCAGTTTCGGGCGCCACAAGCAGGCCATCCTTTCCTGGAGTGATGATATCCACCGGCCCGGTCGCGCAATCCATGCTGACCGGGGGGACCCCATAGGCCATGGCTTCAACCAGGGTGTTGGGAAAGCCCTCAAAATGGGAACTCAGCGCATAAAGATCGGCGCGATCATACCAGTCGCCCAGATTGCCCACTCTTCCCGGCAGGTGAGCCCGGCCAGACAGCCCAAGATCGATGACCTGTTGCTCGAGGGCAGCCCGCTCAGGTCCTTCTCCGAGAATAACCAGATTCCAGCCCGGGTTTTCCGCCGCTGCCCCTTGAAACGCGTCCAGCAGACTGTCGAAACCCTTTTCGGGCCCAAGGCGACCGACAGCCAGCAGTACCGAGTGGTCACCTCCAACTGCCGTTGCCGGAGAGATGCGCGGCTCACCTGCTGGCAAGGGAAAAACCACCGGATTCGGAATCACATCGATACGGGCGCCCGGACAATTCGCCTCAACCCACTCTCGAACCAGGCTGGTCTGAACCACTACGCTCCTGGCCCGGCGATATAACAGACGCCTTCCGAGAGCCCAGAATCGGCTGAGCTGGAACAGTGCAGGGTTGGTGCGCTCGGATACCACAACCGGAAAAGGCAGACCAGTTGCAGCAATCAGGGCGGCAACGTTCACGTGGGTAAGGAAGGACACCACTGCATCGGGCCGGAACTCCTGCATTACGTGACGCAAGGCCAGAAGCCTTCGGAAGCCATTCCAGCGGGCTTTTGACGTGCTCCCCACGCGGTCCGCCAGATACTCCAGGCGCACTTTTTCATCCAGCGGATAGAGGCACTCTCCACGGCCGGAAAAAGTCGGCATAAGCACAATATCGTGGCCCGCTTCCGCCCAGTAATTGCAAAGCAGGGCCGCAACGCGCTCGGCGCCTCCGCCCTGCATGGAACTGACAAGGAAAAGGATTTTTTTACTTTGAGCCATTGGCTGCCACTTGCCTGAAAAGATTCTCCCACATGTCAGCAACCCGTTCCGGCGCAAAACGTTGGGCGGCTTCCGTTGCCCGCTGGCCATACTGTTTGCGAAGGCCTTCATCCGCCATCAGGCAAGCCAGAGCATCAACCAGTGCCCTGTGATCATCCCGGGGCACCAGAATCCCATCCACCTCGTGGCGGATGATATCCCTGGGCCCCGTATCGCAATCGACGCTCACCGCAGGGAGTCCATAGGAAAGCGCTTCTGCGAGAGTATTGGGAAAGCCTTCAAAACGGGAGGTCATCACAAAGAGGTCAGCCGACCGGTACCAGTCCGCTACATTGCCAACAGCACCAGGAAGTCTGATACGATCTGTGAGGCCAAAAGACAAAACACGCTCTTCGAGCTCATTACGGCACACGCCATCTCCCACTATGTGCAGCTGCCATTCAGGAAAGTCAGGAGCAAGTTCTGAAAAAGCGGCAAGCAGACGCTCATAACCTTTCTGGGGAGCAAGACGACCCACCGCAAGCAGGGAACGCTCTGCCCTGGGCGGGGTCACCCGAGGTTCCTGGGATTCCAGCGGGTAAATGACCGGGTTCGGAATTACCTGAACATTCCGGGCACCGGCATGGTCACGGATCCATTGGGCACTCTGCTCAGTCTGGGCAACAACCGCCTGGAGCCGGGGATAGGCAAACCTCCGCATGCGCTCCCATACTCTCCCAAGTGGCAGCGCCGGGGGGTGAACGCGCTCCGAACCTATGACCGGCACACCTGTTTTTCGGGCTGCCAGAGCAACCAGAATACTGGCCGTGCTCATCATCCCCAGAACAACATCCGGCTGCTCCCGCCTGATCAATGCCCGCAAATCCCGCACACGACGAAAATTATGGAGCAGGGCATGCCAGACGCTGGCGCTGGGATGATCAAGCCCCATAGCGACACGCTGGACACCCGCATCAAGGGAATAGAAGTCCTGCTCTTGCCCCGCAATAGTCACTATCGTTATGGACCACCCCTGTCTGGCCCAATAGTTAGCCAGGGCGGAAGTCACTCGCTCTGCACCGCCCGAGGACAGGGAGTGAACAAGAATAACGAGGCGCATCAGGGTTTCTTTGCAATAGCGTAAATATAGGGCGAAAACAACCGGGAAGTTGGTAGCCGGAAAACGCGTGACTCAAATGCCCACAGGATTTTGGAGAGCCGCGCCAGTTGCTTGTAGAACTGCCATTTTATTCCGGACTGATGTTCAAAACAGCTGGAAAGCACCCCAAAGTTGGTGGAATCCAGATAACCACATTCCAGTATTTCAAGCCCAGCGTCCTTATGACCCTTTACAAATGACTCCCGGTCATGGGGAACGTGGATCTCATAGACTGCCCGATTGAATTTTCGGGTCAGCGCGCCAAGGATTCCCGACATATTGGGTATAAACGTTACTAGGCGACCGTCATGGGCCAGAAAGTTTTTCATCGGCGCCAGAGTCGCAGCCAAGTCCGTAAAGTGCTCCACTACGCCGTGGCTATAAACCAGGTCAAATTGGCCCACGGCAGCCTCCGGATCAAACATGTCCGCACAAACGGTGTGAAGGTTCAGCAGCCCCCGCTCATTGGCATAATCCCGCACCAGGGCGCACCCCTCATCAGAATAATCGAGCGCCGTAAATTCCGAGTCCGGGTAGTGTGAAGCAAAAAAGGCGAGCCAGGCTGAGCCACCCCCTCCAACCTCAAGAACCCGTTTGTTCTCAATACCAACAGACTCCATTACCTCAAGGTTTTTTTCAGCGCTGAGATTTCTGTAGCCGGTGACCTCAATAGGCTGCAAAGACGGACGGGCCGTATAAGTTGCGTCCCAGTAGGATGTTTCGGTAAGCCTGCTCATTACCCGTATTTCTCCTTCATCCCGATGTTCAGGGGCTGATGTTCCCCGCAAGCACAATGCCTCAGTACCTGAGTACCCAGATCATCACTATGCCGGTCACAAAATACACTCCGGCCGTTGCAAGCAGCAAGCCAGCAAGGCCGAGAAGCTGCACCAGAACCGAGACAAAAGCAGGCAGGGCAATGTGTGGCTCATTAGAGATAAATGAATCAGGTGCCAACTACCTTGACAGACAACGCTGGCAGTGTCTTCCGGCTTAAAATGGTTCTGGCGGAGTGACAGACGCTTTGAATGTGCATTTACCGCAATGCTCCGGGCCGCGACTGGGATTCTCGGAACTGACGGAAAACTCTGTCAAGCACTTTTCGAGACAAAGTGAGCTGAATAGTTACCTTTAAGTTTTTCCTTGGTACGACGTTATCGAATACCGCGTTTGGAAAACACATACTCGTTGCAGCCCAAGCTCCCGGCATTTGTTTTAAGCCTTTCTAGTTCAAACCCCTTTCCATGATAAAACGAGAATATAGCCTCCGGCTTCGCCACCTCGAACGGATAGCCGCCAATCCAATCAACAAGGTCATGCCACATGCTCATGCCGCGAAAGCTCGTTTGAGAGTAATTAATAATATTATTAATATACGTATGCGGTCGCCCCTTCAACATATGTAGCATGAAAAATTTCATTTCCCTCGGTGCCATGATCAGTCCAGCGTATACAGGTTTAAATGGCCCAGGAAGTCGGTTATAAATAATTTTCAGAATCCGCCAGCGCCTGCTCCATGATCCTTGGTCATTATAAATAGCAATAAATAGTTTTCCATTAATTTTTACTAATGGCTCGATATTTTCTAAAGCCCTCCACATTGCTCCAGTATGGTGCAGAACTCCCCAGCTATAGACGACGTCAAATTCACCTAAATTTAATAAATAGTTTACATCAAGAACTGAAGCTTCTTCGATTCTCCATTTGTCGTCACCCGGAAAATATCGGCATTTCAATTCGTTTGTGCATGCGACAGAGTGGGGATCATAATCAAACGAATGTACCTTTGCGCCTAAACGGCGAGCCGCAAGGCTAAACAAACCACTTCCAGAGCCAGCATCCAAAAAGCTCTTGCCGGATAGAGTTTCCAAATTAAGCATTACCTTAAGTGACTTTTCAGCCTCACTAATATTTTTTTCATTGATTTCCTTGATAAAATTCTGCCAATTCTTTCCAAAGGAAAAGCGCTTTCCAGAATTAATTTCTTCGCTATGGCGACTCATATAGCAATTCCTTAAACAAAGTTTTGCATATTTGCTATTTAAACCGAATTTTCATCGCAATGATATTTTTACTAGCGTGCCCTTTGGTTAATTCGCTAATTTATTATCAATCTGCTCAGCTTTACTCATGCCATCGAGGTCATAATGGATTCGGCGCTTTTATGCCATCGAAATGGCTTCGCCAGTTTCTCGTTGTAAACCTTGATGTACTTTTTAATAGCAGACTTCAATTCACCAACGCTGGCGAAAATACCCGACAAAACGCTCGTCGCTCCAGCTGGCCAAACCAGCCCTTGACCCGATTCAGCCAGGACGAACTCGCGGGCGTGAAACGCTGCTTGAGCGCTTACCCTCAAGGGCCTGCGCAGCGCTGAGATTTTTGTAGCCGGTAACCTCCACCGGCCGCAATGCGGAACGGGGCAGTGTAGGTGGCGCCCCAGTAGGATGTTTCGGTAAGCCTGCTCATTACTTGTATTTTCCTTTCCTCATTGGCGCCTAAGTACCCAAACCATCAACATGCCCGAGACAAAATACACGCCCGCAGTGGCAAGCAGTAAACCTGCAAGACCCAGAAAAGGCACCAGCACCGAAGCAAGTACAAGCTTCACTACGACGCTGACGGTTGCCAGCATCATTATCTCCCTGTAGCGCTGCTGGCTTAACAACGCATAGGACAGAATGATGGACGCAAAATAGAAAGGCACCTGAAGCACAGCGTATCTGAGCAGACCCATTACCCGCTCGGTATCGTCACCGGTAAAGCGGCCACGTTCAAAAAGAAGCTCGACAATAACCGGGGAAAGCCAGAAACCGATTGTCATTATCAGGATACCGATGCCGAACAACAACCCGGCCCACTGAATAGCCGTGCGTTCAATGCCTGCACGGCCTTCAGCATGGGTACGGGAAAGAACAGGCAGAGCCGCGCGGCCAATAGCGATGGTGCCAAGGCCAAGAATCAGACTCAGCACGCGGGTAGAATAGCCAAGGGTGGAGAGCGCCCCCGTACCCAGGCGGGCCGCAAAAAACTGATCAATAATGTCCACCAGGCTCATCAGCCCCTGACCAACCAGCATCAGCCCAAAGCCCGCAAAAAACGGGCGCCAGTGGCGCGATCGAAAAACAAAGACAGGCGCCTCTGCCTCTCCCCGCAATGCCAGCGGCAGGAACAGCAGTAAAACCTGTATCGCAAAACCAGCCAGAGTGCCCCAGATCAAAGGTTCGGTGCCGCCCATCAGCAGAACAGCCACCAGAATCGCCAGCGCAGGGGCGCCCTCCAGCAAGGTATTAAGATGACGATTCGCTGCCATGGTCCAGGCCGCCAAAAGCCTTGCAATAATAGCCAACGGCAAAACCCATGCAAGCCAGGTTGCCATCTGTCCTGCCAGATCGGCCTGGCCAGGATTAAGACCCACCCAGGGCTGCTGCACTAGCCAGGGCAGGAACAACCACGCGCCAATGCCAAGACACAGGCCAACCAACAACGTACCGCCCAGTAACTCACTGCGAAAGCCTGGTGTATCCTGTGGTGCCTCCTGGCGTAAACGGGCCGCAAGGGGCACCAGCACAGCGCCGATTACCCCGGCAACAATGGCAATAGGCCACTGCACAAGATTGAACACAAAAAGGTAGGCATCGACCGTTTCGCTGACGCCATAGCGCCAGGCCACAGCCATCTCTTTCGCGGCGCCGGCAAACTTCCCGACGAGAACGAAAAATCCTACCAGCAGTAAGCCTCGGGCAAGCTGTTTGTGGTCGCTACCCAGCCGATCAAGCCGGGCTTGCAGCCATTTGGGCAGCTGGATCATAGCAGGTGGGGTTTCAGCTTTTCGTGAGCGGAGCGCTCCACACAAGTAATTTTATGATCGGGCCAGACAATGTTTTCAGCCAACGTTCTTCTTCCTTCTCTCTGAACTGCTTCGACATGGTTTGACTGCAGCTCCTCCGGCTAAATATCACCCAATTTCCAACACGTCGCGCGCCATATCATCCATAATCCGCCGGCGAGCATAACGCTCCAAAAAAACTTTGCGGGGGTAATAGACGAGTTCAAGCCGATCAAAGGCCTCAATGGCAGCAGTGACATCGCAAGGCCGGAAAATGCCAACACCCTCAACCTGCTCAGCCAGAAAACCTCTGCTATAGCCATCAACGCCCGCCAATATCGGCTTGCCTGTAGCGGCATATTCAAACAGTTTGGATGGAAGCACCTTCAGAAAGGCAGGTAAATCGTTGAGATGGAGAAAAAGCACATCAGCCTGCTTGTAGTAACCAAGCAACTGATCTCTGGGGACAGGATTGACAAAAGTTACGTCCGCCCCCACTTCGCGACACCTGTTAACCAGCACAGCCCGAGTGGCCCCATCACCGATGACAGTGAACGACGCCCGCCCTTCCAACTGAAGAGCCAGCGGCGGGAGAATATGGTCCAATCCCTGACCGTGCCCTATGTTCCCGGCATACACAATATGAACCTTACCCGTGGCAGGAGATTTGCCAACAAAGGCTTCCAATTCAAAATCTTCGTCAATGCCATTAGTGAACAGACGATAGGACTTTTTAGCATCTATCTTCTGAAAATACGGCAGAAAACCAGGCGACACCAGATTAACTCGGTTCGCACGGCGAACGGCGTAGCGCTCAATACGCGATAATAAACCTTTCAGCGGCATCACCACCGCCGGGTTAAACACATGTCTTATAGTATCGAGGAATATATCCCGTATATCCAGGTAATACACAGCGCCCTTGCGTTTGGCCAACCGGGCACCCACCGCCGCTGTCATTAGGCGGGAAGAGGTTGCGACTACAATATCGTAGTGGTCCTCGGGCGCCTGCGTGAAAGCCGCACGGGCAAACGAACCGAAGGACCGCACCTGCCCGAGAAGTCCCCAACGCTGGCGCGGAAGCCCTACGCGAACAACGCGGTAACCTATTTCCGGTTTTTCCACCGCAACCGGTTTATGGCTGCGATAGCGATTCGGTTCGGTGGTCAGGACATCCAACTGAACGTTACCACCACCTTGCCGGACCAAAGCCTCCGCCAAGGCCCGAGCCCTGAAGGCACCGGCACTGAGATCAGGTGGAAAGTAATAGCTTAGTAAGAGTATTTTCAAAGGTACCGCAAACAAAGTGAGAAAGTTTAGGGGTTAATGCGCGGTTTGGCCGGTAAACAGTCAGTTTATCAGTCAGGCGACAGGATACGCCTGTAAAGATCGACGAGGGCACTTTCCTGTGCCTCCCAGTTGAGTTTAGCAGCCGCGCGCCTGGCGCTCGCTGAATACCGGGCCCGTAGTTCCGGATCGTCAACCAGACGCTGCAGCGCCTCGGCCAGGGCTTCCACATCGCCGGCTGGTGTCAGGATTCCCAGGTCATGGCCTTTCACCACCCTGGCAATCTCCGGTAACGCCGAAGCCACTACCGGCAACCCCACCGCCACATACTCGAACAGTTTGTTGGAATCCGTCGTGAAATGATTCAGGCAGGTGTTCTCGATGGGTTGGACACCAATGTCGGCTGACGCCGTATAGTGTGGAAGCTCATCGAGCGACACCGTGGGAATAAAAAACACCCGTTGCTCCAGGCCGTATTCCCGGACCCTACCCCTGAGCTGCCCCTCGATGTTGCCACCACCGACAAATACAACATAGGCACCCCGCAAACGGGCAGCCGCCTCCACCAGCCGGTCAAGCCCCCGCCCCCGCTGCAATCCCCCCTGGTAAACCACCAACGGCCAGGGTTCCTTCAGCTGAAGGTGCTCACGTAACCGGTTACTTTCCAGCAAAGGCACCCGACGCGGTCGGTTCTGCAGCACCAGAGGGCGAGGGACATGATAGGCCCGGGCAAAGAACTTTGCCCGCAAATCCGTTGTGGTAATCGAGGCGGCAACCTTGGGCATGATCGTTTTCTCGATCCAGCCCACCCACTTGCGAAACGCCTTGTAGCCTTCACGGTCGGTACTGATCTCATGGGCGTCGTAGACCAGGGGTATACCGAGCCACTTTGATGCCAACCAGGCTGTCGGCAGAGTATTCACATCATGGGCATGAATAACACCCGCCCGGGAGCGGACCAGGCGCCACCACAATCTCAGATGGGTGATGGAACGGGTCGACAGGCGAAATAACTGGTGGCCAGTACTCGGCGGCGAAGCTACCGGCTGCGCGGGCGCCCCGGATGCACTCGCCTGTACGCCGCCCTTGCGAAAGCTCCAGAAGGGGCTACGCACCACTCTTTCAACCCGGACACCGGGTTCCAGCTCTTCAGACTCCAGCGTTTTACCAGGAGTGTGCAAGGCATGGACAACCACCTGGTGGCCCGCTTCTGCCAGGGTCTGCGCCTCTTTCAACACGCGGGCGTCGTTCACAAACTCATTCCATACCAGCATGGCTATACGTGCCAAGAGTCACTCCTCAATGGCGTTGTCCTGCAACGCGTTCAGCATGTCGAGAATTTCCGGCAGTACATCCAGCGCGTCATTAAACAGCTGCCGGTTATTGAAATCTTCCAGGCCATAAGCCAATGCAGACAACCGCACTTTGCGGGAATCTGCCGTGTTGAGACGGCGGTCTGGCTCTCCAGCTAGATGCTCAACCAGCCGTGCGAACGGCTTTCCAGGCAAGGGCCACCCTGCGCCCAGAGGGTCCAGCGACCATTTATCCCAGTTCAGTGCTAACAGGGACTGATCTGCGTCCGCCTGCCAGACGGACCTCACCATATTGGGGTTCATCAGAACCAACGGAAGAGCCTTCAGGTGTAAATGAAGTTCGGCCAGCCGATTAATCAGTTCCGCGACATGCAAGGTGTCCTGCCTGCTGGAGCAGGCGACATAGAGCCGTTCCAGCACTTCAGCAGAAAGCCGGTCGACCAGCAGCGGGCGGGATCGCAGGTAACGATTCACAAGCCGGGGGGGCAGGTGAATCGTTACAAAACGCTTCTCCAGAGCTGGGAGCTTGCGCTTTGCCTGCGGAACCTTCAGTAATTGGCCCGGTGGCAGGCGATAAACGTGGCAGGCAAACCGGTCAACTTCCGTCACCAAAATCAGCGAAGGTATGGGTACGCCTTCCAGCCCCTCTGTCGCCAGCATGGCCTCATGCTGAGCTGGCGATTTGCGATTGACGTCGAAAACTTTTATCAGCAACCGCTGGTCGGGCATGTCAGCGCCATACACCAACAAATGGGGCATGTTCGGTTTGCTGCTATCCAGCCATTGCACCTGAAGCTGCCCAGTGCCCACCGGCTGCACACCGGCTTCTTCCAACACCCGCATAAGCCAGCCTGCGCGGGTTTCCGGCTGCAGCAGCGCCCACAGATTCTTCTTTCCCGGATTCAGCTGCTGGCTCACCAGCACCTTGCCGTGGAAAAACAGCCCATCCAGTCTCGGCCGTTGCTGGGCAAGCCCATGCAGCCCTGAAACCAGGGCCGTTGCGCGGCCAAATATCTGGCGGCTCGCCAGTATCGAGATAATAGCGATGATAAAACCCGGTGGAGAAAAGAAAATAAACTCCATCACCAGGTACGCGAAAACCAAAAAGAATCCCAGTTTGGCGGCCAGCCCAAGGGCAGAAGTCAGTTTCTGATCCAGGTACTCTCTGAACCTCTCGCTGAGGCGATACGAGGCCATGAAAACCACGAAAACAAAAACCGAGTAACCGGCAATCAGCCCAGCCATGGATGGATAGAACCAACCTAACGCAAACAGCGCCAGGGGGATGAAAACACCAGCTGCCAGCGCACTGGAATAACGTTGATAGGCCTTAGCCGCCACGTCTTCCTGATTTTCAAACAACACCATCTTCTGGCTTTTGCCCAGCAACTCGCCTGCGGCCACCTCTGTGGCCTTGGCAATGAGCTTTTCCGCCAGAAGGCTCAGCAGGAAGAAACCAAAGGTGGTGCCACTCAGCCAGGCAATTAGCAGGTCGCGGTCAAGTTGCGAAAAAGCCGCCGGAAAATATCGCGGCATTCCATCTGAGCCCAGAAGAATAATGATCTTCAGGGGAAGGAAAAAGGACAGTAACGATGCAATCTGCGCAACGATCGTCAAAACAACGATGGCTGACGTCATTAAGGGGACAACACGATAGAACTTAGCGCCGAGCGACAGGTACCAGCGTAAAACGTTAAGAATATAAGCCATGAAGAAAGGTTCTATTCGAAGACAATAGTAAAAAAAATTAAATCTTGAGAATCCGTGGGGTTGACTTTTGCGAGTTAAAACATTGAGCCAGAGCATGTAAACACAAATTGTGTAACTGCCCACGACTGAGTATTTTTATTTAAAAAGATACAGTCGCGGATACACAAGTGGACCAAGAAAAAGTAGCGTTCGTTCCAGGACATAGTTGACCGATTTCACGTCACGGGAGAGGCCTGAATAAATCTGGCGAGACCTTGTATTGTTTGGTGCCTTCTTCGGCTAACACGATCACCCTCTTGAGGTTGATCTTGGTGACGATCCCCAACACGGGGGATATCTCCATGTTATAAGCAATTATCTATCGTTAAATCGCTGCATAGTTGTATGCACTCACCATTGGTTCAAAAATGGCGGCTGCACACCTAGTCTACGCTATACCTATCAGCGTCAAAACTCACCAACTATTTTACCCTCACTGCATACAACGAACAAACAGGTTTGATCAGCAAAAAAATGACTAAATTTCGAATTCTCTTTAAATCCAATCTCCTTGGAGTAAAAAAAATATTCATCATTTTTAAAAACTGAATTTTGAGCTATAGAAAACGACTTTTCGAGTCCCGGTTCGGATCTGACATCAATCTCAGTCCACCCGCCCTTTAGCACCAAAGAAACATTATTGTTTACACGAACGTGTTCATTATATTGAGGTTGATCGCTTTCGTGGACAACTTCACCAGTGGGAAAATGTAAAACTGAGAACAGCTCATCATCCTCATTTCCAAACTTAATACGATCAAAAATGAAAACCTTATCTAACTCAAATGAAGGTTTATCTACAGCAATAACAAATTTCCTCACCCCACCTGCATGCCTTAACCCGTGGCCTTCCTTGCTAGGTGGAACCAACACTGAGTAAACAAGAATCTCACTAAGGTCTCCTGATCGTACTATTTTTCCATTTACAATTCGCTTATCAGCGGGAACTCCGTTAGATTTAAATTTTTCCTGAAAGATATCATTCCTTAGATCCAAAGACGAACTCACCCATGTGTTATGGTCTATAGCGCCGCGACCGCGCCCTTCAGCAACAACGGTCTTCCCATCCTTTTCAACAAAAAAAGAACCACAATCCTGATCTTTATTATGCGTCATATGCGCCTTGGACCCCAGAATCCAGATAGAGATAGCCTGACTTTCTGACTTCAATGCCGCCATCCAAGATTTATCACAAAACATTTCTTTTAAGTTAGAGGGCTTTATTTCACCAAAAGAGTTTATCAAACCTCTGTTATCATTAAATGACAACAAACAAACAGGATAATGCTGAAAGGAAGCGAAAGACCTTCTTGTTGATGCCTCAAGTGGTAGATCTAAACAAGCAAAGCTGGAAAAAGAATTTAAAAACAACAAAATGGGTTTAAAGTAAAGGGGCTTAGAATCTCCAAACGTCGCTAAGGGCCTGCCATTTGATGCCGAAGACCAATAAATATTCTGTTTCGCAGATTCAAAAGAGGCCACCAAAACATCTGGATCTAATGAGGTTTCAAATGAATTAATCAAAAAATAAAGGGGTATTAAATTTGATACATTGAACTGTAGGTAGCTGAGGCCCTCTAAATAAACCCTACCAACCAAGGAAGTCTCTAGAATTTCAGACAAGGCAGAAAACGCAGCGGCAGACGATGCCGGCCAGTTTTGGTGCGAGTCACCTAAGACAAGCGCTCCTACTAAGTAGGAGGCATATATGGATATACCATGATTCGTAGATCTATTTAACCAGTGTTTAACCCCTGGAAAGAAGGTTGCTAAGGGCTTATCTTCTGTAGAAAAACTTTCACTTAACCACTGCCCGCCCTTTTCACTAACCATCTTTTTCTTTTCCCGATCAACAATATTTAACAAATACGAGGAAACTGCCAAGGCACCTGGCAAGTAACCATTTGACCAGTTATTTCTATCCCAATCAGAAGACCCGGGAGTCAGACCGCTCGATGGCCGCCAATAGGGCCAATTACATAAAAGCATATCAACTAAAGTGCATAATTGTTCTCCTTCTTCGCTCAAATCTTCACCGAACAAAATCTTAGAATAAAGAAGGCCAATGAGAATATCGTAGTAGAATTTTGACTGTTTTTCCCACACAAGTACCCAATGGGGGGAAGATGACTCGACTTTGCTAATTTTCCTATTGTCAGGGGACGGAGTAAATGTTCTAAGTTGAAAATCAGAATCATCAACATTTAAAGCCTGAACTTGTGCAACATGGCATATACCAGACTCGGCTCTAACAGATACACATTCAGCTTGAAGGTCTAATATTTCCCTTAACTCCATAGCAGTAGAGTCGTTCACTTTACAATAATAACTGCCACCGAATTTTCTTATGCCTAAAACCAGCCTTTCACTACTGTTTAAAGCCATCTTTTGTCCGGAACTGGAATGAAGAAACGTCCTTCCGTGCTCACTGATCAGACTTATATTAAGAGTTTCAGATAGGGATACCGTAATATGGTAATCAGCAGTCAACCCGACATAAAGACATATTAATGCGTTCTCCAGTAACGAAGGGTAAAAAAAAGGATTATATATCTCTCCATACTCCGAATTTAACTCTAAACCATAAACGTAAGGATAAGAATGGATAGGCATAAATACATAGTAGAAGGAGTTGCCATTACTTGAAAAAACCGACAAGCAACTCTCTCGGATATAGGCATCAAAACCCATTTCCGTTAGTCGACCTTTAAGCTCTTTTTTAGCATAAGAATTCAAAGGTATCATAAAACTATCTTTTCATATCCGAAATACTCAAAATCCTTTCTATAAGCATAATAAATCATATCCAAGAGTTCTTGCGTATAATACTCCTCTATTTTTTCATTGGCTGATGTTTTCTTGGGTGAAAAATTCCCGTCAAGCACCTTTTTATCGAGCATCGTGCCAAAGATCGCTGAATTGATGTGCATCAAATCTTCTGATAGATTTTCAAATTTCCCAATAAAGTCAAAATCAACCAGATCAAATAGAATATCATCAGCTTGAACTCTCCAATGGCTATTTTGTTCATTTGAACTCTGATGACAAATCACACTTACAAAATCCTTAAAATCAAAAGCATCTTTTTTCAGAGACTTTCTAAAATCTCGGGAGGGCCTACTAGTATGAGTTAAAATTCGGTCCAAATAACAAGATAAAATTCGCGAATAGGGATTTCTAACAAAGGCAAATTTGTAAAAATCACTTTCGATAAGTAGCTCGCTTGGCGTATAAGGAAGTTGATATGGAGACAAGAGAGGCGAACATCTTGGATCATACAAGCTCAGAACGGCTTTATTGACAGGCGCATATTCCTTATCAAAGAGATACTGCTTTATTGTACTATTCGCAACTTTGTCAATAGCGAAGTAAATATAGTTATTAACCAGTGAAACATTAGTATTATTTTGATAGTCACCCCACCGTTTCATCTTTTTTATGTTATTTTCACTTATGTCACTTCTCTTCATGTTTTAACCCCAGGAAATTATTATCTAGCAACCTGAATATATCATTTTCGTAAAACTTATCAGACACAAGTTTTTTTGAAGAAAGCCTAAAATCCTCAATAGCATGTTGACTGGCATTCAGGAAGAACTCAACTCTGTTTACTGCCTCTTCATTGTCCTTAACAACCCACTCACTAGTATAGGTCTCTACGGCTCCCTTCCAAGGCCACATCAACGGTATGCATCCAGCCATCGCTCCATCAGCCAAAGCATAATGGAATGATTCGTTGTCACTGGGAGATAGGATAAAGTCTACCTTTTTATACCATTGCTCCACGTCATTTCCCCAGCCATCAAAAATTACGTGACCTTTAAGGTGCGGGTTATTCGCAATTTTTTTATAAAGTTCTTCATAGTAGGTTAGCTCTTGCCGCCTACCTGGGGCCTGCATAAAGGGAAGCTCTTCAGGCCGCTGGCCTTTACAATACAATTTCGCCCCCCAGCCACGCTCATTGAGTACTTCTAAAAGGTCCAAAGCACGATCTAGGCGCTTAGTCGTTGGAACAATGCCCACAATACCAAGAAATGGTCCTATTTTACCTCCGGCTTTAAAGAAGCGGTTCTTTTTTACGCCATTAGGTATAATGATGGTTTTTGATTTAGGCCAGTCAAATAACTCAAATGCTTGCTCACGGATTAAAGACGAAACAAAAACAAAACTATCTACCTGATAAGCATCTATCGCATGCCCAAATTTTTCTGCTTTCTTTCTGACCTCCTGAGCATGAATCCTGACAAAGAGCTTCTTGCCTTCTTTTTTGTTTTTGCTATGCCAGACTGCGTTAGCCAGCCCCCACTCGCAGAAAATGTAGTCTGCCCAAGAAGCGTAATGTTGAGTAACATCCGGACTGACATTTGATCCCCAATCCCACGGATCTATTCCAACATCTGCGCCCTGTCGCCGAAGGTGTGTAATGTAAGGGTAGATGAACTTGAGATCATGGCCAGAAATCGCAATTCTCTTTCCAAAGAACACCTCACTAGTATCCTCGTCAAGCTTTTCGCTGACAGTGCTCCTTAACGCTGAGAAAGAGTAATTCTCTATCACGTAGTTTGACAAGACCTCCAACTCTTTCTTAACCGTTTCTTTTGGTTGGCGGAGGCTGGCAATAATACCGGAGACCTCACCCAAGCTTCTGATTAAGAACGGGTAATCCGGTCCCAAAAAATTCTTGTTGATTTCTGAGGCATAGGCTACACACGGTTTACCAAGTGATGCGGTTTCCACCAACTTGGTAGACAGCTCAAGAGTGGAATCCTCCAAATTCGGATCTCTATAACACCAAACCAGATCCATCTTAGACACGAGAGCTAGAGCCTCGTTCCTAGGTAGATCTTGATACAGTTGGACAAACTCTTGGTCCAAGAGTCCTTTTACTCTTTCAACAAACCCGGAGCTACCTTTCTTGCTTTCGTGGATTTTGCCAGTTGCTATATGAAGCTTAATGTCATAGCCTAAAGAAACAAGCTTGCCGACTTCATCTATGAGTTCTTCGACACCCCAGTTTGGCTGAATCTTTCCGGCATACCCGACATGGATTCTCTTGTCATCCGTAGTTGGCAGGAAATACTGTCCAATCTCGTCTGGTATCGTCGGTGGCAATTTACAACCGTCAACTTTGTATCCTACTGTTTCTTCGATTTTCCTGTGAATCTCATCAGTCTGAAACAAAATGGCCTTTGCGTTTAATGCAACCTCCTTCAGCTTCGTGACTTTCGATTCCACCAACGAAAAACCGCCTTCAGTTATCTCATAGAAATCCGTTATGTAAGGATAGAAGGCGCCTGAAAATTCTTTTCGCTTTTGGACCTCATACCCGACATCAACTCCTCTGGTGATTACTGCTGTCACCCTAGGGCAGTGTGAGTACATCAGTGACAAGGCAAGTGTTGCCTGCTCAGGCGTTAGCGGCGCGTTAAAACCTAAGTCTTTTGGCTCAACGACAATTAAATTATCATTTTCAGCTAAGTTTGACACAACTTTTTGGTTAGCTATATTATCTTTAAGAAGCAGGGTGGTCGGACGATCCGAGGAAATGATATTTGCAATAGATGTAAGCCAAATGGATGAACCATCCAAAACGTTAGGACTCACATCACCGTAAATTATCGCCCGCGATTTCAGGATTCGACTCTCTGGGTGCCTCGCTACAAAATCGAAAAATTGATCATGAATGTTGGTTGATTCCTGAGGCGTTTGAGCCGACAGCTTGGTCTTAGCTTTTTTTGTGTCTACATTTGCACCAGTTGATCTTGTTTTTCTCTCTGCCATCCTACGCTTTACAATCTTTAGCAAGGCGATAGGCAGTGCTAAAGCACCATGCCAGGATTTTCTTGCCCTGACAATATGATAGCCAACTTGGTAGCGAACAGAGTGCCGTATCTGAGTTAATTCTCTTTTAAGTGTCCGTAAGTCAGACTCGAGACTCCCGATTTTCGTTTCATGATTACGAGTGAGAGCGTGAATTTCAGAAGCATGGCTTTTGACTAAGTCTTTGATTTTCCTGTCGTGGGTACGGACAAAACTATCGATTTCTGAGGATTTTTCTTGAAGTTCTTGGTTTAATCGCTGTTTGCTTTCATGCTCTCGTTGCAGTTGATCCTCTAAAGTAAAAAAGCGTTTTAGCAGAATTTCATATTTATTGAAGCAGCTGTCGATCTGCTTTTTTTCTATTTCGTCAATCTTCGCAAAAATTTGACTTGCGCTTTTTTCGGACACCGCACGATTGTCTTTGCAAGTATCTAAAATCAGTTGGTTTTGCTCATCTGAGACGCTAGCCTTATTCAGCAACTTTTGTATCGAGACGTATAACTCATCACTTTCTTTCCAGCTAACTTGCTCCTGCTCACTCAACTCTAAAGCGTAGACATAGAAATCGGCTATTGATGTTTCTTCGCGAAGTGACGGGTTAAACGGATAAAAATTTGGCTCTACCTCAATCAGCTTCCAGTCAGGAAAAAGTTGCTCGACATCTTTATTAAAATTCCTAAAGCGAATATATTGAGCATCCTCATTTACCCCACCGCGATACAAAGATTGCGAATTACTATATACAACTACAAACCGGCTTGCGGAGTGGAAAAGATGCTTTAAGTAAGTAAAATAAATTTCATCATTAGACAAATGATAAATCACGTCTAATGAAATTGCCAATTCACGCCTGAAACAATCAACATCGTAACTTTCAGGATTGTATAAGAAAAATTCTTTAGACTTGTCTTTTTCAAATTTTTCATTACATGCATCTACGATAGTTTTACTAATATCTAGACCGACATAGCTCGGATAGTCTATTATTGATAGCTGGTTGCCGTCACCACAACCCAGCTCTACTACATTTTTTATTGAGAACCTATCAATTAGTCCATTAATGTAGTCAGCTTTGAATTTCGCCAAACGGCCATAGGAGCCCGAGCCACTATTGCGGCCAGATTTATATCGCTGTTCCCAGTAGCCAGCAACGTCAAAGCCCGACTTATCTTTATCAAGGACACCCATAATAAAGCCCATTTTATGCAATTTAACGAATTAATCTATTTAAACCAGAATATATTGTCTTAATCAGAGACAGTGAATCACCAAATGCCGCGGGTATCGACCAGCCTCTTACCTGCAGTACGACCCACAGGCATTGCCTTGAACTGTTTATGATCCACTAACATAAGCAGTACATCCGCCTGTTCAAACGCAGCAGACATGTCCAGCAAGTCGCCTTTGCCATGAAGGCTCGGTGGCAGGGTTTCAATATTGGGCTCAACGACGACCAACCGCCCGGGGTGATAACTGGCCAGTTGTTCAACGATCTTCAGCGCGGGGCTCTCCCGCAAGTCATCAATATCCGGCTTGAACGCCAGGCCGAAGCACGCAATGGTCACGTCTCTCGCAGTTTTATCCGGATTGGCGGTCAGAAACTGACCCACCGCTTGCTGAACTTTCTCCAACACCCACTCCGGCTTACCATCATTTACTTCCCGCGCGGTGCGGATCAGCCTTGCCTCGTCTGGTGTTTCGCTGACGATAAACCAGGGGTCCACAGCAATACAGTGGCCGCCGACGCCGGGGCCCGGCTGCAGGATGTTTACGCGGGGATGGCGGTTGGCAAGGCGTATCAGTTCCCACACGCTGATATCGATCTTGTCGCAGATAATGGACAGCTCATTGGCAAAGGCGATGTTTACATCGCGGAAGCTGTTTTCCGTCAGCTTGGCCATTTCGGCGGTACGGGCGGTGGTGGTGATGCATTCCCCATCCACAAAAATACGATAAAGCGATGCCGCTACCTCTGAACACCTGGGGGTCATGCCACCGATTACCCGGTCATTTTCCACCAGTTCCCGCACCACGTGCCCTGGCAACACCCGCTCCGGGCAGTGGGCGATGCGGATATCGGAGTCTTCACCGTGAGTCTGGGGGAAAGTCAGGTCCGGCCGGGCTTCGGCCAGCCATTTGGCCATCTGCTCGGTAGCGCCGACCGGCGAGGTAGACTCGAGGATCACCAGGTTGCCCTTTTCCAGCACCGGGGCGACGGCTTTGCTCGCGGATTCTATGTAGGTCAGGTCCGGTACGTGATCATTGCCATTCTCAGCCTTGAACGGCGTTGGCACGGCAATCAGGAAGGCATCCGCTGGCTCGGGAGTTGTCGTTGCCCGCAGGTACCCTTCCTTGACCGCAGAGTGCACGATGATGTCCAGCTCCGGCTCAACAATATGGATATCACCCCGGTTGATGGTGTCCACGGCGTGTTGGTTGATGTCGACACCGACGACCGTTTTGCGGCGGGAGGCGATAACGGCGGCAGTTGGCAGGCCAATGTAACCCAGGCCGATCATAGAAATGGTGTTGAATTCCATAAGGGCTTTCAGTCCAGCGATTTGTCGTTCAGTTTGTATTGAAAGTTTCCAGTGCATCGAGAATGCGGCTGCAGGCCTTGCCATCTCCGTAGGGATTGTGGGCGAAGCTCATGGTTTTGTAGGCCGCATCATCCGTCAGTAAGGTGGTGAGCTGATTAACAATGGTATCCACTTGCGTGCCCACCAGTTTTACGGTGCCTGCATCGACCGCTTCCGGGCGTTCGGTGGTTTCCCGCATGACCAGTACCGGCTTACCAAGGGATGGAGCCTCTTCCTGGATGCCGCCAGAATCGGTCAGAATCACCGAGGCGCGATTCATCAGGTAGACAAAGGGCAGATAATCCGTAGGCTCAATCAGGTGAACATTTTCAAGGTCGTCCAGCAAACGACGGACCGGCTCTTGTACATTCGGGTTGAGATGGACGGGGTAAAGCAGATCAACATCGGGATTTGCTGTGGCGACACGTGAAATGGCCTCGCAAATGCGCTCAAAACCACCACCAAAGCTCTCACGGCGGTGTCCGGTAATCAGGACCAGTTTCGCGCCTTCCCGCAGGAACGGGAAACGGGAGGCCAGGGACTCCTGAAGGCTCTGGTCGCGATCCATTTTTCCAACCACGTCCAGCAAGGCGTCTATCACCGTATTGCCCGTTACAATGATTTGGTTCCCGGCAACGTTCTCTGCCAACAGATTCGCCTTCGACGTTTCTGTTGGCGCAAAATGCATAGCGGCTAGCCCACCCGTCAGCTTACGATTGGCCTCCTCTGGCCAGGGCGAATAAAGATTACCAGTTCGCAAACCTGCCTCTACATGGCCAACCGGGATCTGCTGGTAGTAGGCAGCCAATGAGGTTGCCAGTGTTGTTGCTGTGTCGCCGTGTACAAGAATGATGTCCGGTTTTTCCTCTATAAGCACGTCACGGAGGCCCTGCAAAATACCGCAGGTTACATCGGTCAGATCCTGGCCGGGCTTCATGATGTTCAGATCATAATCGGGCGTGATTTCGAAAAGCTCAAGGACCTGATCCAGCATTTCCCGGTGCTGGCCCGTTACGCACACGCGCGACGTAAACCGCTGATCATTGCCAAGCGCTTTCACCACTGGCGCCATTTTGATGGCCTCTGGCCTGGTGCCAAAAACACAGAGTGTTTTCATTTAACCGTCCTAAGCTTGAATGTGCCTGAAAAGGCATTCAGTTCAACACGCTACCGCCCCACCGACCAGCGCCCAGTGTTTCTAAGGTCAAAGGCTTACCTGATTTTTATGGGATCAAGATTAGAACGAACACTCTGGCACTTTCGTTCACTGCATTAATCCACGTCAGACTTTGTTTGAGCGTGCGTCAGAAGGGTGACGATTCTACGGCATCCCTCAAGACACGCAAGAGAGCTGGTGACTGACATGCCGGTTTCAGGTCAATTAACGGTGTAAAAATTTGTAAACCTGTATTTTATGTATAGAGGTTGGAGCGAATCTTGGGTGCCAGCTTAAGTACTAATACTAAGTGGGTGATTTTGGTTTGTCGGATTACGGCCGGTGGCCTAATCCGACCTACGGGTGCGGGGGGCGAGAGTCGAGAGAGGGACTTTTACCGTTTGCTGTTTTTGCATGAAGCTGATGAGGACGATGGCGCGCTCTTCGCCGTCGTAGGCCTGGAAGATGGCGCTGAGGCCTTTGAAGGGGCCGTCGTCCAGCTCTACTGTCTGGCCAGGCTTGATACCGCCCTGCTCTGCGACTGTGTCCAGGCTGTCTTTGATGTGCTGGATGACATCATCTGATATGACGGCGGGCTTGTTGGCGAAGCTGACTATCCGTATTACACCCCGCGTAGACCGCAGCTTGGCCCACATGGGATCGGTTTGTTCGAGGTTGACGAACAGGTAGCCGGGAAACAGTGGTTCCAGCTTTTTGGTGCGTTTCCCAGCCCTGATTTTTTCCACCGGGATTTTCGGGTAGAAGCAGGCAATACCCTGATTTTGCAGGTGCGCCAGGGCGCGATTGCCCTGGGCGGGTTTGTGTTGGAGGGCGTACCAGGTCATTTGTACCAGTTGCCCGCTGCAACAAAATGCGGGTTCAGCACATCTTCCTTGCCATACTTGAGGGGCCCGCCATCCATGGTCTCCACCTTGCCGCCTGCGGCTGACAATACAGCATGAGCCGCGCCGGTATCCCACTCGCAGGTTGGCCCCAGCCGGGGGTAGATGTCCGCACGGCCTTCGGCGATTTTGCAGAATTTGAGGGAGCTGCCGGCCTGAACCAGCTTATGCTCACCCAGCTTGTCGATAAACGCTCTGGTTTCGTCGTTCAGGTGGTTCTTGCTGGCTACGACGCGTTTGGCTTCACCGGGAGCCGCCACACTTATGCGATGGACCCGGCCAGTGCGATCGCGCTTATAGGCGCCCTCACCTTTCAGGCCCCAGTAGGCTTCCTTGAGCGCCGGTGCAGTGACCACGCCCAGGACCGGCTCGCCGTTCTCGATCAGCGCGATGTTGACGGTAAATTCGCCGGTGCGCTGGGTGAAATCCTTGGTACCGTCAATGGGGTCAATCAGCCAGAACCGATGCCAGTGTTTGCGCTCGCTCCAGGGGATATCTGCATCCTCTTCCGACAGCACCGGAATATCATGGCTGAGGTTGCGCAGGCCTTGCACTATCACGTCATGGCTCGCGATGTCTGCTGCGGTAATGGGCGACTCATCGGCCTTGTAGTCCACCTTGAAGTCCGTCATGTAAATGCTGAGGACTTTTTCCCCGGCAGCGTCGGCAATTTTTAGAACATCCGGGAGAATTGAACTGTAGTCCATGAGGCTTGGCTTCCTGCGTCAGATCAATGAATGTATAAGATGATTCTCTCATAATTCTGGTACAGGGGTCAGACCCCAGCTCATTTTGGCGGCTGAAATGTCTTGGGGTCTGACCCCATTGCCAGCACATCAAAACTATTGCAGGGACGATTCCATGAAACTGAAATTCCTTGGTGCGGCAGGCACGGTGACCGGTTCACGCTATCTGCTGTCGGATGACAAACACCGCCTGCTGGTGGACTGCGGCATGTACCAGGGCGTGAAGAACCTACGCAAACGCAACTGGGCGCGGTTTCCGGTGGAGCCTTCGTCTATTAATGCGGTGGTTTTGACCCATGCCCATATCGACCATACCGGCTACCTGCCTGCGCTGGTGAAGAACGGCTTCAGGGGAAAGATTTACTGCACCAAAGCCACCCATGAGCTGTGCAAGGTTTTGCTGCCCGATGCCGGCTACCTGCAGGAGGAAGATGCCAAATACGCTTTCCGCAAGGGTTTTTCAAAACACGACAAGCCCGAGCCGCTGTTTACCGTCAAGGACGCACACGAAGCCCTGAAGCATTTCGAGTCCCAGCATTATCACGAGCGCTTTGAGCCGGTTAAAGGGATGGAAGTGTCCTTCACTCCAGTGGGGCATATCCTGGGATCGTCCTGTGTGCACGTGCATCACCGGGCAAGCGACCGCACTGTGGTGTTCAGCGGCGATGTGGGGCGCCAGGACGATGTGATCATGCGCGCGCCGGAGCCTATCAGTAAGGCGGATGTGCTGGTGTGCGAGTCCACCTATGGTAACCGCCTCCACCCGGAAAGCGACCCGGAATCGGAACTGGCTGACATCATCACCAGAACCGCAAAACGCGGCGGCATCGTGCTCGTTCCCTCTTTTGCGGTGGGCCGGGCGCAGATGTTGCTGTACCTGATTCACAAGGTCATGGACGAAGGCCGGATACCGAAAATGCCGGTATTCCTGAACAGCCCCATGGCGATAAGGGCGACGGAGATCTTTTCCCGGCATCACAAGGAGCACAAGCTCAGCGCTGACCAGTGCGGCATCATCGACGAGCACACCCAGTTTGTGCGCACGGTAGACGAATCCATCGAACTCAACACCGTACGCTATCCCTGCATCATCATCTCCGCCAGCGGCATGGCCAGCGGTGGGCGTGTATTACACCACCTGAAAACCTTGCTACCGAATCCGCGGAACAGCATTGTGTTTGCGGGATTCCAGGCGCCTGGTACCCGTGGGGATGCGCTGGTCAATGGCGCGCAATCGGTGAAGATACATGGCGAGCACTGGCCGGTGAAGGCCGCGGTGCATAACCTGGATTCGCTGTCGGCTCATGGGGATTATGAGGAGATTTTGCAGTGGCTTGAGGCCGGGACGTTGAAGCCGGAGAAGGTTTATATTACGCACGGTGAGATGGTGGCCAGTGATGTTATGCGCAAAAGGGTGCGGGATCGATTTGGGTGGGATGTTGAGGTGGCGGAGTTGTTTGGGGAAGTGGAGGTTTGAAAGCCACACCCATAAGACAGGACAGAAAGCTGGCCTGAATCAAACAGGCTGGCGCATTTAGTTGTTCCAGCCTGTGGATACACAAGAAGGCCCTTCTATTGCGCAGCGGCTGACTTCTCAACCCAATGTTCAACACCGTGACCAACGCATTGAAAGTACTGCGATGCATCTACGAGGCCCTTTGCATCGAGATAGGCCAGCTCTTCCTGGAGCGTGGTGACAGTATCCGGATAGAGCATGATCGTTTGTTCTATCGCTTCACAGGATTCCACGGTGCGGCCTGCAGCAGCAAGGAGGACGGCATGCCTTAACCTGTATAGGGGCTCGGGGCGCCAATTCACCATTTGTTCGATCGCCTCCAGTTCGTATTTGATGCCCGACGCAGGAGGAGAAAATCTCAGAATACGTACAGAATAGGCCCCATGCCCAACCAGAGAACTGCGGGATGCGTCGCGTAGGGCAAGTTGATCATCGAATATTGGTTGGTCCTTGTACATTACCTTTATGACTGTATATATATCTTTGCCAACATAAAAACCAAGAGGCAAAAACACAAGAATCAGAATACCGGACACAATTTTTCGACTGGAACCACTCATGGCATCGATGCCTTTACGGGCATCAAGCAAGGTTAAGGCAGCAATAAAGATCGCAAGGAAAGGCAAATACCAAAGACTGAATTCGACCAGGCTATGAAACACGAAAATCGAAATGACAGAGATGAGAAAAATATTCGGCGCTGTCTTCTCAGTCCTCAGAGCTCGAAAAGCGACGTAGCCAAAGAAGGATACGATTAAAACAAAGCCGACAACGCCCCATTCAACAAAAAAATTAATGAATATATTGTGGGAATGATTCCAGACCTTGGTATTTCCCCTCAGACTTTCCTCAACGGAAATCTGGTTGCTGAATGTGCCGTATTGTCCCGGGCCGTAGCCCACCAAAATGTTATCCATCTTGTCGAGATTGAGAACCACTTTCGACCACTCAGCAAGTCTACCAGTACTACCTGCAATCGATTTGCGCTGGTAAATTTCTTCGGCGGTCACTCGCTCCAGGAATCCAGACTCAATCATGGAACTGGCAATTACTGCATCAAGCTTTGGCGCGCCGTAGGAGACAATGAGGAAAAGCACTAAAATCGCGATTGCAGAAACTTTCCTACTATCTTCACCATAAGTCGCCGGTTTCGTCGACTTCGGAAGAAGTCCCCGGATTGTGTCCAGAATCAGTGGAACAAGAGCAATGAATGCCGCGATGTACCAGGATCTGCTCGCCGTAAGTGCCCCCACATAAAAAATCAGTACGGCACCGGCATATGCAGTTTTAACGCCGAGACGATCTGCACGAAACAGATAAACCATTGCTGACAGCGAAAGGGCGCTCAGGATTGCCATCAGATTGGGCTGCCCCATGGGCCCCATCAATCGACTTCCATCCTCGGTTATTAATGGAATAAAAGTACCGAGCACTCCATAAAACCTTAACAAACCAAAAAATGCTGACAGGAGAAAAACAGCAATCAGGAACAGCGCAAGATTATGGGCAATAAATTGTGGCCCGTAGGTGCGGGCAAGCGACGCAATGGCTATGGCGATCATTGTGCAAAACAGGAAAACCAGAGAATACCAGTTAAATGACAGGTCTACGCCTGGTGCAGAAGCCAGGTCGGTTAAAATCAAAGCGCCCGCAAAAAGGGGTAAAAAAACCAGGAAGAAGGGAAATGCCATTTTTATGCTTCTGTTGTAGAGCACAAAAAAAACCAGGGCGACGGCGGCGATGAACGCAAAAAAATCTCGAGACTCATCCTGGAAAGGATAAAGCCCCACAGGAAAGACAAAAGCCAGAACGAGAAACGACAAACACACAAATATAAACGAGGCTATCGTTCTGTTCATTATTCTGTCCTTATTTACCTTTAAAAATAAAAGAGGGGCTTGAAGCCCCTCTTTTATAACGATTACTGCTGTCAGATTATCGACTTATCACTGACAACCGGCCGGAATAAAGCCTGCATCCCAAGCCGTTGCACCATTCGCGGCTACTGTACAGGTCCATAAGCCCTCTGCATCTCGCGCGATAGTGATAGTTGCGCCAGCAATCCCGGTGGCAGCATTCTCACCCATGGTCGCGACCAGGTTACCAATGCCACCCGGGAAGTCCGCTTGATCACCAGGAGCTTCCGTTGTCAGGTTTGAGCCAGTGAAGCCGAAGTCCCCATAAGTGTTGGTAGTAACACCGCGCGACAGGCGCTCTTCAACAGCAGTCTTCAGGGCGGAAATTTCGCCGTAGGCGCGGGTAACCTGGGTGCGTGCGATGTAATCCTGGTATTGCGGAATGGCGATGGCTGCCAGAATACCGATGATCGCAACAACGATCATCAGTTCGATCAGAGTAAAACCTTTCTGGGCGTGATTGACTCGTATGCTTTTCATTTTTCGACCTCTGTGTTTGTCGTTTTTTTCACCATGGCTTCGGGACCGCTGGAGCTTTGCCCCGCAATCGGTTTGAGCCTGCACCGACGGAAGCAGACATCATGCCAACTGCTACGGGCTGTTACAAACCTGTTTTTTATCAGGGTACTGGATGCGCTGTGTGACACATGTCACAACCAATTTTTATTGCAAAACAACGTCAATTGTCGTCAGTGAGTGACACTATTGGTCACCTTTGACCCAACCAGACCGGATGCTCATCGGCTGCCCGGATTTGAGCAAGGTCAAGCTTTCCCCTGCATGACTTTCCAAACCCTCGCCATCCATCTAAACTCTGGCTGTTTCACACCTGACAAAATTTCAGCAACTTATACGGCATTCTTGAACCCTTTATGGCTACTAACAATTCCAACGTGACGCTGACGGGGCTTGCCCGGCGATTTGTGGAAGACGGTCTGCTGGACGAAGCAACGGCTAAAGACGCCTTTATTCAGGCTTCCCAGAACAAGATTCCGCTGATCACCTACCTTGTCCAGAACGACCTGGCAAACAGTGGTGGACTGGCCTTCTCCGCCGCCATGGAGTTCGGGGTGTCGGTGCTGGACCTCAGCTCTTTTCTCCCGGAAATGATGCCGGAGAAGGTGGTTGACGAGAAACTGATCCGCAAACACCACGCGCTTCCTCTCTATAAGCGGGGAAACCGGCTGTTTATTGCGGTGTCTGACCCCACCAATATCCAGGCGCTGGACGAGATCAAGTTCAATACCGGCCTGAGCACCGATGCCGTTCTGGTCGACGAGGCCAAGCTCAGCACTGCCATTGATAAATATCTTGAGTCCCAGGACAGTACCATGGGCGACCTGGATGATGCTGATCTGGAAGGTGTGGAGACAGAAGGTGGTGACCGGGACGAGGATGCAGTTGTTGCTGCCACGGATGTCGACGATGCACCAATCGTCAAATATGTAAACAAGATGCTTCTTGATGCCATCCGCGGTGGTGCTTCCGACGTTCACTTCGAGCCTTACGAAAAGACCTACCGGGTGCGTTACCGGACTGATGGCATCCTCAAGGAAATGTCCCGCCCTTCCATCAAGCTGGCACCAAAGATTTCGGCCCGTATAAAAATCATGTCGCAGTTGGACATCTCGGAACGCCGGGTGCCTCAGGATGGCCGTATCAAGATGAAGCTGTCCAAAACCAAGGCCATCGACTTCCGGGTAAACACCCTGCCCACACTCTGGGGTGAGAAGATCGTTCTGCGGATTCTGGACCCGAGCCAGGCCAAAATGGGCATTGACGCACTGGGCTACGAGGAAGAACAGAAGAAGCTGTTCATGGATGCCTTGGAGCAGCCTCAGGGAATGATTCTGGTTACCGGGCCCACGGGTTCCGGCAAAACCGTCTCGCTGTACACAGGCCTTAACATTCTGAACACACCAGAGCGCAACATTTCCACAGCGGAAGACCCGGCCGAGATCAACCTGGAGGGTGTCAATCAGGTCAACGTCAACAACCGGGTGGGCCTGGGTTTTGCAGAAGCGCTGCGAGCGTTCCTGCGGCAGGACCCGGATATAATCATGGTGGGTGAGATCCGGGATCTGGAAACCGCCAATATCGCCATCAAGGCGGCGCAAACCGGCCACATGGTGCTTTCCACCCTGCACACCAACAGTGCTGCGGAAACGCTGACCCGGATGATGAATATGGGTGTGCCGGCATTCAACATCGCTACATCCGTGAGCCTGATCATTGCCCAGCGTCTGGGCCGGCGGCTGTGCAACTCCTGTAAAAAATCAATTGATGTCCCCAAGGATGTGCTTTTAGCGGAAGGGTTCACACAGGAACAAATTGATACAGGGTTCACGTTGTACCGCCCCAAGGGCTGTGATAAATGCAATGGAGGATATAAAGGCCGCGTCGGTATTTACGAGGTGGTCAAGATTACCGAGGAGCTGGCGAGCATGATTATGGAGGAGGCCAGCTCCATCAAAATTGCAAAGCAGGCACAGGCCGAAGGCTTCCCGAATCTCCGCCAGTCTGCTCTCAAAAAGGTGATTGAGGGTGTGACCAGCCTTGAGGAAGCCAACCGCGTGACGAAGGATTAAACATGGCAGAAAATGCAGAAAAACTTCAGGCGTTCGTCTGGGAAGGTAAAGACCGCAAGGGCAACAAGTCCAAGGGCGAGCTTAACGGCACGAACCTCGCTCTGGTAAAAGCCCAGTTGCGCAAACAGGGCATCATCCCGGACAAGGTCAAGAAAAAGCCCAAGCCGTTGTTTGGTGGCAGCAAGAAAATCACGCCGTTTGAAATTGCCATGCTGACCCGCCAGCTGGCAACGATGATGAAAGCCGGCGTGCCACTTGTGCAAAGCTTTGACATTGTCGCCGATGGCCTGGAGAACAGAGGCTTACAGGAGCTTGTGGTCAATATCCGGAATGACATTTCCTCGGGTACCAGCTTCGCTGCCGCATTGCGGAAACACCCGAAGCATTTCGACGATCTTTATTGCAATCTGGTGGACTCCGGTGAAAAAGCAGGTGCACTCGAGCAGATGCTCGACCGTATCGCGCTTTACCTTGAAAAAACCGAGATTCTCAAAAAGAAAGTAAAAAAGGCAATGACGTACCCCATTGCGGTAATAATCGTTGCCATCGTCGTCACCGCTATTTTGCTGGTAAAAGTTGTTCCCCAGTTCGAAAGCCTTTTCCAGGGTTTCGGTGCCGAACTTCCTGTTTTTACTCAAATGGTTGTGAGGCTATCTGAATGGATGCAAACCTGGTGGTTTATTGTGCTTCTTGGAATCGTTGGCACGATATTTCTGTTCAAGGAAGCGGTTCGCCGGTCACAAAAGTTTTCAGACCTTGTGGATAAATGGGTGCTCAAAGTTCCAGTTGCCGGTGAAATTCTGGACAAATCTGCAGTGGCCAAATTCGGCCGGGTGCTTTCCACGACCTTCGCAGCAGGTGTGCCTCTTGTAGATGCACTCGATTCGGTTGCCGGCGCTACCGGCAATGCCGTTTACCGGGATGCGATTCTCCGAATTAAAAGCGATGTTTCAAGCGGTACGCAACTGCAGGCATCGATGCGTCAGCAGGATATCTTTCCTGTAATGGCGGTGCAGCTGACGGCTATCGGCGAGGAGTCCGGTAATCTGGATGAAATGCTGGAGAAAGTAGCCGTACATTATGAGGCAGTGGTTGATGACATGGTGGACAACCTGACCGCACTGATGGAGCCGATGATTATGGCTGTATTGGGCGTGCTTGTGGGTGGCTTGATTGTTGCAATGTACCTGCCGATATTCCAGATGGGGCAGGTTGTGGGTTGATTTTTGGTTTGGGGGTGGTTTTAGGTTGGTTGTCGGATTGTGGGGTGGTCGGATTACGGCCCTGTTGTCGGATTACGGCCCGTTGGGCCTAATCCGACCTACGATTGCGACTCCCTGGCCCGCGTAGGTTGGATTAGGCGAAGCCGTAATCCAACAACCCCACCCCACCAACAACCCAACCCAACCCGACAACAAACCCTCTAAACACTCCCCGAACCGGACAAGCAATGCCAAATCTAGCCCCACTCCTCGACACCCCCTGGCTTCTCTACACTGCGGTTACCCTCTTTTCCCTCTGCATCGGCAGCTTCCTCAATGTGGTCATCCTTCGCCTTCCGAAGATGATGCAGCAGGACTGGCGCTGCCAGTGTGAGGACTTTCTGGAGCTTCCTGAGGAGCAGCGGAAGGAGGATGAGCAGATCACGCTTTCAAAACCTGCTTCCACCTGCCCTTCCTGTGGCCACAGGATTCGTGCCTGGGAGAATATTCCGGTGGTCAGTTACCTGGTGCTTGGTGGCAAGTGTGCTTCCTGCAAGGCCCGGATTTCGCCGCGTTATCCGATTATCGAGGCGGTGACCGCGCTGTTTTCGGTGGTGACGGTTTTTGTCATGGGGCCGACGGAGGCGGCGCTGTGGGCGCTGGTGCTGGTGTGGGGGCTGATTGCGCTGACGGTGATCGATTTTGATACCCAGCTGTTGCCGGACAGCATCACCTTGCCATTGATGTGGCTGGGGCTGATTCTTAATTATTTCGGGGTGATGACGGATTTTAACAGTGCCTTCTGGGGGGCTGTTGCGGGTTATCTGTCGCTCTGGTCTGTTTACTGGTTGTTCAAACTGGTGACCGGCAAGGAAGGCATGGGGCATGGTGATTTCAAGCTGCTGGCGGCGCTTGGGGCCTGGCTGGGATGGCAGTTGTTGCCGGCGGTGATTTTGTTGTCGTCGGTGGTTGGCGCGGTTGTGGGAATCAGTCTGATGGTGTTCCGCAAGCATGGGCGTGAGGTACCGATTCCGTTTGGGCCGTATCTGGCGGCGGCGGGGTTGCTTTGTTTGTGGTTTGGGGGGGAGATTTTGGCAGTTTGGTATGGGTATTTGGGGGTTTGAGCTCTGGTTTGGTTGTCGGATTACGCTTCGCTAATCCGACCTACCGCTATGGGTCAGGTGACAACGTAGGTCGGATTAGGCCCGAAGGGCCGTAATCCGACAATCCCATTCAAATCCCGGCCCCATGCCTAACCCGTAGGTCGGATTAGGCGAAGCCGTAATCCGACAAAATATGGTTCCTTTTTGGGAGGTTGAATGGCTGTCGTTGGACTCACCGGCGGAATCGGCTCCGGCAAATCCACCGTGGCGCGGATGTTCGGCGCCCTTGGCGTACACTGGGTGGATGCCGACGACGTTGCCCGGGAGGTTGTTGAGCCTGGTACGCCGGCGCTGGAGCGGATTGCGGAGCATTTTGGGCGTGATATCCTGCTGCCGGATGGCGGGCTGGACCGGGGGGCGTTGCGCAGGGTTGTGTTTGACGCGCCGGAGGAGCGGGCGTGGCTGGAGTGGCTGTTGCATCCGGTGATTCGTGAGGAACTGGTGCGGCAGCTGCACCCGGCGGACTATGCCCTGCCCTATGTGCTGCTGGTGTCGCCGTTGTTGCTGGAGACAGACCAGCATCAGCTGGTGGATAAGGTAGTTGTGGTGGATGTACCGGAGGATGTTCAGATTGAGAGGACGATGGCCAGGGATGACAATGCGCAGGATCAGATTCAGCGGATTATTGATGCGCAGATTCCCCGGGATCAGCGGCTACAGCGGGCCGATGAGGTGGTGGACAATAACCGGCCCGTTAATGAGGTCGAGCGCCGCGTTGAGCAGCTGCACAGGCAGTTTATGGTGGCCTTTGGTCGCTAGCGTTCGCAGTTTCCGCCAGTTTTTCCGTATAGGCGCTGCCCTGCTGGCAGCGGCACCGGGCATGTCCATGGCACAGGACCGGCCGTTTACCATTGCCGACCCTGCGGCGGAGGATGTGCTGTCACCAGACAACCTGCCTGCTTCGTTTTTTACCTTTTCCCCCGACGAATTCTGGGCCGAGCCCAGGGATTCCTATTGGCTGGAGTTCAGTAACTGGGTTCTGACCCAGGAGCGGGGCCACAGCGATCGCGTTCAGGCGCTGGGTGAATGGGCCGACCGTACGCTTTCCGGCAGCAACCAGGCATTGCCGGATAACGAAAGCTATCTGCGGGTGGGATTTGCCACCGAATCGGAATACGGTGACCCGGCCCAGTTCGAGCCGGAGGCACGGTTCCGGCTGGATATTCCGACAACCGAGGAAAAACTGCGCCTGGTCATCGAGAGTGAGAGCGATGAGCTGATTCCCCTCTCGGAGCGGCGGCGAAACCGGCAGCTGACGGAGGATGAGCGCAGTGAAACCGAGGCCACGGGTGCGTTCCGTTACCTGACCATTGTCGGCGATGCGATCAATCTGAGTAATGATGTGGGTGTGCGCCTGCGGCTGCCGCCGGATGCGTTCTGGCGGGTGAAGGCGGAGAAGGAGTGGCAGCCGGGTGAGGACTGGAAGCTGGCGGTGGAGCAGCGGCTGTATTATTTCCACCAGGATGGCTGGGGTACGCGCTCGTGGTTTGGTGCGGGGCGGGATCTGGGCAATGGCTGGGATACGTTGCTGTCTTCGGAGGCCGAATGGGTTCACGATGAGCGCAAGTTTGAGCTGTCGCAGACGGCGAATTTCTACAAGCGGCTGAATAACCGGTCTACCATTAATCCGCGGGTGGGTGTTCTGGGTGAGAGTCAGCCGGGCTGGCGGACGACGTCGGTGTTTACGGATCTGACGTACCGGTATCGGTTGCACAGTGACTGGCTGTTTGCGGAGGTGATTCCGGCGCTGGAGTTTCCGCGGGATGAGAGCTTCAAGGATCGGGCTTCGCTGGTTTTGCGGATAGAGCTGTATTTTTCTGGCAGTATTGAGCGGCCCTATTAGCCGGGCTCCGAGTCTGATTCCGTTGTTTCCTGGCCGAGCTTCAGTATTTTTCTGGTCGAGCTTTGCGGGTAGGGGCTGTGCCGGGACACGCTACGAGCACATCCATGTGCGCTTGACTTCGGCCATCCATGGCCGAAGACATTCCCGACACAGCCCCTACCCGCAAAGCTCTAACTTGAGTTGTCTATTGCCTTTATGAGCCGTCATCTTTCTCGCCCTGCCGCCGAGGCATTAACGCTTACACCCATTGCCATTACCCGTTCCTGTTTCCGTGACAAGTTCGGAGTGCCCCGGCAGCCGGGGCTGACCCGGTTTGCCCATGCCGATCTGGTGATTCAGCCGCCGTTTGACCGGGAGGATGCGTTTCGGGGGCTGGAGACGGCCAGTCATTTGTGGCTGATGTTTCAGTTTCACGAGGCGGTGCGGGCGGAGTGGCGGCCGGTGGTTCGGCCTCCGCGGCTGGGGGGTAATAAAAAAATCGGGGTGTTTGCCAGCCGATCGCCGTTCCGGCCTAACAGTCTGGGGCTGTCGGTGGTGCGCAATGAGGGGCTTGGAAGGGATGATGACGGGCAGCTGGTGTTGCGGATCCGGGAGCATGATCTGATTGACGGTACGCCGATTCTGGATATCAAGCCGTATCTGCCGTTTGTGGATTCGGTGCCGGAGGCGTCTCTGGGCTGGGCGGATTCGGCGCCGACGGAGCGGTTGCCGGTGGTGTTTCTGGAGGAGGCGGAGCAGCAGCTTGCCGGGCTGCCGGCATCGCGTTATCCGGACCTGCGGGGGCTTATCGAGGATGTGGTGGCTTACGATCCGCGGCCGTCGTTTCGGCGGGGGCGGGATGAGGAGCGGATTTACGGGGCGCATCTGTACGATCTGAATGTGCGCTTTCGCTTTGTCAATGACAATTCACAGGAACGTGTCGAAGTGCTAACTGTCTGCTAAACTGCTGACCGGTTGTTTTTTCGACACAGGGATGCGTGCCTTGCCTTCCAATCGGTTATTCAGACGAATAGGTGTACGGCCTCTGGCGGCCAGGCTGCTGGTTTATGTTCTGCTGTTCAGCGTTATCCTGTCACTGGCGGCAACCGGTGTGCAGATGATTGGCGAGTTCGAGCGCCGCACGGCGGAGCTTCGTAACACCCAGCAGCGTGCTGCCGATCTGGTTTCCGGCGCCATGAGCAATAATCTCTGGCTGATGAACTACAGTGAGGTGGCCAACAGCCTCGACGATATGCGTGCCCTCCCGGAGATCCAGCACGCCCGGGTGATCACTGCCACCGGCGAGGAGTTCAATACCGGCATCTATCCGGATGACCGTGTGATCACCCAGTCCTTCCCTCTGGTTTTCGATCGCGCGTCGTTTGACAGCTCTGACGACACCCGCGAAGCCATGGGCACGCTGACGGTCACTTCGTCGGTGGAAACGGTTTATAACGAGCTGATGGACCGCGCCCTGCTGACGCTGGCGTACCAGTCAATGATTGTGATGCTGGGCACGCTGGGGCTGCTGCTTATTGTCCGCCTCACCCTGTCCCGGCATCTGGAGGCGATTTCCGATTATGCCGCCCGGCTGAATCTGGATGCGTTGATTGAGCCGCTAAGGCTTCGCCGTAAACCGCCCAGGCGCGGCGATGAGCTCAGCGAGCTGGAGCAGGCCCTGAACACCATGCGCCTGCAGTTGCTGGAAGATACCCGCTCTCTGCGCCAGACCTCGATCCAGTCCCGGGATGAGCGGGACGAAGCCGTGCGCGCCAATCACGCCAAGAGTCAGTTCCTGGCCAATGTCAGCCATGAACTGCGCATTCCTCTGCAGTCGGTTCTGGGTTACGCCAACCTGCTGACAGACACGCCCCTGGACCAGGACCAGCGGGAGTATGTTCATACACTGATGAATGCCTCCGAGAGCCTGTCGTCGATCATCAATGATCTGCTGGATATTTCCAGCATGGAAGCCGGCAAGCTGATGCTGGAGGACATTCCCTTTGACCTGAGGGAGACCCTGAACGATCTGGTGCACATGCTGGGCGCCCGCGCCCGCGAAAAGGGCCTGGCCCTGGAGCTGCGCATTGACGAAAATCTGCCCTGGGCGCTGCGGGGCGATCCGGTGCGGCTGCGGCAGATCCTGCTGAACATGACCTCCAACGCCATCAAGTTTACCGATTCCGGCCATGTGCTGATCAGTATCGAGGTCCTGGGCCGCAGGGACGACAAGGTGCGGCTGCGGATAGCGGTTGAAGATACCGGCGTCGGCATCAACCCTGAGGACATTCCGCTGGTGTATGAGCCTTACGTTCAGCTGGGCCAGCGCTTCCAGCGCCAGCTTCCGGGGGCCGGCCTGGGCCTGACCATCTGTCGCCAGCTGGTTCAGCTGATGAACGGCTCGCTGGAGCTGGAGAGCAAACCCGGGGATGGTTCCACTTTCTGGATGGAACTGACGTTGCCGGTGGCTGCCGAAAGTGCCACCCGCAGCCGGCCGGACACCAGCATGATCCGGGGTAAGCGCATTCTGGTGGTAGACTCCTATGAGCTGTCCCGCAAGATTACCCTGGAGATGCTGGCGCGACATGAGCTGGATATTGAAGCGGTAAACTCTGCCGCCGAAGCGCTGACCTCACTGCGGCTGGCCTCCGATAGCCACGAGCCCTTTAATGCGATTGTGCTGGATGGATTTGTGCCGGACATGGACAGCGATCTGCTGTGCCGCCAGATCCGCGGTAATCCGGAATGGAGCCATACCCGGCTGCTGATCCTGTCGTCCAACCCCCAGCGGGGGGATGCGGAGCATTTCCGCCAGGCCGGAGCCGATGCGTTTCTGAGCAAATCTCTGCGGGAATCCTGCCTGACACCGATTCTGCATCAGCTGTTTGCGGATGCGGCGCGGGACGAACGCCGGTTCCTGACCCGGTTTTCCCTGCAGGCGGTCAGCGATAACACGCGCCGCCGGGAACCACCCTGTAGCCGTATGAAAGTGCTGTTGGTGGAGGACAATCCGGTTAATCGCACCCTCACGCGCCGGCTGCTGGAAAAACTCGGCTGTGACGTGATGACGGCCAATGACGGCGAGGCCGCCTCGAGCCTTTGGCAGTGGCATCCGTTCGACCTTATTTTCATGGACTGCATCATGCCCCGGATGGATGGATTCGAGGCCACGCGGCGCCTGCGCCAGTGGGAGAAGGACCACAACCGCACGCCGGTCCCCGTGGTGGCTTTAACGGCCAGCGCCATGGAGAAAGACGAAGAGCAATGCCGCGAGGCCGGTATGGATTCTTTTGTTGCCAAGCCTGTCAATATTGAAATGCTACGGGCGGTTCTGGAACAATACTGCAAAGCGTCCGCATCCACCTGATTACTTTTGATACCATCAGTACAAGTCAGACCGTCAATACAAGGCCACCATGATCGTAGAATGCCCCACCTGTAAAAAAGCCGTGGAATGGAATGAGAGCAATCCTTTTCGCCCTTTCTGCTCCGAACGCTGTAAGCTGATCGACCTCGGCGCCTGGGCCAACGAAGAATACCGCGTGCCGGCAGAGAACGTGTCACCGGATGACCTCGACCAATAATCTCCCCTTACCCCGTTTTAAGTTGAGCCTGCTTTGGCTGCCCGTTACCATTCGGCCAAATAAAGCCCGATCCGATTACACCCAATCAATGAGAAGGTAGAAGAATGAAAGCGATCCGTATTCCCCTTATCGTACTGTCCCTTGCGTCAGCCCCTGTATTCGCTGCCGACGCAGATCTGAGCCTGACCAACGACTCGGTCAAGGGCCAGGTGAATTTTTTCGATACCAACTCTGAGATTCAGGTGGGTACCGGCTATACCTATCATGAAGGCAGCCGCCATATCGGCAACCTGGATTTTCACGCCCAGGGCCGTACAGCGCTTGGCAACCTACCGACCACAGCCGGCCTCGGCCTGCGTGCAATCGGGTGGGATGACGACGATGTGGACGGTGGTGCGGTGGCCCTGGGCGGGTTCGCCACGGTAAATATTCCCGACGTACCGGGCTTATCGTTCACCGGCGGGCTCCACTACGCACCCAGCATTCTGTCGTTCGGTGACTCCGACGAGATGACCAGTCTGGAACTGCGGGCCAGCTACCGGGTGATCCGGAATGCCGAGCTGTTTGCCGGTTACCGTTACCTGAATACTGATTTTGATGGCCGCGGTGATCTCAACCTGGATGAGGGTGTGATGGCCGGCATGAAGATCTTCTTCTGATCCGACCCTGAAAACCTTGCAGGTCCGGCCGGCGTGCCGGACTGACCACCACCAGACTGCCCGGGCGACGTGGCCGTATAACCTGTTATAATTGCTGCCATATCAATTGTAATGAGAGGTCTTATGTCTTCTGGTATCCGGGCGTTCTTGCTGATTTTTCCGATGGTGGTTTTCGGCTTGTGGGGAGCACTGCACACACCGGATCCCGACCTGGATCGAAACGGTCATGGCAATGGCGAGGTCGCGCTGAGCAAATTACCACCGCTGCCCCATTGGGCCACGGCCGATCTGCCGGACTTCTCCACTTATCGCGATACTACTGAGAAGAAGGCGGCGTTCTTCTCGTTTCTCTACCCGCGCATCGTACTGGCGAACTCCCGCATTCTGATCGAACGTGAGTATCTGCAAAGTCTTGCCAGCAAGGACGAGCTCAACAAGACCGAGCTGAACTGGCTGAAAAACCAGGCAGAGCGCCTGCGGGTTGATGAAGAGCCGGGCAGCGCCGACATGTTCCGGCGGCTCGAGAGCCGTCTGGATGTAATTCCTCCCTCACTTATTATGGCGCAGGCCGCCAATGAATCCGCTTGGGGCACCTCACGCTTTGCTCTGCGGGGAAACAATCTGTTTGGCCAGTGGTGTTTCTCCAAGGGCTGCGGCCTGGTACCGCAGAGCCGTGTCGAAGGTGCCAGCCATGAAGTGGCAAGCTTCGACTCCCCGTACCTCTCGGTACGCTCCTACATTCAGAACCTCAACCGTCATCCTGCCTACCAGAAACTTCGGGACGTCCGCCTCAGGGCCCGCACCAACGGCAATGACGCCAGCGGTACAAGCCTCGCTGCCGGCCTGATTGACTATTCCGAGCGCGGCGAGGAATACGTGGCTGAAATCCGCAGCATGATTCGTTACAACAATCTGGGCTACTACGACGAAAAATTTCGCAGTGTTCGGGACAGCAGCCAGCAGGCATTGCTGGAACTGGCGTCAGCCGGCAAGGCAGAAACCCTGCTGCCGGACAGTGGTGCGAACGACGCCAGCGCCGATGAAGGTTAATCCCGCCCGCCGATAACGGCCCAGATAGGTATTTCCGGAGATGCTGTCCATGCTCAGTTTCCTGCCTGCACCGCTGAAAGGCGTGCTTGCAATCCTGCTCATTGTGCTGAACACCCTGTGGCTTTTCCCGATTCTGATGGTCTTCGCCGTCATCAAACTGGTGATTCCGGCAGCCGCCGTCCGCAGGGGATGCACCATTATTCTCAACCGCATTGCCTGGCTGTGGATCGGCTTCAACAATGTACTGGCGGATGTGCTCCACGATATCGAGTGGGACGTTCGCGGCGCCGAAGGCCTGAGCCGTGATCACTGGTATTTCGTCACCTGCAACCATCAGAGCTGGACCGATATCCCGGCCATTCAGCATGCGCTGAACAGCCGTATTCCGCTGCTCAAGTTTTTCCTGAAACAGCAGCTGATCTGGGTGCCTTTTCTGGGTATTGCCTGGTGGGCCCTGGATTTTCCGTTCATGCAGCGGCACACCAAGGAACAGATCGCCCGCCGCCCGGAACTGAAAGGCCGGGATGTGGAAACCACCCGCGCCGCCTGCGAAAAGTTCCGCTATACCCCGGTGACCATCTTCAATTTCATGGAAGGCACCCGGCTGACGCCAGCAAAGCACAAGAGCCAGAACTCACCCTACAGGAACCTGCTGAAGCCCCGTGCCGGTGGCACCGCCTTTGTACTGGAGGCGATGGGCGAATCGCTGCATACCATGCTGGACGTGACGATCCTCTACCCGGAGGGCAGGTGCGGAATCTGGGACTACCTGTGCGGGCGCGTGCAGAAAATTGTCATTGATATACGAACCCGGGAAATACCGCGGCGATTCCTGGGCATGGACTACCAGAACGACCGCGAGGTCCGCGTTGATTTCCAGCGCTGGGTGAGCGAGCTGTGGGCCGAGAAGGACGCCCGCATTGAAGAACTGAAACAGACCGCCTGATCGTTACAACAGCCCCAGCTCGCGGGCGCGGACGATGGCCTGGGTACGGGACCTCACCTCGAGCTTGGCATTGATCCGGCGAGCATGGGTTTTGACGGTGTGCAGGGAAATATGCAGGCGGTCGGCAATATCCTGGTTGGAGAGCCCCTGGGCGATGAGCTCCAGCACGCCCTGCTCCCTGTCACTGATAGGCTCCGCCAGGGCCGCCTGTTCTTTCATATCGGACAGGCCGTACAGCCGTCCCACGGACTCGGTGAAAGCCGTATCCGGCAACTGCTGCCAGGTTTTTTCCAGCAACTCCTGCAACTCGCCCCTGAGCTCGGCGAACGGGCTGATGTAGTGCTCGTCTCCGGCCATACTGATCGCTGTGGCCAGAATCTTCTGTGCAGCTGCGGGGCCTTTCTGGCGCCAGCTGACAACGCTTTCCAACAATCTTGAGTGAATGTCCAGCCCGAACGGGAGTGATCCGCCGTTGTTGTTGCGGATACCCTTCACCGTTTCCGCGGCTTTGACATCGTCGCCCCGCGCCAGTTCGATCCTGGCCTGCAGGCAGGTCAGCATGCCCGGCATCATCGGAAACATTTCCGGAACACAATTCACTTCCCGCCATGGCTTCAGCCGCTCCATGGCCTGGGCCGCCGTATCCGCCTGCCCCAGCGCCAGCCAGCCACTGATTTTCAGAGCCTCCAGAACCGGGACATACACCGATTCGTCTACCTGCCAGGACTGCATGATGCGTTCGGCCCGACCAATCCAGGCGAAGGCATCGTTCATGCGGTTCTGGGTACGGCAGATCAGCACTCTCAGCGCCATGGCCAGTAACAGGCCCAGATCCCGCGTCTGCTCCCCGTGACGCATACAGGTAACCAGAAGTCGGTCTGCTTCCGCTTCCCTGCCCTGGTGCCACAGCACCATTACCAGGTTGAGCTGAAGCCGGGTTTCGCCAACCCGGGCCGGCCGGGAGGCCTCGTTCATGGCGGTGTCCAGGCCAGTCCTCAGAAGCTGCTCGGCGTGCTTCAGCGAGCCCTTGCCCAGCTCAATGCGGGCGTGGGCGTAAACCGCCAGAATTTCCGAACCTCCGTCCCCTGCTTCCCTGGCCAGTCGCGCTGCAATGCGGTTGGCTTCCCTCGCTTCGCCAAATTCACCGGCTGCGCACAGCGCGCTGGAGCGGACCAGTTGCGTAACCAGCTGACCCTGGGTGGACAGCTCCTCGGCCTGCAACGCCCTGTCCGCTACTTCCAGGGCTTCATCAACACTGCCCTCACCCCGCAGGATAAACGCTCTCAGGGCATCAATGCGGCCCTCCAGTCCGGGATGAGCTCCGTGGTCAAGATCGTGGATCAGCACCCGCGCCTGGCTGAACTGACCACCGATGGCATGGACCCACCCGTAAACGATCTTCAGCCGTGCGCTCTTTTCCAGCAGGCCCGGCGGCAGAGAACGGCGAAGCCGCAGCAGCGATGCCGTGTCCTGACCAATCAGCAACGCCTCTGAGCCTTCCGAGGCAATCTGTACCGACTCGTCCAGGTCTCCGCTCAGCAGCGCGTACCGCAATGCCTCGGGAAACTGGTTACGCTCACTGAACCAGCGGCTGGCCTTCAGCGCCCGATCCCGGGAGCCATCCAGAGCGGGGGTCTGCAGCCAGTCATGGAGCAATGGATTGAGACGGAACCAGCGCCCCCTGCCCGGCAGCGGGCGCAGAGGTATGCCGGTTTCGGCAGCCGCAGAGGGCCTGAAGGCGTGGTCGCAACCGGCATCCGCCAGAGCCAGGAAAAGCTCGTCGGAGACAATCTCCATTTCCGCCATAATGCGCAGGGAACGCTGCTGCCCCGGGGTCAGATGAATAAGCACCGCATCTCGGAGAAAGCGCTCAACGCTGAAGGTTTCCTGAATCGGCAACCGCGTCTCGGCGGAGGAATCCAGCTCTCGCTGATAAAGCGCGAGGGGGGTCACCCAGCCTTCGGTCAGTGCATAGAGATGTTCCACCGCAATGGTGGTTAGCTGGTTGCGGCTGACCGCTGTCTGGAAAAACTCGAAGGTTTCCGAGCGCGTCAGTTCCAGGGATTCGGCACCGACACGGTTCAACCGGCCTTCGAGTTCGTATGTATGGGTTTCAAACGGCAGCGGTTTTCTCGACACCAGGACCAGCGCCAGACCGTCGGGCGTATTGGCCGCGAGTTGCTGCAACAGGGCGATGGCAGCGGGATTGACGACGGTCCCAATGTTATCGATTACCAGTACGCTGTCGGCTTCCGGCTCGTTCCAGCGGGGATCCGACAACAGCAGCGCCAGTGCGTCACTGTAGCTCGAGGCTTTCTGCTGGCCGGGAGGCCGGGAAGCGCCAGCGGGTGGCGTCAGTGCAATGTCGAGAAGAGCCATCAACCGGCCGGGGTCGTTCTCCTGACCGGTCAGGCCCAGCCATCTCACGGTTTCCAGGTTCCGGCCGTTTTCACGAAAGGCAACACTCAGGGCATGTGTTTTACCATACCCTGGCGGCGCCTCAACAGACAGCACCTTACCCGGCGCGGTAGCAGATGTGAGCTTTTCAGTAAGTGCTTTTCTTCGCAGGTAATTGGGAACGGGCTCCGGCATCCGCACCCGCTGACGCAGTAAATCCCTGATCAACTCGCCACGATGTACTCCGCCCAGTGCCGACTGGAACTCATCATTGGCCGCACAGCCATCATCAAATGATTTCACTCTCTGCCCCGTTGAAAACCCGGAATTCGTGGGCACATTGGCCCATTTTCCGGCAAATGAGTAGGGAGAGATTAAACTAAAGTAGGGGTAGGCTGCAAAAACAAAAAACGGCGGGCCGCAGCCCGCCGTTTTCATAGCCCGGAATTGCTTCCGTACATCTGTGCCTTAACGTGTACCTGCCCTGCGCAAAGCAGACGGCGTATACTCGCGGGAAGAACGCTCAACACCGAAGGTATAGGGGTTGGTTTCCTCATTGGTCAGTCCCAGCACCAGATAGCGGCCGGACAGCAGATCATACAGGGTCTCGATGGCGTACCAGGGCACGTTCTGATCGTAGAACTGCATGCTGTGGGCCTCGGCTACACGCCAGAGCTCACCACGACCGTCGTAATGATCGATGACGGTCGCCTGCCAGGAATCTTCGTCGATGTACATGTCACGCTGGCCGTAGATATGACGCTCGCCATCTTTCAGGGTGGCGCGCACATGCCAGACACGGTGCAACTCGTAACGGGTCAGATCCTGGTTGATATGGCCAGCCTTGACGATTTCATCGTAGCTCAGGTCACGGTCCACCAGCTGGTAGGAATTGTACGGAATGTACATTTCCTTTTTGCCCATCAACTCCCAGTTGTAACGGTCAGGTGCACCGTTGAACATGTCGAAGTTGTCGGAGGTGCGCATGCCGTCGGCAGCAGTACCCGGTCCGTCATAGGCTACCTGCGGTGCACGACGCACGCGGCGCTGGCCGGCGTTGTATACCCAGGCACGGCGTGGCTCGGCGACCTGGTCGATGGTTTCATGAACCAACAACACGTTACCCGCCAGGCGGGCCGGCCCGGTGATGGCCTGCTTGAAGTAGAACAGCACGTTCTCGTCTTCGCCCGGCTCGTAATCGGTCAGATAGGTGCGCCAGGTCAGCTCGTCCTGAAACTTCACCACACTGAAGGCACCGCCTTCCGTGGGAGTCACCTGACCGACGTTACGCATAACGGAGCCGCCGCGGTAACGGGTGATGTGATTCCAGATAGCTTCCAGACCATTTTGCGGGATCGGGAACGGTGTTGCGGTCTGGTAGTTACCCAGGCCGTTACCATCCTTGATCAGTTCAACAGTGGTGGCGTTTTCTACGGTCTCCTCCATCACATGATCCGGATAGGCGGCCGTACGATGGGTCGGATACACCGGCATTTTATAATCGTCGTAACGTTCGATCATGGCAACCTGTCCCGGTGACAGCTTGTCGGCATATTCGTCAACGTTACTCTGATCAATGGTGAACAGAGGCTGTTCATCCGGGAACGGGTTTACGTAGATTCCATCGCCTTCGTATCCTTCCGGAGGCGTTGTCAGACCGCCGTCCCACGCCGGGATTTCTTCGCCATTACCCGCTTTTTCTGCGCCCATTGGCGTGAGGGAGTCACCCAGTTTGGCCGCTTCCTCTGCGGAAACTGCCCCAAAGGCGTTGCCCGCGAACAGCGATGCGGACAGTATGCCAGTGGCCAGTAGCTTCTTGTTCAGTTTCATTTAAATTACCTCGTTAAACGAATTCAGGCCGAATCAGAATGAGTATGAAACACTTGCACTCAGGAAGTCACGGTCAGTTAACTCGTTATACGGCTTGCCATCGAAAAAGTTTGTATAACCGATATTACCGGTTATGCGGTTCTGGTATACACCCTGAAGGGACACGCCGATAGCCTTGCTACCTTCGTTGAAGTTACCACCCGGCTGCGGCGCATAACCTTGCACATCGTGACTCCAGGCGAGCTGTGGGGACAGGTTGATGCCCGCAATGGCACTCGGATAGTTCCAAACCAGACGGGTACGGTAGCCCCAGGAGAAGTCCGTGGTAAAGCCTTCATTATTACAGTAGTTGGTGTTGATGTTGGCACCGGCAACACAGAAATCACCGGTGAAGTTCTCACCATCAACTGGAAGCGTGCCAATACCGAAGGTACCGGAACGACCATAACGGGCTTCGTCATTATCCGGCAGGTCATGCACGTAGGTGGCACCAAATTCCGCGATCAGCGACAGACGGCTTGCGCCCATGACCTGGTCGAAGAACTTGATCAGTGTGAACTGGGCCTGGGAGACATTGAAACGGTCGTAACCGTCCACCGGCTTGCCCGCCAGATTGGCACCCGGGTTTTCTTCGCGACGCTGTGCTTCCAGCTTGCTGAGTATTTCCCCGTTCGGCCCCCGCTGCTGCAGGCCACCAAAGATCAGCTCGAAAGCGTTCCACTGCAATGGCAAGTTATCCCGGAAGCTGTATTCTGCGCCCAGTGACCAACCACCGGGCGTAGTGGTATTGATGCTGATGCCGTAGAGGTTGATGTTCTCCGGATACTCGATGAAGTAGCTTGGGAACGCCGAGGATGGCTCGGAGCCGTCCCTGTCCTGGCTGGCGCTTGGCGAGGACGGGTTATTAACCAGACCACTCACATACGGCAGACGGCTGTTATACTTGATGTAGTAAAAACCGATCTCTGAATTGTTCAGTTCAGGCACAAACCAGCGCACGGCCACACCGAACTGATCCTTGGCGTCGGCCTCCTCGTCCGCCAGGCGCGGTGCCACAAAGCCCTGGGCCAGTGCCTGTGAATCCGGCAGCGTGCCTGCCAGCAAGACCGGGCCACAGCCGTCGGCTGCAAAATCGTTGGTGGAGAAGAAGGTACCGCAGTCATCCGGGCGCACCGGCTCCCAGTCTGCCTGGACAAAGGCTTCAACCGTTACGTTCTGGGTGAGGCCTACAGAGGTATAAAACATCTCAACGGGCAGCAACGCGTCTTTCAGTTCAGAGCCCGGAGCCCGGAAGGCCTGCACATCGATGGGGTTGATGGTGTTTATGCCACCCTGGATGAAGGTGCTTTCGCCCCAGCTAACAACCTGTTTGCCATACCGGAGGCTGACGGGAATCTCACCAAGCCACCAGTCAGAGAAAACGTAGGCATCAAGAATCTCGCCGCCGGATGCGCCATCTTTCGCCTGTTCGTTCAGCGAACGGCGCTGGCCCACGAAATCCACGGCGCGGCGCTCATCTTTCAGTTCGAAGTCATACCAGTAACGACCCCTGACAAAGCCACCAACGCGGTCCAGGTAATCCCCACGAACGTCGTAGTTCAGAAACAGGTCACTGTTACCCTTGACGATCTTGGAAACGGTATCGCCTTGCTCGAAATTGAGGTTACCGTTGTCGTAGTTATTGGTGGAGGCACCGATATTTTCCTTGGATCCACCCGGCGTATACTCCGGGCCGAGATTACCCTGGGCAATCAATCTTTTGTCCTGTTCCGCCGTCCGCCAGGTGGCACCAGCCGACAGCGTGGTGTCAAAAGAGGCTTCCACATCCCCCACATAAAACGAATAGGCAGCTGCCTGGCCGGACATTCCGGCGGCAACCGCGACGGCCAGCGGCAATTTGGTCCACTGCTGCCATTGATGTGTTTTTCTTGTCATTGGAAGGCTACTCCATTGTTGTTCTGAGTCGCTGCTCTGATTATTGGTATTCACGATGTTAGGAGGCTTCGTGCACAGTGCTCGTGATGTTCGCACTATAGCTAACGCCATCGGACGCTTTGATCAGTCAAAAGTATGATTTTACGATTACACCCCTCTCTGCGGCAGGCTTCCCTCGCACAGAATCACTATAGTCAACATTTCTGAATGCAACCAGTTGGCTTGGTAAGGGGTTTTTGCCTCACCAGTGCAGCCTTTTTTGTCGGATTGCGCTTCGCTTAATCCGACCTACGGATGCTCACCAGCGTAAACAGGTAGGTCGGATTAGGCGAAGCCGTAATCCGACAAAACCATCGGCGCAATCCGACCCACCGGCGTTTCAGTTAGTGATTACAGCATCTCAATGGCCATGGCCGTTGCCTCGCCACCACCGATGCACAGGGCCGCAATGCCCTTTTTCTTGCCGTAGTGCCTGAGGGAGTGCATCAGCGTGACCAGCAGGCGGGAGCCGGTGGAGCCGACGGGGTGGCCCTGGGCGCAGGCGCCGCCGTGGATGTTGACTTTTTCCGGGTCGAGGCCCAGCTCACGGATGGGCATCATCGCAACCATGGCAAAGGCTTCGTTGATCTCGAACAGGTCTACATCGTCTCTGGTCCAGCCGGTTTTTCCGAACAGGGTCTCAATGGCCCCAACTGGTGCACAGGTAAACTCCGAAGGATGCCGGGAATGGGTGCTATGGGCGACAATCCGCGCCAGTGGCCTGAGGCCGCGCTTTTCGGCTTCGGATTCCCGCATCAGCACCAGGGCCGAGGCACCGTCGGAAATGGAGGAGGCATTGGCGGCGGTGACGGTGCCATCCTTGCTGAAGGCCGGGCGCAGGGTCGGTATCTTGTCGATGTTGGCATTGAATGGCTGCTCGTCGTCCTCTACAACCGTCTCACCCTTACGGGTCTTTACGGTCACAGGAATGATTTCCTCCTTGAGCAGACCTTCGGTGATCGCTTTCTGGGCGCGCTTGAGGGAATTGATGGCGTAGGTGTCCATTTCCTCACGGGTATAGCCTTTCTGGTCGGCCATGTCCTGTGCAAAGGCACCCATCAGGCGGCCGGTTTCTGCATCTTCCAGACCGTCCAGGAACATATGGTCCTGAGCCGCGTCTCCCGGGCCCATGCGATAGCCTTTGCGGGCATTCAGCAGCAGGTATGGCGCGTTGGACATGCTTTCCATGCCACCGGCGACCATGATGTCGCTGCTGCCGGCCTTGATCACATCGTGGGCGAACATGGCCGCTTTCATGCCGGAGCCACACAGCTTGTTGATGGTGGTGGCACCGGTGTTGTCCGGCAGTCCCGCCTTGCGCATGGCCTGGCGGGCCGGGCCCTGTTTGAGGCCGGCGGGCAGTACGTTGCCCATGATGACTTCCTGCACATCTGAAGGCTGCAACCCCGCGCGGCGGACGGCTTCGGCAATGCTTATGGCGCCCAGCTGCGGCGCTGAAACAGCGGCCAGGCTGCCCTGGAAGCCGCCCATGGGGGTGCGTGCGCCGCTTACGATTACGACGTTGTCTGTGGTCATGGTTGAACCTCTTTTGCAAAATGGTTGCTTTGGTGTCGGATTACGCCTTTGGCTAATCCGACCTACAGGTTGACGGGTTTGGGTTATCAGCTGAGGTAGGTCGGATTAGCCAAAGGCGTAATCCGACAACTGCGCTTGATCCGACAAGGCCGCCAACCTCCACACTCACGCCCTGTGCGGCGCCTCCAGGTATTCCCGGGACTGCATTTCCAGTAACCGCGACTCGGTGCGTTCGAACTCGAACTGCAGCCGCCCTCCCGTGTAAAGGTCGGTGATGGCGGCCTCTGCGGAAATAATAACCTTTACGTTGCGGTCGTAAAACTCGTCGATCATATTGATAAACCGCCGCGCCTGATCTTCCCGCTCCTTGCCAAGGACCGGTACATTACTGACGATCACGGCGTGAAACTCCCGCGCCAGTTCGATGTAGTCATTCTGGCTTCTGGGCCCGTCGCACAGGGTTTTGAAGTCGAACCAGACCACGTCGTCTGCATGGTTGACAGCCTTGAGCTTGCGACCGTTGATTTCAAGTTCCAGGCTGTGGCTGCCCGCTTCAACGGCAAGGCTGTGGTAGCTTTTCTGCAGGCTCTTGTCGGCGTCCTCGTCCAGCGGATAATGGTAAAGTTCGGCCTGCTCCAGGCTTCTCAGGCGGTAGTCCACGCCACCATCCACGTTCACTACATCGGTGTGCTTCTTGACCAGCTCGATGGCGGGCAGGAAACGGGCCCGCTGCAGGCCATCCTTGTACAGGCCGTCCGGTGCAATATTGGAGGTGCAGACCAGCGTGACACCGCGGCTGAATAGCCCATCCATCAGGGTGGCCAGGATCATGGCATCGCCGATATCCGAGACAAAAAACTCGTCAAAGCAGATAACCCGGGCTTCGTCGGCAAACTGCCTGGCAACCAGTTCCAGCGGATTTTTCTTGCCCTTCTGTTTTTTCAGCTCTTTGTGAACCCGCTGCATGAAGCGGTGGAAGTGCACTCTCATCTTGCGGTCAAACGGCAGGGATTCGTAGAAGGTATCCATCAGGTAGGTCTTGCCGCGGCCGACACCGCCCCAGAAATACAGCCCCCTGACGGGATCTTCTTTGCCCTTTTTCAGTTTGAGCCGGAGCTTGACCATCGGTTTGTCACGCTCCCTTTCCGCCGCCACCAGTTTGTCGTACAGTGACTGCAAACGGCGCACCGCGTCTTCCTGGGCCGGGTCTTTTTCAAATTCCGGCCGCTCAAGGTCCTGTTGATATCGTTCCCATGGGGTCATATGGATGCGCTTTTGGGGTGTCATTAAGGCGTTTCCCGAAGTATGGTCATTCATAGGGGCCGGCTATTGTGGCCGATTCCGGCTTTTTTCGCCACGTTATGGAGGCCCCCGGACTCCGTGAACAGTGGCGGCAGGCCAGAGATACGATGCAATACGACGATTGGCGCAGGCGTCTCTCGTGTGCGCAGAGGCTTTCGGGCGTTATACTCGGGGAAGGGATTGCGACCACATTAATAACAGCCAGCGGATCTGGCGTATTCAGCACCTGCCGGGGTACCGACACAACCGGCACGGACGATTCATCAAAAGGACGACACAGCTTATGACAAACCTGATTCTGGCAGCCATCGCCGCATTGATTGTTGGCGTTGTCATCGGGGTACTGGTTGGCCGCTCCGGTCAGGGCTCCACCTTGCGACAGCGCCGGGCTGAACAGCAGATTGAAGAACTGAGAAACGAATACACCCGTTATCAGGCGCAGGTGAACGAACACTTTATGGAGTCCGCTCATCTGCTACGCCGTTTCAACGACGCCTACCGTGACGTAAACCAGCATATGGCCCGCGGTGCCAACCGGCTGTGCAACGACGAAGACTGGCTGCTTGAGCTGGAAAAGGAAAATGCCCGGGCGCGCCTGGAAGGCACCGGTGACAGGAACGATGCGGAACCGCCCCGTGATTACGCCCCCAAGAGCGACCCGAAAGAAAAAGGCACCTTGGCCGAAGACTTCGGGCTCGCCGAGAAAGAACAGAAAGCCTGACAGCTGCCGGCGATCAGACGGGGTTGTCGCAGTCGATAAACCGGTGGCTTACCCCGAACGTTTCCTCCAGGGCCCGTCCCAGGGCCTGAACACCGTAACGCTCTGTGGCGTGGTGCCCCGCCGCGTAATAATGAATGCCGCACTCCCGCGCGGTGTGGGTTGTCGGCTCTGAAATCTCACCGCTGATATAGGCATCCAGGCCCGCTTCCAGCGCCCTGTCGATGAAGCCCTGTGCTGCACCGGTGCACCAACCGACCCGTGAAATCTCGGCAGGGCCATCGCCTACCCACAACGGAGTGCGGCCCAGCCGCTTGCCAATCAGGTCCGCGAAGGCCCCCGGCGACACCGGCGTCTCCAGCTCACCCTGCCATACCAGGCCGCCCAGTGGCCGGGGGTCGCGAATGCCCAGCACGTCCGCCAGTTGGCGATTGTTACCATAATCCGGATGGTCATCCAGCGGCAGATGATAGGCCACCAGATTGATGTCGTGGCCCAGCAGGTGCTTGAGCCGTTCACGCTTCATGCCACGAATGGCCTGATCCTCGCCTTTCCAGAAGTAGCCGTGGTGCACCAGGATCATGTCGGCACCGGCATTGATCGCGGCATCAATCAGTGCCTGTGAGGCGGTTACGCCGCTGATGACGGTGTTCACCGCTTCCCTGCCCTCGACCTGCAGACCATTGGGGCAGTAGTCCTGGAAATTCTCCGGGGCAAGCCATTCGTTCAGGGTGCGGAGGATTTCGTTGCGTGATGCCATGGGTTCTCCGTGTTCAGTGGCTGACATTTATCGTATTACACCAGCACTTCGAGGCATTCGATCAACCGTCTGTTCTGGTCTGCGGTGCCGGTGGTGATACGCAGAAACCCGGAAATTCGCGGCTTGTTGAAGTGGCGCACAATCACCCCCTGCTCCCGCAATCCTTTTGCCAACGCTTCTCCGGCATGATCCGGATGGCGGGCAAAGATAAAGTTGGCTTTCGACGGCAGAACGTCAAAGCCCAGCGCTTCCAGCTTTGAGGTGACCCAGTCCCGCTCGCCAATGACGCCTTCACAGGTGGCACGGAACCAGTCCTCGTCTTCAAAAGCGGCAATGGCGCCTGCCAGGGCGAGGCGGTCCAGCGGGTAGGAGTTGAAGCTGTTCTTCACCCGGTTGAGGGCTTCAATAAGTTCGGCGCTGCCCACCGCAAAACCGACTCTCAGGCCGGCCAGGGAACGAGCCTTGGAAAGCGTCTGGCTGACCAGCAGGTTGGGATATTTACTGACCAGCCGGATGGCGCTTTCGCCGCCGAAATCCACGTAGGCTTCATCCACAACCACTACCCTATCCGGGTTGGCGGCAACAATGGCTTCGACCTTGTCCAGCGCCAGGTAACGCCCGGTGGGAGCATTTGGATTGGGGAAAATGATCCCCCCGTTCGGCTGTTTGTAGTCTTGCGGATTGATTTCGAAGCTGTCGCTCAGCGGTATGCTTTTGCTGTCGATGTTGTAGAGGCCGCAGTACACCGGATAGAAGCTGTAGGTGATGTCCGGGTAGAGAATTGGCTGGCCGTGCTGAAACAGGCCGTAGAAAATGTGAGCCAGCACTTCGTCAGAACCGTTGCCGAGAAAGACCTGTTCGCTCTGGACGCCATAGTATACGGCGATTGTCTTTTTCAGCGCGTCGCCTTCGGGGTCCGGATAGAGCCGGAGGTTGTCATTAAGCTCGGCGGTGATGGCCTCAACAACCTTTGGCGAGGGGCCAAAGGGGTTCTCGTTGGTATTCAGCTTCACCAGATTGGCCATTTTCGGCTGCTCCCCGGGTACATAGGGGGTCAGCTTCTCAACCAAGGGGCTCCAGTACTTGCTCATCTTTTCTTTGACTCCTGAGGGGATCGGGTGGTGCGCAGTCTTTGGCAGCGGCCTTCTGAAAACGTAGGTCGGATTAGGCCCAAAGGGCCGTAATCCGACAACCCGGCCAGCGTGCAAGTCACATCAAGCACGGCGCTAGCCGACAGAACCTGCCTGTCGGATTACGGCCCGCGGGCCTAATCCGACCTACCCTTGATCCTGTACTCGGCGGACCGGGCATGGGCGGTCAACCCTTCGCCCCGGGCCAGAACCGATGCCACTCGCCCCATCCGGTCTGCACCCGCAGCAGAAAAGCCGATAATGGAAGACCGCTTCTGGAAGTCATAAACCCCCAGCGGCGACGAAAACCGCGCCGTTCCGGACGTCGGCAACACGTGGTTCGGGCCGGCACAGTAGTCACCCAGCGCCTCGGCCGTATACCGGCCCATGAAAATCGCGCCGGCATGACGGATTTCCTCCACCAGGCTTTCCGGATCTTCCACGGAGAGCTCCAGGTGCTCGGGCGCAATGCGGTTGGAAACCTGCGCGGCTTCAGACAGATCCGCTACGTGGATCAATGCAGCACGGTCAGCCATGGAAGTGGCAATAATCCCGGCCCGCTCCATGGTAGGCAGCAGTTTGTTGATACTGGCCTGCACCGCGTCGAGGAACGCGGCATCCGGGCTGATCAGAATGGATTGCGCCTGCTCGTCATGCTCGGCCTGGGAGAACAGATCCATGGCAATCCAGTCCGGGTCGGTTTTGCCGTCGCAGATAACCAGAATCTCTGACGGACCGGCAATCATATCGATGCCAACAGTACCGAAAACCTCGCGCTTTGCGGTGGCAACAAAGATATTGCCCGGCCCCACGATCTTGTCCACGGCCGGAATGGTTTCCGTTCCGTAAGCCAGCGCACCCACCGCCTGGGCACCACCCACACAAAACACCCTGTCAACTCCCGCTATCGCAGCAGCGGCCAGAACCATATCGTTCACCACCCCATCCGGCGTGGGAACAACCATAATGACCTCGCCCACCCCGGCAACCTTCGCCGGTATCGCATTCATCAGCACAGAGGACGGATAGGCCGCCTTGCCTCCGGGCACATAGAGACCAGCCCGGTCCAGCGGCGTCACCTTCTGCCCCAGCACCGTTCCGTCCTCGTCTTCATACTGCCAGGACGTCTGATTCTGACGTTCGTGATAATCCCGAACCCGCTCGGCCGCCTTCTCAAGCGTTACTCGCTGATCCCGGGGGATAGTCTCCAGTGCTTTTTGCAGACGATCCTGCCCCATCTCCAGTTCGGCAACAGAGCCAACCTTCAAGCGGTCAAATTTCTCGGTAAATTCCAGAACCGCTGCGTCACCGCGGGTTTTAACCTGATGCAGGATATGACGAACCGACTCATTCACCTGATGATCAACACTGTCGTCCCACGCCAAAAGTTTTTCCAGCGCACTGTCAAAGTCACTCTGGGAGGCGTTCAACCGTTTGATGTTGATATCAGTCATTTCGTCTTTCCTTGTTTGCGGAAGCTCTCCCCCGCGGTTTGAAAAGTCTAACTGGCTCGAAGATACGGCAAAGGCCGGGGAACGGCTCAGGAAGGGTTGTCCAAAACTGTACGGAGCCATGGATGGCGGAGTCCAAGCGTCACATGGATGTGCCGAAGGAGCGTGTTTTGGACAACCCTTCCTGTGCCGTTCTTACTCCGAGGCCCGCCGCTTATCCACGGCAGCCGACATCTTCTCAATTATGGGGTTAATGCCCGCATGTTTCATCTTCATTGAGGCCCGATTGACCACAAGGCGCGAGCTTATGTTCTCGATCAGCTCCCGGGCTTCGAGACCGTTCGCTTTCAGGGTATTGCCGGTATCAACAATATCGACGATTTCATCAGCCAGACCCAGAATCGGCGCAAGCTCCATGGCGCCGTAGAGCTTGATGATATCGGCCTGTCGCCCCTGGGCGGAATAGTAACGACGCGCCAGATTAACGAACTTGGTCGCTACACGCAGACGACCTTCCGGGGCATCGGTACCTTTCTTACCCGCCGTCATCAGCCGACAGCGGGAAATATTCAGATCCAGCGGCTCATAAAGCCCCTCACCACCGTGCTCCATCAGCACATCCTTGCCGGTCACACCCAGATCGGCGCCACCATACTGAACATAGGTCGGCACATCCGTTGCCCGGAGAATCAATATGCGCACGTTCGGATCCGTGGTGGGAAACACCAGCTTGCGGGACTTTTTGACATCGTCGACCAGTTCAATGCCGGCTTCTTTCAATAGCGGCAGAGTCTCGTCGAGAATTCGTCCCTTCGACAGCGCGATGGTGATGGAGTCGGTCATGCGTCCTTCCGGTTCAATGGGTTCAGCCTGGCAGGCGGCGGATACTGGCGCCCAGCAACTGCAGTTTCTCTTCGATACACTCGTAACCGCGGTCGATGTGGTAAATGCGGTCCACGATGGTATCCCCGTCGGCCACTAATCCGGCAATAACGAGGCTGGCAGAGGCCCGCAGATCCGTTGCCATGACCGGGGCACCGGTGAGGTGATCCACGCCCTTGATGATGGCAGCATTGCCCTCCAGGGTGATGTCCGCGCCCATGCGGATCAGTTCCTGCAGGTGCATGAAGCGGTTCTCGAAGACCGTTTCCACGATGGTGCCGGTGCCTTCAGCCACTGCGTTCATGGCGGCGAACTGGGCCTGCATGTCCGTGGGAAATGCCGGATATGGCGCGGTGCGCAGATTGACGGCCCTGGGCTGATTCCCTTTCATGTCCAGGGAGATCCAGTCCTTGCCGGTGTCGACATGGGCGCCGGCTTCTTCCAGCTTCAGCAGGACCGCTTCCAGCAGGTCCTCGCGGGTATCCTTGAGCTTTACCCGGCCCCGGGATGCAGCCGCAGCAACCAGATAGGTGCCGGTTTCGACACGGTCCGGCAGGACGTCGTAATGGCACCCATGCAGCCGCTCAACGCCGTTGATTTCAATGGTCGCGGAGCCATGCCCCCTGATGTCGGCACCCATGGCGATCAGGCATTCAGCCAGGTCCACCACTTCCGGTTCCCGTGCTGCGTTTTCGAGGATGGTTTTTCCATCCGCCAGCGCTGCGGCCATCATCAGGTTCTCGGTACCGGTTACGGTCACGGTATCCAGGAAAATGTGGGCGCCTTTCAGGCGCCCATTGGTTTTTGCCTTGATATAGCCATTCTCGACCTTGATCTCGGCACCCATCATTTCCAGGCCGTGAATATGCAGGTTCACCGGACGGCTGCCGATGGCACAGCCACCGGGCAGGGATACTTCCGCCTCACCGAAGTGCGCCACCAGAGGCCCAAGCACCAGAATCGAGGCGCGCATGGTTTTTACCAGCTCGTAAGGCGCGTGAAACTGCTTGATGGTGTTGGCGTGGACTTCGACGCTCATCTTCTCGTCAATCATCAACTCCACGCCCATGCGACCGAGCAACTCGATCATGGTGGTAACGTCATTCAGGTGCGGCAGATTGCCTACGGTCACCGGTTCGTCCGCCAGCAGAGTGGCTGCCAGAATCGGCAGCGCAGCGTTCTTGGCGCCGGAAATCCGGATCTCGCCGTCCAGAGGTTTGCGACCCCTGATCAGAAGTTTATCCACAGTTATATCCTGTTGTTTTGCGGGTATCAGCCCTTGCGCGCTTCCCACTCAGCCGGGGTAAAGGCTTTCGGATGCAGGGCGTGAATGGTGCCGTCGAGAATGTGCTGGAAAAGCGCCTTGTTGATCAGCTGTTGCCGTTTAATCGTCGGCAAGCCTTCGAAAACGTCACCAACCACAACGACCATGTAATGGTTGCCGTCAACCTGCACCTGAACCTCGCAATCGGGCAGTGCCTCTTTAACCAGTTCGGCAACTTCGGTGGCTTCCATAAAAAAATCCTCGGCGTTTTTGAATCAGGGGCGGGATTGTAACCAATTATGGCGTCCGGGTCAGCTCTGGTCCCGGTTTTCACGGGGCGCCTGAGAGGGTGCCTGCGACGGGAAGCCCGGCAACTGGTCATCGAGACCGCTCAAAGCTGCGAGCGAAGCCAGCCGTTCGCCGACACCTGAAAAGTGAAGGTTCTGGCTGTGGCGGCGCGCCAGGCGCTGCCAGCAAAGCAGAAGCGAAAGCACCACGCTGTGCGCGGTACTCATTGCGGTGAGATCCACTGTCAGGTCCGTCTTGCTGCCCAGGATCAGCCGCTCGCCCTCTTTCCTGAGCGCAACCACGGTCAGCGGGTCGATACTGCCGCTGAGCGTCAGCCTGTCATCTTCCAGGGTGACCGTGGCCTGCGCTGAGGTCATGATTTGTCGACTTCATCTTCCAGATTCAGGGAATCAACGGCATCCCCCCAACCGTCGATCACGGCCTGGACTTTACCGCCATTTTTTTCCATCTCCTGGCTGAAGCGATCACGGAACGCCAGGCCGATGTTCACACCCTCAACGATGACGTTCTCCATCATCCAGCGGCCTTCGTCTGTCTTGTACATGGAATAGGCCACCGGATACCGGTTCCCCGACGCGCTGATCACTTCCATGCGTACCGACGCACGCTCGTCATTGTCCGGATTGATCACTGCGTCCTTCACCTTGATGGTGAAATCCTCGGTGCTCACCAGAGCCTGGGCGTAGCTGTCAAAGAGACTGCGCTTGAACTTTTCCACGAACTCGTCGCGCTGCTCCGGAGACGTCTGGCGCGCGTAACGCCCCATCACCCGGGCGGCAATTCTGCGAAAGTCCACGAAGCCTTCCAGCTCCTGCTCCATGCTGCGGTAAAAAGCCTGCGGATCTTTTTCATACAGCCCCTTTTCTTCATGGAGCTTGTCCACGAGTTGCTGGGTATTTTCATCCACGTACTCAACCAGGTCTTTCTCGGGGCTGGCGTGGACCGGAACCGCTACAGCGGTCATTAATAATGCAACTACTAGCAGCAGGCTGTGCCTGATCAGAACCATGGTTGTCTCCTGTAAACCACTTGCTTTCGTTTTACTGCCCGGAGGCAAAGTTGGATATCATTCGTTCAAGGTTCATGGCGGACTGCGTGGAGTAAAAAGTATCCCCGTCGTCGAGAGATTCCGTGTCGCCGCCCACTGAAATATCAATGTACTGCTCACCAAGCAGACCGGATGTACGTATTACTGCTGCGCTATCGGCGGGAATGTTGTCGACACTCCCGTTCACATCAATAACCACCCGGGCCTGGAAAGTTTCTTTATTCAGTGAAATCTCCCGGATACTGCCGACGGTCACACCGGCCATGGACACCCTGGCGCGGGGTGTCAGGCCGCCGGCGTCGTTGAAGTTGGCGTAGAGCGTGTAGGAACTCTCCGGCGCCTTGGGCGTTAGCCCGCTGACCTGCAGTGCCAGAAACATCATGGCCGCGATTCCGGCAATCATGAACAGCCCCACGATGACTTCTGTTGTTCTCTGTGCCATGACGGCCCCCTGTGTCCAGATGTTTCAGTATACCGCGATCAGAAGTCGCCAAACATGACGGCAGTGAGCACAAAATCCAGCCCCAGCACCGCCAGCGAGGAATACACCACGGTCTTGGTGGTAGCGGAGCTGATACCCTCCGAGGTGGGCACACAGTCATAGCCCTGGTAGACCGCAATCCAGCTGCAGACAAAGCCGAACACCACACTCTTGATGACGCCATTCAGCACATCAGAGGTAAAGCTCACCGAGGCCTGCATATTGCCCCAGAACGACCCCTCGAAAACGCCGAGCCATTCAACGCCCACCAGCATGCCGCCCCAGATTCCGACCACCGAAAACACCGCCGCCAGCACCGGAACCGCAATGAAGCCTGCCCAGAGCCGCGGGGCAATCACCCGGCGAAGCGGATCAACACCCATCATTTCCATGCTGGAAAGCTGTTCGGTGGTTTTCATCAGACCGATTTCCGCCGTCAGTGCCGAGCCGGCGCGACCCGCAAACAGCAGCGCCGTCACCACCGGCCCAAGCTCCCGTACCAGCGTCAGGGCGATCATCTGACCAACGGCCGCTTCCGATCCATAATCACTGAGGATGGTGTAGCCCTGGAGCCCCAGCACCATACCGATGAACAGGCCGGACACCACAATGATCGCCAGGGACAGCACGCCGATCGAATACAATTGTTTCACCAACAGCGGGAATGCCACGGAAGGTTTTGACACGCCACCCAGCACGCCGGCCAGAAAACGCCCGGAGCGGCCCAGCGAGGCTATGATCTCAAGCCCCAGCCGCCCCAATGCCGCCAGTTTTTCCATCAGCGGCTACTCCCGGTAATGCCCCAGTCCTGCCCTGCCTCGGCTGCCGGGTAATGAAATGGTACCGGACCATCCGGATGGCCGTGCAGAAACTGCTGGACCCGCTCCGACGGATGCGCCCGCAGCTCCTCGGGAGTGCCGTCGCCGATAACCTGGCCATCCGCCACAATGCAGGCGTAATGACAGATACTCAGGGATTCCTGCACATCATGGGAAACCATCACACTGGTCAGGCCCATGGAGCTGTTCAGATCCCGGATCAGCTTGATCAGTACCCCCATGGCAATGGGATCCTGACCGGTGAAAGGCTCGTCGTACATGATCAGTTCCGGATCCAGCGCGATGCTGCGGGCCAGCGCCACCCGCCGGGTCATTCCCCCGGACAGCTCCGCTGGCATCAGTTCGCGGGCGCCGCGCAGGCCAACCGCCTCCAGCTTCATCAGCACGATATCGCGGATCATGTCTTCCGGCAGAGCGGTATGAACCCGAAGGGGAAAGGCCACGTTCTCGAACACACTCAGATCCGTAAACAGGGCACCGCTCTGGAACAGCATGCCCATTTTCTCCCGCAGGCGGTACAGGGCCTTGCGCTTGAGTCGCGGAACATTTTCACCGGCGACAGTAATGGTGCCGGAATCGGGCCGCAACTGGCCGCCGATCAGTCTCAGCAGCGTGGTCTTGCCGGTGCCGCTGGGGCCCATGATGGCGGTAATCTTTCCGCGGGGGATACGCAGGCTGACACCATCGAAGATGCGACGACCACTGCGGGTGAAAACCACGTCTTCAAGCTCGATGTAGGGAGAAGTGTCCATACCTGTTTCCAGTAACCGCCCGGGTATTACAGGGCCGGCCTCAGGGGGTCGGCTGCAGCCCTCAATGTGTGCGTACATTATGCCAACCTGCCGACAACCTCAATCCATCCCTGGCAAAATGAATTGATAGCAATGATCAGATTTGCTGAACGTCCTGTCATGAAGGCAGCCAAAGCCCTTGAAGTGATATACTCTCGCCACGAAGAAAAGCATTAACATTCCGAACCCGGGTGCCAGATGAACACCGAAATCAGTCACAAGTTCAGAGAATCCGCCCTGCGGGCCATTGAGATTGAGCGCGACGCCATTCACGCGCTGACCGAAAGGATCGATGACCAGTTCGTTCGCGCCTGCGAGGTCATCATGGCCTGCAGGGGACGCGTGGTGGTGACCGGCATGGGCAAATCAGGCCACATCGGCAACAAGATTGCCGCCACGCTGGCCAGCACCGGCACACCTGCGTTCTTTGTGCACCCGGGCGAAGCCAGCCATGGCGACCTGGGGATGATTACCAGCCAGGATGTGGTGCTGGGCATCTCCAACAGTGGCAACACCAGTGAAGTGCTGACCATACTGCCGCTGATAAAACGCATGGGCGCCCCGCTGATCAGCATGACCGGCAACCATAACTCCACCCTGGCGCGGGAAGCCGTCGCCAATCTGGACGTCAGCGTCGCCCTGGAAGCCTGCCCTCTCGGCCTGGCGCCCACCTCCAGCACCACCGCCACCCTGGTGATGGGCGATGCCCTGGCAGTTGCCCTGCTTGAGGCCCGTGGCTTCAGTAGCGAAGACTTTGCACTGTCGCACCCCGGTGGCACACTGGGTCGCAGACTGCTGCTCCGGGTGTCCGAAATCATGCACACCGGTGACCGCATCCCCCGGGTAGAGGACACCACCACTCTCAGCGGTGCGCTGCTGGAGATTTCACGCAAAGGGCTGGGCATGACCACTGTTGTCAACACCGCAGGCGATCTTGTGGGGGTATTCACCGATGGTGACCTGCGCCGGACCCTGGACCGTTCCGTGGATATCCATAACACGCCCATCGCCGAAGTGATGACTCGCAACGGCCGGGTAATCCACGCCGACCAGCTGGCCGCCGAAGCCCTCAACATGATGGAAGAGCTGAAAATCAATGCCCTGCCGGTGATTGACCGCGACGGCAAGCTGACCGGCGCCATCAACATGCACGACCTGCTGCGGGCCGGGGTGATCTGATGAGCGATCTGATGACAGACCAGCAGCGCCCGCAGTGGCCGGCAGACCTGATGGAAAAAGCAGCCGCCATACGCCTGCTTGCGCTGGACGTCGATGGCGTGATGACCGATGGCAAGCTGTTTTTCAGCGCCTTCGGAGATGAACTGAAAGGCTTCAACATTCTCGACGGCCTGGGTATCAAGCAGGTGATGGCGGCGGGAATTGAAGTTGCGGTCATTACCGGTCGCCGTTCGCCCGTGACCGCAAAACGCATGAAGGATCTCGGCGTCCCTCACCTGATACAGGGTCGGGAAGACAAGAAAGCTGCTCTGGCAGAGCTGGTGGGCAAGCTTGGCATCTCCCGGCAACAGATCGCCTACATGGGCGATGACCTGCCGGACCTGCCGGCCATCCGCTATGCCGGGCTCGGAATAACAGTACCCAATGGCTACTGGTTTGTACGCCAGCATGCCGATTTCTGTACCGTCGCCCACGGCGGCAGCGGTGCGGTCAGGGAAGCCTGCGAATTGCTGCTGAGTGCCTGCGGGCAACTCGAGGCCAGCCTGCAACCCTATCTGGATCAGGACTGATGTCTGCCCGGCGCCTGTTCCACCGCCCCTGGGTACGAACCCTCAGCCTGGCCGCTACGGTAGTGGCACTGTTCTTTCTGCTCTGGCAAAGTGATGACCCGTCGGAACCAACAGAGGCTGCAGACCTGCGGGGTGAATCCGAGCCCGACGGTTTTGTGGTTAACGGCCATTTCCTGTCGTACGACGAAACGGGGCGGCTGACAACGCGGTTCCGAAGCCCGCGCATTGAGCAGTTCGAGTCCCGCAACGAAACCGTTATGGACTCCCCCCGGGCGACACTTTACGGCGAAGAAGGCGACCCGCCCTGGCAGGTTCAGGCCACCAGGGGGCGTTTTCTTGAAGCTGATGAGCTGGTTCATCTGACCGGTAATGTAAAGGTAATACGGCAGGCCGAAGGCGGCAGCCCGCTGACCCTGACCACAACGGCACTGACCATGAACAACCGGGATCGCACCGTTTACACGGATGAGCCGGTGCAATTGACAGACGCCCTCGGTCTGACCACGGCTACCGGAATGAAGGCCTGGATTGATGAGCGCATTCTTGAACTTGAATCGCAGGTGGAAGGACGTTATGAGCCCGGCAAATAAATTCTTGCAGCGCGTCAGGCCTTTTGGGCCCGCCGCGAAACCGGTGGTAGTGGCCGCCGTCTGTCTGGCGCTGTTTGCGCCGGCATCCCAGGCATTTGACCCGCAGTCGGATGCTCCCATCAGGGTCAGTGCGGACAGCGCACGGCTGGATGATGTCCGGGGCATCGCCACCTACACGGGTGCCGTGGAAATGACCCAGGGCCAGACCAGCCTGAGCGCCGACAAAGTCGTGCTGTATCGGGACGAGACCGGCATCAGCCGCATAGAGGCAAACGGCCAGCCCGCACACTACCGGCAGCCGGCCACAGAAGGTCAGGGAAAAACCGATGCCCGTGCCCTGGACATCACCTGGTCTGCCTCCGAAAACCGGGTAACCTTCGAGCGTGAGGCAGTTATCGAGCAGGATGGCAACCTGTTCCGCGGTGATATTATCCACTATGACAGCGCCGATCGCATCGTCACCGCCAAGGGCGCTGCTGACGAGGGCGAAGGCAGCGGCCGCGTCGAGATGGTGATCCAGCCACGCGGCACAACCAGCAACCCCGACAGACAGGATACCGATGGCAGTTCTCAGAGCCAGTAACCTGGCAAAAAGCTATAAGCAGAAGAAAGTCGTCATCGACGTTTCCCTGGAAATCCGCAGCGGCGAAATCGTCGGACTGTTAGGCCCCAACGGCGCTGGCAAGACCACCTGCTTCTATATGATCGTGGGGCTGGTTCCGGCCGACAACGGCCGGGTTACCATCGACAGCCAGGACATCACGCCACTGCCCATGCATGGCAGAGCACGCAAAGGTATCGGTTATTTGCCCCAGGAAGCCTCGGTATTCCGCAAACTGACGGTGCGCGACAACATCATGGCTATCCTGGAAACCCGCCGCGGGCTCAGCCGCAGTGACCGGGATGCCAAGCTCGAAGAGCTGCTCGACGAGTTTCATATCACCCATATCCGCGACAGTCAGGGCATGGCATTGTCTGGCGGTGAGCGCAGACGGGTGGAAATCGCCCGCGCCCTGGCGATGGAGCCTGCCTTCATCCTGCTGGACGAACCCTTTGCCGGCGTCGACCCGATCTCGGTGAGCGATATCAAGCATATAATCCGCCATCTGCGGGACAAGGGTATCGGTGTGCTGATCACCGACCACAATGTCAGGGAAACCCTGGACATCTGTGAAAACGCCTATATAGTCAGCGGGGGCCACATCATCGCCTCTGGCAGCTCGGACGACATCCTCGCCAACCAGCAGGTCAAGGAAGTGTATCTAGGCAATGAATTTCGCCTGTAGTACACTCGGCAAAGAACTTGCTTGGCACGGCAAGTATCGAGCATACAAAGAGTTTTTGTGCAACCCAAACTCCCTGGTGAGCCCGCGAGCGACCGAGTGACGGATCCTGAACTATGGTTATGAAAGCCTCATTACAGTTAAAGCTGGGTCAAAGCCTGACCATGACGCCCCAGCTGCAACAGGCAATCAGGCTTCTGCAGCTCTCTACCCTCGATCTCCAGCAGGAAATCCAGCAGGCGCTGGAATCCAATCCCATGCTGGAGACCTCGGAAGACGACGATAACCAGAATCCGGAACCTGCGGACAACGAAAACAGCGCAGCGGAAACATCGTCGTCGGAAGAATCAGCCACTGCCGCGGAATCGACGCCCGATTGGGATGAATCGGAAAACGGGCCTGACTGGTCGTCGGAAACCGACAGCCCTGACACCATTCCCGATGACCTCCCGGTCGACACTGCGTGGGACGACATCTACCAGTCTGCACCGGCTTCTTCCGCCCGCAATGAAGACGAAAACGACAACGACTTTGAAACCCGCAACTCGCCTACAGAAACCCTGCACGATCACCTGCAGTGGCAACTGAACCTGACGCCCCTGAGCGAAAGAGACCAGGCCATCGCCCACGCGTTGATGGATGCGGTTGATAATCACGGCTACCTGACCTCCCCGCTCGAGGAAATCCATTCAGGAATGGTCGACGAATCTGATGAGGATCCGCTGGATCTTGATGAAGTGGAAGCGGTTCTGCATCGCCTGCAGCATTTCGACCCGCCGGGGGTCTTCGCCCGGGACCTGCAGGAGTGCCTGCTGATCCAGCTTAACCAGCTGCCACCGGATACGCCCTGGCTGGCCCAGGCGCGGCTGGTGATTACCCATTATATCAATCTGCTGGGCAATCGTGATTACGCCCAGCTGCTGCGCCGCAGCCGCCTGAAAGAAGACCAGTTGCGGGATGTTCTGGCCCTCATCACCGGGTTGAACCCGCGCCCGGGCGACACTCTCGACCAGGCCGAGCCGGACTACGTGATACCGGACGTGATCGTGCGCAAGCACAACGAGCGCTGGCGGGTAGAGCTGAACCCGGAAATTGCGCCGCGCATTCGCGTCAACTCGAGCTATGCTTCACTTATAAAGCGCGCGGACAGCAGTGCCGACAACACCTATCTGCGGGATCAGCTTCAGGAAGCAAAGTGGTTTATCAAGAGCCTGCAGAGCCGTAACGAGACCCTGCTCAAAGTGGCTACGCGGATTGTCGAGCACCAGCAGGGATTCCTGGATCATGGCGAAGAACATATGAAGCCGCTGATCCTGTCGGATATTGCACAGGCGGTGGAAATGCATGAATCGACCATTTCCAGGGTGACTACCCAGAAGTACATGCACACGCCGCGGGGCATATTTGAACTCAAGTATTTTTTCTCAAGCCATGTCAGCACTGACGAGGGCGGAGAATGTTCCTCTACGGCCATTCGGGCGATGATCAAAAAGCTGATTGCAACGGAAACCCCGAAAAAGCCGTTGAGCGATAGTAAAATTGCAGCCATGCTAGGAGAACAGGGTATAAAGGTAGCGAGAAGAACCGTGGCCAAGTACCGTGAGGCAATGCACATCCCGCCGTCCAACGAGAGAAAGCGACTGGTGTAGTAAACATCCGAAAACAGGAGAAGCCAATGCAACTCAATATTTCAGGCCATCACGTAGAACTGACCCCCGCACTGAAAGATTACGTATCAGGCAAATTTGAAAAGCTTGAGCGGCACTTTGACCACATCAGCAATTGCCAGGTCACCCTGGAGGTGGAAAAAGTGCGCCAGATGGCGGAAGCTACGCTTCACGTGATCGGTGGTGAAATTCACGCAAAGGCCGAAAACACCGATATGTATGCCGCTATTGATGCACTGGTGGATAAGCTGGACAGGCAGATACTGAAGCACAAGGAAAAGAATGTTGACCGGATGCATGGAAACGGCGCCCGCTAGGGCGTCCCGCTCCCTGCATATTAGTTAATCGAGCTGTGGCGCTGGCTGATAGTTCAGCTGGTGCCGCAGCCTTTTTTTACGGAACTGCAGTCGATTCATGACCGACACATCCCTGACTATCGAGAACATTCTCGCGCCGGATCTGGCCCTTTGCAGGGTACCCGCATCCAGCAAAAAGCGGGTTATGGAAACCATTGCCGAGCAGATCCAGCAACATGATCCGTCACTCAGCGATACCGAGATCTTCAACAACCTCGTTGCCCGTGAGCGACTGGGCAGCACGGGTATTGGCCAGGGTATCGCCATTCCCCACTGCCGCCTGGAAGGGCTTGATCACGTTGTAGGCGCATTGCTGACACTGGAAGATGGTGTCGCCTTCGATGCCATCGACAACCAGCCGGTGGACCTGGTCTTTGCCCTGATTGTTCCCAAGGAAGCGACCAGCGAGCACCTTGAACTGTTGAGCCAACTGGCCGAAAAGTTCAATGAAAGGGCATTCTGCGATCAGCTCCGCCAGTGCACCGATTCCGACTCGCTCTATCGCCGGATGACGGTCGAGCGCAGCTGAACCACTCCGGATTCGAGGTGAATGGGCTATGAAACTGATCATCGTCAGTGGCCGGTCAGGCTCTGGTAAAAGTACCGCCCTGCATGTGCTGGAAGACCTGGGTTTCTATTGCATCGACAACCTGCCCATCGGGCTGCTGTTTCCCCTGACACGGGAGGCGGCGACCCAGAGTTCACCGGGCCGGCTCGGTAAAATGGCGGTGAGCATCGATGCCCGCAACCTGTCCGGCGAGCTCAGCAACTTCGAGGACATCTATCGCAGCCTGCAGGACACCGGTGTCACCATAGAGGTTATCTACCTGGACGCTGACGAACAGTCGCTGCTGCAGCGTTTCCATGCCACCCGCCGGAAACATCCCCTCAGCGACGACAAGACCTCGCTGAGAGAAGCCATCGGTAACGAAAAGAAGCTGCTGGAACCGCTGTCGAAACTGGCGGATCTTTATATCGATACCACCGGGCTGTCCATGTACGAGCTGCGGGACATGGTCAAGCAGCGGGTAGCCGGGCGGCGTCACCAGGAACTGGCGCTGCTGTTCCAGTCTTTCGGCTTCAAACACGGGGTACCGCTGGACTCGGATTATGTGTTTGATGTTCGCTGCCTGCCCAATCCCTACTGGGACACCAGCCTGCGCAAATTCGTGGGTACCGACCAGCCGGTCATCGACTTTCTGGAAAAGGAACCACTGAGCCGGAAAATGGTGGACGACCTGACCGGCTTTCTGGAAAGCTGGCTGCCCTCCTTCGCCGACAGCAACCGTAGCTATATGACCATTTCCATCGGCTGTACCGGAGGCCAGCATCGCTCGGTTTATATCTGCGAACAACTGGGCAGGCATTTTTCGGACAAGTACAGCAATGTACAGGTTCGCCACTCCGAATTACCCCATCTGCAAAGCCGGGAAAACTGAACCGTTTATGATCCGCCAACCTGTCACCATCATCAACAAACTCGGACTTCATGCCCGGGCCGCTGCCAAGCTGGTCGCCAAAGCATCCGAATTCGACAGCAGCATCCAGATCAGCCGTAACGGGCGCCAGGTGGACGCCAAGAGCATCATGCCTGTGATGATGCTGGCTGCCAGCCAGGGAACAGAGGTAGAGCTGATTGTGGACGGACCGGATGAAGCCGAGGCCGTTGATGAGCTGGTAGCGCTGATCGATGATTATTTCGGCGAAGGCGAATAGCGGCCGCTCAGGACCGGCATTTACCTGCAACTCTTTCTCACCTGTGCAACCTAACTTCGCTATAATACGGAGGTTTTCTGACTGTGGGTGATCCATGACCGATATTCTGGAGAAAAGCCAGGCTCGCCAGCGCCTTCGCTCCCTGAGCGAAGCGCTGGACAGTGGCGCCCTGAAACAGGTTGCCCGCATCCTCAATGGTGGCCTGAGCCCCAGCGATATTGCCCACCTGCTGGAATCCTCACCGCCCCGTCAGCGGGCACTGCTGTGGAACCTGGTCGACAAACAGCTGGAAGGTGAGGTTCTCCAGTACCTCAATGATGATATCCGTGGCTACTTCCTGAGCCAGTTAAACGCGCAGGAACTTGCGGACATCATCGAGGATTTCGAGTCGGACGACCTTGCCGACCTGCTGCAGCAGCTGCCGGATACGGTGATCCAGGAAGTCCTGGACACCATGGACGAACAGGATCGCCAGCGCGTAGAGGAAGTGCTCTCCTATCCGGAGGACACCGCCGGCGGCCTGATGAACACGGACACCATCACGGTGCGCCCGGACATCAGTATCGACGTGGTCTTGCGTTATCTGCGCCGTCACCGCAACCTGCCGCCGATGACCGACAGCCTGATCGTGGTCAGCCGGCGGGACGAATTCATCGGTATGCTGCCGATCACCAAAATGCTGGTTTCCAACCCGACAGCGACGGTACGGGAGGTAATGGACACGGATATCGAGCCGATACCGGTCACGCTTTCCGACACCAAGGTGGCCACGCTGTTCGAACGCTACGACCTGATTTCGGCGCCCGTGGTGAGCGAGGAAGGCAAGCTGCTGGGCCGCATCACCATCGATGACGTGGTTGACGTTATCCGGGAGGATGCCGACCACTCGCTGATGAGCATGGCCGGCCTGGATGAGGATGAAGACACCTTCGCGCCGATTTTCAAGACCACCCGACGCCGCGCTGTCTGGCTGGGCATCAACCTGCTCACGGCCTTTACCGCATCCGCCGTGATTGGCCTTTTTGAAGCCACCATCGAGAAGGTCGTGGCACTGGCCGTATTGATGCCTATCGTGGCGTCCATGGGCGGTATCGCCGGCAGCCAGACCCTGACCCTGGTGATCCGCGGCATGGCCGTGGGCCAGATCAGCGGTGCCAATGTAGGCTGGCTGCTGAACCGTGAGTTTGTCGCCGGCGTCCTGAACGGACTGCTCTGGGCCGTGGTGGTGGCCTCGGCTGCCACCCTCTGGTTCAGGGACATGATGATCGGCGCCATCATCGCCGCCGCACTGATCATCAACCTGATTGCCGCGGCGCTGGTGGGTACCGTACTGCCCCTGTTTCTCAAATCCCGCAACATTGATCCGGCGCTGGCAGGTAGCGTTATACTGACAACGGTAACCGACGTGGTCGGGTTTATGGCGTTTCTTGGCCTGGCTACGATATTTTATGGGTGAGCGGCTTGTCGGATTACAGGCCTGGTGTCGGATTACGCCTTCGGCTAATCCGACCTACAGTGATTCAGGCGACCCCGTAGGTCGGATTAGCGCAGCGTAATCCGACACCAGACAAACCCATACCAAATCAACAACACGGGCACTTCATGAACGATACCCAGGACGACCTCCCCGAATACTCCGGCCCCAGCAAATCCCAGCTCAAACGGGACATGCACCGGCTGCAGGCGCTGGGCAAGCGTATGCTGGAGCTGAGTAATGACCAGCTTGACACCCTGCCCATCAGCGGCACGCTGAGGGCGGCCATTGAGGAATCCCGCCGCATTCGCCAGAATGAGGCCCGCCGGCGCCACTTGCAGTATATTGGCAAGATCATCCGCCAGGAAGACGACCCTGAAGGTCTGACCCGCGCCATTGATGCGTTCGATTCCGGCAGTGAGGAACACACCCGCCGTCACCATCTGGCAGAGCGCTGGCGTGACCGCATGATCGAAGAGGGTGACCCGGCGGTGGGGGAATTCCTGAACTACTGCACAACCGCCGATATCCAGCACCTGCGCAACCTGGCCCGCAACGCCCGCCGGGACATGCAGCAGGAGAAAAATACCGGCCAGCCAAGAAAACTGTTCCGCTATCTGAGGGAATGCATTGACGATGTGGAGGCGGCCGGCCGCTAGTGTCCGGTCTGGCTAGAGCCTCCGGTGCTCCCAGACCGGCATCCGTGTGCGTATCTCGCGGAGCCGTTCCTGATCCAGCTCGGCAGTGACCACTCCCGGTCCTTCGCCGAGCTCCGACAGCACTCGCCCCCAGGGGTCGACGATCATGCTGTGGCCATAGGTGCGCCGGCGCTCGCTGTTCTGGCCACCCTGCCCCGGTGCCACCATCCAGACCTGGTTTTCAATGGCTCTGGCCCGCAACAAGGCATGCCAGTGGGCATCGCCGGTGTTCCAGGTAAAGGCGCTGGGCAATGACACCCACTCGGCGCCCTGCTCCCGCAATTTACGGAAAAGCTCCGGAAAACGAAGGTCGTAGCAGATAGCCAGCCCCAGCCGTCCGGCGGGGGTATCGATCACAACCACCTCTTCACCGGGCTCGAAGGTGTCGGACTCCCGATACTGGCCCTGGGCGTCCTCTACCATGGCATCAAACAGGTGGATCTTGTCGTAGCGGGCCACTTCCTCGCCCTGGCCGTTATAAACCAGGCAACAGGCCCTGACGCGATCCTTCACCGTGGAGCCGTCCGGGCGTGACGCAATCGGCAGTGAGCCGCCGACAATCCAGATCCCCAGCTCAGCGGATTGTTCTGCCAGGAAATGCCGTATCAGGTTATCCGGATCGGCCTCACGACGGCCACAACCAATCATCTGGCGGGTTGCCAGTACCGCGAAATTTTCCGGCAGCACCGCCATCCCGGCTCCGGACGCGGCCGCCTCCGCCAGCAGACGCCCTGCCTCCCTGAGATTGGCGGCGATGTCGTGGGTGCTGACCATCTGAATGGCCGCCACCCTGTTTTTCACTCTGTTTTTCGCCCCGTGATCCTGTCTGTTCACTGCCTGCTGTGCGTTCGCTGACATTTACTGTCCTCCGGGTAAAGTCATTACTGGCCGGTGTCGAATACTCGCCTGAGCCGAACATCCGGTTCGTCCCAGTTCCCTGTCACACTATAAGTTGCACTGGTGAGTTTACTCAATGGATCGCCCAGGACTTTGTCCAGCACAAACAGCGCTCCGCCGATGGGAGCTCCGGCGCCCATCAGCAGTGCAGCCAGAGGCAGGTTCTGGGTCAACGGCAGAACCACCACCATTTGCATGTCAAGGGTTTCCTCAATCATGTTGCTTGTGCCGGTGAGCTTGAAAGCGCCTGAAGGACCAACCACCTGCAATTCCGGATCCAGTGTCAGCAACCCGTTGATGATGCTTGCCTTGCCGGAAATGGCATCAAATGCCACACCGGCCTCGTACAGATCCGAGAAATCCAGCTGGAGCCGGCGCCAAAGGGTATCCGAGTTCAACAGGTTGAACACCCGGAACAGCTGCGCGGTACTGTTGCCCTCGAGAATGACGCCGTCGTCGAAACGCACTCGCACTGATCCGCTGAGCCCCGACAGATCGAAATCATTGGGCCGCCCCGGCCAGTCAATGTCCATATTGATGGCAGTACTCTCGCTGCGAAACGGAATCTGGGTACCAAACAGATTGCCCATGTCCGCCAGGGAATCGCCGGTAATGTCGCCGACGAAACGGGTGCTTTCCCGGTCCCCGGCGATGCTCCAGGTCAGTTCCCCGTCGAGCTCCAGGGATTTCAGGGTCCCGCTTATATCCTCAACCCGCAGCCTCGTCGCTTCCGGACGAAGCCACAGAGACCAGCTTCCGGCGTCGTCACCACCAAGCTGGAGACTGGCGATACGAAGGTCGACATCCGGCCAGTTTCCCATTGCCAGTTCCCGGAAAGCGCGGACTTGCTCTTCCGGTTCAGGCAGCGGCGGTATCTCGTCCTCGACTCTCCCCTCGCCCCGCGCAAGCTTCAGCCGCTCGATATCCACAACGACCGGGCTGTCATCAGCGGGCCAGTAAACAACACCGGAAAGCCACTCGGACTCGGCATCAACAGACCACTCCCCGTTCTCCTGGCGTGCTGACACCTCGATATCGGTCAGCTGCTGGTCGCCCAGAAACACCCTGTCAATATCAAGCTCCAGATTGCCGGCCTGCCACAACAACTCCAGATTCAGACGATCCGGCCAGTCAACGGACACATTCACGGCTTCACCCCGGGGGGTTATGGTGGCACTCAGGGGTGCCTTTTGCTCTGTACTTTTCGCCAGGGGCTCCGGCCAGCTGACCGCAAGCCCGGACAAATCCGAATACAGCTTCACGGCGGATGCCTCGTCCGGCGATATATTCAGGGTTGCCTGGTAGCCAAACTCGCCACTGAGCCCGAGACTGGTTCCCTCGCCCAGGGCGGTCTGTGCCAGCAGGTTACGGATATCCAGACGACCGGACTGGCGAATCGTCAGTGCGTCATCCACCCCGGATCGGCGCAAACGAACCGTCACCGGCGCACCCAGGAAACGGCCTCGAAGTGGCTCGTCGGAGAAGCCGTCCTCGGTACTGTAGGTCAGCTCCCCGTTGATCTGCGTCCACTGCAGATCCGCCGGGAGATAGGTCAGCGTACCCTCATCTGCCCGCACCGTGGCGCTGATATCCGCCAGCGAGTCCGAGCCCAGAGGCAGGCCAAGGTCCAGCTCAAGATGATAACTGCCATCCAGACGGATGCTTCGGCCAGCGACGCCGGCCATCTCACCCAGGGGGCTGTTGTCCATCCAGTAAGCCACAGCGTCACCGGGCACCGGCGCGGCCGCATCCACGTAGACACGGACGCCGTCGTCTCCAGGGTCGACGATAACCTGTCCGGGTTGAAGATCGAGCCCGCCGGTGCGGCCCGATTCCACATCAACCCGGGCGCGGCGATTGTGAACGTGAACGGTGCCGGAGACATCGGTAACCTCCGGCCAGCGTTCATCATAGCGTATCGCTGCATCCCTGAAACTGAACACCATGGAGGAAACAAAAGAACCCGGCGGAGCACCGCGGCCAATCACTCCATGGCCGTAATATTCCCCGCTGACGATATCCGCCTTGCTGATCGCGGTGTTGAGCCACTCGGAGAGGCGGGGACCAAGGGCTTTGACCGGCACGAATTCGCCAAGCATATCGGCTCTGCCGTCCTTGATACCGACCTTCAGGCCAAGATTGTTCTCGCCCTGCCTGTCCAGCCGCAGGTCGAAAGCACCGGTCACGTCTGTGCCAGCGCCGTACGTCAGGTGGATATCGTCGGAAAACACGCGGATGATATCGCCATCAAGCCGCCAGGCAACGGTCGCCCCGACATCCTGTAAATCCCAGGGTTCCGGAAACAGGTTGGGCAAGCCCAGCGTCAGTTCCTCGTTCTGCACATCGACATAGCCGCCCTCGTTGTCGACAACCAACTTGCCGTCAACGCCCGAGATCCCCGGCACGCCGCCAAACGCACGGAACTCAAGATCCTGCAACAGCGCGGTCAGCTGGAAGTCTCTGCTGCCCTCCGGCGGCAGTTTGAGCATCAGCTGGTTCAGCCTTCCGGACGGCCGGTGATTTTCCAGCGCCCTTGTGGCGCTTTCGGGAAGTACACCAACGCCGGCTACCAGTCGTCGAAGCGGCTGCAGAGGCAGCCCGTCTGCGATGATCCTGGGGCCTTTCTCATCATGCTGAAAACGAACGCTGAATGGAGGCACCGCCTCACCATTCCACTGCCACTCCAGCCCCTTGAGGTGGAATTCGCCGGCAGTGAACCAGGGCTGGTCCGCTGCTGCTGAATGCGATTCGCCTGACGCTTCCCGTCTGCGCCAGCCAAAACTTGCCCTGATGTCCTCCAGCGGCGCCAGGGATTGGCTACCAGAGCCGATTTGCAGGTAAGGCGTTGTCACGTTACCGCTGACCTGTTCCATCAGGCCGTCACGAAACGTCATCCATACCTGGCCGCCCAGGTTGAATCCTTCCACCCGGACATCCCGCCAGGCGTATTCTTCAACAAGCCCGTCGAACAGCCGTCCGGAGTTGATATCGGCGTATACCTGGCCGGTAAAATCGCCCCGGAAAAAGTGCCGGCCAACCAGTCCGAAGCTGGCCAGCTGTTCGGTGGTTCCGGGACGCATGGCACGGCCTGATGCGTGAAAAAGGCCGCGCTGATAGACCAGATCGAGCTGGGGAATCTCCACGTGCCTTACCTGGTCGTTATTGTCGCGAATCCCGAGGTCAAGGCGGGTTATTTTTACCGACGGATCCGAAAGCCAGGTCCCGGCAAGTTCAAGCCAGCGCTCAATGTCGTTAGCCACCGGCTCGGGAATATCAACCCCCTCAACCATCACTTCGCCACGCCGGGTCTGGTTTACCGTCAGTTTGAGGCCGTCTGCTTCAAAGTTGGCAAACACAATACGCAAGCGGCCCAGTGATGCCAGGAAATCGAGACCGATGCGAACGCTCTGCAGGGAGCCCGCTGCCTTCTTGCCCTCACCGTCAGACAGCACCACAATTTCGCGGGCGATAATGGTCGGGTTGAGCCAGTTCCAGCTGGACGAAAGAGCGCCAATACGGACTTCCTGGCCAAGCTCCGACGACAGCAACTGTTCGATATTGGCGCGGTAATCATTGATATTCTGGGTGAGCTGCCGCCCCAGCCCGGCATACAATGCCAGCAGAACAATAACCACAAGCAGCAGCCACCAGATCAGGCTGGCAAGGCGTGACAGTAATCGGACAACTACATGTCTGTTTTTTTGATCAGCCACACTGGAGGCCATCAGGGGTCACCGCCAAGCCTGATCAATGCCTGGTGTTCCGGCGTTAAAGCAGCACCACATCATACTGCTCCTGACTGTAGAATGGCTCAACCTGGAAGCGAATGGTTTTACTGATGAACGTCTCGAGGTCCGCAACGTTATCGGATTCCTCGTCCAGCAGGCGATCGATCACGCTCTGGGAGGCCATGACAAGATAGCTTTCTGCGTCGTAGGCACGATTTATTCGCAGGATTTCCCGAAACACCTCGTAACAGACGGTTTCACTGGTCTTCAGGAAACCACGGCCATCGCAGATCGGACAGGGTTCACAGAGTATCTGGCCAAGGCTCTCGGTGGTGCGCTTGCGGGTCATTTCCACCAGGCCCAGCTCCGACACCCCGGTTATCTTGGTTTTGGCATGATCCCGCTCCAGCATCTTCTCCAGCATACGGTGCACCTGGCGCTGATGCTCGGAATCATCCATATCAATGAAATCGATAATGATAATGCCGCCAAGGTTGCGCAGCCGGAGCTGGCGACTGATGGCCCGGGCCGCCTCGAGGTTGGTCTTGAAGATGGTTTCCTCAAGGTTACGGTGGCCTACAAAGGCGCCCGTGTTGATATCGATGGTGGTCATTGCCTCGGTCTGGTCAATGATTACATACCCGCCGGACTTCAACTGGACCTTGCGGCTGAGTGCCTTCTGGATTTCATCCTCAACAGAATACAGATCGAAAAGCGGCCGCTCACCGGGATAGTATTCCACCTTTTCAGAGAACTCGGTAACAAATTCGTTCACAAACTCCATGACCCGCTGGTGACTCTCACGGCTGTCGATCCGGACTTTTTCAGTCTGGGGCCGGATCAGATCGCGAATGGTGCGGATAAACAGCGGCAGATCCTGATAGACCACAGACGGCGCCACAGAGCGGGTAATGCGCTCTTCGATCGCCTGGTTGAGGCGATGCAGATAGGCCATGTCACCAAGGAGATCTTCTGCCGGGGCGGCCTCCGCTGCCGTGCGAATGATGTAGCCCCCACTGACGTCCGGGTCGGCTGCGGCTCCTTCCTCCACCAGTGTTTTCAGCCGCAGACGCTCATTCTCGTCCTCGATTCGCTGGGAAATACCGACATGGCTGACACCGGGCATAAACACCAGATAACGGGATGGTATGGATAGCTGGGTGGTCAGCCGCGCGCCCTTGGTGCCGATAGGATCCTTGGTGACCTGTATCACCAGCGACTGGCCTTCCCGCAGCAGGGTACGGATGTCCGGTACCGATTTCGGGGTATCGGTGGGGACATTTGGCGGCTGCTGGACGGGAACCACATCGGACGCGTGAATAAAAGCGGCCCGTTCCAGACCGATATCCACAAACGCCGCCTCCATCCCGGGCAGCACGCGAACCACTTTGCCCTTGTAGATATTGCCGACAATTCCCTTCCGGCTTGTGCGTTCAATGTAGGCTTCCTGGAGCATGCCGTTCTCCACGAGAGCCACCCGGGTTTCTACCGGGGTTACATTGATCAGTATCTCTTCACTCATTGTTGCTCTCCTGACTGCGGTTCCAGGTTTGCCAGACCGGGCATCCGGCGGCGGCAAGTAATTCTGCAGTTTCCTGCAAGGGTAGCCCCACCACAGCGCTGTAGCTGCCCCGCAGTTCTTCTACAAAAATACCACCGCGACCCTGAATACCATAGCCTCCGGCCTTGTCCATGGGTTCTCCGGTAGCCACATAGGCCGCTATTTCCTCGCCGGACAACGGCCGGAAGCGGACATCGGTAACTGCAACCCGGGCCTCACAGTCATTTACGCTGGCAATGGCGACAGCGGTCATTACCTGGTGGGTAGCGCCGGACAGCTCCCTGAGCATCCCCATCGCGTGCTGGCGATTACGGGGCTTGCCAAGAATGCGGCCGGCCAGAACAACGGAGGTGTCCGAGCCGATCACAATGGCGCCCGGCTCTGCCAGCTTAGCAGCCAGTGCTTTTTCCCGGGCAAGCCGCTCCACATAGTGAAGCGCCGATTCACCGCTACCCGGGGTTTCATCAATATCGGCCGGGCAGACCCGGAAGGACAGGCCGATCTGCCGCAGCAGTTCGGCCCGGCGCGGTGAGGCAGAGGCGAGAACAATCGTTGTCATGGAATGCCCGAGCCTCCTCTATCCCAGTTTGCGGTTGAGATTATCAAGCAGGACGCAAACGATGGGCCAGACTATGGCACTTGTCAGCGCCGGCCACAGATAACTGAAGCCCGAGTCATCCGCGCCCAGGATCTGCTTGATGAAATGCACCAGCATCTGGTTTATACCCAACAGCAGGAACACCATCAGGCATTGTTGCGGCATGGGGTACATGCGCAGCCGCTGGTGAATTGTCAGTACCAGAAACGCAATAACCCCCATTCCCAGGGCATTGACACCCAGTGGTGTGGCCTCCAGAACGTCGAGCAACAGCCCCAGACACCAGGCCAGCAGAATGCCGAACTGGGCGGGCGCCCGGAATGTCCAGTAAAACACCATCAACCCCAGCCATTCCGGCCGGAATTCGAACCAACCCACCGGGAACAGCGAACTGCTGAGCACCAGGGCCACCACAATGCTGAATGCGAAGACGGGATAGCTGATCACCGACAGCATCAGCGCACCCCGTCCTGTTCTGCCGCGCCGGCTTCAGTCCTCGGGACTGTATCCTGTGCCTCGTCAGTCGCTTCCTGTTCCGGCGAGAATACCACCAGCAGCAACCGGCTCTTGTTCAGGTTCGCAAGTGGTGTGGCCTCGATTTTCACGAAGGGTTCCCCCTGCTCTTTGGTGATCCTGCTGACTTTGGCAACCGGATATCCTTTGGGAAAACGCCCGCCCAGACCCGAACTGACCAGCAGATCGCCCTCGCGGATGTCGGCGGTATCCGGGACGTGTACCAGCTCCAGCGCTTCCGTGTCTCCGTTGCCCAGAAGAACCGCCCGCAAACCATTGCGGACCACTTCTACCGGCACCGCATGGCTACTGTCCGAAACCAGCAATACCCTGGACGTAAAACTGCTGGTCTGCTCGACCTGTCCCATCAAACCATTGGCGTCCAGTATCGCCTGACCAACCTCGACACCATCCCGGCTGCCCCTGTTTATAACCACTTCATGCGAAAAGGGATCAGGAGAAACAGCGACGACTTCCCCCACGATGACCCGGTCATCAAGTACTTCCGAGGAGTTCATCAGTTTGCGCAGTTCGTTGTTTTCCGATGCCAGGGCGGCGTACTTGAGAGCGCGGCGTTCCAGTATCAGAAGGCGGGCACGGAGCTCCTCATTCTCGGCCTGAAGTTCTTCCTTGGAGGTAAACAGGCCGGCAACCCAGTTGCTGAGCTCCGAAGGAGCATTGCCCAACCAGTGAATGGGTGCCAGGCCCGTGCCAATGGCACTGCGAACCGGGGTAAGCTGATCAAAACGCTCGTCGGCCACAATCAGCGCCGCCGACAACACGATGATCAGCAACAACCTGAAGCCCGGAACGGGGCCCTGCACGAAGATGGTTTTAATGGCGCACCCTCCTGCAGACTCTGCAGGTGTCCATACGACAACCGCCGCCGTGAGATTTCACAAGCGGCGGCCGGGATGGGGCAATGTCGGGGCGTAAAGCCGGGGTCAAGATCAGCCCTCCTGGAAGAACATTCCAATCCCGCCACGGTCAATCACTTCCAGCGCCTTACCGCCTCCACGTGCGACACAGGTGAGCGGATCTTCGGCAATGATCACCGGCAGGCCGGTTTCCTCGCTGATCAGTTTGTCCAGGCCACGCAGCAAGGCACCACCACCGGTCAGCACAATGCCCCGCTCGGCAATGTCGGATGCCAGTTCCGGTGGCGACTGCTCCAGGGCGCTCTTCACGGTCTGGACGATCTGGGCCAGGGATTCCTGCAGTGCGTCGAGGATTTCCTCGCTGTTCAGGGTAAAGGCCCGGGGTACGCCCTCCGCCAGATTGCGGCCGCGAACGTCGATTTCGCGAATGTCCAGGCCTTCATAGGCACAGCCAATTTCGTGCTTGATGCGCTCGGCGGTGGAGTCACCGATCAGGCTGCCGTAGTTGCGGCGCACATAGGTAACGATCGCTTCGTCGAATTTGTCACCGCCGGTTCGCACAGATTCGGCGTAAACAATGCCGTTCAGGGAGATGATGGCAATCTCGGTGGTACCACCACCGATATCCACAATCATCGAACCACTGGCTTCCTCGACCGGCAGACCGGCACCAATAGCAGCGGCCATGGGTTCTTCAATCAGGAAGACTTCCCGCGCGCCGGCACCCAGGGCGGATTCGCGGATGGCCTTGCGTTCCACCTGGGTGGATTTGCTGGGCACGCAGACCAGCACCCGGGGGCTGGGAGTAATGAAGCTGTTTTCATGCACTTTGTGAATGAAGTGCTGGAGCATTTTTTCGGTGACGACAAAATCCGCAATCACGCCGTCTTTCATGGGACGGATAGCGGTGATATTGCCCGGAGTACGGCCCAGCATGCGTTTGGCTTCGGCACCGACGGCGGCAACCATTTTCTGGGACCCATGGGTACGGATGGCTACTACGGAAGGTTCGTTGAGTACTATGCCGCGTTCGCGTACGTAAATAAGGGTGTTGGCGGTGCCCAGGTCGATGGACAGGTCGCTGGAAAATAAGCCTCTGAGTCTTTTCAACATTCGTGTAGTTTCAACCTGAGAGTTGCAGTCGCAAAAAATGATGCGGCAACTTTAGCAGCGAGCACCCCCGCAGGCAAGGCACCATCGGGGCTCCCGCGGGGTCTTTCACACTTTGCCCTTTGTTTTGGCCCCTCCCGCGATTGTTCGAATCTGTTACCATGCGCTTTTATTTTTGACTTGGGTGCATGGGCACTTGAGAGGCTGCTTTCCAAAACACGCTCAAGCACATCCCTGTGGCGCTTGGGCTCCGCCATCCATGGCTCCGCACAGTTTTGGAAAGCAGCCTCCCAAGCGCCCTCGTACCTGTTGTGATATTCAGGCATCCGCCGGTCAGTGATGCCTGTAAATTACTGAAACTTCATATTACTGGGAGGCAATGTGACCATTTCCCGTGAGGATATTGAAAAAGTCGCTGTTCTGGCCCGTATCCGGGTAGACGAGGAGCAGGTTTCGGCGCTGGAGAAGGATCTGGGCAACATCCTGGACTTGGTGGATCAGCTGAGTGCGGCGGATACCGATTCGGTGGAGCCCATGGCTCATCCGTTGAATGCTGTACAGCGCCTGCGCCCGGATGTGGTAACGGAGACCAACCAGCGGGAGGCTTTCCAGGCGATTGCGCCGGCTACGGAGAATGGTCTTTATCTCGTGCCCCGCGTGATTGAGTAATCGGATCAACAGCGACGTAATCAGGAAGTGACATGCATAACAAATCCGTAGCAGAGCTTTCCCGCGAGCTGGAGAGCGGCAAGATTTCCAGTGTGGAGCTGACCCGGCAGTTCCTGGGCCACCTTAAGAAAGAGGATGAGCAGCTCAACAGCTTTATTACCATTACCGAAGATGAGGCCCTGGCGGATGCCCATGCCGCGGACGAGCAACGGGCTGCGGGCAGGGCCACGCGATGGACCGGTGTGCCGTTTGCTCACAAGGACATTTTCTGCACCAATGGGGTGGCAACTACCTGTGGGTCGAAGATGCTGGCCAACTTTGTACCCCCTTACGATGCCAGGGTTACGGAGAACTTCCGCAAGGCGGGCGCGGTGTGTCTGGGCAAGACCAACATGGACGAATTCGCCATGGGGTCTTCTACCGAATCCAGTCATTTCGGCGCAACGACCAACCCCTGGGGCCTGAGCAAGGGTGAAAAACGTGTGCCCGGTGGCTCTTCCGGGGGCTCGGCGGCGGCCGTTGCGGCGCGACTGGTGCCGGCGGCGACGGCAACGGATACCGGTGGTTCCATCCGCCAGCCAGCGGCGCTGTGCGGCGTAACCGGGCTGAAACCGACCTATGGCCGGGTCTCCCGCTACGGCATGATTGCCTTTGCCTCCAGCCTGGACCAGGGCGGCACCATGGCGCGCACCGCCGAAGACAACGCGCTGATGCTGAATGTGATGGCCGGTTTTGATCCCAGGGATTCCACCTCCCTCGACCGGGAGGTGCCGGACTACACTGCAACGCTCGACGAGCCATTGAAGGGCCTGCGCATTGGCCTGCCGAAGGAATACTTTGCCGGCAATCTCAATGCGGCCCTGGAGGAGCAGGTTCGTTCTGCCATCGGGGAATATGAAAAGCTGGGCGCAACGGTAAAGGAAGTATCGCTACCCCACGCTCATCTTGCCATTGCTGCCTATTACGTGATTGCTCCGGCAGAAGCCTCCGCCAACCTGTCGCGCTTTGACGGCGCCCGTTATGGCTACCGCTGCGAAGACCCGAAAGATCTGCTGGACATGTACACCCGCACCCGGGCAGAAGGTTTTGGTGCCGAGGTGAAGCGGCGGATTCTGGTGGGTACCTACGCGCTGTCCGCCGGTTATTTCGATGCCTATTACCTCAAGGCCCAGAAGGTGCGCAGACTGATCCAGCAGGACTTTATCGACGCTTTCAGGGAAGTGGATGTGCTGATGAGCCCGACCACGCCTTCTCCGGCCTTTATCCAGGGCGAGAAATCCGACGACCCGGTCACCATGTACCTGGAAGACGTGTTTACCGTTGCCGTCAACCTGGCAGGCATTCCGGCCATGTCGGTGCCGGCTGGCTTCGTGGACGGATTACCGGTCGGCCTGCAGATTATCGGGGACTATTTCTCCGAGGCACGCCTGCTCAATGCCGCCCATCAATACCAGCAGGTGACCGACTGGCACCAGCGTGAACCGCAATAAGCCCGGACAGGAGAATGACTATGCAGTGGGACATTGTGATCGGGCTGGAAATTCACGTTCAGCTCGCCACCCGAACCAAGATTTTTTCCGGCTCCAGCACCGCCTATGGCGCTGAGCCCAACACCCAGGCCAATGCTGTTGATCTGGCGATGCCTGGCACCCTGCCGGTTCCCAACGAGCAGGCGTTCCGCTACGCGGTGATGTTTGGCCTGGCGGTGAACGCAGAGATCGAGCGACGCTCGGTGTTCGAACGCAAGAACTATTTCTACCCCGACCTGCCCAAGGGCTACCAGACTACCCAGCTGGAACGGCCGATCGTGGGTCCTGGCTACGTGGATATTGATCTGGCCAACGGTGAAACCAGGCGGGTGCGGATCCATCACGCCCACCTGGAAGAAGACGCCGGCAAGTCGCTGCATGAAGACTTCCATGGCATGACCGGTATTGACCTGAACCGCGCCGGTACGCCGCTGATTGAGGTGGTGACTGAACCGGACATGAGCAATGCCGCTGAGGCAGTGGCGTGCGCCAGGAAGCTGCACGGCATCGTCACATCGCTGGGCATCTGTGACGGCGATATGTCCCAGGGCTCCATGCGGTTTGACGTCAACATCTCGCTCAAGCCGAAAGGCTCTGAAATCCTCGGCACGCGCACCGAAACCAAGAACCTGAACTCCTTCCGCTTCATGGAGCAGGCCATTGCCCACGAAGTGGAGCGGCAGATGGACATCCTGGAAGACGGCGGCACCATCGTGCAGGAAACCCGCCTGTATAATGGTGACCGGGATCAGTCCCGCTCCATGCGTACCAAGGAAGAAGCCAACGACTACCGTTACTTTCCCTGCCCTGACCTGCTGCCGGTGGAAATCGACGATGCTTTTATCGACGAAGCACGCAACAGCCTCCCGGAACTACCTGACGCCCGCAAGGCGCGCTTCATGGAGCAGTATGGCCTGAACGACTACGACGCGGGCCTGCTGGCCAGTGACGCGAAACTGGCCACTTTCTTCGAAACCACCGCCGAGCGCGGCAAAGATGCCAAGCTGGCCTCCAACTGGGTCCAGGGCGAATTCTCCGCTCGCCTGAATGCGGAGGAGAAATCCGTCGCCGACTCGCCGATCTCCGGCGCCCAACTTGGCGATCTGGTGGTGCGCATTGCCGACAACACCATCTCGTCTGCCGGCGCCAAGAAGGTCTTCGAGGCCCTGTGGAGCGGCGAAAACGACAATGTCGATGCCATCATCGATGCCAGGGGCCTGAAGCAGGTTTCTGATAGCGGGGAACTGGAGAAGATGGTGGAGGAGGTACTGGCCTCAATGCCGGATCAGGTTGCCCAGTATCAGCAGGAATCCGACCCCAAGAAGCGGAAGAAAATGCTGGGTGGCTTTATGGGGCCGCTGATGAAGGCCTCAAAGGGTCAGGGGAATCCCAAGCTGTTTAATGAGATTCTTGTTAAGAAACTGGGAGGCTGACTCTCTGGTTCTACTGTGGGTCGTGATGTCTGGCTGCGGCCCTAGCCTGCCTGGATTCGGAGTTAACGGCACGAGGCAGGAAGGGGGCTCCAAAACTGTGCGGAGCCATGGATGGCGGAGCCCAAGCGCCCATGGATGGGCTTGTAGCGTTTTTTGGGAGGGGGCATCCGCCAACGCCCTCCCCCGCAACACCCAGGCCGGGAGCTAAACCTGAGTCCAGTCAGACAAGCCGCCCCCAAAGATCATGCTCATCGGCATGCTCAACCACGACCTGAACAATCTGCCCGGGAACAAGGTCTGTTTCCTCATTAAGATAAACCATCCCGTCAATCTCCGGCGCATCCGCCTTTGAACGCCCGATAGCACCCTCTTCATCAACTTCGTCGATCAGCACATCGATAGTCTGCCCGATTTTTGCCTGCAGGCGGGCTGCGGAGATCCGGGCCTGTTTTTCCATGAAACGGGCCAGGCGATCTTCCTTTACCTCTTCCGGCACCGCGCCCTCCAGCTCATTGGCCCTGGCACCTTCCACCGGGCTGTACTTGAACGCGCCTACGCGGTCCAGCTGTGCTTCATCGAGCCAGTCCAGCAGGTACTGGAAATCTTCCTCGGTCTCACCCGGGAACCCCACGATAAAGGTGGAGCGGATGGTCAGCTCCGGGCAGATCTCGCGCCACTTGCGGATTCGCTCAAGTGTCTTGCTGTCGTGGGCCGGGCGTTTCATGGCCCTGAGCACTTTCGGACTGGCGTGCTGGAATGGAATGTCCAGGTACGGCAGGATCCTGCCTTCGGCCATCAGCGGAATGATGTCGTCCACATGGGGATAGGGATAAACGTAGTGCAAGCGCACCCATACTCCCATTTCGCCCAGCGCCTCGCACAATGACTGCATTTTCGTTTTCAGCGGGCGGCCCTGCCAGAAGCCGGTGCGGTATCTGAGATCCACGCCATAGGCGGAGGTGTCCTGGGAAATCACCAGGAGCTCTTTGACCCCGGCATCCACCAGGCGCTGGGCCTCATCCATCACATCGCCAATCGGGCGGCTGACCAGATCACCGCGCATGGACGGAATGATGCAGAAGGTGCAGCGATGGTTGCAGCCCTCGGAAATCTTCAGATAGGCATAATGCCGCGGCGTCAGCTTGATGCCCTGGGGTGGAACCAGGTCGGTGAAAGGGTCGTGCTGCCTGTTCGGCGGCACAAACTGGTGGACTGCTCCGACCACTTCCTCGTAAGCCTGGGGGCCGGAAACCGCGAGAACGCCGGGATGGGCGTCGCGGATCCTGTCGGCCTCCACCCCCATACAACCGGTGACGATCACCTTGCCGTTTTCGCTGATGGCCTCGCCAATGGCGTCCAGGGACTCCTGCTTGGCCGCGTCTATAAAGCCACAGGTATTGACCACAACAATGTCGGCGTCGTTGTAGGTGGGCACCACATCGTAGCCATCCAGCCGCAACTGGGTAAGGATGCGCTCCGAGTCAACGAGCGCTTTGGGGCAGCCAAGGCTGATGAAACCTACTCTGCCACCCTGGGGAACGGAAGGATCTTTGTCTGTCATAACCTGCACGGAATCAAGGCGCCTGAATCGGCTCCGGGTGAATGGTGAATAATGTCGGCCGGTAGTTTACCCCAGCAAGCCTGCTGCCGTCAGCGAACTCGAAAAGGGAATTCCGGATACCGGTTATTGATATGCATCATTATCAGTGACGCCATGTTCATATCCAGTTCACAAATCTGACAACGTTGGCGACAGGCAACTTGCTGTTCACGAAACAAACAAATAGACTTTCAGGAAGTTAAGGTCGAAAGAACAGCAAATAAAAAAGGACTGAACGATGGGTAAGGCAGCCTCCTTTGAAACCAGAGATGCCAGAAGAGTCAATATGAAACCAGTTGCCGCCAAACCGAACCTTCGCAATCAGCAGCGTGTTGATGTTTCAACCGAAGTCAGAATTGAAAAAACGGATGGCAGTTGTTTTACCTGCAAAATTTCAAACATTTCACGAACCGGAATCATGATTCTGTGTGACCAGGAGGCCATCAGGGCACTGGTCCCCGGCCAGAAGACACCCGCGCCCGGCAACTGGATATCCGTGACTACCACTTTCTCGGTTCCTGTCGTTGCCCAGCAACCGGTCTCGGTGATTGCCGCCGGTAACATCGTCCACATGCGTCGCATCGCCCGCGACCAGTTCCAGATTGGCATTCAGTTCGCTGAATTTGACGGCAACGGTTTCGAGTACATCAACAATTACGTCAGCAAACTGCTCTCCAGCGCTCCCCACTGAGGCCACCGGATATCGCCGCCGGGCTATTCCGGCGCTATATTGTTATAGCAGCAAACTCTAGTTGCCGACCTTCTTATGCCATGGTCTGATCTGGTATCATTGCCGCATTCACACGCCCAGCCTCCACCTGATCCGGAGGCACGCAAAGCGGTAACAGGATACGATGACCACTTACAACCTGACGCACCTCAAGCAACTGGAAGCTGAAAGCATCCACATCATCCGCGAAGTCGCAGCCGAATTCGACAACCCGGTCATGCTTTATTCCATCGGTAAGGACTCTGCGGTGATGCTTCACCTGGCCCGCAAGGCTTTTTACCCCGGCAAGCTTCCGTTCCCGCTGATGCATATCGACACCACCTGGAAATTCAGGGAAATGATCGAATTCCGGGACCGCAAGGCGAAGGAGTACGGGCTGGACCTGATCGTTCACAAGAACGAGGACGGTATCAGACAGGGTATCGGGCCATTTACCCATGGCAGCGCCAAACACACCGACGTGATGAAAACCCAGGCACTGAAGCAGGCGCTGGACAAGTACAAGTTTGATGCTGCTTTCGGTGGTGCTCGCCGGGATGAGGAAAAATCCCGGGCCAAGGAGCGTGTGTATTCCTTCCGCGATGAATACCACCGCTGGGACCCGAAGAATCAGCGCCCTGAGCTGTGGAATATCTATAACGGCAAGATCAACAAGGGCGAAAGCATTCGCGTTTTCCCGCTGTCCAACTGGACCGAGCTGGATATCTGGCAGTACATCTACCTGGAAAACATCGAGATCGTTCCCCTGTATTACTCGGCCAAGCGCCCGGTGGTTGAGCGCGACGGAACGCTGATCATGGTGGATGACGACCGTATGCCCCTGAAAGAAGGTGAAGAGCCGGAGATGAAGTCCATCCGCTTCCGCACGCTGGGCTGTTACCCGCTGACCGGCGCCATTGAATCCGAGGCAGATACGCTGCCGGAGATCATCCAGGAAATGCTGCTGGCCACCAGCTCCGAACGTCAGGGCCGCGTGATCGACCACGATTCGGCTGGCTCCATGGAACAGAAAAAGCGGGAAGGGTACTTCTAAGATGTCACACCAGTCTGATCTGATTGCCGAAGATATTCAGGCCTACCTGAAGCAACATGAGAACAAGGAGCTGCTGCGCCTGCTGACCTGCGGCAGTGTGGACGATGGCAAGAGCACCCTGATTGGCCGCCTGCTTCACGACACCAAGATGATCTACGAAGATCACATGGCCAGCCTCAAGACCGACAGCGCCAAGATGGGCACCACCGGCGAAAAGCTGGACCTGGCCCTGCTGGTAGACGGCCTGCAGGCAGAGCGGGAGCAGGGCATCACCATTGATGTCGCCTATCGCTATTTCTCCACCGACAAACGCAAGTTTATCATTGCCGATACCCCGGGCCATGAGCAATACACCCGCAACATGGCCACTGGCGCGTCTACCGCCCAGGTGGCGATCCTGATGATCGATGCCCGTTACGGAGTGCTGACCCAGACCCGTCGCCATTCCTACATCGCGTCCCTGCTGGGTATCCGCCACATTGTAGTGGCTATCAACAAGATGGACCTGGTGGATTACAGCGAAGAGCGCTTCAATGAAATCAAGGATGATTACCTGGCCTTTGCCAACAAGCTGGGCCTGAAGGACATCCGCTTTGTGCCGATTTCCGCCCTGGAGGGCGACAATGTCGTCAACAGGAGCGAGCATACCCCCTGGTTCACCGGCCAGCCGCTGATGGAGATTCTGGAAACTGTCGAGGTTTCCCATGACAAGAATCTGGAGCATTTCCGCTTCCCGGTGCAGTATGTCAACCGGCCCAACCTGAATTTCCGCGGATTCTGCGGCACCATCGCCTCCGGTGTTATCCGCCCCGGCGACAGGGTGATGGCCCTGCCGTCACGGCGCACCAGTACCATCAAGGATGTAGTGACGTTCGATGGCAACCTGGAAGAAGCCTACATCGATCAGGCGGTGACACTGACCCTTACCGATGAAATCGATCTCAGCCGTGGCGATATGCTGGTGAAGGCCGAGGACGAGCCGGAAGTGGGCAACCGCTTTACCGCCAATATTGTATGGATGACGGACGGTCCGCTGGAAACCGGCCGGCTTTACGATATCAAGCTCGGCCCTACCTTTACCTCCGGGACAATCAAAAAGATTCATCACCAGACTGACGTGAACACGCTGGAGAAGAATGACAATCCCCCTGCCCTGCAGCTCAACGAGATCGGTCTGTGCGAGCTGACCCTGAGCCAGCCCATTGCCTTTGACGCCTACCCGCGTAACCACGCCACCGGTAGCTTTATCGTGATTGACCGGTTGACCAACGTGACCATTGGTGCAGGCATGATTGCCGGCACTGCCGGTACGGTTGAGTCGCTGGATCCGGTGACCAGTGAGGAGCGTGAGCGCCGTCTGGCCCAGAAGCCGGCCATCATTGCCTGTAACGGCAAGAAGGCTCCGGCCCTGGCACTGGCTGTTGAGCGTGCCCTGTTCGACCAGGGCAAGACGTCAGTGGTGCTGACCGAGGACAACGCCGGCGATGCTGAGGACCGCCGCCGCGCCGCCCAGATAGTTAGCGCCCACGGCCTGGTTGCCATTGCAGTGGATCTGGGTACCGACGTGGCTTCGGCGTCGGTGTCTGCGGACGACGACCAGGAAATCACTGACGCGGTCAATACGCTGATTCAGGATCTGATGCGCCACAAGCGGGTTTAACTTCTTTCACAGGAATGTAGGAGGCCCCTGTGGTCTGAGACCTTGGGGGCTGGTTCGGGGGTGGGGGTACCTTTTCTTTGGAAAAAGAACTCGCTGCGCTCGGACACCTTTTTCCGGCAGAAAAGGCACCCCCACCCCGTGACCGATCACACCTGGTTTGAATCCCCCGTAGGTCGGATCAGGCCCAAAGGGCCGTAATCCGACAATCCGTTTCACCCTTCACCAAACTCAACCTTCCACTCAAAATCCATTACAATCCCATCCCCCTGAAGGTTTACCCTCAGAGCCTCTTACGTTTTACCAAGCAAGGACCCAAAAACTCCATGGCCATCAAACACCTTCGCACCCTCTTCGCCAGCCAGCTCCAGCCCGGACAACCGGCACAGGTTCGCCCCGGTGAGGCCCTGTCCGAGCCCGGTGGCGACTATGAGGGCCTTCACAAGCAGATGAAGCGTCTGTTCAACAGCAAGCCGGGCAAGAAATACGGGCGTTTTTCAGAGGACGTTGGCGAATCGCCATTCAGCGCCTGGCTGAAAGATTATCTGGAGGACAGGCAGAGCTTCGTTTCCCTGACCGACCGTATTTTCGGTCAGTGGCAGGAATTGCTGAACGGCAGTCAGGAGGAGCACCAGGGCCACCTGATGCTGGTGCACGAGGCTCTGGCGGATGGGGAGGTAATGTATCTGCTGGTAATAGAAAGCGACAGTGCTCTGCGGTTTGATGGCCAGCAGTCGTTGGATACCACCGATGTGCTCAGCCTTTCCCGGCTGAATCTGGCGGTGCGTATCGAGCTGGAGGATTGGCAGAATGATAACCCCGGGGAGAATTATCTGACATTGGTTCATGCCCGTGGCAGCGGTGAACCGGGAGAGCTGTTTATCCGCTTGTGCGGCTTTACCAATCAGGTGGACGTAGAGAAAGAAACCCTGACGTTCATGGATGCGGTGGAAGCCTTTGCCAGGTCGTCAGAGCCTGAGGAAGCGGGCAAGATTCGTGCGCGGGCCTATGAGTTCTCCAGGGATCAGCATGCCCTGGGCGAGCCGGTGGCTATCGAGGCGCTGTCTGGCTATCTGGATGAGGATCAGCCGCAGCGGTTCAAGGAATTTGCCAGTGAGACGGCAGAGCTGCCGGAGAGTGGGGTGCTGCACCCGGATCATCGCAAGGTGAAGAAGTTGGTGCGTATTGCGGGCTCTGGTGGTGGCATGAGTGTGTCGTTTTCGTCCGATCTGGTTAATCAGGCGGTCTACTATGACCGTGACAATGATGCGTTGACGATTACGAAGCTGCCTAAGGCCTTGCGGGAGCAGTTGCAGCGCTATTTGGAAAGTCGCGACGATTGAGATTACTGGTCCGCCAGACTGGTAGCTCGGAGGCCGGTCCCGGCGCGGGGGTGCATTTTCTTATGGAAAAAGAACTCGCTGCGCTCGGACACCTTTTTCCGGCAGAAAATGCACCCCCACACCGTGACCGATCAAGGCTTGCGGGTTGACCTGTTTTATTCAGTTTCGTTGGTAATGACCGGGTTTTTATCGGTCCATCTCGGGCGGTTTGCGCGAAGTTTCCGGACTTCCTGCATCCAGCTTACGCCATCGACCAGCTCACCGGTTTCCGGGTCGATGGGTGGGTACGGAAGGTTGCGGTCGTCGCAATAGCGTTTCACAACCGGCTGGCACCAGCAGAACAGCAACCGGTTGTACTCATCATCCGGCAGACGCCGGTAATCATACATCCCGGCCAGCTTACGCTGCCGTTGTGCTTCGGCGAGGATAATGGCGCAGGCGGAGGACACGTTCAGGGACTCCACCATACCCATCATGGGTATCACAATGTGCTCGTCTGCCTGCTCGGCGGCGCTGTCGCTGACGCCATCCACTTCATTGCCCATGATCACAGTGCAGGGCACGGTGAAGTCCGCTTCCCGGTAATCGATCGCGCGGTCAGACAGTTGCGCGGCGTAAAGTTTGTGGCCCTGCCCTTTCAGCGTAGATATGGCTTCATCCATGGTTGGGTGGGTGTGGGTGGTGACCCAGTTGTAGCTGCCGCCGGCGGTTTTGCGGAATGCGCGGAATCCTTCGCGCGGCCAGACCACGTGCATATTGGCCAGGCCAAAGGCGTCGCAGGAGCGGATGATGGCCGAGAGGTTGCGGGGTTTGTGGACCTGGTCGGTGAGGACGCTGAGGTCTGGTTGGCGGGTGTTGAGGGTTTGTTTGATTCGGGCTAGGCGTTCGGGGGTCATTGGAGTTTTGGTTAGTGATCATTGATGTTTGAGGCTTCAATTTCCGAGCCCAGGAAAACCAATAATACCACAAGCGATTTAGAGGATTGCCGAGACAGAGGTGGTTGCGGATTGATCACCCCGTTATAATGGCCAGCTGACTTTTTTGAGCGCCAATGCTGACCTTCCGGCGCAAACCACACACCACCCTATACAAAATACGTTGAGAAACATGGCCAAGAAGCTGTACATAAAGACCCATGGCTGCCAGATGAACGAGTACGACTCATCCAGAATGGCGGACCTGCTTAAAACAGGCGAAACCGTCGAAATGACTGACTCGCCGGAGGATGCCGATATCCTTTTGTTGAACACCTGCTCCATCCGGGAAAAAGCCCAGGACAAGGTGTTCCACCAGCTGGGTCGCTGGAAAAAACTGAAAAACAGCAAACCGGACCTGATCATCGGTGTGGGCGGTTGCGTGGCCAGCCAGGAAGGCCAGGCCATCATTGACCGGGCGCCCTTCGTGGATATGGTCTTCGGCCCGCAAACCCTGCACCGGCTGCCGGACATGATCACCGAAGTGCGCACCAGGGGTAACGGCGTCGGCGTGGTGGACGTCAGCTTCCCGGAAATCGAAAAGTTTGACAACCTCCCCGACCCCGGCGCCGACGGCCCTTCCGCGTTTGTGTCCATCATGGAAGGCTGCAGCAAGTACTGCACTTTCTGCGTGGTGCCCTACACCCGCGGCGAGGAAGTCAGCCGCCCGGTGGACGATGTGATTGCGGAAGTGGCTCACCTGGCCGGCCAGGGCGTGCGTGAAGTGAACCTGCTGGGCCAGAACGTGAACGCATACCGTGGCGAAACCCACGATGGCGACGTGATGGACATGGCGGAGCTGGTGTCCGTGATCGCCACCATCGACGGCATCGACCGCATCCGTTACACCACCTCTCACCCGGTGGAATTCTCGGACTCGCTGATCGAAGCTTACGAGCAGGTGCCGGAGCTGGTCAGTCACCTGCACTTGCCGGTTCAGAGCGGCTCTGATCGCATCCTGTCAGCCATGAAGCGCGGCCACACGGCGCTGGAGTACAAATCCAAACTCCGCCGCCTGCGCAAGATCCGCCCGGACATCAGTTTCTCCTCGGACTTTATCATCGGCTTCCCGGGGGAGACCGAGAAGGACTTTGAAGACACCATGAAGCTGATCAACGATATCGGCTTTGATGTATCTTTCAGCTTCATCTACAGCGCCCGGCCCGGTACTCCGGCTGCGGATCTTCCCGATGACACACCCATTGAAGTCAAGAAACAGCGCCTGAGCATCCTGCAGGAGCGCATCAACCAGCAGGCCATGGACATCAGCCGCAAGATGGTGGGCACGACACAACGCATCCTGGTAACCGGCCTGTCCAGGAAGGATCCGGGTGAATACGCGGGGCGCACCGAGAACAACCGCATTGTGAACTTCCGGCACGAGAGTCCGGAGGTAGTCGGGCACTTTATTGATGTGGAGATTCGGGAGGCTATGCCTAATTCTCTTCGCGGCGTTCCTGTGGGCTCGGAGATGTATTAAACCTGGGTTCCCATTCGTTGATGGCTTGGTGAATGGCGAGTGGTGGGTACCTCCACTCTCCGCGAACCCGTGTCGTGTCTGTGAATAAACGTAGGTTGGATTAAGCGCAGCGCAATCCAACAATGGCCGCGGGCTGCAAATGGCCCGAAATCTGTCGGATTACGACTTCGTCTAATCCGTATATGGTCTCCTCCCCGTTTGCAAGGTCTCAGCATTCGATGTCAGGGACAGGTTTGCGCCCGTATATCCGGCCTGTTTAGCGAGGCGGCTTTGTCGCCTCTGGCCTTGATGGAAGATCCGCGCCTGCCGTCCTTATCGACCTAACGGCCTGTTGGGCCTTCG
>NZ_SRZX01000009.1 GCF_004792665.1 Marinobacter orientalis
AGGACGACAACGAAATGGGCACGACTGCGGTCAAGAAGCTGGTAGAAGCCCTGGACGCCTATATTCCGGATCCGGAGCGCGCCATTGATCAGCCGTTCCTGATGCCGATCGAGGACGTATTCTCGATTTCCGGTCGTGGTACCGTTGTGACTGGTCGTGTTGAGCGTGGCCTGATCAAGGTTGGTGAAGAAGTGGAAATCGTCGGTATCAAGGATACCGTGAAGACCGTTTGCACCGGCGTTGAGATGTTCCGCAAGCTGCTGGACGAAGGTCGTGCTGGCGAGAACGTTGGTGTTCTGTTGCGTGGTACCAAGCGTGACGACGTTGAGCGTGGTCAGGTTCTGTGTAAGCCGGGTACCATCAAGCCGCACACCAAGTTCGAGTGCGAAGTGTATGTCCTGAGCAAAGAAGAAGGTGGTCGTCATACGCCGTTCTTCAAGGGCTACCGTCCGCAGTTCTACTTCCGTACCACGGATGTCACAGGTTCCTGTGAACTGCCGGAAGGTGTGGAGATGGTAATGCCGGGTGACAACGTGAAGATGAGTGTTACCCTGATCAACCCGATCGCCATGGAAGATGGCCTGCGTTTCGCGATTCGCGAAGGCGGCCGTACCGTTGGTGCCGGTGTGGTCTCAAAGATCCTCGAGTAAGTTACTCGATCGGTCTGAGGAAAAAGGGGCTGAAAGTCAGCCCCTTTTTCCGTTTCAGCCGCACAATCTGACCTGGTAGCGTCGCTGCTGATCGCAGTTGACACTGCTGGGTATTATGCATACAATGCGGCTCCTTTTTTTGAAGGTCGGCTAACTAGTTAGTAGCTGCTACGAGTGGAGTTTGGGTGCATCATGCAAAGCCAAAAAATTCGAATCCGGTTGAAGGCGTTTGATTATCGCCTGATAGACCAGTCCACGCAGGAGATCGTCGATACCGCCAAGCGGACCGGCGCTCAGGTGCGTGGGCCCATCCCTCTGCCGACGCGGAAGGAAAAGTACACCATTCTGATCTCTCCGCACGTCAACAAGGACGCGCGCGATCAGTATGAGATTCGTACACACAAGCGTCTGCTGGACATCGTCGAGCCGACGGAAAAGACAGTAGATGCTTTGATGAAGCTGGATCTGGCAGCAGGTGTAGACGTTCAGATCAGCCTCGGCTAACCACACGGTTAGTCTGTGTAACTGTCATAAGGCCATAGAGGGTGAGAGCCCCGTACACTTAAGAGGTGAAACATGGCAATTGGAATTGTCGGTCGCAAGGCCGGTATGACCCGTATTTTTACGGAAGACGGGCAAGCGTTGCCCGTAACGGTAATTGAGGTTGAACCCAACCGTATTACCCAGCTGAAAACTCTTGAAAGCGATGGCTATCGTGCGGTTCAGGTAACCGTTGGAAAGCGTCGTTCCTCTCGTGTGACCAAAAGCCAGGCGGGCCATTACGCGAAAGCCGGTGTAGAAGCTGGTCGTGGTCTGTGGGAATTCCGCCTCGCCGATGGTGAAGGTGAAGATCTGGCCGCAGGCGGTGAAATCACTGCTTCCATCTTTGAAGATGGCCAGGTCGTGGATGCAATGGGCCAGTCCAAGGGTAAGGGCTTCCAGGGCGGTGTTAAGCGCTGGAACTTCTCCATGCAGGACGCCACACACGGTAACTCCCTTTCTCATCGTGCACCGGGTTCAATCGGTCAGAACCAGACTCCGGGCAAGGTATTCAAGGGCAAAAAGATGGCGGGCCAGATGGGCAATGCTCAGGTGACTGTGCAGAACCTGCAAGTTGTCCGTGTCGACGCCGAGCGCAATATTCTGCTGATTCGGGGCGCCGTTCCGGGCGCGACCGGCGGAAATGTTGTCATCAAGCCTGCAGTTAAAGCCTGAGGAGCGGTGCGATGGAATTGACTATTACAGGTAGCGGCGAAGGAATCTCTGTTTCCGATGCTGCTTTCGCCAAAGATTTTAACGAGTCGCTGGTTCACCAGGTGGTTACTGCTTATATGGCAGGGGCCCGCCAGGGTACCAAGGCTCAAAAGACGCGTTCCGAAGTCGCTGGTGGTGGCAAGAAGCCATGGCGTCAAAAGGGCACCGGTCGTGCCCGTGCCGGTACAATCCGTAGCCCGATCTGGCGCTCCGGTGGCGTTACCTTTGCTGCCAAGCCTCGTGGCTTTGAGCAGAAAGTTAACCGCAAGATGTACCGCGCAGCGATGCGCTCCATTTTTTCAGAGCTGGTTCGCCAGGAGCGTCTGGTCGTTGTTGACGACATGAATGTTGACAGCCCCAAGACCAAGGCATTCAGTGCCAAGCTGAAAGACCTCGGCGTGACCAACGCGCTGATTCTCTCCGAGAACGTTGAGCAGAATCTGCACCTGGCCTCGCGCAACATTCCGCACGTTGATGTGCGTGATATTGCGGGTCTGGACCCGGTTAGCCTGGTTGCCTTCGAGAAGGTCATTGTGACTGTTCCCGCTCTGAAGAAAATCGAGGAGATGCTGGGATGAATCAGGAACGTATTTACAAGATTCTTCTTGGGCCCCACGTATCAGAGAAGTCCTCTCTGGTAGCGGAAAGTGGTCAGGTGGTATTTCGTGTCGCCCCTGACGCAACCAAGCCCGAGATCAAGAAAGCCGTTGAGCAGCTGTTCAACGTCACCGTCGAAGGTGTTCAGGTTCTGAACCGTAAGGGTAAGCTCAAGCGTACCGTTCGCGGCTTCGGCAAGCGTACTGACATTCGTAAGGCTTATGTACAGCTTGCGGAAGGTCAGGACATTGATTTTCTGGATGTGGAATAAGGTAAAGGGGTCGTAAAATGCCGATCGTCAAAACCAAGCCAACATCTGCCGGCCGCCGTCACGTTGTTAAGCTCTTTAACCCTGATCTTCACAAGGGGCGCCCTTACGAGCCGTTGGTAGAAACATTGAGCAAATCGGGTGGACGCAACCATTTTGGTCGCATTACTACCCGTCATATTGGTGGTGGCCACAAGAAGCACTACCGTGTAATCGACTTTAAGCGGACCAAAGATGGTATTCCGGCGGTGATTGAACGCCTGGAATATGATCCCAACCGCTCTGCGCACATTGCGCTGGTCAAGTATGCCGATGGCGAGCGTCGTTACATCATCGCTCCCAAAGGCATGCAGATCGGTGATCCTGTGCGCTCCGGCATCGACGCGCCGATTAAAGTAGGAAGCACGCTTCCGCTCCGGAATATTCCGGTCGGTTCCGTGATTCACTGCGTCGAAATCAAGCCTGGCAAAGGTGCTCAGCTGGCTCGCTCCGCGGGCGCATCCGTACAGCTGGTTGCTCGGGAAGGGGCGTATGCCACCATCCGCCTGCGTTCAGGTGAAATGCGTAAGGTGCTTGTTGACTGTCGCGCAACGTTGGGCGAAGTGTCCAACAGCGAACACAGCCTCAAGCAGCTTGGTAAAGCGGGTGCATCACGTTGGCGCGGTAAACGTCCAACAGTACGTGGTGTTGCTATGAACCCAGTTGACCACCCACATGGTGGTGGTGAAGGGCGTACCTCTGGCGGGCGTCACCCGGTTACTCCGTGGGGTGTTCCGACCAAAGGGCATAAGACTCGTAAGAACAAACGTACTGACAAGATGATAGTACGTCGTCGTTCAGCCAAGTAAACGACTACATAGAGGTAAATGCTGTGCCACGTTCTTTAAAGAAAGGTCCTTTTATAGACCTGCATCTGTTGAAGAAGGTCGAGGCAGCTCTGGAAGCGAATGACAAGCGGCCGATCAAAACCTGGTCCCGCCGGTCGACAGTGTTTCCGGAGATGGTAGGCCTGACCATTGCAGTTCACAACGGCAAGCAACACGTGCCGGTTTATGTCACCGAAGATATGGTCGGACATAAACTGGGTGAGTTCGCGGCAACGCGTACTTATCGTGGTCATGCGGCCGACAGGAAAGCTAAACGCTGATTGTGAGGTATTAGAAATGGAAGTAGCAGCCAAGTATAAGGGCGCTCGCCTCTCAGCTCAGAAAGCGCGTCTTGTCGCTGACCAAGTACGCGGCAAGGCTGTTGAGGACGCCCTGAACATTCTGACTTTCAGCCCTAAGAAGGCAGCGGTCATTCTCAAGAAAGCTCTTGAGTCTGCCATTGCCAACGCTGAGCACAACGAAGGTCTGGACGTAGATGATCTGCGGGTTTCCACCGTTATGGTGGATGAAGGTCCGACGCTCAAGCGAATCAAAGCTCGAGCCAAGGGGCGCGCTGACCGGATTTTCAAGCGCACCTGTCATATCACCGTCAAGGTCGCCGACAAGTAGGAGATGCTCAGATGGGTCATAAAGTAAATCCAACCGGCATGCGCCTGGGTGTGATCAAAGAGCACAACTCAGTGTGGTATGCGGAAAAAGCGGAATACGCGAACAACCTGTTGAACGATATTCAGGTTCGTGAATTCCTTGACAAGCGTCTGGTGAAGGCGTCTGTCAGCAAGATTGTGATCGAGCGCCCTGCTCAGAACGCCCGCATCACGATCCATACAGCCCGTCCCGGTATTGTTATCGGCAAGAAGGGTGAAGATGTTGACCGTCTGCGTCGCGAAGTCAGCGACATGATGGGTGTGCCTGTGCACATCAACATCGAAGAAGTCCGCAAGCCGGACCTGGATGCCCGCCTGGTCGCGCAGAACGTTGCCGGTCAGCTGGAGCGTCGTGTGATGTTCCGTCGCGCTATGAAGCGTGCGGTACAGAACGCCATGCGCCAGGGAGCGAAAGGCATCAAGATCCAGGTAGGCGGTCGTCTCGGGGGTGCTGAAATTGCCCGTTCCGAGTGGTATCGCGAAGGTCGTGTACCGCTGCACACACTGCGTGCAGACATCGATTACTCGACCTACGAAGCGAAGACCACCTACGGCATTATCGGCGTCAAGGTATGGATCTTCAAAGGTGAGATTCTTGGTGGTATGGAACAGGTCCGTGCTGACAAGAAAGCCTCTGGGAAGAAAGGTTCTAAGTAAAGGGGCACTCAAATGCTGCAACCAAAACGCACCAAATTTCGCAAGGTAATGAAAGGCCGTAACACCGGTCTTGCTCACCGTGCTAACAAGGTGAGCTTCGGTGAATACGGATTGAAGGCGACGACCCGTGGGCGTATAACTGCGCGCCAGATCGAGGCAGCGCGTCGTACCATGACTCGCCGCATCAAGCGGGGCGGTAAGATCTGGATCCGGATATTCCCGGACAAGCCGATCTCCAGTAAGCCGCTGGAAGTACGAATGGGTAAAGGTAAGGGTTCTGTCGAGTATTGGGTGGCTGAGATCCAGCCAGGCCGGATGCTTTACGAGATGGAAGGCGTCTCCGAGGAAATCGCTCGTGACGCATTCACTCTTGCTGCGGCCAAGCTGCCCGTACAGACCACCTTTGTTACGAGGACGGTGATGTGATGAAAGCAACAGAGCTGCGTGACAAGTCAGTCGAGGAGCTGAACAAAGAGCTGATCGACCTCCTGAAGGAGCAGTTCAACCTGCGCATGCGTAAGGCGACAGGTCAGCTGAATCAGTCTCATCTTCTACCGAAGGTGAAGCGTGACATTGCTCGCGTGAAAACGGTTATGAATGAAAAGGCAGGACAGTAACATGACTGAAGCTACCCAAACTGCCAGAACCCTTAGCGGCAAGGTCGTGAGCAACAAGATGGAGAAATCCATCGTGGTTCTGGTTGAGCGCCAGGTTAAGCATCCTCTGTACGGTAAGTACATGAAGCGCTCATCCAAAATTCACGCTCACGATGATAGCAACCAGTGCAACATCGGTGACACCGTTACAATCCAGGAAACCCGCCCGGTCTCAAAGACCAAAAGCTGGGCCCTGGTTGAGGTCATCGAGCGTGCATCCAAGGTGTAATTCGCCCGGAGAACAACCATGATTCAGACTCAGACAATGCTTGATGTCGCGGACAACAGTGGTGCACGTCAGGTTATGTGCATCAAGGTCCTGGGCGGTTCACACAGGCGTTATGCCAGCGTTGGGGATATCATCAAGGTGACCGTCAAGGAAGCCATCCCCCGCGGTAAAGTGAAAAAAGGCCAGGTCCTGAAAGCTGTCGTTGTGCGCACCCGTAAAGGTGTGCGTCGTCCCGACGGGTCGCTGATTCGTTTTGACGGAAACGCGGCAGTACTTCTGAACAATCAGGACGCACCAATTGGTACCCGTATCTTCGGACCGGTTACCCGTGAACTGCGCAATGAGAAGTTCATGAAAATTATTTCACTGGCACCCGAAGTACTTTAAGGACCAGAGGCCGGTTATGAAAAAGATCAAACGCGATGACGAAGTAATCGTCACTACGGGGAAAGACCAGGGTAAACGTGGTAAAGTCCTGAAGGTTCAGGACGATGGCCGGGTTGTTGTTTCAGGGATCAATATGATCAAGAAGCACACCAAGCCGAACCCGATGTCTGGCACCCCAGGTGGCATCGTCGAAAAAGAAGCACCTATCCAGGCTTCCAACGTGGCTATTTTTAATCCGCAGACCGGCAAAGCCGATCGCGTAGGCTTCCAGATCAAGGAAGACGGCGCCAAAGTGCGGATATTCAAGTCCACGAAAGAAGTCGTCGATAACCAGTAAGCGGTGGTGGTTACGATGCTTAACATGAAAGAGCAGTACAGTAAGGAAGTGATACCCGCCCTGCAGAAAGAGTTCAGCTACAAGAACATCATGCAGGTGCCGCGTATCGAAAAGATTACCCTGAACATGGGTGTCGGCGAAGCGGTCGGTGACAAGAAGCTGATTGAAAATGCCGTGGCGGATCTAGAGCGCCTGGCAGGTCAAAAAGCGGTTGTAACATTGGCGCGTAAATCCGTTGCGGGTTTCAAAATCCGTGAAGGTTGGCCGATCGGTTGTAAAGTTACCCTGCGCGGCGAGCGTATGTGGGATTTCTTTGATCGCCTGGTTCACATTGCGGTACCCCGCATTCGTGACTTCCGTGGTCTGAATCCCAAGTCGTTCGATGGTCGTGGTAACTACAGCATGGGCGTGCGTGAGCAGATCATTTTCCCCGAGATCGAGTACGACAGAGTCGACAAGATCCGTGGTCTTGACATCACCATTACCACCACAGCCGGCACCGATGATGAAGGTCGCGAACTGCTGAAAGCTTTCGGCTTTCCGTTCAAGAAATAAGGAACGAGTGTAATGGCTAAGGTTTCCATGAAGAACCGCGAGTTCAAGCGCGAGAAAACCGTTGCGAAGTTTGCAGCGAAGCGTGCGGAGCTCAAGGCGATTATCAAAAACCCGAATACCAGCGATGATGACCGTTGGGATGCACAGATGAAGCTGCAACAGCTTCCTCGTGATGCGTCTCCCTCGCGTCTTCGTAATCGTTGCCAGATTACAGGTCGTCCCCACGGCGTTCTGCGCAAGTTCAAGCTGTCACGCATCAAGTTACGTGAAGCTGGCATGCGCGGTGATGTCCCGGGTCTGACCAAAGCAAGCTGGTAAGGCAGGTATCGGGCCGCAAGGCCGGATGCCCGTTGGTAAGCGGTGCGGCGCGCCGCTGCACAACTAAAAAGATCAGGAGCCTCATACCAATGAGTATGCAAGATACGCTTGCGGATATGTTTACCCGTATCCGCAATGCACAGATGGCACAGAAGGCCGATGTGGCCATGCCGTCTTCAAAGATGAAGATCTCCGTAGCCCAGGTCCTCAAGGACGAAGGTTACGTAGCCGATTTTTCCGTCTCAGCTGACGCGAAGCCCAAGCTGACCATTAGCCTCAAGTATTTCGGTGGCAAGCCGGTTATTGAGGAGATCAAACGGGTCAGCCGTCCGAGTCTGCGCCGGTACAATGGCGCTGGGGAACTGCCGAAAGTATCCGGTGGTCTGGGAGTCGCGATTGTCTCTACGTCCAAGGGCGTAATGACAGACCGCGCTGCACGTGCTGCCGGCGTGGGTGGCGAAGTCATCTGCACCGTATTTTAGGAGATACACATGTCCAGGGTTGCCAATAATCCTGTCGTGCTGCCTTCCGGTGTTGAGGTTAAGCTGAACGGACAGGAAATTAATGTGAAGGGGTCCAAGGGATCGCTTCAATTCACCATCCATAATGTGGTTGACGTGACGCAGGAAGAGAATGTTCTGCGCTTCGCCGCCCGTGATGGAGCCAAACAGTCCCGCGCTCTTGCTGGTACTACCCGCGCACTGGTCAACAACATGGTGACCGGCGTGTCTACAGGTTTCGAGCGCAAGCTCGCCCTGACGGGCGTAGGCTACCGTGCCCAGGCGCAAGGTAAGAAGCTCAACCTGACACTGGGTTTTTCGCACCCGGTCGAATATGAGCTGCCCGAGGGGATTACCGCTGAAACTCCGTCCAATACGGAAGTTGTAATTCGCGGAATCGACAAGCAACAGGTTGGCCAGGTCGCTGCTGAGATCCGTGCATTCCGTCCGCCAGAGCCTTACAAGGGCAAAGGTGTGCGTTATGCGGATGAGCAGGTCAGACGCAAAGAAGCCAAGAAGAAATAAGGCGGGACTATGAGCGCGAATAACGAAAGATTGCGTCGCGCACGCAAAGTGCGCATGAAGATCCGTAAGCTGGGCAGCAACCGCCTGTGTGTACATCGTACACCGCGGCACATGTATGCCCAGGTTACGACTGCAGACGGCAGCAAGGTGCTGGCGGCTGCCTCCACGTTGGATAAGGACCTGCGCCAGGGTGCAACCGGTAACGTGGACGCTGCCAAAAAGGTCGGTCAGCTGATTGCTGAGCGTGCCCGGGCAGCAGGTGTCGAGCAGGTCGCTTTTGACCGTTCCGGTTACCGTTATCATGGCCGCGTCCAGGCTCTTGCCGACGCAGCTCGTGAAGCTGGCTTGCAATTCTAAGAGGTGGAGAAGATGAGCGTTAACGAACAGAAGGCGCCTGAGCTCCAGGAGAAGCTGGTTCAGGTCAATCGCGTCGCCAAGGTTGTTAAAGGCGGTCGTATTTTTGCCTTCACTGCACTGACTGTAGTGGGTGATGGTAAAGGGCGCGTTGGTTTCGGTCGTGGCAAGGCACGTGAAGTGCCGGTTGCGATCCAGAAAGCGATGGAAGCTGCACGCAAGAACATGGTCGACATTCCGCTTGACGGAACCACCCTGCAGTACGCGGTTAAAGCGCAGCACGGTGGCTCCAAGGTCTACATGCAGCCAGCATCAGAAGGTACCGGTATCATTGCCGGCGGTGCGATGCGTGCAGTACTGGAAGTTGCCGGTGTGCAGAACGTACTGTCCAAGTGTTACGGGTCTACCAACCCGGTGAACGTGGTACGTTCCACCATCAAGGGTCTCCAGGCAACGCAAGCGCCTGAAGATATTGCAGCCAAGCGCGGTAAATCCGTGGAAGAGATTCTGGGTTGAAGTCATGGCGAACGCAAAAACGATCAAAGTAACACTGACCCGCAGCCCCATCGGCTGTCAGCCCAAGCACAAGTTGTGTGTAAAGGGCCTGGGTCTCCGTAAAATCGGTCACACCGTGGAAGTGGAAGATACCCCATCCATCCGCGGCATGATCAACCGGGTTAACTACCTGGTGCAGGTACAGGAGAACTAGGATGCGTCTGAACGAACTTAGTCCGGAGCCTGGTTCACGTCCCGCCGCCAAGCGTGTGGGTCGTGGCATCGGCAGCGGCCTCGGCAAGACCGGCGGTCGCGGCCACAAGGGCCTGAAAGCCCGTTCCGGCGGCAGCGTTGCTCCCGGTTTCGAGGGCGGCCAGCAGCCGTTGGCCCGCCGTCTGCCGAAGTTCGGTTTCACCTCGCGCCAGCAGCGCTACGTGGCCGAAATTCGTCTTAACGAGCTGGCGAAAGTGGACGGCGACGTTGCCGACCTCGAGGCCCTGAAGAAAGCTGACATCGTTCGCGAAGAAATCCGCGAAGCGAAGGTCATTCTGTCCGGCGAACTGAGCCGTGCGGTGACCGTCAAGGGTCTTAAAGTGACCAAAGGCGCACGCGAGGCGATCACTGCCGCGGGCGGTAAAGTCGAAGACTAAGACGAGTCGAGGACTAAATGGCCAAGAACGCATCATTGCCTGCGGGCGCGGGAAAAGGACTGGCAGAGCTGCGCTCGCGGCTCTGGTTTGTCTTCCTGGCACTGTTGGTGTACCGAATAGGTGCCCATATACCGGTTCCGGGTATCAACCCCGATCGTCTGGCGGCGTTGTTTGAGCAGAATCAGGGCACGATCCTGAGCATGTTCAACATGTTTTCCGGTGGTGCGCTTGAGCGGATGAGTATCTTCGCACTTGGTATCATGCCGTACATTTCGGCCTCGATCATCATGCAGCTCATGACAGCGGTCAATCCGACGCTGGAGCAGCTGAAGAAAGAGGGCGAGGCTGGCCGTCGCAAGATCAGTCAGTACACGCGGTATGGTACGGTTATCCTGGCCCTGGTTCAGGGCTTTGGTATCTCGGTCGGGCTTGCATCCCAGGGTGTGACCTTTAACGACAGCTTCAGCTTCCATTTCGTGGCAGTTGTTTCTTTCGTCAGTGGTGCCGTGTTCATGATGTGGCTGGGTGAGCAGATCACCGAGCGCGGCGTTGGCAATGGCATATCCTTGCTGATATTTGCCGGCATCGTTGCTGGCCTGCCCGGGGCCATTGGCCAGACACTGGAGCAGGCACGCAATGGTGAGATGAGCCTGCTTGTGGTTCTGGGTATTGCTATCCTGGCGGTTGCCGTAGTCGGCTTTGTGGTGTTCATGGAGCGCGGACAGCGCCGCCTGACCATCAACTACGCCAAGCGGCAGCAGGGTCGTAAGGTATTCGCCCAGCAATCGAGCCATTTGCCGTTGAAGGTGAACATGGCCGGCGTTATTCCGCCGATCTTTGCCTCTTCCATTCTGCTGTTTCCGGCGTCATTGGGGCAGTGGTTCGGCCAGGGCGAAGGTATGGAGTGGCTGAGTGATGTCTCCCAGGCACTGGCACCGAGTCAGCCCCTGTATATCATTCTGTTTGCGGCAGCAGTTGTGTTCTTCTGCTTCTTCTATACGGCACTGATGTACAACCCGAAAGAAGTTGCGGATAACCTCAAGCGCTCAGGCGCGTTTATTCCGGGCATCCGTCCGGGCGATCAGACTGCCAAGTATATTGACGGTGTTCTGACCCGCCTGACACTGTTCGGTGCAATGTACATTGCAGCAGTTTCCCTGTTCCCTCAGTTCCTGATGGTTGCCGGGAATGTTCCGTTCTATCTGGGCGGTACGTCACTGCTGATTGTTGTAGTCGTGGTGATGGATTTCATGGCTCAGGTTCAGTCGCACCTGATGTCTCATCAATATGATTCGTTGATGAAGAAGTCCAATCTCAAGGGCTATGGTCGGAACGGCTGATCCCGTTCCCCTTGAAAACTGGAGTCGACAATGAAAGTACGCGCTTCGGTAAAGAAAATTTGCCGTAACTGCAAAGTAATTCGTCGCAATGGCTCGGTAAGGGTCATTTGCTCGGAGCCCCGTCACAAGCAGCGCCAGGGTTGATCCAACACGGATCACGAACTGACATTGCAGAGGGTACGATCGATAGCGCTTGACCTCAGGTGGGGTCAGGCGCTATTATTTCGCGCCCTTTTATAGTGGCGGAAAATTCACACAGCAAAGCTTTGAACGCGGAGTAATTTGGATGGCACGTATAGCCGGTGTCAATATACCCGATCACAAACATGCTGTTATCTCGCTGACTTACATCTTTGGAGTCGGCCGGACAGCAGCCCAGAAGCTTTGCGATGCAACCGGCGTCAAGCCGGACGTCAAGGTCAAGGACCTGTCCGACGAGCAGCTTGAATCACTTCGTACCGAAGTAGGCAAGCTGGCCGTTGAAGGCGATTTGCGTCGTGAAGTTCAGATGAACATCAAGCGTTTGAAGGATCTCGGTTGCCACCGTGGTCTGCGTCATCGTCATGGCCTTCCGGTCCGTGGCCAGCGCACCAAGACCAACGCACGCACCCGTAAAGGTCCTCGCAAACCTATTCGTAAGTAAACAGGTAGGCAATCATGGCAAAGCCAGGTACACGTACCCGTAAAAAGGTGAAAAAGACGGTTGTTGATGGCGTCGCGCACATTCACGCGTCCTTCAACAACACTATCGTGACCATTTCTGACCGTCAGGGCAACGTATTGTCCTGGGCCACCTCTGGTGGTTCCGGTTTTCGCGGGTCACGCAAGAGCACACCTTTTGCTGCGCAGGTAGCAGCTGAAAGAGCCGGTAATGCGGCTGCTGAATACGGCCTTAAAAACCTGGACGTAGAGGTTAAAGGTCCGGGGCCCGGACGTGAATCCGCTGTACGCGCGCTGAATGGCTGCGGGTACAAGATCACTAACATCACTGATGTGACGCCGATTCCCCATAACGGTTGTCGTCCGCCCAAAAAGCGCCGCGTCTAACACAGGAGACAGTGAATTATGGCTCGTTACATAGGCCCGAAGTGCAAGCTGTCTCGTCGTGAAGGGACAGATCTTTTTCTGAAGAGCGGTGTTCGCGCGCTCGATTCAAAGTGCAACATTGAGACTCCGCCAGGTATGCACGGCGCGCGTCGCAGCCGTCTGTCCGAATATGGCGTGCAGCTTCGTGAGAAGCAGAAGGTCCGTCGTATCTACGGCGTACTGGAGAAGCAATTCCGCAACTATTACAAAGAGGCCGCCCGCGGCAAAGGCGCAACTGGTGAGAACCTGTTGCAGCTGCTGGAAGGTCGTCTTGATAACGTTGTATATCGCATGGGTTTTGGTTCTACCCGTGCTGAGTCCCGTCAGCTCGTGTCTCACAAATCGATCCTGGTCAACGATAAGCTGGTGAACATTCCGTCTTATCAGGTCAAGCCAGGTGATGTTGTGAGTGTGCGTGAGAAGGCAAAAAACCAGCTTCGCGTTAAAGGCGCGCTGGATCTGTCTTCCAGCCGTGCACCGGTGGGCTGGGTAGAGGTCGACGCCAGCAAGATGTCCGGCGTTTACAGGTCAGTGCCTGAGCGCACTGAATTGCCGGCCGACATCAACGAGAACCTCATCGTCGAGCTTTACTCCAAGTAAAGCCCAGTTAGCAACGAGAGCAATTAGGGGCGTCTATGCAGCGTTCAGTACATGAGTTATTGACACCTCGTACCATTGACGTGAAAGAATCAAGCGCCATGCGCGCCAAGGTGACTCTGGAGCCTCTGGAAAGAGGTTTCGGCCACACCCTCGGTAGCGCACTGCGTCGTATACTTTTGTCCTCAATGCCGGGCTGTGCCATTACCGAAGCACAGATTGACGGCGTTCTGCATGAGTACAGCGCGATCGAAGGTGTTCAGGAAGACGTCATCGAGATTCTGCTGAATCTCAAGGGCGTGGCCGTGAAAATGGGCAGCCGGGACGATGCCGAGGTGACCCTCAGCAAAAAGGGCCCGGGCGTTGTCACTGCCGGTGATATCAAGCTGGATCACGATGTCGAGATCACCAACCCGGAACATGTGATCTGTCACCTGAGTGCCAATGGTGAAGTGAACATGCGTCTGAAGGTTGCCCGTGGTCGCGGCTACGAGCCGGCTGATCAGCGGGGTCTGGACGAGGACGAGACTCGCGCCATTGGACGCCTGCAACTGGACGCAACTTTCAGTCCGGTCCGTCGCGTTGCCTACGCCGTGGAAAGCGCACGGGTAGAACAGCGTACCGACCTGGACAAGCTGGTTATTGATCTGGAAACCAATGGAACCATCGACCCGGAAGAAGCAATTCGCCGGGCGGCGACCATCCTCCAGCAACAACTGGCCGTGTTTGTCGATTTCGATCACGAGAAAGAGCCTGAGCGCGTCGAGGAAGAGGAAGAAATCGATCCCATCCTCCTGCGTCCGGTGGATGATCTGGAATTGACAGTGCGTTCAGCTAACTGCTTGAAGGCTGAGAATATTTACTACATCGGCGATCTGATCCAGCGCACAGAAGTTGAGCTGCTGAAGACGCCTAACCTTGGTAAAAAGTCGCTTACCGAGATCAAGGACGTGCTCGCGTCCCGCGGTCTGTCACTGGGTATGCGTCTTGATAACTGGCCGCCGGCTAGCCTTCGTGGCGACGACCGGGTACTGGGCGGTTAATCGCCGATTAGTTTAAGGTAAGGAATCAGAGCAATGCGTCATCGTAAGAGTGGTCGTAAGTTCAGCAGGACCAGTGCGCATCGCAAGGCCATGTTTCGGAACATGACTGCGTCACTGGTTGATCACGAGCTGATCAAAACAACGCTCCCCAAAGCGAAAGAGCTTCGCCGGGTAGCCGAGCCGTTGATCACGCTCGCAAAAAATGATTCGGTCGCGAATCGTCGTCTGGCGTTCTCACGCCTGCGTGACGATGCAGCGGTTGCCAAGCTGTTCAATGAGCTTGGTCCCCGTTACAACGAGCGTCCCGGTGGTTACCTTCGTATCCTGAAGTGTGGCTTCCGCGCCGGCGACAATGCCCCGATGGCATTTGTAGAGCTGGTTGGACGTCCGCTGGACATCGAAGCAGAAGAAGTGGATGAAAGCGAAGATTAAGCTCTTCGCCAGTACAGAAAAAACCGGAGGCTAACCCCTCCGGTTTTTTTATACCTCTATTATTTCACCGTATATCGGTTCAGGGCCGTAGGTCGGTTTAGGCCCAAGGGGCCATAAACCGACGCCAGCCTTTCACCGGCCACTCTCTTTCCCCTCCAGAACCCCCTTCAAATACCGCCCGGTATGCGATCCGGCAACCTCGGCCACCGCTTCAGGCGTACCCTCCGCCACAATGTCACCACCGCCAGAACCACCCTCGGGCCCAAGGTCTATAATCCAGTCCGCTGTCTTGATCACGTCCAGGTTGTGCTCGATCACCACGATGGTGTTGCCGTGATCCCGCAGCCGCTGCAGCACCGTCAGCAATTGCTGGATGTCGTAGAAGTGAAGGCCGGTGGTGGGCTCGTCAAGTATGTAGAGAGTCTGGCCGGTATCGCGCTTTGACAGTTCCCTGGCCAGCTTCACACGCTGGGCCTCACCGCCAGAGAGCGTCACGGCGCTCTGGCCGAGGCGGATATAGGATAGCCCGACATCAATCAGGGTCTGCAGCTTACGGGCAAGGAAGGGAACCGGATCGAAAAATTCCCTGGCCTCCTCGACGGTCATCGCAAGAACTTCGTGAATGTTCTTGCCCTTGTAGCGGACTTCCAGGGTCTCACGGTTGTAGCGCTTGCCTTTGCAGACGTCACAGGGCACGTAGACATCGGGCAGGAAGTGCATCTCGACCTTGATGACACCGTCGCCCTGGCAGGCTTCGCAGCGACCACCCTTGACGTTAAAGCTGAAGCGGCCCGGCTTGTAGCCCCGTGAGCGGGCTTCCTGGGTGCCGGCGAACAGCTCGCGGATGGGCGTGAACAGGCCGGTATAGGTTGCCGGGTTAGAGCGTGGTGTGCGGCCAATGGGGCTCTGGTCAATGTCGATAACCTTGTCAAGCTGGTCCAGGCCTTTCAGTGATTCATAGGGCGCGTGGGTCAGGCTGGTGGCCTTGTTCAGCTTCGCGGCGCAGACAGGATACAGCGTGCTGTTGATCAGAGTGGACTTGCCCGAGCCGGAAACTCCGGTAACGCAGGTCATTACACCCAGCGGCAGGGTCAGCGTCACTTCGCGCAGGTTGTTGCCGGTGGCACCTTTGAGTACCAGGCTTTTGCCGGTGCCGGTGTGGCGCTCCCCGGGGATAGGGATTTCCTTCTTGCCGCACAGGTACTGTCCGGTGAGAGACTCCCCGCAAGCAATGATGTCTTCCGGTGTGCCCTGGGCAATGATATGGCCTCCGTGAACACCGGCCCCCGGCCCGATATCAATGACATGATCCGCTGCCCGAATGGCGTCTTCGTCGTGCTCCACAACGATGACCGTGTTGCCCAGGTCCCGGAGGTGGAAGAGAGTGGCCAGGAGGCGGTCGTTGTCCCGCTGATGCAAACCTATCGAAGGTTCATCCAGAATGTACATGACACCCACCAGGCCTGCGCCGATCTGGCTTGCCAGCCGGATACGTTGAGCTTCGCCGCCCGAGAGAGTATCGGCGCTACGCTCAAGAGTCAGATATTCCAGCCCTACATTGACCAGAAACTGCAGTCTCTGGCGAACCTCCTTGAGAATCTTTTCGGCAATTTCACCCTTGCGACCGGGCAGGGCCAGTGTCCCGAAATAGTTGTGGGCGTCGCCCACCGGCATATGAGTGACATCGGAGATGTTGTTGTTTTCGATAAACACATGCCGGGCGCTGCGACGCAGCCGCGAGCCCCCGCATTCCTTGCAGGGCTGGGTGCTGAGGTTGCGGGCCAGCTCTTCGCGCATGCTCTGGGATTCGGTTTCCCGGTAGCGGCGTTCCAGGTTGGGCAGGATACCCTCGAAAGGATGAGCCTTCTCCATGATATGGCCGCGGGAGTTTACGTAGCGGAACGGGATCTCATCGGTACCGGAGCCATGAAGCAATACCTGGCGGAAGTCATCAGGCAGGTCCTCCCATGGGGTATCCATATCAACACCGTAATGCTCCGCAACGCTGTTCAGCATCTGGAAGTAATACACCGCCCTGCGGTCCCAGCCCTTGATGGCGCCCTCCGCAAGGGTGGCTTCAGGGTGCTGGACGATTTTCTCGGCATCAAAAAACTGTTTGACGCCCAGGCCATCACAGGTGGGGCAGGCGCCGGCGGGATTGTTGAAGGAGAACAGCCGCGGCTCCAGCTCACTGATGGCGTAGCCGCAGCGGGTGCAGGCATAGCGGGCGGAGAAGGTGTGTTCCTCGCCGTCGTTATCCATGGGGGCCACCAGCGCAATGCCATCGGCCAGCCCGAGTGCGGTCTCGAAGCTTTCCGCAAGCCGTTGCTCGAGCCCCGGCTTGACCTTGAATCGGTCCACAACCACATCGATCTGGTGCTTGCGTTTTTTGTCCAGGTCCGGCACATCGTCGATGTCGTAAACCCGACCATCCACCCGCAGGCGGATAAAGCCCTGGCTGCGCATGGTGTCAATGACGTTGTGATGTTCACCCTTGCGATCCCGGATCACTGGCGCAAGAATCATCAGCTTGCTGTCCTCCGGCATGGCCAGCACCTGGTCGACCATCTGGCTGACGGTCTGGGCTTCCAGTGGCAGATCGTGGTCCGGGCATCGCGGTTCGCCTGCACGCGCAAACAGCAAGCGCAGGTAATCGTAGATTTCGGTAATGGTACCGACGGTTGAGCGCGGGTTGTGGGAGGTGCTTTTCTGCTCAATGGAGATCGCCGGTGACAGGCCCTCAATATGGTCCACATCCGGTTTTTCCATCATCGACAGGAACTGGCGGGCGTAGGTAGACAGGGACTCTACATAACGGCGCTGGCCTTCGGCGTAGAGGGTGTCAAAGGCAAGAGACGATTTCCCGGAACCGGACAGGCCGGTGACTACGATCAGCTTATCCCTCGGTATATCCAGGTCAATGTTTTTCAGATTGTGGGTTCGCGCCCCTTTGATCTGGATATGGTCCATAACACCTCGCTGTCGGAAAAAATGCAAATTATACCTCGTTTGTGGCCCGGCCGGCCAAGGCCGGGGTGCTTTTACGCACTTAAATGCAACATGCCCTGCCTGTGTGGCTTCTGTTACAATGCGCAGCGATTTCGGAAGGGCGGGTTCCCCCCCCCCTTCCGGGCCCATGTTTCCGGAACCCATATCAGGCAAGGCATTGCATGAATTCACTGGAAAGACGCTCCGTCGCATCACTGGCATCCGTGTATGCCATGCGGATGCTCGGGCTCTTTATGGTAATGCCGGTGTTCGTCCTTCTTGGCAGCGACCTGAAGGGCGCTACTCCCGCCCTGATCGGCCTGGCCATTGGCGCCTATGGACTGAGCCAGGCGCTGCTGCAGATTCCGTTCGGCATGCTGTCGGATCGGGTCGGGCGCAAGCGCATGATCTATATCGGCCTGGTCCTGTTCACGGCCGGTAGTTTGCTGGCCGCGTCCACAGACTCCATATACGTCGTAATCGCGGGGCGGATTCTTCAGGGGTCTGGAGCTATCGCCAGCGTGCTGATGGCATTGCTCAGTGATCTGACCCGCGAAGAAGAGCGCACCAAGGCCATGGCCACCGTCGGCATATCCATTGGCCTGTCCTTTTCCGTGTCGCTGGTGCTGGGTCCCTTGCTGGGTTCGGCGTTTGGCCTCTCCGGCATCTTCTATACCACCGCGGTTCTGGCGGTGGTGGCGATGGTGATTGTCCACCGACTGGTGCCCACCCCCCATGAGCACAAATCCAGTGCAGATACCCATCCTGCCCGGGCGATGCTGGGCAAGGTGCTCTCGGATAAACGACTGGTGCGACTCGATTTCGGGATTTTCGCCCTGCACCTGGTGCTGACTGCTATTTTCCTGGTGTTTCCGACATTGCTCCAGGATGGGCTGGGCCTGCCGTCGTCGTCCCACTGGTGGTTCTATCTGACGGTCATGGTGACGTCTTTTTTGGCCATGGTGCCGTTCATCATTATTGGTGAAAAAAAGCGCAGGATGAAACCGGTTCTGTGTGGCGCGATTGCAATGCTGGCGATTTCATCGGCGGCCATCGGTGGGCTATCCGGGAGCCTGACGGCTGCCTGGGGCGTACTGTTCTTTTTCTTTATGGCCTTCAACCTGCTGGAGGCCAGCCTGCCATCACTGGTCAGCAAGGAATCGCCCGCGGCGGCGAAAGGTACCGCCATGGGTGTCTATTCCACGTCCCAGTTTTTCGGCGCGTTTCTGGGGGGCGCCGTGGGCGGTATACTTCTGGAGCAACTGGGATTGCCCGGCGTATTGTGGTTCATGGTCATCGTGCTGGTGCTCTGGCTGGGTGTGGCGCTGACCATGCCCAGCCCGGGTTACACTGCCAGTTTCGTGGTACAGTTGCAGCATGTGTCGGACAGCCAGTTAGATGAAATTGACGGCGCCCTGAGAGGGATCCCCGGAGTGCAGGACGTCGTCATACTGGAAGAGGCGGAGACGGCTTACCTGAAGGTGGATCGTCAGAAATTTGATGAACTGTCGCTTGCGGACTTTGCGTTTGTCCGGCAGGGTAGCAGTTCTTGAAAATCGGAGGCCTGCAGGGAAAGCAGGCTATCCCTGAAAACAGAGTCAGGAGTAGATCATGGCACGAGGCGTAAACAAGGTTATTCTGATCGGGAATCTGGGACAGGACCCGGACACCCGCTATACCCCGAACGGCAACGCGGTGGTGAACCTGAACCTTGCCACCGACGAAAGCTACAAGGACAGACAGACCGGCCAGCTGGTGCCGAAAACCGAATGGCACCGGGTTGTGATGTTCGGCAAGATTGCAGAAGTTGCCGGCCAGTACCTGCGCAAGGGTTCAAAGGTCTACATCGAGGGCAAGCTGCAGACGCGCAAATGGCAGAACAAGGAAGGTCAGGACGTTTACACTACCGAGGTAGTGGTGGATATCAACGGCCAGATGCAGATGCTGGACAGCCGTGGTGAAGGCGGCGGTGCGAACCAGGGTGCCCCGGCGGGCCGCCCGCAACAGGCAGGCAATGCAGCTCCGGCTACGGCAAGCCAGTCGGGCCAGCAGTCCGGTGGTGGCTCCAACCAGCCCTCACAGGGCAGCATGCCAGAGCCGGTTGATGACTTTGACGATGACATACCGTTCTAGAATCCCATTAATGTAAACTGTAACGTTTTCGTTGAATTTAGACCCCAAGTCCCCGCAAAAGCGGGGATTTTTGTTTTTGGCGCCTGTAATATTTTTCTTGATGCATTTTTATAAGTAGCCTCTAATTTTCCCCTGAATTGCCCGATAAATGAAGAGCTATGGCCTGGCGCTGGCCACCTTTGGTGCCTACCGCCGACACGACAGGGTGATCTATTGGCGGGAGCGCTAAAAAAATGGGGACAGAACCTGGGCTCTGTCCCCTAAAATCAACGAGCCCCGGTGGCTCGTCGATCGTCAATCGTCCACGCCCTCGGGATGATCCATCCCCAGCTCATTGATCTTCCGCGTCAGCGTATTCCGCCCCCAGCCCAGCAGGATGGAGGCATCCCGCCGGCGCCCGCCGGTATGCTTGAGGGCGGTCTCGATCATGATGCGTTCAAACTCAGGTACAGCCGTATCCAGGATCCCCTTGCGCCCACGCTTTAATTCCTGCTCGGCCCAGTTGCGCAGGCCTTCCTGCCAGGTCTGGCCGGTGGCCGGTGCCTCCGCCTGTTGCATCAGCTCCGGCGGAAGGTCGTCGATGTGAACCTCGCGGCCACTGGCCATGACGGTCAGCCAGCGGCAGGTGTTTTCCAGCTGGCGGACGTTGCCGGGCCAGGGTAGGGTGGTGAGGTATTCCTCGGCTTCGGGACGCAGCAGTTTGGTTTCTACAGCCAGTTCGCGGGCGGCGCTCTTCAGGAAGTGGGCCATCAGCCTGGGGATATCCTCCCGGCGTTCCGCCAGTTTTGGCAGATGTACCCGGATCACATTCAGGCGATGGAACAGGTCTTCCCGGAAGGTGCCGGCCTGGACGAGTTTTTCCAGGTCCTGGTGTGTCGCCGCAATGATGCGCACATCCACCTTGATGGGCGTAGTGCCGCCAACCCGGTAGAACTCGCCATCCGCTAAAACCCGTAACAGCCGCGTCTGGGTGTCGGCGGGCATGTCGCCGATTTCATCCAGAAACAGGGTGCCACCATTGGATTGCTCGAACCGTCCCTGCCTGGCGGCCGCAGCGCCGGTGAAAGCGCCTTTCTCGTGGCCGAACAGCTCGGACTCGATCAGGTCCTTGGGAATGGCGGCCATGTTCAGTGCGATAAAGGGGCGGCTGGCCCGGGGGCTGTGATTGTGCAGCGCCTGGGCAACCAGTTCTTTACCGGTGCCACTTTCACCGTTGATCAGCACGGTGATGTTGGAGTGGGACAGCCGGCCAATGGCCCTGAACACCTCCTGCATGGCCGGCGCCTCACCAATGATTTCGGTGTTGCGCTGGGTGCTCTCAGCCTGGGGCTCAGCGGTGGCTCTGCGTTCATGGCTGTGGGCCACGGCACGCTTTACAAGCGCGACGGCGTCGTCCACATCAAAGGGCTTGGGCAGGTATTCGAAGGCGCCGGTCTGGTAGCTGGTTACCGCGCTTTCCAGGTCGGAATGGGCGGTCATGATGATCACTGGCAGATCCGGGTGCGCCTCCACAATCTGTGACAGCAGGGTGATGCCATCCACGCCGGGCATACGGATATCGCTGACGATGGCGTCGGGCTGTTCGTGTTCCAGCCGCATCATGATGCTTTCGCCGCTTTCAAAAACCCGGGGCTGCATACCGGCCTGGTTCAGGGCGCGTTCCAGTACCCAGCGTATACTGCGGTCGTCGTCAATTATCCAGACGTTTGCCGGTTGGCTCATTGGTTGTCCTCCAGGGGCAGGAAGATGATGAAGTCGGTCTCGCCGGGCTGACTCTCACACTCGACCAGCCCGTGATGTTGCCCGATGATGCTCTGGGTGATGGACAGGCCAAGGCCTGTTCCGCTCGCCCGGCCACTGATCATCGGGTAGAAAACGTTTTGCAGCAGCTCCGGCGGTATGCCCGGGCCGTTGTCGATTACGTCCACACGGCACACCAGACGGTGACGCTTATGCCCGATGGTGAACTGCCGCAGCGCACGTGTGCGGAAGGTAATGGTTGGCTGCTCATTGCCGGACCTGTCGGCCTGGTTCTCGAAAGCCGCTTCCATGGCATTGCGGGCGATGTTGAGAAAGGCCTGTATCAGTTGCTCTTTGTCACCCTGGAACTCCGGAAGGCTGGGGTCGTAGTCGCGACGAAAGTTGAGGCGGCCGCGGCTCTCCGCCTCCAGCAAGGTCTTTACCCGTTCGAGTACTTCATGAATGTTGGTGGGGGCGAGTTTCGGCGCCTTGTTGGGGCCCAGCATCCGGTCCACCAGGGAGCGGAGGCGATCGGCTTCGGCAATAATGACTTGGGTATATTCTTTCTGGTCTTCACTTTCCAGCTCACGGTCCAGCAACTGGGCTGCGCCCCGAATGCCGCCAAGGGGGTTCTTGATTTCGTGGGCCATGCCGCGCACCAGAATCCGGGTGGTTTCCTGCTGGGCGATGATGTCCTCTTCCCGGCTGATGCGCAGCAGCCGATCGCGGGGCTGTATCTCGATCAGCAATTCAGTGGGGTCCAGACTGATTGGCGATACCGAGTAATCCACTGTCAGTCTCAGGCCGCTTGAGAGCACAAACTCGGCTTCGCGGCGGGTGTATGACTGGCCGTTTCTGGCGGCGGCGTCCAGGGTTTTGAGCGCGTCTTCCGAGTCGATCAGAATGTCTTTGATCGGGCAGCCCTGGCTGCGGGTTATGCTGGTCTCAAACAGGCTTTCAGCCGCCGGATTCAGGTACTGGACTCGCAGGCCTTCTCTCAGCACGATCACCGCTGTGGTAAGACTGTCCAGTATGCTTTTGTATCCGCCCGGTATTGCCATGCTTCCATCCCTACTGGTGGGCAACGCTGAGTACCCACGCACGTTTGCAAAAAGCAAATTGCAAAAAGCGAACCACATTGAACGGTTGCCCGTTGAAAATGCGCATTTTGCGGGCATTGCGGCCTGACGGCCGGTTAACGCGCCGTTGCGTAGTGCATAAGTCGTATTTTTGAGCAAAAACACCGGCCCGGCGCCCCGTGAATGCCCAGAGTATGGCTGCTTTGCAGTGCGTGCGCACTAAAATAGTGCGCGTTATCGGTCGGTATGACTGCAGCGAGGTGACGCAGGAACAGGATTCAGGTGGCCCGGGGAGCAGGGCCCGGGTAAGGCGGCTTCGCAGGAGTGCTGGAAAGGTCGCGTCAGTTGAGAACGCTGGGACGATGGACGGTGAAGCTGATGGTTTCGCCGCTTTTGATGGTAACACCGTTGCTGTCGATGATATTGACGCCGGCTTCGTGGGTGCCACGGTAGACGTTACGCACCATAACGGTTCCGGATTGGCTCTGGCCCACAGGCTGGCCATCCAGGGTGACTTCGTATTTATGATTGTCCCGCAGTGAGGGTGAACTGGTCACCTGGAATTCCACGTCGCCACTGCCGCTGTAGAAAGCCTCCTCGTCATCAGGCGCAACAAACGTCACGCTCTCATACGCCGCGCCCTCCTGCTCCACCTGTTCCCTGAGCCTCTCGGGCTCCCGGACGGCCTCGGGTTTCGGCAGGGTAACGGTGGTCACCGGTTTGACGTCAACCACTTCGGCTTCGGTGCCTTGGGTTGGCTCATCGGTATAGGTGACGTTGCCCTGGGCATCAACCTGGCGGTAGACCTCGGCAGAGAGCGGAAAAGCGGTAAAAACCAGAATGCCTGCAACAAATGAGAGCCGTGGTTTCATAGATACAACCTGTCTGTTGTTTTACCCGATTATCGGCGCCAGCCCCCTGTAATTCAACGCCATTCCTGTCGCGCCAGGTTACATTCCGTTAAGGGTATTGCGTTGGTGTGATGTCGGGCACAAAAAAAGCCCTGCACGGAGCAGGGCTTCTATGACTGCTGGCGCCCTGGGGCGTTTCAGCAGGGCTTGCCTAGCAAGAGTAGTACAACTCGAATTCGACCGGGTGGGTGGTCATGTTGAGCCTTTCAACTTCCGCACGCTTCAGGTCAATGTAACCACCGATCATGTCTTCGGTGAACACGCCGCCACGGGTCAGGAACTCGTGGTCCGCTTCCAGACAGTCCAGTGCTTCCTGGAAGGTCTCGGCAACGGTGGGAATGTTCAGGGCTTCTTCCTTCGGCAGATCGTACAGGTCCTTGTCCATGGCATCGCCAGGGTGGATCTTGTTCTGAATGCCGTCGAGGCCGGCCATCATCAGCGCCGCGAAAGCCAGGTACGGGTTGGCAGCGGCGTCGGGGAAGCGGACTTCGATGCGACGGCCTTTCGGGCTGTTGACATACGGAATACGGATGGAGGCAGAGCGGTTGCGGGCGGAGTAGGCCAGCATGACCGGTGCTTCAAAGCCCGGAACCAGACGCTTGTAGCTGTTGGTGGAGGCGTTGGTGAAGGCGTTGATGGCCTTGGCATGCTTGATAACGCCGCCAATGTAATAGATCGCCATTTCGCTCAGGCCGGCATAGCCGTCACCAGCGAACAGGTTCTTGCCGTCCTTGTTCAGGGACATGTGGACGTGCATACCGGAGCCGTTATCGCCAACAACCGGCTTGGGCATGAATGTCGCTGTTTTGCCGTAGGCATGGGCGACGTTGTGCACGCAGTACTTCAGGATCTGGACTTCGTCAGCCTTGCGGGTCAGGGTGTTGGCACCAACGCCGATTTCACACTGGCCGGCGGTGCCGACTTCGTGGTGGTGTACTTCGATTTCCAGGCCCATGGATTCCATGGCCGCACACATGGCACCACGCAGATCGTGCAGGCTGTCCACCGGCGGAACCGGGAAGTAGCCGCCTTTCACGCCAGGACGGTGACCGATGTTGTTGCGATCGAATTCGTCGCCGGAAACCCAGGCTGCTTCTTCAGAGTGCAGTTCGTACATCGCACCCTGCATATCGATTTTCCACCGCGCGGAGTCAAATACGAAGAACTCCGGCTCCGGGCCGAACAGTGCGCCGTCGGCGATGCCGGTGGATTTCAGGTACTCTTCGGCACGCTTGGCAACCGAGCGCGGATCACGCTCATAGCCCTGCATGGTGGAAGGTTCCACGATGTCGCAGGTGATGTTAACGGTGGTTTCTTCAGTGAACGGATCAAGGACAGACGTTTCGTCAACCGGCATCAGAATCATGTCGGATTCGTTGATGCCCTTCCAGCCGGAGATGGAGGAGCCGTCAAACATCTTGCCATCGGCGAAGAAATCCTCGTCTACCTCGGTGGCGGGCAGGGTTACGTGCTGCTCTTTACCGCGGCTGTCAGTGAATCGCATGTCGATCCATTTGACTTCGTGTTCCTTGATCAGATCAATCGTCTTGGACATTGTGCAAGCTCCGTCAGTTTGTCCCGCTGGGCGGGCGATTTCTGTGTACGTTGTTGCCGGATCGTTCAGCGGTGCTGACTCCCGATCTTTCTTTCAGGTTGGGAAGCTTATCAAAAGCTGTTCCCACTTACCTGCAAATTCGGCTGTCTGGAGTAAAGCAATAGCCTTGCCAGTTTTCTGTTCATGCTCCACAAGAGCGCAATAGCAGGTTTTCGGACTGTTTTGGAGCAATAGCCTTCAAGTGGCTCGCTCTTTCGCCCTGTTGTGGTGCGTTAAAATGGTGCGCGCACTGTAAAAGCGCATCATTTGAGTGCATGGCTGTCAGCGCGGACATAGGCATTTTTCTTCATATAAACGCAGGTGAGTTTGCTATATACTGCGCGCCACTTCATTTTTGCCCCGGTCATTCGATATTACGTATCGGACCTCGACAGGGTGCATCCGGGCTGCCCGGCCTGGCAAATGAAATTCATTTTACGGATTTGAGACGGCATGTAGGGGGCGTAGCGCCTACTGAAGACCGCTCAGGTCATTCAGTGCATGCTGCAGGAATATTGTTGTGATAGATAAACTTCGTAATATCGCCATCATCGCCCACGTTGACCATGGCAAAACCACGCTGGTGGACCAGTTGTTGCGCCAGTCCGGAACGCTGGACCGCAAAGAGCTCGAAAGCGAGCGCGTCATGGATTCCAATGACCAGGAAAAGGAACGGGGCATTACCATCCTGGCCAAGAACACCGCGCTGAAATGGCACGACTACGACATCAATATCGTCGACACGCCGGGCCACGCTGATTTCGGTGGCGAAGTTGAGCGGGTGATGAGCATGGTGGACTGTGTGCTGCTGGTGGTCGATTCCATCGACGGGCCGATGCCACAGACCCGCTTTGTAACCCAGAAAGCCTTTGATGCCGGCCTGCACCCGATCGTGGTCGTGAACAAGATTGACCGTCCCGGTGCCCGCCCTGACTGGGTTGTCGACCAGGTGTTTGACCTGTTCGACAATCTGGGCGCCAGCGACGAGCAACTGGATTTCCCGATTGTGTTCGCCAGTGCCCTGAACGGTATCGCCGGGATGGATCACGAGAAGCTGGACGACAACATGGACGCGGTTTTCCAGGCCATTGTTGACCACGTGCCGGCTCCGAACGTCGATCGCGACGGTCCGTTCCAGATGCAGATTTCCCAGCTGGACTACAACAGTTTCCTGGGTGTCATCGGCATCGGCCGCATCAGACGCGGCAAGATCAAGGCCAACTCCCCGGTGACCGCTATCGGTGCCGATGGCAAAAAGCGCCAGGGTCGCATCCTCAAGATCATGGGCCACTCAGGCCTGCAGCGTGTTGAGGTCGATGAGGCGCAGGCGGGTGATATCATCTGTGTAAGCGGTATGGATGAGTTGCACATCTCGGACACCCTGTGCGATCAGGCCAATGTGGAAGCGCTACCGCCGCTGACAGTGGACGAACCAACCGTTTCCATGACATTCCAGGTCAATGACTCACCATTCTGTGGCCGGGAAGGCAAATTCGTCACCAGTCGCAACATCAAGGAGCGTCTGGAGAAGGAGTTGCTGCACAACGTCGCTTTGCGCGTTGAAGAGGGCGAGTCCGCAGACAAGTTCAAAGTGTCTGGCCGTGGCGAGCTGCACCTGTCGGTACTGATAGAAAACATGCGTCGGGAAAATTTCGAGCTTGCCGTAGGTCGTCCGGAAGTGGTTATCCGCGAGATTGACGGCGTCAGGCAGGAGCCCTACGAGAACGTTATCATCGACATTGAAGAACAGCACCAGGGTGCGCTGATGGACCAGATGGGTCTGCGCAAAGGCGATCTCACCAACATGGTGCCGGATGGCAAGGGGCGCATGCGTCTTGAGTACACCATCCCTGCGCGGGGCCTGATCGGCTTCCGTAACTCCTTCCTGACCATGACATCCGGCTCGGGCATCCTGACGTCGACCTTCAGCCATTACGGCCCGATCAAGAGCGGGGACATGACCAGTCGCCAGAATGGCGTGCTGGTGTCGATGGCAACCGGTGTAGCGCTGACCTACTCTCTGGAAACCCTGCAGAGCCGGGGCAAGCTGTTCCTGGATCCGGGCCAGGAAGTGTATGAAGGCCAGTTGTGTGGCATTCACAGCCGTGACAACGACCTGGTGGTTAACCCCACCAAGGGCAAGAAACTGGACAACATGCGTGCCTCTGGTAAAGAGGAAGTCATTGCTCTGGTACCACCCATCAAGTTCACCCTTGAGCAGGCGCTGGAGTTCATTGATGAAGACGAATTGGTGGAAGTGACCCCCAAATCGGTTCGTCTGCGCAAGAAGCTTCTTACCGAAAACGAGCGTAAGCGCGCCCACAAGAAGTAATCTGCAGAGCGGTAACAAGAGGAAGGGGCAGAGGTGATCTGCCCCTTTTTCGTTCACATCAGCTAAACTCCGGTTAAATCCTCTTTCCGGAGCGTTTTATGCTCACCCTGTATCCCGAAATCAAGCCCAATGCCCAGCACCGCCTTGCGGTGGACCCGCCCCATGAATTGTATGTGGAGGAAAGCGGCAACCCCGATGGTATCCCGGTACTCGTTGTTCATGGCGGCCCCGGTGGCGGGAGCGAAGACTATTACCGTCGGTTTTTTGATGCCGAGCGGTACCGGATCATTCTGATGGATCAGCGTGGTGCCGGCCGCTCAACGCCGCTGGCGGAATTTGAGGGCAACACCACGCAGAAGTTGGTGGAAGACATGGAAACGGTGCGTTCGTTTCTCGGCATTTCCCGATGGATTCTCTTCGGAGGCAGTTGGGGCTCCACGCTGAGCCTGGTTTACGCCCAGACCCACCCGGACAGGGTGCTTGGCCTTGTGCTCAGAGGCATCTTCCTGTGCCGGCCCAGGGATATCCAGTGGTTTTACCAGGACGGCGCCAGCCGCGTATTTCCCGACTACTGGCAGGATTTCCTCGCTCCCATTCCGCAGGATGAGCGAGGCGACATGGTATCCGCCTATTATCGCCGCCTCACCAGCAGCAACGAGCTTGAGCAGATTCAGGCGGCGAAGGCCTGGTCCATCTGGGAAGGGCGGTGCGCCACACTGAATCCCAATCCCAGAGTAGTTGAGCACTTTGGCCACCCTCATGTGGCGATTGCCCTGGCTCGTATCGAATGCCACTACTTCATGAACAACGTGTTTCTGGAGGACAACCAGATTGTCCGTGATGCCGGGGCACTGAAAGATATTCCGGGGCTTATTGTGCATGGCCGTTACGACATGGTCTGTCCGCTGGAGAATGCCCTTGCCCTGAGCGAGGCATGGCCGGAGGCAGACCTGAGAATCATTCGGGATGCCGGGCATTCAGCCTCTGAGCCGGCGATTGTTGATGCGCTGATGCGGGGCATTGATGAGGTGGCTGCAAAGATTGATGGCAGCGCCGGATAGATCCTCCCCTTAACAATCAACAAATACCCCTTAAGAGGGGTTGCGGCGGGTCAGCCCCATCGATAGACTCCCGCAAATCTTTTGAGTCCTTCCGCAGAGAATCGAATGAAGGCGCTGATACAACGGGTTACCTACGCCAGGGTTACCGTCGATAAAGAGACGATCTCTGAAATTAACTCGGGGCTTCTGTTGTTGCTGGGCGTTGAGAAAACGGATGGCCCCGCAACCGCAGCAAAACTCTGCAGGAAAGTGATCAACTATCGGGTGTTTCCCGATGACCAGGGGCGGATGAATCGCAGCCTTGTTGATACAGGCTACTCCCTCCTTGTCGTACCCCAGTTTACCCTTGCGGCTGACACCCGATCTGGCACGCGCCCCGGTTTTTCTGTCGCGGCGCCGCAGGATCATGCTGAAAAACTGTTTCATGAATTCCTGTTGGCGTCAGAGCAGGCTCTGGGAAGGGGCTGTGTTGGTCGTGGACAGTTTGGTGCGGATATGAAAGTGGCTCTGGAGAACGACGGGCCGGTCACGTTCCTTCTTGAGGTCGAGGGGGCTGCTGCACAGGCATAAAGATGTGCGCCATCCTGGTGCGAGGGGCTGGCCGCTGATCTGCACTGGTGCGGCCGGGCTTTGCGAGGAAGCTGTGTTTTTCGTCAGAGGGGTGCAGTTATTGTATAAGCATTTGAAAACAAAACCTTTTTGTAATTATGGCCCCGAATTTGAAGGTAAGCGCCCTGCATAGTGGGGTATACCCGTAGATATAAAAACTTGCGTTCATAATCCTAATTACGCTAAAAAGCTAAAATTAAAAATTTGCAAAAAAGCGTTCTTTGTATTAAAACAGATTCATCACTCTAAGCTTTAAAACATAGCTGTAAGTGATTGACGTGCAAAGAGGCTGGCTTGCCTCTGTAACAAGAAGAAAAAACGAATTGTTATCGCTGTGTCATAAAACTGACATGGTGAGTACACAGAATAGGGTCCAACCAGCCCGACTGGTGAAGTCTGAAGAGCGGGAATAAAACCCGACGCTAAAACCTGAGTTAACTCAATAAGGAACACGCAACATGAAAAAGACGCTCATCGCCTCTGCTATTGCAGCGGCAACCTTCTCTGGCAGCGCACTGGCGCAAGAAGATACGTCAGCTTCCCAACTGGCAGCACGCATGGATTCCATGCCGAGTGTTTACGGTAACATTCAGTATGCACTGGCCCATGACAACTTCGACGGTGGTCCATCTTCCGTCGAGCACTTCGATAACGGCACTACTCTGGGTGTAATTCACGATCACGAAGTAGCACCCGGCATCACTGGCTTCTTCAAGGTAGAGCTTGAGGGTATTAATGCAGACGACAAGTCGTCCAGCAATGGTATCGACGGTCTGGATGAAGCTTACATTGGTGTAAAGGGTGACAGCTTCGGCCAGATCTGGGTTGGCTCTGACGACTCAACCTATGAGCGAGCCGTCGATGAAATTGCCCAGTACTATGAGGTGGGACTGATTAATCAGGGTCCTGATTACACTACTGGCGAAGGCGACCTGATTCAGTACATGTCACCGTCTTTCGGTGGTCTGAGCCTGTGGGCAGCCGTTCAGGTGAACGGTGACGGTGTTGTTAGCGATGATGACTTCAAGGACGGTGACGAGAAGTCCTATCCTTATCAACTGGCAGCTCTGTATGAAATGGACGCGCTGGAACTGGCTTTCGCTATGGATTCCAACGACACCAGCGATGGCAATAATGAGAATACCTACGGCCTGCGGGCCAGCTACGATGCTGGCAACCTGCGTCTGACCGGTGAATTCCATACTCGCAAAGACAGCTCTGATACCTTTGGTATCATTGGTTACTACTCGCTGGGCGCCAACCAGTTCGCCCTGTCCTACGAGCTGACTCAGTTTGACGATGAATACAGTGGCAGCAACGCTGCACAGCTGGCAGATAATGACTCCGACACCATTACTCTGCAAGCGCTGCACAATATCTCTGACCACATGTACGTTTACTTTGAAGGCTACCTGGGTGGTGGCGATGACGTTTGGGAGTACGAGGACGAGCAGGGTAACTCTGCCTTCTCTGACGAGCGCTCCATCGCCTCTGTCGGCGCTGTTTACTACTTCTGATCAGCTGACCAGCTAGTCAAAAAGTAGCCTAAAAACCGGTAGCCTTCGGGCTGCCGGTTTTTTTATGTATGCTGATACCAAATTCCTCATCTCGGGAGGGGGCAATGGCCCAGGAACTGGAAATCAAACTCAGCGTGGCGAAAACGGATCTCGACCGGGCAGTGACCTGGCTATTGGGTCAGCCCGGCACCTGTGAGTCAGACACCTTGCAGCTGGGCAACACCTATTACGACACGCCGGCCGGCGATCTTAACCGCCAGAAAACAGCCCTGCGCATTCGCAGGATCGGCGACAGATACATCCAGACCCTGAAAACCCGTGGCGAATTTGTGGATGGGGCCCACCGCAGGCAGGAATGGGAATGGCCGCTGATTGGCACAAAACTCCAGATGGGGCTGATTGCGGATACGCCAGTAGGGCAAAGTGTGAATCTTGCCGAACTGCAACCGGTATTCGAAACCAACTTCGAACGCCGGGTGATCATGATTGAGCAGGGGGAGAGCCTGATTGAGGTGGCCATTGATTGCGGTGAGATTGTGGCCGGGGACCAGTCACGCCCGCTCAACGAAATTGAATTCGAGCTCAAGGGCGGGGATGCCTCTGCGCTGCTGACGTGGGCACGAAGGCTGGCGCACGAGGTGCCGGTGTTCCTTAACCTGATCAGCAAGGCGGAGCAGGGGTATTACCTGGCGGGGCTTTATCAGCCCGCTGCGGAACCAGGAGCGAATTCAGAGCTTGCGGTCAACGAATTCCTGTTCGTTCTGAGTGTTTCGTGGCTGACAGGCGAGCCTGTTTCGGTTGACCAGGACGAGCTCGGAATCATTCGCCGCCTGGCCAGCGAGCGCGGCGTTGAGGCGGCGTACCGGCATGTTGTCGGCTTTTTGGCCAGCGGCACGGCTGTCCGTGACCTGGTTTCACGCAAGGAGCTCGGGCAACTTCAACTGGCTATTGCCGCAGGCTAGTGTCCCGCCCTGTTCAGTCGGCAGAGCGTTCGTTATACAGTACGGGAAATATATCAGACACACAGGGGTTTGCATTATGTCCGAGCCTTGGCGCTCACTACCGACGATGTTGGCGGAGGATGTCGCTGGCGCCTGGCACTCGGTGTTTCCGGAAGGCGTGCCGGAGTTCCTGAGCACCTCTGGCGGCGTATCCGACGAGGATCTCGCCCAGGCTCTGGCCCGTAGTCTGTTTCTGCGGCAAACCCTGGAACGTCATCCGCGGCAGGTGGAATACCTGTGCCAGTCACGGCCATTGACCGAACCCACCACCGCCGATTATCTGCGTCAGCGCTGGCAGGAATTTCTGGCGAAGGTGACGGATGAAAGCAGCCTCCACGCAAGGCTGAGACGCTTCCGCATGGAAATCCAGTTCCGGATTATCTGGCGGGATCTGATGCGCTGGTCGGACATGGCTGAAACCATCGCTGCCACCAGCGACTTTGCCGATATCAGCATCCAGGGCGCGCTGGACTGGCTGTACGACGATACCTGCGAGCAGTCGGGAACCCCCTGGGGTGTCAATCCGGCGACCGGTGAAGAAGGCCCCCAGCGTTTGATTGTACTGGGTATGGGCAAACTGGGCGGACACGAGCTCAACGTGTCCTCCGATATTGACCTGATCTTCGCGTTTCCGGGTAAGGGCGAGACCCGTGGCGGGCGCCGGTCCATGGACAACCAGCAGTTTTTCATCCGCCTCGGGCAGCGGCTGATTCAGGCGCTGGACCAGATCACCGCTGATGGTTTTGTGTTCCGTGTGGATATGCGCCTGAGGCCTTACGGCCAGAGCGGTGCATTGGCCCAGAGCTTCGCCGCCCTGGAAACCTATTACCAGGACCAGGGCCGCGACTGGGAGCGCTATGCCATGGTCAAGGCCCGGGTGGTGGCCGGGGACCAGCAGGCCGGGCAGGTGTTGATGGACAGCCTCAAGCCCTTTGTCTACCGCAAGTACATTGATTTCAGCGCGTTTGAATCCCTGCGCAGCATGAAATCGATGATCAGCCGCGAAGTTCGCCGCAAGGGCCTGGAAAACAACATCAAGCTCGGCAATGGCGGTATCCGCGAGATCGAGTTTGTGGTCCAGGCTTTCCAGCTGATACGGGGCGGCCGTGACCGGGAACTTCAGCAGCGGGAATTGCTGGTGATCCTGAAAGAACTCGAAGAGCTGGAACTGCTGCCGTCACCGGTGGTTAAAGAGCTGAAGGCCGCCTACATCTTCCTCCGGAATCTGGAGCACGCTCTCCAGGGCATCGAAGACAAACAGACCCAACTGCTGCCAGCGGACGATCTGTCCCGGGCCCGTGTCGCTTTGATTATGGGCTTTGATGACTGGGACTCCTGCGTCGCCGAACTGGAGAAGCATCGCCAAAGGGTGGCAACCCACTTCGCGGATATCATCACCATCGACGATGAAGAACACGAAACCACAGCGCTTGATGAAGGCTGGCAGGAACTCTGGCTGGGTGAAATGGACAGGGAAGCGGCAACCGAATGGCTCAGTGAGCACGGGTTCGAAGACCCGGAGGACAGCTATTCCGCCCTGAGTGAGCTGCGCGAAACCCGCACCCTGCAGACCTTGCAGACCCAGGGGCGGCACCGGCTCAACAAGTTCATGCCGGTGTTGCTGGAAGCGCTCACTCACGTGGACGCGCCGTCGCAGACCCTGTCCCGGGTTCTGCAGCTGGTGGAAGCCATCCTGCGCAGAACCGCCTACATGGTGTTGCTGCTGGAAAACCCCGGTGCCCGGGCCCAACTGGTCCGGCTTTGCAGTGAGAGTCCCTGGATTGCCAGCCAGCTGGCGGAAACGCCCCTGCTGCTGGACGAGCTCCTTAACGCGGAAAGCCTGTACAGTCCGCCGGCCAAAATCGAACTCCAGGATGATCTGCGCCAGCAGATGCTGCGGATCCCGTTCGAGGATCTCGAAGAGCAGATGGAAACCCTGCGGCACTTCAAGAAGGCGCACATTTTGCGCGTCGCGGCATCTGAAATCCGCGAAACCCTGCCGCTGATGAAGGTCAGCGATTACCTGACCTGGATTGCCGAAGTGGTGCTGGAGCATGTGGTGGACGTTGCTTTCGCCAATCTGGTCAGCCGCCATGGATATCCCCGGCGGGAAGACGGTTCCCCCTGTGATACGGATTTTGCCATCATCGGTTACGGCAAGCTCGGTGGTATCGAACTGGGCTATACCTCGGACCTGGATCTGGTATTTATCCACGATGCAGACCCGGAGCAGTCAACGGACGGCGACAAACCCATCGACAATGCGGTGTTCTATACCCGGCTGGGCCAGCGCATTGTGCACATTCTCAATACCCAGACGCCGTCGGGGCAGCTCTACGAAGTCGATATGCGCCTGCGCCCGTCCGGGAGTTCGGGGCTTCTGGTCAGCACCCTGACCGCTTTCGAGAAATACCAGCGCAACGACGCCTGGACCTGGGAGCACCAGGCCCTCGCCCGCGCCCGCGGGGTAGCCGGATGCAAGGAAACACTGGAAGCGTTTGAAAAACTTCGCAGTGACATACTGTGCCAGTCGCGGGACCGGGACAAATTGCGGGAAGAGGTGGTCGGCATGCGCGAGAAAATGCGCACGGCATTGGGCACTCCGCAGGTCGAGGGCAGGGAACCGGAGGTCTTCCATATCAAGCACGATTTTGGCGGCATCATCGACATTGAGTTCATGGTGCAGTACCTGATGCTGGCCTGGTGTTCCGAACATCCCGAGCTGACCCAATGGTCCGATAACATTCGCCAGATGGAGGAGCTGGGCCGGGCGGGGGTTTTGCCGGTTGAGGATACCGAGAAATTGAGAGAGGCCTTTATTACCCTGCGCTCCACCATTCACCGGCGGGCACTTCAGAACCTGAACAGCCAGGTGGCGGGGGATGCCTTTCCCGAGGAGCGTGACTACATCCGGAGTATGTGGAATCGGGTCATGTTGGGGTGATTGCACCTCTTCGTAAGGCGGGTTTTTCCTGCTAGAATGCCGGATCCCCGAAAAGAGCGCTTTAGGAGCAGAAATAATGTCGATGGCTGATCGTGATGGCTTCATCTGGATGGACGGTGAAATGGTTCCCTGGCGGGAAGCCAAAACCCACGTGCTGACCCACACCCTGCACTACGGCCTGGGCTGCTTCGAGGGTGTGCGAGCCTACAGCACCGAGAAGGGCGCCGCGATTTTCCGCATGAAAGAGCATACCGACCGCCTGTTCCGCTCCGCCCATATCCTGAACATGAAAATGCCGTTCAGCAAAGACCAGATCAATGCTGCCCAGTGCGCGGCGGTTCGGGACAATAATCTGGACGAAGCCTACCTGCGCCCGATGGTGTTTCTGGGCTCCGAAGGCATGGGCCTGCGCGCCGACAACCTCAAGGTGCACGTGATGGTGGCGGCCTGGAGCTGGCCGTCCTACATGTCGCCGGAAGCCAAGGAAATGGGTATCAAGGTTCGCACCTCGTCCTACACCCGCCACCACGTCAACATCACCATGTGCAAGGCCAAGGCCAATGGCAATTACATCAACTCCATGCTGGCCCTGAACGAAGCCATCGCCAGTGGCGCCGAAGAAGCCCTGCTGCTGGATAACGAAGGCTATGTTGCAGAAGGTTCCGGTGAGAACGTCTTCATCCTGCGCGATGGTGTGCTCCACACTCCGGAACTGACCTCTTGCCTGGAAGGGATCACCCGCCAGACCATCCTGGACTTTGCCAGTGAACTGAACATTCCGGTGAAAGAACGCCGCATCACCCGGGACGAAGTCTACATCGCCGATGAAGCCTTCTTTACCGGCACCGCCGCCGAAGTGCTGCCCATCAGGGAGCTCGACGGCCGCGTTATCGGAGCTGGCAAGCGTGGCCCGCTGACAGAGAAGCTGCAGGGCATGTATTTCGACGCGGTGAAGGGCAAGTCGGCGGAGCACAGCCACTGGTTGACACCGGTTCAGTAAAATCCCCATGAGGGACAGCTACAAAATATGCGGCGTTTGGGCCATGGTGGTGGCCTGAACGCCGAAAAATTGGGCAGGCTCGCGATCTTCACGCCCGGGCGCCTGATCCGGCAGGATCCCGGCTACACCACCTTTTCGGAGAATGCTCAGTAGCCGCACGATGCCTCGGTGGGCTATAAAGTACTGCCCAAATGCACACAAGTTGACTGATGAGTCGTAGCCACCCGGTTATCTGGTTATTTCTAACCCCCGTGGTAGAATTCCCCGGCTTTCAATGATTAGGACAGCGCGTCGACTATGTGGAACCTGATACAACTGGCATTTTTCCGGTTTGCGGCAACTGGCTGGATACCTGCCAAGTGGTTCGAGACTGACTTGCCTTCCGAATCAGAGAGAGCGGCCAGAACTGGGCATCTCAAGCTGGAAGTGGTCAGCCATTGCTGGAAATATTCCCATTTTCTGGTCTACCAGCTGAGCTCTCTGGTGCTGTTTCCTCCCAGGAAACTCGACGTTACCATGACCGTCTACTACAGCCCGGAGGATACCAAAACCGGCGAACTACTTGCGTTTTTCGAGCGTCAGGATGTGTCTGGTGTAACCTGGAACTGGGAACCAGTGCCGAAGCAGGAGCTGTTCCGCCGGGCCATCGGTCGGAATCGTGCAGCTCTGGCAACACAGGCCGACTGGGTCTGGTTCACGGATTGCGATCTGATGTTCCGGGAAAGCTGCTTCGATGCACTGGCCGAGGCATTGCAGGGCCGGCGCGATGTGTTGCTGTTCCCGGAAGAGGAGCACACCACTGACTTGTTGGCAGAGAATAACCCCATGCTTCAGGCAGGCGCCAATGGGCTACAGGTATTGGACATTGACACCACCTCCTTCACCACCCGTGAGATCAGCAAGGCCACCGGTCCTCTGCAAATTGCCCATGGCGATGTGTGCCGGGCCGCGGGCTATTGTCGGAACATAGGCTTTTACCAGAAGCCGGTGGAGAGTTTTGCCAAATGCCACGAAGATCGTGCCTTTCGTTGGTTGCTACGCAGCCAGGGTGAGCCCCTCAGGGTGCCGGGCGTGTACCGGATTAGACATGTTGCCAAGGGGCGGTACAGCGGAAGTGAAGCCCGGAGCAGGCTGAGGACCTGGTTGCGAGTATGGCAGTCCCGCTGGCGGGATTGGCGGCAGAGTTAAAAGACTGGGTGACTTATCGTGTTTTAAGCATGTCATTTGGTTAATCCCCACGCTCTGGCTCCCATTGTCACGAAGAGGCTGTCATTATTTGCCACAAATACGAGCTTGTTTTTCTCAAGACCGGCAAAAGAGCTGGGTCGTCGATAGAAATAGCTCTTGGCAAGGGCAGGTATCGGCGAGTGTCCGGCATAAAGAAGACAAGGGTTTTCCATGAATGACAGGTTGCTGTTTTGTGTTTTTTCTTTCAATCGGGGAAAGTTCCTTGAGCATTGTGTGACAACTATAGAAGAGTGCGTGCCAGATGCAGAAGTTGCAATTTTCGACGATGACAGCTTCGACGAATATACCTGCGATGTGCTGAAGACCTTGTCTGAGAAGCATACAGTACTGCAGCCGGGTAATCAGTCTACCCATAAACTTGGCGGATTATACGGCAACATGCAGTCTGCTCTTGAGTACGCAGCTGATCGCCGGCTGGTATGTTTTCTCCAGGACGACATGCAGGTGGTCCGACCCTTGGCCGGGGAGGAAATTGACGCCTTCGATCGTTGCTTTGATGATAATCCCCGGCTTGCTTTTCTTCATCCGTGTTTCCTGAAAGGAATCAATCGCAAAAGAGATGAGTCAACGCTGAGTTTCGATAGAGAGCTGGGCGCATACCGCAGGCAGGGAACGGATCAGAGTGCAGGACAATACTTTTCAGCGATCCTGATTGCTCGTCCCTCACGTCTGCTGGAGCAGAGTTGGGAGTTCGGTCGGTCAGAACCGGTCAATGATCGTCAGGCAAAACAGTATTTTGATCGTATCGGGCATTTGTTTGCGCCATTTGCCATGTGGTTGCCTGAAGTTCCCACCTATCGGGGCAAGCGCAAAACCCTTGCACTTCGCTTGGCCGAAAAGCATCGTGGATGCGGTTTCTTTCCCTATAGATTGCTGGACCAAAAGGAAGTCAAAAGCCTTCAGGAGCGTTCTCCGGATATGCTTCCTGTCGCCGAGGATTTCCTGGCCTGTACCAATGATCGGTTGGAAAAACCATGGGGTTATTACCCCATGCAAGGAAGTCGCTTTCTCAAAAAGCTGAACAGCCTTGAACTTGCATTAAGGAAACTCTTCTGAAAACAGCAGGCTGAATCATGAGTAACGCGTGCGCTTGCGGGCGTGGTCAGGACAAGCGACCTGTCCATATTGTCATTATTGAACTCCATCATCACAGCGAGCTTATTCAGAACCTCATCAGAGTGCTTGATCTGGAGCGCTTTGAAATGTCGTTGATTACGGTGCCGGAAGTACTGGAAAAGGTTGATGTCGTCTGGGCTGACGAAGCCGATTGGCTTTCTGCGTTCTGCAAAGGGGAGGATGAGACTGTTGTCTCTTTTATTGAACGGATGAGGCCGGTTTTCGAGTCCGCAGACCTCCTTTACTTCAATACTGTCCGGCATTTCTGGGATGAGCTCTGCAATATTCCTTTCTCAGCTCCGGCCATTATCCGGATTCACAATGCCCACGCAGATCTTGCCCCAGCGAGCCATTTTGATCGACCACTTCTCAAATTCCCCGCGATTTTTTCACATGTGCTACGCAGGGTCTGGATCGCAGGCGAGTGGCGCCAAAGAACACGATTCTTCAGCCATATCTCCTATTTCATGTTTCCCAATCAGGCCATTACTGACTATGTCTCTGAGCAGGGCTGGGTGAGTAAAGGCAGAATACTGCCGCCGGTAATGCCCTTCGGATTCCTTGGCGACAGGGACCATCCAGTGAAGAAGGCGCAGCGGGAGCGCGTGACCATTGCAATTACGGGGAAAGTCACGAACGCCAAGAAGGATTACCATTTGGTGTATCAGGCGTTAAAGCAGTGCATCAGTAAGCTGAAAGTTCCACTGCGACTGGTGTTGCTCGGTAAGGCTGCAGACAGGCAGGCAGCCCGGATTGTTGCTGATTTTAAGTCTCTGGAATCCGGGAAATTTTCACTGGACTACAGTAATAACTACGTCAGTTCGGACGAATTTGACAAAAAGGTCTTCGACGTGGATTTTCTGCTGGCTCCAATCAAGGTCCAGACTCATTTCAGGAAATACAGAGAGGTGTACGGGAAGAGCAAAATGTCAGGGATTGAGAATGACATTCTGTTGTATCGGAAACCTTCGCTGGTTACTTCCGGCTACGTTATTAGCGGGGACATCGATAAGGCCGTCGAGTATTTTGAGCCGACACCGGAATCTCTGGCAGAATCCCTCATAAGCTGGGTTAACCATGGGGAATATCAGAACCTGGGGGCGGCCTTTAATGAAATGAATAATTACCGCCCGGAAATTGTAGCGGAAAGCTTCTATGGGTTGTGCGAGAAATTAATTCCGAGTGGCCCGGCCAAATCGAAGCATTAGCTCCTGTCCCGTTGGCAAAGGCTGTTCCTTTTAAACTAAACATCTGAACTTGTCGCTAATTGTTATAGGTGAGCTCGATTGGTACCGGACCATCTCACAGAGAGCGATGGCTTTAGCACATTGATGAAGGCTGATGGCTCCTGTCCGCTTCTTGGGGCGGAGATCAGGTAGCCCTCTTTATGAGCCAAATGCCAGATGGGGTAATCGTTTTTCCTTGCATAACGGCCTACCCATATCTGCCGTGTTCTTTCTCTGGAACCTGGGAGATCAGCATGTGAGAAACTAATCTTGAGCGCCTGGATCAAACAGGAATATTGAATTCATTTTACCGCGCTGAATCAGAGCATAGCCGCGGGACCTTATCGTTTGAAAAAGGTCGGATTTCCACTGATGCTCTGAGTTCTCTATGATGAGAAGTCGGGGTAGCAGAGAATCGGGAGCTGAGTTAAGGAAAGGTGTAAGCGCAAGGTCTTCTGCGCCTTCTATATCGATTTTCAGCGCGTCAATTTCATTTATTTCAAGTTCTGATAGTACAGGCAATAGCGGCCTGCACTTGATTGTTATTCCTTGCTTATTATCGCTTGTGTCCGATTCCGACTCTACGTTTCTGATACTGCTTTTACCCAGATTATTCGCATCGTGTTGAAGGAAGAAGCTCGTTTCTTCGTCTGCTATGCCATGATTCAGCACTAAAATATTATTCTTCGCGAACTGAGAGTTCGCTTGAATGTTGAACCGTAAACGCGCCAACGTGGCCGGGTTGGGTTCAAAAGCAATAATCCTTCCTTTGTGAGATCCCATCGCGGCGACGGCAGTGAGAGTATAGATCCCTATGTTTGCTCCTATGTCGACGAAAGTCCCTCCTTCGTTGAGGGCCTGGCTAAGCATTTCTCTTTCAGCGCGATCATAACGCCACGGCGTGAAAACAAATTTTTTTTCTGAGTAGTTATCGGTAAACTGGCACCGCAAATTGATACCCTCTACCTCTATGTCGACAGGAAGAAGGGATTTCTGTTTTACGATCATTTTGCGAATGAGCGGCGCTACCGTTCGACTTATTATTCCCCCATTATTGTCGTGACACAGAGCGATGAGTGACTGCCAGAATGCGGGCGGTTTCCTGTTGCCAAACGGTGTTACGGGTTGCGTCATAATGTTGCTTCCCGGTTTGGCTCCGCCTCAGAGGTCAGTTGCTCGATACCATGCTCGGTTCGTGTTATCCGCTGCTTCCTGGAGTTCACTCGCAATGCCTTGTTCGCAGCAACCAAATCCGGATCCTTGTACCCGCGTTTATGATCGAGGTGAATCACGATTGCGTTGTAGCGCACGTGCTTGGGCTTTACCCCTGAGTTCATGAGTCGCACCCCGAACTCTCTGTCCAGACCACCCCAGGGCATGCGCTCATCGAAACCGTTCACGGCGATAATGTCCTTCAGCCACGCTGACCCGTTCGACCCTTTGAAGTTACAGGCGGTTGGCGTTAGCGTATTGAAAACGCGCGCCCTGAGAGGCGTCGCTGTCAGTTTGCTGTTCTTATAGCTTGACTTGAGACCATGGGCCTTCAGCCATTTCAGGTCGAAGCAGCGGCCGCTGACGATGTCGTCTTTGGTGATGGCCTTGCTGGTGCTCATGGGGAGCTTGTGATATCCGCCAGAGAGGTAGCGGCCGGGTTCGGCTTCCCTGGCATGCACCTCAAGGAAGTCTGGGCGGGGTATGCAGTCGCCATCCGTGAATACTACGTAGTCGGACTCTACTTCGAGAATGGACTTGTTCAGGATCCGGCATTTGCGGAAACCTTTGTCTTCCTGCCAGATATGCTTGATTGCCATCCCGGTTTCCTCGCGAATACGATCAATAACCTCGCGGGTGTCTTCCGTTGACCCATCATCACCGATTATGAGCTCGAAGTCCTTGTGGGTCTGAGCGCTGTATCCCCAAAGGACTTTCTCGAGCCATTCCGGTGAGTTGTATGTGGTCATGATGACGGAAAGTTTCATGTGAGCAATCCTTTATAAATTTGATGAACCGGGCCAATGCCCCTAATCCACTTGGCTATTCGAATAGCTCGAAATCTCTCCGAAAGTGAAAGGAAGCATTGCCGGTTTCGGACCAATTTTTGTAAAAAATTATTCATAGAATCTGGACAACTCCCGCAAGACCTCTGCTGATATAGTCGGGCTCAGGCTATAGTCCGGTACCGCCTTCATTTTATCATTCAATGCTTCAACCGAGCCTGAAGCATAGGTTACCAGCTTCAGGTCATTTAATAGCAGGGCAGAGTCCATGTAGCTGTGGGCAATGCTCCAACGATGATCGCTGGGCCTGAACATGCTGTTTCCGGTCGCATAGGCGTCAGTCGGGGTGTCCCCACAATTAAGCGCTTCGGACATCAGGGTTGGCGCGATGTCGAAGTTTTCAGTTCTATACCCAATCCTGCCGGCTGCTCGACCGGGCCAGTGTACCACCATAGGCACTCTGAGCTGATACTCCCCGAAGTTGCTTCCATGTCCCCAGTAATTCATTCCGTACTCGTTGAATTCCTGCCCGTGATCCCCGGTGATCATCACAATGGTGCTGTTCAGCAGTCCGCGGGCCTGCAGATCATCCAGAACCTTGTCTACCTGGTTGTCGACAAAGTGCAGTGTCGACTTATAGTTGTTTTTAATCAGCTCCGGATCGAAATCCTCGTCGAGTTCCAGTTTATTGACTGACTCCCAGTAGGGCTGGAACTTGGAAGGATAATCATCCGGCACCCGGTGGCCGTGAGGGGTATCGTAGAACAGAAATCCGAAAAACGGCTGCTGCGGATCGAGCTCAGACCGAGTAAATGAAAGCCAGTCCTCGGTAATCCGGATATCCCTGTCCCATGCCTGTTCCCCGGGGGTTTCCAGCCGCAGGTCGGGAATTGAGGCGAAGGCGTTCTGGTCAAAGGCCGGACTCACCAGGGTAGCTGAGCCGAGCACCTTGGTCTGGTAGCCAAGTTGCTGCATCCGGCTGATCGTTACAGGCGGTTTCTTGGCGGCGGTAAACGCATCCCAGTAACTGGCCGGCAGAGAGTAGAGCAGGGTGAACACACCAGGTTTGGTGGCGTTGCCGTTGCTGTAGTGATTCTCGAAAATCAGGTTGGTTTCAGCAAATTCATAAATGTTGGGCATCCAGCGAGGATCCAGCATGTCCCAGCGGGCACCGTCGATGACGATCATCAGCACGTTAAGCATGCGCTCGGGCTCAGAGCACTTGAGTGGCTGTGTCGGGTAGTCCAGCTGGCTGCCCCGATCAACATCGCCCAGGGCCCGGGCAGACTGGTTTTCCCGGACTTTCTGGGGATCTACCAGACCATATTTGCTCATGACTCGCTTGGCGGTAGCTGCATGGTAAAGGGGAATGTGCCGGGTGATACCGGTGATGCGAGTGTCGTAATTGGCATCCGCCCAGGCATGCCAGCCGTGTGCGCTGAGCTGCAGGCCGAATATCAGCGCGAAGCCCGCGCCCAGCCAGCGTGCCCTTGGTCGCCTGCGCCACAGTACTCTGGCGATAACGCTCTCAATCACAACGATTCCGATAAAAATACCGATGGCTGACGCCCAGAGCTGCCAGGAAAAGGAAAAAATCTCCGTTCCGCCTCCCAGGGCGAGCTCCAGCACGAAGGCTGAAAGGTGAAACCGGTACAGCGAATAAACTACCGTGTCTATGGCGAGGAATGCGATACCGATACCGGCATAGATGACAGCCAGCGTAAAAAGTGCCCGTGTGGCAGGGAGTAGTAAGGCCAGAGCCAGCAACGGCAAGCCGCCCAGCCAGGCAAGCAGGGTAAACTGCCCCGGGTACAGTATTGCAACGTAAGCAGCGGTTTCGATATCCGGAATGCTCATCCATGACACATATCGGAGCCCGACCAGCATGGCGAAGAGCCCATTGGCAAAGATAAACCAGGATATCCAGGCTGTTCTGTGCCGAAGGTTAAGGTAACTGTGATTCATTTCTTAAATTCCGGTGAAGGGCGTATCTGTTCGGTTACCGGGACAGCGGGCGAAGGCCTGAGCCGGCGCCACCATCCATAATGACGGAATGACTCATGCGTACACTCCGGGCTTGAGTTGGAAAAAGCTGTGGAAAAACATAATAGTCAATCATTAATGATATCATACGGCAGTCATCACATTGTTCAGGCCAAACCGCAACGCCCACTTTCTATAGCTGATAGCGGTTAACGGCTGACCCTCATATTCCATTAACAAGACCTGCAGGAAGAGCAAATGGCAGACGTTATCAAAGTGCCGGTTTCCTTCGGCGAAGTGCTGGACAAGATCACCATTCTGGAAATCAAATCCGAGCGGATTGCAGACCCGGAGAAGGTGAGGAATGTTCGTCTGGAACTGGATGAACTTAGTGCCACCTGGAATGAGGCCGTGCGAGATCAGACCGCGATCGCGGATCTGCGCAGGCAACTGAAGTCCGTCAACGAAGAGCTCTGGGAAATCGAAGACGACATCCGCGAGCAGGAGGCCACCCAGGACTTCGGCCCCAGGTTTATCGAACTGGCCCGCGCCGTCTACGTCACCAACGACAAACGTGCCGCCATCAAAAAAGAAGTCAACCTGGCCCTGGGCTCCCGCTTCGTGGAAGAAAAGTCCTACCGGGACTATACTGCCCGCAACTGATCCCGGCCCAGTCTCATACCCGTAGGTCGGATTAGCGAAGCGTAATCCGACAACCAACCGGCGCCGGACCCCAAAAGTCCCCGCGCCGGTTACCCTGCCTTCCCCCGATCCTCAATCCACCGATCCAGCACCCCGGTAACATCCTCCACAGCCACCAACTCCATGGCCCCCTCAAACTCCGCCTTGGTCCCCCAGCGAGCCTCCTCTACAGATTTCCCGGTAAACCGTTCCAACGCCTCCGGATAGCGATTCACACACCACTCAAGCGAATTGTAGGGCCCGGAGCGGTAAGGATTACTGGCTGCATAAATGCCAAGCACATCAGTCCCCATTGCACTGGCAATGTGGGCCGGCCCCGTATCCGGCGCCACTAAAAGGTCGGCATGCGCCAACAGGGCAGTCAGTTGTTTCAGCGTATCCTTGCCACAGATATTATGAGCCTGCTCTTCCATGGAGGTCTCGATCGCAGAGCAGAATTCCGCCTCAAAGGGTGCGGGGCTGCCCACCAGGATTACCTTCATACCGTGAACACGAATGGCATGATCGGCCAGTCGTGCATAACGCTCCGCCGGCCAGTTGCGCAAGGTATGGCTGGCACACGGACTGATCACCAGGTTTTTGCGGTCCGCCGCCAGTTGCTGGCGGGCGAACTGGTGATCTTCTTCAGTCAGGGGGATGGTCCATTTTGGTGGGGCAGGCTTCAGGCCAAGCGGCTCCAGAAAGCTTGCCAGGCAATCCCGCACATGCTGTTGTGGCGCAGGTGCAATCCGCCGGTTAATGAAAAGACTGTGGAGGTCCTTGCTGCGGGCCCTGTCGTAACCGACCTTCACTTTGGCCGGAATCATCGCCGCCGCCAGATTGGCCCTGAAGGCCACCTGCATATGCAGGAGGGCATCGAAATTGCGGTTTTTGAGGGTCGCGCGCAGGTCAGCGTAGCCCTTGCGGCCGGCGTTCTTGTCGAAAATGACAAACTCGACGCCGGGCAGGTCGCCAACCAGTCTGGCTTCGATCTTGCCGATCACCCAGGTGATGTTCACGCCGGGTAACTGTTCCTGAAGACTCAGTACCACAGGTATAACATGGGTTACGTCACCAATGGCGGACAGTCGCAATATGCAGATGGAGTTGATCAAGTTACGGTCCGTTGCGAATCTTTAACTGCTGGATGTGGAGCCGGGCGGGGCTCGTTGGTAAACTGTGCGCCATTCTAGCCTAATGGGCTTTTCACGTCTTTACCCGGAAGCCCATGGTTTGCCGGGCCGAGGGTACCGATCTTTTGACAGTGGCAGCGGGCAGTCCTAAACGTTCCGGAAAGTCAGTACTGCTGGTATCGCCGGAGTATAAGGGTGTTACCGAGTCCTGGTTTTGTCCTGAATTCTGGCAGGAAAAGGCCCGGCCGGTCACCTCTGGAGGACGGGGCGGTGCCTGGTTTATTGATACGGAACCATCCGGCATGGTGCTTCGTCATTACAGGCGAGGTGGTTTGATGGCCCACCTGGCCGAGAAGACGTATCTGTTCGCGGGTTTTGACCAGGCCAGATCGCTTGCGGAGTTCCGCCTGCTGGGGCAGCTCAGGTCCCTCGGTCTTCCGGTCCCTGAAGCCGTTGCAGCTATTGCCTGGAAGTACCGCTTGTTCTGGTATCAGGCCGCTATACTGGTAAAACGTATACCGGGGGCGGTTACGCTTTCGGACAGCGAACGCCTGAGCGATAAGTCGCTCTGGGTGCAGTTGGGGCAAGTCATTCGCCGCTTTCACGACAACGGGCTCGACCATGTTGACCTGAATTGTGACAACATACTCGTGGCGGGGGATCAGATTTATCTGATCGATTTTGACCGCTGCAAACTGGTACCCGAGAGCGACAATGAGGCAGATTCAGCCTGGAAACAGCGTAACCTGGAGCGACTTCATCGCTCTGTCAGGAAGCGGTGCCCGGCTTTATCGGCAGTCCAGCGGGACGACCTCTGGCAACACCTCCTGCAGGGCTATCAACGCCAGCCATAGTGCCAGAACCCATCATTTGGCCCTGGAGTGTACTGAGTTTAATGGAACCAAGAGCGCTTATCATTACTGATCGATCTGATCTGGCAGAGACGCAACTGATTGTCGGGTTGGCGAAGAAGGGGCTGGACTTGCGGGTGCTGGCAAATGATTCCGGGAAACACTACGCATCCCTCCTTGAATCGGGGCTCAGTGTCACTCCCTTCAGGCTGTCGGGCCGATTCGACGGGCCGGGTACCGCTGCCATCCGGCAGGAGTTGCTGTCCGGCTCTTACACGGTTATTTACGCGTTCAACCCGAGGGCTATTGCCTGTTCGATTCGGGCAAGCCGGGGGATCAACGTCAAGATAATGGGCTATCGGGGAGTCATTGGTAATGCCGGTTATTTAAAACCGGAGTCGTGGATCACATTTATGCACCCGCGACTGGACCGGATAGTCTGCGTATCCAGGGCCGTCCAGCGCTACTTCGAATCCCTTGGGTTCGGGGGCATGAGGTTGAGAAAGGGCAAGGCAGTCACAATTTATAAAGGGCATGATCTGTCGTGGTATGACCGTCCCGTCGCTGATCTTTCGCCATTCGGGTTTCCGCAGGACGCATTCGTTATTGCATGCATTGGTCGGGACCGTCCGGGTAAGGGCTTTCATACCCTGGTGGAGGCGATGGATCATATACCCGAGTCTGTGCCGGTTTACCTTTTGCTGGTCGGGGACCTGGAAAAAAATCAGGCACTGTCAGCTCAGATAGAATCGTCTGGCATGCGAGATCGCATCCGCTTTGCCGGGTACAGGAATGATGCGCCTCAACTGGCCGGTGCCTGTGATGCACTGGTTCTTCCCTCAGAAAGCGAAGGTCTCCCGAGAGTGGTGATTGAAGCGATGGCATATCGGCGGCCAGTGATCGTAACGGAAGCGGGTGGAATGCCAGAGCTGGTCGATAATGGGGTGGAAGGTTTCGTGGTGCCGGTCAGAGATCCGGCCAGTCTGGCAGGAGCCATGACAGAGCTTGCATTAAACCGACAGGCCGCCCGTGAAATGGGGCATCGGGCGCGAGAGCGTGTTGAGCGTGACTTTTCAATAGAGACTACGATCAAGCAGACTCTCACCCTTATCCACGAGCTGACGGAAGAGCGGTTGGCATGAAGCGTTATCTGCTTTTTGTAAATCAGTCATATTCCTATTCCATATTACGTCCGCTCGAGGAGGAAATCTGGCGCAGGGGCGATGATGTCGCATGGTTTATCGCAGGGTGCAGCGCGTCTCCTCTTAAACAAGAGGAAAAACGACTCAGAACCGATGATGAGGTCCGGGCCTACCAGCCGGATGTGGTCTTCGTTCCCGGGGACTGGGTTCCGCCGTGGTTTCCCGGGCTCAAGGTAAAGGTTTTTCATGGCTTTCCCATCAATAAGCGTGGAATGGATCCTGCCAAACAGTCTCATTACAGAATCCGCGGCTGGTTCGACATGTACTGTACGATGGCGGATGTTGATACCCAGCGATTCAGTCAATTGGCTGCCGAGAATCCTCATTTTGTGGTAAGGAAAACTGGTTGGCCGAAACTCGACAGCATCCTCAATGTCAGGACAGAATTACAAAAAGGAGATCTGTTCTCTGATGTGGAGCTCCCCACAATCTTTTACTCTTCCACATTTACAAGAGGCGTGAGCTCTGCTCCACACCTGATCAGTACCATCAGAGAATTGCGTGACTCCGGGCGGTGGAACCTGATAGTCACTCTGCACCCCAAAATGAGTGAAGAGATCGTGGCGGAGTACCGTGCATTGGCTGGTGACAGGCTGCTTTTTCTGGAGAGCACAGAGGACTTTGTGCCTTATATGCCCGTTACCGACGTCATGCTGAGTGACACCTCATCCATCATGGTTGAATTCATGATGCTGGATATCCCGGTAGTGACATTTCGGACGAAGCTACCAGGTCCTCAGCTTATTGACGTGCAATCCCCGGAGCAGGTGGAGCCCGCATTACTCAGGGCATTGCAGCATGATGAAGATTTCATGGCGCATATGCGGCACTATGCCCGCTCGCTCCACTCCTTTACCGATGGCCGTTCTTCCCGAAGGGTTATTGATGCTGTAGAGCAACTTCTGGAAGCACCTCCCAAGCTGGATCAAAAACCGAAAAATCCATGGCGGCATCTCAAGCTGAAACTGAAATTGCAAAAGGAACTTGCCAAACAGGAAAAGCTGGACAGATGGGAAAACTGCTAGCTGCCTCCCTTGTCTATGGGCGGACCCTCTGGCTATCGGAGCACTATTCACGCGATTTCTGGCGCTCAGTTCGTGTCAGCGTCCAGAGCCCGGCATATTTGTTGAAGGATCCTTGCGCATAGGTCACCGCAACGAGAAAGCCGACTGAGCCATCAAGAAAACCCAGCCTGAAAACATATACCTGCAGGAATGTCATTAGCCCTCTTAAGGTGGGGTAAACCAGAAAGCGGGTGCGCTTTCCTTTGCGAAACTTTTCCTGGGATCCCAGCCAGGCATACTTTGCACTCTTCTCCAGGGCATGCCCAAAGTTGCGGTGCGTGAAATGAGTGAGCCGTCCTCTCATGCTGCGAATTTTTCGATCCTCCGGGACCAAAATCTTCTCGTGGACCATGGCGCTTGAGAAACGGACGCCTTCTCTTCTGAACAGGCGTAGAGGAGCACGCCCACTCCTGCCAAAATCGAGCCGTTTTCCGTAAAGCGTTACTGCCCAGGGCAGCCGGTAGGCATCTGCATCCGGATCAGACAGTGTGTGGTTGATCTCCCGAGCAAGCGCCGGGCTCACTCTTTCATCGGCATCAATAGAAAGCACCCAGTCGCCGCTGGCCAATTCCAGTGCGCGCTGCTTCTGGATTCCAAAACCGGGCCAGTCCGTTATTTCGACGATATCTGCATACTGCCTCGCGATCTCCACGGTTTTGTCGGTGCTGCCGCTATCGAGCACGATAATTTCATCAGCTATGGGACGCACGGAGCTGAGGCAGGCTGCTATATGATCTTCTTCATTTTTGGTAATGATTGTTGCTGATACCTTTCGTTTTCTTTTCCGTGTGTAGGAAAGTTCCAGTTCATGCAGCATGGCAGCGGAGATAGCGGCAATGCTCACCAGGTAGTAGGTCAGAAACAGGCTGCGGTCGAAGGCCGCTTCGGTCAGGCCGAAAACCAGATAACCGCTCGGAACCAATGCTCCGGCGGTTGCAAGTATCGAAACCGTTCTGTTCTGGTTCCGGGTTTGCCGGATAAAGATCGCAAATGGAATCGCGAGTAAAAACAGCCAGCTGAGAATGCCCGTGATCCCCTTTGTGGCAGCCTGTTGAAGCAGGTCGTTGTGGGCATGGTCGGTGCAACACGCAAGAAATGTATCATCTTCGTGACGTGATGCAGCCTCGTGGTAACCACTGAGACCACTGCCCATCACCGGGTTTTCCAGAAACTGGTTCCAGGCCAGTTGCCATGCTTCTATCCGCATCTCCAGGCTATTGTCAATTTTGCCTTCCAGGACCGCCTCCAGGCTGTCGGTGAAGCGCTCACTGTTGAAAACTGCGGTAAAAGCGATGGCGCCAAGCACGGCTATCGCCAGGATTTTCTTTCGACCGGGAATCAGCAGCGCAAAAAAGGGTAAGAGAGCCGGTAAGGCGATAAGATTGCTTCGCGTCTGGCTCATCAGTGCAACGGCCAGGGCGCCTATCCCAAGCAGAATGGCTAATACGGAGAGCGTTTTCTGTCGCTGGGAGTGGAAAAAAAATGCTCCGGCAGCGGCTAGTAATGCGGACAACAGCGCAAGATTGCCAAAGTGGATCGGGTTAATGCCGGGCCCGAAGCGCTGACGTAGCGTGGTTGTGAGGCTCCACGAATTGCCCGCCAATTCGGTAAGGAAAAGCAGGCATATAACACCGCAACTGACCATATACGCGGCAAAAATGGTTCTCGCGTTCACTTTGGCGCCTATAAGTGCTATCGCAAGGGGCCAGAACAGGATAAGTCGCGCATGGGCGCCAAGTGTTTTTCCGCCTTCATACTCGAAACCTTCGGCAATCCAGCTTGCCACGCTCGTAACCACGAAAAACCAGAACGCAAAATGGATCAGCCGGAGCTCTTTGGGAACCTCCCATCCCTCTTTGATCAGAGTCTGCTGCTTGATCAGGTATCCGCCAACAATGGCAAGCAACAGCGTTGTTCCCGCTATGATGCTGGACGACGCGAGTGCGCCCCCGAGGCCCGTTAGTAACAACGCTTGCGAAATGCTCTGACGATTCAACATGCTCAGCAGATCCGGTCCGGATAGTAAGGATTGATTTCTCCCGGCGGTCGATGCCGGAGCCGCTTGTATTCCCACTGGTACTGCTCCGGCACTTTCCGTATCACCTTTTCAACAGACTGGTTCAGAGCCGTGGCGGCAATCTCCGGATCCGCATCACCATTTCCCGGAACCGCTTCGGTCACGATGATCCGGAAGCCGTTTCCGTTGGGCAGGCGCTCGGCATAAGTCACCAGAACATTGGCGCCGGTTTTGAGTATCAGCCTGTTTACCAGGGTCATGGTCCGGACCTTCACACCAAAAAAGGGCGCGAACGCATTGGTTTTCCCGCGGGGCGACTGATCCGGAAGAATTCCTGCAACGCCGCCTTCTTTCAGAATCCCCATCAGCCGCATAAGCCCCTTGCGGTCACCCCGCACAAGCTCGGAGCCCAATCGGCCACGCACACGGATCATATACTCCTCGAACTCCTTGATATGGGGCGGGCTGTAGAGAGCTGCCATTTTGTACCGGGAGGAGAAGAACAGCCCGGCCAGTTCCCAGTTGCCCAGATGTGGTGCCAGCAGGATCAGCCCTTTGCCGGTTGCCAGGGCCTCGTCAACGAGATCAAGGCCGCGGGTTTCCCTGATCAGTCCCAGGCATTTCTCTACGGGCCATTCCCACATAAGGGGGATTTCAAGAGCAGTCATTCCCGTGTGCACCATAGAGTCCCGTGAAAGTTGCCTTTGCTGCTCGGGAGATAGTTCCGGTAAACAGATGCCTATATTGGTGTCGGTAACCTTGCGCGATCGGCCGCGCAACATCCATGCAAGCAGGCCAAACCACTTACCGAGAAATTGTGCAACGCCCAGAGGGAGTAAGCCGGCAACACGAAGCAGGCCGCTGATCAGGAAATATTTCAGTTTGCTCATGAGCTGCCGCCCCGATCCTCATAAAGAACAGAGTTGCCCTGGAGGCCTTCCTCGTGCATTTGCCCTGACAAAGGTGACAGACGAGAGCCGGATACTTCGGCCATTATGTTAGGTCGAATCATAGACATGCTCCGGATGGTTACCTATTTGCACTATGGGCTTTGTTGTTGCGGTCGCTATACTATCATGGTGAATCAGCAGGTTTTATCTCCGGCGCTGGAAATCCTCCCAGGACAGATCATCAGGGTTCTGTTCCCAGACGAGCCGTTTTTCGAATCGGCCGATTTTCCGTGAAATATGGTGTGAACTCCAGCCCGGCAGAGTGGATAATGCTGTAGGGAAGGTCGGAGCGCCCAGCCCATCCACCAGAAACAGTTGAGGCTCGCCAGTGCGGTCGGTGACCACAAGATTGTGCGGGAGGAGGTTTCGCGTAAGTATCCGGGTGCGTTTCAGCCAGTGGATAAACTCGTCAATTGCCAGCCGCAGTGAGGGCGTAAGACCGACCTGACTCAGGCACGTTTGCAGGGTTGGAGCAACGCTGCCATCGGCGCATCGGATCAGTTCGCTTTTGTTTGCATGGCCCCGAGATGTTTCCACACTGCCATAGAACAGTGGCAGGTGTGCCCACACCAGCGCCCCCTGATTCCTCGCAAGCAATCTCCTGATAGCCTGCTGCTGGTGAGCCCGCAGCTCCTGGCGGTTGTCGTCGATCCTGGCTTTGCCGAGCACTTTTTTGGGCCATGCCTGACGTTGAAAACGGGCTTCGATGTTTTCAGGGCGCAGGACTTTGAGACACAATGCAGGATCATCCGGGTGCTGATAGCAGTGCCGGTTGTAGCCAGAAGCAAAAGGCGCAAGGCCCGACAGGTCAATCATTGATGAGATGCCACAGGTTATGAGCGGTTGTATTGCCTACGGTGATTGTAATACCGAAGGGATTAAAGGTTACCACGAACCGGTGTGGCCTGAGATGGTAGCAGAACATCTGGGCATGCCCCTCATCAACTGCGGCCACACCATGAGCACAACCCGTGAATTGTTGCGCTACGCAGAAGCCTTCCCGCCGTCGGATTTTCAGCTTGCGTTTATACAGTATGGGCTGGTGGACTCCTGGCTTACCTTCCGCGGCGCGCCCTATGTGCTTTATTACCCGGACAATCCCCGCCGGAAGCTGGCCAGAAAACTGGTGAAGAAGCTCAAGAAATGGGCCCGCCACTTTCAGTTGCAGGAACGCTGGGGGGCGGTGGAGCAGGTGCCGCTGGGTGAATACCTGGGCAATATTGAACAGGTGATACGTTCTGCGCCTCACACGCTTTTTGTGCTGGTGGCCACGCCGCCAAATCTTGATGAACCAAGAAACCCGCGTATCGAACATTACAATCAAGGCTTACAAAAATTGGCCGAGCAAGAGCCCAATGCGTTACTGGCGGATTCCTATGAGCGGTTATGGCAGCAAAAGGCGAATACTCTGATGGATGACGGCACACACCTTACCGTTGACGGGCATCGGCTTGTGGCGGGCGCGGTGATCAGCGCCTTGCCGGCAGGCTGGCAAGCAGGTCCCGATAAAAAGTCTCAGTCTTCGACACCATTGTCTCAAGGTTGAGTTGCTCGCGGGCCTGTTCGAAGCTTTTGCTCTGGATCTCCGTCAGCAGGCCAGGCTCAGCCAGGTTGGTGCTGATCAGGGTGGCGATATCCTCAGGGCTATCCGATGCCGCGATGCAGCTTTGAGGCAGGAAGTCCCTCACGCCACTGACAGGTGTGGACAGAACCGGGCAGCCCGCTATCAGCGCCTCGACCATGATGTAGGGAAAACCTTCCCGGCTGGAGCTGATGATGCAGGCTGTGGCCGCCTGCAGCCAGGGAAAGATTCGGGGTTCGTGACCCGGGAGCAGAATGCTGTCTTCGGCGCCCAGCTCCCTGATTAATGCGTTGAGCCGCGACCGCTGACTGCCATCGCCAAGAATCACCAGCTTGCCGTCGCAGTCTGCCTGCGCCCACGCCCGGACAAGCCGGTCGAACTGTTTGACCGGTTCCAGCCGACCCGCCGCCAACAGCAGCGGGCGCTCCGCGGGAACAGGGATCCTTGGCACTTGATGGTCGCTATGGCTGGTTTTCTCCAGAGGCTGAAGGCCATTAAAAATCAGCCGTGTATTGGGGTGTTCGATCGAGTTCGTGATTTCACGGCTGACGCCAATCACACCATCCAGTCGATCAAAGGCATGGTGGGAGCTTTTGCTGCCGTGAAGGGTGCCGACGGTCACTCTCGCGCAGTGACGAACGGCACCGATCAGGCTGGCGGCCTTGTTGCCCTGAGCATGGAGAATGTCTGCCTGGATGGCGTGGAGTGTTTGTCGCAGACGGAATCTGAGCCAGGGGTTGCGCCGGCCCATCTGGAAGGGCAGTGCATGGAAACGAACAGGCGTGATAAAGCGCTCGCTGTAAACGGAGTGAGCCAGCATGTGAACCTTGTGGCCCCGGGCCGAGAGCGCCTCCGCAAGGTCCGCCGTGTGCTTTTCCATACCTCCCCAGCCAGTGCCAGGCGTTGCCATGACCAGCGCTATCGTCAGCCGGTCCCGAGCGTCCATTATTGCGCCCGTCTGCTGGTCAGCAGGTTTTCATACACCTGAAGCGTGGTCTCTGTCTGGGCCTCCAGGCGGAATCGCCAGGGAATCTCGATCTCTGATCGGGGCTTGTCGATCAGGGACAGTGCGGTTTGTGCAAATGCCTCTATGTTATCCGGTTGCACCAATCCTTCCGGGAAGCAGGCGCGAAGAGTTTCAGCGGCACCACCACGGTCGAAGGCGGTCACCGGTGTGCCTGAAGCCAGTGCCTCGGTAACCGTGCGCCCGAAGGGCTCCGGTTTGGTGGACATGTGACAGACCACATCCGCCAGCAGGTACAGGGTGGTCATGTCATTGCGCTGGCCCAGAAAGCTTACCTTGTCGACCAGGTTCAGGCGGGCCCGCTCCTTCTCCAGTTCCTCCAGAAACTGCTCCTTGCCGGGTTCCGCGCCTCCTACGATGATGCCGTGACAGTCCGGCCGCTCCTGTACCAGCTGCGCCATCATGGCCAGGAAATCCAGCTGGCCTTTCCAGCGGGAAATGCGCCCGGGCATCATGATGATTTTCTGGCCGGCCAGCTGTGGGTATTGCCGGAACCAGCGGTCCAGCCACTGTGAGCTGAGCTCCCGCTGGCGGAAGGCATCCACATCCACTCCGCGCTGGATGACCGTCAGTTTCTCTTCCGGCACCGGATAGTTGTTGAGAACATAATCCTTCACACACCCGGACACGGCGATTATGTGGTCAGCCCTCGTCATGATGGCGCTGTAGGGAGTGACGGAATACATGCCATGAAAGGTGGACACGACCGCAGGACGTTCATGGGCCGGAATACTTTTCATCGCCAGGAAAATAATCCACGCCGGCATCCGCGAGCGCACATGCACGATATCGGGTTTCAGCTCCAACAGCAGTTTGCGCATGGGAAGGATCTGCCCGACCGAGGCCGGAGTCTTCCGGTGTATGGGCATGAAAATGTGTTCCGAGCCCTGCCCGCGCAGTTGCTCGGCCATGGGGCCGCCTTTCGAGACGACAAACGACTGATGCCCCCGTTTGACCAGGTCGGCCGCGAATTCCACGGTTCCCCGTTCAACGCCACCGCTGTAGAGCGCGGGTAAAGCCTGCAGAATTCTCAACGCTTGCCTTCCTTCAGAAAATGGTTGATCAGCCATCGTGCGGCCCGGTCAGCTTCCCACAGATGATGGGATTGAGGCAGTTTGCCCGCCATCACTGAGGCATGGTCACTCCAGTGCGCAACGTATCCTTTTTGCATCAGGCTCGCCACGCCCCGGGCTACCCGACTGTTGTGTCTGGGCGCCAGTTCAAACAGGCCGGTGGGGACACCAGAAGTGGCGGCTTCGCAGACCATGGAGGTGCTGTCAGGTGTCACCCAGGCTGCGCGCGAAGCGGCCAGTTGATGGGACAGCCAGCTGGCGTGGGTGCGTTCAGGGTCCACAACCGTGACCTTGGGGCCTGCCAGTTGCTGGAGTTTCTCCAGCAGTGGCGCCGGCGTACGGCGGGAGCCGCTGATAGTCCAGCGCCATTTGGGGTATTGGCCCATCAGTTGTGATACCTGCTTGAGCACCACGTCATCGTCCCAGTCAAAATGGGGCGACGGCCCCCCGATAAGGATCAGGCCTTCAGGCTTGTCAGTGATACGCGCCAGTGGCGTGATAGCGTTGATCGCGCCTTCGGTGGTGAAGATGTGCCTGCTCGGGGCAATGCCGTCATGTTCGGGAACAATGGCCGCATCGACCCAACCAACAGGAAAACCCGGTTTCATCAACACCACGGTTTTCGCTTTTCGGCGCCGCCGGAGTGACAGCAGCAGGCGGTGGGTGCCGCTGCCCGATGCGATGATCAGGTCCGGAGCGCGCAGGGTTTCATCCATCGCCGGTGAAATACCCAGTACCGCCCGCCACAGGGGAACCGGAACTTCCGTTGCGTCAATTTCAGAGACGGTGGCCCCTGCCAGCACCCGCAAGCGGTTGCCAAGCCCTTTCAGCTGGTTCCGGTGCCCCGGTTTTTTATCTGTCAACAGCCACACAACCGGTGTTGGTGAGTCGGAGCGTTCAGTCGTCATTGGGTAATCCGGCCCCTGTCGGTGAAAGCGTTCAATCTGCGTCCTTGCCGTACAGATCCGGATCGTCTTTTGACGGGCGGGTCTTGAAGCGCCGGTGCATCCACAGGTACTGGTCCGGGTGCCTGCGAACCTCGTTTTCAATGGTTCTGTTCACCAGGGTGGCATCTGCCATGTCATCGCCCGAGGGGAAGTTTTCCAGCGGGGGATGGAAATAAATATCATACCCGGGCTCGTGCTCCCGGCGGAAATGACTGAATGGCATTACGACACAGCCACTGCGTTCCGCGATCCGCGAGGTGGCGGTAATGGAACCGGCTGCCACGCCGAAAAACGGTGCAAACACGATGCCCTTGCGGCCATAGTCCTGATCCGTGGCGTACCAGACAATACGGTTTTTTTTCAGCTGTCTGAGTAACCCCCGCAGATTTCTGCTATCCAGCACCATGCCGTATCGGCGCTCACGTGCACGTGTCATCACTGCGTTCATCAGCGGGTTGTTGTGATCACGCTGCATCACATCGGCTTCAATATATTCGGTGACCAGGCTGCCGCCCAGATCCAGAGTGCTGTAGTGGCCGCCCAATAGCAGGATGCCTTTTCCTTTGGCGAGGGCCGCATCAACGTGTTCAAGACCGTGCACCTCGGTGATGGGGATGAATGAGCCTGGGTTGCGAAACCAGGCCAGGCCAATCTCCATCACCCCGATGCCATTGGCCTGGAACGATTTTTTCACCAGGGCCTGTTGCTCCTGCTCAGATAGCTCGGGAAAACACAGGTGAATGTTCACTTCGGTAATGTGGCGCCTGTGGGCTGCAAAGCGATAGGCCAGATCACCGGTGCGCCTGCCCAGCCACCACTGCAGTTTCAGGGGCAGTCGGGAAGCCAGCCACATGAGAGCAATGCCCATCCAGGTAGGCCACCAGCGCGGGTGGAGATAGCTGGAATAACGGGTATCGCGGGTTTTCTGATTGCTTTTCTTCACTCGTTTCACTGCCCGATGCCATTGGTATCACGAGAACCGGAGTTTAGCAGGACGGCTCCCATCCGCTAAAGCAGCAATCTGCGCACGTTGCGGAAAAGGGTGAATTCCCTGCCGCAGACTCGGCCGTCGGCTTTATGTAGAATAACCACCGCACCGACCCGGAGTTAGTATGCTTCATTTTTTTTACTCCCTGTTTTTTCGCATCGCGCTGCCATTCGTGCTGCTGCGCCTGTGGTGGATCGGGCGCAGCAATCCGCAAGCCTCCGTGCGCTGGCAGGAGCGGCTGGGTTATGTGGACGCTTCCGAGGAGCCGGTGATCTGGGTTCACGCGGTGTCTGTCGGGGAAACTATTGCCGCAGCGCCTCTGGTAAAGGCCTTGCTGCGCCGGAACCCGGACATTCCGATACTGATGACGGCGATGACGCACACTGGCTCTGCCCGCGCCAGGGCCCTGTTTGGTGACCGGGTGCGCTATGCCTTTTCTCCCTATGACACACCAGGTGCCGTGCGCCGCTTTGTGGACCGGGTTCGCCCTCGTGCGCTGGTAATCATGGAAACTGAGCTCTGGCCTAACATGATCGCTCTGAGTAAACAGCGCGATGTACCCATTTTCCTGATCAACGCGCGCCTTTCCGCACGCTCGGCGCGAGGTTATGAGCGGGTGGCTTCCCTGGTAAAGCCATTGCTTCGCAGCATCACGTGGATAGCAGCGCAGGCCGACGAAGATGCCAGTCGCTTCCTGCGCATTGGCGCACAGCCCGAGTCGGTATCGGTGACCGGTAGTATCAAGTTCGACGTGGAGCTATCAGACGAGACCCGCTCTGCGGCATCGGGGCTGAGACTGACGCTGGGCACAGACCGGCCCGTCTGGATCGCCGCCAGTACCCACGAAGGGGAAGACCGTCAGATTCTGGAAGCCCACCAGCAAATAATGGCCGAATTCCCGGACGCGTTACTGGTGATTGTGCCCCGTCATCCGGAACGGTTTGATGATGTGGCCGGACTGGCGCGCTCCATGGGGCTGGCGGTGCTTCGCCGTTCCGCGGAGGACGATAGGAAGGCGAGCGGTAATCACCATTTTCAGGTCTATGTGGGAGACACCATGGGTGAGTTGCTGATGCTTTATGGCGCCTGCGACATAGCCTTCGTGGGCGGATCGCTGATTGAACGCGGTGGCCATAATCCGCTGGAGCCAGCTGCCTGGGCTATGCCAGTGCTCTCTGGTCCGCATATTTTCAACTTTGAAACCATCTATAACCGGCTTGATGAAGGAGAGGGGCTCTACATAACGGCTTCGTCAGAGGCATTGGCGACGTGTGTGGTACGTCTGATTGCCGACAAGGCCGCCGCAGAGAGAGCCGGCGACAATGCGCTGGCGGTGGTAAATGCCAACCGTGGGGCGTTGGAGAAAGTGGTGGATGGGATCGTTGAGCGCGTCTAGGGCGGGCCCGTGAGCCCGCCCGTCATGCCTGCTTCTCATCGCATCGGGTTTTCAATGGTTTCTTCTTCCTCGGCCAGGGCTTCGATGCCGGGTGCTGAGGCGCTGAGCCAGTTGTTCAGTTGCAGCAGGTCCTGGGGGCTGAGAGTGCCGGCGGCCTGTTTCAGTCTCAGGGTATTGACCACGTAGTCGTAGCGGGCGTTGGCGAAGTCACGCAGGGCTACGTAGTAGTTACGTTCCGCATCCAGGACTTCCACAATATTGCGAGTGCCAACCTCGTACCCGGCGAGTGTCGCGTCCAGGGCGCTGCGGCGGGAGATAATCGTCTGCTCCAGGGCCGAGGCGGATTCGATGTTGGTGTTCACCGTGCGGAACAGGCTGCGTGTATTGACCCTGACGTCGCGGCGAACCGTTGCCAGGAACTGGTCAGCAACATTGACCAGTGATCGCTGTTGGCGAACGCCGGCCTGGATTCCGCCACCCATGTAGAGTGGCACGCTCAATCTGATTCCGATACGGCCTTCCGTTGTCGTACCGTCGCGCTGGCGCAGAGTAGGATCCTCCAGGCCCTCAATATCCGTTTTGCCGTAGGAGGCGTTCAGATCCAGTGTTGGCAGGTGCTCGGATTTCGCGCTTTTCAGATTGGCTTCACTGGTGTTCAGGTCGAACATCGCGGACTGAATCCGCCAGTTCTGATTCAGAGCGGTGTTTTCCCAGGCGGATGGGTCCATGGGCTGAGGGCGGGTCAGGGGGAAGCTTCTGCGCAGGTTGTCAAGCTCTTCGGTGTATTCACCGGTCAGTCGGGCCAGCTGTTCGCGGGCAATATCCAGTTCGCTTTCCGCAGCAATGCGCAGGCTCTTGCTGTCGTCGTAACTGGCGCGGGCCTCATAGACTTCGGTGATGGCAATCAGGCCGACATCGAAGCGTTCCTGGGCCTGTTCATACTGCCGCTGGATAGCTGCCTCCGTTGCCCGTGCGGTGGTAAGGGCATCGGCGGCACGCAAGACATTAAAGTAAGCCGTGGCGACATCGAGGATAAGTTGCTGCTGGGCCAGGTTGTATTCGGCGCGGGCGGATTCCGTCTGGAACTTGCTGGCGTCGTAGTTGAACCAGGTGGCGGCCCGGAACAGCGGCTGGGTCAGTTCCACGCCAAAGGCGTAGGTTTGATAGGCGCTGTCCTGGATGGGGCCATCCACATCGGTATGACTGGCATCGCCAAATGCGCCGATCTGGGGGAGCAGGTTGCTGCGGCTGACGTCACTGGCAGCCTGTTGTGCCTCGAAGCTGGCGAGGGCGGCAGCGATGCCGGAATCATAGGAGATTGCTTTCTCGTATGTCTCTACCAGATCCATGGAAAGTGCAGGCTGGACTGCGAGCAGTCCAATCAGCCCGGAAAGCAGTCGTTTCTTCATGATGTCTCCTGTTAATGAATCACCCCAGCGAGATGGCATTATGGACAATAAACTACTCCAGCTCTACACTTGCATTTGACACAGAGTGTATGTGTCAATGATATCGAATTCGCGTCTTGACGGGGTGCTGGCGTCAGAACATCTGACAGCCGGCTGAGATTGCCATGCAGAACCCGCAACCTGATCCGGATAATACCGGCGTAGGGAATTGAGACAATATGCTGCAAAGACACAGAACCACTCTGTGATCACTGCTCCGTCATACGCGACCCTTTTATCCAAAGAAATCGGGGACGCAAGATGACAACAGTACCTTCCTATCTGAGTGATTCAGCCAAAGTCGATTCCGCAGCCATCAAGCCGCTGCCCCAGTCCCGAAAAATCTACGTACAGGGTAGCCGGCCCGATCTGCGGGTGCCTATGCGAGAAATTACCGTGGGGGACACGCCAACAGAAATGGGCGGTGAAAGGAATGCTCCTGTTGCCGTCTATGATACCTCCGGTCCCTACAGCGATCCCGAGGCCATCATTGACCTCCGAAAGGGGCTCAAGCCCATCCGGTCCGCCTGGATAGCAGAACGTGGAGACGTGGAGACGCTGGCGGACTACACCTCGGAATTTACCCGCCGCCGCATGAAGGACCCGTTGCTCGATCCGCTCCGTTTTATGGATGAGCGCAAGCCGCTGCGGGCGAAACCGGGCAGAAACGTCAGCCAGATGCACTACGCCCGCCAGGGAATCATCACGCCGGAGATGGAATTCATTGCCATCCGCGAGAACATGAAGCTGCAGGAAGCGCGGGAGCAGGGACTGCTGGAGGATCAGCATCCGGGGCAGTCTTTTGGCGCTTCACTGCCGCAGGAAATCACGCCGGAATTTGTCAGGGACGAAGTCGCCCGTGGTCGCGCCATCATTCCCGCCAACATCAACCACCCGGAAACCGAGCCGATGATCATCGGCCGCAACTTCCTGGTGAAGATCAACGGCAACATCGGTAATTCGGCTGTCAGCTCTTCCATCGAGGAAGAGGTGGAAAAACTGACCTGGGGTACGCGCTGGGGCTCCGATACCATCATGGACCTGTCCACCGGCAAGAACATCCATGAAACCCGTGAGTGGATCATCCGCAACTCGCCGGTCCCCATCGGTACCGTACCTATCTATCAGGCCTTGGAAAAAGTTGGGGGAGTGGCTGAGGACCTGACCTGGGAAATCTTCCGCGACACCCTCATTGAACAGGCAGAGCAGGGCGTTGATTACTTCACCATCCACGCTGGCGTGCGCCTGCACCATGTGCCCATGACCGCCAAACGCACCACCGGCATTGTGTCCCGGGGCGGCTCCATCATGGCCAAGTGGTGTCTGGCACACCATCAGGAAAGCTTCCTGTACGAGCACTTCGAAGACATTTGCGAAATCATGAAAGTTTATGATGTATCTTTCAGCCTCGGCGACGGCCTGCGCCCCGGCTCCATCGCCGATGCCAACGACGAAGCCCAGTTCGGCGAACTGGAAACCCTGGGTGAGCTTACCAAAATCGCCTGGAAGCACGATGTCCAGGTGATGATCGAAGGCCCCGGCCATGTGCCCATGCAACTGATCAAGGAGAATATGGACAAGCAGCTGGAATGCTGTGACGAGGCCCCGTTCTATACCCTCGGCCCACTGACCACCGACATTGCCCCCGGCTATGACCACATTACCTCCGGCATCGGCGCGGCGATGATCGGCTGGTTCGGCTGCGCCATGCTCTGTTACGTCACTCCCAAAGAGCATCTGGGCCTGCCCAACAAGGAGGATGTCAAAACCGGCATCATCACCTATAAAATCGCCGCCCACGCCGCCGACCTGGCCAAGGGACACCCTGGCGCCCAGATCCGTGACAATGCGCTGTCCAAGGCCCGCTTCGAGTTCCGCTGGGAAGACCAGTTCAACCTCGGCCTGGACCCGGACACCGCCCGTGCCTACCACGACGAAACCCTGCCGAAAGACTCCGCCAAAGTGGCGCACTTCTGCTCCATGTGCGGCCCCAAGTTCTGTTCCATGCAGATTTCCCAGGAGGTGCGGGAGTATGCCAAGGAACACGGCCTTGACGAGGTTTCGGCGGTGGATGCCGGCATGAAGGAGAAGTCCCGGGAGTTTGTGGAGGCCGGGTCCAGGCTTTATGACAAGGTTTGACCTTTTGTAAGATTGCTTGCTTCGGAGTGTGAGCGAGGGTGATGACCCTGGCTCAACCGGGCTTTGGCAATAATCCCCGGGTCAGGCGCGTAGGTCGGGTTAGGCGAAGCCGTAACCCGACAAATGGCGTCGATCGCTGACATGATGTCGGATTACGCTTTGCTAATCCGACCTGCCGCCTGCCGTAATGGTAATAAATGTTCGGGGCCGCGGTTGGGACCTCTTCCCAAAACTGTGCGGAGCCAGGGATGGCGGAGCCCAAGCGCCCCATGGATGGGCTTGAGCGTGTTTTGGGAAGAGGTCCCCACCGTGGTCTTGCACCCACACCTGACGCCAAGAGGCTTGCACCCGGGCTAAAACACCGGCTATCGTTCAGAATCGTTCTCAAAAAAACGGATCTGAAATCTGAAATGACTGAACCATTCCAGTTTAAAGACAGCGACGTCAAAATCGAAAAGCGTGAAACCGTCTTCCAGGGCTTCTTCCGCATGGACAAGCTCTGGCTGACCCATCGGCGCTTTGACGGCAGGGAAATGCCCACGTTCACCCGCGAACTCTTCATCCGCGGTGACTCCACCTGCGTATTACCTTACGACTCCGACCGCGACGAAGTTGTCCTTCTGGAGCAGTTTCGTCTCGGTGCCCTTGGCCGCGACCAGTCCCCATGGTTGCTGGAACTCGTGGCCGGTATGGATGAAGACGGCGAGTCGCCGGAAGAGGTGGCCCAGCGCGAAGGTCAGGAAGAAGCAGGCCTGACGTTCAAGCCGCTGGACAAGATCTGCGACTACCTGGCGTCTCCCGGCGGAAGCACGGAACTGATTCACCTCTATTGCGGTCGTATCAGCACCGAAGCCGCAGGTGGTCTGTATGGCGTGGAGCACGAGAATGAAGACATCCGTGCCCACGTATTCAGTGCAGACGAAGCCATCGCAATGGTTAATGATGGACGTATCAATAACGCTGCAGCGATTATCGCGCTGCAGTGGTTGCAGTTGAATCGCCCGCGGTTGCGGGAAGGTTGGAGCTGATATGACAGAATGGGTTATGAAACCCCGGCGCTATGTACCGGATTTACGACGTTTCGGTGCGCTGTGTGACGGCAATTACATGCGGCTTCACCGCTTGCGCAAGCTGGAGGCCAAGGGACAACCAGTCTGCGAGTTCGAGCTTCATCGTGAGGATCAGTACCTGGGTCGCGTGCGAATTGAGGTGCTGCAAACCACAAAATTTACCGAGACCCTGCTGCTGGAGCAGGTGCACAACTCCGGACGCTGGCTGAACAATCCGCAACTGACTGTGCGGGTTTATCACGACGCCAACATGGCAGAGGTGATCAGCTGTTATCGCGACAGGCACATTGCCCCGGTGAATGATTACCCGAACAGGTTCATGCATCACCCGGATGAGAAAGTTCAGGTCAACAGCTTCCTGGCTGACTGGCTGGACTATTGCCTGCGATTTGGCCACCTGCCGATGGAGCACGCCGCCTGGTCGGCGGGGGAAGGCGTGGATTAAGGTTGGATGGGTGCCAATTGCCCTGCCTCACTGGTGAGTGTCACCAAAACACAAGAAACGCGAGCGCCATGACAGAGAACGACAGCCCGCATGCCCTTCGGGTGCTACAACTGACCGACCCGCACCTGATGGCCGATCCGGGCGCTGAACTGCTGGGCATCAATACCAGAGAAAGTCTGGATGCCGTCATCGCGCAGGTTCTTCATGATCGTGGCCAGCCAGATCTCATCCTCGTAACCGGGGATATCGCCCAGGATGCTACCGAAGAAGCCTATCGGCTTTTTGGCAACAAGCTGGAGGCGTTTCATTGTCCCTCTGCCTGGATAGCCGGCAACCATGATGATTCTCCGTTGCTGGCCCTGATCGCCGCCGAAAGGAAGGCCGACCTGCGCCACGTTATTCAGGGTGGTTGGCAGTTTGTGTTGCTCGATACCTCGGTTCCCGGAAAGGTGTTTGGCCAGCTCGCGGATTCGGAACTGGCTTTCCTTGAGAAGACCCTCCGGGAAAATCCCGAAACACCGGCCCTGGTCGCACTTCATCACCATCCCGTTGAAATCGATACCGACTGGATGTCGCCTATCGGGCTGCGTAACCGCGATGCCTTCTGGCAGGTGGTTGACCGCTTTCCACAAGTCAGAATTGTCCTCTGGGGCCACATTCACCAGGATCTGGAACAGTCCCGCAAGGGCGTCTGTCTGCTCGCAACACCGTCTACCTGCATTCAGTTCACAGCCGGTTCGACGGAGTTTTCGGTGGAGGACAAGGCGCCCGGCTACCGCTGGTTTGAGCTGCTGCCCTCAGGAGAGTTCTTTACCGAAGTCAGCAGGGCGGAGGATTTCGTATTCGACCTGGACAGTAACAGTTCCGGGTATTAGCCGGACTCCAGTTCAAGGCCACCCTTGGCCAACTTCCCGGCAACCTGTTCGCGGTCGCCTCCTTCTTCGGTTAAAATGCTCGAAATTATCCATCGGGGAATCTGACCATGAGCGAAACACCCGCAGATCTGAAATATATTGAGACCCACCAGTGGGTGCGTCTGGCTGACGATGGCACTGCAACCGTCGGCATTACGGATTTCGCCCAGGACCAGCTGGGGGATATTGTCTATATTGGTGTTCCGGATGTGGGGGCGACGGTCACAGGGGCTGAAGAGGCCGGCGTGGCCGAGTCTGTGAAGTCGGCTTCCGATGTGTTCAGTCCGGTGAGCGGTGAGGTGATTGAGGTTAATGAGAGCCTTGAGGACGAGCCGGAGAAGGTGAACGAGGATCCTTACGGGGATGGCTGGTTGTTCCGGGTGCGGTTGGCGGATCCGGGGGAGCTGGATGGCCTGATGGATGCCACGGCTTATGCGGAGCATGTTGCTGCCGAGGAGTGATTTTTGCCGGTGGTGGAAGAGCGAGCGGGCAGGGCTGCCCAAAACACGCTGTAAATACGTCCCTGTACGCTTGGGCTCCGCCATCCATGGCTCCGCACAGTTTTGGGCACCCCTACCCGCTCCCTCCCATAATTCGGCCGTCCGTGCCGCCACATCATGTATAATTCGCGCCTTTTCCCAATCCTGACAGGTGGTCGTTATGAATTTTCCGGTTTTATACCTCCGAAAAGGCGCCGAGCGCAGGCTCAGGGCTGGCCATCTGTGGGTTTACAGTAATGAGGTGGATACCCGTCGCTCGCCACTGACAGATTTCGAGGCCGGTGTGCAGGCGGAGTTGCGGGCTGCCAATGACAAGCCGATGGGGACGGTGTTTGTGAATCCTCATGCGTTGATCTGTGGCCGCCTGATCAGCAGGAATGCGGCCCATGGCATGACGTCCCAACGCCTCACCGATCGGGTGGAGATGGCTCTGGTGTTGCGGGAGCGGTTGTTTGACAGGCCTTTCTATCGCTGGGTATTTGGTGACAGCGATGGGCTTTCCGGGCTGGTGATTGACCGGTTTGATGATGTGGTGGTGGTCCAGATTTCCACTGCTGGTATGGAGCAGATGAAGGAGTCGATTGTCAGGGCGGTTCAGCGTCTGGCGCATCCGCGGGCGATCATTCTCAAGAACGACGGCAAGATGCGTAAGGTGGAGGGGCTGAATACCTACGTTGAGCAGGCTCATGGCCCGGAAATTGATCTGCTTGCGGTTGAGGAGAACGGGGTGCGGTTCGAGGTGCCTGTGGAAGGCGGGCAGAAGACCGGCTGGTTCTACGATCACCGCATGAATCGGCAGCGGCTTCAGGCTTATGCACCAGGTAAGCGGGTACTGGATGTGTTCAGCTATGTGGGTGGCTGGGGGATTCAGGCGGCCTGTGCGGGAGCGACGCAGGTTACCTGTGTGGACAGTTCTGCCAGTGCCATCGAGTCTGTCCATCATAATGCGAAGATCAACGGGCTCGATAATATTGAAACCATCGAGGGCGATGCCTTCGAGGCGCTGAAGGCGTTGTGTGAGGAAAAGGAAAAGTTCGACATAGTAGTGCTCGATCCGCCAGCGTTGATTCCCAGACGTCGGGACCAGAAGGCCGGCGAAGAGGCCTATGCACGATTGAACCAGTTGGGATTGAGGCTGCTGGACCGGGATGGGTTGTTGGTGTCGGCTTCGTGTTCCATGCATCTGTCCCAGGAGAAACTGACCGATATTATCCGTAGCAGTGGCCGCAAGATTGACCGGTTTGTGCAATTGCTGGAGCAGGGGCATCAGGCGCCGGATCATCCGGTGGTGCCGGGTATTCCGGAGACGGATTATATCAAGAGTTGTTTTGTGCGGTCTTTGACGGGGTTTCTTTGAGTTTGGGCTGTCGGATTACGGCTCCGCCTAATCCGACCTACGGGTGGCAGTTACCCGCGGAGACTTATGATCTTCCAGCCGTTTTCCTTCGCGATGCATTCAAGTGTTGGATCAGGGTCTACTGCTACCGGATTGTCCACCTTGCGGAGCAGGGGCACATCGTTGTGGGAATCACTGTAGAACCACGCCCCGTCCAGGCTCTCACCCGTTGATTCAAGCCAGTCATGCAGGCGGGTTACCTTGCCATCCTGAAAGCTCGGAACCCCCGCGACCTTTCCCGTGTAGCGCCCATTGACCAGCTCCGGGTCGGTGGCAATCAGGTGCTCAATGCCCAGAAGCGCAGCCACGGGCTCGGTTACAAAGCGGTTGGTAGCCGTGATGATTAATAGTGTGTGGCCCTGGGCACGGTGACTGTCGAGCAACTCTTTGGCCCCGGCCTGCATCATTGGCCGAATTTTCTTCTCCACGAACTGCTCGCGCCAGGCCAGTAGCTGACTCATGTCGTGGCGCGCCAGCGGCTGCAGCGCGAAGCTCAGGTAGTGCATGATATCCAGTTCGCCATCCAGATATTCCCGGTAAAAGCGGTCATTGGCCTGCCGGTATTCTTCTGCGTCAACGATGGACTCTTCCACCAGGAATTCGCCCCAGGCATGGTCGCTGTCCCCTGCGAGCAGGGTGTTATCAAGGTCAAAAATCGCAAGCGTCAACGTCAGTACCTCCAGCTGGAATGGCGAATGTGACAGGCGCAATAGTCTAGCATGAGATGCCGCCGTCGGATGCGTTTGCCGAAGCCTTGGGATTCTGTAAGAATGAGAGCAACTTGGATAAATCCGGCCGGTGAATTTTTAATCCGGCCAACCGACTTTTTAAGAGGACTGTGCCGTGATCGATTCAGACGGTTTCAGACCCAATGTCGGAATCATTCTGGCCAATCACAGGGGGGAAGTCCTCTGGGCAAGGCGAATAGGGCAGGACTCCTGGCAGTTCCCTCAAGGTGGTATCAAGCACAACGAATCACCGGAGGAAGCTCTCTACAGGGAGCTGGCAGAGGAAATTGGTCTCGGTACAGACGATGTGGAAGTCATCAGCTGTACCCGTGGCTGGCTGAGATACCGCCTCCCTCGCAGGATGGTGCGGCACAATTCGCACCCGATCTGTGTGGGACAGAAACAGAAATGGTTCCTGCTGAGGATGCTATCGCCGGATGCGCAGGTGCGCGTAGACGGCACGGACTCGCCGGAATTCGACGGCTGGCAGTGGGTCAGTTATTGGTACCCATTGGGCCAGGTCGTCTCGTTCAAACGTGAAGTCTATCGACGTGCGCTGCGAGAACTCGCGCCGCGGCTGTTTTATAACATGGAACAGTGGCACCGGAGCGAGCAGTCCCGGCGCACGAAGGATCAATAGAAATGACGGATTGAAGCCGCCATGCTGAGTATACTGCGAAGTCTTGTTCAAGAGGTAAACGGCGCCCGCGATTTGCAGGAGGCGCTGGCTATCATTGTTTCGCGGGTGCAGAAAGCCATGGACACCGAGGTGTGCTCGGTTTACCTGCTTGATCCGGCCACCAATCGCTACATACTCATGGCCACAGAAGGCCTTTACAAGCAGGCCGTGGGTCAGGTCAGCCTGGGCTATTCCGAGGGTCTGATTGGCCTCGTCGGCTCCCGTGAGGAGCCCATCAACCTTGAAGATGCTCCCTCTCATCCCCGTTACCGTTATTTCCCGGAGACAGGGGAAGAGCGATTCCGCTCGTTTCTCGGTGTGCCCATTATTCACCACCGCCGGGTTCTGGGCGTCCTGGTCGTTCAGCAGCGGGAGAGTTCACGCTGCTTCGACGAGGGTGAGGAAGCGTTTCTGGTTACGGTTTCGGCACAACTGGCCGGTGTCATAGCCCATAGTGAGGCGACCGGTGCCATCAGCGGCCTTTCCCTGACTGGTGAGGAAACCACGGACATCAGCTTCAGTGGTGTGCCCGGTGCACCGGGCGTCGCCATCGGCAAGGGCGTCGTGGTCTATCCCGCAGCGGACCTGGACGTGGTGCCGGAAAAGCCAACGGACGATGTCGGGCTGGAGCTGTCACTGTTTAATGGTGCGGTTACGGCGGTTCGTGAAGATATTGAAAGGGTGGCTGCCAGGCTGGCTTCGCAGTTGCGCCCGGAAGAGCAGGCGCTGTTTGATGTGTATTTGCGCATGCTGGGCGATGACGCCATGCCGGGTGAGGTGTCCAACCGGATCAGGGAGGGCTTCTGGGCCCAGGGCGCCCTGAAGCAGGTGGTTCAGCAGTATGTGCGTCACTTCGAGATGATGGAGGACCATTACCTGCAGGAGCGGGCAGTGGATATCCGCGACCTTGGCCGGCGCCTGCTGTCCCACCTGCAGGAGGGTGAGCAGAAAGACACGGTTTATCCTGAAAACACGGTACTGGTCAGTGAAGAGCTGACACCGTCCATGCTGGGGGAAGTTCCCAAGGGGAAACTGGTCGGCCTGGTGTCGGTGAAAGGTTCCAGTAACTCTCATGTCGCCATTCTTGCCCGCGCCATGGGCGTGCCAACGGTCATGGGGCTGGTGGATATCCCGGTAAACCAGCTGGATGGCAAGGACCTGATAGTGGATGGCTTTGAGGGACAGATCTTTGCCTCGCCCTCGGCAGACCTGCGGAATTACTATCAGGAAATCTGCGACGAGGAAGACGAGCTGGTCAAGGGCCTGGAGGCTTTGCGGGACCTGCCCTGCGAAACCACGGACAACCACCGTGTCTCACTGTTGGTGAATACCGGCCTGATGACCGATGTGGTGCGCTCACTGAACCATGGTGCGGAAGGCATCGGCCTGTACCGCACCGAAGTGCCCTTCATGATCAAGGACCGCTTTCCCTCCGAGCAGGAGCAGCGGGAGTACTACCGTGAACAACTGGAGGCTTTTGCTCCCAGCCCGGTCACCATGCGCACTCTGGATATCGGCGGCGACAAGGCTCTGAGCTACTTCCCGATCCAGGAAGAAAACCCCTTTCTGGGCTGGCGTGGTATCCGCGTAACTCTGGACCATCCGGAGATTTTTCTGGTTCAGGTGCGGGCGATGCTCAAGGCGAGTGAGGGGCTGAATAACCTGCAGATCATGCTGCCGATGATCAGTAATATTTCCGAAGTGGAAGAGTCGCTGCACCTGATTTACCGGGTGTACCACGAGGTGAGGGAAGAAGGTTACAACATTCATATGCCCAAGGTCGGAGTGATGGTCGAGATTCCGGCTGCGGTGTACCAGATACGTGAACTGGCGGACCGTGTCGATTTCCTGTCTGTCGGCTCCAACGACCTGACCCAGTATCTGCTGGCAGTGGATCGTAACAATCCGCGTGTGGCCCAGCTTTATCATTCCTATCATCCGGCGGTATTGCAGGCGCTTGTCCGGGTAGCTCAGGATGCCCATTCCGTGGGTAAGCCCGTTGGCATCTGTGGCGAGCTGGCGGGGGATCCCGGTGGCGCCCTGTTGCTGATGGCAATGGGTTACGATTCCCTGTCCATGAACGCGGCGAGCCTGCCAAAGGTCAAGTCCGTCATACGCAGTGTCAGTCGTGAATGGGCGACCCAGCTGCTTGAGGATGTGCTGCTGCTGGATTCACCCCATGTGATCAAGAGCTGTGTTGATCTGGCTTTGCGCAATGCCGGGTTTGGACGCTATTTACGCCCGGGCAAGTCGGGTGCCATCGCCCATGCCGAAAAGGCCCTTTCCTGATGGCTTGCTATCGATGGCGTCCAGATAGGGTGTGTACTCTAAAATCGACTGCTACGGTAAATAAAATCAGCCAACAGTACCCGCGAACGGATAACGCATAATGGCGACAACGACAGCAATCAAGCCCCGCTCCCGCATCGGCCTTGCACTTGGAGGGGGCGGTGCTCTGGGCGGAATCTACGAAATCGGGGCGCTGCGCGCCCTTGACGAGGCACTGGACGGGCTCGATTTTAACGATATTGATGTGTATGTCGGGGTAAATGCCGGATCATTCGTGGCTGCCAACCTGGCCAACCAGATGACCACCGCCCAGTTGTGTCGTATTTTTGTGCGCAATGAGGCTGAGGTCCATCCGTTCCATCCCGAGGTATTCTATCGTCCGGCGTTCCGGGAATTCGCCAACCGAATGCTGGCAGTGCCCGGTCTGGTTACAACTGCGGTTCGTCGGTTTGTCAATAATCCCTATGACCAGAGCCTGCTGGAAGCCATGACCGTCCTCGCGCAGGCAGCGCCGGCCGGTCTGTTCGACAACGAGGGGCTGCATGAATACCTGCAGCGGGCCTTTACCATGTTGGGCCGTACCAATGACTTCCGGCAGCTCCGTCGCAGCCTGTACATCGTGGCGGCGGATGTGGAGAGTACCGAAGCGGTCTGCTTTGGAGCCCCCGGGTTTGACCATGTGCCCATTTCCAGGGCGATCCAGGCCAGCATGTCTTCCCCGGGCATCTATGTTCCGGTCACCATTGACGGACGGTACTATGTGGATGGCACCCTGAGAAAGGGTCTGCATGCCTCTGTGGCCTTCGAGGACGGTGCCGATCTGGTGTTTGCGGTTAACCCCCAGGTGCCGATTGATGCCAGTGCGGCGGTGCGAGCCGGTAGTATGGCACCGGGGGAGTTGACCCGCTCCGGTATGCCTCATTTGTTGTCCCAGATGTTCCGCACCATGGTTTATTCCCGTATGCAGTCCGGTATTGCCCAGTACGCGCGGGATTATCCGGACAAGGATATCCTGCTGTTCGAGCCGACCCGGGATGATGCCAAACTGTTTTTCTCGAACGTATTCAGTTTCCAGTCCCGCCGCATGGTATGCGAGCACGCCTACCAGATGACACGGCGTGACCTGCTGAATCGTGCGGATGAACTGGAGCCGAAACTGGCGAAGTACGGTATCCGCCTGCGCAGGGACCGGCTGGAAGATGAGCAACGCACCATCAGCACGAGTCTGTACGGCGAGATGTTACCTCTCTATGTCGCCAGGGGGCGCAAGAAAAAGGCCCAGAAGGGCCGTTTGGCGGCAGGGCTTGATAATGTGACAGAGCTTTTCAGCAAGGCGCTGTAGGACGTCAGGAAAGGATCAGGGAGAGCAGGGCGCCCTGGGAAAGGCGCGCCCCGCCAGAATGATGCTTGCGTCAGAGAATGTAGCGGCTCAGATCTTCGTCTTCGGCCAGTTCGCCCAGCTTCTCATCGACAAACGCCGCAGTCACCTCGAAGCTGTCGGTCACCTGGTCACCCGCTTCGTACGACAGGCTTTCCAGCAGCCGTTCCAGCACAGTATGCAGTCGCCGGGCACCGATATTCTCGGTGGTCTCGTTGACCTTGTAGGCGACCTCCGCAATGCGGGCAATGGCATCCTCTGTAAAGCTTAGCTTGACGCCCTCGGTGCCCATCAGGGCCTCATACTGCTGCACCAGTGAGGCGTCTGGCTCGGTCAGGATGCGTTTGAAGTCGTCCGGCGTCAGCGCCTGCAGTTCAACACGGATCGGCAGACGGCCCTGCAGCTCCGGAATCAGGTCGGACGGCTTGGACAGGTGGAACGCCCCGGACGCGATGAACAGGATATGATCGGTTCGTACCGCGCCATACTTGGTGCTGACAGTGCTGCCCTCGATCAGTGGCAGCAGATCCCGTTGCACACCTTCCCGGGAAACGTCCGACGAGGTGTTTTCCGAGCGCTTGGCTACCTTGTCGATCTCATCGAGAAAGACAATGCCATTCTGTTCGACGCTCAGAATCGCCTTCTGCTTGATCTCTTCCTCGTTGACGAGCTTGGCTGCTTCCTCATCGCGAACCTGCTTCAGGGCATCGGCCACTTTCATCTTGCGGGTCTTGCGCTTGTCGGAGGACATGCTCGAGAACATGTTCTGTAGCTGGCTGGTCATCTCCTCCATGCCGGGAGGTGCCATGATTTCAACGCCAGCTCCGCTATTGCGCAGGTCAACTTCGATCTCCTTGTCGTCCAGCTCGCCCTCGCGCAGTTTCTTGCGGAACAGCTGGCGGGTAGAAGAGTCATCTGTTCTCTGGCTGTCTTCCTTCAGATCCCTGGGTGGCGGCAGCAGCGCATCCAGGATGCGCTCCTCGGCGGCATCCATGGCACGATGCTCGTGGCGCTTCATCTCTTTTTCGCGCAGCATTTTGATGGCCATGTCCGCCAGGTCGCGGATGATGGACTCGACATCCCTGCCGACATAGCCGACCTCGGTAAACTTGGTGGCTTCCACCTTCAGGAAGGGGGCATCCGCCAGTTTGGCCAGCCGGCGCGCAATCTCGGTCTTGCCCACACCGGTGGGGCCGATCATCAGAATGTTCTTCGGTGTAATTTCATCACGCAGCCCGTCTTCCAGCTGCATCCTGCGCCAACGGTTGCGCAGGGCAATGGCGACGGAACGCTTGGCCTCTTCCTGGCCCACGATGTGTTTGTTGAGCTCGTGGACAATCTCACGGGGGGTCATTGCAGACATGCTAGCTCCGGATCAGTCGTTGGCTGAAAGCACTTCGAGGGTGCGATTGTGGTTGGTGTAGATGCAGATGTCGGCCGCGATATCCAGGCCCTTCTCCACAATCTCGCTGGCCTTCAGGTCGGTGTTCTCCAGCAGGGCCCGGGCCGACGCCTGGGCAAACGGGCCGCCGGAACCAATGGCAATCAGGCCCTCTTCCGGTTCGATCACGTCGCCGTTGCCGGTGATGATCAGTGAGGCGGTCTTGTCGGCGACAGCCAGCAGCGCCTCCAGCCGGCGCAGGGCCCGGTCCGTTCTCCAGTCCTTTGCCAGTTCAACCGCGGCCCGGGTCAGGTTGCCCTGGTGCTTTTCCAGTTGGGCCTCGAAGCGCTCGAAGAGGGTAAAGGCGTCGGCGGTACCGCCGGCGAAACCGGCCAGCACCTGGCCGTTATAGAGTCGGCGCACCTTACGGGCATTGCCCTTCATGACGGTATTGCCGAGGGAAACCTGGCCGTCACCGCCCATGGCAACCTCGTCGCCGCGCCTGACAGAAAGTATCGTAGTCATTCTGGCTCCACTTGCCTGATAGAAAACATGACTGATAGAAAGGAGTACCCAGCAGTTATGGAGGCTGGCGTCCGGTTTTCAAGGCCTGCAGGCAAGAGAGGGCGCGGAGGGCAGTTCAGCTCTCCTTGGGGATTTTCCGGACCAGAGGCTGGATGTTGAGGTTGACCAGTTTGTCGATGGCCGCGTTCATCTGGCTGCGGGAGGTGAACGGACCCACATTGACACGATACCAGGTGCTGCCGCTGTCAAGATCAATGCGTTTGACCTTGGCCCGCAAACCCTGGAACGCAATCTCGGCACGCTGCCTTTCGGCATCCTGCTGTTTGCGGAACGAGCCGGTCTGCACCAGGTAATCGAACGTCTGCTGCCCCGCCGGCCCGGGGGTGTATTCTTCGACCTCTGGCGGAATAACTTCGGAGTCTGGCAGCATGTCGTAGAAGCGGAAGCCTGGCTTTTCATCATTGGCGGCAGTGTCTGGCGCCTGTTCCTCTGTTACTGGCGGTTGCGCCGGCACCGGTTTTGTTCCCTGCTGCTGATCGGAGGTTGGCAGTGAGTTCAGATAGGCAATAAAGCCGATAAATCCGCCAACGGCTGCCAGCGACAATATCCAGCGCAGTGAGAGCCCGCCTTGCTGGGATTTTGCCGCTGCCGGGCGTTGCACTGGCTGTTTTTGCTTCCGCGCCGGTTTGGCAGCTTTTGTCGTTGTTGCCGACTTGCTGGCCGATTTGGGTTTGCGGGCGTAATCTCGGGACATGCCGGATGGTTTCCTGTTGCTTGCCTGGGTGATCAGATCTATGGCACGGAGCCGTAACTGCTACATTTCTTCCGGTGCGCTTACTGCAAGCAGGCCAAGGCCATTGGCAATCACCTGCCTGATCGCAAGGTAAAGCGATATCCGCGCATCCCGCACGGCGGTATCCTCGATCAATACCTTGTGGGCGTTGTAGTAGGTGTGAAATTGCCCGGCAAGGTCCCGCAGGTAGTGGGTCAGGTGATGAGGTTCCCGCAGCCTGGCGGAGCTCTCGATCAGCTCGGGGTATTTTGCCAGCTGGTTCGCCAGATCCTTCTCTTCAGCAAGCGTCAACAGGGACAGGTCGCCAACACACTCGTTCAACCCGCGTTCAACCCCTTCCTCTTTCAGTTTCCTCAGCACACTGCAGATTCGCGCATGGGCGTACTGGATGTAATAGACGGGGTTTTCATTGGTCTGGGAACGGGCCAGGTCGATATCGAAGGTCAACTGGGAGTCCACCCGGCGCGCTGCCAGGAAAAAACGGGTGGCATCGCGGCCGACTTCGTCAATCAGATCACGAACGGTCACATAGCTGCCCGCCCGCTTGGAGATTTTTACTTCCTGGCCGGAACGGGTCACCATCACCATCTGGTGCAGCACGTAGTCCGGCCAGCCCTGGGGGATGCCAACTTTCAGTGCCTGCAGGCCAGCGCGAACCCGGGTGATGGTGGAGTGATGGTCTGCACCCTGTTCGTTGATGACCGTGGTGAACCCGCGCTGCCACTTGTCCAGGTGATAGGCAACATCGGGCAGGAAGTAGGTATAGCCGCCATCCTTCTTGCGCATCACGCGGTCTTTGTCGTCACCGAATTCGGTGGTTTTCAGCCACATGGCGCCTTCGTGTTCATAGGTATAGCCGTTTTTCTGCAGGCGCTCGACCGTTTGCTCCACCTTGCCATCCTCATAGAGGGATGACTCCAGAAAATACACGTCGAATTCAACGCCAAAGGCCTTCAGATCCAGGTCCTGTTCACGGCGCAGGTAGGCAACAGCAAACTCCTGAATGGCTTGCTGATCCTCCGGATCGGCTTTGCCCGTCACTTCGCGGTCGTCGGCAGTGACGGTTTCACCAGCCATGTAGGCATCGGCGACGTCTGTGATGTAAGCGCCACGGTAACCGTCAGCGGGCCAGTTCTCGTCTTCCGGAGTCAGCCCTTTTACCCGTGACTGAACGGAGAGCGCCAGGTTGTTGATCTGTGCCCCGGCGTCATTGTAGTAAAACTCCCGGGTCACGTCGTAACCATTGGCCTCCAGCAGGCGGCTCAGGCAGTCGCCGATTGCGGCGCCACGGCCGTGACCAACGTGCAGGGGGCCGGTGGGGTTGGCGGACACAAACTCCACCTGCACCTTTTCACTCTTACCATTGTGATTGCGGCCATACTGCCCGGCTTCGTCAAGGATCGTGTTGACGACCTCAAAGGCACTGGCCGTGCTCATGAAAAAGTTGATAAAACCTGGCCCGGCAATCTCCACCTTCGCCACCGCTGAGCTTTCCGGAAGCTTTTCCACCAGTGCCTCAGCCAGCTTTCGTGGCGGGCAACCGGCCGCCTTTGATGCTACCAGGGCAATGTTACAGGCGTAGTCACCGTGGGATTTGTCCCTGGTGTTTCCTACCTGTGGGGTGAAAGTCTGGTCTGCAGGCAGTGTGCCCTCGGACTGAAGGGTTGCCAGTGCAGACTGGAGAAGCTCGGATACGGTCTCTTTCATGCTGTCGGATGGCTCGGTTTACAAGAGAATGGAAGAACGGCGGCAAGCAGCCTGCCGGAGAATCGAAGGGCGCTATTATCGCGGAAAGTGAGGCCGCAAGCAAAAGCCGCGAGTCTGACGCTTATGGAATTATCCGGTCTCTTGCGGATCCACATCAATCATCCATTTCAGCCCGGCCGGCTGTCTGCTTTGATCCAGTGATTCGCAAACCCGGGCGAGCCGGTGGTTCAGGTATTTGCGATTGTTACAGAGCAGCACCAGTTGCGCGCGGTGGCGATCAGCCCGGCGGGCGATCAGCGCGGGGAGGGGCCCCCAGATTTCAACTTTGTCAGAGAGTGCCTGTGGTTTGATGGTGTCGAGGAGCTGGAGGCTTTTCTCCATTGTTTCCGCCTCTGCCCTGAAAATAGCCATGGCGCGATAGGGCGGCAACTGCCCGGCTTCCCGTTCTGCGAGCATCTGGTCAGCGACGGGGAGGTAGTAACCTTCGGCCAGCGACCGGAGCAACGGGTGGTCACTGTGGCAGGTCTGTATCAGTACTTGCCCGGGCCTGGTTCCGCGCCCCGCCCGTCCACTGACCTGAAGCAGTGTCTGGATCAGTTGTTCCGGGGCCCGAAAGTCCACACTGAACAGTCCGCCATCGGCATTGACCACAACCACCAGTGTGACGTTCGGGAAGTCATGGCCCTTGGCCAGCATCTGCGTACCCACCAGAATGCAGGGGCGCCCGCTGTTCACTTTTTCGAGAATGCCCTGGATACTGCCTTTGCGCTGGGTGCTGTCCCTGTCGACCCGAACCACGGGCGTGTCAGGAAACTGCGTCGTCAGGATGTCTTCCGTGCGCTCGGTGCCCTGGCCGACCGGCTTGAAGGCGTCGCTGTTACACTTTGGGCAATGGTCGGTAGCCGCGGTCTGGAAGTCACAATGGTGGCAGCGCATGGCGCGGTCACGACGGTGATAGGTAAGCCGGGTATCGCAGCGGGGGCATTCGACCATATGGCCGCAGTCAAAACACATCATGATCGGGGCGAAACCCCTGCGGTTCACAAACACCAGCGCCTGCTGACCTTCCTGAAGACACTTGTTGATCGCCTCCAGGGCAGGACGGGAGAGCCCGCCTTCCAGTGGCCTGCTGCGGATATCCAGCAGTTTGATGCGGGGTGGCCTCGCCTTGCCTGCCCGCTCTTCCAGTCTGATCAGCGAGTATTTGCCGCAAAGGGCATTATAGTAAGACTCCATGGAGGGCGTGGCAGAGCCAAGAATGACGGGGCAGTTGTTGAGGTGGGCACGATAGACTGCAGTGTCCCGGCCGGAATAGCGGAAACCCTCTCCCTGTTTGTAGGAACTGTCGTGTTCTTCGTCCACCACAATGGTTTTAAGCCCGGTAAAGGGCAGCAATACTGCCGACCGGGTTCCGATCATTATCACCGGTTCGCCGCTGCGGACCTTGAGCCATGTGGTCAGGCGTTCCCCATCATTCAATGCTGAATGCCACACGACAATGCGCGAGCCGAAGTAATGCTGGAAACGCGCAACCGTTTGCGGCGTCAGGTTGATTTCCGGCACAAGCACCAGTGCCTGATCCCGGTCGCCGAGGTAGTGTTTCAGGTAATAAAGGTACAGTTCGGTTTTGCCGCTTCCGGTTATGCCAAACAGCAGGGCCGCCGCAAAGCCATTTGCTGGCAGGGGAAGCTGGTCTGCCGCATCACGCTGTGCCCGAGAGAGCTCGGGGATGCGGTTGCGGATTTCCTGCGGTACACCGGCGGGATCAGGCGGTGGTGCCTCGAAAACCAGTTCCCTGCCATGAAGGCTTTTAACCTGGGACTGGGTAAAGCCGGCCTGCACGATCTGTTTACCGCTGACACTTCCCGGCTGGCGTTGCAGCCAGACCAGAAGCTCTCTCTGCCTTATTGCGTTGCCGGGCAGTAGTGCAGGATCGCCGCAGGCCTGCCAGTAGGCCTCTTTTTTTTCCACGGCCGGTCTTCCGCGGCGAAGGGCCGGTGGCAGCGCTGTAAAAAGACACTCACCGAGAGGGTGTTGATAGTAATCCGCCGCCCAGCTCAACAGCCGGAAGGTTTCTGCTGGCAGCGCTGGCCACTCTTCGCAGACCGATCTCACCGGCTTGAGGGTAATTCCCTCTGGCGGAACAACATCTGTGTCAGCGACAAGGCCGGTGGCAGACTGCCTTCCGAAGGGCACTGTCACGCGCTGACCCTGCTGCAGGATGATGTGGTCCGGCACCAGATAATCAAACAGCCGCCGGATAGGGCGGTTCAATGCTATGCGCGCGGTTCGGGGCACAAGCGGCTCCATGGAAACGAGGGTGTTACGGTATCTGCCTATCCTGTTCTGCGCCAGCGCTCCGGCGCGCCCCGTGTCAGGGCAGGATGATAAGACGGTCCGGGGCTTGCCTGATACCAAAATTGCAAGTAAGATTCGCGGTCTGTTTCCGGCAGGGCATGATTGTGCCCCGTCTTGTCAATTGATTCAAACATGCGGTGCCTGACACCTGGAGCGTTTCCAGTTCCCGTGATCAGGTAGCGGCATGACCCGACCGAGGTTCGCCATGAAAGAAGGTATTCACCCCAAGTACGAAGAGATTAACGTTACCTGTTCTTGCGGTAACACATTCAAAACGCGCTCGACCTACACCCATGACCTGCAGCTGGATGTGTGTTCACAGTGCCACCCGTTTTACACTGGCAAGCAGAAAGTCATGGATACCGGTGGCCGTATCGATCGCTTCCAGAAGCGTTTCGGTGGTCGTATCGGCGGCAAGAAAAGCTGATCCGGATACTGACGATGAAAAAGCGCCTTCGGGGCGCTTTTTTTGTGTCCGCAGGTTATCCCGGCGGGCGCCGTTTATGGGTGTGTAGGCAAAAAGCCTTATTGACTGATCGCAAAATGGCCAGCTAGGCCTTGTCTGATAATGACCTTCGCGCCATAATGTCGCGCTCCGCTGGGCAAGGCCCGGTGGCTTTTACCTCTTATAACGTGACAACGGAACAGTGGCAATGTCTCAAGATCTGAAAGAAGCAGCCCTTGAATATCACGCCAAGCCGCGGCCTGGTAAGCTGAGTGTTGAAATCACCAAGCCCACCAAAACCTCCCGCGACCTTTCTCTGGCGTACAGTCCCGGGGTTGCCGAGCCGGTCCGCGAGATCGCGAAGGACCCAGAAAATGCTTACAAATACACTGCCAAGGGTAACCTGGTAGCTGTTATTTCCGACGGTTCCGCTATTCTTGGTCTGGGTAATCTCGGTCCCCTGGCGAGCAAGCCGGTCATGGAAGGCAAAGGCGTACTGTTCAAGCGTTTTGCCGGCATTGACGTGTTTGATATCGAGGTCAATTCCGAGAGCCCCCAGGCGTTTATCGAAACGGTTGAGCGTATTGCTGACACTTTCGGCGGCATCAACCTGGAAGACATCAAGGCACCCGAGTGTTTTGAAATCGAGCGGGCGCTGATTGAGAAGTGCAGCGTGCCCATCTTCCACGATGATCAGCATGGTACCGCGATAGTAACGGCGGCCGGGATGATCAACGCGCTTGAGCTTCAGGGCAAGAAGATCGAGGAAGCCAGGATTGTCTGCCTAGGCGCCGGTGCCGCGGCGATCGCCTGTATGAAGCTTCTGATCAGCTGTGGCGTTCGCTCCGAGAACATCTTCATGCTGGATCGCAAGGGTGTGATTCACTCTGGCCGTGACGACCTGAACCAGTACAAGGCCATGTTCGCCAATGATACCGACAAGCGCACGCTTGATGATGCGATGGACGGTGCCGATGTCTTCCTCGGCCTTTCCGGTCCGGATCTGGTGACTGCTGATCAGCTCAGGCTGATGGCACCGAACCCGATCGTCTTCGCCTGCTCCAACCCGGATCCGGAGATCGCTCCCGAGGTGGCGCTGGCCACCCGGGATGACCTCATCATGGCAACCGGCCGGTCCGACTATCCTAACCAGGTAAACAACGTTCTCGGCTTCCCGTTTATTTTCCGGGGCGCGTTGGATGTACGGGCAACTGCCATCAACGAAGAAATGAAAGTGGCAGCGGTTCATGCGATTCGCGAGTTGGCCAAGGAGCCGGTTCCGCAGGAAATCTGCGAAGCCTATGATGTTGCAAGCTTCGAGTTTGGAAGGGAGTACATCATTCCCAAGCCGATGGATGTGCGCCTGCTGGAAGTTGTTCCAGCCGCGGTTGCGCGCGCAGCCGTTGACTCTGGTGTTGCTCGTAATGGCTATCCTGCCCATTACCCGCTGAAGGCGATGGAGGATATCATCTGATAGAGCTGCTCCAGTCTTTCAGGCAATAAAAAACCGGCGGTATTCACTCCGCCGGTTTTTTTGTGTTTATGAGAAGGTGCCGCGCCTGCCCGGGGCGGTCAGAAGATCTGTCTGGACAGGCCCCCGTCGTCGCCGTTTTCACTGCCGCGGGATGACTCGTCCTGAGGGTCCAGTGGTGGTGGCGCATCTTCTTCTTTGAACAGCTCAAACATCGCACCTTCCTGGCCGGGGCGTGCGCGCTTGCCCGTTTGCGGGTCGATGCGGATGTTCACAATTCCATTGGGTCTGGGCATCATTGAAGACGGCTCTCCTTCAAGAGCAACTTCCATATAGTCAAGCCAGATTGGCAAAGCTGTGCTGGCACCGAATTCCCGGCGGCCAAGGGGCTGTGGCTGATCAAATCCAACCCAGACGGTGGTGGCAATGTCGTGGTTGAAGCCGCCAAACCAGGTATCACGCTGCTCGTTGGTGGTGCCGGTCTTGCCGCTGATGTCACCCCTTCCCAAGGCCAGGGCCCGCCTGCCTGTGCCCAGTTTAATGACATCCCTCATCATGGAATGGAGGATGTATACCGAACGCTCATCCGCCAGTCTTCGTGCAACGCGGGCATTGCGATCCTCTTCGTCAATCTCTTTTTGCACCTGCTCGCAATTGTCATCACACAGGATGACCTCTGGCGCTTCAAACATGGCTTCGTCACTGACATCGGAAATGGTGCTGATGAGGTAGGGATCGACGTCATAACCGCCATTGGCAATGACGGCGAAGCCGCGAGCCAGGTCCATGGGGGTCAGTTGCCCGCTACCCAGCGACAGGGACAGATCTTTTTGCATGTCCTCGGTGGGTATTTGCAGTTGGTCCAGGTAGTCAATCGTGTTTTGTATCCCCAGATCCCTCAGAAGTCGTACCGAAACCAGGTTTCTTGACCGGTACAGGGCTTCCCTGAGGCGGGTAGGGCCGTAAAACTGCCCGGAGGAGTTCTGCGGGCGCCACGCTGTTTCCAGTTCCGAGTCGTCAAAGACAATAGGCGCGTCGTTATAGATCGTTGCTGGCGTCATTCCCTGCTCAAGGGCGCTGAGATAAAGAAATGGCTTGAATGTTGAGCCGGGCTGTCTCTTGGCCTGGGTTGCCCGGTTGTACTTGTTCTGGCTGAAGCTGTAACCACCGGCCAGGGCCTCAATGGCACCGGTTTCTGCATCAAGCGATATCAGCGCACCCTGAACTTTGGGAACCTGTGACAGGGCAACGCGCCTGACGTCGGGGATCTCTATGGCGGATCGGTCACTGTCTGTCCCGGAATCATCCTCGTTATTCCCGGTTGCCGGCTCGGGGGTCATGATAACCATGGGCTTCACGTAGACGATATCGCCGGCTTCGACCACATCAGAGGGTTTTTCGGGCTCGGGGCCGGTCAGGTTTTCAGTCTTGTATCTTTTGGCCCATGTCATGGTGTTGAATGCCATGACCGAGGCGCCAAGCCCGCGGGCATGAAGGTCGACCTCGCTGTCCTCGTCTCTCACCCTGGTTACAACGGCAGGAACAAGCTCCGCTACCTGGCGGTAATTGGCCATCAGGTTGTCGAGGTTGTCCGGGGTCAGTTGGTCTTCGTCAACCTGGCCAATGGGACCGCGGAAACCGTGGCGCTGATCGTATTCTTCCAGGCCTTTTCGCAGTGCCACGGTGGCTTCACGCTGTTTCTCGCTATCCACGGTCAGTTGTACTGCGTAGCCATCGGTATAGGCGGCATCCCCGAATCGTCTGACCATGTCCGCGCGCGCCATTTCAGCCACGTAGTCTGCATCGACCTCTGTGGCGGCGGCATTGAAGCTCGCGGTCAGAGGAGCGGTGGATGCAAGCTCGTAGGCATCTGGCGTGATGTACTCAAGGTCCCGCATGCGGCCCAGAATCCAGTTTCTGCGGGATTCCGCACGAGCTGGATTGGCAAGCGGATTGTAGGCGGAAGGCGCCTTGGGTAAGCCGGCCAGCATGGCCATCTCGGCCAGCGAGAGTTCGGTTACTGATTTGTCGTAATAGACCTGGGCAGCGGCGGCAATGCCATAGGCACGATTGCCCAGGTAAATCTTGTTCAGGTAGAGCTCGAGTATGCGGTTTTTATCCAGTTCACGCTCGATCTGAAGAGCCAGAAGTATCTCGTTGAACTTGCGAATAAACGTCCTGTCGCGTGACAAAAAGTAATTTTTTGCAACCTGCATTGTGATGGTGCTGCCCCCTGACTGGATCTCGCCGGTGGAGACCAGTTCGATGGCAGCCCGCATCAGGCCTTTGAAGTCGACCCCGAAGTGCTCATAGAAACGGGCGTCTTCAGCCGCCAGAAAGGCATGTAACTGAATTGTAGGGATCTGTTCGATTGTGACCGGTGCCCTTCTCTTTTCACCGAATTCTGCTATTAATTTGTCGTCTGCGCTGTAGACCCTCAACGGGGTTTGCAGCTTGATGTCCAGGAGCTGTTCGACAGGTGGTAGTCCCGGACGAAGATACAGATAGAATCCTGACGCCACGATTGTGGCGAGACTGAATCCAGTGAGAAAGAGCCATGCAAACAGGCGAGATGTACGCAGCAAGTGAGACATTTTTTTCTGACAACTGTTGGATATAGGTCTATCATTTGAGAAATTGCTTTAGGAAGGGCGAGCCACTTCCCGGGTACAATGTCCCAATTAAAGAAGAAAACGCATTGTAGACGGAAAACTGAAGAAATTCTCTTAAATAAAAAACACATATGAAAGAACTCCGTCAGGAGTTTTCATAACCCGGTGCATGTAACCAGGTATAGGGTGAGCGCGTGTTCGGATTGTTCGGAAAAAAATCCAGTGCTGTCTTGGGAGCGGACATCAGTTCCAGCTCGGTCAAGCTCCTGGAACTGTCAAAACAGGGCGACCGCTACAAGGTCGAGAGCTACGCAGTTGAGCCATTGCCGGCGAACGCTGTCGTAGAAAAAAACATCACGGATGTCGAGGCGGTGGGTGAAGTACTCAAACGCGTCGCGTCCAAATCCCGCACAAGTGTCAAGCAGGTGGCTGTGGCTGTCTCCGGCTCCGCCGTTATTACCAAGCTGATCCAGATGGACGGCGGTCTTAACGAGTTCGAGATGGAAGATCAGATCACGCTGGAGGCGGACCAGTACATTCCGTATCCGCTGGATGAAGTGGCTATCGACTTCGAGGTTCAGGGACCTTCGGAAACCAACCCCGATCAGGTCGACGTGCTTCTTGCGGCGTGCAGGAAGGAGAATGTCGATATTCGCGAAGACGCTCTCGAAATCGCCTCCCTGACCACAAAGATAGTGGACGTTGAAGCCTATGCCCTCGAGCGTGCCTTCGCCCTGATCGAGTCCCAGCTTGACTCCCAGGGCGAGGAGCTTGTGGTTGCCATCGTGGATGTGGGTGCGACCATGACAACACTGAGTGTGCTGGCTGAAGGCAAAACCGTATACACCCGCGAACAGATCTTTGGCGGAAAGCAGCTTACTGAAGAAATCCAGCGTCGCTACGGGCTGTCTCTGGAAGAGGCTGGCCTGGCAAAGAAGCAGGGTGGTCTTCCGGACGACTATGAGTCCGAAGTGCTGACTCCGTTCCGTGAAGCTGTTGTCCAGCAGGTTGCCCGGGCTCTCCAGTTCTTCTTCGGCGCAAGTCAGTATAACGCGGTTGACTACGTGGTCCTCGCTGGCGGTACGGCATCTATTCAGGGGCTGACAGAAATGGTTGAGGAAAAAACAGGCACCCCAACGCTGGTTGCAAACCCGTTTGCAGACATGGCCGTCGGTTCCAGGGTGAATGCATCCGCGCTGAGCAACGATGCCCCTTCACTGATGATCGCCTGCGGGCTGGCAATGAGGAGCTTTGACTGATGGCAAAGATTAACCTCAGGCCGTGGCGCGAAGAACTCCGGGCAGAAAAACAGAAACAGTTCGTGGTCATGATTCTGGGCGCGGTCATCATTGCAGGTGGCCTGACATTCCTCTGGAAGACGGATATGGATAACCGTATCGCCTACCAGGAATCCAGGAACGCCTACATCGAAACCGCGACCAGGCAACTTGACAAGCAGATCAGGGAAATCGAGAACCTCAAGCGCAAGCGTGACGAGCTCCTGTCCCGCATGCAGGTGATTCAGGATCTTCAGGGCAAACGGCCGGTCATCGTGCGGGTGTTCGATGAGCTGGTTCGCACACTCCCGGACGGGCTGTACTACAACAGCCTCAAGAAGACCGGAGAGCGTGTGGATATTGTCGGTATGTCGGAATCCAACAGCCGCATATCGTCCCTGATGAGGCGATTTGAGGAATCTGACTGGTTCAACGACCCCAATCTTTCCAACGTCGCTGCTGCCGACAGTGCCCGTGCTGGGTACAGCCAGTTCAATCTGTCGGTTCAACAACAAACACCAGAGCCCGAAGGGGAGGATAAGTAATGAGCCTCGCGGACTCACTTAAAAGTCTCAATGAATTCGATATCAACGATCTGGATATCAATAACGCCGGCATCTGGCCGGCACCGGTCAAGGCGATTGTCATACTTATCGTGTTCGGACTGATTCTCGGTGGCGGTTACTGGTTCTTCATCAAGGACCAGTATGCACACCTTGAAAGGGTTCAAAACACCGAGCAGGAACTGCGCAAACAATATGAGGACAAGGCCTATCAGGTGGCCAACCTCGACGTCTTCAAGGCCCAGATGGAAGAAATGGAAGAAACGTTCGGCGCTCTGGTGAGGCAGCTCCCCAGTGAAACCGAAGTGCCGGGGCTGCTTGAGGATATCACCAATACAGCGCTGGGCAACGGTCTTGCCCTGCAAGAGGTCGCACTGCAGGGAGAGCAGCAGCGGGATTTCTATGCCGAGCTCCCGATCAATATCCGGGTAACAGGAACCTATCATGAGCTGGCAAGTTTCGTCAGCAGCGTAGCGAGCCTGCCCCGTATTGTGACGTTACACGATCTGACCATAACACCAACTGGCGGTGATGGAGAGCAGCTGAACATGCAGGTTCTTGCTCGTACCTACCGCTACCGGGCTGGAGAATGAGCATGGCGAGACAGCATGCGGCAAAAGCCTGGATGGGTATTTGTCTTGTAACCTTCCTGACGGCGTGTACCCAGGGCGACGGCTTTTCCGACCTGGACAAGTTCATGGCAGATACACGGGCCAAGCCCCGTGGACATGTGGAGCCGTTGCCGGAATTCGAGTCGTATGAAGCGTTCAGTTATTCGGCTGCGGACCGGAGGGCGCCCTTCGAACCACCGATTGATGTTCAGCTCACCATGGTTGATCAGGAGCCGGAGAGCGACATAGAGCCTGATCTGGATCGGCCGAGAGAAGTCCTGGAGAACTTTGATCTGAAGGAACTCACTATGGTGGGAACCCTGAGTGATACTTCCGGGAGTCTTTTTGCCCTGATCAGGGACGGCCAGGGTGGTATCCACAGGGTGCGCACCGGTAACTACATGGGGCAGAACTATGGACGGATTATCGGTGTTAACGAAACCCGGGTAGAGCTGATCGAGATCGTTCCCAATGGCCGGGGCGGATGGGTCGAGCGTCCACGCTCGCTTTCGCTTGACGAGAATGAAGGCTAAGGGGCGGCAATATGATTATTCAAAGAACCATGCATGAACAAAAAAGTTTGGGGTCGAGGCTAGCGATGTTCAGAAAACTCAATGTATACGTCGGCGTGATTGCTTTTGGGTTGTTGTCCGGCCTGGCCAATGCGGTCACGCTGGAAGACGTGTCGTTTTCGTCGCTATCCGGGGACCGGGTCGAAGTGACGCTACAGTTTGACGGTCAGCCACCGGAACCGAGTGGTTACACCATCGAAAGGCCGGCAAGGATAGCAGTGGATCTGCGGGACACCACCAGCGGGCTCGACAGCCGCAATATATCCCTGGGCTCCGGGAATGCCCAGAGCATGACGGTGGTTGAAACTCCGGATCGCACCCGGCTGATTTTCAACCTCGCAGAACTGACTCCTTACCAGACAGTCCGGAATCAGAACAGTCTGGTTGTGACTATTGGTGCTGAAGAAGGTGCCGGGTCTGGCACGTCTGCTGCAGCATCCTCGGCAGTGTCCGGGCAGTCGGGCACGTCTTCTTCGTCTGGTGACGGCCTTGCCGGTGTCGATTTCCGCAGAGGCAAAGATGGTGAGGGTCGAGTGATTGTGGATCTGGGTAGTGCCAGTACACCGGTTGATCTCTCTGAGCAGGCCGGTCGAATCCGTTTGACGATGGATGACACCAGTGTTCCGGATAATCTGCGTCGTCGACTTGATGTGACGGATTTCGCAACGCCGGTCACCCGAATCGATACCTTTACAGAAGACGGTAATGCGGTTGTAGAAATCCGGCCGCAAGGCAACTACGACTATATCGCTTACCAGTCGGGCTCCCAGTTTACAGTCAGCGTTGAAAAGCTGACGGAAGAGGAAGCAGAATCCCGCCGTGAAGAGAAATTCCCCTACACCGGCGACAAACTTTCTCTCAACTTCCAGGATATCGAAGTCCGTTCAGTGCTGCAGTTGATCGCAGACTTCACCGGCCTCAATCTTGTGGCCAGTGATACGGTCAGTGGCAGCATCACCTTGCGACTCCAGAATGTGCCCTGGGACCAGGCTCTGGATCTGATCCTGAAAACCAAGGGGCTGGACAAGCGCCAGATCGGCAACGTGCTTCTGGTCGCTCCGGCCGACGAAATTGCGGCCAGGGAAAAACTGGAGCTCGAAACCAGTAAACAGATCGCCGAGCTGGCACCGGTCCGACTGGATATTATTCAGGTCAACTATGCCAAGGCAGCCGATATCGTATCGCTGATTCAGGCAGACGAGGAGCTGATTTCGTCACGCGGATTTATCTCCTCGGATGCCCGTACCAACACCATCAGTGTGCGGGAAACTGCAGAGAAGCTGGACGAAATCCGTCGCCTGGTTTCAACCTGGGACGTGGCAGTCCGGCAAGTTTCGATTGAAGCACGTATCGTTCGTGCCCAGAACAATCTGGCTGAAGAACTGGGTGTTCGCTGGGGTGCCCAGGGCCGTGGAACCACTGATGGAGGCACTGACGAATTCATAGTGGGTGGATCGCAGGGCTCACTGGATAGCATTAATACCGGCGGTATTTCTTTCCCCTCTGATCTTAATGTTGACCTGGGTGTTACTCGCGCAAATTCATCCTCGGTAGCTTTTGGTTACATTGGTACTGACTTGCTGATCGATCTTGAACTTTCCGCATTCGAAAGCGATGGCCGCGCCGAAGTGGTCTCACAGCCGCGGGTAGTAACCGCCGACCGTCAGACTGCCTCAATCAAGTCCGGTGAGGAAATTCCGTATCAGGAAGCATCATCAAGTGGTGCCACGTCGGTCTCTTTCAAGGAAGCAGCTCTGTCCCTGGAAGTGACTCCGCAGATCACGCCAGACGACAAGATCATCATGGACCTGGTGGTCAACCAGGACTCCCGTGGTGAAGTAACGGCTGGCATTCCGGCAATCAATACCAACGAAGTGACCACCCAGGTGCTTGTAGGTAATGGCGAAACTGTGGTGCTGGGCGGCATTTTCCAGTCAGAGGTCTCAACCACGACTACCAAGACGCCTTTCCTTGGTGACATTCCTTACCTTGGGCGTTTGTTCAAGCGCACAGAAAAAATTGACGAACGCAGCGAACTGCTGATCTTCATCACACCGAAGATCATCAAGAGTGACCTGATCCAGTAATCGGGTCTCACCTGAAAAACCGCCGTCACCTGTACGGCGGTTTTTTTGCCCGTTCGTTTTCCCAAACTTATGGAAAACGTTACCCTGTGATATTCTCACCCGCCTGAATGCAGATGAGCGGAAGTTATGTCCTTGCCAAAACGAATTGTTCTTGTGGGCCCCATGGGGGCGGGCAAAAGCACGATTGGTCGCATGCTGGCCAGAGAGCTGGGCTACCGTTTTCTGGATTCCGACCGGATCATCGAGGAGCGCTGCGGGGCGAACATCCCCTGGATTTTCGATGTCGAAGGCGAGGATGGTTTTCGGCAACGTGAAACCGCCATGCTGGCGGAGCTTTCCGAACACCCGCAAACGGTCCTTGCGACCGGTGGCGGAGCAGTAATGCGTGAGGAAAACCATCCCCTTCTGAAGCGTGACGCCACCGTAGTTTACCTGAAAACCTCGATAGAACAGCAAGTCGAGAGAACCCGGCGCGACAGAAACCGTCCTCTGCTGCAGAACGATGATCCGGAAACCGTTCTGCGGAACCTGTTCGCCGTCCGCGACCCGATCTATACAGAACTCGCCGATATTGTCATGTTCACTGATCGCAAAAGCCCGAGGCTGGTTGTGCGACAGCTGGTGAATCGCATTCATCCCCGCACACCGCGGCACAAAAGACAGGTGCGCAAGGAAGGCAGAAATCATGCGTGATTCAGTGCGCGAGTTGACCGTCGATCTGGGGGAGAGAACCTATCCGATTGTTATCGGGCAGGGGTTGCTGGGTAGCTATGACCTGGCTCCGTTCGTCCAGGGTCAGCAGGTGATGATTGTGACCAATGAAACGGTTGCTCCCCTGTATCTCGAGTCTGCCCGGGCCTGTTTCCCCGGCAAACAGGTGGACACGGTGGTTCTGCCGGATGGTGAGAAGTACAAGGACTGGCAGACTCTGAACCGGATATTCGATGGTCTGCTGGAAAAGCGGCATTCACGAAAAACCACCCTGGTTGCACTGGGCGGTGGCGTTGTGGGGGACATGGCCGGTTTTGCTGCGGCGTCGTACCAGCGGGGCGTGCCGTTTATACAGATGCCCACCACACTGCTTTCGCAGGTGGATTCTTCTGTTGGCGGCAAAACCGGTATCAACCATCCGCTTGGCAAGAACATGATTGGCGCCTTTCACCAGCCTGAAGTAGTGCTGATTGATACGGACACCCTGAGAACACTCCCGCCCCGGGAAGTCTCGGCTGGCCTGGCAGAAGTGATCAAGTACGGATTGATCCGTGACACAGACTTTCTCTGTTGGCTTGAGCAGGAAATTGCCTCTCTCGTTGACCTGGACCCGGCCACTCTGGTGGAAGCCATCTATCGGTCCTGTGCCTGCAAGGCTGATGTTGTGGCGCTGGACGAGAGAGAAAGCGGGCTGCGAGCCATCCTGAATCTGGGGCACACCTTTGGCCATGCCATTGAGACGTTTGCCGGATACGGTAACTGGCTGCATGGCGAGGCTGTAGGGACTGGCATGATGATGGCTGCAGATCTGTCCCTGCGCCAGGGGATGATCCGCGAACAGGAACGGACCCGGGCGGTACGCATTATTGAACGGGCGAACCTTCCCGCCCGGGCGCCGGCCGGTATGACACCGGATGACTTTCGCCGCCTCATGGCTGTGGACAAGAAAAATGTCGACGGCTCTCTGCGGCTGGTTCTGCTTCGGGCTCTGGGCGATGCGGTGGTAACCGATCAGGTGGATGTATCGCAGTTGGATGCCACCCTTCGGGCCTTTTGCGTGGCTTCCGATGGTGCTGACGTTTGAGTTGCCATTGAACGCAGAGTCGCTCACACAATGGCTCTAAAGGGAATGACAGTGACAGATCAGGGGCTCAACAGTCTTGATGGCGGCGGTCTTTTCCCGCGTTTACAGGAAAGGTACGGATTAAAGGCGAACCCCCTGGAGATGGAAACTCCCTTTTTTCCGGAAGCCTCTCGCCACCATGCCCTGGAAACACTTCGCCATCTTTGTGGATTTGGTGATCTTGCGCTTTTGTTGACTGGCGAAGCCGGCTCCGGCAAAAGCCGGCTACTGGCCGAACTGGTCAGCAGTGAGTCTTCCCGTCTCGATTTTCACCGTCTTCCTGCTGCCTCATTGACCAGTGCCCAGGCGCTCGCCAGAGCCTTGCTTGGTATAGCCCACAAGGGACTAAAGCCGGGGGAGGGTGTGCGGGACGCGGTTTACGGCTTCTTTCGCTGGTCTGAGCACCGGGCGCGCAAAGGTCAGCGCATGGTTCTGCTGATTGATGATGCACATCGGGCACCGCCAGAGCTCGTCAGGCTTGTTCTGGCAGCTTTCGGGGCGGCCGACCGTTCTGCTGCTGCGGTACCGGTATTCAGTGGGACCGCTCAGCTGATTGAGATGCTGGGACTCCCGGGAGATGGCGATGGTGTGTACCAGATCCATCTTCGTCCCCTCACGAGGGAGGAGGTTGCCGCCTATCTGAAGCCCAGGATTCATCGTGCGGGCGGCGATGCAAGGGTCTTGTTAACACCTGCCCGGCTGTCGCAGATACACAGCCTGAGCGAGGGAAACTTCTCCGGACTGAAGCGAGTGACGCCAGCGGTGTGGCTGGATATGGCATCATCCGGAAGTGTGAATGGGCGCGGGCGAACATTTTCTGTGCCAATCAATCTCCGCTGGCCGGCGCTGGCCCTGGTGCTTCTGGCGGGCTCCTGGTGGCTGGTTTCACAGCAGTACGACGACTCCATGGCCCGGGAGCGAACGGAGCCGGAGCCGGAAACCGTACGCAAGAGTATAACCATCGGCCCCGACAATCCCGGGCCGGAGGTCATCGACCCTGCAGTGGTTCAGTTGGAGCCGTCACCTGACTTGACGATGGAAGATTCTGTTCCGCAGCCTGTTCCAGAGCCAGAGCCAGAGCCAGAGCCAGAGCCAGAGCCAGAGCCAGAGCCAGAGCCAGAGCCAGAGCCAGAGCCAGAGCCAGAGCCAGAGCCAGAGCCAGAGCCAGAGCCAGAGCCAGAGCCAGAGCCAGACTTTTCACCGTCGAAACCCGCTCATTTCATGGCTCTTGACGATATCAGAGCCAGCGAGGGCTGGACCGTGCAACTGATTGCCGGCAATCGCGAACAGACAGTTCTGAGCCTGATTGACCAGTACGATTCTGTTTCCGGCATCCGTTATACTCGTACCGAAAGGGAGGGGCAGGACTGGTTTTTTGGTTTTTACGGAGACTTCAGCTCTCGTGAAGAGGCGCAAAAATGGGTTGAAGGTCTTCCCCGCACTCTGCGGGACCAGTCCCTCTGGATCAGACGAATGCGCAATTTCTGATCGTATTGAAAATCCTCCGTTTCTGTTTTAATCCTAATAAAAACAATCGTCGGAAGGCCTCTGTCTGGAGGTTGCTGCCTGTCGCCAGACTCGTAACCGGCCTTCCGAAGCCCCAAAATAAAACGTCTTTGGTTTGAGTACGTATTTCTACGCGTGTAAAATAGCCAGCCCCCATTTTCAGTGTCAAAGGGTGGGATTTTCGTCTGTTTTAAAACAACCCTTTGATTGAAAAGCATTTCTACGTGAGATAACGCTTATGATGACAGGTTTGTATCATCCCGATGAATTCAGGGACAACTGTGGCTTCGGCCTGATCGCCCATATGAAGGGCGAGGCAAGCCACAAGTTGTTGCAAACTGCCATTGAGTCTCTGACCTGCATGACCCACCGTGGTGGTATCGCTGCAGACGGGAAGACCGGCGATGGTTGTGGTCTCCTGATCCAGAGCCCCGATGCCTTTTTACGCAAGGCCGCGAAAGCCGAGTTTGGCAAGGCGCCTGAAGGGCTGTTCGCGGTGGGGCAGGTCTTCCTGAATCCGGACGAGAGCAAAGCTGCTGCAGGCAGGGCTGTCGTGGAAAAGCGCCTGACGGAGCAGGGTCTGGAGATCATGGGTTGGCGCAAGGTGCCGACCGACGACAGCTGCCTGGGGCCCATGGCTCTGGATTGTCTGCCATGGATCGAGCAGGTGTTTGTGGTGCCAGCCGAGAAGACAGAGCAGGAATTTGCCATTGCACTGTTTGTTGGCCGCCGCCATGCCGAGCGGGACATGGCTGACGATTCCGAGTTCTATATCTGCAGCCTGTCCCATCGCACATTGGCCTACAAGGGGCTGATGATGCCGGCCGACCTGGCGAATTTCTACAGGGACCTGGGCGATCCGGATTTGCAGACTGCCATCTGTGTATTCCATCAGCGGTTCTCCACCAACACCATGCCGCGCTGGCCCCTGGCGCAGCCCTTCCGTTATCTGGCGCATAATGGTGAGATCAACACCGTAGATGGCAACCGCAATTGGGCCATTGCGCGGGCTGCCAAGTTCAGTGCTCCGGAACTGCCGGATCTGCAAACCCTGCAGCCGCTGGTCAACCTGACCGGCTCTGATTCCTCCAGCATGGACAACATGCTGGAAGTACTGTTGGCCGGCGGTGTCGATCTGTTCCGGGCGGTGCGGATGATGATTCCACCCGCCTGGCAGAATGTCGATACCATGGATTCCGAGTTGCGGGCGTTCTATGAATACAACTCCATGCACATGGAGCCGTGGGATGGTCCGGCTGGCCTGGTTCTTTCCGATGGACGGTATGCGGTCTGTATGCTGGACCGGAACGGTTTGCGCCCTGCTCGCTGGGTAATCACCAAAGACGATTTCATAACCCTGGCTTCTGAAATTGGCACCTATGGGTACAGACCCGAGGACGTTGTAGCCAAGGGCCGTGTGGGTCCCGGCCAGATGCTGGCTATCGATACCGAATCGGGGGAAGTCCTGCATACCAAAGACGTGGACCGCCGCCTGAAATCAGCCCAGCCCTACAAGCGCTGGCTGCGTGAGAACTCCCTGCGGGTGGAAACGACGCTGAACCAGGAAACCCCCGAGTTCAAACTGATGCAGTCAGACGAGCTCCATGTCCATCAGAAAATGTTCATGGTGTCCTACGAAGAGCGCGATCAGGTGCTGCGGCCGTTGGCCGAGAATGGTCAGGAGGCTGTGGGTTCCATGGGTGACGACACTCCCATGGCCGTACTGTCCAGCCGTGTCAGGCACGTGGCGGACTATTTCCGTCAGAAATTCGCGCAGGTAACCAACCCGGCTATCGATCCGCTGCGGGAATCGATCGTGATGTCTCTTGAGACCTGCATCGGTGCCGAGCGTAACGTGTTCGAGGAAACGCCGGAGCATGCCAACCGTATCATTCTGACAACGCCGGTTCTCTCGCCCGCGAAGTTCCTGAAGATTGCCAATAATGATCGGCCTGGCTTTGAAGTTGCCCGTATCAGCATGAGCTACAGTCCGGAAATGGGGCTTGAAAAGGCTGTCCAGAAGGTATGTGACGACGCCGAGCAGGCCGTTCGCAACGGCAAGGTGATTCTGGTTCTGACCGACAAGGATCTGAAAGAAGGCGAATTGCCGGTGAATGCCATGATGGCAACCGGTGCAGTGCATCATCATCTGGTCGGAAAGGGCTTGCGCTGTGACTCCAATATCCTGGTAGAAACAGGCTGGGCACGTGACCCGCACCATTTTGCCGTGCTATTCGGCTTTGGTGCCACGGCGGTGTACCCGTATCTGGCGTACCAGGTGCTCAACGACCTGATTCGTACCGGTGAATTGATGATGGATCCCATTGATGCCAAGAACAATTACCGCAAGGGCATCAACAAGGGCCTTCTGAAGATCCTGTCGAAGATGGGTATCTCTACCATTACTTCCTACCGGGGTGCCCAGTTGTTCGAGGCCATCGGTCTGGCGGATGACGTGGTGGATCTGTGCTTCAAGGGTGTTCCCAGCCGTATCCAGGGCGCCGGATTCTTCGATTTCCAGCAGGACCAGGAGCAGTTGGCAGCCGTTGCGTGGAAGCACCGTAAACCGATATCCCAGGGTGGCCTGCTGAAATATGTCCACGGTCAGGAATACCACGCCTTCAACCCGGATGTGATTGCCAGGCTGCAGGAAGCGGTTACCAGCGGGGATTACGGGCAGTATATGGAATACGCCGGTCTGGTGAATGAGCGCCCGGTCTCCACGTTGCGGGATCTGCTGGGCTTCCGTAAAGACATCGAGGCCATTGATCTGTCAGAAGTGGAACCGGTGGAAAAGATCTTCCCGCGCTTTGATTCGGCGGCCATGTCTCTTGGTGCGCTGTCTCCGGAGGCCCACGAGGCCCTGGCAGTGGCCATGAATACTCTGGGTGGCCGCTCCAACTCGGGCGAGGGTGGTGAAGATCCGGCCCGCTACGGCACCGAGAAGCGATCCAAGATCAAGCAGGTGGCTTCCGGCCGCTTTGGCGTAACGGCGGAATACCTGCGCAGTGCCGATGTCATGCAGATCAAGGTGGCCCAGGGTGCCAAGCCCGGTGAAGGTGGTCAGTTGCCCGGTGGCAAGGTCAATGACCTGATTGCCCGTCTGCGCTATTCAGTGCCGGGTGTGACGCTGATTTCACCGCCGCCGCACCATGATATCTACTCGATCGAAGATCTGGCGCAACTGATCTTTGACCTCAAGCAGGTCAATCCCAACGCACTGGTGTCGGTGAAACTGGTATCGGAGCCCGGTGTTGGCACCATCGCTGCCGGTGTGGCCAAAGCCTATGCCGACCTGATTACCGTTTCCGGTTATGACGGTGGCACTGCGGCCAGCCCGCTGACTTCCATCCGTTACGCGGGCTCGCCCTGGGAGCTCGGCCTGAGCGAAACCCAGCAGGCGCTCCGGGCCAACGACCTGCGCGGCAAGATCCGTCTGCAAACCGATGGTGGCATCAAAACCGGGCTCGATGTTGTCAAAGGCGCCATTCTGGGCGCCGAAAGCTTCGGCTTCGGTACCACGCCAATGGTCGCACTGGGTTGTAAGTACCTGCGGATATGTCACCTCAACAACTGTGCCACCGGTGTGGCCACCCAGAATGAACATCTGAGGGAGGAGCACTTCAAGGGCACGGTGGAAATGGCCATGAATTTCTTCCGCTTTGTGGCGGAAGAAACCCGCCAGTGGCTGGCAGAACTGGGTGTTCGCAGCCTGGAGGAGCTGGTGGGTCGTGTTGACCTGCTGGAACGCCTGCCAGGTGACACCCCGCGCCAGAAGAAGCTGGACCTGAGCCGCTTGCTGTCCAATGATCATATTCCGGCAGACAAGCCCCACACCTGTCAGGTGGAGCGCAACCACCCATTCGATGAGGGCAAACTGGCAGAGCAGATGGTCAGGGACACCGCTGAAGCCATTAATGCCAAAGCGGGTGGGACCTGGTCCTATCGGGTCACCAACTGCGACCGCTCCATCGGTGCCCGCCTGTCCGGTGAGATTGCCCAGTTGCATGGTAATCAGGGCATGGTATCCGCTCCGGTTACGCTCGATCTGACCGGCACCGCCGGCCAGAGCTTCGGGGTCTGGAACGTGGGCGGCCTCAACCTGCTTCTGGAAGGGGACGCCAACGACTACGTGGGTAAGGGCATGACCGGCGGCAAGCTGGTGATCCGGCCGCCAGCCGGTAGCACCTTCAAATCCCAGGAAACCTCCATTGTGGGTAATACCTGCCTGTATGGCGCAACCGGGGGCAAGCTGTTCGCCGCTGGTACCGCCGGTGAACGGTTTGGTGTGCGTAATTCCGGCGCTCATGCCGTTGTTGAAGGCACGGGTGATCACTGTTGTGAATACATGACGGGAGGCCTGATAACTGTTCTGGGCAGCACCGGCCACAACTTCGGTGCAGGTATGACCGGTGGTTTCGCCTATGTACTGGACTTGAACAACACCTTTGTGGACAAATACAACCACGAGCTGGTGGAAATCCAGCGGATCTCCAGCGAAGACATGGAATCCTACCGGAACCACCTCCGGGGTGTTGTCCGGGAGCATATTTCCGAGACCGCGAGCGAGTGGGCAGATCATATTCTTGACAATTTCGACGACTACATCGGCCGTTTCTGGCTGGTCAAACCCAAGGCGGCGAATCTTCGCAGCCTGCTGGCCAGCACCCGGGCACGTCCCGAGTAATGGCAGACGGAACGATCAGGGGCGTTGCCGGTAAGGCAACGCTGGCGTCGAAATTGAGTCTGATGAGAGCTTCATAATGAAAGAACGACTGAGTAACGACTTCCAGTTTGTCGAAGTAGGGCGTGTTGACCCGAAAAAAGTACCGGCAAGGAAGCGCAAGAAAGAGTTTGGTGAAATCTATCATCAGTTCACCCAGGACCATGCCGCATCGCAGTCACATCGCTGCCTGGAATGCGGTAATCCGTATTGTGAGTGGAAGTGTCCGGTACACAACTACATCCCGAACTGGCTGAAGCTGGTTTCTGAGGGCAACATCATGAAAGCTGTGGAGCTGTGTCACCAGACCAACTCCCTGCCCGAAGTCTGTGGCCGTGTCTGTCCACAGGACCGGTTGTGTGAAGGTGCCTGCACCCTCAACGACGGCTACGGCGCGGTAACCATCGGGTCCGTGGAAAAGTACATTACGGATACGGCGTTCGCTCTGGGCTGGAAACCCGACATGTCTGCGGTGAAGTGGACAGACAGGAAGGTTGCCGTGATTGGCGCCGGTCCGGCGGGCCTTGGCTGTGCCGATGTGCTGGTTCGCAACGGCGTCAAGCCGGTGGTTTTCGACATTTACCCGGAAATCGGTGGCCTGCTGACCTTTGGTATCCCCGAGTTCAAACTTGAAAAGTCGGTGATGAGTCGTCGTCGTAAGATATTCGAGGAAATGGGTGTCGAATTCCGTCTGTCCACGGAAGTGGGCAAGGATGTGGCGATGGCTGATATTCTTGAGGAGTACGATGCCGTTTTCATGGGCATGGGCACCTACACTTACATGAAGGGTGGATTTCCGGGTGAGGACCTGCCCGGCGTTCATGATGCCTTGCCGTTCCTGGTGTCCAACGTAAACCGGCGGCTCGGATTCGAAAAAGACGCCGAAGATTTCGTCGATATGAAAGGCAAGCGCGTGGTGGTGCTCGGTGGTGGTGATACCGCCATGGACTGCAACCGAACGTCGATTCGCCAGCAGGCGGCGAGTGTCACCTGTGCCTATCGCCGCGACGAGCAGAACATGCCGGGCTCCCGCCGGGAGGTGTCGAACGCCAAGGAAGAAGGCGTCAAGTTCATGTTCAACCGTCAGCCCATCGCCATTATTGGCGAGGACCGGGTCGAGGGCGTGAAAGTGGTTCAGACCCGTCTTGGCGAGCCTGACGAGAACGGTCGTCGCCGTCCGGAAGTGGTTGCCGGCAGTGAGGAAGTCATCCCGGCAGACGCGGTGCTGGTGGCATTCGGTTTCCGCCCGAGCCCTGCTGAGTGGTTCGACGAGCAGAAGGTAAAAACCGATGATTCTGGCCGGGTCACCGCGCCGGAGGAGACGGAGTTCGGTTTCCAGACCAGTAATCCCAGGATTTTTGCCGGCGGCGACATGGTCCGCGGGTCCGATCTGGTCGTAACGGCTATCTGGGAAGGCCGCCAGGCAGCAGAAGGCATCATGGATTACCTGGATATCTGACTGTTCCTGTTTTTTTGGCCTGAGAAGATTTGACCGTGATCAGAAGGGCGGCTTGCTGAAGGCGGGTCGCCCTTTTTTATTGCCACAAACCGGGTATCATTGCCTTCCAAACTTTTGACCGATAGCAGACTGGGAATTCTATGACCGAGCTGAAAAACGACCGTTTCCTGCGTGCGCTGATGCGTCAGCCCGTTGATCGCACACCGGTATGGATGATGCGTCAGGCTGGCCGATACCTGCCGGAATATCGCGCCACTCGCGCCAGGGCCGGAGATTTTCTCAGCCTCTGCAAGAACACGCCGCTGGCCTGCGAGGTTACCCTGCAGCCACTGGAACGGTTTCCACTGGATGCTGCAATCCTGTTTTCGGATATTCTTACTATCCCGGATGCTCTGGGGCTTGGGCTTTACTTCGAAACCGGAGAAGGTCCGAAATTCCGTAATACCATCCGGTCCGCAGCCGATGTAGCTGCGCTGCCCAGGATCAATGCGGAAGTGGACCTGGATTACGTAATGAATGCGGTGTCCACCATCCGCGGCGCACTCAGTGGCAGTGTTCCCCTGATTGGTTTCTCTGGCAGCCCGTGGACCCTCGCCACCTACATGATTGAAGGCGGATCTTCGAAGGACTTCCGCGAAGCCAAAAAGCTGATGTACGGGCAGCCCGAAGTGATGCATCAGTTGCTGGATCATCTGGCAGAGTCGGTCATTGATTACCTGAATGGCCAGATTCGTGCTGGCGCCCAGGCGGTGCAGATTTTTGATACCTGGGGTGGCGTGCTCAGCAGCTGGGCGTACCAGGAATTCTCCCTCAATTACATGAAAAAAATTGTTGCCGGCCTGATCCGTGAGAACGACGGGCGCCATGTGCCGGTGATCCTGTTCACCAAGAACGGCGGCCAGTGGCTGGAGTCGATCGCGGAATCCGGGGCAGATGCTGTGGGACTGGACTGGACAACGGATATCGGCAGTGCACGTGCCCGCATCGGCGATAAGGTTGCCTTGCAGGGCAACATGGACCCGGCCATGCTTTACGCTCCGCCGGAACGGATTCGCCAGGAAGTGGCGGATATCCTGTCCCGTTACGGTTCCGGGCCGGGACATATCTTCAACCTTGGGCATGGTATTACCCCGGACGTAGATCCGGAGCACGCCGGGGCATTTATTCGAGCCGTTACGGAGCTTAGTCCGCAGTACCATCAGCAGGACTGAATTCCGGGAGTAGCGGGCGGTTGCCGGGCAGTCTATAGTCATATAAGACATGACCGGTAAACAGGAGTAACCCCTTGCCAGCCAGAATCTCCGAAAAGCGCCGTTTCCAAAGAATCTCCTTTGATGCCGATTGCGAACTGCACTGTCAGGATGAAGTGTGGCAGAGCGAGGTGCTGGATATTTCCCTGAAGGGTGTTCTGGTAAAGCGGCCAAGAGGGTGGGATGTCCCCTTCAGGCAGCCCTGTGAGGTGATTGTCCACCTGGACGATCGCGAAACCGCGATCGTGATGGCCGTGGAGTTACGGCACATTGAAGAGCATAGGCTGGGGTTCAAGTGTCAGTATATTGATCTTGAGAGTGCGACTCACCTGAAGAGGTTGGTGGAGTTGAATCTGGGGGATCAGGCGTTGTTGGAGAGGGAGTTTGCGCATCTGATTGAGTGAGGTTTTGGATTGGTTTGGGGGCAGTTGTCGGATTACGGCTTCGCCTAATCCGTATATGGTCTCCTCCCCGTTTGCAAGGTCTCAGTGCTCGATGTCAGGGACAGGTTTGCGCCCGTATATCCGGCCTGTTTAGCGAGGCGGCTTTGTCGCCTCTGGCCTTGATGGAAGATCCGCGCCTGCCGTCCTTATCGACCTAACGGCCTGTTGGGCCTTCG